>DASQJY010000028.1:0-340864 GCA_035630815.1 Thermoanaerobaculia bacterium
GACGATGACGGCGAGCTCGTTGATGAAGACACCGAGGGACCACCCGTCGCTGATGATGTGATGCATATTGAGCATGAGGATGTGCTCGTGCTCGTGGAGCTTGATCACCTTCCCACGGAGGAGTGGTCCATTAGCCAGATCGAAGGGCGTCGCGGCATCGGTGCGGCACAGGTCCATCGCTTCGTTGTCGCGCGCATCCTCTGCATAGTGGCTGAGATCGATGCGCTCCAGCCGGAAGTCGACGCGATCGAGGATCTGCTGGTGGGCCTGCCCTTCCTCGCTCGGGAAAACCGTGCGGAGATTCTCATGGCGCGCGATGATCAGGTTGAACGCCTGTTCCAGCCGACTGACATCCAGCTCGCCGCTGATGGTGACGGCTCCCGGCACGTTGTAGGCCGCGCTCCCTGGCTCGAGCTCGTTGAGGAACCACAGCCTTTCCTGCGCGAAGCTCAGCGGGAGACGGTCGAGCTCTGACCTGTCGACGGGGCGGATCGGCGGGATGTCGTTCTTCGCTCCCTTCGCGATCAGTGCAGCCAGCTGGGCCACGCTGCCGCCTTCGAACAGCGCTTTCAGCGGCAGGCCCACGTCGAACCGGGTGCGAATCCTGGAGATCAGTTGCGTGGCCAGCAGCGAGTGCCCGCCCAGCTCGAAGAAGTCGTCGTTGCGGCCGACCCGCTCGATGTGCAGCAACTGCTGCCAGATCAGTGCGAGGCTCTCTTCGATCCGCCCCTGCGGCGGCTCGTACTCTTTGTGCGCATACGCCTCCGCTTCCGGCCTCGGCAGCGCCTTGCGATCCACCTTCCCGTTCGGCGTCAGCGGCAGCGCCTCGAGCTCCACGAATGCGGCGGGAACCATGTACTGCGGCACTCGTGACAGCAGGTGCGACCGCAGCTCTTCCGGCCCCAACGCCGCGCCTGTGGACGTCACATAAGCCACCAGCCGCTTCTCGCCCGGCTCGTCCTCGCGCGTGATGACCACCGCTTCCTGCACTCCCGCATGCCGCGCCAGCTGCGCCTCGATCTCGCCGAGCTCGATGCGCTGTCCGCGCAACTTCACCTGCTGGTCGTTGCGGCCGAGGTATTCGATCGTGCCGTCCGGCCTCCAGCGGCCGAGGTCTCCGGTGGTGTACAGACGCCGGTGCGGATCTCCACCGAACGGATCGGCGATGAATCGCTCCGCCGTCAACTCCGGCCGATTGAGGTACCCGCGAGCGACTCCCGCTCCACCGACACAGAGCTCTCCGCACACGCCGCTCGGAACGAGCCGACGATGGCTGTCCAGAATGTAGATCTGTGTATTCGCGACCGGCCGTCCAATGTGCGGGAACGGTCGTTCCGCGGCGATGCGGGCCACGGTAGCGTCGACCGTACACTCGGTAGGGCCATAGACGTTGTAGAACACCGCTTCCGGTCGTTGCACGAGCGAGCGCCACAAGGCGGCATCGATCGCCTCACCACCCACGAGAAACCCCTTCGGGATGTGACGTGTGCTCCCGAACATCCCAGCGCCCGTCAACGCGACGAGCTGGGAAGGGGTGCAATCGAGCACGTCGACCTGGTGATGGCTGATGAACTCCAGCAGCGCACCCGCATCCTGCCGCACGTCCTGGGGAATGAGGACCAGCGTGCGCCCGGAGAGCAGCTGCACGAACTGCTTCACGGACGAGTCGAACGAGAATGACGCGTTGACACTCACCCGCGTCCAGTCGGAACGACTCTCGTAGACCGCGTTCTCCAGCGCGTTCCATAGATTGACGACGCCGGTGTGGCGGATCATCACTCCCTTGGGAACGCCGGTGGAGCCGGACGTGTAAATCACATAGGCGAGATTTGCGGAGGTCACGTCATCCAGAGACTCATGCGGAGTCGTGCGCGCGTGCTGCGCGATCGCGCTCCAGTCGCTGTCCAGCGCAATGACCGATGCCGGCGACGCCGGGAGGCCTGCTTTCAGCCGCTCCTGGGTGAGCACGACCGCCGGCGCGGCATCCTCCAGCATGTACTGCAGCCGTTCCGCCGGATAGTCGGGATCCAGCGGTACGTAAGCGCCCCCAGCCTGCAGAATGCCCATCAGACCGACCACCATCTCCAGCGACCGTTCCGTAAACAGGCCGACCAGACTGTCAGGCCCGACGCCGAGCGAGCGCAAATACGCCGCGACATCACGGCTCTTGTCGTAGAGCTCCTGATACGTCAGTTGCTGATCACCGAATACAACCGCCGGTCTATCGGGATGAAGAGCAACCTGCTCGGCGAACAATTGATGCAGGCATTTGTCGGCCGGATATTCGGCCTGGGTCGCGTTGTTCGCGCTGACCAGTTGATGCGTTTCGGGCGCGCTGATGTACTCCAGAGCCCCGATCTCGGCGCCCGGTGCGATCGCGATGGCGCGGCACAGCGAGGTGAAATGCCCGACCAGCCGGTCGATGGTCTCGGGCTCATACAATGCGGTGCTGTATCGGAGAGCGCCGGCCAGTCCCTCCGGCGTCTCGGTGAATTCGGCCGTGAGATCGAATTTGCTGACGTCGGTGTCGAGGGGGTAGAGCTGAATGCGGTCGTCGACCGCTCCACCCATGTCGGTGTTCTGCAGGATCACCATCACCTGAAACAGTGGGCTGATGGCCAGGTTCCGCTGGGCGCACACCAGATCGACGACCTTCTCGAACGGCGCATCCTGATTCTCGTACGCTTCCAGGCAGGTGGTCTTCACCTTCGTCAGGAGTCCGGCGAAGGAATCCGCGGCGTCGACCTGGCTGCGCAACGCGAGCGTATTGATGAACATCCCGATCAGACCGTCGGTCTCGCCGTACTGCCGGTTGGCGATCGGTGTTCCTACGCAAATGTCGTTCTGTCCCGTATAGCGATGGAGCAGGACTTTGAACGCGGCCAGCAGCACCATGTACAGCGTGCCGCCCTGCTGCTCGGCCAGCCGTTTGAGCTGGCCGGTCAGTTGCGCGTCGAGGGCGAAACCGCGCGCCGCGCCGGCGAAACTCCGGACGCTCGGCCTGGGGTGATCCGCCGGCAGGTCCAGACTCTGCGGCACACCGGCCAGCTTCCCCTGCCAGTAGCCGAGTTGCCGTTCGAGGATGCCGCCCTCTTCCAGCCATTTCCTCTGCCAGACGCTGTAGTCCACATACTGGATCGGCAGCGGCGGCAGCTCGGGAGTCTGGCCTTGGCGGAGCGCCTCCAGGATGACGTCGAGCTCCCGGATCATCACACCCACCGACCATGCGTCGCTGATGATGTGATGCATGTTGAGCATCAGGATGTGCTCTTGCTCCGCGAGCTCGAGCACCATGCCGCGCATGAGCGGCCCCATGGCCAGGTCGAACGGCGTCGCCGCCTCCGCCTGGCATAGTCGTCTAGCTTCAGCCGCCCGCTCCGGACCGGCTTCGACGTGACTGAGGTCGACGCGCTGCAACCTGAAGTCGACACTCTCGAGGATGCGCTGGTGGGCTCGCCCTTCCTCGGTGGGGAAGACCGTGCGCAGATTCTCGTGCCGCGCGATGATGAGGTTGAACGCCTGTTCCAGCTGGCGGACGTCCAGCTCGCCGCGGATCGTCACCGCTCCCGGTACGTTGTAGCCCGCGCTGTCCGGCTCGAGCTCATTGAGGAACCAGAGTCTTTCCTGCGCGAAGCTCAGCGGCAGCCGGTCGAGCTCCGTGCGATCCACGGGACGGATCGGCGGGATCTCGCTCTTCTGCGCCGTCGCGATGAACTCCGCCAGCCGGGCCACGCTCGTCCTCTCGAAGACCGCTTTCAGAGGGAGGTCGACGTCGAGACGGCTGCGGATCTTCGAGACCAGTTGTGTGGCCAGCAGCGAGTGGCCGCCCAGCTCGAAGAAGTTGTCGTTGCGCCCGATCCGCTCGACATGGAGCACCTCGCTCCAGACCTGCGCCAGGGCGATCTCGATCTCCCCTGCCGGTGCCTCATACGCGTGAGCCGCCACCGATCCAGCTTCCGGCGCGGGCAACGCTTTCCGGTCCAGCTTCCCGTTTGGCGACAGCGGCATCTCGGCCAGCGGCACGTACGCGGCCGGCACCATGTAATCGGGTAACCGCTCGCTCAGGAACGCGCGCAGATCCCGCAGCAGGAAGTCCGGGCTGGCCCAGACCTTTTCCGCCGCGCCACTCGTTGCGGCGACCGAGCTCCTGACGCTGCCTGGGTGGAACGCATAGAGGTTGTAGAGATCCGTCGCTTGCAGCGACTGGCTCTGCTCGCAGCTCACTTCATAGCCACGAGCTCTGAGCATCCCGGTGATTTCCGCAAGGCGGCCGGAGACGTCATGCACCTCCACGACGAGCTGCCGGATCTTCTCCCAGTCCTCGTCCCTGATGCCGCGGAGAACGTCGTATTCGCCCTTCTCGACGTCGACCTTCAGTAGGTCGATCCTCTCGACACCGTTTTCTTCGATGATCTCGGAGATCGTCCGCAGCTGGCAGGTGTACTCCTCGCTCTCCAGCCGCGCATCCAGCAGTTCTTCGACGCCTTCGTCGCCGCCGGTTTCCTGCTGCTGCAACAGGAAAGACCTGACGATCTCTCGTGCTTCGCTCTGGCTGGTCGAGCTGCTGGAGATGACGGTGTTGTGCGGATAGAACGTGAAGACCTGTTCCTTCGGCTCGTCGGCCAGACCGCATTCGTACACTCGCCCGGCCCAACCATAGAGAGCAGCGTTGAGCCGGAGCGACTCGTACACCGTGGGAATCGGCTCGAATGCGTAAATGGTCGTGTTCCGCGCTCGTTGTGCGACGAAGAGCGAGAAGAGACCGATGTTGGCCCCGACGTCGAAGACGCAGTCCCCATCTGCCAGGGTCACGCCGTGCCTCAGGTAGCCGTCATCCTTGAAGATCTCGTCGTAGACGAAGTCGGTCTCGGTCTGATTCTGCTGGAACACCGTCAGGCCATTCGCCAGGGTGCAGTGACTCGCCGTCGCTCCGGCCTCGGTCTGCTGGAGACGCAGCAGTTGCGCGACCGGGAAGGCGCGCTCGAGCGAGGGGGCGTAGTACGCCACCAGCCGTTTGTCGCCCGGCGTATCTTCCCGCGCGACCACCACCGCCTCCCGCACTCCTTCGTGCTCCGCGAGCCGTGCTTCGATCTCTCCCAGCTCGATGCGGAAGCCGCGGATCTTCACCTGGAAGTCGTTCCGCCCCAGATATTCGATCGTGCCGTCGTCCTGCCAGCGGGCCAGATCGCCCGTCTTGTACATGCGAGCGCTCGCTTCGCCGGCGAACGGGTCGGTCACGAACCGCTCCGCGGTCAGCTCCGGCCGGTTCAGATAGCCGCGCGCAACCTGCACTCCTCCGATGTACAGCTCACCCGGGATGCCGATCGGCACGGTTGCTCCATGCGCGTCGAGGATGTACATCCGCGTGTTCGCGATGGGGCGGCCGATGGGGATGATCGTCGGCACGTTCACGGCCGGGCACGTCCAGGCCGTCACGTCGACGGCGGCTTCCGTCGGACCGTACAGGTTGTAGAGCGTCGCGTGAGGCAGCAGTTCCCCGAAGCGGCGCACGAGGATCGACGGCAGCGCTTCTCCGCTGCAGATCACGCGCGTGAGGCTGAGGCATTGCGCCGCATCCGGATGATCCAGGAACACCTGCAGCATCGGCGGCACGAAGTGGAGCGTCGTGATCCGGTGTTCCCGGATCGTGTCGACGAGGTAGCCGGGGTCTTTGTGTCCCTCCGGCCGCGCCATGACCAGTCTCGCGCCGGTGAGGAGCGGCCAGAAGAACTCCCACACCGACACGTCGAAGCTGAACGGAGTCTTCTGCAGCACCGTGTCATCCGCGTCCAGCGCGTAGGCGTTCTGCATCCAGATCAGCCGGTTCACCACGCCGCGATGCTCGTTCATCACCCCTTTGGGTCGGCCGGTCGAGCCGGAGGTGTAGATCACGTAGGCGAGATGGTGCGGTTCGACTCGTTCGACTAGCTCGACGTTCTCCGCCTTCAGCGCGGCAACGCGTGCGTCGATCACCGGCCAGTGCAGGTCCAGAGGAACGATGCGCGTCCCCTCCGGAGTCAGAGAAGTCAATTTGTCCTGTAGCTTTTCCTGCGTCAGAACGATGGCCGCGCTGCTGTCCTGCAGCATGTGCGCGAGGCGCTCGACGGGATAGTCCGGGTCCAGCGGCACATACGCGCCGCCTGCCTGCAGAATCCCGAGCAGACTCACCACCATGTCCAGCGATCTCTCCATGCAGAGACCGACCGGACCGTCCGGCTGGACGCCCTCTGCCTGCAGGTAGAGCGCGAGATCGCGGCTGCGCGCGTACAGCTGCTCGTACGTCAGTTGTTCGTCGCCGGAAATGACGGCGATCCGCTCCGGAGACTGCGCAACCTGCTCCATGAACAACTGGTGCAGGCATTTGTCCCGCGGGAACTCTGCTGCCGTGTCGTTGAAGCCCGCCAGCAGTTCGTGCTTCTCCGCATCGCCCATGTACTGCAGGTCGCGGATCTGCGCGGCAGGCGTGGCGGTGATGGCCCGGCAGATGGCCGTGAAGTGCTCGATCATCCGCGCGACCGTTGCGGGCTTGTACAGGGCGGCGCTGTATTCGAGCGAGCCGGCCAGACCTTCGGCGGTCTCCGTGAAATCGAAGCCGAGGTCGAACTTGCTGATGCCGCTGTCGAGGGGATAGCGCTGAGTCGACGCGTCGAACGCGACGGCGTCGGTATTCTGCAATGTGAGCGTGACCTGGAACAGGGGGCTGATGGTGAGGTTCCGCTGCGGTTGCAGCAGGTCGACGACCTTCTCGAACGGCGCATCCTGATGCTCGTACGCCTCGACGCAGGTCTCCTTCACCTGAGCCAGCAGAGCCGCGAACGTGGCTGCGCTCTCTACCCTGCTCCGCAGAGCCAGCAGATTGACGAACATCCCGATCACGCGCTCGGTCTCTCCATACTGCCGGTTCGCGATCGGGCTGCCCACACAGATGTCGGTCTGGCCGGTGTACCGATGCAACAGGACCTTGAAGGCGGCCAGCAGCACCATGTACAGCGTGCCACCCTGTTGTTCCGCCAGGCGCTTGAGCTGCGCCGTCAGTTGCGCGTCGAGTGCAAAGGTCTGGATTCCCCCGGCAAAGCTCTGCACGCTCGGCCGGACGTAGTCGGTCGCCAGATCGAGGCTCTCCGGAACACCGGCCAGTTTCTTCTGCCAGTAGGCGAGCTGCTGGTTGAGAATGCCGCCCTCTTCGAGCCACTTCCGCTGCCAGACGCTGTAATCGGCGTACTGAATCGCGAGCGGCGCCAGCTCCGGACGCCGGTCCTGGCGCAAGGCGTCGGTGATCACGCCCAGCTCGTGGATCAGGATGCCCAGCGACCAGCCGTCGCTGATGATGTGGTGCATGTTGAGCATGAGGATGTGCTCGTGCTCCGCGAGCCTGATCACCATCCCGCGAAGGAGCGGGCCGTGCGCTAAATCGAACGGCGTCGCTGCATCGGTTTGACACATGCGTCTTGCTTCGCTGTCACGCACATCTTTGTCGAACGCGCTCAGGTCGATCCGCCGCAGTTCGAACTCCATGCGATCGAGGATGAGCTGGCGCGGATTTCCGTCGTCGTTCGGGAAGACGGTGCGCAGGCTCTCATGACGTTCGATGAGGAGGTTGAACGCCTCGTTCACCTGGTCGATGTCCAGCTCGCCCTGAATGGTGACCGCGCCCGGAACGTTGTACCCGGCGCTGTTCGGCTCCAGCTGGTTGATGAACCAGAGTCGCTCCTGGGCGAAGCTCAGCGGCAGCCGCTCGAACTGCGCACGCTCGACGGGTGTAATGGGAGGAACATCGCTTTTCCTGGCCGTGGCGATGAACGCGGCCAATTCCGCGACACTGCCGCGGCCGAAGAGCGTCTTCAGCGGGAGGTCGACTTCCAGCTCGCCGCGGATCTTCGAGACCAGCTGCGTCGCCAGCAGCGAGTGTCCACCGACCTCGAAGAAGTTGTCGTGGACGCCGATCGTTCCCGGCTCCCGGTTCAACACCTCGGCCCAGATGGCGACGAGCCGCTGTTCGGCCTCGTCACGCGGCGCGACATAGTCCTGGCGCGCGGCCACCGCCACGTCCATCCGCTCCAGCGCGTGCCGGTCCACCTTGCCGTTCGGGTTCAACGGAATCGCGGGCAGGCTGACGAACGCCGCGGGCACCATGTATTCGGGCAACGTCCGTGACAGATGCGCCCTCAGCTCCTCGCACGGCAGCTCGACCAGGTGATCGGCCGTGGTGGCCTGGCCGCGATAGAAGGCGATCAGTTGTTTGCTCGCCTCCTCACCCTGCGCGATGACGGCACACTCCTGGACTTGGGGGTGGCGATTCAGCTGAGCCTCGATCTCTCCGAGCTCGATGCGGAAGCCGCGAATCTTGACCTGGGTGTCGATGCGGCCGAGATATTCGATACTGCCGTCTTCGAGCCAGCGCGCCAGATCGCCCGATCGATACATACGCGCGCCGGCTTCACTGCTGAACGGATCGTGCAGAAACCGCTCCGCGGTCAATTCCGGCCGGCGCAGATACCCGCGCGCAACTCCCGCTCCGCCGATGTAGATCTCGCCTGCCACGCCGATGGCCACCGGCCGCCGGTATGGATCGAGGATGTAGATCTGCGTGTTGGAAATGGGACGGCCGATATGGAGAACCGGGTCGGAGCTCCTCACCTCGCCCGAGGTCGCGACGACCGTGCACTCCGTAGGGCCGTAATTGTTGACGACCAGACGGAACCGCGCCGATTCCGCAGGTAACTGGTGCAGGCGATCCCCGCCCGTCAAAAGAACTCGCAACTGCGCATTACCGTTTCCACGGGCAAACGCAAGCTCCGCCAATGGGGTAGAAAGGAAACTGACGTCGACCGGCAGCGTCTCCCACCATTCGAGCAGCGCTTCAGGATCGCGCTGGACGTCCGCTGTCGGGAGCACCAGGGTCGCGCCGACGCAGATGGGCGGCCAGATTTCCCAGACCGTGGCATCGAACCCCACGCCGGCGACGCAGGTCGAGACATCTCTTTCCGTCAACCCGAATGCCGTGTGGTGCCATTCGACCAGGTTCGCCAGGTTCCGGTGCTCGACCATGACACCCTTGGGCTCACCGGTAGAGCCCGAGGTATAAATGACATAGGCCAGGTGATGCGGCTTGACCTGGCGGCTCAACCGGACGTTCCGCGCATTCAAGCCGGCGACAAGCTCGGCGATGCGTGGCCGGTCTTCATCCAGGACGACGATGTTTGTATCCTCCGGCACCAGCGCCGCCAACCGGCGTGCAAGCTTGCTCTCGGTGAGCACGATCGACGCGCCGCTGTCCCGCAGCATGTAAGACAGGCGCTCATCGGGATAATCGGGGTCCAGCGGCACATAGGCTCCGCCGGCCTGCACGATTCCCAGAAGGCCGATCACCATGTCCAGCGAGCGTTCCGTACAGAGACAGACCAGGCTGTCGGGCGCGACTCCCAGCGTCTGCAGATACAGCGCGAGCTCCCGGCTCCGGGCGTACAACTGCTGGTACGTCAGCTGCTCCTCGCCGCAGACGACGGCGGTTTTATCCGGATGCAGCGCGACCTGCTCCACGAAAAGCTCGTGCAGACACCTGTCCTTCGGGTAATCGGCGGACGTGGTGTTGTAGTCGAAGAGAACCCGGTGCTTTTCCGCGGCGCTCAGGTAATCGAGCTCGCCGACCGTCGCGGTGGGCTCGGCGGTGATGGCCCGGCACAAGGCCGTGAGATGCGCGGCCATGCGCTCGATGGTGCGCGGCTTGTACAACGCCGTGCTGTACTCGATGGCGCCGGTCAGCCCATCCGCGGTCTCGGTAAATCCGACCGTCAGGTCGAACTTGCTGATGCCGCTGTCCACCGGGTAAAGCCGGATATTCGGAGCCTGCGCAACGGGATCGGCGTTCTGCAGGAACATCATCACCTGCACGAGCGGGCTGACCGCCATGTTGCGCTGGGGGCGCAGCAGGTCGACGATCTTCTCGAACGGTGCATCCTGATGCTCGTAGGCTTCGAGACAGGTGGTCTTCACCTGCGCCAGAAGCGCGACGAACGGATCGTCGCCGTCGACCCGGGTTCGCAGCGCCAGGGTGTTGACGAACATCCCGATCAGGCCTTCCGTCTCCTCGTACTGGCGGTTGGCGATCGGAGTTCCTATACAGAGATCGTTTTGCCCGGTGTAGCGATGGAGCAGAGCCTTGAACGCCGCCAGCAGGACCATGTACAGCGTGCCGCCCTGCTGCTCGGCCAGACGCTTGAGCTGGGCCGTCAGCCGGGCATCGAGCGCGAACGTGTACGTAGAACCGGCAAAGCTCTGGACGCTGGGCCTGGGGTAATCCGTCGCCAGCTCCAGGATCTCCGGAACGCCGGACAGTTTCTGTTTCCAGTACGCGAGCTGCTGCTCGAGGATGCCGCCTTCTTCCAGCCAACGCCGTTGCCAGACGCTGTAATCGACGTACTGAATCGGCAGCGGAGGCAGCTCCGGACTCCGGCCATTGCGCAGGGCGTCCATAATCACGCCGAGTTCTCTGATCAGGACGCCGAGCGACCATCCGTCGCTGATGATGTGGTGCATGTTCAGCATGAGAATGTGCTCGTGCCCGGCGAGCCTGATCACCTTCCCGCGAATCAGGGGGGCCTTCGCCAGATCGAACGGCGTAATGGCCTCGGTATGGCACAGCTGCCGCGCAACGGTGTCCCGCGCCTCCTGCGCCTCGTAATGGCTGATGTCGATGCGCTCGAGCGCGAAATCCACACGGTCGAGGATCTGCTGGTATGCCTGTCCGTCCACGGTGGGGAAGACAGTGCGCAGGTTCTCATGGCGCGCGATGACGAGATTGAACGCCTGTTCCAGCTGGTCGACGTTCAGCTCGCCCGTGAGGACGACCGCGCCCGGAACGTTGTAGCCGGCGCTGTCGGGCTCGAGCTCGTTGAGGAACCAGAGCCTTTCCTGGGCGAAGCTGAGTGGGAGCCGGCCGGATTTTGCGTTGTTGACCGGTTGAATGGCCGGGGTG
The DNA here is from genome assembly GCA_035630815.1 of Thermoanaerobaculia bacterium. Lineage (GTDB taxonomy): Bacteria > Acidobacteriota > Thermoanaerobaculia > Gp7-AA8 > Gp7-AA8 > QHVT01. The sequence goes on from DASQJY010000028.1 coordinate 10,976, forward strand.
TCGTTCCTGGCCGCCTTGTCGATCAGCCCGGCCAGGTCGGCCACGCTGCCGCCGTCGAACAGCGCTTTCAGGGGGAGATCGGCATTGAGACGGCCGCGAATTTTCGAGATCAGTTGCGTCGCCAGCAGTGAATGGCCGCCGAGCTCGAAGAAGTTGTCGTCGACTCCGATTTTCTCCGGCGCCAGGTTCAGGACCTCGGCCCAGATGTCGACGAGCTGCTGCTCCATGTCGTTCCGCGGTGCCACATATGGCCGCCCCGAGGTCACGGTGACCTCCATTTGCGCCAGCGCGCGGCGGTCGACCTTGCCGTTCGGATTCAGCGGGATCGCCGGCAGGCTGACGAACGCGGCCGGGATCATGTGGTCCGGCAATGTACGCGCGAGATGGGCCCTGAGATCCTCGATTGACAGCTCGAGGATGAGCTCCGCCGTGGTCCCACGGGCGCGATAGAAGGCGATGAGCTGCTTGTTCGCGCCCTCCCCCTGGACGATCACGGCGCAGTCCTGGACTTCGGGTTGTTGCTTGAGCTGCGCCTCGATCTCGCCGGTCTCGATGCGGAAGCCGCGGATCTTGACCTGCGTGTCGATCCGTCCGAGGTACTGGATATTGCCGTCGTCCAGCCAGCGCGCCAGATCACCCGTCCGGTACATCCGCTCGCCCGGAGCGTCGCTGAACGGGTCGTGCAGGAAGCGCTCCGCGGTCAGCTCCGGCCGGTTCAGGTATCCGCGCGCAACGCCCTCTCCTCCGACGTACATCTCGCCCGACACTCCCGCCGGCACGGGCTGGCCATGAGGGTCGAGGATGTAGATCTTCGTGTTGGAAATCGGACGTCCAATGTGCAGCACTTCGGCGGAGCGCTCGATCACGCCCGACGTCGCGACGACCGTACATTCGGTCGGTCCGTAATTGTTGACCAGCAGGAACCGCTCCGGCTGCAGCGGGAGCTGATCCAGACGATCTCCGCCGACGAGCAGCACCCGCAGATGCGCGTTGCTGATCCCCTGGGCGAATGCGGATTCCGCGAGCGGTGTGGGGAGGAAACTGACGTCGGCCCGCAGCGTCTCCCACCACCGGAGCAGCGCATCCGGATCGTGCTGAACCTCTGCCGCGGGCGACACCAGAGTCCCGCCTGTACAGAGGGGCGGCCAGACTTCCCACACCGCGGCATCGAACCCGACTCCGGCGACTCCGGTCGAGACATCGCCCGCGTTCAACCGGAAGGCAGTGCGGTGCCATTCGACCAGGTTCGCCAGGTTCCGGTGCTCGACCATCACGCCCTTCGGCGCACCGGTGGAGCCGGACGTGTAGATCACATAGGCCAGATGATGCGGCCTGACTTCCTGACGCAGCTGGACGTTTGCGGCTTTGAGCTCGCCGGCGCGCGCGGCGATGGACGCCCAGTCTTCATCCAGTGAAACCAGCGTCGTATCCGGAGCGACTAAAGCGCTCAACCGGCCGGCGAATTTGCGGGTCGTGAGCACGATCGCCGCTCCACTGTCGCGCAGCATGTAGGCGAGGCGCTCATCCGGATAATCCGGATCCAGCGGCACATACGCTCCGCCGGCCTGCACCACTCCGAGGAGGCCGACCACCATCTCCAGCGAACGCCCGGTGCAGAGACAGACCAGACTGTCGGGTCCCACGCCCAGCGCCTGCAGATACAACGCGAGATCGCTGCTGCTCCTGTGCAGCTGCTCGTACGTCAGCTGCTCGTCTCCGCAGGCCACGGCGCTGTCGGCGGCATGGACCGCGGCCTGTTCCACGAAGAGCTGATGGACGCATTTGTCCCGCGGATAATCGGCCCGCGTGTCGTTGTACCCGGACAGGAGCTGCTGCTTCTCCGGCTCCGGGACCATGGAGTATTCATGGACGAACAGCTCGGGATTCCGGCTGAGGGCGGTCAGCAACTCGGTGTAGTGCCCGAACAGCCGCCGCACCGTATCCGGCGTGTAGACGTGCGGGTTGTATTTCAGGAAGACGCTGAAGGTGGTTGGATGCTCGAATACCTCCAGGCTCAGGTTGAAGTCGGCTTCCTGGACGACGCCCGCGAGCGTCTCCACCTGCAGCGTCTCCTGCGCCGAAAAGCGCGTCGTCGCTTCCTTCATGAAGTTCTGGTAGGCGTACAGAACCTGGAACACGGGGTCTTTGCGTACCTGCCGTGAGGACAGCTTCTCGAGGATGAGCGGGAACGGGTAGCTGGAGTGGTGGATCCCGTCCAGCATCGTGCCCTGCACTTTCCGCAGAAAGTCTTTCATCCTGACCGGCTCGCCGAAGCGGGTGCGCAGCGGGATCATGTTGATGAAGTAGCCGACCTCCGCGGCGAACTTCTCCGCCGGACGCACGGTGACCGGCATGCCGACGATGATCTCGTCCTGGCTGGAGTACTTGTGCAGCAGGAGCTGGAACAGCGCCAGGAAGATCGCGGAAGGCGGCAAGGAGCGCGCCTTGCTGTAGTCACGGATCCAGCGGCACAGCTCCTCCGGAAACTCTTCGACGAGGGTTCTGCCGTCGTAGCTCGGCGTCGCCGTGCGCGGCAGGTCGGGGAGCAGTTCGAGCACCGGCAGCTCACCGCTCAACTGCTGCTGCCAGTAGGCACCGTGCGACGCACCTTCCGCCGAGGCGAGCATCGCCTCTTCCCAGGCCACGAAGGCCTGGTAGCCGGCCGTCTCGTGCCGCGGGCGGACCGGCCGCCCTTCAGACAGTTGCTGATAGAACGTGAGCAGGCTCCCCAGCAGGGTCATCGCCGAGGTGCCGTCGAAAACGATGTGGTGGACGGTGATCAGGAGGACCGCGCGCTGCCCGTCCTGCCGGAACAGCTCGATCCGGGCCAGCGGGCCGTCATTGAGGTCGAAGGGTGCCTTCACCCGCTGCTGTACGAATGCGAGCAGCTGCTGATCGTCCGCAAAGATGTCCGGATGCTGCTGGATGGTCGTGCGGCCGCGCTCATCCAGGCGCTGATAAAGACCGCCCTCCCGCTCGACGACCGTTGCAGTAAGAATCGGGTACTGCTCCAGCACGTAGCTCCAGGCTCGAGCCATCAGCTCGACATTGAGCTCGCCGGTGATCTTGAAACAGAGAGGGCAGTTGTACGCGGTCAGTTCCGGATGCAGCTTCTGCAGGATGTAGAGGCCCTGCTGCCCCGCCGAAAGCGGGAACTCCGCCGGTACCTGCGCCGGACTCTCAACCGCCTGCGCCTCCTGCTTCTCCTGCAGCTCCGCCAATAAGGCGAGGAGCTCCGGCTTGTATTTGAGGATGTCGCGCTTGAGGTCAGCGGTGAGCGTCCCCTTCGGTGCGACGCAGTTCAACTGGCCGGCAGCAGCCGACAGCTTGACACCTTTGCTGGCGAGGCTGCTGAGGAAGTCATGTACCGTTTGCATGGGGCCGCCTGTGATCAAAACGTAACCTTTTCATAGCCGTCGGCGAGTGACGCCTCTTCCCAGAAGACGCTCTCCAGGACCTGTTCGTCGCTCGCTGCATTCGCGATGGATGCCGCAATCGGCTTGTCGACGATGCCGATCGCATAAGTCTCCGGAGGAGCGCTTTCCTGGTGGCCGGTCGTCGCCTCGGCCAATAGCGCCGAGAGGTGTTCCTGCCAGTGATCGACGATGTACTCCGTGAGCTCACCGACCGTGCTGTAGTCCAGCAGCGTCGAGGGCTCGACTTCGATGGCCAGCGTCTCGTTGATGGCGCGAATGAGCATCACGCCCGAAATGGAATCGACTCCGTAATCACCCAGCGGCGCATCGCTGCCGATCTGGCTCGCATCCAGTTTCAGCGCCTCGGACAGCTTTTCGTTGACGACCTGCTGGACGTACTCGCGTACCGCCCGCGAGGATGAAGCACCAGCACGCTGACCGGCGGAGGCAGCAGGCCGCGCCGTCCCTGCCGCCGGTACACGCTGCCGCACCCACCCATTGCTGGCAGCGGCGACGATCTGGAACCCGAATTGATGTGCTGCCTCGGCCGGGAAAAGGATCGTCTCGAATCCTTCTTCCGCCAGGACCGATTGCCATTTCTCCGGCGTCAGTCCCGGGCTGCCAGGCATGCGCACGGCCGTGTCATCGTGCAACCACCACCCTTCCAGCAGCCCGAAGGTGAGGTGATTGAAGAGGGACCAGACGCTGACTTCGTTGAGCAGGAGCACGCCCTGATTTCTCAGCGTCGCTTTCGCATTGCGCAGCGTTTCCCGGATGTCGTGCGTCGCATGCAGCACGTTCGCGGCAATGGCGAAGTCGTAATGGTCCGCAGCCACGGATTGCGACGCTATGGGCTTGGATACGTCGAACACCGCCGTCGTCAGCGCTGGAAAGCCGGGGCGGTAATTCTTTTCCGCGTGCATCAGGAAGGCGCGGGAAAGGTCGGTATAGCAGTATTCCGCGATCGGGAGCCGCTGCAGCGCGGGCAGGATCTTCGCCGTCGTACCGCCCGTACCGGCACCGATTTCCAGGATGCGGATCTCGCGTCCGGGCTCCGCCTGCAGTTGCTGCTCGATGCAGGCGACCAGTGTCTCGACCAGCACGCCGTTGAAATGGTCCGACACCGCGTTGTCGCGGTAGACACCCTCCACGAGCTCCATCGAGGAATTCGGGAACATGACGTTCGTGGCGAGTTGCCTGGCGGTCAGGATGTCAGGCAGGGCCCTGAGGCAGGCTTCGAGCAGCGTCACCAGCGCCTGCAAACTGGAGGCGCCTGTCCATGCGGTTCGTTTCGCCGGCCATTCCGCCCAGAGCTCGGCGAGCGGTGCGATCTCGCGGCTGAACTGCAGCTCGTCGTTCAGTACGTTCTGTTGCTGCAGCCAGGAGGCGCCGCGGCTCACCCAGCGCTCGTAATACGACGCCGGCTGCTCCTCGATGGGAAGCTCCGCGAGCCTGCGGATGCCGTTGCTGAACAGTCCCAGCGAGGCCAGGCTGGAGGCGAAGATCTCGGTGATGAAGTCGAGCATCTCCGCCGTCGGCACCTCGGCCTCCAGGGCAGCGACCGGTTTGCCGGACAGCCGGTCGCCGATGAGGCGCTGCACCCGCGGCAATACCGCGGGCGTGTTTTTCGGGTAATACGCAATCGACGGCGCCGCGGTGAGGCTTGCGGTCGCGGGAACGGGGAGCGTCTTGATGAGGGCCAGCTGCCGCAGCTCGGAGCCGACGAGGAACGCGAGGGCGGCCATCCCCTCGTCCGGCTCGATGGAGCCGAGGCCGCGTTGCGCGAGGAGCCTGGTGCGGGTCTCGTCCGAGCGGATGCCGACGCTGCCCCAGTAGCCCCAGTTCATGATCTTGACCGGGTACGCGCGCTCCTGCTGCAGCTTGTGCGCGAAGCTGTCCTTGAACGTGCAGCCTGCCGCGTAATTGCACTGCCCCGGCCATTTGAAGAAGGAGACGATCGAGGAGAAGAAGAGCATGAAATCCAGCTCTCCTGCGCCGAACACCGTGTCCATGTTCACGCTGATGTCGGCCTTCGCGGAATAGCCGGCACTGAATGCCGCCTCGTCGATGCGGGCGAGGCTCTGGGCATCCAGGACAATCGCGGAGTGGACGACCCCATGAATTGCGGGATACGTCTTCAGGATCGCCTGACGCGCCTGTTCCAGTGCCTCGAGGTTGGTCGCATCGGCCTGGATATAGAGCGGAGCCGGGCCGAGGCGGGCCAGTGAATCGAGCTTCTGCTGGAGCGCCGCTTCGGCAGGACTCCGGCCTATCCAGACCAGACTGGCCTGGTAGTGCTCGATCATGTACCGGCTCCACACCTCCCCCACTCCGCCCGCACCGCCGATCACCACGTAGACGCCGTTCTGCCGGTAGACCGGAGCGGCCGCGGGCGCGGCCGTGAGGAGCTCCAATGCCTGCTGGAACCATTCGCCCCGACGATGCGCCAGGGCATTCCCCTGCTTGTCCCACGGGAGCGAGAAGCTGTCTCGCGCGGTCACCGCTGCGAGCGAGTCGACATCCAGTACCCGAATATCCCAGTGCGGATATTCCTGAGCGAGACTGCCCATCAGGCCTATTACTCCGGCATGGGCGGGATGGACAGCGTCATCGCCGTTCACCCGCTGGGTCATGCTCGTGACGACCGTCCATTGCAGCTTCGTGCTGCCGTGGCCCGAGCGCAGCAGGGCCTTGATGAGCCGGAAAACCGCCAGCACGCCTTCTTCCTGCTGCTCGAGGATCCGTTCGTCGTCCGCGCCACGGTCGCGGTCTACGTCGGGCGCGATCCAGAGCAGCTGGTCGAACGTGTAGTCGAGCAGCGCCTTTTCGAGGACATCGATGCTCGAACCAGGAGCCAACGGCAGGAGCTGCGCGTTCGGATAGCACGTCCGCACCCACTCCAGACGAGCGCGATCTCCACCGAGCAACACGATTCTCGCTGTCTCCGCAATGGCGACACGTTTGCTCGCGCCGACGTGGAACGAATTCCAGACCGGAAGCAACGATTGCAGGCGTTCCGCCGCTTTTTCCTCGGCTCGCGGCGCGGCCGCGATTACATCCTGGCTCAGCGGAACCCAGTGCCGCTCCCTCGCAAATGGATAGGTGGGCAACGCGATCCGCCTCGCCCCATCCGGCGTCCAGAGCAGGCTCCAGTCGATCTTCGCGCCGCGCACCCAGAGCTCCGCCAGCTTCGAAAGGTCTCTCGCCTCGATCAGCGGCTCGACCAAGGATTGATCGACTCCCGTTACCGTCTTCGATTTCTTATCCGGCTTCCTGACGCTGTCGCGGTAGCTGCCCTCGGGTACGGCGCCGTCCAGAATCTCTGCAAGCTTTTGCTTCAGTTCTTCAGTGCTCGAAACGACGAGGGCAAGGCGTTCCTGCATCTCGTCGCGTCCGACCTGCAGCGTGTAGGCGAAGTCGGCCAGCTCGACTTCGTGCTTTTCGAGGTGCGCGTGCATCGAGCGCACGTACGCCTCGAGCCGCTGCGCATTCTTCGCGGAGACCACGATTAATTGAGGGGCGTTCGCCGCGGGCGCCTGACGCGGCGCGGGGATGTACTCCTCCAGCACGATGTGGGCGTTCGAGCCGCCCAGGCCGAACGAGCTCACACCTGCCCGGCGGGGAATGGACGCGCCGTCCTCGTCGCGCGGCGCTTCCCATTCGGTCAACCTCTCGGCGATGTAGAACGGCGTTCCCTTCAGGTTGATATAGGGATTGACCGCTTCGAAATGGCTGTTCGCCGGGATCTGCCTGTGCTTGATCGCCAGCAGGACCGTCAGCACGCCGGCGATGCCCGCGGCGATCTCGAGGTGGCCGATGTGCGTCTTGACCGAAGAGAGCGCGCAGTGAGCGACTTCGGCGGGAGCGCGATCGCTCCTCTTGTACAACTCCGCAAACGCCTTGCTCAGTGCCTGCACTTCGATCGGATCGCCGAGACTGGTCCCGGTGCCGTGGCATTCGATGTAGCCGACGGTCGCTGGATCGATCCGCGCGTCTTCATAAGCGCCGATCAGGAGCGCCGCCTGCGCGGCTGGATTCGGAGCCGTCAGTGTTGTGACGCGGCCGCCGTGATTCTCCGCGGTCGCCCGGATCACCGCGTAAATGGGATTGCCATCCGCCTCGGCCGTCGACAATGGCTTGAGGACGATTGCTCCGCAACCCTCCCCTCTTACATAGCCATTGGCGCCCTTGTCGAACGTCCGGCATTGCCCGTCGGCGCTCAACATCCCGGCCACACCGAACGCGATGTAGGCGCCGGGGCTCAGCATCACCTGCACGCCTCCCACGATGGCCTGGTCGCAACTCCCTGCACGCATCGATTCGACGGCCCGGTGCAGCGCGACCAGCGAGCTGGAACAGGCGGTGTCGATCGGCGAGCTCGGTCCGTTCAGGTTGAGCAGGAATGAAACGCGGTTGGCGAGGACGGAGTGGAGATTCCCGGGCGCCGAATACCCGTCCATCGCAATGGACTGGCCGCGCAATACTTCGGCGTAGTCACTCGAGCCGACGCCGACGAACACTCCGGTCTTCGTGCCGGAGAGATCGGAGACCCGCTGGCCGGAATCCTCGATCGCCTTCCAGACCGTTTCCAGGAAGATCCGCTGCTGCGGGTCCATCATCTGCGCTTCCCGCGGGGAGATCCCGAAGAACAGCGCGTCGAACTTGTCGACCTCCTTCATGAACCCGCCCCACTTGGAGTTCGAGACGTTCGCCTCTTTCGCCGGGTCGCCGTAGTAGTCCTCCCAGCGCCAGCGATCGGCGGGGATGACCGTGATCATGTCGCCGGTGCTCTTGAGGTTCTCCCAGAACTCGTCGAGATCTGCCGATTCCGGCATGACGCCGCTGATGCCGACGATGGCGATCGGCTCCTGCACGCCTCGACCGGACGCCGAGGCGACTTTTCGGATCGGGAGTGCCGGCTCCGGCTGCGCATCCACCGGTCCGGCTGCCGCGCGCCGCGGCGGCACGACTGTCCGCGTCGCGGATGCGCGACGGACCTCGCTTGCACGCTCCGTCGAGAGATAGGTGGCGATGGTGCTGATGGACGGATATTCGAAGAACAGCACCGGGGTCAGGTCGACCTGGTATCTCTCGTTGATGGCGTCGGCGAATTTCGTCAGGCCGATCGAGTCGAAGCCGAGGTCCATCAAGACGCTGTCGGTCGAGATGGCATCAGCCTCGATGGTCAGGATCTCCGCGACGAGCTGCGACAGGTCATCGACGAGCCACGCCTGAAGGTCCTGATCTGCGCTGATGAAGCCGGAGTTGCCGGACCGGCTGCGATTCGGCTGCACGGCTTGCTGCACGGGCTGTACGGAAGCGACTGCAGCCACAGGCCGGGCGGACGGCTCCGCGACGGGCACGCTGTCGAACCAGTAACGCTCCCTCGCGAACGGGTACGTCGGGAGCGGCATCCTCCCGGAGCCGGCGGGGAACAGCGCCTGATAGTCGAGCACATAGCCCTGGACATACAGGTCGGCGATGGCCGCCAGGTTTTCCAGGTACGTATCGGCCTTCGCCGGGGCTTTGCACTCCTGGATGCAATAGTTCCCGAACCGCTTGAGCGCGACATGCTCCCGGATCTTCCCCTCCTGAATCTCGGAGGTGAACACCTGGTCCGCCGCACCCGTCTCGACCCAGCGCTCGAGGCGGGCGATGAGCTCCTCCTGGTCGCGTGCAATACAGGAGAGGCGATGCGCCAGATGCATGCGGCCGACGAACAGCGTGAAACTTAGATCGTTGAACGAGAGGTCCGGCGTGCGCTTCAGATGCGCCAGGAGATTGCTCGCCTGCTGCTGCAACTGTTCCGCGGTGCGGGCGGAGAGCACGATGGCGTAACCGGGTGACTCGACGGCACTCCGGGCGACGATGGGCGCTTCTTCGATCACCACGTGAGCATTGGTGCCGCTGAACCCGAACGAGCTGACCGCCGCCCGCCGTTTCCGGCCGTCTTCCACCCGCCACGCTTGCAGCTCGGTGTTGACGTAAAACGGACTGGACTCGAAGTTGATCGCCGGGCTGCCCTTCTCGTAGTGCAGGGAAGGAGGGATCTGGCGGTGTTTCAGCGCGAGCAGCAGCTTGAGGACACCGGCCACGCCCGCGGCGCCACCGGTATGGCCGATGTTGGTCTTCACCGTGCCGATCGCGCAGAACTGCTTCCTGTCGGTGTATTCGCGGAACGAGCGGGTGATCGCGCCGTACTCGATCGAGTCGCCCAGCAGCGTGCCGGTGCCGTGCGCTTCGATGACCTGGATGGTCTCGGGATCGATCTCGAAGCGATCGTAGACCGACCGCTCCAGCCGCTCCTGCGCGCGGCCGTTCGGCGCGATGAGACCGTTCGAAGTGCCGTCCTGGTTGATGCCGCTGCCGGCGATCACGCCATGGATGTAATCGCCGTCCCGCAGCGCGTCCCGCAGGCGCTTCAGGACCACCACACCGACGCCTTCACCGGGCACGAAGCCGTTCGCTCTCGCGTCGAAGCTGTAGCACGTCCCGTCTGGCGAGAGCATGTGGGCGCGGTTGGCGACGTGGTAGAAAAGCGGCGTCGCGTGCACGCAGACCCCGCCCGCAAGGGCCATGTCCGTTTCCCGCGACCAGAGCCCCTGGCAGGCCAGATGAAGGCTCACGAGCGCGCTGGAGCAGGCGGTATCGACCGCGATCGCGGGGCCCTGCAGATCGAGGGCGTAGGCGACGCGCGCGGGAGTGATCGAGTCCGAATTGCCCCAGAAGGCGTGCGCCGGCGGTTCTTTCTCGAAAAAGCTCGCATAGTTGGACGTCCCGGCGCAGCCGACGTAAACACCGCATTGCGTCTCGTGCACGCCTTTGCCGGCATAGCCCGCGTCTTCCAGCGCCTTCCAGCATTCCTCGAGGAACAGGCGCTGCTGCGGCTCCATGTACAGCGCTTCGGACGCGGGAATCCTGAAGAACGCCGGATCGAACCGGTCGAACGAGTCGATGAAGCTGCCGCGGCTGCAATCCCCTTCGCCGGCGATTCCGGACGCAACACAGTCGCCCGCCTTCCAGCGGGAGACTTCCCCGATCAGGTCCTTCCCTGCCTCGAGGTTCTGCCAGAACTCGTCGAGCGTCTCCGAAGCCGCGAAGCGGCCGCTCATCCCGATGATGGCGATCGACTCGACGCCGATGCTGCGCGAGCTGCTCTCGAGCTCTTGCCCTGCCCCGGCAGGCGGCTCGGTCGGGAGGAAGCGGTACTGCATGCCCGCATCACGTTCGACCGGAGCTTCTTTTGCCCGAGCTGCCGGTTCGCGAGGAGTGGCCGGCGCGGCGTGACCGACGAGGGCCGCAGTCTGCTCCTGCCAGTTGGTGGCGATGTATTGCGCGAGCTGGTCGACCGTGCTGTGCTCGAAGAGGCTGATCGTCTCCATCTCGATCTGCAGCGTCTCGTTGAGCGTGCGCACGAGATTGACGCCGATGATGGAATCGACGCCGTACTCCGCGAACGGCGCGTCGTTGCGGATCTTGGCCGCATCCAGCTTCAGCGACTCGGAGAGGGTATCGATGATGATCTGACGGACCCACGCCACCTGGCCGGCCAGTCCCGCCGGCTGCGGAGCGCGAGTCACGACCGCCGCCGGCGTGTCGAGTTGCGCCGGCTCCGCGGCCGGTTCCTGTGCGGTCGCAGGCGCCGTGCGCTGGCGCACCCACCCGTCGCTGGAGCCGGCCACGATCTGCTGTCCGAGCTGATGGGCCTCGGCGGCGGGAAACACGATCTGCTCGAACCCTTCCTGCGTCAGGAGCTCCTGCCATTTGTCCGGCGCCAGGGCGGGACAGCCGGGCAGCCGCAGGGCCGCGTCCTCGTTCAACCACCAGCCCTCCAGCAGGCCGAAGGTCAGATGGTTGAACAGCGACCAGTTACTCAGCTCGTTGAGCAGCAGGACGCCCTGGTTCTTCAGCACGGCCTTCGCGTTGCGCAGCGTCTCCCTGATATCCGATGTGGCGTGGAGCACGTTCGCGGCGATGGCGAAGTCGTAATGACCGGCCGGGATGGACTGCAGGGCCAGCGGCTTCGAGACATCGAAGATGGCCGTGGTCAGGAACGGGAACTCCGGCTGGAACTGCTTCTCCGCGTACATCAGGAACGCTTTGGAGAGATCGGTGTAGCAGTACTCGGCGATGGGATACGACTGCAGGAGCGGGAGGATCCTTGCGGTCGTGCCGCCGGTGCCGGCGCCGATCTCCACGATCCGGATCTTCGCGTCCGGTTCGGACTGCAGGAGCTGGTCGATGCGCGCGGTCAGCGTCTGTCCAAGGATCTCGTTGAAATGGTCGGCGAGCGCGTTGCCGCGATAGATCCCTTCGACGAGCTCCATCGAAGAGTTGGGGAACATCACGTCCGTGGCTCGCTGCTTTCCGGTCACGATCGACGGCACTGCCCTGAGGCATGCCACGAGGAGCGCGGTCTGCGCCTTCACGTTCGCGCTGGTCGCCCACGCCGGCTGCTTTGCGTCCCACTCCGCCCACAGCTCGGGAAGCGGCCTGACCTCACGGCGGAGCGTCAGGTCGGCGGCGAGCACCTGCTCCTGCTGCAGATAGTGGATGCTGCTGCCCAGCCAGCGCTCGTAATAGGGCGCGGGCGGTTTGGCGAAGCCCAGGCCGGCGATCGTATGGATGCCATCGCGGAAGAGACCTGTAGACATCAGGCTGGACGCAAGAATCTCCGTCACCAGGTCCGTCATCTCCCGGGTCGGTAATTCAGCTTCCAGATCTGCGATCGTGTAAGCCATGGACAATTTCTCCTGGTGGGGCGGGGAACCGGGGGCCGGCTAAACGACTTCGGCAACGCGGTGCGCGGAAGGCACCGGTGCGGGCAGCAGATGCGCGGCCACGGCAGGCGGCGACGGAGGGGCGGTCGCCGGTGCCGGTCTCGGGAGATAGGTAACGGCCTCGCAGAGATTGAGGCCGGCGGTTGCGCGGCTGTTGAGCGTCCTGACCAGAACCAGTTGCCGCAGTCCGGAGCCGGCCAGCGCCTGCAGGGAAGCCATGCCGTCGTCCGGCTCGATGGAGCCGATGCCCATCTGCGCCATGATCCGGTTGTAGGCCTCATCGGCCACGACGCCGACGTTCCCCCAGTAGCCCCAGTTCATGATCTTGACCGGATACGCGCGCCGCTGCTGCAGGGCGAGCGCGAAGCTGTCCTTGAACGTGCAGCCGGCCGAGTAATTCGACTGACCGGGCGACTTCGCGAACGAGATGATGGAGGAGAAGAAGAGCATGAAATCGAGCTCCTGCTCCCCGAACACCCGATCCATGTTCACGCTGACGTCGACCTTCGCAGAGAGGCTGGCCCTGAACCCCGCCTCGTCCATGCCGGCCAGGCTCTGGTCGCGCAGCACGATGGCCGACTGCACGACGCCGTGGATCGCGGGGTAGAGCTGCAGGATCGTCTCGCGAGCCCGCTCCAGCGCGTCCAGGTCGGTCGCATCGGCGGAGATGTACAAAGGCGCCGGCCCGAGCCCGGCGAGCGAGTTGACCTTCTCCTCGATCGCGGCGTCGTATTCACGCCGGCCGATCCAGACGACGTTGGCGCGGTAGTGCTCGATCATGAACCGCGTCCACACCTCGCCGACACCGCCGGCGCCGCCGATGACGACGTACACGCCGTTCTCGCGATACACCGGCCTGGCCGTTGGCAGCTCCTGGGGCACCGTCCCCAGGCGCGCCAGCCCCTGCTGGAACCATTCGCCATGACGATGCGCCAGCGCATTGCCCTGCTTGTCCCACGGCAACGTCAGGCAGTCCCGCGCGGAGACCGAGGCCAGTGAATCGACATCCACCAGTCTCAGGTCCCACTGTGGGTACTCTTTCGCCAGGCTGCCGATCAGGCCGACGATCCCGGCATGAGCGGGCCGCACCGGGCCTGATTCCGTGACGCGCTGCGTCCGGCCGGTGACGAGCGTCCATTGAAGCTTCCTGGTCCCGTATCCGGAGCGCAGGAGCGCCTTGATGATGCGGAAGACGGCCAGCACACCTGCTTCCTGCTGCTCGACGAACCGCTCCTCGCTCCAGCTTTCGCCATGGGCGGGATGAACGTCCGGGGCGATCCAGAGCAACTGCTCGAACGGGCGAACCGCCAGTTTCTGCTCGATGACGTCGATGCTCGCGGACGGCTCCAGCTCCAGGAGCTGCGCGCCCGGGCAGGTCGTCCTGACCCAATCGAGCCGGGCGTGATCGCCTCCAATGAGCAGGATCTGGCTCGACTCGGGAAGAGCGACCCGTTTGCTCGCCGCCACGCGGATGGGATTCCAGACCGGAACCAGCGATTGCAGTCCCGCGTCGGCGTCCTGCGGTGCGGCGGCGGCTATCGGAATCGTCGTCTTCGGTGCCGCAAGCTGGAGCGGTTTCGCAATGAAGTCGCGTACCCGCACCAGCACTTTCCCGTTGCCATCCAGCAGCTGGATGTTCAACCGGATGTCGCCGGAATCGTCCACCGCCCAGGTGACATAGCCGGCGTACAGGTCGTTCAGCGGATGGAGCATCTCCACTTCACCGACAGAGGCCGGCACGCTCCACGGCATGTCCGGCCTTTGCCGTTGCGCCAGGCCAATGGCGGTGTGGACCGAGCCGTCCATCAGCGACGGGTGCAACGAGAACCGCTCCCCCTGCTCTTGGAGATGCTCCGGCAACTGCAGAACGGCCAGACACGAGGACGGGCCGGCGTGGACTCGCTGGACGACCTGAAATCCCTTCCCGAGCGTCAGCCCTGACGTCCCGAGCAGCGCGTACAGGTCGGGCCCGGCGATCGTCTCCGTGCAACGCTCCCGGATTCCCGCAAGATCCACCACCTCTGCCTCGGCGGCCCCCGTCGATTCGCCCAGCTTCCCCTCGCAGTGCACGATCGGGTGACCGTGGTCGAACGACCGCACCGAGAACTTCACGTCCCGCTGTCCGGGGACGAGCGAGATCTCCACGTCCTTGGCGTCACTGCCGACCACGATCGGCATCATCCAGACGAGATCGCGGATGGAGCGGGCCTGCTCCAGGCCGGACAGCCTCGCGGCAGCCATCGCGAACTCGAAATAAGCGACGCCGGGAAGGACGGCCTGTGCGCCGACCCTGTGATCGGCGAGGAAGAATTCGCTGCCGGTGAAGTGCGAAGTGAACTTCTGCTCCCTCAACGTCGAGACGTTCCGGTGCACGAGCGGGTGGAGCAGCGCCGGCATGGCCGCCGCCAGCTCGCGCTGCTCTTTCTTCGGCGCTTTCGATTCCGGGATCCAGTGACGCTCCCTGGCGAAGGGATACGTCGGCAGAGATATCCGCCTCGGCAACGCCGTCCCATGCAGCGACGGCCAGTCGAGCTTCGCTCCCGATGCCCAGAGCTCCGCGAGCTTCGACAGCTCGTTCCGCTCGACCAGCCCCCGGACGTCGCTCTCGTCCGCTGCGGCCGCGGCCTGCCGGGCGTTGCCGCGGTAGACGTCCTGCGGCAGCACGGTGCCTTCCAGGAACTCCGCGAGCTTGCGCGTGATGTCGGCCGCGCTCGAGGCGACAAGCGCCAGCCTTTCCGGCATCTCGTCCCGTCCGACCTGCAGCGTATAGGCGACGTCGACCAGCTCCACGGCCTCCGTCTTTTCGAGATACGCCTGCAGCGATTGCGCGTAGGCACGCAGGCGCTCTTCGTTCTTCGCCGACAGCACGATCAACTGCGGCCCCAGCGCGCGCGCAGGCGACGGGCGTGCGGGGGGGATGTACTCCTCCAGCACGATGTGCGCGTTCGCTCCGCCGAACCCGAACGAGCTCACGCCCGCCCTGCGCGGATTCGTCCGGCCGTCCTCGCTGATCGGCGCTTCCCACGGCGTGAGCTTCTCCGCGATATAGAACGGTGTGCCCTTGAGGCTGATGTAGGGATTGAGCTCCTCGAAGTGGACGTTCGCCGGAATCTGCTTGTGCTGGATGGCCAGCAGGGCCTTGAGCAGGCTGGCGATGCCGGCGGCAGTCTCGAGGTGGCCGATGTTCGTCTTGACTGTGCTCAAGCCGCAGTGCGGGACCGTGGCGGGAGGCTTGTTGTGCTTCCTGTACAACTCCGCAAACGCCTTCCCCAGCGCCTGCACCTCGATCGGGTCGCCGAGACTGGTGCCGGTGCCGTGGCATTCGATGTAGCCGACGGTGGTGGGATCGATGCGCGCCTTTTCATACGCCTCGACGAGCAGCTCCGCCTGCGCGACCGAGTTCGGCGCGGTCATGGTCGTCACTTTCCCGCCATGGTTCTCGGCCGTCGCCCTGATCACTGCATAGATATGGTTCCCGTCCCTCTCGGCGGCGGCCAGGGTCTTGATGAAGATCGCCCCGCAGCCCTCGCCTCGCACGTAGCCGTTCGCACGCTTGTCGAAGGTCTTGCACTTGCCGTCGGGGCTGAGCATGCCGGCCATGCTGAAGGAGATGTAAGCGGCGGGACTGAGCATGACCTGGACGCCGCCGACGATGGCCATCTCGCAGCTGCCGGTATGGATCGACTCGATGGCGCGGTGCAGGGCGACGAGGGAGCTGGAGCAGGCCGTGTCGATCGGTGCGCTCGGCCCGTGCAGGTTCAGCAGGAACGAGACGCGGTTGGCGAGGATGGAGTGCGAATTCCCGGAGGCCGTGTAGCCGTCCAGCACGATCTCGTTGGCGGTCAGGAGATCGACGTAATCGTTCGTGGCCACGCCGACGAACAGGCCCGTTCTCGTGCCGGAGAGATCGGAGACCTTCTGCCCCGAGTCCTCGATCGCCTTCCAGACCGTCTCGAGGAAGATCCGCTGCTGCGGATCCATCATGTGTGCTTCCCGGGGGGAGATCCCGAAGAACAGCGGGTCGAACTTGTCGACCTCCTTCATGAAGCCGCCCCACCTGGAGCTCGACTTGTTCTGTTCCTTCAGCGGATCGCCGTCGTAATCCTCCCAGCGCCAGCGGTCGGCCGGGATGACCGAGATCATGTCCTTCGAGCTCTTCAGGTTCTCCCAGAACTCCCCCAGGTCCGCCGATTCCGGCATCACGCCGCTCATGCCGACGATGGCGATGGGAGTGTTGGCGAAGCGCAGCTCCGGCGAGAAGCCTCCGCCCGGCGGGACGGCCGTCGCGGCCCGCTCGTGAGCGGTGGGATCCCACCCTTTGCCGGTGACGAAGCCGGCTTCCTGCGCGCGTGCAGCGGGCTGCTGCGGCACGGGCGTCGCGCTCTGACTGGCGGCGGCGGAGCCGCCATAAAACTGCAGGATCTCCCCCTTCCGCTCACTCGACAGGTATTTCGCGATCTCGGCGATCGAGGGATAGTCGAAGAACAGGACCGGCGTGATGTCGAGGGCATACTTCTCGTTGACCGCGTTGGCGAAGGTGGTCAGTCCGATGGAGTCGAAGCCGAGGTCCAGCAGGATCTTGTCCTGCTCGATATCGGCCGCCTCGAGCTTCAGCAGGTCCATCACGATCTGCGTCATGTCTCTCTGCAGGCGTGCGAGGAGCTCCCCGTCTGCGACGGACACGGTGGCGGCTTGACCCGCTGCCGCGGGAGACGGCGCCGGCGCAGCGGCGGCGGGAGCCGGTTTTCTCAGTCCCCACGCCAGCTCCACCCTCTCCTGGATGCCTTCCACCACGACGAACTGCGTTCGTGCCGAGGCCAGGCCGCGGACGAAGGCGTCGAGCCCCGTGGCCGCGCTCAACACCCGGATCCCGGCGGCCTTCTCGAAGAGCAACTGGGTCTGCGCGTCGACCTTCATCCCGCCGTCCGCCCAGATCGACCAGTCGAGACTGAGCGTCTTGCCGGAACGCGCTCCTGCTGCCCGGCGCGCTTCGCGCCCGGCGGCAAACGAGTCCATGAAGTGGTTCGCGAAGCTGTAGTCGCACTGGCCGGCGTTGCCCATCACCGCGGCCAGTGAGGAGAACGTCACGAAGAAGTCGAGGTCTTCGTCTTTGGTCAGCTCGTCGAGATGAAGAGTCCCGTACACCTTCGGCGCCAGGACCGCGCTCATCTCCTCGGCGGTCTTGTTCCTGATGAGCGAGTCCCTCAGTACGCCCGCGGCGTGGATGACGCCATGGATTGCGCCGAACCGCGACTTGCACTCGTCGATGAGGCTCCGCACCTGCTCGCGGTCGGAGACGTCCGCGGGAAGGTAAAGCACCTCTGCGCCTGACTTGCGGAGCTCGTCCAGCCTGGCTTCGCGCTCGGCCGACAGTGCGGACCGGCCGGTGAGGACCAGCCTCGCCTTGTGCTCCCTCGCCAGGTACTCGGCGAAGATGAGGCCCAGCCCCCCCGCGCCGCCCGTGATCAGGTAGACGCCGTTTTCGCGCGGCGCAGCACCGCTCGCAGGAGCGGCATCTTCCAGCTCGAAGGACTCGAGCTTCCGGATCGAACGCTCCTGCCCTTCATAGAGGATGGCAGTCGCGTCCTGCGTGCGCGCGTCGAGCTCGGCCAGCACGGCATCGACGACGTCGCTGTCCCGGCGGACTTCGATCGCCTTGCACAGCAGCTTCGGATGCTCCAGGCGGAGCGTGTTGACGAAGCCTCGCATCGCCTCGTTGTGCGGCTGGACCTCCCCCGCGCCCGACGTGTGGAGATAGAGCAGTTGGACCGTGCTCTCCAGTTTCTGTGCGATCAGCGCCTGGCAGAGGAAGAGGAAGGAGTAGACGCCCTTCTCCAGTGACTCTTCCAGGGCCTGATCGCCGGCCGCCCACGCGAAGCAGATGTTCTCGACCACGCTCCCCTTTTCGGTGAGGGCTGCGAGCAGGCGGACAAAGTCGTCCTTCGACCGCGGGCTGACCGTGTACGAGCCGTCGCCGGTGTCCTCGAAACCGTCTCCCGGCCTCACGAGAATCACCTGCTCGTTCGGTCCGACCCGGGCGCGATACGAATCGCGCAGCGCCTCGTCGTTCGCGAACAGCAGGAGAGAGCGGGGCCCGGGCTGCTTTGCCGTCTCGGAGACCAGCGGCGCTTTCTCCCAGTCGTACGAGTAGTACAGCCGGGAAACGCCGTCCGCGGCGGCCGGCTTCTCATAGAGCTCGCGCAGCGGCACACCGACGGATTCGCGGATCCTGACCAGGATCTTCCCCGCTTCGTCGACGATGAGCACGTTGCTCTTCACCACCTTGGAGCTCTTCCTGTCGTCCTTGACCTCGGTGACATAGCTGAAGCAGTTCGGCTGCAGCGGATGGAGGATCTCGACCTCGCCGATCGAGAACGGGACGAACATCTCTCCCACCTGTCCGCCGAGGTGTGCGGCCATGCCGGCCTGCAACGAACCGTCGAGGAGGGAGGGGGGCAGGATCATGCTCTGGAGGTCGGCCTCCCGGAACGAGGGCAGCTTCAGCACGCCCAGGGTCTCGGCGTCGTTCTTATAGACGTCCTGCAGGACCTGGAAGCTCGGGCCGAGCTCCAGGCCGAAGGCCTTGAACAGCGGATAGGCCGTCTCGCCGTCAGTGACCTTCACGCACCTCGCGCGGATCGCGTCGAGGTCGATGAATTCGGGCTCCGCGGCCGCTTCCTGCTGCGTCGCGTACGCGAGGCTGCCCTGCGAATGCAGCACCTTGGTGCCGCTGTCGTCATTGCTGAAGACCTCGAACCGGACCGTGGCCTCGTTCGGCTTGAGCTCGACGAAGACGTCCTTGGGGATGGAGCGCTGCACTGCGATCGGGCTCACCCAGAGGATGTTTTTGATCCGCTGGACCTTCCTCCCCGCCGCGATCTCCCCCGCCTTGCGCGCCAGCTCGAGATACGCGGCACCAGGCAGTGTCGGGATGTCGGAGACGTGGTGGTCGTAGATGAAGAAATCGCGCTCGTGAAACGACTTCCGGAAGAGCTGCCGTTCGAACGTCGACTCGTTGCTGTCGATCATCGGGTGCAGCCCCGCGGCCGACTGCAGCGAGCGGCGGACCGCCGACCGCTCGTAGGCCCAGTGCCGCTTGTCCGCGAAGGGATAGGTCGGCATCGAGATGGTCCTGCCCGACCCGTCGGACGGGAAGCCCTGCCAGTCCGCCAGCAACCCCTCGGCCCACAGCGCGGCAATCCTCTGCCGGTCGCTGTCCTGCGAGACGATCCGGATGAATTCCTGCTTCTCGCGGCGCTTCAGCAACCGCGTGACCCCGTCCCCCTTCACTTGGCCGACAGCGATGTCCTCACTCTTCTTGCCGTCGGTGAAGCGGCCCAGCCTTTCGAGCAGCTCTTCCTTTGTCTTCGCGAGGACCGCGACGCGGTGCTCGAACGACTTCCGCCCATGCTGCAGCGTGTATGCAACGTCATTGAGCTCGATGCCGTTCGCTTCGACGAAGCTCCCCAACCGGACCGCGGCCTCGCGCAACTGGTCTTCGGTGCGCGCGGAGAGGGGGAAGATCAGCTGGCGCACGCGATCGGGCGCTGCATTCGGCTGCCGGAGCGGCTCGTAGCTCTCCAGGATGATGTGCGCGTTCGAGCCGCCCGCGCCGAACGAGCTGATTCCCGCGCGCAGCGGAAGCGGCATCCCGTCCACTTCCTTCGCCTTCCACTCTTCCAGCTGCTGGACGACGTAGAAGGGCGAGCGCTCGAAGTCGATGAATCCGTTCAGCTCCGCGGAATGGAGCGACGGCACGAGCCGCCGGTGCTTCATCTGCAGCAGCACCTTCGAGACGCTGACCACGCCGGCCGCCGCTTCGAGGTGGCCGATGTTGCTCTTGATCGAGCCGATCGCGCAGGTCTGATTTCCCGCCGGCTGGAAGGCGTTGCTCAACCCCGTGATCTCGACCGGATCTCCCAGCTCGGTGCCGGTGCCGTGCGCCTCCACGTAGCCGATCGTCTCGGCGTCGATGCCTGCTTCTTCCAGCGCGGCCGAGATCACGTCCGCCTGCGCTTTTGGATTCGGGACCGTATAGCCGCTGGTCCGCCCGCCGTGGTTGATGACGGCGCTCTTGATCACGCCATAGATGTTGTCGCCGTCCTCGACCGCCTGCTCGAGCGGCTTGATGAAGAGCGCGCCGACGCCCTCCCCCATCACATACCCGTTGGCGCCCTTGCCGAACGTGCGGCAGACGCCGTCGGGAGACAGGGCGCCGCCTTTGTGATTGATGTTGAACTTCGCCTGATGCAGGTCGAGGTTGACGCCGCCGACGATTGCCGCCGAGCACTTGCCACCCTGGATCGCCTCGCACGCGAGATAGAGGGCCGTCAGGCTGGAGGAGCAGGCGGTGTCCACCGTCAGGCTCGGGCCGGAGAGATTCAACGCATAGGAGGCGCGGTTGGCGATGCTCCAGAGGAAGGAGTTGGCGACGGTCGGGTTGCCGAGGTTCGTCTCCTCGACCGCGAGGATCTGATACATGGCCCAGACGGCGCCGACGAACATGCCGACGTTGCGGGAGGCATCGTCGCTGGCCAGCGTCTCGGGATAGTAGCCCGCGTCCTCGAGCGCTTCCCACGCGACCTCGAGGAACAGCCGCTCCTGCGGATCGAGGATCTCCGCCTCTCGCGGCGAGATGTTGAAGAAGAGCGAATCGAAGCGGTCGACGTCGTCGATGAAACCGCCGCGGTACTTTGCGGCGCTCCCATGCTGCAGGCGCTCTTCATACCGGTCCGCGGGGATCTCCTCGATGCAGTCCCTCCCCTGGACCAGGTTGTCCCACAACTGCGCCAGGTTCTTCGCCTTGGGATAGCGGCCGGCCATGCCGATGATGGCGATGTCGCCCGTCCGCTGCGGTTTGGTGCTCGCGCGCACCGGAATCGTGGCCGCGACAGGCTCGCTCGCCGGCACCGGCAGAACCTGCGGCGCCAGGACGGGCAGCGCTTCGTGCGTCACCGCCGGTTCCACGGCGTGCTGCGAGGCGTTGTGATATTCGAGCAGCCGGTACTTCGTATACACGCCGCCCAGCGGCTGCGGCGCGCTGCTCTCCATGAAGACCTCGGGGATGTCGGTCTGCGTCGAGAATGCCTGCACCAGCCGCTCGATCACGCTCTCGACCTGCTCGCGGTTCAGGCCGACCGGGATGGCCAGCCGCACGAGATCGTTGATCGCCGTGCGCTTCTGCATCCCCACGCTGTGGGCGCCCGCGCGCACTCCGGCAGTGAGGTACAGCCACGAGAGGAATGACGCGACCGGATCGCTGAGGTCCTTGAATTCCGCGAGCTGCCGGACGTCGATCAGGATGCAGTGCGCGCCCACCGGCTGCACGACGGGCACGCCGTGCTCCACGAGCGCCGCCGCGATGGTGCGCACGGCTTCCATCCGGCGGAGCACCTTCGCTTCGATCTGCTTCCGGTTCTGCAGCGACAGCGCGATCAGCTTCCCGTCGATCAGGTCGATCCCGGCGCCTTCTTCCTGCAGGAGCTCCTGGAGCCGTGCAAACAGCGCGGCGTCGTTCGTGGCCACGATGCCGCCCTTGTCGACGCAGAAGTCCTTGGTCAGGCTGCCGATGACCGCGTCCGCGCAGGAGAGAATCTCGCGCACCACCGCCCAGACACCCTGCCCCGCATGCTCCGCTTCGTGCTCGACCAGGAACTGCGCGTTCTCCACCACCCGCGTGACGTCGAGCACGAGCGGGATGGAATGCGGGGCGAGCAACGCCTTCACCTCGCGCAGGTGCTGCAGGGAGACGGGATTTCCGCCCGCGGCGTTGTCGCTCACCTCGATGCAGACGAACGGGATCGCGGCCGGATCCTGCGCCACCAGCGCCGCGAACGGCTCCCACGCCAGGTTGCCCTTGTAAGGCTCCGGCGACTTCAGATCGAAGAGGGCCGGATGCGGGAGCTCTCTCGGGTCGAAGCCCTTGTCGATCTGGTGAAAGATCGTGCTGGGGAAGAGCAGGTTCTGCGGGACGACGCCCTTCTTCGCCCGCGCCTTGAAGAAGATGTGCTCCGCCGCCTGTCCCGAGCTGGTGAGGACGAAGTGCGCGAACGGAAAGACCGCGCGCAGGCTGTCGTCGACGTTCACCGGCTGGTGGAGCTGCGCGTGGAGCTGTTTCATCTGCGCGTGGATGGCCGGCAGCTCCAGTTGCGACCAGGAGTCGGTCTTCAGGTCGAAGTCGACGTGCTCGTGCGCGATGTTGAGAGGATTGAACCCGGAGTCCGAAAGGATGCGCGCCCGATCCCCTGCGTCGGCCGACACGACCCGCTCGCCGCGTGCAGCGGACGGCGGCGGCAAAGGTGCCGGGCGGCGCACCGGCGGCGCTGCGACCACCGGTGCCACAACCAGCGGCATAGCGGCACGCGGCACGTCGACGGTGTGATTTCCCTGATCCGGAGTCTGCATCTTCACCGGGTCGGCGATCATCATGATGATGTCGAGCACGTTGCCGGGGTTGTCGCTGCCTGCCGGACGGCAGAGGAAGATCGGCTTGTTCTCGGGGCGGAACTTGTTCTTGAACTGCAGATTGCCTTCGTCGTTGAAGATGTTCTGCGCGCGGAGGTCATCGAGGATCCGGTCGATCTCGGGATCGGCGCTGGCGGACGGCTCGAGCTTGCAGCCGTACGTCCCGCCGAGGCTCAGCACGTCGCGGCCTTCGCGGACGAGCGTCTCGATGATCTGCACGATCCCGAATTCCAGGCCTCCCAGCGGCATGTCCGGAAGGTAGAACTCCAGGTCCATCAGGTAGCCGTTCTCCTCCGCCGACATCGCGGTGATGAGGATGGCGTTCTGCAGGACGTCGTCGAGATACGTGAGGAAGATGCGGTGCTCGGAGTCCAGCGTGCCGGCGGCGATCTCCGCCTTGAGATCGTGGACCAGCGGGTTGACCATCGTCTTCGAGGCGCACCACTTGTCGATGATCGCGGCGATCTGCGCGTCGGTCTGCCGGTCGGAGCCGCATCGATACTCTTCCGTGCGGCACCGGCCCGATTTCTGGAATTTGGCCACCTGATACCGCAGCCGGCGGGACGGGCCGCCGTGGAGCGTGAATTCCTGCAGCCCGGTGATGCGCTGCAGGACGCCGAACGGCGTCGCGGAGAACGGCGTGCCGCCGATCGGCGGAAGCTGCTCGTCCACGAGGAGGTTGAGCTGCAGGCCCCTCGCGGAGCAATGCCGGTACACCTCCTCGAGGAGCACCGGCACATGGTCCCGCGGTCCGGTATAGCCGTAGACCAGGATGATGTCTTTGGTGCGGCCGTAGTTGAAATAGCCGCGCCGCTCGCTGCCGATGAAGACGTTCGGCGCGATCTTCCTCGTCCCCCGCGAGACCGCTCCCTCGACCTTGTGGCGCGTATAGAGTCCCTGCAGGAGCTCCTTCAACTCCGGATGCCTGAAGGCGTCCCTTTCCAGCATGAGAATGGGCGCTGCCTCCGGCGTTAGGGCAGGTGGTGGCGCTTCGACGTGCACCTCTGCCGGCTGCTGTTGCGGTGCACGGTCATGCGCATACGAGCCTGCGCCCTGTAGTGCATCTGCAAACCTGACTGCAAGAGTCTGCTCATGCTCTTTGACGAAGTACTTTCCGAGATCGTTGACGTTGAAGTTCTCGAAGAGCAGGCTCTTGGGGAGCGTGCCGAAATCAGCCTCGAGCTTCTTGATGATCTTCAGGACCTGGAACGAATTGATTCCCAGCTCGCCGAATACGGTGAACGAGTCGAAGTGAGGATTCAGCTCACCCGCGGCCGCCTCGGCAATGACCGATTTCAGGTAGGACTCGGTCAGGTCTCGTAGAAGCTCGTAGTCCATGATTTCGACCGCCCGCGGTGAGAAACAGGTACCTATAGGCGTGATGAGACGCCTTTAGCTGTCTTGTTGCTGCTGAATTTGTTGCACCAGGCGGGTCAACACATTTCCCGGGCCGGTCTCGCTGAACTGCGTCACGCCCTGGCCGAGCAGGTAGCGGATGCTCTGCGTCCATTGCACGGATTGCGTGATCTGGCTCACCAGGAGCGACTTCGCCGACTCCGCCGCGCCGTTGTCGGAGGGGTAAGGACGGGCAGTGGCGTTGGCGACGACCGGAATCCTCGGCGCCGAGAACGACATCGGTGCCAGGAAGTCGCCGAACGCCTTCGCGGAGTCCGACATGTAGCGCGAGTGGAAGGCGGCGCTGACCTGCAGCGGGATGTACATCTGCGCGCCTCCCTTCTCGAAGAAGGGGCCGGCCCGCTTGACGTCCTCGACCGGGCCCGAGACCACGGTCTGCGAGGGAGAGTTGAAGTTGGCGACGTCGATGCTGGTCAGGCCGTTGTCCTTCAGCACGTTGCCGATCTTGCTCGCGCCGAGGCCGATGACCGCGCCCATACCGCCGTTGCGCGCCTGCGACATCAGCTCGCCCCGCTTCTTCACCAGCCGCAGTCCGGTCAGGAAGTCGTAGACGCCCGCGGCGAGCAGCGCGTTGTACTCGCCGAGGCTGTGGCCGGCGAGATACTCGGGCCGGGTTCCCTGGCTCACGGCCTTGTAGTAATGCAGCGCATTGACGACGTAGAGACTGGGCTGGGTGAACTGTGTTTCCTTCAGCCGGTTCTCCGGGTCTTCCAGGCACAGCGTGCGCATCGAATAGCCGACGATGGCATCCACGTCCTTCTCGACCGCGGCATATTCAGGCACGTCGAACAGCCCCTGGCCCATGCCGCGTTTCTGTGAGCCCTGACCGGGAAATACGAAAGCAGTCATTTAACTCTCCTGGCTGCGGGGATCTGAGACCCGCAGGAATTCGAAGTCGAACGGTTTTTCTGTGTGCAGCGGGACGGACTGGCGGACGATCAGCTCCGGCGATTGCGCTCCGGCTCTCTCCGCGCAGACCGCGACCAGATACTCCGGTCGCGGGCGGAACTGCCAGAACTGCCAGCGTGCGGCGTCATCGGCCAGCTCCGGATCGATCACAATGCCGACCGACCGATCGTCTGTGTAATGAAAGCTGAATTTGTCGAGCGGCAGGGAGAGCCCCATGCCGCGGGCCTTGATATAGGCTTCCTTGAACGTCCAGTACTCGAAGAACCGGTACTGCTGTTCGTGCCGGGGCGTGGCATTGAGTGCCGCGACTTCCTGCGGTGCGAAATAGCGGTCCGCGATGTCGAGCGAGACCTCGCGGGCGTGCACATTCTCGATGTCCACTCCCAGCGCGCGTCCCCGGGCCACTCCCAGCACGATCAGGCTGTGCGTGTGGGAGATATTGAACGACAGGGCTGCGCCGGCGCCCTGGGCATTGACGATGTCGGGACGGCCATAGGCATTCGGCGAGAAGACCCACTCCGCGGGATCGATGGCGATGTAGCGTGACAGGACCGTGCGCACCAGCGCGCGCGTGACGAGATAACGAAGCCGGTCTTTCGCAAAATAGAACCGCGGTTCCTGCGCCCGCTCCGCGGGGTCCAGCAGCTCGCGGTATGCAGCATGGAGCGTCTCGTCTGCTGCTTCGTCGTAAAACGCCAGCCACAGGTGAATCTGGGCGGACGTGAGGGGCAGAAGGTCGCCCGGCGCGCCGCTAGCAGTCATGAATGCAGAGCAGGCGCTTCGAGGTGATCATGGTTTCGCTCGGATAGCCGAACGCATTGTTGATGTAGGTCACGCCCTCGAGCTTCACATGGCGGTTGACGTGGCTGTGTCCGTACACGTGGATGGTGGCGTTGAGCCTGCGCAGTTGCCGGTCCAGCCGCGTGGAGCCGAGGATCGGATACAGCAGCTTGCCGGACCCGGGGATGAACCAGGGCATCACGTCGATGCGGGGGAGAAAGTGCGAGTACGTGATCACCTTCTCGCCCACCCGGCTCGTGTGGCCGTCGTTCAATGCGGCAAAGTGCGCCGCCACGTCCTTCTCCTGCAATCCGTCCGGCCAGCGGCAGGCGCGGTAGTCCATCCACATCGCTTTCAGCTCATGACTCGGCTGGCCAAAGGAGTAGTCGTACCAGCCCAGTAGAGGAACGATCGCCACTCCCCGTTCGCGATAGATCTCCATCGAGGCACCGCTCGATTCGACCGCCGCGCGCACCTCGTCGAACTTCTGCATCGAGTCTTTCTGCGGATCGTCGCGGATCACCCAGAGGTCGTGGTTTCCGGGGACGAAGAGGACTTTTCTGAAGCGTTTGGCCAATGTGCCGAGACACCACTCGAGAAGGCTCAACGTGTCGGTCAGGTCGCCCGCGACGATCAGCACGTCGTCCTGATATTCGGCGCTCGACAGGTTGGCCACCCAGCGGGCGTTCACGTCGTAATCGATGTGGATGTCGGAGACGGCAAAGACTCGCATCGGTCAGTGCCGGCTCGACGCCAGCACGGCCGCCAGGTTCTTCTGATCGTTTCCAAAGGGCGTCATGATCGGGTGTGCGGTCGACCTCGTGGCCGCGGGCAGCCCGTACTTCAGGAACGTCGCCAGCGTCCCGGCCGGTCCCACGTCGAGATAGCGCCGGGGGCCGTCCTGCTCCAGGCGGGCCGTGGTCTCGCGGAACCGGATCGGGTGGCGCACCACGTCCCAGAAGTAATCGTCGCCGAGAGCGGTCACGGTGTCCGTTCGATCGCAGCACACCAGCGGCAGCCTCGCCGGCTTGTACCGGATCGATTGCATGAACGACCCGAACGGGGCCTTCGCTTCATCGATCCACTGCGAATGAAAGGGAAAAGAGACCGGGAGGCGCTGAAACGTGACGCCTTTCTGCTTCAGTGCCGCTTCGAGCTCCGCGAGCTCCGTCCGTTTTGCCGATACGACGAAATGGGAAGAGAAGTTGACGCCGGCCAGCTCGCTGCGGCTGCTGAGAAAGTCCTCGCCGAACAGCGCCGGATCGGCCAGGACCGCGGTCATCCCTCCCGGCTCGCACGATTCCTCGAACGCGGCCGCCTGCCGCAGCACCGCCTGCAGTGCATCCTCGACGTCCATGAGGCCTGCCACGGCTGCAGCCGCGAACGAGCCGAGACTGACGCCGAGGACCATATCCGGCAGTACGCCGGCGTCGATCAGCGTCTGTGCCAGTGAGTACTCCACCATGAAGATCGCCGGGTGAGTCAGCGACGTGCGATCGAACGGATCTCCCTTGCCGCGCGCGGCGGAATAGAGAGTCTCGAGCACCGACCGGCCGGACGATTGCCGCACGATCGCGTCGAGCCGGAGCATCCATTCGCGAAACGTGTCGTTGCCCTCGTACAGCGGTTTCCCCATGTGGAAGTGCTGCGACCCCTGGCCGGAGAACATGAACACCGTTTCCACTTACG
This sequence comes from Thermoanaerobaculia bacterium, assembly GCA_035630815.1. Taxonomy (GTDB): domain Bacteria; phylum Acidobacteriota; class Thermoanaerobaculia; order Gp7-AA8; family Gp7-AA8; genus QHVT01. The sequence continues at coordinate 38,430 of DASQJY010000028.1, forward strand.
TTTTCTCCCAGGGGAAAAGGCCGTGCTCGACGTACCGGGTGATGGCCTGCAGATTCACCGTGTCGGAGAACACTTCCAGGTTGCCGGCAACCGCGGACGCCCTCAGATCCCGCAGCGGCATGCTCACGCGGTACATGTAGGTCTTGTAGCGCCGGATGGCGGTTTTCGACAGACGGCGCAGCCGCTGCAGATGCCTGCGCAGCAGGACCTCGCTCGCCGGCTCGACCGCATCGGCCAGCCCCCACTCCAGCGCCTGTTTCGCCGCGATCGGCACCGTCATCATCGTGAGGTAATTCGCCTTCTGAAACCCGATGCGCCGGATCAGGAACGGCAGCACGCAGGCGGGATAGAGCCCGAACAGCAGTTCGGAGAGACTGAACGTCGCGGTCTCGTCGGCGAGCACGATGTCGCTTGCGGCGACGAATCCCACCCCTCCCGCGTTCGCCTTTCCCCGCACGTGAGAGATCGTCACGTAAGGGCCGGTGGCCATACGCAGCCACAGATCGTACAGCGGACCAGGACCGTCGCCGTCCTCCTCCCGCGCGCCGGCAATGCCTTTGAAATCGGCGCCATAACAGAACACTTCCGGGGTACCGCTCACCACGATCACGGTCGCCGCTTCCTCGCACAGCGACAGCACGTGGTTGCACTCGCGGACGAGCTGGCTGTTGATCGTGTTGTTGGCCTCCGGCCTGTCGATCTGCAAAAAGCAGATCGACTCCTGAAACTCGACCTTGAGGGTTTGGTAGGAAGTCATGACGACCAGCACAGCGCCGTATTGACGCCGCCGAAGCCCATGCTCAACGTCAGGGCGTTCTCGATCTGGTGTTCCGCCGGCTCGTTCGTCACCCACTGGAGCGACGGGTCGATCGGGTTCTCCAGGTTGCGCGTGGGATGCAGGCGGCCGGCCTGCATCTGCAGCAACGTTGCAATCACTTCCACCGTGCCGGCGGCGCTCAGGCCATGGCCGGTGAGCGACTTCGTCGCGTTCAGCCGTGCGCCCGTGAGGCCGCACGCGTGCAGGGCCTTCAGCTCCGTTTCATCTCCCACGCCGGAGCCGGTGCCGTGCGGGTTGACGTAGTCGACCCGTTCCGGCAGCCATCCGGACGCGCCCAACGCGCGCTGAATGGCCTCCGTTTCTCCCTCCAGCGACGGGTCGGGGTTGCGGTTGCCGTCCATGGCGATCCCCCAGCCGCGCAACGCGGCGTACGGCTTCGCGCCGCGGCGCTCGCTCGATTCCAGTGACTCGATCACCACCGCCCCGCACGATTCGCCGAAGATGAAGCCGTCGCGATCGCGATCGAACGGACGGCACGCCAGTGCCGGCTCGTCGTCGAATCGATCCGAGCCCATCGCGCCGATTGCCCGGAATCCCCGGCACTCCCAATGGGACAGATCCATGAGCGCGCCCAGCGCGATGCACACATCCACCTGCTTCGCGAGCACCGCCTGCGCCGCCTGCACGATCGCCAGCTGCCCGCTCGCCGACGCCCCGCCCACGGTGTACGCGAGGCCGCGAATCCCGAACTGTGACGTGCAGAAGCCGCACAGATCGGAGTCCATGAACGACAGCGCATACGTGGGACGCAGGAACGCGGGAGACTCGCGATGCGCTTCGTGCACGAGCGTCAACTCGCGCTGCTGGACGTTCGAGCCGCCGACGATCAGGCCGATGCGCCGCGGATCGACATCACCGAGCCGCGCCTCGCTCCACGCTTCTTCCAGCACGACCATCGCGGCCTGCGCGGAGAGCGAAGCCGCGCGTATCGTCTGCCGCGCGATCCCAGCCGGGAAGACGATCTCCTGAATTTCCGCGCCGACGTATGCGGACTCCCGCTGCCGGCCCGGCCGCTGCATCACGCGAAACGCGCTACGGCCGCTCAGCAACGCATCCGCAAACGCGCCCTTCCCCTGCCCGATCGCCGAGATGACGCCCATCCCGGTGACGACCGTTTCAGGCGGCATGCAGTTTCTTCATGAACAACTCCGCCAGCTCGCCGATGTTCCTCGGGCCGAACAGCTCGACGCGCGGAACCGACAAGCCGAGGGATTCCTGGACGAGCATCGCGATCTCGGCGCGATCGATCGAATTCGCCCCCAGGTCCACCAGGCGGTCTGTGGCGGCGAACTGGTGCTCGTCGAGGTTCGGCACGATCTCGCGCGTATGCCTGGCGATGAGCTCGAGCAAATCCGTGGTGGTCATGCCACGGTCCCCGCTTCGGCGATCGCCTGCACGGCGTGGTTGCGCTTGTCCTCCACGATCTTGCCGTCGAACAGCGCGACCTGGCGGCTTGCCTGTGCGGCCCAGTGCGGGTCGTGCGTGACCATGACGATGCTGCTCCCCTGCTCGTGCAGTGCGCCGAGCAGGTCCATGACCAGCTGCGCATTCTTCGAATCGAGGTTCCCCGTCGGCTCGTCGGCGAGCAGGACTTTCGGCCTGCCGACCAGGGCGCGGGCGATGGCCACACGCTGCTGCTGGCCGCCCGACAATTGATCGGGGAAATGCTTCTGGCGATCGGCGATCTTCACCTGCTCGAGCGCCGTCAGGACCAGTTCGCGCCGCTGCTTGCGGTTCAGGTCATCGCGGTAGGTCAACGGCAGCTCGATGTTCTCGAACACGCTCATGTCCCCGATCAGGTTGAACGCCTGAAAGATGAACCCGATCCCCCGGTTGCGCGCGCGGGCCTGCTCCGTGGAGCTCAACCCGGTCGCTTCCGCGCCGTTGAGGAAGTACTTCCCCTCGGTCGGCGACGACAGCAGTCCCATCACCGACAACAGCGTCGATTTCCCGCACCCCGACGGGCCGGTGATCGAGACGTACTCGCCGGCGTCGATGGTCAGATGAATGTCGTCGAGCGCCCAGGTCTCGACTTCTTCGGTGAAGAACACCTTCTTGATGCCTTGCAGGTCGACGAGGTGCGGGGTCGTCATAGTCAGCTCCTGATAACGGATTCGGATTCGTAAATGGATGGCTAGTCGTAACGCAGTGCGTCGCCCGGTTCCAGGGCGATCGCACGGCGGCTGGGGATGTAGGAGGCCGTAAAGATGACGGCGGCCATGAGCAGGACCGCGCCGAAGGTGACGGGGATCAGGTAATCGAAGATGTTGGTGAATCCCCTGCTGAAAGCGGGCATCACCAGGATCCCCAGCGCGACCCCGACCACCGCGAGGGCCAGGTAGACTGCTCCCTGCCGCATGAACATCGACGTGGCGCGCCGCGCCGTGGCGCCGAGCGCGCGGCGGATGCCTACTTCCTGCGTGCGCTGCGCCACCGAGCGGGTGATGAGCCCGAACAGCCCCGAGGCCGCGATCAGCGCGGTGATGAACGCAAGCGTGGTGAAGGCCGGGACCAGCGCCTCGTACTCCACCTTCATCGCGGACATGTAGTCATCGAGCGTCTGCAGGTTGTTGAGCGGCAGGTCGCGATCGACGCTATAGGCGGCCGCCCGGAGCGCGACCCGGCCGTTCGTGACCGTATTCGGCAATCGCGCCAGCAGATGGAAGGCCGGCGGCGCCGCCTGGCGCAAGGGCTGGTAAAGGACGCCGATATCTTCTTTGCGATAGGGACGGCCGGCGACGGGAGAGACGACGCCGACGACGGTGAGCCAGGGGCCGTTCTCGGTCGGCGTCAACTGGATGCGCTTGCCCAGCACGTCCTGGCCGGGCCAGTAGCGCGCGGCCATTTCGTCATCGACGATGGCCACCTTGAGCGAGCTCATACCGTCGGTCGTGTCGAACAGGCGCCCCTTGCGCAGGCGGAGTCCCAGCAGCTGGAAATAGTTCTCCGAGACCACGGCCACAGGCAGCGTGAACAGCCCCTGCTTTCCTGTGCGCTGGGCTGTCTCGATCGAAGCCGCGACCCTGTTCGGCTTGCTGGGAGGCGCGGAGGCGAAGGCGAGATCGGCGCCGGGGATCCTGCTCTCGATCGCCGCCGCCAGGTCTTCCCAGTAACGAAGGCGCTTGACCGGTTCGGCATAACGCTCGTCGAAGATCGTGGGCGCGGTCGGAACGATGATCGCGGCGGATTGCAGGCCGGAAGGCTTGGCGACCTCTTTCCTGACCGCCAGCACGATACTCGTACAGACCACGAGCACCACGCACGACACCACCACTTCCACACCGACGAGCAGCCCGGCGCTCCTGCTCCTGCCGCGGCTCGCCGAGCCCTTCCCGCTGCCTGCCAGCACGACCGTGGGATCCTGCCTGACGATCCGCCACGCGGGAATCAACGTGCTGAGCAGCCAGATCGCCACGGCGAAAACTACCGCGGCCAGGAGGTCGACGGGGCGGAACTCCAGCATGAGGGATTGCACCCGTCCGGCCGCGAGCACCGCCGTCTTCGCATTGGCGCTTCCCTGCGTCCAGCGAACGAACATGACTGCCAGTCCCCACCCCCCGATGAGGCCCGCGAACACGACCGGCCCGGTCTCCACCAGGCATTGCCGCAGCAGGCGGGGGCGCGAGGCACCGAGCGCGGTCCGCAACGCGAGCTCGCGGCTGCGCTCCAGCAGGCGCGCCAGGAACACCATGCTGATATTCACGGAGCCGAGCAGCATCACCAGTACGGGGATCGTGATCAGCAGCACGATGATCGGCGTCGCGGAATAGCTCAGCATCCGGCGCCCGGGGATCACCAGCAGGTGGCGCGCGGGATTGAACAGCTCCGGATGCTCGCTGTTGACGCGGGCCACCGCGCTGTTCATCTCGTTCTGCAGCGCGGCGGTGTCCTGGTTCTGGCGCGGGAGGATGAGCGGGGACAAGGTCATCCTCGCGTCGGAGGGGCGGGCGAGGATCGGAAGCTGCAGCGGCAGCCAGATCTCGAAATCGGCGAACGCGTAAAAGTCCTTCATCATCACGCCGACGATCTGCGCGGGTGCCGCGTCGATGCGGGTGATCTTCCCGACCACGCCGGGATCGGCAGCGAAGAAGTTCTGCCAGGTCTCGTAACTGAGGATGGCCACCGGAGTGGCCCCCGGCTGGCTGTCCGTCTCGCGGAACGTGCGGCCGAGGAGAGGCTTCACCTGCGCGAGCAGGCGGGGACTGACGGGCGACGCGCGCAGGCTCGTGCTGGCCTGCCCTTCACTGAGCACGGCACGGCGGCTCGCGAACGCGCCGACGAAATCGACCGAGCGATTGCTCTTGAGCAGTTCCTGGTAGGTGTACGCGTCGACGCTGATGGGCAATGGTGGAGCCGAGCCGTCGACAGCGATCTGCACGCTGTACCAGGGGTCGGAATCCGGCAATCCGAGGGGCTTCCACAACTGCGAATAGGCCAGCGTGAATGCAAACACGGCCAGGCCGACGCTGAGCGCAACGACGGCCGCGCACATCAGCGAATAGCCCCACGACTTCCTCAACAGGCGCCACGCGTATTTCAGGTCGAAACCAGGAGTCATAATCCGTCCCCAGTGCAATGCAATCTGTCGATCGGCCGGCGGAGAGCCGGCGGCGGTGTCACTTCAGGAGGATGCGCTCCTGTCCCTGCCACTCGCCGATTTCCGAGGTGATGATCCGGTCGCCCGCGCTCAGGCCTTCCAGGACCTGCATGTAATTCAGCGACACCTTGCCCGCCTTGACGGTGGCTCGCGTCGCATAGCGGCCGGCCGGATCGAGCTTGTAGACGACGATGTTCGCGTCGTTCCTGACGTAGGCAGGCTTGCCGACGTAGAGCGTGTCCGGCAACTGGCTGATGTAGATCGTTCCCTCGACCTCGAGCTGCGGGCGCGCGCCCGCGGGGAGCGGCGCCTGCAGTTCCACGTCGACGACCACTGTGCCTTCGGTGACGCCCGGGTCGACGCGGCTGACGGTCCCGTTCACGACGCCGTTGCGCGTGTCGACGACGACCTTCTGTCCCGCCTGCACCTGCGTGGCCTCGCGCGCCGGGACCTTGAGCTCGGCGTAGAGTTGGTCCTGCTGTGCGATGCGGCCGATGGGGCTGCCTGGTTGCACCTGCTGTCCGACTTCGACGTTGATGGCCTGCACGATCCCGCTGATCCCGGCCACGACCTGCAGGTCGGCGGATTCAGTCCTGGCGCGCTCCAGCGCGCGCGCGAGCTGCGCGACGCGCGATCTCTTGACGGCCAGTTGCACCTGGATGTTGCCTCGGATTTTTTCCAGGCGCTTCGACTCGATGGCGTGCGCGTTCGTCAGCTGGGTCACGTCGAGGCGCGAGCGCTTCGCTTCTATCTCAGAGATCAGCTGCTCGCGCGCCAGCGTGGCATCGGCCTCGGATTTCAATTGCGCTTTTTCCAGCGCCAGCTGTACCTGGGTGAGCACCACTTCCTGGTTCAGCATCGCGGTTTCCAGCTCGGCCTGTGTGGCCTGCAGTTCCGCCACGGCGCCTTCCCAGGAGGAGCGCGCTTCTTCCGCGCCGCCGACGAGCTGTGGATTGGTGAGCTCCACCAGCACCTCACCCGCACGCACCACCGCACCCGGCTTGACGTCCGCCTTGGCGACCCGGCCGGCAACGCGCGCGGCCACCTGCTCGATGTGCCTGGACAGCAGTTGGCCGTTGGCCGCGACTTTGACTTCCATCGTGCCCTGCTGCACCGGCTCGATGGTCAGCCGCGTCCGGTCCACCCGTTGCGTGCTGAAGTCGATATTGGCCAGCATGACACCACCGCTGATCAATGCGGACGCAATTGCCGCGACGATGGCAATGCGTTTGACCTGGGACGCTTTCGATTTCGTTCTTACGCGATCCATCCGGAACCACCGTTTACGTGAGTGACAGCCCTGTAATTGTTCGGGAAAGGAAAATGCGCGGCGCGGCCGCGTGCAATGGGAAGGGGAGTGTTTGCCGCGCGAGGGCTCAGTCCTGCCACCGGGAAAAGCCGAGCGTTTAGCTTCACCCTCTCGGTTACATCCACCGGGTTGTTGCCTAGGACGCCCGGGAACCGAACACGTCGGACGTATTGCTTCCAGGGGGAAGCGGCGCCAGCAATGATAGATCGCGGAAACGCAACTTTAACGCGTTCGCGTCAAGAAGTCAATAAACACTGCCGCCTCGACTTACGGGCGCAGGACTATTGGTAAGGAATTACCAAGGTGGGAATTACCAAGGTGGCGCGCTCAGAGCGGCTTCTTGCGGTCGGTGTTCTTCGCGCGGCGTTTCATCTGCGCGAGGATCTCGCGGGGAAACTCCACGGTAACCGACTTGCGGAGAGTGGACACCGACACGATCAGCCGCAGAGCTCCGCGCTCTTCCAGCACGATTCCGTGATAGCCGCTGAAGACACCATCCTTGATGCGCACGGCGTCGCCGGGGACGATATCCTCGCGAGGCATGAGCACGGCGCCGCTCACCTGGAGCCGCCGGATCTGCTGAAGCTCCGCCGAGAGCTGCGCCTGATCCTCGACCTCGAGCAGTTTCACCACCGCGCCGGTCCGCCAGAGCGTTTCCCTCAGGCCGTGCACCCGGCGCAGAAAGATGTAGCCGGGAAACAGCGGCAGATGAGAGACGAACGTCCTGCCGGAGGTCTTCTTCGTCTGTTCGACCTGCGGGAGGTAGAACGGCTTTCCGCCTTCCATGAGCAGCCGCGCCACCGTTTTCTCCTGCCGGCTTTTCAGGTGAGCGATCTCCCACGGCGCATCGCCAATCGGCAGCTCGAAAAGGTGATCCGGAAAGATGTCACTTTCCTTGCGCAGAATTGGCATGTGTGGGGCTAAGGACGTGCGGCTGATCTTCTTTATTCCAAAGGATTTCGGACGGAATGCCCTACTGAAAATGAGTCACGGGATTGGTCACCATTTTCGATGCGTGCTGATTGTTCATTTTGGGACATTTGCCACATATCGCGCTCAGTTCCGGCACGCTTTTGCATCGCTTCTGAGCCGGGGTGCGGTAACGGTTACACGCGCAACAGTTCGCAACTGAGCGATACTGTTGCGGTCATGGAGAAGGTGGCCGAGGTGCTGGCGGGGCTACGGGACGAGCGGAAACGGCTCGTCGTCGAGCTGTCGGGGGTCGACCGCGCGATCGCGGCGCTCGAGGAGGTCCTGGGGATCGAACGGGTGCCGGAGGAGCGGACGGTGACGGCGTCCGCGGCGCGCGCGGCGGTGGAACCGCCGGCGGCGGCGCCGCAACCGGAACCGGGTCCGTACGCCAGCCCCGGTCTGTACGCGGCAGTCGCGGCCTATCTGACGGACGCCGGCGAGCCGAAGACGGCACGCGAGATCGCGGTGGCACTGCAGGCCGGCGGCTACCCGACACGCGCGACGAACTTCACCGCAACCGTGCGGACGATGCTGCAACGAACGCTATCCTCGAGGGAATACGGCATCCGTGCGACGCCAACGGGCGGTCGCTGGTTCATGACGAACTGACCGGAGAACGCGACGACGACCTTCGGGAACACGATGATGAGATCCGGGAACACGATGATGACGTCCGTCGACGCGACAACGATGTCACGCGAACGCGACGACGACGTCCGCGAACGCGACGATGACCTCCGTGCACGCGATGACGACGTCCGCGAACGCAACGATGACCTCCACGAGCGCAACAATGACGTCGCGGAACGCAACGATCACGTCATTCGACGCAACGTTGCGTTTCGCGAACGTGCCGGCGAGGTCCGCGAGCGCAAAAACCACGTCGTCGAACGCAACGTTGCGCTCAACGATCGCAACGATGACGTCGGCGAGGCAATCGTTGCGTTCGCGGAGGCCATTGTTGCGTCAATCCCACTCATTCACGACCTCGGCGACGCAATCGATGACCTCGCGGAGGTCGTGAACGAGTCCGGCCGGCGCGTTCACGACCTCCAGGCTGTCGCGCGCCGGTGAATTCTTCACGTCGCCGTCAATGCCGCACCGAACGTCGCCGCGGCCCGGGCGAAAGCTCGCTGCTCGTGACCGCGTCGCTCAACGCGACGCCGCAGCGATTGGAGACGCGCACCCAATAGCGGCCGGGCGAGGGCGCGCTCAGCGTACTGTCGCCGGCGCCCGCGATGGGTACGCGCGTGTCGCCGCTTTCCCCTGCATACCAGCGATACGACAGCGGGAGCGCGCCGGTCGCGGAGACGCGCAGGGTCGCCCCTCCGGCGGGCTGCGCGAGGATCGCCGGCTTCGTGCAATCGGGTACCGGGGCGCCGCGATTGCTGCGCACGAACTCGAGCCATAGGGCGCGCGCCTCGGCGTCGGCGCGGACCGGCTCCGCGGCTTCGAAGTAGTTCAGCAGTTGCTCGTCGGTCTCGTCGCCGCGCAGCTCCCAGGCGTCGGCGAAGCCGAGGTAGTTGTGCGCGTTCCAGCCGTACTGCAAGGATGACGGCCGGCTGGCGTGTCGCGCGACGCCGGGAGGTCCGGGCCAGAGCCACGGAGCGCCGCTGGCCCAGACCAGGCGGCCGTCCTCGTGGCCGGCGGGATGGTAGCGGAAGGGCACGGGATCGCCGGCACGCCGCGCGCGCAACCGCGAGACGCCGTGCGTCCCGAAGCCGCCGACCAGCAGCGCGCCGCGCGGATCGACGGCCACGAGCCACGCGTAATGCGGCGCGGTGGCCGCCTCGCGCACGCCCCACCCGTCGGGATGCGGGTTCCAGTGCTCGCCGAAGACGTAGCGGCTCTGGCCCCCGTCCGGCGGAAGCCAGGCGTAGATCTCATTGAAGTGCGAGCCACCGTCGCCGTCGATGCTCTCGCCCACCGCTTTGCACCAGTAGATCCCGTTCCGCGGGCCGCTGTTGCCCCAGCGATCGACGTCCAGCCACGCCCAGCCTCGATAGTCCTCCTCGAAGTTCTGGTGCACGTTGCCGAGGAGTCGGGCGGCGCCGGTGCGGGGATCGAGGCGGCGGATCGAGCCGAAGCCGAGCTCCAGCAGCACGAGGTTGCCGTCGCTGTCGACGCGGAGGCATTGCGGCATGTAGATGTCGGCGCGCGCACCGGCCGCGGCTTCCGCCGCGGTCACGGTGACGCGGCTCAGCTGCCTGTTGGCGTCATGGTCGAAGATGTCGGACGCGCCGCGGCCCGTGAGGCGTCCCGCCATTCCGGGACTGCCGAACAGCGTCGTGACGACGCCGTCGCGCGTGATCCCGCGGATCGCGTCGTTGTCCTGGTCGGCGACATAGAGCGCATCGCTGACCGGATCGAAGACGAGCGAGGCCGGGCCGCGAAAGCGCGCGGCGTGGCGCGTCCCGTCCGCGAAGCCGGCGGAGTGATTCGGGTCGCCGGCAAAGACGCTCACGCGCACGCGGTTCGTACGCAGGTCTTCGATCTCCAGCTTCCAGATGCAGTGATCCTCGTAGCCGACCACGTACCAGATGTTCTCGTTCTTCGGGTCGATGGCGAGGTCGAGCGGCGTGAAGAACTCGCCGCGGCCGTCGGCCCACTGGCCGCGCTTTTCCATGACCGTGCGGATGGTGCCGAGCGGCTTGGAGCTCCAGACCGGATCGCGGCCGGGCTGCACGCGCCAGCCGGCCACGGTGATGATCTCGCCGTCGGGGGTCAGGTAGCGCGCCGGACCGCCGGTCTCGACGAACGCGAAGCCCCCTTTCGAATCGACCTGTCCGGAGACGTAGGCGCTCATCCAGCCGACGCCGCGCGGTCCGTCGCGAAAGGGAAGCTTCTCATGCCTCGACTCGACGCGCAGCGTGCGGTGGTCCTGGCTCTGGTTCGGATCGAGCGCGCGCGCGAACGGGACGCCGGGATGCGGCGGATCCTCCCACCACAGTTGCACCCCCGCGACGTAGTTGCCGTTGGGCGCGAGCAACTCGAGGTAAAGATCGGCGTCGTACGGCGGCGCGGTCCATGCGCCTACCTCCGGATTGGCGGGATGTCCCACCATCCGCCGCTCGCGCGAGTCGACGTACACCACGGCCGGACCGAAATCGCCGTCACCGTTGTACCCGGTCACGCCGTTGATGAGCGGCACGAGCGTGCTCACGGCACGCCCTCGCGTAAGGTGCAGGAACGCGCGATGCGGCTTGAACTCCTGCCGGTTCACCCCCCGCACTTCAACGCTGATGTCGTGAAACCCGTCGTCGAGCGCGTCCAGCGCGGGATTGTCGATGCGCAGCGTGAACCCGAACCCGCTCGACGCCGCCAGCCAATCCGACACCGGCACCCCATGCACGGTGTACCGCAACTCGATCCCGCTGTCAGCCACGGCGAGAGTCTCCGCGGCCGACCGGCTGCCGCGAAAAATGTTCACCCGCAACGTCACCGCATCCGAGGGCGCCGCGGTGTGATGCCCGCGATGCAGGTGCATCCAGTGCGGATCCTCCGGCTCGAGCCCGGCCTCCTTCAGCACCTCGATCGAATACGGCGCAAAGTGCAGCGGCCACTCCTGGGCGGCGGCGGTACGCGACAGGATTACGGCGACGAGGAGGAGGATGCGCATTCCATCAGTATTCGTCCAATTCGTTTGGAGTGCGGTGACCGCAGTCACCGCTTTACCTCGGTGCCTCGAGCGCCACGCGTGCAGCTTCGAGGCACGCAGCAAAAGCGGTGACTGCGGTCACCGCACTCCAAATGACAACACCGAGGCCACGCCCACGATGGCGATGACCACCGGCTCCGGGACGCGTTTCAGCCAGAGCAGGCAGGCTAGCGTCGCGGCGAAGATCAGGATGGTCGGGACGTCGAAGATGGCGCGGCGGGCCAACACGTAAACCGCGCCGGCGATGGCGCCTGTAGCAGCAGCGGTGACGCCGTCGACGAAGGCGCGCAGGCGGGGGTTGTCGGCGAAGCGGTTGTAGAACGGGGCGGGGAGGATGACGAAGAGGTAGCAGGGGAGGAAGACGCCGAGGGAGGCGAGGAGGGCGCCCTGGAAGCCGTCGACCAGGTAGCCGATGAAGGCGACGGTGATGACGACCGGGCCGGGGGTGATCATGGCCACGGCCACGGCGTCGAGGAATTGCTGGTCGGTGAGCCATTGGTGCTCGCGCACGACGCCGCCGTAGAGAAACGGCACGATGGCCAGTCCGCTGCCGAAGACGAAGGCGCCGGCTTTCACGAAGAACCAGAACAGCGTGCCGCCCGCCGCTCCCCCACCGCCCAGCGCGGAGAAGAACGCCGGAGGCGCGAGCGCCAGGGCCGCGGCGGGCGTTCGCGTGCGGATGAGCAGCGCGGCGAGGCCGCAGCCGAGGATCAGGGAGACTACTTCCGCCTCCAGCGCCGCGGTGGCGATGGCGTTGGCGATGAAGATCGTCCACGTCAGCCAGTCGCGGCCGAGCGTGAGGCGGACGAGCTTGTACGCGCTGCGGAGGATGATCGCGATCACGGCCGCGCCGATGCCGTAGAACGCGGACTGCATCCAGGGCAGGCCGCCGAAGCGGACGTACGCGGCGGAGATCGCGAGCACCATCAGGAACGACGGGAGGACGAACGCGCCGGCGACCAGGGTCGCGCCGAAGACGCCGGCGCGCGCCCAGCCGAGGTAGATCGCGAGCTGCGCGGCGAGCGGGCCGGGGGCGAGCTGCGCGAGGGCGAGCCCTTTCACATACTCGTCCTTCGTCACCCAGCGGCGCTCCTCGACCAGCTCGCGCTGCATCGCGCCGGCGAGGGCGATCGGGCCGCCGAAGCCGACGGTGCCGAGCCGGAGAAAGTACGCCACGAACGCACCGAGGGAGGGCGCGTGTGCGGCGTCCACCGCCGGCTCAGCGACGGCCACGCAACTCCGCCGCGAGCTCTTCGACGTGCCGGCGGATCGTCGCGGCGGAACCGTGCAGGTCGTCGCTCACCTTCGGGACGTCGTCCCAGCGCTCCACCGCTTCGACACCTGCCGGCTCGCAGTCGATGCTGACGATTCTCGCGGCGCCTCGCACGTCTTCCGGCTGCACTTGCCGCGGCTTGAACGCACCCACCGCGAATCCTTCGCGCTCGAGGAGCTCCACGACCGGCGGCAGCACGGCTTCATACGGCTCCTCGGCCGCCGCGGCGATCGCGGCGTACGGCAGCGCGTGCTCTTCCGCGAGCCGGTTGAAGTAGGACGCGGCGATCACGCTCTTCGCGCCGCCGTACGAACAGAGAAACAGGATCGTATGCTTCCTCGTCGCACTCACAATCACGAATATAGCAGTTGCTATATAGCTAACGCAATTGTTAGCATGCGATCATGTCGCGCTGGCTAATCCTGGTGCACCGCATCCCTTCACGGCCGCTCTACCTGCGCGCGAAGATGCGGCAGCGGCTGGCGGATGTGGGAGCGGTGGCGGTGAAGAACTCGGTGTACCTCCTCCCCTACGGAACCGAGGCGCTGGAAGACCTGCAGTGGATCGCGCAGGAGATCGTTGCCGGCGGCGGGGAGGCCCATCTCTTCTCCGGAGACTTCGTGGATGGCGTGGCGAACGAGGCCGCGGTCGCGCAGTTCGTCGAGGCGCGGAATGCCGACTACGACGCGATCGCGGCGGATGCAAAGGCCGCGATGAAAGCGGCGCGCAGCGCTGCCGCGGTTGCCGAGCTGACGGCGGCGCACGCGCGCCTGGCGCGCCGGCTCGAGGAGGTGCGCACCATCGATTTCTTCGAGGCGGATCGCCGCGCCGCGTCCGAGGAGGCGCTGGCGGCGATCGAGACGCGGCTGCAGAAGGACCGGAAGGAGGAAACGCGCATGATGAAAGCGAATCCCGAATTGCGCGGCAGGACGTGGGTGACCCGCCCGGGCGTGAAGGTCGACCGGATGGCCTCGGCGTGGTTCATCCGGCGCTTCGTCGACCCGAAGGCGCGTTTCCGCTTCGCCGATCCGGCGGCGGCGAAGCGCGACGGCGAGGTGCGCTTCGACATGGTCGGCGGCGACTTCACGCACGAGGAGGACCGCTGCACGTTCGAGACGCTGGTCGGTCGCATCGGCCTGCCGGACAAGGGGGTGCGCGCGATCGCGGAGATCGTGCACGACCTCGACCTGAAGGACGCGAAGTTCGGCCGCACCGAGGCGGCGGGCGTGCGGATGATGCTGGACGGCCTGATGGCGCGTACGGAGAACGACGACGAGCGGATCGAGCGGGCGCTGGTGATCTTCGACGACCTGCACGAGGCGTTGGGAAGCCGCACGAAACGGGCGCGCAAGTGACGCTCGTGCTCACGCGCGCCGACCTCGCGCCGGTGCTCACGCTCGCCGATTGCCTGCCGGTGGTCGAGCAGGCGTTCCGGCTTCACGGCACCGGTGCTCCGCCGCAGAGCATGGGCGTCCATGCCGCTGCCGGTACGTTCCACATCAAGACGGCCCTCGGCGACGCCGTGTTCGCGGCGAAGATCAACGCCAACTTCTCCGGCAATCCGCAAAGGCACGGCCTTCCGACGATCCAGGGCGTGATCGTGCTGATCGATCTCGAGCGAGGGACGCCGCTGGCCATCCTCGATTCGGCGCTGATCACGACGTTGAGAACCGCCGCGGCCACGGCGGTGGCGGCAAAGTACCTCGCCCGCGAGGATGCCGCGACGATCGCGGTGATCGGATGCGGGTTGCAGGGACGCGCGAACCTCGAGGCCCTGCAACTGGTGCGGCCGGTGTCGAAGGCGTATGCGTTCGATGTGGATGTGGAGGCCGCGCGCACGTTCGCTGGCGAGCTGCAGGCGAAGCTCGGAATCGCCGTCATCACAGACGCCCCGCTCGAGGCCGCGGTCGCCGATTCGGACATCGTCGTGACCTGCACCACCGCGCGTTCGCCGATTCTCGACACTCGCCACGTGCATCGAGGCGTGTTCATCGCCGGCGTAGGCGCCGACAATCCCGAGAAGCACGAGTTGGCGCCGGCGCTCCTCCGTGACAGCCGCGTGGTGGTGGACATCCTCGAACAGGCGGCCACCATGGGCGACCTGCATCACGCCATCGAAGCGGGCGTGCTGACGCGCGAAGACGTACACGGCGAGCTGGCGGACGTCATCTGCGGGCGGGTGGCGGGGCGAACGAACGAGGACGAAGTGTTCGTGTTCGACTCGACCGGGACGGCGTTGCAGGATGTCGCGGTGGCCTCGGTCGCGTATGCGCGCGCGGCGGAACGAGGCGCGGGGGTGGAGGTGGCGTTCGGGTGAGGCTGATATGGAGTGCGGTAACGCGAGTTACCGCTCTGACTGTTTTTGTTCGTCCTGCAGCGCGAGCAGGTCCAGCCTCCACTCCTGCCACAAGGCGAGATTGCACCAGCCTCGGAGTGCTGGACGAACAGAAGCAGTCAGAGCGGTAACTGGCGTTACCGCACTCCATATCAGTGCCGGACGGAGCGGCGGCGCGAGAATCCCTGCAGCGTCAGCGCGATCGTGGGCGTGGGCTGGCCTTGCGCGATGGTGAGCTCGCCGGTCGGTGTGCTCGCCGCGTAGCGGCCGAGGGGGTCGCTGGCCACGAAGCGGTACGTGCCCGGCGCGACGACGATGGTGAAGGCGCCGTTGTTCGTGACTGCGCCGGCGACGCGGTTGCCGGAGGGGTCGAGGGCGAAGACTTCCACTCCTGTCAGGGCGCCGCCGTTCTGGTGCGTCACCGTGCCGCTCACGCGAATGCCGCGGCGCATGGTGAAGTTGGTGGCGAGCATCGCGTCGGCCTCCACCGCCACCGGGCCGGTGGTCTCGTACGATGAGGCGTTACCGGCGTAGCTCGTGGCGTAGTTGAGTTGCGGGTCGAAGGCGACGATGCGATACGCGCCCGGCGCGACCACGGACGCATACCGGCCATCGGCGCCTGTGGTTGCGAAGGCGATGGCCAGGCCGGCTTCGTCGTAGGCCGCGACCGTGATCCCGGCGAGCGGCAGCGTGGTCAGCGCGTCGCGGACCGTGCCGCTGATGCGGCCGCCGCGCGGCAGCGTGACGTCGATGGCGCTCATGTTCCCGGTGACGCTCAGGGTCTGCGCGAGGCGGAAATGCGTCGCGCCGCCGTAGAACAGCGTCGCGAACGTCATCGACGGATCCGACACCGCGATCCGGTAGTCGCCCGGCGCGACGACCAGCGTGTAGCTGCCGGTTGCGTCGCTCGTGGCCGAGGCGTGCAGCGTGCCGTCGAGGTTGTACGCGCCGATGGTGAGATCCGGTCCGTTCACGTGGCCGGTGATGCGCGCGCCGCGCGTGAGCGCGAGCTGCACGTTGCCGCGCTGCTCGCCGGCCACGACGTCGATCGCGGTCGACGTTTCGAAGGAACGGCTGCCGCCGTAGTACGCGGTCGCGTAGACACGCGCATCGTCGGCCGCGACGAAGCGGTAGTCGCCCGCGGGCAGCGAGAAGCGGTACGCGCCGCTCGCGTTCGTCGTCGCTGTCGTCACGAGGGCACCGTCCGGCGTGTACGCATAGACAGTGATCGATGACAGCGGCAGCCCGGTCGCCGCGTCGACCGCGGTGCCGCTGACGATGGCCGCGTTTGCGAGCGTGAAGAAGACGCCGGTCGCCGCCCCTTCGAAGACGTGCACCGGCGTCGCTTCCGCGAAAGAGCGCGCGCCGGAGTGGAACCGCGGCGCGAGGATCCCCGCCGGGTCGTACGCCAGCACCTTGTAATTGCCCGGCGGCACCACCAGCGTGTACTCCCCCGCCGCGTTCGCGGTGGTGAAGCCGCGCCGCGTGCCGGAGAGGTTGTACGCCTCGACGATCATGCCCGCACCCGGCGCGCCGTTCGCGCTCTGCACGCGTCCGGTGATCGTGCCGCCTCGTTCGAGCATGAACGACACCTGCGCCCCGCCGGCGCCGATCGAGCGCAGCGGCGAGGTCTCGAACGACTCCGCGTGATCGTCGAACTCCGTCGCGTAAACCCCGGCCAGGTCATACGCGAGGACGCGATAGCTGCCGGCAGGGATCGTCAGGACGTAAAGACCGGTGGCATCGGTGGTGGCGGTACCGCGCAGCGTACCGGCAGCGTCGTAGGCGGCCACGACCATCCCGGCGAGAGGGACACCGTTGGCGCTCTGCACCGTCCCGGTGACGGTGGCGGCGCCGGCCGCCGAGGCAGCAGCGACAAGGATCGCCAGGAAAAGCGCTCGAATGTGAAAGCGCATGAATGGGATTTTGCAGATCGCGAAAATTGAGCCGGGCCTTCGACGGCCTTGCGCCCGCTCGGCCGGAAGTGTACACGGAAGCTTCAACACTCTGTCCTTTCGAGAATGCAACTATCCATCCGGACCAAGATCGCGCTGTTGATGACGTTCCTGCTCGCGATCGTCTCGGTCGGCGTGTACCGCTACTTTCCCGCGCGGCTGCACGAGCAGATCGTCGATTCGGTGCAGCAGAAATCGGCCGCGCTTACGCGCATGGCCGCGTTCAGCGTGGCCGAGGGGCTGCACGACCGGAGCCCTGACGCCGTGGCCGCCGCCGTCAGCGGCCTGCGCAGCAATCCCGACCTCGCCTACCTGATCCTGCTCGACGAGAGCGGCCGGGAGTTCTTCAGCTCGAACGACCTGATGGCCCGGCAGGTGTCGTATCAGCGCGTGCCGATGGAAAGCGTGGGCGCCCGGCAGCAGGTCCCGAAGGGGGGCGAGAGCGTCTCCACGCCGGCGCCCGAGGTGTCGGGCGGCGTCACCGCGGACGGCCGGATCTACCAGAGCATGGCCCGCGTGCAGCACCGCGGACGCACCGTCGGCCGGCTGTACACGGGGATGTCGCTCGAGGCAGCGAACGCCGACGCCGCCAGGAGCCGCACCGCGATCGCGCTGGTCACCCTGCTCGCGTTCATCGTCGGCACGATCGCGGTATTCGCGCTCAGCACCGTCATCACCGGCCCGTTGCAGCGCATCGTCGAGACCACGGAAGAGATCGCGCGCGGCGATCTCTCGAAGCGCGCCGCGGTGACGAGCAACGACGAGGTGGGGCATCTGGCCCGCTCGTTCAACGGCATGGTCGACCAGGTCGCGCAGGCGTACGCCCAGCTCGAAGACCTCAACCACACGCTCGAAGAGCGGGTCGAGGATCGCACGCGCGAGCTCGCCGATTCCGAGGAGCGCTACCGGCTGCTGTTCGAGCGCAACCTGGCCGGCGTGTACATGGCCACCGAGGACGGCCGCCTCGTCGATTGCAACGACGCGTGCGCGCGGCTCTTCGGCTACAGCAGCCGCGAAGAGCTCCTCGGCGCCGGCAGCATCGACTACATGCATCCGCACGAGCGCGACTCGATCATCCGCCGCCTGCGCGAGCATGGGGCGGTCACGAACGAGGAAGTGGAGTTGCGCGGACGCGACGGCGCCGCCGTGTGGGCGCTGGAGAACGTCCGCCGCGTGATCCCCGAGGATGGCGGCCCGCCGATGCTGGAAGGCATCCTCCTCGACATCGGGGACCGCAAGCGCGCCGAGCAGGAGATCGAGTTCAAGGCCTACCACGATGGGCTGACGCACCTGCCGAACCGCGCTCTCTTCCTCGACCGGCTCTCGGTCGCGCTCGCGCAGGCGAGGCGCACGAATGGCTGCATGGCGGTGCTCTTCTTCGACCTCGACAACATGAAGGCGATCAACGACACCTTCGGCCACGCCACGGGCGATCGCGTGCTGCAGGCGGTCGGGCAGCGGCTGACGGGGTCGGTGCGCGCCGGCGACACGGTGGCTCGCGTCGGCGGCGATGAGTTCATGATCCTGCTCGCGGTCAGCGCGGCCGCCGAGGCGGAGGAAGTCGCGCGAGAGATCCTCGGACGTATCTCCCAGCCGCTCCTCATCGACAACGACGAGCTCTATCTCACCACCAGCATCGGCGTGGCGCTGTATCCGGCCGACGGCGACGACGCGGACTCCCTGATGCGCAACGCCGACGCGGCCATGTACCGCGTCAAGGAAGCGGGGGGCCACGAGGTGCAGTTGAGCAGCACGCGCGCGGGCCGGCACAGCGTGGGACGGCTGTCGCTCGAGGAACAGCTGCGCGGCGCGCTGGAGCGCGACGAGTTCGTGGTGCACTACCAGCCGCAGGTACACATCGACTCGCGCAAGCTCAGCGGCGCCGAGGCGCTGGTGCGCTGGCAGCGCCCCGACGGGACGCTGGTCGGTCCGGCCGGTTTCGTGACCGTCTGCGAGCAGAGCGGCCTGATCACCGCCCTCGGCGAAGTCGTGCTCACGAAGACGTGCAAGCAGATCGTGGAGTGGCAGAAGGTCGGCTCGGCGCCGTTGCGCGTGAGCGTGAACGTGTCGGCGCGGCAGTTCTACCAGCGCGATTTCATCGGCATGGTGCAGCGCGTCCTGTCCGCCACCGGCGTCTCGCCGATCCGCCTGGAGCTGGAGATCACCGAGACCGTGGCCATGCAGACGTCGCAGCGCGCGCTGGACATGCTGCACGAGCTCCGCGCCATGGGCATCGCCGTGGCGATCGACGACTTCGGCACCGGCCAGTCGTCGCTGAGCTACCTGAAGCGCTTCCCGGTGGACACGGTGAAGATCGACCGTAGCTTCGTGGCCGATCTCCTCACCGGCATCAACGACGAGTGGATCATCACCGCGGTGCTGATGCTCGCAAACCACCTCGGCCTGCGCACCATCGCCGAGGGGGTGGAGACCGAACAGCAGTGCGACTTCCTGGCCGGCCACGACTGCCGCGAGATCCAGGGCTACCTGATCAGCAAACCGGTGGACGCGGAGACGTTCGCGGAACGGTTTCTGACGAAGCGGGAGTCGGAGAGAATGCCGCGGGCGGCTCTGATTTGAACTACAGCGCTGTTCTTCGCGCGATCTCCGCCGCCACCACCTCCGCCGCGCGGGGGCTCTGGACCAGGCTCCAGTTCAGCGGATATTGCGGGGAGATGGTGATGTCGTTCGGCTGGTTGAAGAAGATCACCGCGCGGACGCCGCGGCTATAGGTGTGCGAGAGGTGGTAGAACGCCTGGCGGTACCACTCCGCCATGTCGCCGCCCTGCGCGAGCGTGCCGAATTCGCAGATCATGATCGGCTTCTCCAGCTTGACCATGGTCGGATACGCCTTCTCCAGGATCTGGTGGAAGCTCCACCAGCGCGACCAGGAGGCGATGGTGCCGTAATTGAGCACGCCGGTGCCGATCCAGTCGACGTACTCCGGGCCAGGATAGTAGTACTCGAACCACGGCATCGAGATGTGCGGCGACCAGACCCACAGCACGTTCGCCGCCCCCATCTTCTGGAAGACCAGGTGCACGTGCTTCCACGCGTCGATGAAGTCCTGCGGCCGGTTGCCGTTCTGCGGTCCCCACGGGTAGCGGTACGGGTCGTTCATCTCGTGCGCGAAGCGGATGAACAGCGGGTGCTTGTACGCGGCCGCGGCCTTCGCCCAGGGGACGAGGTAGAAGTCGTAATCGCCCCTGGCGATGGCGGCCAGCGAGGCGTACTCGCGTTCCGCGACCGGCGGCAGGTTCGTGCGCAGCCGCTCGTCGAAGTCGACCACCCACGGCTCCCAGGTGATCATCGGCACGGAGCCCATGGCGTGGATCGTCTCCGCCATCCGCAGCGGGAACTGCTGGGTCGGTTTGTCCCCCCAGGCTGAGTAGAAGGAGATCACCGGGAACTTGTAGTTGATGCCGTTCTCGACCTGCTCCATCCCCGCGAACGTGTTCGGGAAGCCGCCGTCGTAGATGCCGAAGAGCGTCGCGGTCGGATGGCGCAACGCGCCGATCGACTCGAGCGTCGGCCGGAGCGGCTCGAGGTACTCGCTGCGCGAGGTCTGCCGCGCGTTGCGCATGGCGCGGCCCTGGTTGTCCGAGAAATACTGGGCGATGCGGCTGACCTGCTCGTCGAGCGCGGTGAAGATGCGCCGGAACCCGGTGCCGATGAAGAGCTGGAACACGATCCCGGCGGCGATGAGCCAGCCGAGAGCGAAAAACGTGAATCGGTAGCGGCTCTTCGGCTTCACAGGTCCTCTTTCCGCGCGCGGTCCGTCCACGCGGCATACAGCCTTCCACTCATGAGCAGCGCGTTGATGAGCGCGAACGCCGTCATGCCGAGGGTCACCTCGGTCGTGATGAGCACTTCCGATTCAGGGACGACATAGAGCTGCATGTACGCGGTCCAGACGAGGGCGAGCAAAGAAATGACCAGCACCGCCACCGGCAGCCGGGCCAGCGTCCAGAAGCGGGCGCGGCGGCGCTGCTTCGCCGTCGGGATGTACGGCACCGCGATGCCGAGGATCGCCAGCACCAGCCCCTTGAGATAGATGCTCCACGAGCCGATCTTCAGCAGCGTCCCGCGCCAGTGCAGCCCCCGCTCGCGCGCGGGGTCGCACAGCCAGCGCTGGGCGAAGTAATACACGGCCGTGCCGAAGAGACCCACCGGCAGCGCGTGCTCGATGTACTCGCTGAGCAGGAACACGGCCGGCTGCCTCCCCGTCCAGAGGTAGATCAGCGGCACCGCGAGAAAGATCAGCGACGTCACGCCGACCAGGTAGTAGCTGCCGATCATGAAGTACGAGATCCGCTGGTAGCCGGTCAGCGCGAGGAAGGCGCGCGGATACTCGCGGAACAGCACCTCGTACACGCCGCGCGACCACTTGAGCTGCTGCTTGAGGTACGAGTCGAGGTCGGCCGGCACGAGCCCGCGCGACAGCACTTCCGGTACGTACACCGACTCCCATCCGCGCGCGTGCAGCCGGATCGACGTCACCAGGTCCTCGGCCAGCCCGACGCCGTGGCCGCCGATCGTCTCGAGCGCCTTCCGCCGGAACGTACAGTTCGCCCCGATCGCGACCGCGGTGCCGGTGCCGTACATCCCCTGCAGGATCGGGCCGTAGAACGCGTACGTCTGCTCCGCGGCCGCGCGGGCGACGAAGGACTCGCGCGCGTTGCCGTACGCCTGCGCCACCTGCACGAACCCGACTTCCACGTCCTCGAAATAGCCGAGCACGCGGTCGAGAAACCGGGGGAACGGGATGTGGTCGGGATCGAGCACCAGGATGAAGTCCTCGTCTGTCATCTGCAGCGCCGCGTTGATCTTCCCCGCCTTGGCTCCCGGCACGTCCAGCAGCTCCAGATGCACGGCCCCCATCTCCTCGGCCAGCGCGCGCATGCGCGGATCGCGCGTGTCGTCGAGGAGGTACGTCGTGTGCGGATACGCGATCTCCCGCGCCGCCGCGAGCGTGCGTACGAACATCTCGTACGGCTCGCCGGGCGTGGAGGTGGTGAAGATCGCCACGCGCAGCCCCTCGCACGGCACGACCGGCTCCGGTTGGTCGATGTGAAAGATGTTGTACCAGCCGACCATGATCCGAAAGACGCCGAACCAGGTCGCGAACGAGAGCAGGATGAACAGCGCGAGGTGATTCACGTGGCCCGCGCGGAACCACCACAGCGCGAACCAGACCACGCTCTGCACGCCGAGAAAAAGGAGCACGCCGAGGACCCACCGTTCCCAGGCGCGGATCGGAGAGGCGCGGCGTTGGCGAAAGAGCTCAGCGTCGTCGTACCAGGGAGGCATGAACGGATGTCGACCGATAGTCTACGGTCACGGAGCGCTCCACGCCCGCTTCGATGCGCCAATGCGCCGCGAACGCGAAGTCGGCCGCGATCCCCGCACGCCACGGCCGGTAGTTGCGGTCGAACGCAAACGTGAACGTCGAAGAGGGAAACGGACCCGGTCCCGCATCCGGCCCGAACGCGCGGCCACGATCGCGCGCATACCCGCCGTCCGCGTGCAGCTTCACCCCTCCGCGATTCGTGCGCCGCTCCACCGCCGCGACGAGACGGCCTTCGACCAGATCGTCCGGCGTCCAGTACGGGTCGTACTCCCCGCGATACTGGTACCGGAAGAATCCCGCATCGAGCGTCGACGAGACCGCGGTCAGGCGAAACCGCGACTCCTCGGTATCCCGCAACGCCACCGACCCGCCGCCCCAGAACGTCCATTCGCCGCGGCGCCACGGCGCGACCGCGTACGCGATCGCCGCGTTGCCACGATTGCCGTCGAAATAGCGCCGATGGCTGACCTCCGCCGCCCCGATCCAGTTGCGATCGTGGCTCCAGCGCAAGGCCGCCGTCGTCGACGCCGCATGGGTGCGCAACGACGTGGCACTCGCAATCTCCTCGCGATGCTCCACGCGGAACGTGAGCGACCGATGCCTGACCATCACGCTCCCGATCGGCCGCCGCACCCCATCCGGAAAGGTGAAGAGCCCCGCGCTGCCGCCGAACGTCCATGCTCCCAGGCGCGTCTCGTTCTCGACAGCCACGTACTCGCCATCGCGCTTCCCGATCCGCCCCGCATCGAGCCGGTACGCCCCGGCGACAACCGACCACCGTGTCAGCGGATCCGAAAAGAACGTCGACGCGGCTTCCGCCCGCACCGCATCGAGGGGCTGATCGTCGTTCACCGCATCGACGCTCACACGCTCGGACGGCCGCGCCGTCGCCGCGATCTCCGCCAGCGACGTCCGCGCAAACTCCCGCTCCGCATCGATCGCCAGCACCTTCCGGAAATCGCGCGCCGCCGACCGCAGATCGCCGGTCCAGTACTCCGCCGTGGCCCTCCCCTCCAGCGCCTCGATTCCCTGGAGCTCCCTGAACATCGCGATTGCCTCGGCATACCTCCCCTGCCACATCACCACCCGCGCAAGCCCGAGCTTCGCTTCATTCGATCGCGGATCGTCGACGAGGATGCGGCGATACATCGCTTCCGCTTCCGAGAAGCGCTTGTCCCACGCCAGTTGCTGCGCCGCTTGCAGCTCGCGCTGATCCGCGCCGAAGGCGGCGACGGTGAGGAGGATCGTGACGAGGAGGATCAGGAGGCGGCGGGGCATGCGTGGGGCAGTATAGGGATGCCAATTAGAACGTACGACCGCCCCACGATTCCCATGGCGTCAAACTTAAGGTGGATCGCACGACCCCTCACCCCGCTGGGCGCCTGGTCTTCTGACATCCGTTCCTCTCGACTCGGACGTCGTTCGAAACTGCCGCGCGCAGGCGCCCATCTCCCTCTCCCCTAAAAGGGGCGAGGGGCTACAAAGCAGCGCGTCGTCAGCGGTACGGTTTGTAGCCCCTCGCCCCGCGTCGAGCGGGGAGAGGGATGCTCGGCACCTGCGCGTGCCGACTGGCACCGCCGGGGCGAGCCTCGCGAGTGGCGTTAGGAGACCAGGTGCCGGGCGGGGTGAGGGGCTGTGCCTCACGCGCGGCGCTGTCACCCACCCCACTCCTGCAGGTGTGCCGCAATCGCTCCGTTGACGAGCGGGGTGTGGGTGATCGGTCCCATGTGGCCGACGCCGGGGAACAGGCGCACGGTGGCGCGCGGCAAGGCGACGCCGAGCCTCTCGACGACGCGGCGCTCCGTGAGCGGAGTGCGCTCGCCGCCGAGAAGGAGCGTCGGGACGGCGATCGTGCCGTAGGTCGCGGCATCGGTCGTGTCGGCACCGAGGGTCATCACTTCCTGGAAGACCTTCCAGCCGACCGCGCGAAAGCCCTTCCGCGTCTCCTCCGGCAGCCGGTCCCACGCGCCGGCGCCGTTCCACCAGTCGATGAATGAACGCAGCCACGCTTCATCGGAGCCGTCCGGGCCCGGCCGCCATTCCACGGTGCTGACGGTGTTCCGCACCTCGTCCAGCTCCCCGGGATCCAGCACGCCGAAGGCCACCGGCTCGTACACGGCGATCGATCGCACCAGCTCCGGACGCTGGAGCGCGAGCTTCAGCGCGAGGAAGCCGCCATACGAATGACCGACCAGGTGCACCGGCTCGCCGTCCGTCAGCAGCGACTCGAGGAACGCCACGTCCTGCCGGAAGTGGAACGGCTCCCCCTGCGGCCACGGTCCGGACTCGCCGTACCCGAGCAGATCCGGCACGAGCACGTGAAAGCGGGGAGCGAGCTCCGTCGCCAGCGTGCGCCATTGCCGGGAGCTCGCGCCGCCGCTGTGGATCATCAGAACGGTCTGCTTCGTCATGCCGTGACGCTACAACATTCGAGGCGCTACCGCCCGTCCCAGTTCCCTCCCACCGGCGAGTCTCCCGCGGCCTGGAGCTCGAACACGAGCGCCGTCGTCACGCCGAAGTCCGTGGTCAGGCGCATCGTGCGATCGGAGGGACGAAAGACACCCACGTCGTCCGGGCCGATGCCGTCCCAGTCGCCCGCCAGCGGCAGGTCGCCGGCGGTGCCGAAGACGAACGACCGCGCTACGCCGGCCGCAAAGTCGTCGATCTGGAAGAACGTCGTCGTCGAAGGACGGAAGAACGCGACGGTGTCCAGGCCGTCGCCATCCCAGTCGCCGCCCAGCGGCAGATCGCCGAGTTCACCCCCGGTCACGATGATGTCGAAATCGGGACTGATCGAGTCTTCGACGTGCGTGTTGGTAAGGAAGAACGCCTGCCCGTCGCGCCCGCCGGGGCGGAACAGGCCGAGGGTGTCGAAGCCGTCTCCGTCCCAGTCACCGGCGAGGGGGAGCTCGCCGACGTTCCCGGCGATGATGGTCACGAGGGCACCGGAGCCGAGCCGGAGGACGAATTCACCGGGATCGGGACGGAACACGCCGACATCCGTCACACCATCTCCGTCCCAGTCACCAGCGAGCGGAAGATCGCCGGGCCGGCCGAGCGCCACGGTGAGGTCCGCCCCGCCGGTCGTGTTCGAGTTGCGGAGCTGAAACTCGTTTCCTTTGAAGGCATAGAGACCGGTCGTATCCACCACCAGCGACGCGATTTTCGCGACGAATGCATCGCGCCCTCCGCCGGAGGTGGTCTGAAACGCGTCGGCGGTGGCCGGAAGGTCCCCATCGGTGAATCCGGCGACGTATGCGTCGCCATCGGCGTCCACCGCGATGCCACGAGCCTTTGCGCGCCCACCGAAGGTCGTGGAGTACAGGAGCGTCGCCTCGGTCGTTGCGTCCGGGACGGAGCCGATCTTCGCCACGAATACCGTCCCGCGCAGGTCCGGGCTGAACGGAGGCTGGAAAATCGTGATCGGGAACGAATCGCCCGAGGTCGTGTTGCCGGTGACATACGCGTTACCTGCAGAATCGATGGCGATTCCGGTCGCTTCCTCGAAGTCCTCCGTCGTGTTGGCGTTGTCGCCGCCGAGGAAGCTGCTGTAGAAGAGCGCGGTGCCGTCGGCGTTCAGCTTCGCGACGAATCCCTCGCCATTCGTCTGGGTGGTGTCGAAAGCGTTGACGAGCGCGAACGTCGCAGGATCGGAGTTGGTCGCTCCGGCGATGTACGCGCGCTGGGACGCGTCGACCGCGACCGCTTCGACACGGTCATTCCGATTGCCGCCAAAGTACGTGAGGTACGTCAGGGAGCCGGCTCCTGCCGATTCCGTATCGACCTTGGCCACGAAACCATCGAACTGGCCGCCGCGGAATGTGCCCTGCAGGGGCGCCAGCGTCTGCCCCGCCGGGGCTTTCGTCTGGAGATCGATGGAGCTCGTGCTCCCGACGACGTACGCGTTGCGATCCGGGTCGACGGCGATTCCCAGTCCGCGATCGTCCGCGGTGCCGCCAAGGAAACTCGCGTAGAGCAAGGTGTCCCTTCCGCGCTTCTGGGCCGGATCGAATACCGCGATGAATGCATCCGAACCGTCCAGTGAGGACTGGCGTTGCGGCTGGAAGGCATTACGGGTCGGCAGGTCGTTCGAGTTCGTGGTGCCGGTGACGTAAATGCGGCCGGCGTCATCCACCGCGATGGCGTCGCCACGCTCGAACGACGCGACGCGGTTATACTTGCCGCCCCCGTAGAACGTCGAATAGACGATCTCCTGCCCGTCGGCGCTCAGCATCGTCACGAAGGCGTCGACTCCGTGCCCCCGCCGCCACTCCTCGCAGAACCCCAGACAAAAGCCGCTGGTCTGGAATGCGTTCTCCGTCACCGGGTACTTGCTCTTGTTCTCGAAGTTCTCCACTCCCCCGGTGATGCAGGCTTTTCCGTCGGCGGTCGCGGCAATCCCGGTGGCGATGAGCGCGTCCGAGCCCTCCTCGAATCGAAACCCTTCGGTGGTCTCGTTCGTTCCGATGAGGCTCGCGTACTCCAGGTCCGTCCCGTCCGCATTCAGCTTGGCGATGAATACGAGCGCGTGAATTTCGTCGTTCAGGAGAACGGACCGCGGAAACGCGAGACTGTCGGTCGGCCCCGTCACATAGGCGCTCCCCTGCGCGTCGACAGCCACGCCGAACGCTTCCTCGTTGAGCGCGCCGCCGAGGAAGGTCGAGTATTCGAGGAGGGGATCGATGACCAGGGTTCGCGTGGCGTCGTATGCACCGATCTCGAATCCCACCTCATTCCCGCCGCGCAGCACGTACCTGCCGGAGACAGGAGTCCGCCCCACGGGGCCGTCCTGATACAGCACCGGCGCGTGCTGCACGACCTCACCGGCCGCCGTCTCGGCGATGAGATTCCCGGAGGGGTCGAGGCGCAGCCGCTTCGCGCCGTCGATCTGCAGCCGGATGCCGGACGGGTCGACACCTGGAGCGACGATGAAGTCGTATTCGAGCGCGTTCTGCGTGCCGTGCCAGACCAGGTCGATCCCCGGCCACACGCCGTCATAGCGCACGCGCCGGTACGCCGGAATGTCGGTGCGCCACTGGCTCCGGTCGTTGCCGACGAAGTAGTTCATCTTCCCCTGCAGCGGCTCCTCGCCGGCGATCAGCGGATTCGCGTTCGCGCCGGCCATGCGCAGCCGCAGCACTGCCGTTTTCGCATCGCGCCCCTTGCCGCCGCGCAGCGAAAGCACGGCTCCGGTGGGCGTGAGAAAGAGCGTGCTGCCCTGGCTTCGCGACAGGTACGCGACTTCGCGAGCGGTCTGCCCGTCATTGCGCTCGAATCGCAGCGGGAGCTTCGCGAACGCGTCCACGACGCGAGACCGCACCTCCGCCGAAGGCGCCGCGGACGAGGCTCCGGCCACCAACGACAGCAACAAGGCAACCATCGAGAGAACGCGATTGGACAGCTTCACAGTGAATCTCCTGCGGTCAGGTGGTGAATGGATTCGGGGCATCCACTCCCCGCTCCGTTAAGATGCGGGCGTGGTCGGCATTGAGTTTTTGCGGTGATGGGACGATACGCATCGGCGCGTGCGGATTCCTGAAAGCGCGATGAAAGATCGATGAGATCTTCCTCAAAGGCCGCCGTCTACGCGTTCGGACGCTTCCGGATGGACGTGGCCGAGCGGCGCCTGCTCAGCGACAGCGGGGAGGTCTCCCTGACGCCGAAGGCGTTCGACACGCTGGTCGCGCTGGTCGAGAACAGCGGCCGCCTCATGCCGCGCGACGAGCTCCTGTCGATGGTCTGGCCGGAGACTTACGTCGGCGAGAACGTCCTGGCGCAGAACATATCCACGCTCAGAAAAGCACTGGGCCCCGACGGTCCGAAACTGCTCGAGACCATCCCGAAGCGCGGCTATCGCTTCCTCGGCGAAGTCTCTTTGCCCGGCGAGCCGGAGCTGGTGGTGCGGGAGCAGCCGCGCCTTCCGGAAACGAAATACACGCAGAGCGGCGACGTCAACATCGCCTACCAGGTGATCGGCGACGCGCCGCTCGATCTCGTGTTCGTGATGGGGTGGATCTCTCACCTCGATTACTTCTGGCGCGAGCCGAGCTTCGCGCGATTCCTGCTGCGCCTTTCCACCTTCGCCCGGCTGATCCTGTTCGACAAGAGGGGGACCGGCCTGTCGGACCGGGTCGCGAACAACGAGCTGCCGACACTCGAACAGCGCATGGACGACGTGCGCGCCGTAATGGACGCGGCGGGGTCGAAGCGCGCCGCCCTCCTCGGCGTCTCCGAAGGCGGCCCGATGTGCAGCCTCTTCGCCGCGACGTATCCCGAGCGCACGGCGGCACTGGTGATGATCGGGACGTACGCAAAAAGGATCTACGACACCGATTACCCGTGGGCGCCAACGCTCGCGCAGCGGCAGAAGTTCTTCGACGTCATCCGGGCGGACTGGGGCAAGCCCGTCGGAATCGAGGATCGCGCCCCGAGCATGGCCAACGATCCGGCGTTTCGCGAGTGGTGGGCGACGTACCTGCGCATGGGCGCGAGCCCGGGTGCGGCGCTCGCGCTGACGCAGATGAACGGGGAGATCGACGTCCGTCCGGTGCTCCCGACGATCCGCGTCCCGACGCTCGTCATTCACCGGTCCGGCGACCGCTGCCTGAAAGTCGAAGAAGGGCGTTACGTCGCCAGCCGCATCCCGGGCGCGAAGTACGTGGAGCTCGCGGGCGCCGATCACCTCCCGTTCGTCGGCGATCAGGAGGCCATCCTCGGCGAGATCGAAGAGTTCCTCACTGGCGTCCGGCACGAACCGCAGACGACCGACAGCGTGCTCGCCACGGTGCTCGTCCTGCAGATGCCGCACGGCGCGGACGATTCCGCTCGACGACTCATCGCCCACGCCGCGCGCGAGATCGAGCGCTTCCGCGGCCGGTTGACTCACAGCCTCGGCAACCGGATGGTCGCCATCTTCGACGGTCCCGCCCGCGCCATCCGCTGCGCCTCGACCCTCACCGAGTACGCGCGCCGTCTCCCTCTCCCGCTTCGCGCCGGCCTCCACACCGGCGATGTCGAGATCCGTCCCGACGCGCCCGACACGCGCATCGCCGGCGCCGCCGTCGACATCTGCCTCGCCCTCGCCGCCTCCGCGGCGCCGGACGAGGTCGTGGTATCCAGCACGGTCAAAGACCTGGTGGCCGGCTCGGGCATCCGCTTCGAGGAACGGTCAACCCTCGGCGAGTGGCGACTGTATGCCGTCGCGCGACCGGGCTGAGGGCGCCTGTATGGAGTGCGGTAACGCGAGTTACCGCTCTTGCTGTTTTTGTTCGTCCTGCAACGCGAGTAGGTCCAGCCTTCGCTCGTGCCACCAGGCGAGATCGAACCCGCCACGGAATACTGCACGAACAGAAGCAGTCAGAGCGGTAACTGGCGTTACCGCACTCCATAAGCGCCCCGTCACTCGATCCTGGTCGCGAATTGCATCGAGGGGTCGTTGGTGATGTTGTCGGTGGTGGCGCCGTAGATGAAGGCGCTGCCGCTGGTCATTTCGAAGGAGATCGTTTCGCCGCCGGTCAGGACGTAGCCGCCCAGGAGCGCGGCTGAGGACACCTGGAAGAAGGAGACCGGGCCGTCGGTGCGGGACACGGTCTTCACGATGGCGCCGTCGCGATCGCGGACGGTGATGGTCATGGCCGCTCCCGTGTCGAGCGTGCGCACGCCGATGTTGAGGCGGAAGCGTTGGGCGTCGTCCGGTGCGAGGAGGGCGCCGGTGCTCCCCGCCTGCAGGGCGCGGTCGAGGGGGAGCGCGTCGATGCCCAGGCCGCTCGTGCCGGCCGCGCCGGCGTCGTTGAAGACGCGGCCGAGGGCGACCGGGAAGGCGGACCCGGCGTCGGCGATGAGATCGGCGCTGCCGAGTCCTCCGGCCACACCCATCGCGGGGAGGAGGTCGGCGAACGCCAGCGTCCTGCCGGGGAGGATCGAGTACGCCAGCGAGGGATCGTGCTCAGAGCCGGACCCTCCCGCGGGATGGAACACGATCCGGCCGGAGACGGCGCTGCCGTGCGGGTTGTAGAGCTGCAGCGAGGTGCGGAAGAAGGAGCCGAAGTTGCCGGGCAGCGAACCGACTACCGGCAGCACGCGCGTTGTCGGCAGCGGCGTCTCGCTAATCAGCACCGACACGACCGTCGAGTAGGCGGAGTAGACGTCGCACGTGTCGGCGTGATTGCGTGCGCGGATGCGGTAGTAGTAGCGGACCGCACCAATGCCGTGCGTGAACGACGCGCTGGTGGCGGTGGTGGTCTGCACGACCGGAGATGCGAAGGCGTCGGTGTCCGATTCATCGAGGACGTACTCCGTGGCGCCGTTCACCGCGCTCCACGAGACGCTGTACGGCGCGCCGGTGCCCACGGATGCGGGAGCGGTGAGCTGCGGTGCGGAGGGTGTGGAGCACAGCGGGGGCTCGTTACTGACGGTGACGTTCGCGTCGTCGGTCGAGCCGCCCATGGTGGCGGTGATTCTCGCGGTGCCGGCCGCGACGGCGGTGACCTGGAAACTCGCGGAGGACGTCCCGCCGGCGATGACGACGGACGCCGGCACGGTGGCCACGTTCGTGTTGGTCGACGTCAGGTTCACCGTCGTGTCGCCCGGGGCAACACCGCTGAGGATTGCAGAGAAGTTGCCGCTGCCGCCCGGTGCGATGGTCCTCGCGGAAGGGGACAGCGAGACCGTCAGCGCGGGGATGTTGATCTGGCCGTTGACGAGCGTCAGCGAGCCGTTGCCGGTCGTCTCTTTCGTCGCGGCGGTGCCGCCGGAGTCGGTGAGCTGCGTGAGCGACGCATCGAGCGTCAGCGCGATCGAGGAGGAGGGGGCGGCCGACGGGGAGAGCGTGAAGACGAGGTGTGCGACGAGGTTGCCGGGAGCGGAGGCGTTCAACGTGAACGGGATCGCGTTCGTCGACTCCTGAAACGTGGCCAGCAGCGAGACCGAGCCGCTGCCGGACGGCTTGAACTCGGAGGTCGGCGTGAGGTTCGCGGTGATGCCGGCGCGGCTGAACGCCACCGACTGCACCGCGGACGACGGCGAGTAATCGACCTTGATGCTGAACGACTGGATCTTCGAGCCTGCCGGACGGTCCATGCCGAGCGGGGTGCCGGAGAGGTCGCGGATGTAGACCGGGACGTCCACCGTCGAGCCGGTGGCGGTGACGGTACCGACCGTGACGACGTCGGCCGCGCCGGCCGCCATGGGAAAGAGCAGGGAAAAGACAGCGACTGCGGCCAGACGCCTGAGGGTCATAGGGGTTCCTTAGAAAATGCGCATCCGGACGGCCACCACGGCCAGGGAGACCGCGAGCACGGCCAGCGCCCACGGGGGAAGCATCGGCACCGCGGCCCCCTCGGCGGCAGCGGTCACGAGCACGGAGCCGCTCACGAGCGCGAGCCGCCCGTTGCCGACGGTTTCCACCGTCGCCGGCGTGCCGCCTTCGTCCGTCAGCTGCGTCAGGACGGGATCGAGCGTGAGCGTGATGAGCGTCCCCGGCGCCGTGCCGGGGGCGATCGTGACGACGAGATGCGCGACCTGGTCGCCGGGAGCCGCGGCGTTCGAGGTGAACGGGATCAGGTTCGTCGCCTCGTCGAAGTTGTCGAGCAGCGAGATCGAGCCCGGTGCCGCGGGGCTGCTCTCGAAGGTCGGCGTCAGCGGGGCGGTGATCCCCGCCCGCGTGAACGTGACCGACTGCACGGCGATCGCGGGCGCGTAGGTCACGCGGATGCTGTACGACTGGATGCGCGAGCCGGCCGGCTGGTCGATGCCGAGCGGCGTGCCGGAGGAGTCGCGGATGTACACCGGGACATCCACGACACCGTTCCCGGCGACCGTGGCCACGGTGACGACGTCTGCTGACTGCGCCACCGCTTTTTCCGCGAAGACGCAGGAGCCGAGCGCCGCCAGGAGCAGGATGCTGCGAACAAATGTGCTGGTTCGATTCATCGTTTCAATTCCAACCTTCACTGCTGATTCGTCCGGCCGCGGGGGGCCGCGCCGTCACGCCCGTCGATGGTCGTGCCGTTCACGCGGAGCATGCGGTTCGCAACGGTGGCCTTGCTCGCGCCGTCGCTGCCGACCAGCATCGTAAGCGAGGCGTCGACGTCCATGCGCACCGCTCCCGGCGCGCTCACTTCGATCTCCGCGATGGTCGCGGAGCGCGAGTTGCCGAGCACCAGCGGTGCCTTGTCGTTGAATGAAACCAGGTACGCGATCGCGTCCGCGTTGCGGCGGCTGATCTCGAACGCCGGCTCGAGACCCGCCCCGCGGTGCATCGCCACCGCATCCGTCTCTCCGCGGAACGCGACCCGCAGGGAAAGCGACTGCGGCACCGGCGAACCGGCATCCATCGTGACGATCACCGGTACGAACCAGCGGTCGCCGCGTCGGGCTGCCGCGCCGAGGGAGAGGGAACCGGCGAGCCGAGGACCGACCGAAGCGGTGGCCGTTTCGCGAGCCGTTCTCGCATGCGGAGCCGGGCCGCCGCCGAAGAGATAGTTGACTACATAGAAGATGTCGGACGGATCGATGACACCGTCGCCGTTCGCATCACCGGAGGGCATCCCCGCCACGCCGGCCGGAGGCGGTCCGCCGAGGAAGAGATAGGCGACGAGGTAGAAGATGTCCGACGGGTCGATCACCGAATCGCCGTTCGGGTCGAAGTTCTGCTGGCTGTACGTGTAGCCGTTGGTGAGCGTACCGGCCGTCGCGTTGGTGTTCGTCACGACGACGTTGACCGCTCCGGCAGCATGCGCCGGGGTGACCGCGGTGAGCTGCGTGGCGTTGACCACGACCACCGAGGTCGCGGACGAACCGCCGAACGTCACGGCCGCCCCGCTGAGGAAGCCGGTGCCGGCGATCGTGACCGGCGTCCCGCCGAGCGACGAGCCGCTGTTGGGCGTGACGGAGGTGACGGTGACGGCCGGCGGAGCTGCCGTGATCGTGACCGAGGCGGAGCCGGCATCGGGACAGCCGGCCGCCGTTGTGACGGTGACGTCGAGCGTCACGCTGCCTGCGGCGCCGGCGGTGAAGGTGATGTTCGAGGTTCCTACCCCGGCCGTGATCGAGCCGTTGCCGATGCTCCAGTTGTACGTCGCACCGACGCCGGCGTTGGCAACCGAGGCCGTGTTGGCGGTCGAGCCGCTGACGACGCTCGCGGGAGCGGTGATGGTGGCGTTGGGGTTCGGGTTGACGGTGACGGTCGTGACGGCCGAGGGAGTGGTGCAGCTGCCGGCGGTCACGGCCACCGCGTAATCACCCGCGGCGGAGACGAGGAGCGTCTGGTTCTTCTCGCCGTCGATCGGGGCGCCGTTGAGCAGCCACTGGTTGCCGCTCGCGCTGCTCGACGAAAGCGTCACGCTGCCGCCGGTGCAGAACGTGGTCGGGCCGTTGGGCGTGATCACCGGCGTGGAGGGAGGCGTGTCTACAGTAACGGCGATCGCGGAGGACGCCGCGCTGGCGCAGCCGCTCACCGTGACGAACACGGCGTAGTAGCCGGTCGCGGTGGCGACGTACTGCTGCGCGGTCGCGCCGCCGATCGGGATGCCGTCGAGGAGCCACTGGTTGCCGCTCTCGTAGTTCGACGTCAGCGTCACGCTGCCGCCATCACAGAACGTGGTCGGACCGCCGGGCGTAACGATCGGCGTGGGCGGGATCGGGTTGACCGTGACCGTGGTGGCGGAGGAGTGAGCGCTGGCGCAGCCGCTGGCGGTCTGCGTGACGGTGTAGCTGCCGGTGACGGTGGCGGGGTACTGCTGCCCGGTCGCGCCTCCGATCGGATTGCCGTCGAGGTACCACTGATTGCCGCTCGCGCTGCTGGAGGTCAGCGTGACGCTGCCGCCGGCGCAGAACGTGGTCGGTCCGCCGGGCGTGATCGTGGGCGCGGAGGGCGTCGGATTGACCGTGACGGTGGTCGCGGCCGAGGCGCTGCCGCTGCAGCCGCTCTGCGTCACGAGGACGGTGTAGTCACCGGCAGCGGTGGCGACGTACTGCTGCGCCGTGGCGCCGCCGATCGGGTTGCCGCCCAAGTACCACTGGTTGCCGCTCGCGCTGCTCGAGGTCAGCGTCACGCTGCCGCTGGTGCAGAACGTGGTCGGGCCGCCGGTGCCGATGGCCGGCGTGGCCGGAATCGGGTTGACGGTGAGGACGGTCGCCGCCGACTGCGCGCTGGTGCAGCCGGTCTGCGTCCTGGTGACCGTGTAGCTGCCGGAAGCCGTGGCGATGTACGCCTGATTCGTGGCGCCTTCGATCGGAGTTCCGTCGCGGTACCACTGGTTGCCGTTTTCCTCGCCGGAGATGAGCGTCACGCTGTCGCCGGCACAGAACGTGGTCGGGCCGTCAGGCGTGATGGCGGGAGCGGCGGGGGTGTAGTTGATCGTGACGGCGGTGGCGGCCGAGGGGGCGCTGCTGCAGCCGTTCTGCGTCACGACCACTGTGTAGTCGCCGGTGTAGGTAGTAACGATGTGCTGCTGGCCCGTGGCGCCGGGGATCTCGGCGCCTTCGTAGAACCACTGGTTGCCGCTCGCGCTGCTCGAGGTCAGCGTCACGCTGTCGCCGTAGCAGAACGAGGTCGGTCCGTCGGGAGTGATGGTCGGGGTGGCCGGTAGCGGGGTGACCGTGACGGCCGTCGCGGAGGACGGCGCGCTCGCGCAGCCGGTCGCCGTGACGACGACGGTGTAGCTGCCGGTCGAGGTGGCGACGTATTCCTGCGCGGTGGCGCCGCCGATCGGGTTGCCGGCGAGGTACCACTGGTTGCCGCTCGCGCTGCTGGAGGTCAGCGTGACGCTGCCGCCGGTGCAGAACGTGGTCGGTCCGCCAGGAGTGATGGTCGGGGTGGCCGGTAGCGGGGTGACCGTGACGGCCGTCGCGGAGGACGGCGCGCTCGCGCAGCCGGTCTCGGTGACGACCACGGTGTAGTCGCCGTCGTCGGTGGCGACGTACTGCTGCGCCGTGGCGCCGTCGATCGGGTTGCCGCCCAGGTACCACTGGTTGCCGCTTGCGCTGCTGGACGTCAGCGTGACGCTGCCGCCGTCGCAGAAGGTGGTCGGTCCGCCCGGGGTGATGGTGGGCGTGGCGGGGATCGGATTGACCGTCACGGTGGTGGCGGCGGACGGCGCGCTCGGGCAGCTGTTCTCCGTGACGATCACCGTGTAGTCACCGGAGCCGGTGGCGATGTAGGTCTGGTTGGTCTCGCCGCCGAGCAGGCCGCCATTGAGATACCACTGGTTGTTGGTGGCGCTGCTGGAAGTCAGCGTGACGCTGCCGCCCGTGCAGAACGTGGTCGGGCCGCCAGGCGTGATCGTGGGCGTGGGCGTGGAGTTGACCGTGACGCTGACCGCGGTCGAAGCGGCACTGGGGCAGGCATTCTCGGTCACGACCACGGTGTAGTCGCCCGCGGCCGTGGCGACGTACTGCTGAGCGGTGGCGCCGCCGATCGGGTTGCCGCCCAGATGCCACTGGTTGCCGGCGGCGCTGCTGGAGGTGAGCGTGACGCTGTCGCCGTCGCAGAACGTGGTCGGGCCGCCGGGGGTGATCTCCGGAGTCTGCGGGATCGGGTTGATGGTGACGGTCACCGGATCCGACGGCAGGCTTTCGCAGCCGTTTTCGGTGAGGCTGACGGTGTAGACGCCGGCCACCAGGGCCACGTGCTGCTGGCCGGTGGCTCCGACGATGGTCTCGCCGTCGAGGTACCACTGGTTGCCGGCGGCGCTGCTCGACTCGAGGGTGACGCTGCCGCCGGTGCAGAACGTGACCGGGCCGTCCGGGGTGATGGACGGCGCGGCCGGAATCGGGTTGACGGTGACGGCGGTCGGGGATGACGGCGGGCTGTCGCAGCCGTTCGCCGTCACCACGACGGTGTAGTCGCCGTCTTCGGTGGCGATGTAGTCCTGGGTCGTGGCACCGCCGATCGGGCCGCCGTCGAGATACCACTGGTTGCCACTGGCCGCGCTGGAGCTGAGCGTGACGCTGTCGCCGTCGCAGAACGTGGTCGGTCCGCCGGGAGTGATGGTGGGGGTCGCGGGAAGCGGGGTGACGGTGATCGTCATGGCGGAGGACGGCGCGCTGGCGCAGCCGTTTTCCATGACGATGACCGTGTAGTCGCCGGCATCGAATGCGGTCAGGGTCTGGCTCGTCTCACCGCCGATCGGGCTGCCGTCGAGGTACCACTGATAGCTGTCGGCGGCAATGGAGGTCAGCAGCAGACTCTCGCCGGCGCAAAAGGTGGCCGGGCCGCCCGGGGTCACCGTCGGCGTGGCCACGGTCACGATCGGGATGTTGAGCGTCGAGGAGACGTGGCAGCCGTTCGCCGCGGTGATCGCCAGCGACAGGTCGACCGTACCGGAGGCGCCGGCGGTATAGGTGACGGTCTCCGAGGTCGGGCTGCCTACGATCGTGCCGTTGGCGATCGACCACTGGAAGGCGGTGGCGTCGGCCGGGCCGGCGGCGGTGTTGCCGGCCGAGCTGTAGCAGACCTGCGCCGGCGTCGGGGTGATGGTCGCGAGGGTGCCGCTGCAGTCGGTGTCGACGTAGCAGACCTGGACGTCGTGCAGGGTGGGTGTGGCCGTGCCGACGGTCGTGGCGAGGTACGCCTTGTACTGCAGATAGCGCTTGCCGAAGAACTGGTCGAGCGAGGCACCCGAGGTGGTGAAGAACGTCGCCGCGGTGCCGTCCGGTCCGACGAAGGCGAACGGGCCGTTGACCGAGTTGCTGGCCGCGGCCTGGAATTGGACCGACGTGTCCGCGGGCGTGGTGGCGGTCCAGGTCAGAGCTCCCCATACCGGTGTCAGGCCGGGGGGTGCATTGCTGTCCTTCGTCGACGAGACGAGGTTGCCGGCGAGCGTGTAACCCTGGTCGACGTAGATCTTGAAGCCATGATCGTTGTTGGCGTTACCGGCCGCGCCGGCCCAGGTGACGCCGCTGTTGGCCGAGCTGGCGCGGCGTCCGCCCGCGTACGGATTCTGGAGGGCGATCGCGCCGGTGCCGACGCTGACCGACCAGAAGTAGCCGGGGGCCGGAGCTCCTGCCGGAATCGCCGCCGCGGGCCGGATGACGAGCGCGTACTGAGTGCCGGGGGTGAGCGTCACGGGTGTCGGGAAGGTCGCCGTGAACCAGCCGCCGCCGCCGTTGCAGAACCCGGGGATCGGGTCGGAGACCGCGAGGTCCGCTCCCGTCGGGAGGTTGCCGGCCGCGTTGCGGATCGAGATGACGAGGTTCGGCATCGTCACCGCTCCGCAGTTGAGGCTGAACATGTTCACGTCGACACGGACGACCGGTGCCGCAATCGCGGCGGTGAAGGTCTGCCCGAGCCACGTGACAAAGGTGGTGCCGGCGCCCTGCGTGCCGAGGGTCGTGTTCTGCTGATCGATCGTGGCCGGATTGGAGAGCATCACGTCGCCGGGAACGGTGGTGACGTCGACGTTCGTCGCCACGCCGGCCTGGAAGTCGGCCTGGGTCGTGTCGGCGGGGCAGGCGTTCGTCGGCGCGAGCCCGAGCGAGAAGTCCTGGGTGGTCGTGCCGCCGTCGGTGACGGCGATGTTCGCCGCCGAGCCGGTGACGTAGCCGGGGGCGCTGGCCGTCATCGACGGATAGGTTCCGGCCGGGAGAGCGGTGAAGGAGTAGACGCCGGAGCCGTCGGTGGTCGTGCTGCGGGCGCCGAGCGTGACCGTCGCGCCGCTGATGGGCGTGCCGCCGGCGGTCGCGATGACCGTGCCGGAGATGGTCCCTCCCGCCCCGACCGCGGTGCATTCCGGGTAGCGGAACGACCCGATGCGGGTCAGCCAGCGTTTGTCGAAGGTCTGGGCGACCGGGTTGGCGTACTGGGTGCTGCCCCAGAACGTACAGCCATCGGGGTCGAGCATCAGCGTGGCGTAATCACCCCAGCGTCCACTGCTGGTCTGCGAGGCCGTGCCGGCGAGGAGAGTCTGTTCGGTCTGGCTGAAGGTGTTGACCGGGTCCGTCGCCAGCCGCCCGGCGTACTTGATCGACGGGAAGGTGGTGCTGCTCGACGTGCTGTAGAGGATGGCCATGTTGCCGCCGCGGTCGACGGCCAGGCTGGGCATCCAGCGGTGCATCACGTTCGACGCGTCCGGATCCCACGTGGCCGCCTGCGGGATGGCCGCCGCCACCGTTCCGCCGGTGACGTTGACCTCGTACCAGCGCGGCGCCGCGAAGCCGGTCGTGTTGCCGCGCCGGACGGTGTGCGGAATCCAGAGCGACTCGGTTCCGCCGATGTTGGTGTACTGGTGCTGCACCATGGCCCGGTTCGACAGGGTGTCGAGGAGCTGCGCGGTACCGGACTGCGGGACGTTGGCCGGGAGTGAGTTGGGCCAGCTCGTGGCAGAGATCGGGATGTCCGGACCGGTGAAGGTGGACAGGCTGATGCTGTTCCAGTCGACGTGGAACTTGTACACGCTGAGCGCGTTCAGGAAGTTCGAGGTGGAAATGAAGAGGTTGGGCCGCCCCGCCGGAGGCGTGCCGGTCTGCAGCCGGGCGTTGCTCGGCACGACCGTGAAATCGCTGGCGCCGAGGTCGAACTGGACGATCTGCACGGTCGGACTGCCGGCATACATCTGGGCCTTGTTGAACGCCCAGGCGCGGGAGCTCTGAAACGGCGCTCCCGAGGGGTAGCCGAATACGTTGGCCGACATGTAGATGCCGTCGGTCCAGACGGCGAGCTTCGGATAGTCGTTGAGGCCGTCCGTCACTTCGATCGAGTAGAAGTTCCAGCCGCCGGCCACCGGGTCGCCGGTCATGGAGACGGCGAAGCACTGGTAGGCGATGGGGGGATTGACGTTGCCGCCGCCGTCGAGGGTGAAGGCGAAGTCGCTGAGGATCCAGCGGTCCTCGAAGGTGTCGTACAGCACCACCGGGTCGCCGAAGTTCTGGTCGTCGCACTGGTTCCCGAAGTTGCCCTGGCTCATCAGGGTGTCGAACGTGAACGCCGCCTCGCGGAAGCCGTCGCTCTTGCGGTAGACGCCGACCGAGGTGTTGACCGCCTGGATGTAGTACACGGGACCGACGTCGCCGGTGGTGTCGGGCGGGCTGCCCGCGCCCCAGTTCTCACGATCGAGACCGTCGAAGGTGATGATCGGAGCGGGCGCCGCGGCTTCCACCGCCGGCAGCCGCACCGCATCCGTGCCGGCCTCGGGGGCAGACTTCGACTGCTCCTCGACCAACACCGGATTGAACGGCGGTCCTTCGCGCTCCGGCCGCTCGGGGCGCCGCTTCGGCTTGGTCGAAGGAAGGGTGCGCAGGTCGAACTTTTTCCCGCGCGCCTTCGTCAGCTTCTTCTCCACCGGGGGACCGGTCCTGATCGGCTTCCTGCTCTTATCGCGGTCGCTGTCGTCGGTCTCGACGCTGCTACCGCTCGTCTTCCGCTCCCGCGGCAGCTCCGCCGTGACCCGCTCCGCCTTCTCGCGCGCCTCCGCCGTTTCTCGCTCGACGAGGACTTCCCTCGGAGGTTTGGGGGCGCGTTTCTTTCTCACCAGACGCGCGGACGCGTCACCAGCGGTCAGAAGGAAGAGAAGAAGAGAGACCAGCGCGAGCAAAGTGCGTTTCATGAATTCAATTCCTGACTCGAAAGAGACGCGAAGCGGCGGGACGGGCCCGCGGCCAACCAGCAGCAGTCATTTGTGATGGGTGGACGAAGCGGCGAGCATTATCCACCGAAAATGGCAGGCCGATGTATCAGAAATGATCTGTTCGCTGTCGGAAGATGCGTACCGGAGCGTAGGAGGATTCCCTACACCGCACGGGCGAGCAGGCCGTGATCCCCTATACTGGTCAGGACTAGAAATCGGGAAAGTGAGCGCGGGCGGCATCCGACACGGGACGGTGGGCACTTCAGGACGCGAAGGCGCAGTTCAGCGAAGTCGTGGGGAAAGCAAAGACCGAGGGGCCGCAGCGGATCACGGTGCATGGACGCGAAGAGGTGGTCATCGTTTCGGTCGAGGAGTACCGGGGCCTCAAAGGCCAGTTGACAGGCCAGGCGCTCGTCGAACTGCTGCACGATTCTCCACTGCGTGACGTCAGCTTCGACCGGGTACGTACGCGTGACCGCGTTCGCGGTGTCGAGTTGTGACTGACTGGCTTCTCGACACGAACGAGCGAGCACGAAAAGGCAAACGTGCCGGTCCTCGACCCCTGGCTTCTGGATGGGTGCAGCACGGCGAGAAAACGAACGCCCGCTATCGCCTGCAAACGAGGACGAACCGGTAGCGTTGCAGCCTGGATCGCCATGCAAACCCGTGCGATTGCGCATCGCTCTGCTGCATGACTGGCGCCCGCTACGCGGGCTCGATGAATGATCGACTCATTCCACCGGCTGAAGCCGGTGGCTATTTTCTGAAGCCCGCTACTCGGGCAAGTCTGCCGCCGTAGGCGGCTTTAGGAAATATACCCCGGCTTCAGCCGGGGTTGGTACGTGCCACCGAACGAGCCCGCGTCAGCGGGCGACAGGGAGAGGGCGCTACCAGTCCGTCGGCTTGTAGTCCTTGAGGAACTGTCCCCACACATGCTCGCCGGTGAGGACGCCGGAGATGATGGGGTCGACGATGCGGGCGGCGCCGTCGACGATGTCGAGGGGCGGGTGGAAGCGCTGCTCCACGGTCTTGCGTGCCGCGATCTCGGCCGGATCTTCGTCCGTGACCCAGCCGGTGTCGACGCTGTTCATGTGGATGCCGTCGCGGTGGTAGTCGGCGGCGGCGGTGCGGGTCATCATGTTCAGGCTGGCCTTGGCCATGTTGGTGTGCGGGTGGCGGGTGGTCTTCTGGTTCCGGTAGAACTGCCCTTCGACGGCCGAGACGTTGACGATGTGCTTGTCACGGTTGGCGGTCCTGAGCATCAGCGGCTTGAGGCGGGCGTTGATGAGGAAGGGGGCGACGGCGTTGATGAGCTGCACTTCGAGCAGTTCCACCGAGGAGACTTCGTCCATCAGCAGGCGCCAGGAGTTGCGCCCGCGCAAGTCGACCTGCTGCAAATCCTGGTCGAGCCGGCCTTCAGGAAAAAGATCGCGGTCGGCGTGGTCTTCGTCGAGGAGCCTGACCTGCGAGAGCTGCGCGGAGTGCGTGAGCCCCGTGACCTCCGAGATCGCGTCCGCCTCGGCCAGCGCGTCTCCGGCGGGCAGCATGTCGTAGCCGCGCCACCCGTTGAACGTGCCGAGGAGCTTGCGCTGGGTGTCCGAGAGCGAGTGCAGCGCGGCGGTCTCGTTCTGCATCATGTGCTCGTAGAACGCGGGAGGACGGCGCACGGTCTGGCAGGCGTTGTTGATGATGAAGTCGAGGCGGTGACGCGTGGCCAGGAGCTCGCGGCAGAACGCCTCCACGCTCGGCGTGTGGCGGAGGTCGAGGCCGAAGATCTCGAGCCGGTCCGACCATTCCGCGAAGTCGGGCTCCGCGGCGTAGCGCGCGGCGGAGTCGCGCGGGAAGCGCGTGGTGACGATGAGGTGCGCGCCGGCGCGCAGCAGCTTGAGCCCGGCCTGGTAGCCGATCTTCACCCGCCCGCCGGTCAGCAGCGCGACGCGGCCGGTGAGGTCGACGGATTCGGTGCGCTTGGCGAAGTTGAGCTCCGCGCACGAGGGACAGAGCTGGTCGTAGAAGTGGTGGACGGCGTGATAGTGCTGTTTGCAGACGTAGCAGTGCCGCGACTCCGGCAGCACGCCAGCCTCGGGCTGAGGAGTCTCTTCGGTACGGTAGTAGTTCGGCGTGGTGAAGACCGGCTTGCTGCGCAGCTCGCGAATGCCGGTCGAGGAGAAGACGTGCTCCGCCTTCTGCGTCAGCTCCGCCTTGCGCCTCCGTTTGCTCGCCTTGACCAGGCGGCGCCGCGCGCGCGGATCGGGATCGGAGACCACCCGCGTGGCGTGCAGGAACCGCTGGCGATCCTCGGCGGGGATCTGCGCCAGCAGGCCGCGGTTCTGGTCGATGGCTTCGAGGAGCCGCGCGGCGGCGCGGATGCGCTCCAGCAGCGGGGCGTCGTCGGTCTCAGGAGTTGCGATTTCGGGGGCGGTGGTGGTCATCGTACGGCGCCAGTGTGCCGTACGGGCCCTCTTGTTGCTAATGCTTTCCCGCTTGCTGATGGCGGTTGCGATCGTGATGACGGTTCCGGTAGTGGCGGCGGAGCGGCGCGGGAGTGTGGCGTTTCATTACGGTGAGGCGCTGACGGCGAAGCAGCTCGCGTTTTTCGGGCGGTTCGACGTGCTGGTCACGCACGATCCGTTGCCGCGGGAGCAGGTGACCAGGCTACGCAATGGCGGGACGCGGCTGGCGTTGTACGAGTGGTCGGTGGCGTTTTACCGGTCG
The DNA here is from genome assembly GCA_035630815.1 of Thermoanaerobaculia bacterium. GTDB lineage: Bacteria > Acidobacteriota > Thermoanaerobaculia > Gp7-AA8 > Gp7-AA8 > QHVT01. The sequence goes on from DASQJY010000028.1 coordinate 80,996, forward strand.
CTGGTCCAGCGCGGGTCGTGGCAGGAGCGGCTCCTGAGCGGCGAGCGGACGACGCTGCTCAACCGGCGCGGGTTGCGCGGGCATGCGGGGGCGAAGGATGCCGAGGCGTTCTATTACGACCCGGCGAACCGGGAGCAGAACGAGGAACGCGTCCGGGCGATCGCGAAGCGGTTGAAGGCGATCGGGTACGACGGCGTGTTCCTCGACACGACCACGTTCGAGAGCGTGCACCCCGAGGCGCTGGACGAGTTCCGGCGGCGGCATCCGGAGCGGCCGTACGACGCGGCGTTCGCGCGTTTCCTTGCGTTATTGCGGCGCGAGCTGGCGCTGATCGTGACGAACCAGGGCTACCGCGCGGCGGAGCACTATCTGCCGTATGCCGATTACGACGTGACGGAGAGCCTGCTCACGCGTCCGTGGCATGACGCCTCGAACCGGTGGAACAGCGTCGATTTCCTGATGCCGGAGCTGATCCTGAAACCGGCGTCGCGCTATCCGCGCGTGCGCTTCGTACACCTCAACTACCTCGAAGAGGGCGACCCGCAACGCATCGAGCGCATCCTGGCCACGGCGCGGCTCTTCGGACACGACGCGTTCGTGGCCATGCCGGACGTGGCGCGCACCGCGTTCTCGGATCTCTACTTCCTCGACCTCGGCAAACCGACCGGCGAGATCCGGCGTGACGGGCTGACGGCGATGCGGACGTTCGAGCACGGCGAGATCGTGGTGGCGCCGGAGCGTGCGAAGATCGTGCGTGCACTTCCGTGAGGCGGATGCGGCGGACCGCGAGCGCATCCTGGCGCTGCGGGCGCGCTGCTTCGGCGAGGTCGATCCGGAGAAGCTCGATCCGCGGTTCTGGGATTGGGAGTTCGGGCGCCGCGCGCGGATGTTCGTCGGCGAAGGCCCCGAGGAACTGGCGACGCACCTGGCGCTCCTGAACCTGCCGCACATGCTGGATGGCGTGCAGGTGCCGGGGGCGCTGGCGGTCGATGCGATGACGTCACCCGCCGCACGCGGGCAGGGGGCGTTCACCGGAGTCGTGACCGAGGCGATGACGGCGAGCGAGCATACCGTGGCCACGGCGTATCAGATCCGCTCCGCGGTCCTGGGGGCGATGCTGCGGGGCGGGTGGGCGGTGGCGGAGCGGGTGCCGGTGCTGTTGCGGCCGGCGTTCACGTTTCGCGGCCAGGCAGGATTGCCTGTCCTCCACCAGTCGGACGTGACGTGGATGAGTGCGCTGTGTGGGAGCGATGGCTGCATCGCGCGGACGGCGGAGTTTCTTTCGTGGCGTTTTTTCGAGAATCCGCATTGGAGGTACCGGGTGACGGGCGTGCCCGAGGCGGCGTATCTCGTCACGCGGCGCACCACGCTGAAGGGGATGGATACGCTGGCCATCGTGGACCTGGCGTGGCGGGAGAAGAGCGCCGGCCGGCGCCTGCTGCAGGAGGCGATTGCCCATGCGCGGGCGGAACGCTGTACGCTCGTGGCCGCGCTGGTGTCGCGGCGGCATCAGGCGTTCGGGATGCTGCTGCGGGCGGGGTTCCTCCCCGGACCGCACTGGTTTCGCCTGCTCGTGCATCCGCGCGAACAGGCGTCGCGTGCATGGCGGGTGATGTGGGCGGATACGGATCATCTGTGATGGACGCGTGTGCGGCCTGCGGAGGCGAGCGGTTCCGGGCAACGACGATCGCCGGCGTCACGGTGAAGCGCTGCATCGCGTGCGGTCTGCGGACGAGCGCGATCTCTCCCGGCCGGCAGCTCAATTACGCGGACGTCGACGACCGGGCCTACCTGCAGTCGATCGGCAGAGTGCGGCGCGCGCAGGCGGAAGTGATCGTCGCGTTCGTGCGCAAGCATGGCGGCGGCGGTGACTGGCTGGACGTCGGGTGCGGATACGGGTACGTGCTCGACGCGGCGCGCGCCGGTGGTTTCGCGGTGCGGGGCATCGAGCCGGACGCAAAGGCGGCGGCAGCGGCACGCGAGCGCATCGGGAACGTCGAGCAGGGCTTGCTCGACGAGCGGACCGAGGCCGCGGACGTGCTGTCGACGCTGGACGTGATCGAGCACCTGCACGACCTCGACGCGTTCGCGCAGCTCGCCGCGCGGAAGGCGCGCAGGTTCTGGGTGATCAAGGTGCCGTCGAGCGACGGGCTCTTTTACAAGGTCGCGCACGCGTTGCGCATCGGGGGTGCGGTGCGGAGATTGTGGCAGTCGGAGTACGAGCATCCGCACACGGTGTATTTCGACGAGAGGACGTTAACGCGGTTCTTGAACCGCAACGGGTTCGACGTCGTGGCGAAACGTTACCTCGACGAGGTGCCGGACGGCACCGTCGTCGACCGGCTCACGCTCGACGGCCGGATGCCACGCTGGAAGGCGGCTCTCGCGGTGCCGGTGTTCTTTGTTATCAATGTCGTGGAGCGGATACGCGGCAAGTCGGATGCGCTGCTGGTGATCGCGAGGCATCGATGAACGTCGTATTCGTCTTTGCGCATCAGGACGACGAGATCGCGTTCGTTTCGCGGATCAAGGTCGAGGTTGCGCGTGGGAATCGGGTCACGTGCGTGTGTCTCACCGATGGTGCGGCGGCGGTCTCGGCGACGATTCGGGATGCGGAGTCGCGGCGGGTGTTAGCGAGGCTGGGGGTGAACGACTTTCGGGTGGCGCCGGCGGAGGAGCGGATTGCGGATGGGGCGCTTCCCGAGCAGATGGACAAGGCGCTGCGGTTCCTGGAGGGGACGATCGGCGAGGTGGATGAGGTGGTGACGCTGGCGTGGGAGGGGGGGCATCAGGATCATGACGCGGCGCACCTGGTGGCGGCGGTGTTTGCGGAGCGGCGTGGGGTGCCGTGCCTGGAGATGCCGCTGTACAACGGGTTCGAGACTTCGTGGCCGATGTTCCGGGTGAACGAGCCGGTGGGGAACGGGTGGCTGGTGCGGCACCTCTCGCGGCGCGAGTACTTCGGGAACGTATTGCTGGCGCGGTTCTACCCGTCGCAGCGGCGGACGTGGATCGGGCTGGTGCCGCTGTTGCTGATCGGCGAGCCGCGGGAGCTCATTCGAGGTGCCGATCTCCGGCGCGCCTGCGCTCCCCCTCACCCGCTCCCGCTGCTGTATGAGCGGAGGTTTCGGTATCCGTACGATCGCTTCGCGGGTCACGCGGCGGAGTTTCTTCGGCAGCGATCGGTCCCTGGTTGACGGGCTCGCGCGGAACGGCCTCCAGATCGTACTGCGCGGCCGAGAGCAGCAGTTGCACGCCGACCATGATCATCAGCGCGGGCAGCACGACCGTGCCGGTCGGCGCGGCCTCGCGCAGGAGGAACGAGTACCGCAGCCAGTTCCAGGCGCCGAAGCCGACGCCGGTCAGCAGCAGCGGCACGCCGACCGCGAGGTGCAGCGAGGCGAGGTTGAAGTCGTAGACGAAGTTCTTCAGCACGACACGCCGCATGAGCGACCAGAGCAGCCGGCCGGGGAACTGCCGCAGCACGCGCGGGATCGAGAGGCTCGACGTCTCCCCTGCATAGCGCGCCGGCATCGGGATCTCTTTCACCACCGCGCCGATCAGGTAGAGGTGGCTGAGCATCGAGATCTCGAAGAAATACGTCCGGTCGAGCTTCTGCAGCGGCAGTTGCGACAGCACGTCCGTGCGGATGGCCAGGAATCCGTTGGTCGGGTCGAAGACGCGCCAGTAGCCGGTGGCCGCCTTGGCCAGGAAGCTCAGCGCGACGTTGCCGATGCGCCGCGCCAGCGGCATGGCGCGCACGGCCTGGAAGTCGCGGAAGCGGTTCCCCTTCGTGTAATCCGCCTCGCCGCTGATGAGCGGCGCGATGAGCTGCGGCACGAGCCAGAGCGGCATCTGGCCGTCGGCGTCGATCTTCACGACCACGTCGGCGCCCGTTTCGATCGCGGTCCGGAAGCCGGTCGCCATGGCGCCGCCCACGCCGCGGTTCGTCTCGTGATGGACGACCACGATGCGGCGGTCGAGCTCCGCGTACCGCTCGGCGATGGCACCGGTCTGGTCGGAGGAGCCGTCGTCGATCACGATGATGCTCGTGAAGATCGGCGGCATCCCTCGCAACACGGAGCCGAGCTCTCTGGCCACGTTGTACGCCGGCAGCACCGCGGCCACGTGCACGTCGCTGCGGCGCCTGAGCATGACCCGGCTCACGTGCGGCCTCCGGCTGGTCTGCGGATTTCGTAAATACGCACGTTCTCATCATCGAGGAAAACGCGGATATCGCGGTGTGTAAGGCCATAAACCATGCACCAGGTCTGCAGGCGCTCCTCCACCGTGGCGCGCTCGAAACGGGTCGCCCAGTTGTTGATCTGGAAGCGGTGCGGGGTCTTCTCGACGGCGATGAAGACGTGCGGCGTCGGGATGCGCAGCGGCGATTCGGCGGGATCGAACTCCTCCAGGAAGTCGACGCCGTTCAGGTGGAACCCGCGCCCGAGGACCATCGGGTACTCCTGGCCGTAGCTGACCAGCGTCCAGGTGAACGGCTCGTGGCGCTGCGAGATCTGGAGGACGGCGTACGTCGTGGCGCCGTAGCCGGAGTAATCGAGGAGGCGGGCGCGCATCGGCTGGCTGAAGAGGTTCGGGGTGGTGGAGAGCCAGAGCACGATGGCCAGGGCCGGTGCGACGACGTACGCGCGTCGCGGCAGGCGTGCGGCGAGCGCGGTGATGGCGACGCCGAGGAGCACGGCGATGGTGAGGGCGAGCCAGGTGACGTTGCGGCGAACCTCGACGATCTCCGGGATGCCGATCACCGAGGCGGCGTGCGTGACGACGAAGAAGATGGTGCCGAGGGAGATCCAGAGCGCGGCCGGCTCGCGGAGGCGGAACGCGGCGATGGCCACGATCAGCGCGATGACGACGACCGCGATCAGGAACGGCGTCAGCATCATGTACGCGGTCGCTTCGCCGGATGCGTCGCCCGCGAACGAGCGGAGGAACGGGAAGTAGTAGAGCGCGGTGCCGCCGACGTTGCGGCCGACGCTCACTCCATCCGTCCCGGCGATGCTGCGGTAGCGGAGGAAGCCGAGCATCCACGTCGAGCCGAGAGCCACGCCGATCGCTCCCGCGCCGGCGCCGCGTGCGACGTCGCGGAACGTGGCGGTGCGGCAGACCAGCGCCGCCAGCGCCGCCGCGGCGCAGAGCGCGACCAGCGGGACCGCGACACCGGAATGGATCGCGCAGATGGCGGCGGTGCAGCCGATGAAGCCGGCCAGGCGCCAGCGGTCGCGCCTGCGCAGCCAGTCGACGAGGAACAGCGCGGCCGGGAGCAGCAGCACGATCGCGAGCTCCTGCGGGAGGGTCGAGGTCTGCCGCTGGAAGGCGGTGAGCAGCACGTCGAACTCGCCGGAGTCGGACATCCCGGCGTACGAGCGCGACAACCGCTCGCGCGCGTCGGCAGCGCTCGGGCCGGAGACGCTGCCGCCGAGGGCAAAGTACTGGCTGGCGCCGCCGATCATGGTCGCGAAGAGCAGGCCCGCCACGAGCGCGGCGGCGGTGCTGCGCGTGATGCGCTGCGCGGCGTACGCGGCGGAGAGCGTCAGCAGGACGCCGCTGAACGCGCCGAAGAAATTCATCAGCAGGATGGCGTCGACGTTCGTCAGCCGCTCGATCGGCAGCAGGAGGAAATGCATCCCGCGCGGGTACGGTCCCCACGCCGGGTCGACCTGGCGCCCCTGGTCGAGGAGGCGCATCAGGTAGAGGTGGACGTAGGTGTCGGAGAAGCCGAGGTTCGCCGTCGCGAACGGGCGGTAGAAGCGGGTCGCGGCGGCGGCGAGGACGATCGCGCTCCAGGCCAGGACCGGGCCGCGATGGCGTGCGAGGTCCGGCTTCGCCCGGCGGCGCGCAGGAAGGATTGCCGCTTTCCCGCGGTCGAGGATGCGCAGGCCGTAGAGCACCACGTCGCGATACGCGTCGCGCAGCCAGCGCAGCGGCGGCAGCCCGGCGCGTCTGGCGCGGCAGAGCACGACGATCGTGGCGAAGAGGAGCAGGTACGTGACCGTGCCGGCGATGTTGAAGAGCGTGAAGAGCTGGCCGGCGAGCGTCAGCAGCGTGATGCCGATGCCGAGGTTCCAGAAGAACCAGTCCAGCCGCGTGAACGACGCGGGGCGCGGCCACGCCAGCGCGGGGATGCCCACGAACAGCAACAGCAGCGCCGCCGTGATGCGCAGGACCGCGTCGATGCCGTAGAGCCAGTACATGTCAGTAGGCCGCGTAATACGTGTAGTCGAGCTCTTCGAGGACGCGCCGCGTCTCGCGCGCCGCGACGATGCACAGTACGATCGATCCCGCCACCACCCCCGCCACCGCCGCCCAGTAGCCGATGGCGCGGCTGCAGACGAAGCCCACTGCGACGTTCACCGCCAGCGCGTACGCCACGCTGCGCACCGCCGCGTCGACGCGCGCGAGCGTGAGCAGCAGAAGGAGATTGCGCACCGCGAACATGAAGACCGTGTAGCCCGCCGCGGCGGCCACGAGCACGCGCATGGTGATCGGTGACGTGAGCGTCTCGTGGAAGCGCGGATTGTCGAGCTGCTGCAGCACGAGCACGAGCAGCCAGGTCAGCACGAGTGCGACCGCGGCCGCCAGGCCGAGCTGGATGGAGCGGCGGCGATGCGCTTCGAGCTGGTCGTGCACGAACGTCTCGCGGTCGTCGCTCTTCAGCCGCTTCTCGTGCGGAATGAGCTTCTCGGAGAAGCGCTCGATCGCGTACTGCACCATGCCCCCCATGACGATCACCACCACCAGCGCGAGGTCCATCGCCAGCTCGTAACGGACGTTCAGCCAGAACGGGTACGGCGGAAAGTCGTCGCGGCCGACGGGCGTGGTCCAGGCGATGACGCGGTCGGCGAAGAGGAAGGTGTTGAACAGCAGGCCGTAGACGAAGTAGCGCGACGTGCTGACGATGAGCACCGACAACCGCGGCGGATTCACCGGCTGCAGGTTGCCGCGCTTGCGCGCCAGACGCCCGAGGAAGAATGCGGCGGCGCCGAAGCTGAGGAGATCGGCCACGGCCACGCCGATGCCGTTCGCCACGACCGGCGGCGCGCCGCCGAGCTTCGCCGCCGCGATCACGGCCGCGAGCGCAAGTGCGGTGATGACCAGCAGGAGCTCCGTCCGGCGCACGAGATACAGCAGCGCCCACGAGAGCCAGAGCACGGTCAGCCCCGCGTAGAACACCGACGCGATGAGCACCATCGACCACGGCAGGATGCGGAACAGGAGGTTGGCGAGCAGTGCCGCGACGAGCAGCGCGAATGTCACGCGCAGCGCGATGCCGAAGCCGCGCAGGGCAGTCCAGCGCGCGAGCCCTTCTTCCTCCTGGTAGATGTAGAAGAGGCCGCGCCGGACGATGGCCTGCGCGAAGCCGCCCGCGGCGATGTAGCTGGCGATGAACCCGAGGGCGATGGCGCTCCCCTGCGCGAGCTCGAGGTCGATCGCTCCCCAGATGCCGTAGCCCCAGAGCAGCATGGCCGCGGCCTGCATGGCCATCGGCGCGGCGAACGCGATCCCGGCGAGGTAGCGGCGCGCGAAGTTGAGCGCCGGGATGACACGCGGCTTCTCGTCATCTCCCGCGACGTGAAAGCCGTACGCCCCGGCGCGGAACTGCCGTTCGATGGCGCGGGCGAGCTCGAAGAGGTCGCGCACGCCGTACCCGGTGCGCGCATCGCTGTCGCGCATCCCGATGACCTCGAGCTGCGCCGCGATCTCCCACACGTCCTTCGGCATCCCGACGGTGTCGATCACGCGGCGCCCCAGGTCGTCGAGGGTGGTCATCGGGACACCTGAACGTAGAACGTAGAACACGGAACACGGAACGGAGACCAGGGAGAACGACCGGGGGCCTCCGGCGGGCCGGCGTGGCCGGCAGCACTGGTTGCCCAAGGCTGAACGCACGCTTCTCGCGCTGAACGCCGTCCGTGCGCAAACAAGTGCCGCCGGCCACGCCGGCCCGCCGGAGGCCCTTCGTCGTGCCCCCGGTGACCGTTCCGTGTTCTACGTTCTACGTTCGGCTTCATGCGCTGGCCTCCAGCGCCACCGCCGCGTGCGGCTTGGCCGCGGCGCGGTACAAATCCAGATACGCGCTGATGCTGCCGTCGAGGCGGAACTCTTCCAGCACGCGGGCGCGGGCGCGGCGGCCGATGCGGGTGCGGAGGGAGGGGTCGTCGAGGAGCTCGCGGACGGCGGTGGCGAAGCCGTCGACGTCTCGGGGGCGGACCAGCATGCCGCATTCTTCGAGCGCTTCGCCGACGCCGCCGACGTCGCTCGCGACCACGGCCCGTTCACACGCCATCGCTTCGATTACCGAGAACGGGAAGGCCTCGGAGATGCTGGTCAGCAGCACCACGTCCGCGTCGCGATACGCGTCGACCACGTCGGAGGCAACGGAGCCCATGCTCACGGCGTCGTCGAGCCCGAGCTCGCGCCGCAGCGCCAGGCACTTTTCGTAATACGGCGGATCGGCGACGCTGCCGTAGATCGTGAAGCGGACGCCCGGATGCGTCTGGCGGATGCGGGCGGCGACGCGCAGGAAGGTCTCGATGTCCTTGAGCGGGTCGATGCGCGCCGTGGCCACGACGTGCGTGCCGTGGCCGCGCTTCGGTCCGGGGGAGAACAGCTCCGGATCGACACCGTTGTAGATCACGCGCACCTTGTGCTGCGGCGTGCCGTGCGCGAGCTCCCAGCGGGTGTTGTAGTGGCAGACCGGCGCCACCACGTCGGCGTGAAAATAGTTCGCGCGTACGACCGCGGTGATGAGGTTGAGCAGGAACTGCTTGCAGAAGAAGAGGCGCTTGAAACGGGAGAGGAAGAGGTTCTGCTCGCGCAGGTAGACGCCGTGCTCGGTGACGATCATCGGTGTGCCGCGGCGGACTTTGGCGGTGATGCAGGGGATGCCGCAGAACGCGGCCGCGGTGGTGTGCGTCACGCTGACCTCGGGGACGTGAACGGTCAGCACGATCAGGAAGCGGTAGAGCCAGCGCAGGCATTCGGTGAGGTCGAAGATCGACGGCAGCTGATGCTCGCGCGCTCCCGCCGGCAGCGAGCTGGCCGCGCGGCGTGCGAAGGCCTGCATGGTGTCGACGAACATGAGCCACACCGGCCGCGACTTCATGGTCACGCTGTAATCGCGGCGCGCGAAGTAGTCCTCGAGCTGCACCAGCACGCGTCCGAACGCGGCCGGGTCGGTGCCACCGTTGACGAGGTCGAGGAAGGCGCGGAAGGGCGGGAGGAACTCCGCTTCGATCCGGGCGTCGGTCGTGCCGCGCTTGCGCTCGTACAGAGCGGCGAAGGTCGTGCCGAGGGCGAATTCGGACGGCTCCTCGATCCCCCAGAGTGGCACGTTGATGATACTGCGCACGTTCGCGGGCGGGTCGAAGCGCGCCTCGATGTGCGGGTTCATCATGATGGGCAGCAGTGTGTAGCGAACGTCGGGCGTGTTGCGCAGCAGCGCGTCGCACCAGGTGCTCACTCCCCCCGCCGCGTACGGGTACGTCCCCTCGGTGGTCAGCAACACCGAGAGCGCGGCGGCGCTCATCTGGCCGCTCCGATCTGGACCGGCGCCCCCTGCGGTCCGTCGACGCGGCGCTTCACGATCTGCTGGTATTTCCAGAGCTCGATGCGCGCGCCGAGGAGGTCGCTCTCGCGGCGCGCGCGATCCGCCGCCACCTCGGCCACGTCGTTCTCCGGACGCAACCCGGCCGCGACGAGGCGGATCACCGACTCCTCGCGCCGCTGCGCCACGTCCACCATCTGCCGCAGCAGCCCGATGCGCTTCTCCAGCGCGGCGATGCCGAGCCAGAGCGACGACGTCTGCCGGCGGATCTGGTCCGTGGTGGTGCGGCGCTCCAGGTTTGCCTGCTCCGCCTGCATCCGCGCCTCGGCCACGCGGCGCGTCCCGGCCGAGTCGAACATCGGCAGGGCGAGCGTGAAGCGGATGCCGAAGATGCCGTACCCGCCGTCGTCCTGCCCCGCGATGTTGCTGAGCGCGGTCATGCCTCCGAACGCCGACATCGTGAGCTGCGGCCGGCGCGCCGCTTCCGCTTCTTCCAGCTCGAGACGCTTGCGCTCGAAGAGCATCGTCGCGCGCGTCACGCCCTGGTCCGTCACGATCAACGGATCGGGATCGGCGGCCAGGGCGAGCGCGCGCGATTCGGGATCGGCGTCGATGTGCAGCACGATCTCGAGCGGCTCGCCGCTGGTGTCGCCCATGAGCTGCTTGACGTGCGTCTCCGCCTCGAGGCGCTGCAGCTCGAGGTCGAGCAGTTGCGACTCGGCCACGATCGCCTCGTCCTGCCACTGCGCGGCGGTGACGTTCGAGATCTCCTGCATCTCCAGCATCTGCCGGGCGCGCTCGCGCATGTCCACCGCGCGCTTGAGACCTGTGGTGAGGATGCGCAGCCGCTCCTGCGCCGCGTACAGCCGCGCCACGGCGTCGAGCGTCTCGCGGAAGAGGTTGTCCGACGATTCGCGCAGGCGCTGGCGGAACGACTGCGCGTCGAGCTTGGCCACGCGTACCTGTTTCTCGCGGATGCCGCCGTCGATGAGGGGATAGTCGACCGAGAGGAGCGCGGTCAGCGCGTCGTAGCGGAAGACGTTGCGCGCGAAGACGTCGACATTGTGCGCGGTGGTGGCGCCGGTCTCGATGCGCAGCACGGGAAAGCTGATGCGCTGCGGGTTGGTCTCCAGCAGCTCCGCCGCCTGCAACGCGGAGGGAGAGACGTCGTGCTGCTTCTCGGCGCGCGCGAGGACCTGCTCGAAGGAGAGCTTTTCGCCGTACGCCTGCAGCGCGATGAACAGGGCGACCACCGTCAGCGTGCGTCTCATTGGATGGTGATGACGGCGGGCGTGCCGGGCTGCAGCATCCGGTCGGGATTGGGGATGTTGACGATGATGGACGAGCCTCCCTCGCCGCCCGGAGGGATCACTCGTGCGATCGGCTCGCGGAAGCGGCGCGGCGGAATGGTCATGAGCTTCACGTCCACCGGACGTCCGGCGCGGACGAAGCGAAGGAGCTCCGGCGCGAGCTGTGCCTGGACGCGGGCAGTCTTACTGTCCACGATGTCGGCGATCGGATCGCGCGTATAGATGTCGGCGCCGGCGGCGACGCGCAACCGCGCGATCGTCCCCGAGGCGGGGGTCTTGATCACCAGTTGCGCCTTGCGATGCTCCGCGAAGACCTGGTCGGCGCGCGCGCGCTCCACTTCCGCCGCGAGGAGCGCGCGGTCGGCCGCGGGGGCGGCGGCGGGAACGGCTCCCCGGTCGCGCTCCGCGTCGAGCTCGCGCCGCGCGAGCGCCAGCTCCGCCTCGGCGTTCTCCACGTCCTGGCGGGCGACGTCGCCGCTTGCGAGCAGCCCGCGCAGGCGCTCCAGCCGCTGCTGCTTCTGGCGCACGGTCTCCGCGGCGGCCTGCTCTCGCGCCGCGTTCGAGCGCGGCGCCGCGCGCGGCGCGCCCACGCTGCGCAGCCGCTGCTCGGCCGCGAGGACGGCGGCACGTGCGTAGGCGAGATCGCGCTCGACGACAGGGTTGGTGAGCGTGGCCAGCACGTCTCCCTGCTGAACCGTCGCGCCTTCGGTCGTTTTCAGCTCGACGATCGTCCCTTCGATCGGCGAATGGACGGTCACGCCGTCGAATGCGGCGACGGTGGCCTTGACCTCGATACGGGGAGGATCGGCGGCCGTGGCGCGCTCGGCGTCACGGCAGGCCAGGGGCAGGACGGCGAAGGCCGTGCACGCCAGGACGAACCCATCTCGCGCTCTCGTACTCTCTCCTGAACGGCTAGTTTCTTGCACGGTCGCGCCTGCAAAGCACGGGCCTTTCATGATCGGGACTCGACCGAAGCAGCCGGTGGAACGTCACATCGCGGCGGGGGTAATCGCGGCAGCTCTGCTCACCGCGCTGCTGGCTGCCGGGATCAGCGCTTGGCTGAGCGCACGGCGGAACAGGTCCGTGGCCGACGCCAACGCGGTCAGCGACGCCCTCACCTCCGCGCTCGCCAGCGGCGCCGCACCGCAGGCGCTCCTCGATGCCTTCGCCGCCGCCGGCAGCATCCGCGCCGCGACGATCTACGACGCGAACGGCGGGACGGTGGCGAAGAGCGGCACGCCCTCCCCTGACGTCGAACAGATCTTCCGCTCGCTCCCAAACGGCGGCTCGCTCTCGGTGGAGCCGGGCATCGTGACCGGCGGCAGCGCGCCGATGCAGGACATCCTCAGGACCGCGGCGATCTCCGCTGCCTGCGCGGCGGTCGTCGCGCTCCTCGCGGCATCGTTCATCACCGCCGTGCTGCGGCGCCGCCTCGACACGATCCGCACCGGTGTGGACGAGGCGTTCCGCGACCAGACCTACGCCACCCGCCTCCCCGCCGAATCGGGCATGCTGCGCCCGGTCACCGCGAGCCTGAACAAGCTCCTCGAACAGATGCAGCAGCGCGACACCTCGCTCCGCCGCCGCACGACCGAGCTCGAGGCGGCGAACAAGGACCTGGAATCGTTCGCCGCCACCGTCTCCCACGACCTGCGCGCGCCGGTGGGCAGCATCTCCGGCTTCGCGCAGGCGCTCGATGAAGATTACGGCCCGCAGCTCGACGACACGGGGCGCGAGTGCATTCACTGGATCCGCCACAGCGCGACGCAGATGAACAACCTGATCGAGGGGATGCTGCAGATGGCGCGGCTGACACGCGTCGAAGTGCATCGCACCGAGGTCGACATCACCCGCATGGCGCGCGACATCGCCGGAGGGTTGCTGCGGGCGCACCCCGATCGCGAGGTCGAGTTCGTGATCCGCGACGGCATCATCGCCAACGGCGACGAGCGCCTGCTGCGCGCGGTGCTGGAGAACCTGATCGGCAATTCGTTCAAATTCACGAGCAAGCGCCCCGGCGCGCGGATCGAGATCGGTGCGCGCGACGACGAAGGGACCATGGCCTTCTACGTCCGCGACAACGGCGCCGGCTTCGCTCCCGAGCACGCCGCGAAGATGTTCCGCCCCTTCCAGCGCCTGCACTCCGAGAAGGAGTTCAGCGGCACCGGCATCGGGCTCGCCACCGTGCACCGCATCGTGCAGCGGCACGGCGGACGGGTGTGGGCCGAGGGAGAGGTCGAGAAGGGGGCGACGGTGTACTTCACGACCGGGTCGGCCGAGGAATGGGCGGCGTGAGCGGAAAACCTCTGCGGCTGCTGCTCGTGGAAGACTCGGAACGCGACGCGGCGCACGTCACGCTCTCGCTGCGCCGCGGCGGCTGGGCGCCGGACATCCGGCGCGTGGAGACGCAGGAGGAGATGGCAGAGGCGTTGCGCGACGGCGTCTGGGACGCGATCGTCAGCGATTACAACCTCCCCCGCTTCAGCGCTCCCGCCGCGCTGGCGATGCTGCACGAGAGCGGCCTGGACATCCCGTTCATCGTGGTCTCCGGCGAGATCGGCGAGGACACCGCGGTCCGCCTGATGCGCGGAGGCGCCTCGGACTACCTGCTCAAGGACCGCATGACGCGCCTCAACGCGGCCATCGAGCGGGAGATGGAACAGGCCCAGGAGCGCCGCGCCAAACGCCGCGCCGACGCGCTGTTTCACGCGGTGCTGCGCGCCTCGCCTCCTCCCGCCGCGATCGTCGACCGCACCACGGGCCAGATCATCGACGGCAGCAATTCGTTCGCGCGCGAGTTCCTCGGCAACGCGCAATATCCGGTGAAACAGCGGTTGGCGGACGTGATCCAGTTCTCGTTTCCGGAGCGCATCGAGCAACTGCTCGCGCGCGGCTCCGGCACCGCGCTGCATACCGTCTATTACGCCGCGGGCATCGGGCGCGTGGCGAACGTCCGCTGCTACACGGTCGAGCATGACGGCGGCTCGTACGCGTACATCGTCATCGAGGACGTCACCGAGCAGAATTACCTGAAGGCGGCGTTCGACGCGATCCCCGATGCGGTGCTGGTCATCGGCAGCGACCAGCGCCTGCTCTACGGAAACCGCGCCGCGGAGCAGCTCATCGGCGATCTCTACTTCGGCATGGACGTGACGCCGCTCCTCGAGCGTCCGACGCTCGGTAAACAGTGGTGGCTGAAGAGGACGACGCGCTTCGACGAGCAACGCATCCTGGTCGGCGAGCAGCCGTATGCCGCGACGAGCGTGGTGTTCCGCTTCGCCGGCGAGCCGGAACAGTCGACCATCCTGACGCTGCGCAACATCGCCGAGGAAGAGGAGCTGCAACGCCTCGCCACGCACGACGCGCTCACCGGCATCGCCAACCTGCGTCATTTCACGGAGGCGTTCCCCCGCTACCTCGCGGAAGGAGGCGCGCTGGCGCTGGTCGATCTCGATTACTTCAAGGCGATCAACGACGAGCTCGGACACGCCGCCGGCGACGCCGCCCTGATCACCTTCACGAACCTGGTCCGCCCCCAGCTCCGCGACACCGACCTCTTCGCCCGCCTCGGCGGCGACGAATTCGCGATCGCCTTCTCCGGCGCGGTGGACCGCGCCGCGTCCGTGCTGGACGCCGTGTACGAACGCCTCGGGCGTACGCCGTTGCGCTTCGACGGGGCGTCGCGCGCACTCAGCGCCTCGTGCGGTGTGGCTTCGGTGGGTGCGGGGGACACCGTCGAGACAGCGCGTGCGCGTGCGGACAAGTCGCTGTACGAGGCGAAAAAGGGCGGGCGGGGACGGTACGTGATCGGATAGGCAGCGAGGGCGCCGCACGCCGGCGAAGGTGCCATGACACGACGACTTCGCCAGTTTGGAGTGCGGTGACCGCAGTCACCGCTTTGACTCAGTGCCAGGGACGCCGAACGCACAAGGCGGCACCTGCCGCTGCCGAACGAAAAGTGCGTGTTTCTCACGCCGGCGGCGTGGCGTACGGTAGCCGGTGGTAAGCGCCGAGAGAGCGCGACCACCGGGAATGGTGCGACAACGATTTGCACCCTGAAAGGGTGCCGTACACGACCCCTCCGGGGTCGGAGATGGGGCTGACCAGATCCGGTGGTGGCGCGCCTTCGGCGCTTACCACCGGCTACCCTACGCCACGCCTCCGGCGTGAGAAAGCACAACGCGGCGCGGATTGGCATCGGCTGCAGCGTTGCGCTGGGGCGTCACTTAGCGCAACGCGACCGCGACGATGGCTGCCAGAAACGCGATGAGCATTGCACCGTGAGGAGGGCACGACCCTGCCGCCACCGGTAATGACGATCGCACCAGGCATCGGTGTACGGCCCGTCAGGTGCGTGTCGAAGGTGACCAGGAACTCCGCACACCGCGCAAAGACCGCAGAAACCCGCCGGTACACTCTGATCGCGAAGCACGTCGGGGCTGGTATCCCACAGGCTGCAGTAACAGTTTCTCGACGTGGTCATGACGCCCGACGGATCAGCGCTCACCGGAGTTGAACCGCACGCGAAAGGGTAGCGCACTCGTCGGGCCGTAGGCAGTTCGGTTGCCGGGCCGAAGCCGGGCCGTGCCCAGCTTCACACGAAAGTTCTATGAAAGCGATTGTCAAAGGGCGGTTCTCCTCTTTGCTGATTGCTTTTCGGTTCTCTCCTTTGCAATCAGCTCCTTCCGACCGAAGAGGACGGCCGGTGGGCTGCGGCGCCGCGGGCACCGTAGCGAAGGACGTGGCTGTAGGTGCTGACGTTGCGGTGGCGAAAAGCTCCTGCACTGTGCAGATGTCCCGGCCGCCCTCAGGATCGGGCTCACAGCTTTGTTCTTCGTCCAGTCACTGCTCCCGCTCGGCGAGCTGCACGCGGGACACTTCGAGCCGCACACGGAACACTTCGAGCCGCACACCGGACACTTCGAGCCGCACACCGGACACTTCAAGCGGCCCGGAGGGCGCCGCGAGTGTCGAAGCGGACGCCGGCCGTAGTTCGCTCGGACGCTCCCGGCGTCGCGGTGGACGCTCTCCGGCGTCACGCCGCACGCTCGCGGCGTCACGGCGCACGCTCGCGGCGTCCCGGCGCACGCTCACGGCGTCCCGGCGCACGCTCACGGCGTCCCGGCGCACGCTCACGGCGTCCCGGCGCACGCTCGCGGCGTCACGGCGCACGCTCGCGGCGTCACGGCGCACGCTCGCGGCGTCCCGGCGCACGCTCGCGGCGTCCCGGCGCACGCTCACGGCGTCCCGGCGCACGCTCACGGCGTCCCGGCGCACGCTCACGGCGTCCCGGCGGACGCTCGCGGCGTCCCGGCGCACGCTCGCGGCGGCACGGCGGACGCTCGCGGCGGCACGGCGGACGCTCGCGGTGTACGGGGGGGGCCGCTTCGCGGCGAGCAAAAGCGGTGACTGCGGTCACCGCACTCCATACACGAATGCTCGTGCATCCTCGGCATTCAGGGGCTCGGCGAAGAGGTAGCCCTGCATGTACCTCACGCCGAACTTCTGCAGCACCTCGGCGGCCTCGCCGGTGTCGACGCCTTCGGCGATGACCTGGGCGCCGAAGTGGGCGGCGAGGTTGGCGACGGTCTCGATGACGGCCCGGCGGTTCGGGTCGGAGTCGCAGGAGTCGACGAAGTAGCGGTCGAGCTTCATGAAGTCGGGACGGACGTCGAGGATCATCTTGAAGTTGGACTGGCCGAGGCCGACGTCGTCGAGGGAGATGCGCATGCCGGTGTCGCGGAGGCGGGCCAGCGTGTGCGCGAAGCCGGCGCTGTCCCAGGGGGGCGCGTGCTCGACGATCTCCACGGTCAGCTGCTCGCAGGCGACGCCGTGCTCGCTGGCCGTCGCACAGAGGAAGTCGACGAATTCGCGGTCGCGGGCCAGGGTCGACGCGTGCACGTTCACCGTCAGCCGGAGCGTCTCGTGCCGGGGTGCGTTCGCCAGCGCGACGGCGACGCAGGCGCGGTCGACCAGCGTCTCCTCGCGCTTGAGGCGGACGTACTCGAACATCACTTTCGCCGATTCGAAGTTCGTCCCTTTCGGGCCGCGCGAGAGGCACTCGAACCCGGTGAGGGTGATCGCGCCGTCGACGTGCATGATGGGCTGATAGACGGGGGTGATGCCGCCCGGCTCGAGGATCGTGTTGAGGGCGCGATGCTCTCGCATCACTGCTCGAGGAGCGTACGGGCGATGCTGGCGATCTCCATCATTGCTTTCGGCTTGTGGAGGAACGCGTCCGCACCGCGGTTGTACGACTCCCGCTCGATCTCGGGGGTGCCGAAGGCGCTGAGCAGGATCACGCGCGTGTCGGTGCAGCGCTTGTGCACGTCGGAGACGATCTGCAGTCCTTCCACGCCGCCGATGCCGGTGAGGCGGAGGTCGGCGATCACGAGGTCGTAGCGGTAGGTGGCGAGCAGCGCCTGCGCTTCCTCGAGCTCGTACGCGGAGTCGACCGAATAGCCGAGGCCTTCGAAGTAACGCCGCATCGCGAGGACGATCAGGTCCTCGTCATCGACGATCAGGATGCGTTCGGGCGCGTCAGGCTGCCGGGTGATATGTGGGTAGGCGGACAAGGACAACCGCCCCTCCTTGGTCGCCGTTCGATGCAGCCACGGTGCCACCATGCTCATCCACGATGCGCTGCACGATCGACAGGCCGAGACCCGTGCCGCCGCGCCGCCGGGTGTAGAACGGCTGAAAGACGCGCGCGATCTCGTCGTACTTGAAACCGGGGCCCTGGTCGCGCACCGAGATCTCGACGTGGTCGCCGGCGCAGTGCGCTTCGACCGAGACGACGTGGCCCTTGCTCGAGTGCTGGACGGCGTTCAGGAGCAGGTTCTCGAAGACGAGCACGAGCCGGAGCTGGTCCATCAGGACCGTTTGCGCCGCACCGTCGAGATTCGCCTCGATCGCGACTGAGTTTCCGGCGGCGAGCGGTTGGGTGGCAAAGATCGCCTGCGAGAGCACGCTGTACAGATCGCCGGGCACGAGCTCGGTGGTCCAGGTGCGGCCGTAGGCGAGCAGGTTCTCGGTAAGGCTCTGCAGGCGCGCGATCCACTTCCGCAGCGCGCCGGTGAGCTCGAGCGAGTCGGGCTTGTCGCCGAGCTCCTGGTCGAGGAGGTCCAGCGTCACGGACATCCCGAAGAGCGGATTCTTGACCTCGTGGGCCACGCCGGCCACCAGCTCGCCGAGAGCGGCCAGCTGCTCGCCGCGGCGCACCGACTCCTGCAGGCGAATGAGCTCGGTGGTGTCGCGCATGATGATCACCACGCGGTCGGCCTCCCCTGCCGCGGTGAGCGGGCTGGCGGAGACGTCCCAGGTCCGCTCGCCTGCCGCGATCTCGGCGGTGCAGGTCATGGCGCTCTCGTGCACCGCGGTGACGATGTCGCAGAGCGTCTTCCACGGCTCGCCGTTTCCCATGGCCGACAGCGGCCGGCCGATCACCTCGTCGTACGTGAGGCCGGCCAGCTCGTGCGCGGTGCGGTTCACGCGCACCACGCAGCCGTCGGTGTCGACGAGGAGGATGGGCATGCTGATCGAGTCGACGGTCAGCAGCCACTCCGCCCCTTTGCGGGCGATCTGCTCGAGGAGGTTGCGGCGCTCGATCAGCCGCCCGAGCGCGGCGCCGGTGCGCGCGAGCATGCGCCGGGTCGGCTCGTTGATCGGCCGGATGGAGTGGGTGAAGAGCTCGAGCACCCCGATGATGCGTTGCTCGTCGACGAGCGGAGCGGCAATCACGGAATGCAACCCGGCCGCGGCGGCGAGTGCCGCCCGGTCGCGCGTGCTCTCGTCGAGCATGTCGGCGATCCAGACCACGTCCCCGGTGTCCCACGCACGGCCGGGAGGTCCCTCGCCGCGATGGAGCACCAGGTTCGCGAGACGGGGCGCGAGCTTCTCGCGAGCCGCGGCGGACTCGAACCACGTCGCGCCGGGGCGCAGCTCGTCGCCGTGGATGCGCCAGAGCGTCGCGGCGTCCCAGTGATCGGTGGCGCAGAGGAACTCGAGCGTCTTCGTCAGCAGCTCGTCGAGCGGATCGCTGGACGCGAAGAGGTGCAGCAGCGCCAGCTCGACGCCGCGCTCGGGGGCGTCGCCTTCCGCCGCCACTTCGCGCGCCGTGAACGCGACGCCGCCTGTTTCGACCGGACGGGCGTTGAACGTGTACGTCCGCTCGATCCCGGCCACGATGACCCGGATGTTGGCCATGATCGAGCGCCCCGAAAGCGCGCGGCGCTGCAGGTCGGCGAGTTGCGGAGCGCCTCCCTGCAGCGCCGCCCCCGGGACAGGCGCGATGCCGGTCACTTCGTTCCACCAGCGATGGAACGCCGAGTTGCACGTGACGACCGCCCCCGCCGCATCCAGCACCCAGAGCGGGTCGGGAGAGAGGTCGACCAGCGCATCGAGCATCGCGCGATGCACGAGCTGCGGCTGCGGACGCAGCGCGTAGTCCGGTGGCATGGATGGGTGCGCTTTCATGAGGCGTGCCGTGGGAGGAGAAGCGTTGGTGTCGGATGCCGGGTGTCAGGTGTCTGAGGCTTTGCGGCTGGCGGCGCAGGTCTCGGCAGCCGGAGAACCCCAGATACTGACACCTGACACCAGCCCAACAAGCCCCTCCGGTCCGGAATTTGAATGCAGCGTCCGGTAACACGTTCCAACCAATCCGGAGGCCTGACTTGGCTCGAATCGTCACTGCTGTGGTGTCGCTGTTCTTTGCCGGGTTTCTGTCGGCGCAGACGCTGGAGCGCGGGAAGGAGCATTACCGCGCTGGGCGGTACGTCGATGCGATCGAGGATCTGCGGGCGGCGGCCGCGGCGGCGCTGACCCCCGAGGCGCGGCAGGCGTATGTCGCGACCGGGAAGCTCGATACGCTGGTGGAGCTCGAGGAGTCGCTGGTCTACCTCGCGCTGGCGTATGACCGCATCGGCCGCGAGGCGGAAGCGCGCGACGCGGTGACGCGGCTGCTGAACGCGGAGCGCATCAAGCCGACGTACGCGTCGCTGGCGTTGACGAGCGATGCGGCCGGCTTCGAGTCGCTCGCGGAACGGCTGGTGCCGTCGATCCCGCTCACGCCCAACGAGAAGCTGAAGTCGTCGCCGGGCGGGATCGTGGTGCAGCCGACGCTCGCGCAACAGCGCGCGGAGATGATGAACCTGATCGAGGAGCGCGTCGCCGCAGCTCGCGCGGAGATCGAGAAGAGCGCGAACGAGCGGGTCGCCGCCGCGCAGCGCGAGGCGAACGAACGGGTGGAGGCGGAGCGCGCCGCGGCGTTGAAACGCGCCGACGAGCGGGTCGCGGCGGAGACAGCGGCCGCACAACGGACGGCGGAGGAGCGGATCGCCGCCGAGCGCGCCGCGGTAGACAGGCTCGCGGAAGAGCGGATCGCCGTCGAGCGCTCGAAGACCGAGCGCGAAACGGCGTCGAGAATCGCCGCCGTCCGCGAGGAAGCCGACAAGGCGGCGGAAGCGAAGATCTCGGTCGAGCGTGCGGCGATGCAGCGCCTGTCCGAGGAACGCATCGCCGTGGAGCGCGCCGCGGCGGAGAAGAACGCACAGGAACGCGTCGCCGCGGTCGAGGCGGAGCGCCGTCGCGCGCTCCTGGCCAGCCTGCGCGAAGCGGAGACGCTCGCCATCGCAGGGCAGCTCCCGGAGGCGAATCGCATCTACGCCGCGCTCGCCCAGAGCCCGACCTCGACGCGCGAAGCCATCGCCGCCGCCGCCACGGGGCTCTACCGCACCGGTGCCTTCCAGGAGGCGGTCCGCGCCTTCACCCGCCTCGGCAAGCTCGCGCGTGGCGAGGATGACCTCCGCTACTACCACGCCGTATCGCTGTACGAGATCGGCAAGTATGCGGAGGCGAAACAGGAGCTCGCCGCCGCACTCCCGAACCTGCAGCGCACGGACGACGTGGAACGCTACCGCGCCAAGATCGAACAGAGCGCCGCTCAGCAGGCGGCCAAAAAATAGGATTGAGGATTGAGGATTGAGGATTGAGGATTGAGGATTGAGGATGAAGGATTGAGGATGAAGGATTGAGGATGAAGGATTGAGGAGAAGAGGCGAGGACAATCTCGCGCCTCCTCGATCCTCAATCCTCAATCCTCAATCCTCAATCCTCAATCCCGACGCTCGCCGATCAGCGCGAGGCCGACGTGAACTTGATTGCGTCGCCCACGCATTCGATGCCGGTCGGGCAGGTGATCCCGATGGCGATGTAGCGGTAGCACTTCAGGTTCGTCACCGCGTCTGCTCCCTGCTTCTCCGCCTTTCTCAGCAGCCGCGCCGTCGCCAGGTCCTCGGCGCGGTTGCGGCCAGGCTCGCCGGTGTTGACGGGGCGCGCCAGCCGGAGCGTGCAGGCGATGCAGGCCATGTTCTTTTCGACGACCTCGAACGGACGTCCGCCGAGTTGTGCCTCGGTCAGGACCGGAATGCCCGCCGGCAGCTCGATCGGAGCGGCCGCGGTCACTGCTGCTTCCGCCGGCTCGGCGATCGGCGCGGGCGCGACGTGGATCACCTCAGCCGCTTCCGGCGCAGCGGCGATCGGCGCCACGGAAACCTCGATCGCTTCCTCGGCAGGTGCTGCAGGAGCGACGACATCCACCGGCTCCGCCGGTTCAGCGACCGGCGCCCGCTCCGCCGGTTCGACAGTGATGGTGACGGGAGCGGGAGCGACCGCCGCCACTGCGCCGGCAGGTGCCACGGGTGCCACAGGCGTGGTGACGACTACCTCGGCGGCCGGCGTGGCGGGACGAGCCGGCGCGACGGCTGCGACGGGCTGCGCGGAGAGCTGCACGAGGGCGAACGGCACGACCAGTACGACGAAAGAAATGATGGAGATCATCAGCGATTTTCCTCCCAGGGGCCTGCGGTTGGTGGATGGTGAAAGGATGGCCAGCATGCGTCCTTCGAGCTGCGAGGGCCGCGACATGGCGAGGAGCGCGGCGAGCGGTTCGCGCCGTGGGACCAGCCGCGCGACGTGCAGCAGGTGCGTGGCGTATGCGGAGGGCCGCTCGCCCGCCGTGAGCACGAGGTCGTCGCAGGCGCGCTCCCCTTCCGTCATCGCGCGGCGCCGCGCGAGCCAGACCTGCGGGTGAAACCAGAGCACTGCCGAGACGAGGTTCATGAGCGCGAGGCTGACGTAGTCGAGGCGCTGCAGATGTCCGAGCTCGTGGATGAACGTGGCGCGCAGATGTTCGTCCGTCCACTCCTCGGCGGCCTCCGGCAGGAGCAGCGTGCCGGACCGGACGCCCCACACCATCGGTACGTGGATGCGATCGCTGCGCAGGAGCCGGACCGAGCCACCGATCGCGAGCCGCCCGCGCACGTCCTCCAGCAATGCGATCAGACGCGGCGACGGCTCCACGGAAGCCACCACGATCGCGCGGAGATGGAGCGCCGTGCGCGCAAGTCGTGCGATCACCGCGAGCGCGACCAGCATCCAGAGCGTCGCGGCGGCGGCAACCAGGTCGATGCGGAGGCGCGGCGCAGGCGCTTCCGGCGCAACGGCCGACGGCGCGGCATGGACGACAGGCGCGCGCAGGACCGCGGGAGGCACTTCCGATTCGACCGTCACCTCCCACGCCGGGGCGAACACCGCGAGCAGCGGAATGACCGCGAACGCGGCGATGCCGGCGGTGAGCAGCAGATGCTTCATCGCGGCGGACAGCGCCGGCAGTGCGAGCACCAGCAGTTGCGCCAGCGCGAGGATCAACGACGCCTTCAGCAGAGCGACGAGCAGCAGTTCCATCAGCGGCCTTCCTTCCGTGCGCGTTCGATGAGCTGTGCGAGCGAGTCGAGCTGCTCGTCGGAGAGTTTCACGCTCCGTTCGTCGAGCAGCGTCGACACGACCGCCTCGGGGGAGTCGTCGAAAAACGTCGAGACGAGGTGCTTCAGCGCGGAGCGCCGTGCCTTCTCGCGGTTGACCGTCGGCGTGTAGAGATAGCGCATGCCCTGCTGTTCATGCTTGACGTGTCCCTTCTCCTCGAGGATGCGCAGGAGGGTGCGCACCGTCGAGTTGCTGGGATTGCCGGGCAGCCGCTCCACCACCTCGCTCGCGGTGAGCGCGGTCTCGCGGTAGAGGATGTCCATGATCTCGCGCTCGCGCCGGGACAATGGGTCTTTCTTCTTCATGCACTCGCCTTTGTTAAAAACTTAGCAGCCTGCGAAGAAATTAACAGCCGCGGCGATGCGCGTCAAGCGGAAAGCGTGAAAACAATCCGTGACGTGCGGTTCCCGTCTTGCATCAGCCTTCCCCTGACGAGCGGAGGCAGCAAATGGTCACCATCCCGACGGAACCGATCGGCAGCATCCCGCGTACGCCCGAGCTCATCGAGGCGTTGACGACGAAGGACGCCGAGGATCCGTCGCTCGGTCCTCTTTACGAGGCGGCGATCCGCGACACCATCGAGCGTTTCGAGGCCACCGGCTCGCCGGTGATTACGGACGGCGAGCAGCGGAAGTACCACAACTTCTGGACGTACTCGGTGCACGGCCTGCCGAACACGGCGCCCGACGGGTTCAAGATCCCGTTCGCGGCCGGACACACGCGGCGCATGCCGCGGCTCACGTCGGGGCCGTTCCGTTACCGGCGGCAGGCGGACAGCTATCTCGACATGGCGCAGCGCTATGCGCGCCTGCCGGTGAAACAGGCCGTGATCTCCCCTTCCGCGCTGAGCCTCATGTACCCCGCCGACGGAATCGACGGCTACTCGCGCGACGAGTTCCTGGAAGACCTGCTGCGCGAGCACGAGACGGAGATCCGGCGCTGCCTGGAGAAGGGAGCGCACAAGGTGCAGATCGATTTCACCGAGGGACGGCTCGCGGTGAAGATCGACCCGACCGGCAACCTGCTCAACAGCTTCATCGACCTCAACAACCTGGCGCTGTCGCGCTTTTCGTCCGAGGAGCGGGCGCGGATCGGAGTCCACACCTGTCCGGGCGGCGATCTCGACTCGACGCACAGCGCCGAGGTCGATTATGCCGAGCTGCTCCCGAGTCTTTTCCAGATGAAAGTCGGAAACTTCTACATCGCGCTCGCCGGCGAGAAGGACCGCGTGCAGGTGTTGAAGATCATCCGCAAGTTCCTCAAGCCGGAGCACCGCGTCTTCGTGGGCGTGGTCGCGCCGATCGACCCGCACATCGAGACTCCGGAAGAAGTGTGCGAGCGCGTGCTCGAAGCCGCCGAATACATCCCGGTGGCGCAGCTCGGCACCACCGACGACTGCGGCTTCTCGCCGTTCAGCGACGACACGTCCACGACGCGCGACGCGGCATTCGCGAAGATCCGCGCCCGCGTCGAAGGCACCGCGCTCGCTGCCGAACGCCTGGGAGAGCGCTGATGGAGCTACGCCAGGAGGACGAGGAGGAGCTGCTCCGGTCCGTCGCCATCCAGAACTCGCAGAGCATCCTCCTCGCGCGCCAGCGTGCCGAAGAGGCGCTCGAGCTGCGCACGCACGAGCTCGAACGCGCGAACGAGCTGATCCGGACCATCGCCGAGAACGCGGCTTCGAGCCTGCTCATGCTCGACGCCCACGGCATCCCGACGTACATGAATCCCGCGGCGATCGAGGAGACCGGCTACACGCTCGACGAGCTCTCGCGGGCACCGTTTCACGACGTGCTGCACGGACGCGCCGGGCATCCGATCGAGGAGTGTCCCATCAGGAACGCGCGCGCCGAGATGCTGCCGCTCAGGAATCACCTCGACGTCTTCGTGCGGAAGGACGGCACGACCTTCCCCGTCTCCTGCTCGCTCTCGCCGCTGCAGCGCGAGGGGCGCGCCACCGGTGCGGTGCTCGAGTTCCGCGACATCACCGACGAGCAGCTCGCACGCAAGTCGCTCGAGGACGCGAACCGGCGGAAGGACCAGTTCCTGGCCACGCTCTCCCACGAGCTGCGCACGCCGATGACCGCGGTCCTCGGGTGGGTCCGTTTGTTGAAGCTCGGCCTCCCAGAGGCTGAAGCGCTCGAGGCGATCGACGCGATCGAGAAGAGCGCCGCGATCCAGGCGCAGCTCATCGACGACGTGCTCGACGTCTCGCGCATCGTGGCGGGAAAGATGACGTTCCAGCCGATCCCTGTCGACGTTTCCCCGGCGCTGCGCGCGGCGATGACGACGGTGCATCCGGCGGCGGCCGCGAAAGGGATCGAGGTGCTGGCGAGCATCCCTCCCCTCCTCCCTCCGATCCTCGGCGACGAAGGACGCCTGCAGCAGATCATCTGGAACCTCCTCTCGAACGCCGTGAAGTTCACGCCGCGCGGCGGGACCATCACCGTGCGCGCCGGCGTGGTGGGTTCGCTGCTCCGCCTGACGGTGCAGGACACAGGCAAAGGGATCGATCCGGAGTACCTCCCGCACGTGTTCGAGCCGTTCAGCCAGCAGGATGGCTCCACGACGCGAGCGCACGAAGGGATCGGCCTCGGGCTGTCGATCGCCCGTTCGCTGGTCGAGCTGCACGGTGGCCGCATCCGCGTGGCGAGCGAGGGTCCCGGACGAGGCGCTACGTTCATCGTCGAAGTACCGGTGCTCGAATCGGCCGCCACGATGCCCGGTGCGCCGCGGCCGAAACCGGCCATCGCGCCGTCGACGCCGATGCAACTGCCGTCGCTGAACGGCCTGCGCGTACTGGTGGTCGACGACCAGGAATTCACGCGCGACCTGGTGACGGCCGTGTTCCGCCGCGCCCAGGCGGAAGTGCATTCGGCGAGCTCCGTCCGTGACGGATTGGGCGAGTTCAAAGCCCATGCGCCTCACGTCGTGGTCTGCGACCTGGCCATGCCGGTGGAAGACGGATTCGCGTTCGTCCGCGCCGTACGCACGCTCACCACGGCCGCAAGAGCGACTCCGATCATCGCCCTGACGGCGTTCAGCCGGCCCGAAGACCGCGAGCACGCCCTCGCCTCCGGCTTCGACGCCTACCTGCAGAAACCGGTCGACCCCGAGGAGCTGGCGTCGACGGTGCTGCGGATCTCGCGGAGGAAGGATTGAGGATTGAGGATTGAGGATTGAGAATTGAGGAGGCTCGGGACGGCTCGGCTCCTTCTCCTCAATCCTTCATCCTCAATCCCCGGTGAGCCTCATGCCGTCGTGGGCAACGTGATCTTCGCGATCTCGTCCACGAGATGGAACGGATCGACCGGCTTGGTCAGGTAGGCGTCGAAGCCGGCCGGGTCGTCGGTCCGCACCGGGAAGGCGGACAGAGCCGCGATCTTCAGCGTCCTGCCGTACGGGCGCGCACGCAGGGTGCGGGTGAAGGCGTAGCCGTCCATCTCCGGCATGGCGATGTCGGTGAGCACGAGATCCGGGCGATGCTGGTCGATGACGTCGAGCGCGGCGCTGGCGGAGTCGAGCGCCAGGACGTTCGCTCCCGCCGCGCGGAGCACGGCGGAGACCATCTTCCGCGACTCCAGTTCGTCTTCAACGATCACGATCTCGATCCCGCGCAGCCGGTCGCGATGCAGGAACGTCTCGCCGAATGCTTTTTTCACCGGCTCCGTGCCTGCCGTCACGGCGCGCACCGGCAGCGTCACCGTGAACGTCGAACCCTTGCCGCGCCCTGCGCTCTCCGCCGCTACCGTCCCGCCATGTGCCTCGGCGAGATAGCGCACGATGGACAGGCCGAGCCCCAGGCCGCCGTGGACGCGGGTCTGTGGATTTTCCGCCTGGCGGAACGGCTCGAAGATGTGCGGCAGGAACTGCGGATCGATCCCCTCGCCGCTGTCCGTGACGGCGATCTGCACCTGCGACGCCGTGCGCCGCGCCGACACCTGCACGGTGCCGTTTTTCGGCGTGAACTTCACGGCGTTGGTGAGGAGGTTCCAGATCACCTGCTGGATGCGCGTCGCATCGGCGATGATCATGCCCAGGCCGGGCGAGAAGGAGGTCGTGATCGCGATCTCCTTCGCGGCCGCGGTCGGAGCGACCGAATCCATCGCGTTCATGATCGCGCGCGACACCTCGATCGTCTCGGGCGTCAGGCGGAGCTTGCCGGAAACGATGCGCGAGACGTCGAGGATGTCGTCGATGAGGCGCGCCTGCAACTGCGCGCCGCCGGCGATCGAGGCGACCGCTTCGTGGAACAGGGGATCGGACGGATCCATGCTCGGCAGCATCCGCGACCAGCCGAGAACCGCGGTCATCGGCGTGCGGAGCTCGTGAGAGAGCGTCATCAGGAACTCGTCTTTCGCGCGATTCGCCTCCTGCGCGACCTGGTACGACGCTTCCGCGCGGCGGCGCTCTGCTTCCGCCACCAGCCGCGCCTCCCGCTGCTCGAGGAGCGCGCGCTGCGTCTCCTCCGCCAGTTTCCGGTCGGTGATGTCGCGCGTCACTTTCGCGAACCCGCGCAGCCTGCCCTGCGCGTCGTGGACGGCGGTAATGACGACGTTCGCCCAGAAGCGGGTGCCGTCCTTCCTCACGCGCCACCCCTCGTCTTCCACGCTCCCCTCGGCGGTCGCGATCTCGAGCTCGCGCTTCGGCTTTTCCGTCGCGAGATCCTCCGGTCCGTAGAACGTCGAAAAATGGCGGCCGATGATCTCCTCCGGCTTATAGCCTTTGATCCGTTGCGCGCCGCTGTTCCAGGTCGCGATGTTGCCGTCGGGATCGAGCATGAAGATCGCGTAGTCGCGCACGGACGACACGAGCAGCTGGAAAATCTCGGTGCTCTGGCGGAGCTCCTCTTCAGCCTGCCGGCGCGTGGTGACGTCACGCGTGATCTTGGCGAAGCCGCGAATGCTGCCGTCGTCATTGCGCAGGGGGGTGATGATCGTGTTCGCCCAGAAGCGGACGCCATCCTTGCGCACGCGCCACCCTTCGTCTTCGATGCGTCCTTCCCGGGCCGCGACCTCCAGCTCGTGCTTCGGCTTCTCAGCCGCGAGATCGTCCGGTCCGTAGAACGTCGAAAAATGGCGGCCGACGATCTCTTTCTCCTCGTAACCCATGACGCGGGTCGCACCGCGGTTCCACGAGCGGATCACGCCCTCCGGGGACATCAGAAAAATCGCGTAATCCTCTACTGCGTCAATGAGTAACGCGAATTCTTCGGCCCGCGACGGGGAGGGCTGACGATCATGCGGATTCGAATTCATCAGTTCGTCCTTCTCCGACCTGCATGCAAATACCATAGTCAGCAGTGAAAAAGCTGCCCCAGGGGGTGTAATGGCGGGAAGGCTGGTGCGTTTCCATGAGCAGGAGGAGCTGAGATGAAGCACATCGATCCCGTCTGCGGCATGACCGTCGACCCGGCCCATGCGGCCGGCTCGTCGGAGTACCACGGCACGACGTATTACTTCTGCAGCCCGCACTGCAAGACCAAGTTCGATTCCAATCCGCAGGCGTACCTCGGCGAGCAGCAGCCTGAACAGGCACCCGCGCCCGCGGGGACGATGTACGTCTGCCCGATGCACCCGGAGGTGCGGCAGGACCACCCCGGCGCCTGCCCCAAGTGCGGCATGGCGCTCGAGCCGGAGACGGTGACGCTGGAAGAGGAAGCCAATCCCGAGCTCGAGGACATGACCCGGCGCTTCCGGGTCAGCGCCGCGCTCACGGTGCCGCTCGTGATCTTCGCGATGCTGCGCCATCTCCCCGCGGCGCACGATCTCCTCGGTCACACCCTGCTGGCCTGGGCGCCGTGGCTCGAGCTCGCGCTGGCGACGCCGGTGGTGCTGTGGGGCGGGTGGCCGTTCTTCCAGCGCGCCTGGGCGTCGCTCGTCAACCGCCACCTGAACATGTTCACGCTGATCGGACTCGGCGTGGCCGTCGCGTACCTCTACAGCCTCGTAGCCACGCTCGTCCCGAAGGCGTTCCCGCTCTCATTCCGCGACGCGATGGGGCACGTGGGCGTCTACTACGAAGCGGCCGCGGCGATCGTGACGCTGGTGCTCCTCGGACAGGTGATGGAGCTGCGCGCACGCAGCCGCACCGGCGCCGCGATCCGCGCGCTGCTCGGCCTCGCACCGAAGACCGCACGCCGCGTCACCGACCACGGCGAGCACGATGTGCCGCTCGAGCAGGTGCATCCCGGCGACCTCTTGCGCGTCCGTCCCGGCGAGAAGATCCCGGTCGACGGCGTGGTCGTCGAGGGAACGACCAACGTCGACGAATCGATGGTCACGGGCGAGCCGCTGCCGGTCGAAAAGACGTCCGGCGACCGCCTCATCGGCGCGACGGTGAACGCGACCGGCTCCGTGCTGATGCGCGCGGAGCGCGTCGGCGCCGATACGCTGCTCTCGCAGATCGTGAACATGGTCGCGCAGGCACAGCGCAGCCGTGCGCCGATCCAGAAGCTCGCCGACAAGGTGTCGGCCTGGTTCGTCCCGACCGTCATCGCGGCGGCGCTGCTCACGTTCGCGGTCTGGGCACTGGTGGGGCCGCAGCCGCGATTCGTCTTCGCGATCGTGAACGCCGTCGCGGTGCTGATCATCGCCTGCCCCTGCGCCCTCGGCCTGGCCACGCCGATGTCGGTGATGGTGGCCGCGGGCAAAGGCGCAACTGCGGGGGTACTGTTCCGCAACGCCGAAGCGATCGAGGTGCTGCGTAGCGTCGATACGCTGGTCGTCGACAAGACCGGCACGCTCACCCTCGGGAAGCCGTCGCTGGCGGCCGTGGTGGCGCTGGAGGGTTTCGACGAAAACGAGCTGCTGCGGCTCGCAGCCAGCGTGGAGCGTGCAAGCGAGCATCCGCTGGCGGCAGCCATCGTGGCCGGTGCGGAGCAGCGCGGCCTCGCGATTCCGAAAGCGCAGCACTTCGAGTCGATCACCGGCAAAGGCGTCTACGGGGCCGCGGAAGGACGGCGCGTGGCGCTCGGCAATCGCGCGCTGCTGCAGGAGATGCACGTCGGCGCAGACGACCTCCTCGAGCGCGCGGAGAAGCTGCGCGCCGACGGGCAGACCGTGATGTTCATCGTTGTAAACGGCAAGCCCGCGGGGTTGCTCGGCGTGGCCGATCCGGTGAAGGAGACCACGCCCGAGGCCATCCGCGAGCTGCACGCCGCCGGACTGCGCATCGTCATGCTCACCGGCGACAGCCGGACCACGGCGAACGCCGTCGCGCAGAAGCTCGGCATCGACGAAGTGATCGCCGAAGTGCTGCCGGGGGAGAAAGCGGACGCGGTGAAACGGCTGCAGCAGCAGGGACGGATCGTGGCGATGGCCGGCGACGGCATCAACGACGCGCCCGCCCTCGCGGCAGCCGAGGTGGGGATCGCGATGGGGACGGGGACCGATGTGGCGATGGAGAGCGCCGGCGTGACGCTGGTCAAAGGCGACCTGCGCGGCATCGTCCGCGCGCGCCGCCTCAGCAACGCCACCATGGCCAACATCCGCCAGAACCTGTTCTTCGCCTTCATCTACAACGCCCTCGGCGTCCCGATCGCGGCGGGCGTGCTCTACCCGTTCCTCGGCATCCTCCTCAGCCCCATGATCGCCGCCGCGGCGATGAGCTTCAGCTCCGTGTCCGTGATCGCGAACGCGCTGAGGTTGCGGAACGCGAAGATCTAGCGACCCACGAGCATGGACACCAGCCTCCACCTGTGTTTTCATCGAGGCCGTCCGTCCCGTTTCCAAAATCCGCTACCGGAGGCCGCCATGCTGCGTCGCTCGCTTTTCCTTTTCGCCGCGGTCTTCGTTGCCAGCCACGTAGCCGCACAGACGTTCGTCTTCCACCTGCGCGGCGACCAGGAAGTGCCGCCGGTCAACAGCACGGCCAGCGGCGGCTGCTACGGCGTCCTCGATCAGCCGGCGACGACGTTCTCGCTGACGTGCGTACACAGCGTCTCCAGCGCGACCGTGATGCACATCCATCGTGCGCCAGCCGGCGCGAACGGCGACATCGCGTTCGACCTCGGCGATCCGTCGAGCCCCGTGACCGCCACGTGGACCGGCATGACGCCCGCCGACATCAGCCAGCTCCTGGCCGGTGACCTCTACCTCAACATTCACACCGCGGGACGCCCCAGCGGCGAGATCCGCGGGCAGATCCTCGAGCGCACCGTCGACTTCGTGGCGTTCACGGCCGACGGTGCGCAGGTCGTGCCGCCGAACGGCACCGCGTCCACCGCCTCCTGCACCGCGGACCTCGACAACGCCGCCACGGCCATGGCCGTGCAGTGTACGCACAACGTCGTGGCGCCGGACGCGGCGCACGTTCACGACGCACCGGCCGGACAGGTGGGCCCAACCATCTTCACCTTCCCGAGCCCCGCATCACCGCTCGCGGCGAACGTTCCGCTGACGCCGCAGCAAGTGGCCTCGTTCGCCGCCACGTTCCTCTATCTGGACGTTCACGCCGAGGGGACGGAAGAAGAGCCTGGCGACGAGATCCGCGGCCAGATCGGCGTTCCGCCGGTGGGGGCGACCAGCGGCACGATCATCATCCGCAAGGAAACGTTCCCCGCCGGCGGCAGCGGCTTCACGTTCGACGAGACGATCACCTCCGGGAACTTCGCCCTGAACGACGGAGGCTCGCGCACGTTCTCGAACGTGACCCCGGGGACGTACACCGTCGTTGAGAACGATCCTGCGGCGGGCGGCTATACGCTGGCCGACCTTCGTTGCGATGACGCCGACAGCGGCGCGGACACGTTCACGCGCAGCGCGGCAATCCGAGTCGGCGCGGGTGAGACCGTCACCTGCACGTTCCGCAACTTCGAGACCGCGCCGACCGACGAGCTCTTCGTCTTCCACCTCTCCGGCGACCAGGAAGTGCCGCCGGTGAATACCCCGGACCGCGGCGGCTGCATGGGCCGCTTCGACGCCGCGGCGAGCGAGCTGTCCCTCGTCTGCACGCATGACGTCGACCTGCCGACGGTGATGCACATCCACCGCGCACCGGCTGGCAGCAACGGCGACATCGTCTTCGACCTCGGCGAGCCGGCCAGTCCCGTCATCGCGACGTGGAGCGCAATGACGCCGGCGGAAGTGGCCGACCTCATGGCCGGCAACTTCTACGTCAACATCCACACCTCGGGACGGCCGAGCGGCGAAATCCGCGGCCAGATCGTCCCGCGCACCGTCGATACGGTCGCATTCGAGCTGGACACGGCGCAGGTCGTGCCGCCCGGAACGTCCTCCGCGAGCGGCGACTGCACGGCCAACCTCAACGACCCGGCCACGCAGCTCGCCGTCTCCTGCACGCACGATCTCGCGAACCCGGACGAGGCGCACGTACACGACGCGCCGCGCGGCGAGAACGGCCCGGTCGTGCATACGTTCACCTCGCCGGACAGCCCGTTCGCGCAGAACGTGCCGCTCACGCCGCGGCTCGTGGCCGACTTCGCGGCCTCGTTCCTCTACGTCGACATCCACGCGGACGGGACTTCGGAAGACATTCCGGGCGATCAGATCCGCGGGCAGATCGGCGCGCCGCCCGTGGTGGTTGCGACCGGCACGATCCGCATCGTGAAATCGACCTCTCCCGCGGGCGGCACCGGGTTCACCTTCACCGACGACATCCCGGGCTCCGCCGGCGCGTTCACGCTGCACGACGGCGAGGTCGAGACGTTCGCGGACGTCGTGGCCGGGACGTACACCGTCACCGAGGGGCTCTCGGCCGGGTACTCGCTGACGGACGTCGTCTGCGGCGACAGCGACAGCACCGGCAACCCCTTCGACCGCAACGCCACGATCCGCCTGCAGGGCGGCGAGACCGTGACGTGCACGTTCCGGAACCTGCAGACCGTGGCGGCGCCGCAGCACTTCGTCTTTCACATGTCGGCAGACCAGGAAGTGCTGGGCAGCGATTCGACGGCGCGCGGCGGCTGCTACGGGCAACTGAATGCGGCGGCGGCGACGTTCTCGCTCGTCTGCACGCACAACGTGATCGGTGCGGGAGTGGCGCACATCCACCGCGCACCGGCGGGCGAGAACGGCGACATCGTCTTCGAGCTCGGCGATCCGGCCAGCCCGATCGAGGCGACGTGGACCGGCATGGCGCCGGAGCAGATCGCAGACCTCCTGGCCGGCAACTACTACGTGAACATCCACGCCAGCGGCCGCCCCGACGGCGAGATCCGCGGCCAGATCCTGCCGCGCACGGTCGACAACTTCTCCTTCCCCGCCACCGCCGCCCAGGAGATCCCCCCCACCGACTCGACCGCGACCGGCAACTGCTTCGCCGACCTCTCGGACGACGCGCAATCGCTGTTCGTCCAGTGCACCCACAACGTCGACCAGGTCATCGACAACCACCTGCACGCCGCGCCGCCGGGCGTGGACGGCGTGGTGGTGTTCCACTACCCGGCCACGAACCCGTTCTCCGGCACGACCCCGCTCACCCCCCGCCTCATCGCCGACTTTGCGGCCGGATTCCTCTACGTGAACATCCACTCCACCGACTACGACACCGGCGAGATCCGCGGCCAGCTGATCGCCGGCGCCCCAGCCCCGGGCGGCGCCGCGGCCATTCCGACGGCGGGAACGTGGGCGCTGATGATGCTGGCGCTCGGGCTGGCGGTAGTGGCGTGGCGGCGGATGTAGTGAGGTGGCGTTAGGCGTTAGGCGTTTGGGGCTTGTCGCCCGGGCGAAGCACCCCGAAAGCCCAACGCCTAACGCCAACTACTTCACCCCATTCCGCAGGTCCTGCACGTGTGCCGCTTTGATGCGCGTCGTGCCGGCCGTGAGCGTCGGGTCGGTGAACGCAACAGCGCTCAATCCCAGCGCCGTACGGGCGGGCGCGAGCGCATCGCGCAGCTGCTGCACGTGCACCGCCTTGACGCGCGTCGTGCCGGCGGTGAGCGTCGGATCGATGAAGGTCGCCGCGCTCAACCCTGCCGCGGCGCGCATGGCGTTGACCGCCTGGCGCAACTGCGTCAGGTGCACGACCTTGACCCTCGTGCTGGTCGCCACCAGCGGGTCGTCGGTGAAGAGCACCGTCGTCGCCGCATCGGGCGCGCTGAACGGCGACCGCCGCGATGACGCATCGAGCGCGCGCACCGTGTAGACGTAGGCCGTCCCGGCCACGGCGGTCGTGTCGTTGATGCTCGTGGAGGCGGTCACGATGGGGACATTGGAACCGCGCACCACCTCGTACTGCGTCGCGCCGGCGGAGGGGTTCCACGACACATTGACGGCCGTCGGCGACGTCGCGGTGGCGGTGAGGCCGGTCGGCGTGGCCGGTCCGACCACGACCCCCACCGAGCCGGTGAGCGTCGCGTTCGCAACGTCGCGGAACGTGACCACCTGGCTGCCCGGCGTGCGCAGGATGAAGCCGTTCGTGAACGTGTGTACGCCCGCGTCGGCGCCGGTGAAGGTGTAGTTCAAGGGCAGCGTCGCGGCGCCGTCGGTGGAGGTGAACTGGACCGTGCCGGTGTACCCCGTAGCAACGTTGTAGCTCGCGTTGTACGCGGTCAGCGTCGCGGTGGCCGCGTCGCCCGAGCCGACCACCTGCGGCAGGTTCAGCACGAACGTCACCGCCGGCTGCCAGCCGCGTTGCACGACCTCGAAGTCCTGCGCTCTGAGAGAGTGGAAGGCGGGATTGAGGATGTCGTTGTCCCAGCGCGGGTCGTACTCGCCGCTCACGTACATGTCCGACCCGTTGTCCGCGACGATCAGGCCGTACTTTTTCATGGCCCGGAAGATCTTCTGGATCTCCGGCGGATACCCGGTGATGTCCTTACTGGCCTTGAGCCGCAGGCGCGCCCCCATCGGCAGCGCCGCCGGATTGTCGCCCGCGGTATGCGACGCGGGCCAGACGTGGCCGTTCGTCGCGCGTACCGTGACGCGGAAGGCGTGGCGGATCTCCCCCTCGCCGTACACCTCGTCGTAGCGCACGAGGCCCGGCAGCATGGCCATGCCCGACGCGTCGGCCGACGTCCATCCTTCGGGGCGGCGGCCGTTCACGTTCATGTCGAAAAAAG
This sequence comes from Thermoanaerobaculia bacterium, assembly GCA_035630815.1. GTDB lineage: Bacteria > Acidobacteriota > Thermoanaerobaculia > Gp7-AA8 > Gp7-AA8 > QHVT01. Next base: position 115,713 of record DASQJY010000028.1, read on the forward strand.
CCCCCGACCCTGCTTCCCAGCGCGTGCCGTTGAACCACACGTTGTACAGCTCGTACAGGTGGTTGTTGTCCTTGTCGACCATGAGGATGTGCCGGTCGCCGTCGTCGCGCTGGTCGACGGTGCCGGGCTGGCCACCCTCCACCCAGCCGTTCATGGTGATGGCCTCGCCCGGCACCGGATAAAACGGGAACGACTCCTCGGTGTCCGGATCCCAGCCGTCGCTCTGGTCGCCGTACAGCATGAAGTCGACGGTCAGCTTCGGCTGCGTGCCGTCCACGATCAGGAATGGGATGCCGTAGACGTCTCCGTCGCCCGCATCGCCGCCGAAATCGGGATGGACCTGGCGTCCGTCCTCGTCCGAGTTCGCATTGATGAACTGGATGAACGCCGCCGAATTCGTATCCAGCGGCGCGTTCGTGACGTCGAGATTCCACCAGTTGTTCTGCGGAAAGAGCGGCAACCGCACCGGAATCGGCCCGCCCCGCGTCGCGCCGAGCGCGGCAGAACAGACGAACAGCAACGAAACGACGGCAAGAGCGCAGCGATGGAGCATCGGCGAAGTATTGCCGCGCTACGGATTTCCGTCAGTGAGGTGGCTCACGTGGCCCGCATAAACGTTGAACCGCCCGTCCCGCACAAATCCCACCAGCGTGACGTTGAAGCGGCGGGCGAGATCGACCGCGAGGGACGACGGGCCGCCGATGAAGGCGATCGCACCGATTCCGGCCACGATCGCTTTCTGCACGATCTCGAAACTTCCGCGGCTGCTCACGGCCAGGATCGCTTCCCGGAAAGGACTGACGCCTTCGCGGACATACGAGCCGATGACCTTGTCGACCGCGTTGTGGCGGCCGACGTCCTCGCGCAGGCGGAGGAGCTTCCCGCCGCGATCGAACAGCGCCGCGCCGTGCACGCCGCCGGTGGCACGGAACGCGGTCTGCGCCTCCTGCAACGCGCGCGGCAATTCGTGCACGACGCCCGCGTCGAGCGGCGGCTGCTCCTCGAGCGGCTGCGCGACGACGTACAACGCGTCGATGGAGGTCTTCCCGCAGACGCCACAGCTCGAGGTCGTGTAGAAGTGGCGGTCGAGCTTCGAGGCGTCGATCCGCGCATGCGGCTTCAATGCGACGCGCACCTGATTCGGCGAGCCCCAGTGCCGCACCGATTCGATGTCGCTCCCCGCGCGCACCAGCCCCTCGGTGAAAAGAAAGCCCACCGCCAGATCGAAGTCGTCGCCCGGCGTGCGCATGGTGACGGAGATGTTCTGCTCGCGTGGCTCCCCCTCCACCTGCCAGGCCGCGCGAATCTCGAGCGGCTCCTCGATGGCCACAAAGTCCTCCGCCTGCTCGCGCGCATCCGCGGTGACGCGCGTGATCTCGACGGAGGCAGTCTTGTCGGAGGGCATTGCCGCGGAGTCTAATCCGCCCCGCCCGCATGATCACCTTCTCCGATAACCCGCTCGACCGCTCCGCCGAGAGGCGCGATGACGAGGGCTGGCTGCGCAAGCGGCAAGGCAGCGGAAACGCGATCGTGCTGAATGGTGGCCGTCCCTTGCTTCGCGGCGACACGCTTCTCTATGTCCCCGCGGCAGACGCACAGGCGCCGCTCTTCCTCGGCGTCCGCGAGAACGGCGACGCGATCTTCGCCATCGAGGACAGCGACGCGCGCAGCGGCGAGTTTCACGAGCTGCGCGCGGTGGCCCTGACGCTGCCGCACGAAGAAGCTGCCATCGTGGCAGTGGCGAAAAGCCTCTTCGAGTGGCACGCACGCCACCGCTTCTGCTCGAACTGCGGGCAGCCGTCCGAGCTCGTCTCCGCGGGCTGGAAGCGGGTCTGCCGGGCCTGCAGCACCGAGCATTTCCCGCGGGTCGACCCGGTCGTGATCATGCTGCCCGTGCGCGGCGACTCCTGTCTCCTCGGCCGGCAGGCGTCGTGGCCGGCGAAACGGATGTCGGCACTGGCCGGCTTCCTCGAGCCGGGGGAGTCGATCGAGGAGGCATGCGCCCGCGAGATCAAGGAAGAGGCGCAGCTCACGGCCGTGCGCGTCCGCTACCTGGCCAGCCAGCCGTGGCCGTTTCCCTCCTCGCTCATGATCGGCCTGATCGTGGAGGTGGAGGGGGAAGGGGTGGCGGATGGAGTGGAGCTGGAAGAAGTGCGCTGGATTTCGCGCAAAAAAGCGCGCAGCGTCCTCGACGGTAGCGATCCGGACCTGCTTTCTCCCTCAAAATTCGCGATTGCTCATCTGCTTCTGTCCGCCTGGGTGGATCAAAAATAAAGCCGCTAAACGTTTCTGACCCACTTCTATTGGTGGATTCGGATCAAGACTGTACCCATTCAGCGAGCCCGACTTCCGTAAGTCCTTCAGAACATTGGAAGCCGTCGGGTGGCGGCACGCTTGCTCAGGAGCGGACCACCTGATCTAAGGAGATTCCCTCGAATGCGTAAAGTAACCCCTTTGTTGACTGCTGTTCTTGTCGGGTCGCTCGCGACCGCCGCGTTCGCCCAGGGCGTGCGCACCCACGCCCCCCGCGTGGACCGGGCTGAAACCGGCCTGACCACCCCGTCGGACGCCGCTCCCGCGGATGTCGTCCGCGGTTACCTCCGCCACTCCGACCGCGCCCTTTCGGTCGCGCGTGAGAACAAGGCGAAGGAAGTGACCCACGTGCAGTTGACGCAGACCTTCGAGGGACGCACGGTGTACGGTGCGTACGTCAAGGCCACCGTCGACGGCCAGGGCCGCCTCCGCAGCGTGATCGACGACACCGTCGACCTCAGCTCGGGCGTCGGCCGCACGGCGCTGAGCGAGTCCGACGCGCTGAACGTCGCGATCGCTCATCGCTTCCGCAGCCTCGAGATGCCGGCCCTGCACCGCGCCCCGCGCGTGGCCCCGGTCATCGTTCCGCTCGCCAACGGCCGCGCGGAAGAAGGCTTCCTGGTCGAGACCTGGGAAGAGAAGTCGAACCTGCTGTGGCACACGGTCGTCGGCGCTGACGGCACGATCCGCCACCAGGAGCTCCGCACGAACACCGACTCCTACTTCATCTTCCCGATCCAGCCCGGCCTGACCGCGCAGACGGTCGTCAACGGCCCGGGCACCGGCAACACCGAGTCGCCGTCCGGCTGGGTGACGAACAACACCACCATCGGCAACAACGTCGACGCGTACCTCGACCGCGACAACAACAACGCGGCCGACACGAACGGCCGTCCGACCTCATCGACGAAGGACTTCATCTTCGCGCACGATCCCCTGTCCGCTCCGACCACGCTCACGAACCAGATGCTGGCGGTGTCGAACCTCTTCTACCTGAACAACGTCATCCACGACAAACTCTACCGCCACGGCTTCAACGAGGCCGGCGGGAACTTCCAGACGAACAACTTCGGCAAGGGCGGCGCCGGCAACGACCCGGTCAACGCTGAAGCGCAGGACGGCGGCGGCACCAACAACGCGAACTTCTCCACGCCGACCGACGGCTCGCGTCCGCGCATGCAGATGTACCTCTGGAACACCCTCACCCCGAACCTCGACGGCGACCTCGACTCCGACATCGTCTACCACGAGTACGGCCACGGCCTGACGTGGCGCATGATCGGCAGCATGGGCGGTGGCCTGGCCGGCTCGATCGGTGAGGGCATGTCCGACGTGGTCGCGATCTTCATGAACGGCGACGACAAGGTCGGCGAGTACTCGACCAACAACTACACCCGCGGCATCCGCCGCTACCCGTACACCAACTATCCGCTGACCTACGCGTCGGCCAACACCACCAGCGTCCACGGCAACGGCGAGATCTACGCCGCCACCCTCTGGAAGCTCCGTGGCCTCTGGCTCGGCGCCGGCTACTCGATGGACTCGCTGTGGGATGCCGTCATCGACGGCATGAACTACACCCCGGCCAACCCCGAGTTCGAAGAGATGCGCGACGGTATCCTCGCCTCCTCCCCGACCCAGGCGCAGGACTGCCTGATCTGGGATGCGTTCGCCTCGATGGGGATCGGCCTCAACGCCGTCGGCACCGACTCCTGCGTCGTCAACTGCACCATCAGCATCACCCAGGACTTCAACAAGCCGGTCGTCTGTGGCGGCACGGCCCCGGCCATCACGCTCACGGTGAGCGGTGCAGTCCAGGGCCGCACCCCGAAAGCGACCCTCTCCTGGAGCGGCATCACGGGCACCAATGTCGACGTCTTCCGCAACAACGTGAAGATCGTCACCACCGCGAACGACGGCAATCACGTCGACTCGCTTGCCAAAGGCACGACCGGCACGTTCACGTACAAGGTCTGCAACGTCGGCACGACGACCTGCTCGGCCAACGCCAGCGTGACGTTCTAACCCTCCACTCCATCGAAACGCTGAAGGGCGGCCGCGCAAGCGGCCGCCCTTTTTCGTTAGCATCTCCCTCGCATGCATGCCCACGCGATCACCCGCCTGACGCGCTTTCTCACGCAACTGATCAGCGAGACGTCCGGCCTCTCGCTCGACGACACGCTCGCGCTCGCCGAACAGTCGCTGCTGCCCGAGGAGGAGCTCGCGCTCTTTCGCGAGTTCCGTACGCTGCTGAACCGCTTCCGCGTCAACGACACGCCGATCGAGTCGCTGTTCGAGCATCCGGTATCGCATGCACTGACGGCGTTCTTCCGCGCCTTCCCTCTTCCGTTCCGCGACGAGCACATCCACCTCACCGGCTCGCTCGACGCCACGTTCATCTATCCGCGGCTCGCGCGGCTGCTGGAAGGGCCGCATCGTGCACTGTACGAGGCCAAGATCGCGGAGGTGTATGGACGCGAGGCGTTGCCGCTGCGCAGCGTGGATGACGTCGACCGCCTGATCCGCCTCGGCGATGCGGATCGCTTCGACCGCTACCTCAAGATCCTCTACCTCCCGAAGCTCATCCTCACCTCGCGTGAGGCGCACCGCGACGCCGCGTATCACATGGCCGGCCACCTCTATCGAGGCTCGAACGTCGGCTCGATCCGCCTCAAGTTCACGCTCACGCGCGAGACCACCGACTCCGCGGAACAGATCCCCGGGATCGAGGAGCTGACGCCGGAAGACGTAATCATGGGCCTGTACGAAGGCTTCCGCGACTTTCAGCAGGAAGTCCCCGCCTTTCACTTCATCCTCTCGCCGAGCTTCCGGAAAGAGGCGGGCTTCTACGACGCGGCGCGCTACCCGTCGAAGCGGGCCAGCTTCGACGACCAGGTGCGGCAGCTCATCGCGCTGGTGAAGCAGCATCCGGAGCTCGGCCACGTGCTCACCGAGGTGGATACGGTCGGGAACGAGCGCGGCTTCTACCGGAAGACTCACTTTCAGGAGATGCGCGTCGGCATGCGCAAGCTGCAGGCGTACGGCTTCCGCACGCGCAGCCATCACGGCGAGACCTGGAACACGCTGCGCCAGGGCATCCAGGCGGTCGACAACGCCATGAACATCTGGCACGTCGACGCCATCGAGCACGGCCTCAGCCTCGGCATCAACCCGAACTTCTACTTCCACTCCATGCTCCAGCGCCTGCTGCACGGGAACGGCAAGGGAGAAGCGGTGCGTATGAGCTCGCGCGAGCACGCCGAGATCCTGGACATGGACTGGAGCGGCCGCGAAGGCATCCGCGACAAGCTCCTCAACGGCGAGCGCATCAACGACCGCGAGATGGTGCTCGTGACGAAGACCAAGTTCCATCACGCCCGCGAGGTCGAGCACTACCAGCACGACGTGCTGAACCGGATGATCGACAAGCGCATCACGCTGGTCTCGCTCCCGTCGTCGAACAAGAAGCTCACCGGCGCCCTGGCCGACTACAAGGACCACCCCTTCTCCTGGTGGGAAAAGAAGGGCCTCCGCCTCGGCGTCGGCACCGACAACTACATCACCCTCAACACGAGCTTCATCCGCGAGATGCTGATCCTCCTCTATACCGATCCGCTGGAGCTGAAGATCACCAAGCTGCTGATCGTGACGACCGGCGAAACGCGCCGCTCGTACCTCTCGCACCTCTTGTGGCAGATGCGCAAGGCGAACGAGGAGGCGTAAGACCTTGACACGGTCCGTCACCCTCACCCGCGCCGAAGCGCGCCGGCTGCTCGTCGCGCACCACGGGCTCGTCCGCAAGCTCGGCACCGGCCCCCGCGGCACGCGGGCCGTGCTCGAGCGCCTGCGCTGCATCCAGCTCGACCCGCTGGACATGCTCGGCACGAACGCCGACCTCGTGGTCATGGCACGCGTCGACGGCGTCACCCGCGGCGACGTCTGGCGCCACCTCTTCCCGCGGCGCGCGTTCGAGCACTTTGCCAAGGAGCGCTGCATCCTCCCCGCCTCAGCGTTCCCCTATTACCGCAACCAGGGACACGAAGCGCAGACGCCCTGGTGGTCCCACGGCGAGCGCGAACGTCGCATTTCTCCCGAGCTCACCCGCGCGGTGCTCGAGGAGATCCGCGAACGCGGCCCGCTCACGGCGCGCGAGCTCACCGATCACGGCGCGGTGGAGCCGCTCGACTGGTCGGGCTGGACCGGGACCGGCAAGGCGACGTCGATGGCGCTGGAGATCCTCTGGACGCTCTGCGACGTCGTCGTGGCGGGACGCACCGACTCGCGCGAGAAGATCTACGACCTCCCGCAGCGCGCCCTCGGCGACTTTCCCGAGCCACGGGAAGACTTCGCCCCGTGGGCCGTGCGCGAGCGCGCCCGCGCCGCCGGCCTCCTGACCCGCGCCGGCGGTGCAATGTGGTCGATGCTCGGCCGCATCCGCACCTCTCCCCTCATCGACCAGCTCCTCGAAGCCGGCGAACTGGTGGCGGTCGCGCTCGAAGGCTCCACCCGCCACTACCTCGCCGTGCCGTCCTTCCTCGAAACGAAGCGGCCACGCTACGACGACCGCGTGCGCATCCTCGGCCCCCTCGATCCGCTGCTGTGGGACCGCGATCTCATCCGCCACGTCTTCGACTTCGACTACGTCTGGGAAGTCTACAAACCGGCCAAACAGCGCCGCTGGGGCTGGTACGTCTGCCCGCTGCTGTACCGGGACCAGCTCATCGGCCGCATCGACGCCCGCATCGAAAAAGGGGCGCTGGTGGTGTCGAAACTCTGGATCGAGCGCGAGGTCGACCGCGAGCGGATCGACGAAGCGCTCGCGCGACACGCGACGATGTGCGGGGTGGAGAGGGTGAAGGTGAAGAAGACGATCGTGGTTGCGTGAGGCATCGCATCGTTCTACGGCTCAGGGACAGAGAGTGCCCGACAGATTTTGCGCGCGAGTTGATATCAGGAAGCAGCCGTAGCGGCGCAGGTGCCGCAGAAGCTCGCGCTGTTTCACTCTACGACAACGGTTTCCCTGACGGCCGAGTCCGGGACGCCACGCAGCGCATCCTCACGCCGGTCTTCGAGTATCAATGCGATTGCTTCCGCCAGGCTCGCACGCGCCTCATCGGAGGTGCGGCCCTGTCCATTGGCGCCCGGAATCTCTGGCGAGTAGGCGATGAACCAATCGTCAGCACGTTCGATGATTGCGGTGAATTCGTTGTGCATGCCTGGGGTATTTTACTCCCCATCACTCCGATGGTGACGCGCACAACCTCGCGTTTTTCGCCGGATCGCCGCGCAGCACGTCCATGTAGTACCCCATGAGCGCACGCTTAAATTGCTCGTCGAAGCCGGACATGAGCGGCGCGACGGTGCGTACCCAGCCGTCGATGCATTGCTCCTTCGGGGTGTCGGCTACCGCGGCGCAGGCGAGGAGGTTGCGATAGGCCGACCGGTAGGAGGCGAACTGCGTTCGGGTCATCGGGGCGCCGTGGCCGGGGATGAGCAGGTCGAAGTCGAGCTTTGCGAGGCGGTCGAGGGACTCCTGCCAGCGTGCCGGGCATGCGGTGTCGAGGAAGGGCGCGGGCAGCGTTACGAGATCGCCGGCGATCAGGACCCCCGTCGTCTCGTCGAGGATCCAGACATCGCCCGCCGTCACGGCATTGGTCTCCAGGCCGAGGCGCAGCGTACGGCCGGAGATCGTCGTCGGGCCGGAAGCCGAGATGACGACGTCGGGCGCGAGCTTCGGACCGGCGTCGATGAGGACGAGCTCGGCTTCGAAGCTTTTCCTCGCCTCGGGAGTGCTGGTCGCATCCGCGATCATTGCTTTGAGCTGCCCGCGGTAGTTCGCGAGGAAGCCGGTCATCGCGTCCTGCAACGCGCCGCTCGCGTAAATGCGCGCGGCGCGGTATTCGCGCCGGATCAGGGCGTTGCCGCCGATGTGATCGAGGTGCCAGTGCGTATTGATGACGGCCGTGATCGGACGCGCGGTCTTCTTCGCGAAGTCGAGAATCGCCTGCGTATGCGCCGTGTGCCGCCCGGTGTCGATGACCACGAGGCCTTCCGGCGCCTCGAGGATCACGGTGTTGCCGTCGGGTTGCGAGCCGGGAGCGAACGAGCCGCGGATGACGTGAATGCCGCTCAGCAACTCCGTCGCGGCGGACAGCGGCGAGGCCATGACCGCTGCCACCGCCGCGGCAGTGAGGAACGTTCGCAACAAGTGTGTACGCATCCACGCATCCTAGTGCCGGCGCACCTCGGGCGTGGAGCCGGTTCCAGCAATGTCACCTGTTCTTCAAACAGGCGACACGGCTATCTTCGCTACGTGCAGCACGGCTGGATGACGACGGTCGGATCGAGGCGATCGTGCTGGCCGCCGTTGATCCAGACGTCGTACTTGCACTCCCGCCGTTCCTTGCCTGCGACGCTGCGCGCCGAGCAATGGCCGCGGCCATCGCACTTCACTTCCGCGACGCAACCGGGCTCGATCTCGACCTGGAGGTCGCCGCCGCCCGACTTCGTGTACCAGTGCAGCATGACCGGCCTGCCGCCGCCGGCTTCGTGCACGTCATGCACGTGCACGGGCTCCGGCCATACGGACAGCGTCCGTTGCGCATCGTCGACGCAGACGATCGGCGCCTGGCGGTTCTCGGAACCATTCCCGTTGCTGCAGGGGGAGCCGCCGGATCCGCCACGGGCTATGTGGCTGTCGGACTGCTGCGAAGAAGCGGCGCATCCTGCAATCCAGATCGGTGTGACCAGAAGAAGCACAACCCGGGACATGCGACCGGCGAGCGACATGAACGATTCCTCCTTGCGGTTATGCGCGCGATTTTACGGCAATCGTGAAGGAGGGCAGGCGCCGAAGTGGCTCGAGTACCGGATCGCGCTCCGCATCGGCGGGAGGATAGCCAGCCGAGATCGCACGCTCGAGCCACGAAACTGCGCTCTCGTGAGACCCGCGAAGCACGCCGACAACAGCCGCTTCGTAGAGCACGATCGCGTTCGTTGGATCGATTTCGAGGGCGCGGCGGATCTCGCGCTGCGCATCGTCGATCTGCCCGCTTTTCGCGAGCGCCGACGCGAGTTGAGCACGCGTCGCCACGTCGTTCGTGTTCACTGCAAGCGCTTCTCGCGCGGCCGCGATCGCGCGCGGCCAAGCCTCGGTTGCACACTGGACGTCTTTCGCGGCGCGGCATGCATCGCCGAGGTTTGCCCACGGAATGTGATGCGCGGGAGCTAGTTGCGTTGCGCGGCGATACGACTCCCGCGCTGCTTCGTAGCGTCCGAGGAAGAACTGCAGCGTGCCGAGATTCGACCAGCCGTCCGCCGTCGGTTCGATGGCCAGCGAGCGCTGGAATGAGGCGAGCGCGTCGTCATAGCGCTTCAGCGCCTGCAGTGCCGCGCCGAGATTGAGGTGATTGCGGGAGGCCTCGGGGCTCACCTGCGCCGCCCTGCGGAACTGGATCACCGCCTCCTCATAGCGTCCGCGTGAATAGCAATACGCGCCGAGTTTGGAGAAGATGCCGGCTGAATCCGGACGAAGCGCGATCGCTCGCCTGTAGAGCTTTTCCGCCTCTTCGCCACGGCCCTGTCTCTCGTACGCATCACCCAACCCGACCACCGCGTCCGCGTCATTCGCGCGCAGCGCCAGCGCGCGATTGAACGACACCACCGCATCGGCATGGCGCCCGGAGGCATTCATCAGCCGGCCGAGGGTGATGTGCGTATCCGGATCGGTCGCGCTGAGCGCGACGCCGCGGGTCGCGTACACCGTCGCCTGCTCGATGAGCGCCGGACGGCGCGCGAGCGACGCTTTGTACAGCAGCGCCCGCGCGAGGAGCGAGTTCACGGAGCCTGACTCGCGGGCGTTGCGGAGAATCGATTCCAGATTCGTGATCGCGCGATCGACCGACGCCTCGTCCGTCACCCGCTGCAGCAATCCCATCGCTTCGATGAAGCGGCGCTGGTCGTTCGGGCCGAGCGTGGCGGCGGCCTGTTGGGTGCGCGGCGCGACCTGGCGTCCGAGGGCCTGCACCAGGTGGTCGGCAACCGCATCCTCGAGCGCGAACAGGTCGTTCGCGGCGCGCGTGGCGGAATTCGACGCCAGCGTACGTCCGCTCTTGGCGTCGATGAGCGAGTACGTGATGCGCACCTGCTCCGCGTCGCGCTGCACCGTGCCGCGCACGACCGCGTGAACGCCGCGCTTCCTGGCGATGGTCGGGACGTCATCCACTTCATTGATGCGCGCGCCTTCGAACGGCGTAGAGACGCGCAGCTCGCCGATCTGCCCCAGGCGGGCGGCGATCAGCTCCGAGATCCCGTCGGCCAGGATGCGCCCTTCGCTCGTCGAGCTCAGGTCGCGGAACGGAACGACGGCCAGCGACGTGACGCGCTGCCCGGCCGCGATGCGGTTGCGGCTCCACATGAATGCGGCGCCGGCGATGAGCGCGACCGCGAACAGCGCCAACGCCGCGTACTGCAGCCGCGCGCGCGGCCGGCGTGTATTGCGCGTGAACGGCGCGCTGCGCACGCGCGTCGAGGTGCTGGTCAGGCCGTCCCGGATCTCCCGGAGGTCGCGCGCCAGGTCACGCGTCGATCCGTACCGGTCGCGCGGGTTCTTCGCCACGCAGCGGCCCACGATGCGGTCGATCTCGTAGGGCACCGCTTCATTGAGCGCCGACGGCGGCTCGATCTCCGCGCGGATGATCGCGGCCATCGTCTCCGGCTTCGTCTCCCGGTCGAACGGGCGGACGCGCGTCAGCATCTCGTACAGCATCACCCCGAACGAGAACTGGTCGGAGCGGTAGTCCATCTCCTTCCCGAGCGTCTGCTCGGGCGACATGTAGCCGACGGTCCCGAAGACTGCGCCCGGGGACGTATGCGGGATGGTGGTGTCCTCGGAGGTGATGGAGCGCACCTGCTTGGCCAGCCCGAAGTCGAGGATCTTCACGAAGCCGTCCGGCGTGACCATCACGTTGTCCGGCTTGAGGTCGCGATGGACGATCCCCTTCTCGTGCGCCGCGGCGAGACCGTCCGCGAGCTTGGTGGCGATGCGCAACGCGTTCTTGAGCGACAGCGGCTCGCGCGCCGACATGTTGCGGAGGTCGATGCCGTCGACCAGTTCCATCGCGATCCAGGCCATGTCATCGGTATGGCCGATCTCGTAGATCGTGACGATGTTCGGATGGTTCAGCGCCGACGCCGCCCGCGCTTCCTGTTCGAAGCGGCGCAGCGCTTCCGGACTTCTCGAAAGCTCGGCCGGCAGGATCTTGAGCGCCACCTCGCGCCCCAGCTTCACGTCGCGCGCGCGGTAAACCTCACCCATACCTCCGGCCCCTAAAGGGCCAAGGATCTCGTACTGCGCAAGGCGAGCTCCGGCGGCAAGTTGCAAGGTGAACGTAAATGGTAGCAGGAGGGAGGTCGTTTCGTTGTTGTGGCCGGTAGTTATTGGACCAACTGCATCGTCACCGGCGACGTGACCCGCAGCACCGCTTCCTGCCGGAAGCGGGTGCGGTAGGCGTCGGCGATCTCCCGGATGGCGCGGTCGTGCTGCGGCGCACGGGGATGCACGACCTCGATCACCATCGCGTCCTCGCTCCCCCCCTTCCACTGGCCGCGGGCGCGCCAGACCGTGAAGCCGTCGGGGAAGCGGGGCTCGACCACCTCGGCGACGAAGGTGTCGAAGTCGGACCGCGTGACGGTCCCTCCGCCGGGGATCGAGAGGCCGCAGAAGAGGCGGTCGGAGACGGACGCGTGGTGCGCGCAGGCAGCGAGGAAGAGCGTCAGGGCGACGGCGGCGGCGCGCATCGCGGCGATTGTAGCCGCCGTATCATCCGCGCGTGGAGTTCACGTTTCGGCCGCGCATCCGCATCGTCGGCGAGGACGGGACGGTCGTCCTCGGGCCGGGGAAGGCGGACCTGCTCGAGGCGGTGGCGCGCACCGGGTCGATCCGCGCGGCGGCGACGGAGCTCGGGATGTCGTACATGCGCGCCTGGACGCTCATCCGCACGATGAACGAGGCCTTTCGCAAGCCGCTGGTCGAGAAGGTGCGCGGCGGCTCGGAGCAGGGAGGGGCGCAGCTCACCGCCTCGGGGAAGAACGTGCTCGCGCTCTACCGGCGGATGGAGGAGAAAGCGACGCGTGCGGCCGAGGGGTTGTGGGTGAAGCTGCAGGACGAATTACCATAAGGCATGCGTCTCGCCTCCCTGGTCATCCTCGCAATGCTCGCCGGCTGCAGCGGCGAGACCTCCCCCACCGGCCCTGACGGCCCGATCGCATTCGCCGAGGTCTTTCGCGACAAGGCCTCGAACCTCACCACCCGCCGCGCCGAGATCGTCTCGCGCGACGCGCGCTGGGATGCGCTCTGGACCGAGATCCGCGGCAGTGCCTCGAACAAGCCGGTCGTCGATTTCGAGAAGAACATCCTGATCGTGGCCGCCCTCGGCGAGACAGGCGATTCCTGCAAGCACGTGCGCATCACCGGCGTCGCCCGAACCATGGGCGCGCTCAACGTCACCATCGCCGAGACCCGGCTCCCCCCGAGCTGCGTCTGCCCCCCCAACACCGTGCGCCCGGTGCACGTCGTGTCGGTGCCGCGCGCGGCGACGAATGCGTCGTTTACCTGGACGACGCTGACGGAAGGGAATCCCTGCCCGTAATTTGGAGTGCGGTGACCGCAGTCACCGCTTTTCCTGCGTGCCTCGGAGCTGCACGCGTGCCGCCTCAGCCACGGAGTCAAAGCGGTGACTGCGGTCACCGCACTCCAAATTGCTTCGCGCTTGCGCTAACCGATATCTTCCGACGAAGATATCGCTCGTGCGATCCTTCCTCCTCACCGCTTGGTTGCTGATCACGAGCACTATCTCCGCGGCGGAGGTGCGGGTGTTCGCGGCGGCGAGCTTGCGGGAGGCGCTGGAGGAGATCGCGGCCGGCTACGAAGGCGACGAGATCGTCTTCAGCTTCGGCGCGTCGAGCACGCTGGCGCGGCAGATTCAGGAGGGAGCGCCGGCGGACGTCTTTCTCTCGGCCGATGAAGAGAAGGTGAACGCGCTGTGGAAGCGGGGGCTGATCGTGACGTCGTGGAGCGTGCTCTCGAACTCGCTCGTGATCGTGGTCCCGAAAGACGCACCGTCGCGGCGATTGATCGACATGCGCGCGATCGCGCTCGCCGAGCCGTCGACCGTGCCGGCCGGGATCTATGCGCGGCTGTATCTGCAGCGGATCGGGTTGTGGGAGCGGTTGAAGACGAAAATCATCCCCACCGACAACGTCCGCTCCGCACTCGCGGCGGTGGAGTCGGGGAACGTCGACGCGGCGTTCGTCTACAAGACCGACGCGCGCATCGCGAAGCAGGTCCGCGTCGCGTTCGTGGTGCCGCGGGAGCAGGCGCCGAAGATCTCCTATCCGTTCGCGCTCGTGAAAGGGGCGCGTCCCGCGGCGCAGCGGCTGCTCGCGCATCTGCGCTCCAAGGCGGCGCTGGACGTCTTCGCGAAGCATGGGTTCGTGATCCCGTGAACGACGTCCTCTCGCTGACCCTGCGCACGGCGGCCCTGGCCACGATCCTGATCGTGCCGCCGGGGCTGGCCATCGCGTGGCTGCTGGCGCGGCGGCGGTGGTACGGCAAGTCGCTGCTGGAGACGCTGGTGGCGCTGCCGCTGGTGATGCCGCCCGTCGCAACCGGTCTGATCCTCCTCGAGCTCCTCGGGCGGCGCGGTCCCGTGGGCCGCCTGCTCGACTTCGACATCGTGTTCACCTGGCGCGCGGTCGTGATCGCGATGATGGTGATGTCGTTCCCGCTGCTCGTGCGCTCGGCGCGGGTGGCGTTCGAAGAGGTGAACCCGCGCTTCGAGCAGCTCGCGCGCACGCTCGGCGCGAGCGAGACGCGGCTCTTTTTCACGATCACGCTGCCGCTGGCGGCGCGGGGGATCGTGGCCGGGATGCTGCTCGCGTTCGCGCGGGCGATCGGCGAGTTCGGCGCGACGATCCTCGTGGCGGGCAACATCCCGGGGAGGACCACCACGCTCGCGGTGGCGATCTACGACCGCGTGCAGCTCGGGCGCGACGGCGAGGCGTTTCAGCTCCTCGGCGTGGCGGTGTTGATCGCGTTTGCCGCGGTCTGGGTCTCCGAGGCGTTCCTGGGGAGGAAGCGTGAGCGTCGCGCTGCGTGAGGTCGTGCTGCCGCTCGCGGAGTTCGCGATCGACGTCACGTTCGAGCTGAGCGCGCGTACCACCGCGCTGGTCGGGCCGTCGGGCGCGGGGAAGACCACCATCCTCGAACTGATCGCGGGACTGCGAAAGCCACAGCGCGGACAGATCGAGCTGCACGGGCGGGTGGTGTGCGGCGAGGGCGTCTTCGTGCCGCCACGCGCGCGCCGGGTCGGCTACGTGCCGCAGGACGACGCGCTCTTCCCTCACCTCTCCGTGCGGCAGAACGTACTGTACGGGGCACGCGAGCGGAACGACGATGTCATCGCCGTCCTGGAGCTCTCATCCTTGCTCGATCGCAGCGTGAAGCAGTTGTCGGGCGGGGAGCGCAAACGCGTCTCGCTCGCACGGGCGCTGCTCACGCGACCGGAAGTCCTGCTGCTCGACGAACCGCTCTCCGGCGTCGACGCGGCGCTGCGCGATCGCGTGCTGGAGTACCTGGTGCGCGTCCGCGACGAGTTCGCGGTACCGACGGTGTACGTCACGCACCAGATGGACGAGGTGCAGGCGTTGTGCGAAGAGCTGGTGCTGCTGGAGCGCGGACGCGTGGTCGCGCAGCGCGCGATCTAAGCAGGACGCTTGTCGCTTCGTCACACGAACGACGCGGCCAAATACGCCAGGGCCGGCACTTCGTGCTGGCTGGCGGGGTCGGCGTAGCGGTGGGTGAGCTCGTAGGACGCGTTCATGTTGGCGAGCGCGTTCGGGAAAGCCTCGCGCATGGGGCCGGAGAGGCGGGGGAGGACGGACTCGCAGACGGCGAGGACGGAGCGGGCCAGGGTGGTGCCGCGTAAGGGCGAGAGGTCGCCGATCACCTCGCGGTTGCGGACGCCGGAGATGCGCATGGTCACGTCGGCGACGGCGATCGGGGAGCGGATCGTGCGCACCAGCTGGCCCGGGATGCCGGCCAGGGCGAAGAGGTCTTCGTCATCCTCGAGCGCGTTCTGCGCGAGGGCGGACATCAGCTTCGGGAGATCGCGGACCGAGCGCTGGCTGCGTACGAGCTCGAAGAGGACGCGCGCGTAGTACTGCAGCGCGAAGCGGAAGCATTCTTCCTCGGGGAGCATCGCGGCCGAGGCGTCGATGTCGACGGCGAACGCGCCGCCCGCACCGGCGGAGATGCGTGCAGAGAGAATCGTTCGCGGTTCGGCCAGCATACTCTCCCTCCCCCAACCACCAAGGGAGGACAGGCACGAATGCCTGTCCTCCACCGGAATGAGTGACTTAGTAGAGGTCGGCCGCGGCCGCTCTGTCGTCGTTTTCGAGCGTGCGGTTGTTGTAGTTGCAGGAGCTGACGGTCGGATACATCGTCGCGCCGGCGACGTTGGAGTGGCCGATGCCGATCACGTGACCGACTTCGTGGACCATGATGCCGTCGATGTCGAACTCGCCGCTGCAGCCGTCCGTCTCGCCCGAGGACGTGAAGCTGTAGCGCGTGTTCGTGTAGACGTCGGCGTCATAGATGATGTTGCCGCTGTAGTAGCCGGTGAGCGTCGCGGCGAGGCACGAGCCGTTGCAGATCTTGCCGTTGCTGTTCAACTCGATCGTGGCCGGGGCCTGTCCGCGGACGGACTTCGAGCTGGTGGTGGCGGAGCCGACCACGGTCCAGGCCTTGACCGCGTTGACGGTGGCGTTCACGCCGCCGCTGCCGTCGTTGATGGTCGAGTTTCCGCCGGTGTAGACGCGGACCGGGACCGGGACCGAAGCCCAGACGCGGCGCGGGGAGAGGAGAACGTACGCCATGGCCGGATCGGCCGCGGCCATGGTGAGGATGGTTGCGATCGCGAGAGCGAGAATGGTCTGTTTCTTCACGGTGCGTTCTCCTTTTTACTGCTGCTGGTTGCGGACGATCGGGGCGCCGGAGCCGTTGCGGGCGTCTTCGACCATGGCCGCGAACTCGTCGAGGCCGAGGGCCGGCGTGGCGTCGTCGATGGCTTCGGTGCGCAGCTCGAACCGCGGGCCGCCCGCCATCTCGCGGCGCACGTCACCCTGCTTGACCGGGTCGGAGATCAGCACTTCGCGTCCGCGGCGCTCGCGGACCAGGAACTTGCCCTGGTTGTAGGCATGGATGCGGAGGTCGGAACCGTCTTCCGCCAGGAACGCGACGATCTGCTCGCCGCGGCGAATCATCGGGAAGCCGATCGCTTCCATCGTGTAGCCGTCCACCGTACCGCCGACTTCGCGGACCATCAGGACGTCCGGACCGGTGGTCTCGCCGAAGTAGCGGGTCACACGCACGGTCGCATAGGTGTAGATCACTTCGCGGGAGTCGTCCCACTGGCTCCAGGTGTCGAGCACCTGGCCGCGGACGACGAACTTCGCTTCGCGGGCGATCTGGTCGAACGACAGCTCTTCGAACTGCGACGCGGACATCGGGATGGCGAGGGCAAGGATCATGGCTACGAGGGTCAACCTACGAATCATCATTCCTCCTCTGCATCTGTTGTCGATGCGTGAGCGTTACGTACTCCAAAGCGTGAGCCACGGTGCGGCCCTGCGGATGTATGGAAGCCAATTCATATTGGCTGAGCGACTTACGCGGGCACACCGGCCCGATGCAGCGGGAAGGCCGTGGATCAATTCATGCGCACTTGCGCACGAACTGACCCACGGCAGGTCTGATTTGTGACCCTATTCGTAATCCACTAGTACAGGTCGTCCCTCGCGGCGATGTCGTCGGAAGCGAGCGTCCGCGCGGAGGTGTTGCAGGCGCTGATCGACGGGTACATCGTGGCGCCGGAGACGTTCGAGTGGCCGATGCCGATCACGTGACCGACTTCGTGCACCATGATCCCGTTGATGTCGTACTCACCGCTGCAGCCCGATTCCAATGACGAATAGAGCAGCTGCGACGTGTTCGTGTAGACGTCCGCGTCGTAGATCCGGTCGTCGCCGCTCTGCGAGACGTAGTAGCCGGTCAGCGTCGCCGCCAGGCAGCCGCCCGTGCAGACGCCGCCGTTCGTGTTCAGCATGATCGTGGCCGGAGCGGAGCCGCGGACGGCCGGGGAGGTCGTCGTGCTGGAGTTGATGATGCCCCAGGCGCGGATGGCGCTCACGGTGGCGTTCACGCCGCCGCTGCCGTCGGTGATGGTCGCGTTGCCGACCGTGTAGGTGCGCACGGAGACCGGCGTCGTCGACCAGCGGCGGCGCGGCGAGAGGAGCACGTAAGCCAGGACCGGATCGGCCGAGGCCAGGATGATGATGGTGGAGATGAGGACGGAGAGAAGAGTCTGTTTCTTCACGGTTCGATCTCCTGATTACTGCTGCTGGTTGCGGATGGCGGGGCTGCCGGTGCCGGCGCGTGCGTCTTCGACCATGCGCGCGAACTCGTCCAGCCCGAGGGCCGGAACGTCGGCGGAGATGGCTTCGGTCTCGAGCTGGAAGCGCGGCGAGGTGGTGTGCAGGCGCTCGGCGCCCTGCGTGACCGGATCGCTGACCAGCACTTCGACTCCGCCCCGATGGCGGACGAGGAACTTGCCCTGGTTGTAGGCGTGGATGCGGTAGTCGGCGCCGTCCTCGCTCTGCTCGAGCAGCAGCACGACCTGCTCGTTGTGGCGAAGCTCGGGGAAGCCGATCGCTTCCTGCCGGTACCCGTCGACCGTTCCACCGACGTTGCGCACCACGACCGTGTCCGGTCCGGTGGTCTCGCCGAAGTAGCGCGTCACGCGCACGGTCGAGTAGGTGTAGATCACTTCGCGCGCGGAATCCCACGCGCTGTACGAGTCCACCACCTGGCCGCGGACAATGAGATTCGCGTTGCGCGCGGTCTGATCGAACGGCTGGTCGATGAACTGCGATGCGGAGAGCGGCACGGCCGCGACGATGAGCAGGAGCACCAGTGAGAGAGACCTGTGTTTCATTCGTTCCTCCTCCTTTTCAGGTGCGCCGCTCTACTCCAATCGCCGAGCCATGTGCGTCCGGAAGGAAGGAAATAGATGCAACATGATGGAACTACAACTGTTTGACGGGAATGTCGGTGACGACTCGGTAGAACGCGTGCGGGTCAACACGTGAGCAGAATGAAAGAGGTTGACCCGGCAGAGTGAAGAAGGTTGACCACTACCCCCCTGTCATCCTGAGCGAGGCGGTGGGGCGGGCGTGAAGCGAAGGACCCCCTTCCGACAGCGCGTGCATCGTGCACCGCATCGGGTCCTTCGCTTCCCACCCACACCCCACCCTCGCTCAGATGACAGCCGACACGTGATAACTTCCACGATCGCATGACAGCACCCACCTACGTCTCCATCAGCCGCTTCCGGGTCGTGAACGGGATGGAGTCCGACGTCGCGGAGGCGTTCCGGGCGCGGCCTCACTTCGTCGAGGATGCGCCCGGGTTCGTGCGCATGGACGTCCTCTCCCCTGCCGACGATGCCGCGGAGTTCTGGCTCGTCACCTACTGGTCGGACGAGGAGAGCTTCCGGGTCTGGCATCGCAGCCACCAGTACCGCGACTCCCACTCCTACATCCCGAAAGGGTTGAAGCTCGATCCGTCCGCGACGGAGCTGCGCAGCTTCCACTACGTGGCCTCATGATCGAAGCGCACGGCATCCGCACGCACCTCGAAGAGCTGGCCTCGGCCATCACGGACCGCCACTTCGCGGCGCACCCGGAGCTGCTCGCGCGCTACCCCGCCGTCGGGCGGCAGCGCTGCCTCGAGGACGCGCGCTTTCACCTGCAGTACCTGGCCAGCGCGCTCGATGCGGGGAGCAGCGCGATCTTCCTCGACTACATCGCCTGGGCGAAGGTGATGCTGGCGACGCGGAACGTGCCGGCGAACGATCTCGCGGAGAACTTACGCGTGATCGAGGGCTCCCTCACCGACATGCTCGGCGCCGGCAGCGCGGTGGCGGTCCGCTACATCGAGAGCGCGATCGAGGCGCTGCCGTCGATGCCGGACGGCGTGCCGTCGCACCTCGACCCGCGCGCCCCCCTCTGGGCCAGCGCCTCGGAGTACCTGAACGCGCTGCTGCACGGCAGCCGCGCCGACGCGATGCGCGCCGTCACCGCCGCGCTGGACGGCGGCGCATCGATCCGCGAGGTTTACCGCCACGTCTTCGAGCCGGCGCAGCAGGAGATCGGGCGCCTCTGGCAACTGAACCAGATCAGCGTGGCGCAGGAGCATTACTGCACCGCCGCCACGCAGCACATCATGACGCAGCTCTACGGCTATATCTTCGGCGGCGAGAAGCGCGACTCGCGCGCGGTGGCGATGTGCGTGGGCGGCGAGCTGCACGAGGTCGGCCTGCGCATCATCACCGATCTCCTCGAGCTCGACGGGTGGCAGACCTGGTACCTCGGCGCGAGCGTGCCGCCGGCCTCCGCGGTCCAGCTCTGCGTCGAGCAGCGCGCCGATGTGCTGCTCGTCTCCGCGACCCTCCCGCCGCACATCGCCTCGGTGGCCGAGGTGATCCGTTCGTTCCGGGCGCGGCCGGAGCTCGGGGAGGCGAAGGTGATCGTCGGCGGGCGCGCATTCCGCACGGAGCCGGAAGTATGGCGTACGATCGGTGCCGACGCATTCGCCTCCAATGCAGATGAGTGCCTCGCCCTCATTGACCGACTCACCGCCTGAAGGCCTCTCCTTCGTCTGCACGACGGACGGCGCGATCGTGCGCCTGGTCGACGAGTCGCTCGCCGGCGCGGCGGTGCGCGATTCCCTCTCCGCCTCGGTCGACGAGTCTTCGAAGGAAGCCTGCGCGATCTTCCTGCGCACCATGGCCCGCGGCGGCTTCTCGCGCTCGACGCCGCTGCGCATCGGCACGCGCGACGTGCAGTGCTACGGCTCCTGCGCGGACGGCGAGCTGCGCATCGTCGCGGTGATCGACCCGAACACCGCGGCGCCGTACGCGGAGTACATCTCCTCCGGGCGGAACGAGCCGGCGTTCATGGAGCTGGCCCGCGAGATCCGCCGCACGCATTCGACGTACGAGCTGTACGAGGAGCTGGCGCGGATGAACAACGACCTCGCCACCGCGCAACGCGAGCTCGCGAGGACGGTGGATCAGTTGCAGCGGCTCAACTCCTACAAGGACGAGCTCCTCGGCGTCGCCGCGCACGACCTGCGCAATCCGCTGAACGCGAACGCCGCGTTCATCACGTTTCTTCTTCAGGACCCCGGCGCCCTCGGCGACAACAACAAGGTGCTGCTCGAACGGCTGCGCGCGAACAGCCAGTACATGCTCCGCCTCGTAGACGACGTCCTCGATTTCTCCGCCATCGAAGCGGGCCACGTGCGCCTGCACCTCGAACGGAGCGACCTCGGGCCGCTGGTGCAGGGCGTGGTGGACACGATGCGCATCATCGCCGAGGCGAAACAGGTCGACCTGCGCTACTCGGCGGAAGGGGACCTCCCGCCGGTGAACCTCGACCAGATCAAGATCAGCCAGGTCGTGCAGAACGTGATCTCGAACGCGGTCCAGTACTCGTCGCCCGGCACGCGCGTCGACGTCCGCCTGCGCCGCGAGGCCGGCTTCGCCGTCCTGGAAGTCGAAGACCGCGGCCCCGGAATCCCCCCCGACGAGCTCCCGAACCTCTTCAAGCCCTTCACCCGCCTCTCCACGGTGAAACTCGCCAAACAACGCAGCGTCGGCCTCGGCCTGGCGATCACGCGGAGGCTGGTGGAAGCGCACGGCGGAAGCATCGGCGTGCGCAGTGAGGTGGGGCGGGGGTCGGTGTTTACGATCCGGCTTAGGGCACGGCCCTAATGCACCTTCACCGTCGCGACCACGCTCTCGTTCCCCTTCTGCCCCATCCCGGAGCTCGTCTCGGTCGATTCGTGGCGGTACGGCACGAGCCGGTCGGCGACGCGGGTGAGGTGCCAGCTCTTCTTCTGCCGCGCCTCTCCCTTGAAGATGAGGAACGAGAACTTGCCGGCGCCGATGTGCTCCACCGCGAGCGGGACCATGTCCGTGCCGAGCCACAGCGTCATCTTGTTCTCCAGCACCGTCACCTTCCCCGCGCCGTCGTGCGGCTCGTCGGCGATACGCAGGACCAGGACGCGCACCGGCTTCCCCTGCCACGTGCCCTGACCGTCGGAGACGACCTTCGCTCCCTCGAGCTGGCGCAGCAGCGACGGGGCGAAGTCGAGCGCCTGCGAGGTCTCGACCGGATCGAGCTCCTGCACCGCGCTGACCGTGGGCGTGGTCTGCTTCGGATTCTTCGACTCCGCGGTCTGCTCGCGCGCGATCTGGTCGAGCAGCGTGCGGGGGAAGAGGATGCGGAAGCCGTTCGCATCCGCCTCGACCTCCACCGTCACCTTGCCGGAGAACTTGTCGTTCCCGAACTTCCCCTCGTTGTTCACGGCGCGCTGCAGCTCGTACGTCGCGCGGATCGGCTCCTTCCCCGAAAGGCGCGTCAGCGCCGCGCGGAGGTCGGTGAGCGGGTCGGCGAACAGGGGAACGGCGAGAGTGAGGGCGAGCGCAACATGGGCGAGGTTCTTCACGGTGTCAGGACGTAACGAGCGTCACGAACGTTCTACTCCGCCGGAATCGTCTGCCCGCCCGCTCCCTCGCCGGCCAGCCAGTCCCGGGCCGCTTCGACGGTGTCGAAGAGGTGCAGGTCTTCACCCGAAAAACGGGCCACGGCGGTCGCCAGGATGCGCTGCACGCCGCGTACGCCGACGATGGCCGTCTTCTTCACGTGCCCCTTCGTGCGGGCGGTGCTCTCCTTGAACAGGCTCACGACGTCGATCGACGTGACGGTGTTCCGGATGTCGACCAGCACCAGCGCGGAGTCCGCGGCCGACTGCTCGATCTGCGAGTCCGCCCCGTCGACTTCGATCCTCAGCGCATCGATGTTGCGGCCGAAGCCACTGTAGTCCGCGTGAAAGTAGGGCGTCCCGTGATGGTGACGCCAGGACGACTTCATGGCGCGTTCTTTAAGCAACTAACGTTCCATTAATGCACGTGCACGGCCGGGGTCTGCTCCGTCTTCGCCTTCGACGCGTTCTGTTCGATGCGCCGCAGCCCTTCCACCGACACCGCGCGGCCCGGGGTCCGCGCCAGCGCCGCGCGGTAGGCGGCCACGGCATCGGCGGTGCGGCCGGCCGCGACGAGCTGCTCGGCCAGCAGCTCCGCGGCCGGCTTCGGGACGGTGGGCGGGCCGAACTCGAGCGGCATCGCCCGCTCCGCATCCGCGGCCGCCTCGAGGATCGGCAACGCCAGCGCGCGCTTCCCGGTCGCGATCAGCTGCAGCGCTTCCGCTTCCTGCAGCATCACCTCGATGCTCATGCGCTCCGTCGGATTCGTCGACCCCTTCTTCGCGGCGAGCAGGCCGTCGCGGAGGGCGAGCATCCGCGCGCGGGCGCTGGTCAGCGTGGCGGAGTCGCGCGCTCGCGCGGCGGCGATGACGTCCCCGTAGGCAACGATGAAGCGCGCCTCGTCGAGCTCCGTCCCCGCGGGGACCGTGACCTGGTCGGCGCGCGTCAGCGGCTGCCCCGAGGCGGCGTGATACGCCCGCATGGCCGCGTACTCTTCGAAGCGTCCGCTGCGCGTGTCCGCCGGTCCGGCGGAGACGAACGGCTCCGCGAACGCGGACGCGCGGCAGGCGTCGAGCGCCTGACGCGCGTCGTCGTCGCGATGTTGCTGCAGGTAACCGTAGTGGAGCCAGGTCGGGTAGTGGCCGCAGTCGGCGCGCGCCTTTTTGCGCTCGGCGCGCTGCGCGTTGACGACGTCGATGGCGCGGCGGTTCGCGTCGATCACGTCGTCCCACATCCCCATGGCGATGAAGATGTGCGAGGTCATGTGCAGCGCGTGACCGGCATTCGGCGCGACGCCGCCGTACAGTTTCGCGGCGCGCATGCCGAGGGGAGCGTGGACCGGGTCGTCGTACGAGTGGATGAGGTAATGCAGCACGCCCGGATGGCGCATGTTGGAGGGAAAGACCTCTTCGAGCAGCGACGCGGCGCGCATGTAGATCGCGAAATCGCGCCCTTCGTGCGCGGTGCCGAGGAGCGCCAGCGCGTAGAACGCGGTCGCATCGACGTCGTCCGGATACTTCGCGTGCAGCTCGGCCATCGCGTCGGCGTAGCGGAAGTCGCGCTCGTTCTTCGAGCCCTCGCCGTAGAGCACGTCCAGCGTGCGCAGGTAGTCGCGCTCGCGGTCCGTCTTCGCCTTCGCCAGCCGCTCCGCCGGCGTCTTTCCGAGCCGCGCCAGCGCGGCGCGCGCGGCCTCCGCATCCTGCTGGAACCAGATCGGATGCGTGTACGTCATCGCCTCTCCCCAGTAGGCCATCGCGAAGTTCGGGTCCGCCTTCTGCGCGGCCCGGAAGGCGTCGGCCGCGAACGGGTATTCGAAGTTGTGCAGCAGTGCCAGCCCGCGCCGGAACGGCTCCTGCGCCGCCTCCGCGCCGGAGTTGGCAAACACCACCTCCCCGACGTCGTCCGGCTTCTGCGCGGAGGCGGCGACGGCGGCGAGCAGCAGGAGGGCGAGCAACGTGTTGCGCATGGCCGCATGATAGCGTCGCCGCCGCGCATGGCCCTCACCGCGACGATCTACAACTTCGCCACCCAGCTCGCCGACATCGACCGCGGCGTCTACGAGACGTTCGACCTGCGCCTGGCGCGGCAGCCCTCGGAGACAGCCGAGTACATGCTGATGCGCTTCTTCGCCTACTGCCTCGAATACACCGAAGGGATCGCCTTCACCGAGGGCGTGGCCGCGGGGGACGAGCCGGCAGTCGTCGTGCGCGACCTCACCGGCCGCATCACCGGCTGGTTCGAAGTCGGCGCGCCGGACGCGGACCGCCTCCACCGCGGCAGTAAGGTCGCCGACCGCACCGCCGTCTACACCCACCGCCCCATCCGCATCGTCCTCGGCGAGCTCGCCGGCAAAAAGATCCACCGCGCCGGAGAGATCCCCATCTACGCCTTCGACCCGGCGTTCGTAAAGGAGATCGCCGAAACGATCGACCGCCGCGTGGACGTGGCCCTCTCCATCACCGAGCGCGAGCTGTACCTGGATCTCGGCGGGAAGACGTTCTCGACGACGGTGGCGGAGCACCGGCTGGGGTGAAATCTTCGTCATCCTGAGCCGCAGCGGCTCAGGATGACGACTCCCCCTCTTCCTCCTTCCCCTTCCGCTTCCTCATCTTGTTCATCTGCTTCAGCTTCTCCACGTGGGTGAGGAGGTCCTGGTGCGCCGGTTCGCGGATGAGCTGCTGGGCGATGCCGTAGATCTGCAGCGCTTTCAGGCCGATCGCGTGGCGGCGGACCAGGTTCGCGGAGGTGATTCCGTGCAGCAGCGCGCGCGCTTCCTGCTCCCCCTCGGACCAGGTCTTCGTGCCGGCCAACTCGTCCTGCAACTCGGCGGCGGAACTGCCGAGCGCTCTCTCGATCGTCGGCGACGCGCCGAGCAGGTTGATGGCGGCCACGATCCACTGCTCGTCGAGCGACGCGGCTTTGCGCATCATGACCGCTTCCTCGTTGGTCAGATGCGTGTAATGCGGGATACGCGTCGCGTACTCGCGCAGTGCGGCTACCAACTCCGCTGGATCCACCGGTGGCTTGTCTGTCTCGTGCGTCATGCGCAGCGTCTTCCTTTCATCGTCGTCCTCCGATGACGCCGACGGCGGCTCCCGATGAGCGCGTCGGAGCGTCCCGTCTATTGAGACGGATGGGTCCGTCGAAGGTAACCGGCACGTCCGATGACCGTGACGAAAGCCGCCGACACCGGTGACGGAGTCCGCCGTCAACGGGAACGGAGCGCGTCGATGGAGATGACGAACGGCTTCGTCGATGGTGACGGAACGTTCCAATGAAGGTGACGGGCGGTCCCGATGACGGCGACGGAGGCGTCCGACGGCGGTGTCACCCCAGAGTGACGCCGATGAAGCGTCCGATGCCGAACGTGAGCGCCGCCGCGGTCAGTCCGAACACCACCTGGCGCAGTCCGGAGAAGAACGCCGGCCGTCCCGTGAAGAGCGTGATCGCGGCGCCGATCACGAAGAGCGCGAGCGTGCTGCACGCGACGCTGAGCATGGCCGCGAATTCGCCGCGCGCGAAGAAGAACGGCAGCACCGGGACGATCGCGCCGCAGGCGAAGAGGAGGAAGGAGAACAGCGCCGCTTCCCACGCCGAGCCTCCCAGCTCCGCCGGATCGATGCCGAGCTCCTCCCGCGCCAGCGTTTCCAGCGCGGTGTCCTTGTTGCGCATCATGCTGGAGGCGAATGCGCGCGCCTGCTCTTCGCCGAGCCCGCGGGCCTGGTAGATGAGCGCCAGCTCTTCCTCTTCTTCCTCGGGGGCCGTACGCAGCTCTTCTTCCTCCGCTTCGAGCTGGTTGCGATACAGCTCGCGCGAGCTCTGCACCGATAGCCATTCGCCGAGGGCCATGGAACCGGCGCCGGCGATCAGTCCCGCGATGCCCGTAATCAGAATGGCTCGCTGGTTCATCGCCGCTCCCGCCACGCCCATGACCAGGCTGAGGTTCGAGACCAGGCCGTCGTTCGCGCCGAGGACCGCGGCGCGGAGGGCGTTGCCGCCGCCGGTCCGATGGCGCCCTTCGAGGCGGGCCACGTCCGTCCCGGCGAAACCGCCGCGCATGGACGACATCAGTTGGATGACGCGCGAGTGCGAGCGCTCGTCGCCATGGAAATCGGCGGCGTCCGGCTGCGTGGCGTACTTGTTCGTGTCGGCCGCTTCGAGCGTCTTGACCGTCGGCAACACCACGCCGGTACCGAAGCGCTGCGCGAGCCATCCGAGGGTGCGCGTGCGCCAGGACGGCTTGAAGTCGCCGGGCGTCTCGCCTGCGTCCTCGAGCCGCTTCCGCCAGCGGTCGGCGTGCCTGCGCTCGACGTCCGCGAGCCGCCGGTAGACCTCGGAGAGCCGCGCGTCCTTCTCCGCCCTCGCCAGTGAGTCGTACAGCGCCGCCCCGTTCAATTCGTCGACCAGATTCTCGACGAGCCGGCTCCGCTCACGCCTGCTCAGTGCCACGTCCACAGCATACTATTCGCCGCGCATGCAGAACCGCTGGACCGAATCGCCGCAGCACGAAATCGAGCAGCTCGTCTACCAGTCACGCCTGGTCGGGATGGAAGAATCCCTCGTCCTCTGGGGCGGCGGCAACAACAGCGTCAAGTCGCACACCACGGACCTCCTCGGGCGCGAGCTCGACGTGATGTACATCAAGAGCAGCGGCAGCGACATGAAGTCGATCGTGCCGAAGCAGTTCCCCGCCGTACGGCTCGACTACATCGCCCCGTTGCGGTCGCGCGATGAAGACATGACCGACCAGGAGATGGTCGACTACCTCGCCAAATGCCTGATCGATCCCGCCAGCGCGCGCCCGTCGATCGAGACGCTGCTGCACGCGTTCCTGCCGGCGCGCGCGGTGCTGCACACGCACGCGGACGCGATCCTGGCCCTGACCAATACGCGCGGGCGCGAAGAGACCGTGCGCGAATGTTTCGGCGAGGACGTGATCCTCGTCCCGTACCGGCGCCCGGGGTTCCGGTTGTCGCGCGACGTGGCGGATGCGTTCGACGCCGCGCCGGCCGCTTCGGGGTTGATCCTGATGAACCACGGGTTGATCACGTGGGGGGAGACCGTCGAAGAAGCCTACACCCGCCACATCGACCTCGTCACCCGTGCCGAAGAGTTTGGAGTGCGGCGACCGCAGTCGCCGCTTTCCCTCGCGCTCGGAGCAAAAGCGGTGACTGCGGTCACCGCACTCCAAACGAGGCGCGCCTTGGGCGGACGAGTGTTGGAGTTTGATGACTCGGCCGAGGTGCTCGAATTTCTCGAGCGCGAGGATGCGAACCGCATCTCGCAGATCGGCGCTGCGACCCCCGACCACCTGCTCTATACGAAGCGCTTTCCTCTCTTCATCAGGGAAGGCGACGACTTCGCCGCGGCCTTCGACGAATACCGGGAGCGCTACCAGGCCTGGTACGACGCGCATCCGAGCGAGTTCGGGATGCTCGACCCGAATCCGCGCATCGTGCTGATGCCGGGCGTGGGGATGTGGACCGCCGGGAAGGACGCGCGCGCGGCGCGCATCGTGCGCGACATCTACCGCCACACCATCCGCATCATCACGGCCGCCGAGGGGGCGGGCGGATACGAGACGCTGAACGACTTCGACGCGTTTCACGCGGAGTACTGGCCGCTCGAGCTGTACAAGCTCACGCTGCTGCCGAAAGAGAAGGAGCTCGCCAGCAGGATCGCGATCGTCACCGGCGCCGCGAGCGGCATCGGCCGCGCGGTTGCTGAGAGGTTCGCCGAGGAGGGCGCGCACGTCGTCGTCACCGACATCGACCTCGGACTGGCGGAGGAAGTGGCGCAGAGCATCGTCGCGAAGCACGGCCTCCGCCGCGCGATCGCGCTGCAGCTCGACGTCACCGACGAAGCGAACGTCGACGCCGCCTTCGACGCGGCGGTGCGCGCGTATGGCGGAGTGGATGTGGTCGTCTCGAATGCCGGCATCTCCTCGTTCGGCAGCCTGGACACCCTCTCCACCGCCGACTGGGACCGCGCCTTCGCCGTCAACGCCCGCGGCCACTTCCTGGTCTCCCGCGCCGCGATCCGCATCATGAAGACGCAGGGCCTCGGCGGCTCGATCGTCTTCAATGCGTCGAAGAACGTCACCGCCCCCGGCAAGGAGTTCGGCGCCTACAGCGTGAGCAAGGCCGCCGAGGCGCAGTTGTGCCGGATCGTGGCCCTGGAAGGGGGCGAGTTCGGCATCCGGGCGAACATGCTCAACCCCGACGCCATCTTCGGCGGCTCCCGCTTCTGGAGCGACGAAATGCGCACCATGCGCGCCCAGGCCTACGGCGTCGACACCTCGAAGCTCCCCGACTTTTACCGCAACCGCACGCTGCTGAAGGTCGAAGTCACCGCCGACGACGTGGCCGAGGCGGCGCTGTTCCTCGCGGGCCCGCGCTCCGCGAAGACGACGGGGATGATGCTGCCGGTGGATGGAGGGGTGAAGGAGGCGTTTCCGAGGTAGTACCATTTCGGGATGCCCCGGTTTCTCTCCCTCCTTACGGCCCTGGTCGTTGCGTTCAGCCTCTCCGCACGCGAGCTCGAGCCGCCGAAGGCGGACGAGAAGTGGATCACGTTCGATACGGACGGCTTCCGCTTCATCAGCAGCGCCTCGCCGCGCGCGACGCAGGACATCGCACGGGACATCCTGCGCATGCGTGCCGCGCTCGCGAAGGTCACGAAGCTGGAGGTGCGCACCGAGCGCCCGACGCGGGTTTACATCTTTCCGAGTGAGCGACGCTTCGCCACGTACCGCGAGGCGGCGCTGGACGTGAAGAACGACGCCGTCACCGGCGTCTTCGTCACCAGCAGCAGCGGCGGCAACTTCATCCTCCTGGACAGCAGCGCGGAGAGCGTCGACCGGGTGGTCTATCACGAGCTGACGCACCAGTTCGTGCAGAACACTTCCGCCGGGCTCCCGCTCTGGTTCAACGAAGGGCTGGCCGAGTACTACTCGACGTTCCAGACCGTCGGAGACCAGACGCTGATCGGCCGCGCGGTCCAGGACCACGTGCGCTGGTTGAGGTTCCAGTTCCAGTCGCTGATCCCGCTGCGCGAGCTGTTCGCGACCACGAGCTCGTCGCCGACCTACACCGAGGGTGATCGTCACGGCATTTTCTACGCGCAGTCGTGGGCGCTCGTGCATTACCTGATGACCGATCCGGCCCGCCGCACCCAGCTCGGCCGCTTCCTGACCCTCCTCGACGGCGGCAAAAGCGTCGACGAGGCGTTCTCCGGCGCGTTCGGGATGAAGTTCGCGGAGCTGGAACAGGCGCTGCGCACCTACATCCTGGGAGTGTCGTTCCAGTACAACTCGTACGCGCTGGCCGACATCGCCATCGACGAGCTGCCGGAGCCGGCAGCCATGCCGCACGACGAGGTGCTGCACCAGCTCGGCTACCTGCTCGCGCACTCGCGCGCCGTGCACGCCGGAACGGCGGAGCGCTTCTTCAAGGAGGCGCTCGCCGCCAATCCTCGGAACGCGGGCGTGTACGCGGAGCTGGGACGGCTCTACGAGTCCGCCGGCCGCAGCGCCGAGGCCGGCACGGCGTATGAGAAGGCAGTGCAACTCGGGACCAGTGACGCCGCGGTGTACCTGCTGGCGGGGAACAGCGTCCTGCGCCGCGACCCGGCCAGGGCACGCGCCTACTTTCAGCAGGCGACGAAGCTCGACCCCGAATCCGCACCGGCATGGTCGGGACTCGGCTCGACCTACGTCAGCGGCGAAGGCGACCGCGCCGCCGGCATCGCCGCCCTGGAGAAGAGCCTCGCCCTCGCACCGGGCAACGACGAGGCGACGTTCTACCTCGCGCAGCTCTACGCCCACGCATCGCGATTCGAGGAAGCGCGAAAGCTCGCCAGGGCGGTGCTTGCGCGCACGAAGGACGAACCGATGCAGCGCCACCTCACGACCATGCTCGCTCAAGTCGACCGGTTCGAAGCGCAGAACCGCGCGCTGAGCGCGATCAACGACGCGGTCACGAAAGCGAACTCCGGCAGGTACCAGGAGGCCCTGGTCATCATCGACCGCGTGCTCCCGACCATCGAAGACGCGGAACTGCAGCAGCAGACGCGCGCGTTACGCGAGCAGGTGGCGTCGCAGGTGAAACCGAAGAAGAAGTGAAGCCTCCCCGGGGGGTCACAACCGCGTCAACGCCAGCATCGTCAGGTCATCCGCCAGCGCGGCGTTGCCGATGAACTCCTGGACGTGGTTCTCGATCGTGTCGAGGATTTGCGGCGCGGGGGTGCCGTGCATGGTGGAGACGAGTTGCGCGACCGGATCGAGGCCGAGTTGCTCTTCCACCTCGTTCTCGGCCTCGGTCACGCCGTCCGTGAAGAGGACCAGGGTATCGCCCGCTTCGAGGGTGATGCTCTGGTTGCGGTACTGGGCGTGGGCGAAGAGGCCGACCACCATGTCCGTCATGGTCAGCTGCGCGACGCCGTTCTTCGAGATCACGAGCGGGGCGACGTGGCCGGCGTTGGCGAACTCGATCGCGCCGGTTTTCGGGTCCAGCACGCCCGCGACCATGGTCACGAACTTCGTCGGGGCGGTCTTCGGGGCGAGCGTGGCGTTGAGCTCGCGCAGGAGCTCGGCGGGAGCTGGATCGGTGCGCGTGAAGATGTTGAACGCGGTGGCGACGCTGGCCATCACCAGCGCGGCGGTGACCCCCTTCCCGCTCACGTCGGCCATGATGAAGTAGATGCGGCCGTCGGGGCGCACCACCACGTCGTAGTAGTCGCCGCTCACAGTGCGGCAGGGGCGGTTCGCGCCCGCGAAGGCGTAGCCGTCGATGGAGGGCAACTGCGCCGGGAGGAGGCGGCTCTGGACCGTGTACGCGGTGCGCAGCTCTTCTTCCAGCCGCGCCTTCGCGCTCGCCTCCTCGCGCAGGCGCGTCGTCTCGAGCTTCACCGCGGCGAAGCGGGCGATCTGCGCGAGGAGATTGACGTCGTCGCGCGTGACCGAGCCGCGGTTGGCCTGGAAGTCGAGATAGAGCACGCCCAGGACGGCGTCGCCGATCATCACCGGCGCGCAGACGGCCGAGCGGATGTCCTGCGCCACGATCGATTTCGCCTGCGCCAGCTTCTCGTCCTGAGAGGTGTCGACGAAGGCGACCACCTTGCGCCCGTCGATGACTTCGCGCAGGAGCGTGCGGGAGATGAAGAGGTCGACCGATTCGCCCGCGTCGCTGCGCCGCAGCAGGACGTTTGCGAACGTCTCGTGGTCGTCCGACAGCAGCGCGAGCGCGGCGCGCGAGGGCTGCAGCAGCTCGACCACCCGGTCGAGGATGAACTCGAACAGCTCCCCCATGGAGCGGTCTTCGATGAACTGCATCGCCAGCAGGGCGAGGATGTTCGTGCGGGTGGTGTCCTCGATCGCGTCGCGCAGCGGGATGGCGAGGTTGGTGGCCTGCGAGTCGGTGTCGAGGGCAATGATGTGCGACTGCGAGGTGGTGGCTTCCTCGGTGTCGACGAGGATCTCGGTGTCGCCGAGGTTGATGCGGTCCCCGGGACGGAGCGGTGCCGAGCCTTCGAGACGTGTGCCGTTGAGCAGCGTGCCGTTGACGCTCCCGAGGTCGCGCACGATCCAGGCGTCGTCATCGAGGGCGATCTCCGCATGGCGGCGCGAGAGGTAGCGGTCCTTGATCGGGATGGTGCATTCGGTGGCACGGCCGAGGGTGATCAGCGGCCCGTGAGCGTTGATCCTGATGGGTGCGAGGTCCGGCTGCGTGACTGTTAGGCGGATCGGACGTGTTTCCATTCGTGTGTGGCGGTATTGTACGCGGCGCATGCGGCTCGCAAAGCTGTGGCTGCCGGTGCTGATCTGGGCAGCCCTGATCCTTTCAGCGTCCAACGATGCGTTCTCCTCGAAGGAGAGCGGCGAGTGGCTGGAGACCTTCTTCGGGCGCGAGTTCCCGGAGATCGTGAACTTCGCCGTCCGGAAGACGGGCCACGTCTTCTTCTACGGTGTCCTGGGCGCGCTCGCCTTCCGCGCCGACCGGCGCCTCTTCGGCGCGCTCGGAATCGTGCTGCTCGTCGCCTCGGTCGATGAATACCGGCAGTCGCTCTCCGCCGCGCGCTCCGGCACGCCGTGGGACGTGCTGCTCGACGTCTGCAGCGCGCTCCTCGTCATTCTGGCGATCCGCCGACGATAATGCCGGCCATGCGAAAGCTGCTGCTCGCCGTCCTCCTGTCCTGCGCCTGCGCGTCCGTCCCTCCTGCTGCCACTCCGGCCATCAACGCCGCGCTCGACGACTGGCACGATGCGGCCGCCAAAGCCGACGAGGCGCGCTACTTCGGAGCCATGACCCCGGAATTCGTCTTCCTCGGCACCGACGCCACGGAGCGCTGGGACGTGCCGGCGTTCCGCGAATTCGCGCACCCGTATTTCGCGAAAGGAAAAGCGTGGACGTTCGTCCCGCACGACCGGTTCGTGATCCTCTCGCCTCGGGGAGACGTGGCCTGGTTCGACGAAAAGCTCGACAGCGCGAGCTATGGCGAGTGCCGCGGCAGCGGCGTTCTACGCCTGGTGAACGGCACGTGGAAGATCGCGCACTACAACCTCACGATTCCGGTGCCGAACGACCTCGCGGATGCGGTAGTGAAGATGATCAGGGAGAAGAAGTAAGGGGCAATGACGGCGTCACCGCACTCCCGTGCGTGTTTGTCACGCCGGAGGCGTGGCGTACGGTAGCCGGTGGTAAGCGCCGAAGGCGCGCCACCACCGGATCACGTCGGCCATCATCTCCGACCCTGGAGGGGTCGCGTACCGCACCCCTCCGGGGTGCAAATCGTTGTCGCACCATGACCGGTGGTGGCGCGCCTTCGGCGCTTACCACCGGCTACCGTACGCCACGCCTCCGGCGTGCAAAACACTACTGCGGCGAGATACTCCGCGATCGCATCGGCGATGTTCTCGCGTGCTTCCTGTTCGGTCGCGCCTTGCGACCAGCATCCCGGCAGGGCGGGACAGGACACCGCGAAGCCTTCTTCGGAGACGTGCAGCTTTACGTCGTATCTCATGCCGTGATCCACTCCACGATCACCGTCCCCAGCTCCTCCTCCCGCCCGGAGAAGCCGTGGTCCGCGTCTTTCATGATGGCGAGCTCCATGTTGGGTTTGGGGCCGAGGGCTTCGTCGAGGATGGCGACGCAGCGGGGGACGTTGCCGTAGCAGTACTCGTCGTTTTCGCCATAGAGGACGAGCGTCGGTTTGCGGATGCCGCGGATGTGGCGGAATCGCGGCTTGCGGGAGAGGCGCAGGTTGCGCATCACCTCGAGAAACGGGAAGACGTTGTAGTCGCCGTCGGGGTTGGCCATGTCGTAGAACGACGTCCAGCTCATCGGCAGGTCCGAGAGCGCCGAGGGCACGAGCTCGGCGTCGCGGCGGGCGCGGATCATTTCGCGGGCTTTCGTCAGTGCGGCGGTGAAGCGCTTTGCGCCGAGCCGGGCGTAGATCATGCCGGTGTCGTCGCCGCCGGCGAGGAGGACGTAGCGTTTGGCCTGGACGCGCTCTTTATAAAAGTCGTACACCGCGACCTTGTTCGCGCCGGTGGAGTGGCCGATCAGCGTGATGTCGCGGTACCCGCGGCGGCGCAGCTCGCGGATCGCGCCGTCGAGGTCGAAGACGCAGTCGCGGATGCGCTCGTAAGCCATTCCGCCCATGACGTCTCCCATCCGGCGCATGACGTGGGCGCCGCGGTTGTTGAAGGGGAACCAGGCCACGCCGCCGTTCGTGAAGACTTGCGCGAGCTTGTTCGTCCGCTTCGACTCGAAGACCGACGAGCCGCCGGTGCCGTGCAGGTAGATCGCGGCGCGGGTGGTGGCGCGTTTCGGCTCGTACAGCAGGCCGGCCAGCCCGATGCCGTCGGTGGCTTCGAACCTTACGACGCGGCAGTGAGGTTCGTTCCGGTCCATCGCCATTGCGTGTCCCTCGTCAGGTGCGCGCCGCCGAGCCAGAGATCGGGATCGTTGATGGCCATGTCGTCGACCTCGCCGCGCAGCACGCTCTCCCCTGCCGGCGTGATCGTGCAGAGCACCTTCGGCAGGTCGCCGGTCAGCGTGAGCAGCGGCGTGGGCCGGTTCGCGAGCGCCTTCAGGCTCCGGAACACCTCCGTGTCCCCGAACCCGAATCGCGGCACCTCGGCGTTGAGATGGTCGAAGAGCGTCGCAAAGTCCGTGAAGCCGTTGGCGATGTGCGTCAGCGCGCGCTGCTCGATCGCGCCGAGGCCGTTCGTGTCGGAGGGGAAGCGGGAGGCGTGCAGGGCGATGCCCTCGCGCAGGAACGGCAGGTCGGACGAATCGCGGCGCAGCCATTCGTTGAGCGCGGTCGGGTCGGGCGACGTGTAGGCGCTCCACACCCGCTCCGCGAGCGAGATCAGCTCCGGCGTCACCGCCTCGCGCGATTCGAACAGCAACTGCAGCCCGCTGTCCTCGTTCTCGGAGAGCGGGAACGGGCACCACACCAGCGACAGGTTCGCGTCACGGCCGAAGCGCTGCAATAGATAGATGAGGTGGACCAGGCAGTAGAGGTCGTGCTCGAACCACAGCACGATCTCGCCGCGCGCGGCGTCGAGCGTCTGCTCCTGTTCGAGGAGATCGGTGCGCACGCGCAGCAGGTCCTGGCCGTGCGCGTCGGAGAGCGCACGGGCGCGCGTCTCGATCCAGTCGTCGCCCGGGACCACCGGTCCGGTGACGAGCGACTCGCGGAAGGCGATGTGCTCCCCCGCGATGTCCGCCCGCTTCGCGGCGGCGGCGATGACGTCTCCGTTGTGGATATGGATCACGGACGCCACCGCATGCCCAGCCAGAGCTTCGTGTCGCCTTTCAGAGGCGCGTCGAACAGGTACGCGGCGCCGGCCGTGACGTCGAGGCCCGGGAGTTTCAGGATGGGCATCGGCGCCGAGCTCAGCTCGACCTCCACGCCGGCCAGCGACAGGCTTGCGCCACCGATTTCGTGGCGTTGGTAGAAGGCAGTGAACGGCAACAGCGGCACAGTCGACTCAAGTCGCCAGCCATCGTAATCGTCACCCTCCAGAATCGCTACCGGAATTGCCGGATCGAGCACCCGATGGGCGTACGCGGAGCGCGGCAGGATGGAGGACGAGAGCCCGCCGAGGGTCAGGCGCGTGCCGTCGTCGTGCTGGTAGCGCGCCGCCACGCGCCAGGAGCCGCTCTGGAACGAGGCCGCGGCGACGGCGCGGTAGTGGTCTTCGTCGACGTCGACGCGGATCGATTCCTCGACGCGCGAGCGGCCGAAGGTCTGGCGTGTCGCGAAGCCGGCGCCGGCGAAGAGGAGGGCGTCCGAGAGCGCGCCTCCTTCCAGGGTGAGGCGGCTCTGCGGGAAGCGATAGGTCCAGAGGCCGCGCAGCTCGAGGCCGTTCAACTCGTCCGAGGTAAACGCGTGCGCCCGCACTTCCACCGGCCAGCCGCGCCAGGCAGTGGCGAGCGCGACACCCTCGGGCGAGTCGTTGCGGCCGACGGAACCGATGAGCAGCGTGTCGAGCCGGCCGACCACGTCGCCGAAGCGGACGCCCACCTCGAACGCCTGCTGTCCCGGACCGAGGTTCGTCGCGGCCAGCCAGGCGAGCTCCTGGCGTCCAAGGCCGTACGGTTGCGACGTCACGGGCTGGGCCGCGAATGCGGCCGGCGTGCGGGGGAGCGGCGGAAGGGCGGGGACCAGCGTCGCGTCCTGCGGGACGGGAGCGACGGAGATCCCGGATTCGAGGTCGCCGAGGACGCGGACCACGTAACCGTCCGGCTCGAGGGACATGTAGAACGTGCGGCCGGCCGTGGGCGCCGGATCGAAGGCGCCGCCGCTGCTGCTCGTGAGCTGCTCCGGCTCGCCGCCAATGCGCACGCGGTGCAGCTCCGCGAAGCCGTTCACGTACATCGTGAAGATCAATTCGTCGTCGGCGATCCATTCCGGGGACGCCGCGATGCCGGGCAACGGCAGCACCTGCTCGTCGACCATCAGCGCCCAGGTCCCGCCGCGATGCGCCACGTGCGCGACGCGCGTGCCGTCGGGACTCACCCGCGGATGCGATTCGACGACGTCGACCGACGCCTCAGTGCGAGGCGTGACGGCGCCGCTGGTGAGGTCGACGTTCACGAGCTGCGACTTGCCGTGACGGCTGCGCAGCGCGACGGCCGTCCGGCCGTCGGGCATCGGGTCGGCGTCGCGCACGTCGGCCAGGTGGGTGATGCGCGTGAGGCGCTCGAAGTCCCACCGATAGAGGTCGTAATGCAGGAACCCCTCGGCGTCGGGGACGCGGTGCGAGAAGACGATCGACTTGCCGTCGCGCGTCCAGCGAGGGGATTCGATGCCGCCGCCGTCCGGCATCACCAGCGAATGAATGGCCTTGCGCGACAGCGGTTTCGTGCGCACCGGCCGCACGTCCTCGGGATCGCGCGCGAAGATCTTGTCGAGGCTCTCCTCGTACTTCCGCTCCTCCTCGGCCGGTGGCCCGGTCGACCAGATCACGAGCTTTTCCGGCACGTAGAGCTGCCGCACGACCACCGCCAGCCGTGATCCATCCGGCGAGACCGCCGGATCGCCGCTGGCGCGCGGCGTCTCCTGAAACAGCTCCCCTTCCCGCTTCGCCAGGCTGCGCTCGACGGTCATGGCGGAGGCGGTGAGCTTCGCGATGAACTGTCCGTAGAGGCGATCGGGGCTGTCGCCGAAGACGCCGCTGAACGCTTCGTTGAACGAGCGGCGATGCCGTGCGGTCATGCGCGCCCAGAGGTTGCGCAGCGACTCAGGCCCGCCGCGCTGCTCCAGCCATTCCAGATAAGCGGAGCCCATCAGGTACGGCATGGTCATGCCGAGGAAACGACGGTCCGAGTTGAGCTGCCCGTAGGACGGCAGGCGCCCGTTCGCCGCCCACTGGCGCAGCACGAGCGCACGGAGGGTGCTGGTCGGACGCCCCGCGCCGGTGAGCCGTCCTTCGATCACCGTCGCATACCCCTCGAGCACCCAGCGCGGCGCGCGCAGCGTGATCGGGTTCAACGGCAGCACGAACTTCTCGAACGCCCGCCCAAGCGGATTGCGGCTCGGCCGGAGCATGTGCACGAGATGCGCGGTCTCGTGCACCGCGAGCAGGTCGATCCAGTGCCCATACGGCCCGATCACCTCCTCCGGCCCCGGCGCCTCGGTCCAGAGGATCATGCGCGGCGTGTCGAGATACGTCCACGCCTCCCCATTCGCCTCCGCGCCCGGGTTCATGACCACCACGTCGATCGTCTGCGGCGGCGCAAAACCCACCTCCGCCGAGACAGCCTCCCGAATCGACTCCAGCCGCCCCGCCGCCCGAACCGCCCACTCCTCGTATTCGCGCGGGTAATGCACCCGAAAGTGCGCCGTCTCGATCGTCCGCCACTCAGCGGACGGCGACTGCGCGGCGGCGGTGGTGGCAAGCAGGAGGAGCAGTGTTACTGTTCGGATCATGTTGAAACGACTCGCGCTCGTCACTGCAACAATCGTGTTCGCCCTCGCCGCCGCCGGTCAGGAAGCGAAGAGGAAAACGATGCTGGTCATCCATGGCGGAGCGGGGACCATCACGCGGCAGAGTATGTCCGCCGAGGTCGAAAAAGAGTATCGGGACACGCTGGAACTGGCGCTGAAGACCGGCCACGCGATTCTCGCGAAGGGCGGCACGAGCCTCGATGCCGTCGAAGCGACGATCCGGGTCATGGAGGACTCGCCGTTGTTCAATGCGGGCAGGGGCGCGGTCTTTACGCACGACGGGAAGAACGAGCTCGATGCGTCGATCATGGACGGCAGGACCAAGGCCGCGGGCTCGATCGCGGGGGTGTCGATCATCCGCAACCCGATCACCGCCGCACGCGCGGTGATGGAGAAGTCGGAGCACGTGATGATGGTCGGCCGCGGCGCGGAGCTGTTCGCGACGAAGATGGGGCTGGAGATCGTCGATCCGTCGTACTTCTGGACCGAGCGGCGCTGGAAGGCGCTGCAGAAGGAGCTGCAGAAGGACAAACCGCAGGCGGTGCTCGATTTCGCTCCGACTGACACTCCGCTCGAGGAGCCGAAGAAGTTCGGGACCGTCGGCGCGGTGGCGCTCGACGTCCACGGCAACCTGGCCGCCGGTACGTCGACCGGCGGCATGACCAACAAGCAGTACGGCCGCGTCGGCGATGCCCCGATCATCGGCGCCGGTACCTACGCCGAAAACGAGTCCTGCGCCGTCTCGGCTACCGGCCACGGGGAGTTCTTCATCCGCTGGACGGTGGCCTACGATATCGCCGCCCTCGTGAAGTACCGCGGCCTTTCCGTCCAGGCCGCGGGCGACGAGGTGATCCACAAGAAGCTCGTCCCGGTGAAGGGGGAAGGCGGCGTGATCATCCTCGACCGCCAAGGCAACTTCGCGACCCCGTTCAACTCGGAAGGGATGTACCGCGGCCACATCAGCGCCGACGGCGTCCCTCACGTCGCGATCTACAAGGACTGACCTCTGCGCTGAGGCGACAGGGAGACGACCGGGGGCCTCCGGCGGGCCGGTGTGACCGGCGGCACTTGTTTTCGCACGGACGGCGCCTGTCGCGAGAGGCGTGCGTCAGCCTTGGGCAACCAGTGCTGCCGGTCACACCGGCCCGCCGGAGGCCTCTCGTCGTCTCCCTGTCGCCTACCGCAGCGGTAGCTCGAAGGCGCGGCCTACGATGGTGGGGTCGACGGAGCGGTCGAGGTACTCCCAGACCGCGAGAGCGTCGGGGTGGTTGGCGATGGGTGGGGCGGCGAGGCGGGTGGCGGGATCGTTGATGATGAGGCGCGCGCGGCGATACCAGTGCATCGCCTCCTCCGGGTTGAGGCGCAGCTCCTCGCGGACGCCCTGGATCAGCAGGTACTGCTCGGCCGGAATGCCTGAGGCCTCGATATCGCGGAACGACGGCGCCATCTGGCGGGCGCGCGCGCGGATCACCTTCAGTTTCAGGCGCAGCGACTGCGTATCGAGGGCGGCGCGGTTCTGCTCGCAGAGCAGGCCGATCGCGAGGCGCAGCAGCTCCGGTTTTTCGTTGATGTAGAGACCCGCGCGGTAGCTGCGCGTCGCGCTGTTCGTGATCGATTTGACCGCGGTCCAGACCACCTGCCCCGTGACCGCGACCTCGATCACCGACTCCGGCACCGCGAACTGCAGCGTCGCTTTCGCCCCCTGCGTCAGCTCGTGGCCGGAGATGATGCGCGCGCCGCGCGCGGAGAGGTCCTCGATCTGCGCCGGCGCTCCGTCGAAGACACCGGCGAGCGACGGTCCGAGGTAGAAACGGTCCGTCGAGCGGAGCTCCTCGATGCGGTTCGTGCGGTGGGAGGTCTGGAGGTGTTTGAGCAGCGCGTCGACCACTTCCGGCGGGCCGTAGGTCCGGCAACCGGACATGTACTTGCCGGGCAGCGTCGGATCGGGCTGCGACCAGACGATCGTCGCCTCGAGCGTGACCGGCGAGGGACGTCCTTCCATCGCCACTTTCAGCAGCGACTTGCCGCCGTTCTCGAGCGGTCCGTCGTGGCGGAAGCGCGCTCCTTTCGCGGAAATGTCGCACACCGCGACCGGCGCGTTGCCGAACGTCGCTGCCAGCGGGGGCGCGAGCAGAAAACGCTCCGCCGTCCGAAGATTACGGGCTGCCTCGATCATGACCGGATTGGACAAGCTTACTCCTGTTCGGAGACGTGTAGCACCGGAGCCGGTGCAGATTTTGTGATACTGCTCACGAATGGACCGCAAGTACGACGTCGTCACCTTCGATTGCTACGGAACGCTCATCGACTGGGAATCGGGCATCGCCAACGCGTTCCTCCAGGCTGCAAAAGCCGACGGTGTGGAGCTCGAGCGCGGGGCCGTGCTGCACGCGTATGCGCAGCAGGAGCGCAGCGTGGAAGAACATTACGACCTTTATCGGAATGTGCTCACGGAAGCGAGCGCGCGCGTCGCGCAGCAGTTCGGCTGGACGCCGCGGAACCGCACGTTTTTGCCCGATTCGCTGCCGTCGTGGACACCCTTCCCCGACACGAATCCCGCACTGGAGCGCCTGCGCGACGCCGGCTACAAGCTGGCAATTCTTTCGAACACCGACAACGACCTTTTGGCCGAGACGCGAAAGCACTTCACGGTCGACTTCGACCTGCTCGTCACCGCGCAGACGGTGCGCTCGTACAAACCGGCGCGGGGGCATTTCGACGCCGCGAGAGAGCGCATCGGCGACGCGCGCTGGCTGCACGCCGCCCAGAGCAACTTCCACGACATCGTGCCGGTGAACGCGTTCGGGGTGGATACGGCCTGGGTGAACCGCCACGGGCATGCCGCCCTTCCGGGCGGCACGCCGACGTACGAGGTGCGCGACATGGCGGGATTGGCGGAACTGCTGACGGCCTAGGAGAGACCGACGAGGAGCCTCCGGCGGGCCGGTGTGACCGGCGGCACTTGTTTTCGCACGGACCGCGCCTGTCGCGAGAGGCGTGCGTTCAGCCTTGGGCAACCAGTGCTGCCGGTCACACCGGCCCGCCGGAGGCCCCCCGTCGTCTCTCCCCTTGGCCTACAACGTTTCCACGATGATGGCGCCGGCTTCGCCGCCGCCGATGCAGATCGCCGCCAGGCCGCGCTTGAGGCCGCGGTCCTGCAGGGCGTGGATCAGGGTGATGATGATGCGCGCACCCGAGGCGCCGATGGGGTGGCCGAGCGCCACGGCGCCGCCGTGCACGTTCAGCTTCTCGTGCGGGATGTTGATGTCCTTCATCGCCGCCAGCGCGACCGCAGCGAACGCCTCATTGATCTCGAAGAGATCGATGTCGTCCGCCTTCAGCTTCGCGCGGTTCAGCACGAGATCGATCGCCTTGCCGGGCGCGGTCGTGAACCACTCCGGCTCGTGCGCGGCGGTGACCTGGGCCACGATGCGCGCGATCGGCTTCAGGCCGTTCCTGTCCGCGTAATCGGCGGAGGTGACGATCATCGCCGCCGCGCCGTCGTTGATCTTCGACGCGTTCGCGGCCGTGACCGTGCCGCCTTCCTTGAGGAAGGCCGGCTTCAGCGTGCGCATCTTGTCGAGCGGCGCGGTGAACGGCTCCTCGTCGTCGACGACGACCGACTTCCCCTTCTTCCCCTCGATCTCGACCACCGCGATCTCCTTGCGGAACTTGCCGGTCTTGATCGCCTCCTGGGCGCGGCGATACGACTCCTGCGAGAAATCGTCCTGCTGCTCGCGGGTGAAGGTGTACTTCTGCACGCACGACTCCGCGCAGTTGCCCATGTGCTTGTCGCCGTACGGATCCCAGAGGCCGTCGTGGATCATGAGGTCGATCATCTTGCCGTTGCCCATGCGGTAGCCGCCGCGCGCCTGCGGCAGCGCGTAGGGGGCGTTCGACATCGACTCCATGCCCCCCGCGACCGCGACCTCGTAGTCGCCGCAGCGGATGTCGTTCGCGGCGTACATCACCGCCTTCATCCCCGAGCCGCAGACCTTGTTGATCGAGACGGCGCCTGCCGTCACCGGGATGCCGGCGTAGATGCCGGCCTGGCGCGCGGGCGCCTGGCCGACGCCGGCCTGGAGCACGTTGCCCATCAGCACCTGCTCGACCGCGTCGGCCTGGATGCCCGAGTTCTCGAGGGCGCACTTGATGGCGATCGCGCCGAGGCGGGGGGCGGGGAGAGAAGAGAGAGTGCCCATAAATGAGCCGATCGGCGTGCGGGCGCCGCCGAGGATCACGATTTCTTTCATGGAGAGGACTCCTTTGAGGCCATGTGAGTGGTTGCGATAAGATGCAGCGGACCGCAATCAGACAACGTCATTCAGACGGCTGTCAACCTCAGCTCGACAGGAGTTTTCCGCATGTCCCTTTCAGCCATCACTGACCGCCGGATCCACGTCCAGGCGGGCGAAGTACACAACGTCCTCTCGCGCCACATGCTGGCCGACGGGTACGACATCGTCATGGATCTCAAGAAGTCGAAAGGCTCGTGGGTGTTCGACGCCCGCCGCGGCCGGAACGTCCTCGACTTCTTCACGAACTTTGCCTCGATCCCGGTCGGCTACAACCATCCCAAGATGGACACCCCGGAGTTCCGGGAGCGTCTCGCGGACGTGGCCATGAACAAGCCGGCCAACTCCGACATCTACACCACGTACATGGCGGAATTCGTCGACACCTTCGCCCGCCTGGCCGTCCCGCCGTCGCTCCACAAGCACATGTTCTTCATCGAAGGCGGCGCGATGGGCATCGAGAACGCCGTGAAAGCGGCCTTCGACTGGAAGATTCGCAAGAACTTCGCGAAGGGGTACACGGAAGAGAAAGGGACGCAGATCATGCATCTGCGCGAGTGCTTCCACGGCCGCAGCGGCTACACGCTCTCGCTGACGAACACCGCCGACCCGCGCAAGACGCAGTACTTCCCGAAGTTCGACTGGCCGCGTATCGAGAACCCGAAGCTGACCTTCCCGCTCACGGAAGAGAACCTCGCGGACGCGGCGCGCCGCGAGGAAGCGGCGCTCGCGCAGGCCAAGCAATTTCTCCACGACCGCAAGGACGACATCGCGGCCTTCATCATGGAGCCGATCCAGGGGGAGGGCGGCGACAACCATTTCCGTCCCGAGTTCCTGCGCGCGGTGCGCCAGCTCTGCGACGAGAACGAGATGCTGCTCATTTTCGACGAGGTGCAGGCAGGCGTCGGCATCACCGGGAAGATGTGGAGCTTCCAGCACTTCGGGATCGAGCCGGACATGTTCTGCTTCGGCAAGAAGACGCAGGTCTGCGGCTTCGCCTCGAACGACCGGATCATGGAGCTCGCCGAGAACGTCTTCACAGTCTCCTCGCGCATCAACTCGACTTGGGGCGGCAACCTCGTGGACATGGTCCGCGCGCAGCGTTACTTCGAGATCATCGACGAGGACAACCTGGTCGAGAACACGGCCCGTGTAGGCGAATACTTCATGGGCGAGCTGCATCGTTTCCAGCAGGAATACCCGCAGCTCGTCTCCAACGTGCGCGGACGCGGCCTGATGGTGGCGTTCGACCTGCCGAGCGGCGACGTCCGCGACGCGGCGCTGAAAGCGTTCATGGGCTACGACGTGATGGTGCTGTCGTCCGGCCACCGGTCGGCCCGTTTCCGTCCGCCGCTCAACCTCTCCATGGACGAAGCGTCCGAGGGGCTGCGGCGCATGGAGAAGGCGCTCAAAGACCTCGCGTAACCGCCCGGGCTCGTCCGTTGCACATCGTCCGCATCGAAGGAGGAATCCCAAGATGCGGACGATGGCGTTTTTACTCATTCTTCTGGCCTCGGTATTCATGATCGGCTGTGATTCTCCGGCAGAGAACGCGACCGAGGAACGTGTCGAGGACAAGGGCGAAGCGGCAGGCATGAGCGAGGACAAGGCCGAGGCCCAGGGCGAGGCGGTCAGCGAAGGAACGGCCACCAGCACGACCGGTACGTACGCTGCCCCGGCCACCGATACCACCACGGTCACGACCGAGACGACGGTTACCAGCGCGACTACGACGTAGAGCACGTACTCCGCCTGAGGCGCGGCCCCTCACCCGGCCGTTGGCCACCCTCTCCCCGCTCGACGCGGGGAGAGGGGCTACTAATGTTCACTCTCGCAAGGAGGAAGTTAGTAGCCCTTCTCCTCTCCAAGGGGAGAAGGTGCCCGAAGGGCGGATGAGGGGTCGCGCCACAAGCGAGGAGCGAATGAGCCTGGTCAACTGGAGACGACGCCAGGATCGGATCGAGGAGGTGTTCGTTCCGGAGTCGGCTCTGGCCGAGGGGGACCACCCTCGTCACCTGCCGATGTACATCTCGTATTGCGTCAGTCACGCCTTGCAGAGCGGCCTGTATCTTCGGGACGAGTTGCCGCGCGAGGCGCTGATCGCCTCCACGCTCGGCGATTATCTGGGCGAGGTGGACAATGGCGGGCACGCCCAGTTCGTCGGCAACATCTGCTGGTGCGAGGAGCATCGAAGCGACATCCGGGAGGGGCTGGCGATTCTCGGGCTGGACGAGGCGGCGCGCATCTTCTCCGATCTCGAGACGTTCGCGAAACGCACGCCGAAACGCTTTGCGCGCAGTCACGGTGAGGCACACGAGCAGGAGTCGACGACCTACAAGATGACGGCGGCGGGCGCAGCCGCCCAAGGCAACGTCACCGCGACGGTCGACGTCGTTCCCGAGCTCCCGCCTCGCCGGAGAGCAGTGAGACACTGATGCGCCATGAGCTCAGGCGCAGCGTTTTTCATCTCTTATTCACGCGGTGATGCCTCCAGCCGGAAACTCGCAGCTGCGCTTTCGTACAACCTGCCGCGCTTGGGCTATGAAGTCTTCGTCGACGTCGTCGGGCTGCAGGCTGGTGAGAAGTGGACGGAACAGCTCGAGCGCCAGATCGACGTCTGCGATGTCTTCGTGATCCTCCTCTCCGAGAAGTCGCTGACGAGTGAGCACGTATCGCGGGAGCTGGAGCGCGCGCTCGCGCGCAACGGGGAGACGGGACGTCCGCTGATCGTACCGATCCGCACGCAGTTCACGCGCGAGCTCGAAGGGGACGAGCGGGTGCTCGATGAGTTCGAGCGCCTGGAGTGGCAGTCGAAGAGCGACACGCCGCATGTCGTCGAGCGGATCGACGAATCGGTGTCGCACGTGCTGCCGAAACGGGTGCTTTCTCCGCCGCCGCCTCCAC
Organism: Thermoanaerobaculia bacterium; assembly: GCA_035630815.1. Lineage (GTDB taxonomy): Bacteria > Acidobacteriota > Thermoanaerobaculia > Gp7-AA8 > Gp7-AA8 > QHVT01. The sequence goes on from DASQJY010000028.1 coordinate 160,350, forward strand.
GGAGGCGATGGCGCGCGCAGCTTCGCTGGATCGCCGGCGCCACGCTGCTGCTCGCGTTGCTCATGGCGCTCTCGTTCGTGCAGGTGCGCGCGCTCCGCGGCGCGAAGACCGACGAGAACGCGCGCGTCGCGTTCGACCGGCTGCGGACGCAACAGATGTTGCTGCTGCCGCGCCTCTGGCTCATCGGCCCGTGGAATCCCGAGCGGCTCGCGGAGGCGCACTTTACGCGCAGCGCGGACGCGATCGATGCCGCCGCGGCGCCGATGCTCGCCAGCCGGATGCGCGAAGAAGCCGATCGCGGACTGCTCCTCGCGACGCTGGCCGCGTTCAAGCGCGGCGGCTCGCTCAGCGACGCCGCACGCGACTACGCGCAGCAGCAGAGCTATCGTTTGCTCGACCGAACCCTGAGCGGCGAGCAGCCGTCGCCCGGAACCGCGCTCGCGGTCTGGCATGGCGCGCAACACATCGTCATCGCCGAGGGTACACGCGTCTGGTCGTGCGCCGACGGATGTACGAAGACCGAGCTCCCGAACCTGGACGCGGCGGTCGACGCCGCGTTCGTATCGGAGACGCGGCTGCTCACAGTGAGCGTCGACAGCTCGGTGAACGAGTGGGATCTCGCGACGTTCGCCAACCCCATCGGGTCGATGATTCGCGAAAGTACCGGAGTCGCTGTCGCCGCCGACGGAGGCGATGCCGCGATCGCGTTCGAGACGCCTCCGTACGTCATCGGCCTGCTCGCGGACGGCCGCCGCGTCCTCGTTCCGCACGATTTGCCGCGGGCCGCGCGCGCGACATTCGGACCGTGCAGAAGGTGCGTAACGCTCGTCCTCGAAGACGAACGTGCCGTCGGCTGGAACTACATCACCGGCTTACCGTGGCTGCTCACAGACGGAGCGGCAGACGCCGCCGCCACCCGCAACGGTGTCACCGCCGTCGCCATGCGCGACGGTACCATCCGTTTTTACGACGCGAATTCCGACCCCATCGGCCGCCCCGTTCCGTTGCGCTTCGAATCGCTCCGGCAACTTACCATCTCGCCGGATGGAACGCGCGCCGCGGTCGTCCATGACGACGTGCTCTCGGTCGTGGACGTGGCGGGAAAGATCCTGCAATTGATCCCCGCCGGCCGCACTCCGGCGCCGATCGCGGCGGCGTGGGCGGGCGATGTGCTGGTCACCCGCACGCCATCGGAAGTGCGCCTTTGGAACCTCACGAGATCAGTACGCGATGTCGCTCCAGAGAACGCTTGGCGCGAACTGCGGAAGCAGCTCGGAGTCACCATCGACGCCGGCGGAAACGAGCTCGGATGGAATCGCGCCCGCAGGCGGATCGAGTCGCAGGACTGACTGCGCGGGACAGCGGTCGAGAAGCGGCTTGCGCATTTCGGAGCTCGCGATGGAACGCTTCAACTCGCGGTGCACTGCCGCGCAATCCGGCAGACGCGCGAGGAAATCGGCCAGGCCGAGGCGGGGAAAATAGCGCTCGTAACCCCAGCCGCGCTTGTAGATCTGATAGTCGTACGCCTCGTCCGGCTGGATCATCACCGCGACCGCGAGATCCGCGATCGCATGCTCCCACTCCTCGCGCTGATTCTTGTCGCGTCGAGCGATCGCGTTCTGGTAGCAGATCCCTTCGTCGGACCACGTGGCGTTCTCGCGCGCGTTCTTCGCCTCGCAGTTCACGTAGCGCCGGTACGCCGGTTTGATCGGTACTCTGTCGAGCACGACCGGCCCTCGGCGCGGCGTGCCGTCGAGCATGCGATAGGCCTTCAAGGCGAGTTGCCGTGTGTAGACCACCTCATTGACCACCGCGAAGGGCGCGGTGCGGAGTTCCATCGTCGTCGCCACGACCGCGATGCGGGCCGGTTGATTGCGTACGAACTGTTCGACTTTCAGAAAGTCCGTCGCCGAGAGATCGGAGAGGACGATGCAGTCGAACGGCGCGCGCGCGAACGCGCCGGCGATCCGGTCGTAGAGATCGAGCGGCACCCTTTTCTCGTCGATCTCGAGGATTCCGGTCAGAAAAAGGCGCGGGTCGTTCAGCTCCGGACCGCGGATCAGCTGCTTTCGGTGGAGCGCGAGCACGCGAATCGGCTTCCGCTGTTCGATCATCCCTCGATACGCCGCAACGCCGCGCAACGCCTCGGCGGTCCAGAATCCGAGGTTTGACGCCGCGGCGTCGAATGCGATGCAGATCGCGAGCGGCAGGAAGACCTTCGAGATGTGATGCGATGTCATGATCAGAATCTCGCCATTGCAGAGATCGAGACCACGGTTTGCCTCGACGAGCGATCGACCGCCGCGTGTACCTGCGCGCGCGTGTCGAACAACATGCCGACGCCGAACGACACGTGATAGTCCTCCGAAGCGCGGCGAAACAGGACGCTCTGGGAATCGGTTGGATCGTCGACTCGCATGCTGTGGTCGGGATCGCGCCACGCACCAGCGGATATCGCGATCGGAAATGGGAGACGTGGGAAGCGGTCGCGCGTAAGGATCACCTCCGAGCCGCAGCGGATCTCCGTACCGTCGGGCACGAAGTAGCGCGGCTCCTCCTCGAACAACAGGACGAAGTCGCGTGCGAGGTCGGAGTACGTGATGTGATTGACGTCAAGCGCGATCGACCAGTCGCGCTTCGGACGGATTGACAGGCCGAGACCGTAGAACGACGGGACGTTGAAACGCGCGGTCTTTGGCGGCCGGGGCTCCCGATCGGCGTAGGTCACGGTCACCGGAAAACCAAAGCCTTGGCGATAACTCGCGCCGATCGAGAGTCTGCGGGTCGCGTCGAACAGCACGCCTGCGTTCACACCGAGTGAGCTGCCGCGGCCGCGTTGCGTCTGCACGTTGTCGCGCGTAACGTAGTCGGGCGGGCCGTAGAAGCCCGCGGTGCGATAGCGCTCGGTGATCGAATCGATCTCGGAGTCGTAGCGGCGGACGCCGATGCCGACCGAGAGACGGCTGGTTACTCGCGCGCCCGCAGCGAGTCCGAGGCCGGTCACACGCAACCGCATCGCGCTGATGGCCGGATAGTGGCGTAAGTTTGCTGGCGCCTCCTCTTCCGGAAAGTAGAGATCGAAGAAGGCACCCTGCGTGCGTGCGGACACACCGAAGTTCGCGAGTTCGTGCCGGTAGGTCGCGATCGCGAAGTTGCGGAACGGCACGACGACCGACGCGAAGGCGACGTTGTCGATGCGGTTCTCCGACGTGCCGCGCTGAAGACCGGCGATCGTGTCCATCCCCCGATTGCTCGGCGGACCGAAAGCATGTCCGCGATTTGTGTACGAATGAGTGAATCTCGATGCTCGCAGTTCGAGCGAGAGCTCCGGCGCCGGCAGATTCACGAGCCCCGCGGGATTGGCGTATGCCGCAGTCGCGTCGCTGGCGTCGGCGATGAACGCCCCCCCGCGTGCGAGACTGCGCGCACCCGGGCTCGCGAAATTGAACTGAATGCCGGCATTTACCTCGGCGGAGGACTGCGCAAGTAGCGGCGCGGCCATGGCGATCGACAGCAGCAGTTTGCGCATCGCGTTCCGCCGACGCAGTCCCGCCGTCAGTGCCTCACCGCGCGCCGCTTCGCGCCCACGCCCACGACCACGGTCAGAGGGTTCGTGACGCGGATGGCGGCGGCGCCGAATGCCGTCAATGTGTAGGTCTGCGTCACCGCGGGGGCGAACGAATAGCTCGTGACCGTAGCGTCAAGACCTACGCCGATGGGATCGATCTGCACTCTCGTCGCGTGTTTCGTCGACCAGCTGAGGACAAGGGTCTGGCCGCGGCGGATGACCGTGGCGCTGGCATTGAAGCGCTCGATGACAGGCAGGACTGTCGCGGAGAGGATCATCAACTGCTTCCCTGTGAATACGTCGACATTCCCACCCCAAACGCGCACCAGCACGAAGAACGTGCCATTGATCACTGCGTATAGGTGGGAAGGCGACGCCGTCGTCGACGTGCTGCTGCCATCGCCGAAGTCCCATAGATAAGTGGTGCATTCCGGATAGGGGCCGCCTCCGACCGGAGTGACGCTGAAGACGATCGGCTCGCCAGACCAGCAGGGCATCCCGTTCTCAGCTGTGCAGCCGGACGACTGTCCAACCCAGTGCAGCACCGGCTGCGCGGGCGGCGGGCAGTTCTCCTGTGCGTTCAATGCAAGAGTCGCGGCGACGACTACCGCGACGACGACGATGCGCGGCGGAGCGCTCATGAGTGCCCTCCTGACGACCGACGAATGGAATTAGTGGATCGATTGTACTCTTTCGTGGCGTCACGTCGCGATTGTTATAACGACATACGATGCGCGCGCCGCTAAGGGAGCGGTAGCCTAGATGCTTAGAACGCCGGCCTGTCACACCCCTTCACCGCGTAATCATGCCCATAGAATTTGCTCGTAATGCTCGTGTGAAACTCGATCGCTTTCACCGGCGGGTATTTCGGTTGCTCGATGCAGGGCAGGACCTCGAGCACTTCCTCTTCCCAGACGTAGACCGCCATTGGAAATGACACACGTGGATTGCGGCGCTGTGAGGGATCGCGCGGCTTGCTGACGCGGTGCGTGGTCGACGGGAAGAGGTCGTTGCTGATGCGCTGCATGTAGTCGCCGGTGTTGAGGACGATCGTGCCGCGCGGGGCGGCGACGCGGATCCATTTCATGTTGCGACGGTTGAGGACCTGCAGTCCTTCGGCGCGCGGGGCGGGGAGGAAGGTGAAGAGGTCGACGTCCTCGTGGCCGAGCAGGCGTGCGGCGCCTGAGGCGTCGTCGCCTGGGGACATGGGCGGGTAGTAGTTGAGGCGCAGGCCGAAGTTGGTGGCGGTCAGTTTCGCGTCGTAGAGATGCGGGTCGCATCCGAGATATTGGAGGAGGCTCTGCATCACCGGGAGGATCAGCGGCTCGTGGGCGGCGACGATCTTTTCGAAGAAGCTTTTGTATTCAGCGCTCGGCCAGAAATCGCCGCCCTCGAAGGCGCGGCGGCAGAACACCCATCCCTCGACGAGATCGGGATGCATGTTGCTCGTCTCCTTGATCGGGAAGTAGCCCTGGTTGACGGAGCCGTGGCGCTGGGCGCGGTAGCGCAGCTTCTCCTCCAGGGAGAGGCGCGTGAACATTTCCTCGACCTTCACTTCCGCTTCGTCGTAGAGCGCCGGGTCGAGGCCGTGGCCGGAGAGGATGGCGAAGCCGATCTCGCGCAGGGCGTCGCCGAGGTCGCGCGCGAACGTGGGGCTCCGCATGTCGCAGGTGCGGATGACGAAGCCGTCGTCGAACTGATCCTCCCCCTCCGATTCGGCGAGGTGATAGCTCTGGCGCTTCTCCACCTGGTCGTAGCGGATGAAGTCCTGGTTCGTCGCCCGGATGCCGTCCTCCTGCTTCATGGCTGATCAGGATACTTTCACTCCGGCCACGAAAGAGAACCGACCAGGGGCCTCCGGCGGGCCGGCGTGGCCGGCGGCCCTTGTTTGCGCACGGACCGCGCCTGACGCGAGACGCGTGCGTTCGGCCTTGGGCAACCAGTGCTGCCGGCCACGCCGGCCCGCCGGAGGCCTCTCGTCGGTTCTCTCTGCGGGGCAGGTGACAAAATACGGCATGCTCATCGAGCTGGAAGGCGGCTGCCGGGTCACGTCCATGCACGACGGCGAGCCGCAGATCGCGGGCAATCTGCGCATCCGGACGCATTTCGAAAGCCGCCTCTCGCTGCGCGTCATCGAGCAGCATGGCGAAGCGACGTTTGCCAACGCGGCACATGATGAGGTGCTGTACGACCTCGGGCAGAACGCCGGGATCTACATCCCGGCCGGCGTTCCGCTCACGCTGGACGCGAACACCACGTACGTCAGCTCGCTCACGCCTGCCACGCCTTCCGGACGCAAGCCGGAGTTCCTTCGACTCGACGATCAGACGAGGCAGCAGACCGGGGACCGGTGGTACGCGGAGCTCGTCCAGGCCGAGGTGACGCAGTTCGTCGGGTCGATCCCGCCGGGCCGCGCGCCCGATCACTTCCATCTCTACGAAGAAGTGATCTGCATCCTCGGCGGCGAAGGGATCATGCACGCCGGCGATTCGTCCACCGAGGTCGGCGCGGGTTCGTGCATCTTCCTCCCCATCCGCCAGCGCCACTGCCTCGAGAACACCGGCTCAGGAGAGCTTCGTCTCCTCGGCGTGTTCTACCCCGCCGGCAGTCCGGCGGTTCGCTACACGTCGTGACCAGAGGTAGAGCAGCATGCCGATCGCGCTCCAGAACAGCAGCAACTTGACCGCGCTGAACGGGATCTGCGACAGCAGCGCGGCCATGCAGAGGATCGACACGACGGCGAGCACGCGCTGCAGCGTGAGCGGCATCGTGAGCGTGACCTGCGCGAAGAGCGCCGGGTTCATGCGCGGCAGCAGCAACAACGCGAGGCTGTGCAGGAGATAGAGCAGCACCAGCGCGTACACCGCAACGTTCAGGGCCAGTCCGATGCGATCGGTCAGGAGCAGCGCGAGCGCGCCGGCGAGGGTGAAGGTCAGCCCGGCGATCGGCGTTCCGGTCCGCGTCGACACCGCGCCGATCCACCGCGGCGCCAGCCGATCCTCGGCCAGCACGATCGCGATCCGCGACGGCACGAGCATCGTCGCGTTCACCGAGGTGAGGAGCGCCATGAGCGCACCGATCGTGACGATCGCGGCGGCTCCGACCGGCAGGTACGTCCCGGCGGCTTCCGCCATCGGTGCCGTCGAGATGCCCACCCGGGCGGGCGGTAACGTGCCGAGGCCAACCAGCGACATCAGAAAGAAGATGACCAGCGTCACGGTGATGCCGCGCATGAAAACGCGCGGCAGACGGCGCGTGCTGTCGCTCACCTCCCCCGCGGTCTGCGCCAGCGACTCGAATCCGGCGTAGGCGAAAAAAAGCGGCGGCAGGCTCGCGGTGAATCCGCCAAGACCGTGCGTGAAGAAGGGCGTGTAGTAGGAAGGCTGGATGGCGAAGAGTCCCGGCACGATGAGCACGACCAGCGAGACGCCGAGGAGCATGCACATCCAGACCTGCAACCGGCCGAACCAGCGGACCCCGGCCACGTGGATGGCGTAGAAGAAGAGCAGCGACGCGACGGCGAGCACGGTCGGGTCGACGCGCACGAGCGTCTGCGCGTAGTCGGCAAAGGCGCGGGCGAGGTACGCGAGCGCGCCGGTGTACGAGATGATCTTCAGCCACGCCCCGATGAAGGCCAGGCCGTAGCTGCCGAACGTCCGCGAGATATTCGTGTACTCGCCACCCGGCTCGCGCCCGAGCGGCGTGGAGAGGAAGACGGAGTAGGCGGCCGAGGTGGCGAGCACCGCCGGCGCCAGCACCACGTACCCGAGGATGACGCTCGGGCCGGTGAGCAGGAACGCCTCCCCCGTGACCTTGAAGATGCCGGCGCCGATGAGGATGCCGAGGAGCGTCGCGTACGACTCGAGGGTACCGAGGTCGCGGCGCAGGCCGGCGGTCATCGAGGCCACCGTAGCACAGGGCGCTGGTTCAGTGAGCCGCCGGTTTCTTCTTCCCGCAGGAGCATTCGAGGCAGCCGTGATCGGCGCACGTGCCGCAGGAGGTCCTGACCTGTTTCCGGAGCGCTTCGCGCGCGCGGAACACCCGGACCGCGGCGTTGTTCGCCGTGATGCCCGCCTCGGCGGCGAACTCCTGAACAGGTGCTCCCTCGACGTCGATGCGGCGGAGCGCGGCCTCGTACTCCGGTTTCAGCGTCGACGCGAGCCGGGTGACGCATCCGCAGATCGCGTCGTGAATCTCCGGCGGCGGCTCGACCGCGTCCTCCAGCTCGCGCGCGAGCAGCTCGAGCGCACGACCGCGGGCTCCGCTGCGGCGATAGTGATCGATCACCGCGTTGCGGAGAGTGCGGTAGAACCAGGCCACCGAGGACGTCTCGTCGCGGACGTCCTCTTCCTTCTGCAGACTCTTCACGAACGCGTCCTGAAGAATGTCCTCGGCTAGTTCCCGGTCGCCGAGGCGGCGCTCGAGAAAGGCCAGGAACTGGCGGTGGTTGTCGACCAGCTGCAGCGTGAGCTCGGGATTCATGAGCTGCCGGTGTCGCTGTGCGCGGCGTGGACCGGCTTGGACTCCGGCGAGCCCCACTGCCGCAGCCAGATCGACAGGACGACGATCGCCAGCACGGCCAGGAACTCGCTCTGCCAGTTCTGGAGCGACTCGTACCAGAACTGCGGTGTGGCCATGTAGCCGACCGCGCTCACGGTCTCGGACGAGCCGTGGGCCTGCTCCTCCTCGTTGAACTTGCGCGCGCCGCTGGCGGCGTGACCGACGAACGAGATCACGAAGAGCAACAGAAACGCGATGCTGAGCGAGCTCTTGTACAGCGAGAGCCGCCACCCGCCGCGGCGCACCGGCGACGGCGCGTCAGGGTCGTCGCGGTGCTGCTCGGGATCCTCCTCCACTTCATCCGTGCCGTCGTGCTTCTTCGACTCCGACGAGCCGCGCTGGTAGAGGAACACGGTCAGGATGACGTAGAACCCCATCTGCAGGAACTCGCTCTCCCAGTTCTCGAAGACGGTCTCGCCGAACTCACTGGTGCGGAGAAACTGGCCGTACGTCGCTTCGGATTCGCCGTGCTGCCGCTGCTCGTCGTTGTACACCTTCCACCCGGCATAGCTGTGGCCGACCAGGCACAGCAGGAACAGCAGGAACATGACGATCGAGAGGTTATTGTTTTTCCACATTTGTCCACGCTTCGTGTCAGCAAGCGCTGAGCCATGGCGGTCTCGGCGATCAGAACGTCATCCCGACCGTCACGCCGACGTGCTTCCGCTCCACCGCCAGCAGCGTCAGCGACACGTTCCGCAACCCGTACGTGGTCGAGAGGTGCGTGTGCACGCCGTCGTTGATCAGCATCGCCGACCACCCTTCCGCCAGCGCGACGTTCACCCCGAACGGGACCAGCAGGCGCTCCTCGTAGCCGCTCCAGCTCACTCCCGCGTACGGCGCGACGCGCGAGAAGCTCTTGCTCACCGTCGCGTAGTACGACTGTCCTGACGGCGTGCCGATGCGGTCCGAGCTCGTGCCGAACATCAGTGCCGGCCGCCTTTCGGTTTCAGCCAGCGCGCGCCAGTTCGCGACGAGGCCAACCTCGTTCGCGCGCACGTTCCACTCCACGCCCGCTTTCAGGTCGCGCGTGAAGCGGTGCATGACCACGGTGCGATGCGTGGCGCGGTCGATCACGCCCTCGATCCAGCGATGCGACAGCTCCCATTTGTGCGTTTCCGACGCGGTTCCCCGAACCGCGATTCCCTCGCCGGGTCAGCCGGGTCAGCTCGGGACGAGCGACGCTCTCGGCGGCTCGACCTTCATCCCTTCCGCCTGCATCTCGAGCAGCGCGTCGTACAGCTGGGAGTAGCGCTCCGGCTCCTTCAGGAACTCGTCGCGGCAGTCCTCGAACCGGAAGGTGTACGTCTTCCCCTGCCACTCCGTGCTGAAACCCTTTCCCAGACACTCTTCGGGGGCATGCAGCGCGGCCAGGAGCAGGAAGGGGAGGATCACTTTGCGGCGATCTTACCAAAGACACTTTTTGGAGCCGTCGATACGTACTTATGGAAACCTGTTACACTGCGGCCCATGGGAACCAAGCGCGCTGTACCTGCGGCCATCCTCCTGTCGCTCATCGCGGCCACGCACGTGATGGCCCAGGCTCACGGTTCGAACCGTGACCGCGCGCGGCGCGAGATCGGCGACGTGGTGATCTTCAACCACGGACTCGACAGGCTCGTCGTTGCGATGGACACCGACATCACCGGCACGGATGGCCTCGTGGACCAGTGGTTCGTCCTGCAGACGCTCCTGCCGGCTGCAGAGACCCGGATTCATCTACGCGACGCGGATGTCGTGTACAAGAAAGAGTTTGTGCGGGTCACTTCGCACCAGGACAAAAAGGTGTACGAGTTCGCCCTGGAAGGAGCAGACGCGAGCCCGGCGCCGAACCCGCGATATGACGTCGTGCGCAACGAGGGATTCGGTCTTGCGCACAATACCGGTGACACGACGATCCGCCTCTCCTCGGATGACTGTGCAGACTGTGAGTCGCTGACGCAGGACTGGGGCGAGCTCGGAGACGATTCAGGCGCCGGTTCATGCAATGCCGGCGGCATCGGCGCGACGAGCTGCTCGCTGAGCGGCGGCTGCTCCGTGAGCTGCAGTAGTAGCCATTATGCCTGTTGCCGCACGTTGGCAAACGGCAACTCTTCTTGCAGGTGCTACCTGAATCCCTAGCCCGTTACTTCGCCAGCGCCTGCTCGATTGTCTCCAGCATCCCCGCGCGATCCGCTTCACCGCCGAAGCGTTTCACGATCCGGCCGTCGCGTCCCACCAGGACGAGCGACGGCAGCGCGTTCACCTTGTACGCGCTCCAGACCGCGGGCGTGGCCTGCACGACCGGGTAGGTGACCTTCGCGCGCGAGGTCGCTTTCGCCACCATCGCCGCCCGGTCGTCCACCGTGACGCCGACCACCGCGAAGCCGCGCGACGCGTTCTTCGCATGCAGCGCCTGCAGCTCCGGCAGCGCGTTCACGCAGGGGATGCAGAACGTCCCCCAGAAATCGAGGAGCACGACCTGTCCGCGAAAGTCGCCGAGCGAGAGCGGTTTGCCGTCGAACGACTTCAGCGTGAACGCCGGCGCCGGTTTCCCCTCGTCCGTGACCAGGAACTCGTCCGGATTCTTCAGGAACTCGACTTTGCACTTCAGGCTGCAGAACGCATACGCCTTCCCTTTGTGCGTCGCATGCGCCTTCACCGGCTCGAAGCCAGCCCCTTCGCGCGGCCCGCAAACCGCGCAGACGGCCTGCTCATCCGCGCCGAACGCGGCGAACGCGAAAACGAGGAGAAGGAGGAGGGTCAGAGGTCGTTTCATAGGGTCCGGGCGACAGAACGCCGAGGAGGGGCGGCGCATTCTGGGGTTCCTCCCCGCCTGTGGCACGGCCCCTCACCCGGCCGTTGGCCACCCTCTCCCCGCTCGACGCGGGGAGAGGGGCTACTAACCTTCACTCTCGCGAGATGGGAACTTAGTGCCCTTCTCCCCTGCAAGGGGAGAAGGTGCCCGAAGGGCGGATGAGGGGTCGCGCCTCAGGCGAGATCCTTGTACGTCTAAAACCCCGGCATCAGCACGTCCACGAACCTCGGCACGTTCTTCACGCCGCGCGCGCGCAGCCAGGCGTCGGCGTTGGCGGTGATGGCGCGGCCGCCGGCGCTGCCGGTGAGGGTGCCGCGGCGGTGGTCGGCGGCCTTGGCGTAGAGCAAAAGCTCGTGTTTCTCGAAGGCGCGGGAGGCCTGGCCGAGGGTGTCGAGTGCTTCCTCCCGGTTGCCGCGGATCGAGAGCACCGCGGCGCGCAGCGACATCGAGAGCGGCATCGCCCACCCCACCTTTTCCTTTTCGATCGCCGCCGCGTGGCGTTCCGCACGCACGACCAGTGACTCGTCGCCGCTGCCGAGCGCGGCGGCGAGCGCGCAGCGGCCCATCAGGTGCAACCCTTCCAGCTTCACGAACGGGATGCGCAGGAGGAACGCCGATTTCATCTGCGGCCAGCGTTCGTCGGCGCGGCGCCAGGCGGAGGCCCAGTTGCCGACGTAGAGGTCGGTCTGGTTCTCGGCGAACATCTCCAGGTAGTGCTGGAAGTGAAAGCCCTGCAAGGACCAGCGGTCCATCACCTGCCGTACCGCGCGGCGCGCCGCGTCAGGATCGTCGGCGGCGAGCCAGATGATGCCGGGGCGGCAGGCGGGATCGAGGCCGGCGTACAGGTCGCCGTGCATCTCCGCTTCGCGCAGGCGTTGCGGCACCCGTTGCGCGAGCGACGCCAGCTCGCCGAGGTAGACGAGCGAGCAGAGCGAGTAATTCACGGCCGTGCTGATCTCCCACGAAACGCCGGTGCAGTGCTCCCGGAAGATCGTCTCGGCAGCGTCGGCGTTGCGCACCGCATCGCGGAAGTGGCCGAGGTAGTAGCTCTCCATGGCCCGGGCCGTGGTGGCCATGCCGATCGCGTGCTGCTGCAAACTCGCGCGTGCACTCCGTTCGGCGCGCGACACCAGCCGCTCGGTGCGCGCCTTCGCACGCTCCCCTTTCGTGGCGGAGAAGCACGCCTCGGCCGCCAGCGCGCGCGCGATGCGATACGGCTCGCCGGCGTCGAGCGCGTAGCGGAGGTGGATCGGCTGGAAGTAGGCCGAACGGATGTTGTCGATGCGCCCCAGTCCCGTGACGACGCCCCAGCAGACGTCGATGCGCGTGAGCTCGCGCTGCGGGATCGCGGCCGCCGCGCGCTCGACGGCGCGCAGGCCGCGTGCGGCGAGGCGCGCTTTGCCGAACAGGATCCCGGCCACCGCGCGGTTCGGGGTCGAGGGAAGCGCGAGGCCGACCGCCGCGAGGACGTCGCGGATGAGACGCAGGCCGCCATCGACATGGCCCGAGCGCAGCAGGCACTCCATCGCTTTCCTGCGCAGCTCGAGTGCGTGTCCTCCGTCCGTCTCTTCGGCCGCCGCGAGGTAGTGCGCCGCCGCGTCCGCACCGCGGCCGGCATTCGCCAGCGCGTCGGCGAGCTTGCTCACCACGTCGCGTTTCGCCGGCGCGAGCGCGAGCGCCATCTCGTAGAACCCGGCCGCGTTCTCGAACGCCAGCGCGGCCGCGGCGCGATCGCCTGCTTCCAGCGCGTACATCGCCGCGCGCGCGTCGTCTCCCGCGGCGCGATAGTGCACCGCCAGCACCTCGGCGTCCCGCAGCCCCTCCGCCTCCAGCGTGCGCGCGATGGTCAGGTGATGCGTCCGGCGCAGCTCGGGCGTGAGTCCGAAGAGGATCGCCTCCCGAATGCGGTCGTGGTACGTGTCGACCTCGTCGCGACCGGCGCGCACGCGCGTCCGCAGCAGGTGATCGGCGCGAAGGCGCGCGAGCATCGCCTCGTCGTCACGATGCAACTTCGCCGCGAGATTTGCCGCGGTCCCGACGATCGGGCGTCCGGCGACGGCGACGATCTCGAGCAAGTCGCGTCCCCCTTCCGGCAGCAGCGCGATGCGCGAGCGGATGACGTTATCGAGCGATTCGGCCGAGGGGAGTCCGGTCGACTCGGTGTACCGCGACAGCTCGACCAGGAAGAACGGACTCCCTCCCGCTTCGCGCGCGATCGTCTCCGCACGCACGTCGTCCTGGAGCAGCGCCCGCGCGAGGTCGCGCGCTTCGGTGCCGGTCAGCTCGTCGAGCGAGATCTCGTGCAGCTCGCCCAGCGCGTTCGCGTCGGAATCGCGGATCTTCGCGAGCTCCTGGAGCAGCGGACTCGCCTCCGCTTCCTCGACCCGGTGCGCCGCAATGACCAGCACCGCCGGTGCATCCGGCGGCCGCAGCACCTCGGCCAGCAGGGCCGCGCTGTCGCGGTCGCCCCACTGCACGTCGTCGAGAAAGAGGATCACGCGGCGCTCGTCGCTCATCCGCGCGAGCAGCTCGCGCAGCGCCGAGAACGCGCGGCGGCGGAGCTCCTGCGAGTCGACGATGTCGACCTGCCGCCGCCGTGCCTTGGTCAGCACCTCGATCTCCTGCAGCACCGGGAACAGGCGCGCGAGTGCAGCGGCGTCGGTCGGCAGCAGCGCCTTCGCTTCGAGCGGAGAGACGCGGCTGAGGTAGCGCGCCAGGTCGTCGATCAGGCTGTCGACCGCTTTGTACGGAACCGATTCCTGCTCGTAACAGCGGCCGGTGAAGACGACCGTCGACGGCTCGCGGCGCTGCACCTCCTGCAGGAAGTAGCGCACCAGGGAGGACTTCCCCATCCCCGACTGGCCGCGCAGCATCACGGTGACCGGCGTACCGCGCTCCGTGGCGGCAAATGCCGCTTCGAGCTTTTCGAGCTGCACGATGCGCCCGATGAACGGTGTCTCGCGCGGGCGGAGGATCGCCACCGGCGCGCGCTCCTGCCGCGAGGCGAGGCGCTCGGCAAGTGCACGCGCGCCGAGGCGGTTCGCCGGGTCGCGGCGCAGCAGGTCGACGCAGGCGCTGCCGAGATCCTCGGGGACGCTGCCCACCAGCTCGAACGGCGGCTTCGGATCGGTGGTGCGCTTCTGCATCAGCATCGAATAGAAGTTGCCGCTGAACGGCAGCCCGCCGGTGAGCGCCTCGTACAGCATCACGCCCATCGCATAGCAGTCGCTCGCCTCGGTGGCCGGCTGCTCCGCGATCTGCTCCGGGGCCATGTAGGCCGGCGTGCCGCCGAACGTCAGTTTCTTCTCGTACGTCGCGATGTCGGTGGCCAGCCCGAAGTCGAGCACCACCACGCGCTCGGCCGCGGTCACGAGCACGTTCGACGGCTTCAGGTCGCGATGCAGCTTGCCGGTATCGTGCAGCGCCGCCACCCCTTCCGCGAGCTGGCGCAGGGTGCGGCGCAGGGTGGCGTAATCGAGCACCACGTTCTCCGCGCGCGTTTCGACGCGCGGAGGCTCCTGCTCGAACGGCTGGTCGTGCGCCCCGATCAGCGTCGACCTCTCGGTGGTGTGATCCTGGGTGCTGTCTTCGAGGATGGACGCACGCCGGCCGCGGACGTAGTTCAGGAAATCGGAGCCGTCGATCAGCTCCATGGTGAAGAACCAGTCCTCCTCTTCGCCGATCAGCTCATGCAGACGCACAAGATTCGGATGAACGACGTCCGCGAGCGCGCGGAACTCGTTCTTGATCCGGACGATGGCCGTGGCGTCGGTCCCGAGAAGCTTCTTCAGCGCGACGGGCTGCCGGCGCTCGCGGTCGTACGCTTCGTACACCACTCCCATGCCGCCCGCCCCAATGCGTCGCCGAATTGCGAAACGGCCGCCGCCAAGCGTCCCGTGTTCAACCATCAATGGATGGCGGCAATTATGTCACTTGTGGAGCGGAAGCGCCGCTGAGTGGTTTTTTCATCAGGCGCAAATCGTCGCGAGAGAGAGACCACGACCTCGCGCCTATTGGGTAGGGAACTATGCGTGTCCGTCACTCCTAAAGCGGAGTCTCAGCAAGAACCCCCCAATACAGCCCCGGAGAAAGGACGGAGGAATGCCTTTTCGCTCGGCCCGGCGCGATGAGGAACGGAGCGCCATCTCCCCAGGTTTTTCCGGTGACGAGCCGGATGAGCGGTTGCTGCTCGATGCCCTCGGCGGGGGCGACGGTGACGCATTCTGGCGCCTCTGGCTGCGGCATCGGGGGCATCTGTACAACGTCTGCCTGCGGCGGATGAACGGTCTCTCCTGCGAGGCTGCCGATGCGATGAGCCGGTCGATGATGCTCGCCTGCTCGAAGATGCCGCAGTACGCCACCGGCATCGTGAACGTGCAGGCGTGGCTGACGCGTCTCGTATTGAACGTCTGCAGCGACATCCGGCGGGAGGAACGGCGGATGGCGGTCGGCGTCGGGACGGCCGAGGAGCTCGTGCAGCTCGAGCAGGAAAACGTTCAGGAGCACGTGCTGTCGCCGGAAGACATGACCCTCACGCACGAGGGATACGCCTGCATCGTGCGGGCGATCGCCGAGCTGCCGCCGCGCCTGCGCGACGTGGCCCGGCTGTATTTCCTCGCCGAGACGCCGTACGAACGGATCTCCGCGCAGCTGTCGATCACGCAGGCGAACGTGCGGAAACGGGTACAGCATGCACGGGCGATCCTGCGCCAGAACCTGCCGCTGCGCCCGAGGTAGACAGCCCGTTTCACAGCGGGTCCGCCCCAGCCGTCTACAAGTAAAACCATGTCCACCACGTTGCTCATGGCGGCGCTGTCGAAAGTCCGCCCGATGGAGGAGTTGTCCGCACTTCCGCCCGAGACGGGCCTGCTGGAAGTGCCGGAAGGAATCGATCCGGAGCTGGTGCGGACCGTCTTCACCGGACCGCTGGTGTTCTCCACCGGGGCGCGCGGCGAGACGCGGCGCGAGCTGCTGCTCGGCGCCGCGGAGAAGTTCGAGCTGGTCCTGCTCGAGCCGGAGGACGTCACCGGCGCGGTCTCCCAGACGATCGGAGCCGAGCGCCGCATCCTCACGTGGCGTGGAACGGCAGCCACGCTCGACGAGCTGCGCGCGCAGCTGCGGCGGATGACCTCAGTCCCCGCACGCTGGTACCGGCTGGAGGTCGAAGTCACGCGCTCGGGAGAAGAGCTCGTCCCGCTGCAGCTCTTGCGCGAGTGCGGCCGTCGCGACGTCGTGGCGTATGCCACCGGAGCAATCGGATTCTGGACCCGCATCCTCTCGGCATACCTCGGCGCGCCGTTCGTCTGCGCCACCGTCGCGAAATCACCCGAGCCGGGCGTACCCGTCATCGCACAGCTGGTGGCGGACTACGGCCTGCCGCACGTGCGCGAGGTGCGCGAGATCTTCGGCATCGTCGGCAGCCCCGTGCTGCAATCGCTCTCGCCGCGGCTGCACAACACCGCGTTCGAGGCGATCGACCGCCCCTCGCTCTACCTCCCCTTTCACGTCAACCGGTTCGACCATTTCTGGCAGGACATCGTGGAGCGCCACTCGATCGAGGCGCTCGGCTTCTCGGCCGGGGCGTTCTGCATCGTCTCGCCGCACAAGGAAGTGGCGCTGGACGCGACGAAGCTGCGCACGCACATCGTGGAGCGCGCCTGGTCGACGAACTTCTTCGTGAAGGAAGGAAACGACTGGACCGCGGATACGACCGATCCCGAGGGAGTGCTGGTCACGCTGCGCGAGCGCGGCATCGATCCGCGCCTCCAGCGCATCGCGGTGATCGGATGCGGCGGCTCGGGACGCGCCGTCGCGGCCGCGCTGCAGCAGGCCGGCGCCGACGTTACGCTCGTGAACCGCGGCCTCGACCGCGCTTCGTTCGCGAGGCGGCTGCTGCAACTGCCGTTCTGCCCCCTGGACACGTTCTCCGCGCGCGGCTACTCGGTGGTCATCAATGCGACGCCGGTCGGGCGCGACGGGACGGCCACGCCGTTCAATCACGACAGCCTGAACTCGAACGCGGTGGTCATCGACTTTGCGTACGGCGAGAATGCCACCCCGCTGGTGGCGTCGATGCGCGAGCGGGGACAGATGACCATCGACGGCCGCGACGTGCTGATGACCCAGGCCATGACGCAGTTCCGCCTGATGACCGGACAGGAGATGCCGCCGCACCTGGCGCGCCGGATCCTCGGGCGCGAGCCCGCGGATGCTGACGGCATGGTGGCGCTGACGGCGTGAAGGAGACCAGATGGAGTACGTGCGCGACAACGAAAATGTGAGCTTTCCGATGCCGCGTCCGCCGATCGACGTGACGCCGTTCCTCGGCACCTGGCGAAACACGAACGAGAAGCCGTACTGGGTCAGCGGCGTGCGCATCCAGCCGCTCGAGGATTCACTGCTGATCGAAGTCACCGGCGGCACGAACGGCTCTCCCGACGAATGGGGGCCGACGCGCACCACGCACCTGTACGGCTCGTCGCTCGAGTCAGCGGCCGGCGGCGCCTTCCGCGCCTCCTACGACCTCGGCTTCTGCGACGTCGACCTCGAGGCGAACATCAACCAGGGACTGCTGGTCGTGGCGCAGTTCATCCGCATGAAAGACGGCAGCGGCCGCGCCGACCGCGGGCTGCGCGAATTTTTCCATCAGGTGTGAGGTGAGTGATGACCAGTGCCGCAATCGAAGACGTGGTAGTCACCCGTGGCAGCAAGACAGAGCTCGATGCCCGCAGGATCGTCGGCACCTGGCGCTGCACCAACCGCAGCACCACCGGCATCCCGCGCTTCACCATCCGCGCGTCCGGCGGCAAGCTGTATCTGCAGGTGACCTCCGTCCGCGACGGCCAGGACTCCGAGTGGGGCGAGCGCGAAGTCACGCCATACGCCCACGAGTTCGGGTCGAACGAGGTGTTTGCGTTCACCACCGACTATGACTTCGGCTTCCAGCGCATCCACGTGCAGGCGGTGCCGCGCCGCGGAGTGATGGTGTTCGGCACCCTCACCGACTTCACCGACGACAGCGGCCGCATCGGCGGCTTCGTCCGGGAGTTCTACTACCGGGACCGTTCATGACTGCCCTCGACCCGATGACCGCCGCCGCGACAGAGCTCGGCATCGCCGGGATGTATCTCGACCATGCGCAGCGCGACCTCGTGGCGCGCGCACGCACGCTGGCGAAGGAAAAGCTCGCACCGCGCGCGGCGCACTACGACGCCACCGCCACGTTCCCGCTCGAGAGCTTCCGCGATCTCTTCGACGCCGGCCTCGGCGCGGCGTGCATTCCGCGCACGCACGGCGGCCTCGGACTGGGGCCGTTCCGCGGCGACGTCTTCACGCTCTGGATGCTGACCAAGGAGATCGCCAAGGCCGATCTCTCCCTCGCCCGCTGCTGGGAAGGGCACATGAATTCCCTCGTGCTGATCGATGGCGCGGGGAACGACGAGCAGAAAGAGCGCTGGTTCCGCGGCGTCGTCGACCGCGGCGAGACCTGGGTGGCGTGGAGCGGTGAGCCGCAGTCGCGCGCGCCCGAGGAGAAGACCCGCTTCGGAACGTACGCGGAGCGCGTCGAGGGCGGCTGGCGCCTGACCGGCGTGAAAGCCTTCGCCACCAGCGCGGGGGGCGCGGACTGGGCCATCCTCCTCGTCAACACCTCCGGCCCCGGCGGCGCGCGCCACGCCGGTGGAAACGCCGACGACCTGATGCTGATGGCGTGCGACCTGCGCGATCCGTCGGTCTCGGTCGACGGCTCATGGTGGGACCCGATCGGCATGCGCGCCACCGTGAGCCACGCCGTCCGCTTCGACGGGACGTTCATCCCCGATACGAACCTGATCGGCTATCCGGGACAGTACCTGCGCGAAGGGTGGCAGACCTGTTTCGCGCCGCATTACGCGGCCGCGTTCACCGGTGCGGCGGAGGCGGCGTTCGACTACGCGGTCGAGTACATCCGCGTCCAGAACAAGGCGGACGATCCGTACGTGCAGCACCACGTCGCGAAGATGGCGGTCAATGTCTCGACCTCGCATCTCTGGCTGCGCCACGTGGCGACGCTGTGGGAGACGAAGAACTTCGCCGAGGCGCAGATCGCCGGCAGCCGCGTGCGGCATGTCGCCGAGCACATGGCGGAGGAGACGGTGCAGCATTGCGTCCGCGCATGCGGCGCCCGTTGCCTGAACCGCCCCAGTCCCATCGAGCGCATCCTGCGCGACCTCTCGCTCTACATCCGTCACGACAACGACGATCAGGTGCTGGCCACGATCGGCCGCGCCGTCCTGGGGAAAGCTTTCGACGCATCCTTTTACAAACCCTGACTGACCGACCACTGGAGGTTGAAGACCGATGATCCCGGCGCCGCTGCGCTTCCACTGGAGCATGTCGTCGGCCGCGGATCCGAACCGCCGGACGCAGGCGCGCTCGACGCTCTCGGCCGCGCCGGACTTCGACATCCTGCTCCGGTTCTGCGTCCAGGCGGAGGAGTGCGGGATCGATTCGCTGCTCACCGCGTACGGCTCCTACCGTCCCGACCCGATCGCGATGGCCGCGGCCCTCGGCGTGAAGACGTCGAAGATCAAGTTCATGATCGCGATCCGCTCCGGAGTGACCGCTCCCGCGCACTTCGTGCAGCAGGTCAACACTGTCTCCGCCCTGACGAACGGGCGCGTCTGCCTGAACATCGTCAACGGCCACACGCCCGACGAACTGGCGAACTTCGGCGACTTCCTCGACCACGGAGAGCGCTACGCGCGCACCGACGAGTTCCTCGCGGTCTGCAACGCGTTCTGGCATCGCGGTGAAGGGGTCGTGAACTTTGAAGGGCAGCACTTCCGCGTCCGGAACGGCCGCCTCGGCAGCCGCTTCATCTCCCCCGACGGACGCAACGCGCCGGAGATCTTCGTCGGCGGCAACTCGACACAAGCGGAGGAGACGGTGATCCGCCACGCCGACTGCCTCTGGCGCTTCCCCGACGTCATCCCTGTCGTCGAAGGCAGCGCCGCACGCGTGGCCGCGGCGGGGAAGGAGACGGGACTGATCGTCTCCGTCATCGCCCGTCCCTCGCACGAAGAAGCAGTCGCGGAGGCAGACGCGCTGATCTCCGCGCTCGAGCCGACGGCGAAGCAGGTCCACGAACAGGCCGCCGCGCGTACCGACTCTGTCGCCAGCCGTACGCTGTACGGCCTCGCCAAAGACGCCTCGTGGCTCACGCCCGTGCTCTGGGCCGGCGCGGTGCCGTACATGGGGCCTCCCTCCATCGCCCTGGTCGGGTCGTACGACGAAGTCGCGGACGCGATGCTGAGCTACAAGGCCGCCGGCGTCTCGCAGTTCCTCCTCCTCGGCTGGCCCGACTTCGAAGAGATGCAGATCTTTGCGCGCGAGGTCGCTCCCCGCGTGCGCGAGCGCGAAACGGCACTGGCCGCGATGAGCGCAATAGCGAGCTGACATGGCAATCCGTTTTCACTGGCGTCTGCCCCAGGGTGGCGATCGGCCCGGCCGGCCGCTCGACTCGTCGGCCCCCGATCTCGAGGAGCAGATCCCGTTCTGCCGCGACGCGGAAGCGTTCGGCATCGACTCACTGCTCGTCGACTTCGGCCTCGCCAAGGCCGACTCGATCGTGCTCGCCACCGCCCTCGGCATGGCCACCTCGAAGATCCGCTTCCTCATCGCCTATCGCTCCGGCCTGATCGCGCCGACCTCGTTCGTGCAGCAGCTCAACACGCTCTCCGCGCTGATCGACGGCCGCCTGTCGCTCAACATCGTCGCCGGCAGCTCGCCGGAGGAGCAGCGCAGCTACGGCGACTACCTCGAGCACGACTCCCGCTGGGCGCGCACGGACGAGTTCCTGACCGTCGCCCGCGAAATCTGGCGCGACGGCTCCGCCGACTTCGAAGGAGAGCACTATCGGGTCGAGCGCGCCGCGGTGCGCACCGCGTTCGTGGCAAGCGACGGCCGGCGTGCACCGGAGATCTACGTCGGCGGCTCGTCGGAAGGCGCGCGCGAAGTGGCCGCGAAGCACGCCACGTGCTGGCTCATGCCGGCCGATGCGCCCGCACGCGTGGCCACGCAGATCGCCCCCATGCTGCGCCGCGGCGTCGAAGCAGGCATCCGCTCGATGATTTTCGCTCGCGCCACGCGCGAAGAAGCGATCGCCGCCGCGCATGCGTATCGCGACCTCGGCTCCCCGAAAGCCGCGCCGACGAACGGCATCGACTCGCAGATGATCCTCCGCGCCTACGAGCGCGCGGCCGATGAATGGCTGACGCCCTGGCTCTGGACCGGCGCGATGGCCGCACATGGAACGATGTCCATCGCCATCGTCGGCTCCTACGACGAAGTCGCGGACGCGCTCCTCTCGTACCACGCCGCCGGCGTCACGCAGTTCATCCTCTCCGGCCATCCGAAGCGGGAGGAACTGCAGATCTTCGGCAGCGAAGTCCTGGGCCGCGTGCGCGAGCGCGAGGCCGTGGCGGTGGCATCGTGACGTTCCGGATCATCACCAACTGCGGCCCGGCCGAGGCGTACATCGCGAGGTGCATCGCTTCGGTGCAGGAGCAGACCGTGCGCGACTGGACGTGCACCATCACCATCGATCCGTGCGGCGACGCCACGTACGACCGCGCCGTGATCGCGGCCGCGGGCGACCCGCGTTTTCACATCCGCGTCAACGAAGAGCGCCGCTGGGCGATGCACAACCTCGTCAGCGGCATCGGACGCAGCGGCGCCGGCGAGGAAGACGTGATCGTCACGCTCGACGGAGACGACCGCTTCGCCACACCACGCGCCCTGCAGGTCATCGGCGACACGTACCGCCGCTCCGACTGCTGGATGACGTACGGATCGTGGGTCGCCGAAGGGGTGGACGAGTCGTGGCCGGTGCATACGCGCGGCAGCTGGGAAGGGTATCCCGACGGGACCAGCGACTTCCGCTCGGGCATGTGGCTCGGCACCGCGGTCCGCACGTTCAGGAAATGGCTGTGGGACCTGGTGGATGACGCCGACCTGCGCGACGAAGACGGCGAGTACTACCGCATCGTCGAAGACCAGGCCTGCATGATCCCGATGCTGGAGATGGCGACCACGCGGCGGGCGCGCCACATCGCCGACATTCTCCTGGTCTACAACCGCGCGAACCCGCAAGCCGTGGGGAGGGTGATGCATGGCGAGATGCTCGCCACCACCGAGCGGATCCGCGCCCGGCGCCCCTACGCGCCGCTCCCCGGCAAACCAACGCACCCGCTCCACACGCGGCATGTCGCCGCGTGGCAACACCCCGGTCCGGATGAATGGGAGGCACAGTGGCAACAGGAAAGAGCAGCAAAACGAGCAGTACGTCCGCAACCCCCGGAAGCACCGTAACGGTCGTCGTCGCCCGCACGGTCGCCGAACAGATGTATCTCGCCCTCGCCAAGGCGCTCGCCGGCGGCGGCGGGAAGAAGAAGAAAAAAGGCGGTGTGAACGGCAAGGGCGGAAAAGGCGGCGGCAAGGGCGGCGGCAAGACCACCGGCGGCAAGACCGCGACCCGCGGCACGGGCGGAAAGACGTCAACCCGCGCCACGGGCGGCAAACCTGCCGGCGGCAGCAAGAGCAGCTCCGGCAGCAGCAAGAGTTCGACGAGCTCCAGCCGGTACAAGGGCGGCAAGGGCTCGCGCTGACGCGTATTGCCGGTGACGCCAAAGCCACAGACGGAACGGCGCCGCAAGGCGCCGTTCCCCCGCGCGACCGCGTCGGCCCGCCTGCAGCGGATCGTGCGCGCGACGCTCGGCAGTGCCGGTGCCGCACGCGGCACGGAGCTGCTCGCGCGTCTGCTCGCACGAAGGACGCACGACCCCGCGTTCGCGGCGGAGCTGATGGAGATCGCGCGAGGCTCACGCGGAGACGCGTGGCCGGTGCGAAGGCTCGCCTGCCTCGCGCTCGAGCATGAGCTGCTGCGCATCGCTGGTCCGGACGACCTGCTCGCGCTTCTGAGCGGCCTCGGCCTGCTCACCGACACGTGCGAGTACGTGCGCCGTTTCGTGCTGCAGGAAGGGTATTCGACCGTCACCGTGCTGCAGTTCGCGGGAGAGCTGCGGCAGCGCATCGCGCGGCACGAGCACGTCCACGCCGCGCTGGCCCGCGCTCCGCTCCGCGGCGCCGCCGACTTCCTCGCACATTCGCTGCACGAGTGCCACCTCGCTCTGGCGCGCTACCTTCTCTCCCCCGAGGAGGTCGTACGCGAGATCGTGGAGCAGGTCCGCACCACCGCCGGCCTGCCGTATCTCCCGAAGACCGATCCCTACAACATCGGCGAGGCGAAGCGCGCCATCGAGTCGCTCCCTCCCTACGAGCGCAGGATCCTGCAACTGCTGATGGACGAGCCGGTCATCTACTGGGTGGCCGACCAGACGCCATCCACCCTGCACTCGCTGGTCGAATATCCGATCGGCACGGTCGTCCTGATCGTCAAGCCGCCCGGGAGCGACCTGGAGATCGAGATCAAGCGCGCCGGCTGCCGCGGCGAACGGGCCCTCGACTGCGTGTACAAGCACCCCGGCAGCAACAACCCCGTGCCGGTGCACCACCACTTCTGGGGCGGCACGACCGGGCGTCTGGTGCGGTGGGAGCTCTCCTCGGCCGCGACGCTGGCCCGCCTGCACCGTCTCGCGTACGGCGTCGAATCGCCCGGCTCGCGCCTGGTCGCACTCTCCGGCGTGCTCGACGTCCCGACGCCGCGCGGCGACGTGTCGCTCGTGTCGTACTTCGGCAGCCCTGAAGGCTACGGCCCCGGCTACGGCGGAATGCGCGCGGCGATGAAAGAAGCATTGCCGCGCCTCGAGCGCGACCCGATCCATGCCGCCGGTGGAGACCCCGGCGGCTACGGGACCCTCGGCCGCTGGCTGGCCGTGACCTCGCCCGAGCAGGCGTTCGTCCTCGGCACCAGCTCCTTCCGCATGGACCGCATCGCCGCCTATCTCGCCGCCGACGGAGACGACGTCTACTTCACGCAAGGCCTCGGCGTCACGGCGGACAACGCCGGCCGCCGCCGCCTCGCTGACGCCGTCGCCGGCGAGATCGTCCCGCACTACACGCCACCTGCGGTGCCGTTCCGCTCCTACCGCCAGTACGTCGACGCCCTCTATGCCGCGAACCGCGAGCAGCTCGACGCGACCTACCTCGACGTGATGGCGCAGGTCGGCCACTACTTCGGCTTCTACAGCGCCTTGCGCATGTGGAGCGAGGGAGAATCGTTCGTCACGCGCAACGTCGGCCTGCGCAACATCTTCACCGGCGGCGACTGGAAGGTGCGGGTCCTCTTCGCCGACCACGATTCGGTCTCCCTCCCCGGCCGCGATTACGACCTGTGGGACCCTGGCGCGACCTTCCACGGCCTCCGCCACGACATGGTCCACGTCCTCGGCGGCCGGGCCGGCGTCCGCACGGTCCCGGGCGAAGCCGCCACCATCCGCGCCATCTACCGCGTCACTCCAGCCGTCGCCGAAGCCGGCCTGCGCGCCTTCCGCATGTCCTGCCGCGACTCGTACTTTCACGCCCACGACGCCGTCGAAACGAACGACCCCCTCCGCCGCATGTTCACCCGCGGCTTCGTCAAAGAGCTCCGCGACTGGGACGACCTGGTTCGCGGCTGGACGGACGCCCGGGAGCAAGACGCCGTAGACCACTGGCGCGACGAGGCAGTCGCGATGCTGCGCGAGCGCGGGTATTCGAAGGGGCGGGCGGCGGGCCTGGTGGAAGGATTACTCAGGAACGCGGCGGATGTGGAGAGGTATACGTTTCTTTATCGGCCGGAATTGGTGGGGTGAACGCCCGGCGCTGCTGACCACCCGCATGGTGTTGTCCGGACTGGCCGGCTCTTCCTGTCCTTCCTCTTACTGGCGTGCTAAGGCACGTCCATACCGGCATGCGGAACTTCCGCCGGCGAGAGTGGTTGTCCGGTACTGCTGACGACCTGCTTCCAGAACATCCCTTGAACGGGGATGCTCTTCTGTCTTCCGCCAACCTGACGAAGCGGCACCAATACGAATTCCGACAGCCACTGAGAAATCATGAAGTCGGTATAGCCAGCCAGCGCGTTATCGACGGCAAGCGCCCCAAGCCGCTCACAGAAAATGTGATCGTGTGCGTTGGCCGACACCGCGCGGATGTGATGCCTCGGCTGGTTGATGAACGTCTGTACAGACTGACCGTGTGCATCCACCACGCGCTCTTCCATGAGCGCGGCCAGTTGCGCGACGAATGTGGCCTTCTTGACTGCCACATCCTTGAGAACCACAGATTTCTCTTGCAGAGCGGTCGCAACGCCTTCCGCCACAACAACCACGCCATGAGGCTCGTGTGGCTCGCGCTGCACCAGACGCTCGATATGCTGTACACACTCTTCCAGGTATACCTGCGCCTGATCACCCGAGAGCAAATTAAAGACTTCCGGGATCAGGACAAGATCCACATGGCCACTTGCAAGAGCGGCATTCGCGGCGACGAAACCCGACTCCGCTCCGAACAACTCGACGACGCATATCCGCCGTGTCGATTCGGCTTCGCGGCTCAGAATATTGATGACACGAGTCGCCTGCTCGACCGCGGTATTAAAACCGAAGGACTGCCATACCCAGAGAACATCGTTGTCCATCGTTTTCGGAATGCCGACGATGCTCTGATTCGGATTTGCGAGAGCTATATGATGCGCGACTCCCAGAGAACCGTCCCCTCCGATGACGTAGAGGATGTCGATCTGGTTATGCCGAAGATTCCTGGAGATGACTTCGACCATTCTCGCGATCGACTCGGCGCCTTTCTTGCCCTCGTGGTGATAGCGAACGTTTCCGAGCTTGGAGCCACCATAGTCCAACCACTCTTCGGTCTTGAACGGCTCCAGATCGACGTGATTCCCTGCGAGGTTACAGAGCCCGCGGAAACTGTTGTAAACACCCAGCACCTTTCCGTGAGCGCGATCGAGAGAGTAGGTGCGTATGTGCCGTTTCACGATGCTGTGAATGACGACATGGAGACCGGGCGCCAAGCCTCCCGTCGTTACGATCGCCGCCCTGACCCGTTGCGGATTGAAGCGCAGAGCCGCGCGCGGACCTGCTTCCATGAAGGACGGAAACGGAATCTGGGCCTTTTCGAACTCACGGAGCAACTCGACATCTGCAATGACCGCTTTTCTGGCCGCAGGGTCTCGATACAACCCCAGAACATGCTCGGTGACCGGATTGGAATGTTCAGCACGAGAAACGAGATCGATGTCGGTCTCGAACGGACGGTGCTCGCGCGCGTGCTGCTTCAGGATGAAGCGCTCGCTCGTCATGCGTCCGAAATCAACGACTCTATCTGCCATGTTGCTCTTATTGAAGGACTTACCAACAATATGTGACCCTAGAAGAGTGTTGTCCAGCGGTGAAAGTTGGAACTCCCGCGGACACCTACAGGTCGTTGTAGCCGCGCATGTAGTCCGCGTGTGTGCTTGCGCCCTGCGCCTCCAGCTGCGCGATCGCGGTAGGCGTGCGGGCCGGCGAAGATGACCAGCGCCTCTTCTTCGGCGCCGATCGCGACGCTCTGCGGGTTCGCGCACCATGTGCGCGAGCAGCGTTCCGTGCTCGCCGCGCCGTTCGTCGATCATGAACGGCAGGTGGGAGGCGATCAGCCCCTCGGCGGACGATGTGATCAGCGTCGCGAACAGTGGGCGCGCGGGTTAGCCGCCGTAGGCGGCGAAAGATCCTTAGCCCCCGGCTTCAGCCGCAATGGCGTCAACTTAAGGTGTTATCTGTCATCCTGGTTGCGAAGATGAGAGGCCTGTTCTGGAGTGCGGCAACGCGAGTTACCGCTATTACTGTTTTGTTCGTCATGCAACGCGAGCAGGGCTAACCTTCGCTCGTGCCACCAAGTCTGTCGCCCGCTAACGCGGGCTCGCTAGGTGACACATCCAACCCCGGCTGAAGCCGGGGTCTATTTCCTGGAGCCGCCTACGGCGGCGGACTTGCCCGCGTAGCGGGCTTCAGGAAATAGCCACCGGCTTCAGCCGGTGGACTAGGTCGATCCTTCATCGAGCCCGCGTAGCGGGCGACAGGATCACAAATAACACCTTAAGTTGACGCCATTGCCGGCTTCAGCCGGGGGAACGGGCGTTCAGGATTCGAGTCCGCGTAGCGGCCGGCAGGATTCTGTCGGCCGCTACGCGGGCTCGAATGGCGGACCCCGATTCCCCCGGCTGAAGCCGGGGGCTATAGATCTTTCGCCCGCTACGCGGGCGAGGACACGCCCGAAAGGCTTCCTTAGAAGTGTCGAGCGAGGGACCTGGGTGGGCGGGAGGCTCGAAAGTGCCGCGGCGGGTCGGCGAAGATGACGCGCGACCGCCGTCAACTGTCCTCAGGATGAGACTCACTCCCATCCACGCCGCCTTCACTGTCCTCAGGGCGAGACTCAACTCCATCCACGCCACCTTCAACTGTCCTCAGGACGAGACTCAACTCCATCTACGCCACCTTCAACTGTCCTCAGGACGAGACTCAAGGTGCTCGCCGTCACCTTGAAGGTGCTCGCCGTCACCTTGAAGGTGCTCGCCGTCATCTTGAAGATGTTCGCCGTCACCTTGAAGGTGATCGCGCGGACCTTAAACGCCAGAGCGCGCGGGACCCAGCACCTGTTCCATCAGCTCGGCGTACAGCGTCCCGGGGGGGATGTCCTGTTTGCTGGTGCCGGCGCGGCGCCACATGTCGTTCCAGAGGTGGATGGCGCGGGTGGAGCCGTTGAAGCGGGGTGGGGGGCCGGCGATGATGGTGCGCCAGGCGAAGAAGGGGATGGGGCAGAAGACTTCGGGGGGTTGGACGAACGCCTCGAGGGCGCAGTCGCGGATGATCTCCTTGACCAGGCGGGGGCCGGTTTCTCCCCAGCCGAGGGAGGTGGTGTCGCGGGCGTCGCAGCGTTCCCAGGCCAGTTGCATGGCGGCGGAGTTCCGGGGAGCTCGGATCACGCAGGACGCAGGGGTGCTGCCGTCGCGCGTCGGTTCGCTGGCGAAGACGTGGTCGGTGTCGAAGTCGAACGGGCGGAGGCAGACCACGTCCGTGTCCACCCACCACCCTCCCTTCTCGAGGAGCATGCGGTAGCGGAAGTAGTTCGAGAAGCCGGAGACGGTGTCGTGCTCGCGGTAGCGGAAGATGCGCTCGCGCGGCAGGACCTCGTTCGCGTCGCGGAGGGTCGTCCCCTCCGGGACGTTCGGCACCTCGTCGTAGACGTAGAGGTCGAACGTGTGGCCGTGATGGAGGAACGAGGCGATGGAGAGCTGCTCCATCGGAGACAGCTCCCCGCCGATCCAGAGAGACTGAATGGTCATTGCACCTGGACGGAGCCGACGAACTGGTACGTCACTCCGTTCGAGGCGGAGTTGAGGTACATCGAGTACGTCCCGGCGGCGGGCGGGGTGAAGTCGACGGTGAACGTCCCCTCGCCTGTCGCGCGCGGCTGCTCGCGGCCCTGCCAGATGCCGGGGGCGAAGATGAGCACGAGCGAGTCGTCGAGCTGCTCCACTGGCGCGCCCGACTCGGTCGTGACGCGGAAGCGGAGCGACGCGGCTTCGCCGCTCTTGCGCGCGCCGGCATCGACGAGCGCGGTCCTGATCGCCGTTCCGGCGCTGGCCGGGCGCTGCTCGCTGCCCACGGCCACCTTGAAGCAGTTGACGGCGCGCGGCGCATCGACGAGGAAGGCCACGTCGTACTGTCCGCCGTCGGCGAGACGCGCCGAGGTCTCGTAGACACCGGGGCTCCGCTCGCGCAGGCTGCGGTCGACGACCGTCACCGCACGCGGGCGGCGGCCGTAGTTGTTGAAGTTGCCCATCGGGGCGGCCATCCCCTCGCGGTAGTAGTAGATGACCTTGTCCGGGCCATTGGCGAAAAGCACCGCGTCGCCGCCGACGGCCTGCACGACCGAGGGCGCGAGCGAAGGCATGTCCATGCCGAACGGCCGCCGTCCGCCGCCGACGTCCGCGACGGCGATGCCGGCCCCTTTGCGGCCGAGCTCCGAGAGCACGATCATCTGCACCTGTTCCGAATCGCGCAGCAGGACGTAAGCGAGCGTGCGCGAGAAGACGATCTGGTCGGGGATCCCCTCCAGTTCGCCGCTCTGGATCAGCTGGTTCGACGACACATCGACGACGTACATCGCCTTCGCCACCGGATTGACGGAGAGCGCCAGCCGCGCGTCGGGGGTGACGCGCACCATCGACGCGCCGGCGGCGATCTCGATGGTCGCGAGCACGCCGCGCGTGCCGCTGCCGACGGCCACGATCGCACCCTTCTCGCTCGCCACGTACGCCGCTCCCGCGAGCGACGACCAGGCGATGGAGACGGGGCGCGCCACTTCGGCGGTGTGGACGACGGCCAGCTTCGCCACCTCGACGACCGTGACCCGGTCGTGCTCCGCGCTGGTGGCGAAGACGTACCGGTTGTCATGGCTCACCGCGAGGTCATGCTTCCCACGCGGCAGCGGAAGCGACGCGGCTACGGTGAAGTCCGAGGTGCGGATGGCGACGAGCGCATCGTCGGTCGCGGCCCAGAGGTAGCCTTCGTCGGCCTGCAGAACGAGGCGCCCGGGCGATGAGCGGAAGGAGAGGCTTTTCGCGACGCGCCAGACCGCGGTGTCGACCAGCGCCACCTGTTTCGCCTCGGGGAGGGAGACGAAGAGCTTGTTGCTGTCGTCGGTCAGCACCCAGTCCATGGCCGGGCTCGCGAGCTCGACGAGTGCCAGGAGCTTCGAGCCGCCGAAGCCGAACAGAGGATCGACGACGGTGAGCGTCGCGTCGTCGTTCATGGCCAGCACGTGGTACGCGTTGAAGTTCACGTCGGCGCGGCCGAGGAAACCGCCGCCCGCGTAGATGTTGATGCGGTCGCGGCAGGCCGCGGGACGGGCTTGCGTGCCGGCGTCCATCCATGCAGCCGGCTTCGCACCGCGCATCGGGGAACCGGTGGCCTCGTCGGTGATCTCGAAGCGGACCACCACGTCGTCGCCGCCCCGGAGGGGGCGCGGCTCCTTCGCCGGCGTTGCGAGGTCGAGCGTCATCTTCACCGCCACGCCTTCCTGCACGCTGCGGCGAACGATCGGAGCCCGCTCGAGCTCCTCGCCGCCGGCGATGCCGGCGGCGAGGAGGAGGAGAACGGCTGTCAGGATCGGGGTACGAGTCCGGGTCATGTCAATGGTGTGAGTGTCCGTCATTTGCCGGTGGCGTGGTCTGCGGCTGCACGACGGTATTCGTCCGTTCAGGCTTGAAGAGGTCGATCACGCCCGGGTCGATGTCGAGCATCGGCTGCACGGCGGCCGTGGCCGAGACCGCGGTGACCGGGATGTACGCCGCGGCAATCTTCGAGCCCCACGGAGTCGGCGAGGAGCAGTTCGGATCGCTGCAGACCACCGAGCGCACGAACAGCGGCGGCGCGGGAAGCGTCTTGCTCGACGCCCAGAAGCCGGTCGACTTGTCGATGCGCACGCGGTCGATCGGCGTGCCGCCTGGCGCCTGGCCGGCGTAGATCTCGACCATGTCGGCCATGCGGCCGGTGGAGGTGTTGACCGTGGCCGTGCCGCGGATGCCGGCCGGGAACTTCGCATTACCCGGCGCCGGGAAGTAGTTGACGGTCACGATGTCCTGTCCCGGCTCGCCGACGCGCAGCAGGCCCCAGAGGCCGAACATGAAGTCGGTGCCGATGAACGTGCGGAACGGATAGTCGCCCTTCGTCTTCGCGCGGCCGCCGGCCTGGTCGATCACCAGATCCCACGACACGTTCGGACCGAAGGCGTCGCGCGACCCGAGGCTCTGCGACAGCTTGTTGAAGCCGATGATGGTGGACTGCGTGCCGGTCTGGAACGGCTCCTCCTGCCAGTTGTGCCCGTGCAGCGTCAACACCTGCTCGTCGAGACCGGCCGGATGCAGCATGCGGATGCGTACCGGCTCACCCGCCGCCGCCGCGAAGACCGGCGTCTGCGGGTCCGCCAGCACGAGCTGGTTCGACAGGGCGCGCATGATACCCGCCGGGAACAGCGTCGGCGAGAGGAAATTCTGGTTCGCGTAGCGGTACTGCAGAGGCTCCGTCCGGTAGTTGAAGGCGCGCGTGAACTGCGCCGGCGCGGCGACGAGCGTGGGCACGCCGCCGTTGACCTTGAGCGTCCCGGCCATGTTCGCCTTGTGCTGCGTGCACCAGAACGGCAGGTTGGTTGGCGCGACGTTCGGCTTCACTTTCACGGTGATCAACGCGGCCGGGCCATTGAAGGCGTCGGTGCCCCAGCTGCCGGCAATCCCGTTCGGATTGTCCTTCAGCAGGTTACCTCCGGCGATGACCTCGAAGACGCTCTCGAACGCGGCGCGGCCGGTGATGAAGGCCACGCCATGGCGGCCGGTGGCGACGGAGAAGACCACCGTGTCGCCGGAGTTGACCGTGTACGTGGCGTTGTTCGGCTGCACGGCGTTGTTGAGCTTCCACACCGGCGTGGGCGCGTTGTCGCCCGTGATGTTCAGG
This sequence comes from Thermoanaerobaculia bacterium, assembly GCA_035630815.1. Lineage (GTDB taxonomy): Bacteria > Acidobacteriota > Thermoanaerobaculia > Gp7-AA8 > Gp7-AA8 > QHVT01. The sequence goes on from DASQJY010000028.1 coordinate 191,761, forward strand.
GTCTGCGGGCCGGAGGAGAACGTCCCGGCCATGTTCGCCTTGTGCTGCGTGCACCAGAAGATGAGCTGCCCGTTCACGCCCGGCTTGACCTGGATGGTGATCAGCGGAGCCGGTCCGGCCACCGCCGGTGTGCCCCAGCCGCCGGTGATCCCGTTCGGGTTCGCGATCAGCTTGCTCGCCCCCTCGAGGACGGTGAAGAAACTGTCGAACGCGGCCTGTCCCTGCGTGAACGTCACACCGTGCGTGCCCGTCTTCACGTCGAAGACGATGACGTCGCCCGGCTGGACGGGATAGTTGCTGTTGTTCGGCTGCTGCACGCCATTTAGCGTCCAGGTGACGACACCGCCGATGATGTCGCCGCTGATGGTGTACTTCGGCGTGACGGCGCCGCCGTTCACCTTGAACACCCCGGCCATGTTGGCCTTGTGCTGCGAGCACTCGAACGGCAGCGAGCCGGTGGCCGTGGCCTTTACCCGCAGCGTGAGCAGCGAGGCCGGTCCGGTGACCGGCAGCGTGCCCCAGGACCCGGTGATGCCGTTCGGATTCGCGACCAGCAGGTTCGCGCCCGAGAGGACGTCGAAGAACGCGTCGAACGACGGCTGCCCCTGGAGGAATGCGATGCCGTGCAGGCCGTTCGCCGAGGTGACGCTGATGATGTCGCCCGGCTTGACGTTGTACGTCGAGTTGTTCGCCTGCTGCACGCCGTTCAGCGTCCAGGCCACGACACCGCCGATGATGTCGCCGGCGATCGTGATGGTCGGCGCCGCCGAGGCGATCCGCAGAGTGCCGGCCATGTTCAGCTTGTGCTGCGTGCATTGGAACGGCAGGTCACCCGTGGCGGTGGACTTCACCCGCAGCGTGACCAGCGACGCCGGACCGTTGAAGGCGTCGGTGCCCCACGAACCGGTGATGCCGTTCGGGCTGTTCTTCAGGAGGTTCCCGCCGGAGACGACCTCGAAGAATGCGTCGAATGCCGGCTGCCCCGGCGTGAACGCCACGCCGTGGCGCCCGTTCACGACGTCGAAGATGACGGTATCGCCCGGTGCGACGGTATAGATGGCGTTGTTCGGCTGCTGGGCACCGTTGAGCGACCAGGCGATGGTGCCGCCCACGACCACACCGGAGATGGTGTGCGTCGCGCCCGTGGGCGCGATCCGCAGAGTGCCGGCCATGTTCAGCTTGTGCTGCGTGCACTGGAACGGCAGGTCGCCCGTGGCGGTGGACTTCACCCGCAGCGTGACCAGCGGCGCCGGACCGTTGAAGGCGTCGGTGCCCCACGAGCCGGTGATTCCGTTCGGGCTGTTCTTCAGCAGCTCGCCGCCGGAGACGACCTCGAAGAATGCGTCGAAGGCCGGCTGTCCCGGCGTGAACGCCACGCCGTGGCGCCCGTTCACGACGTCGAAGATGACGGTGTCGCCCGGTGCGACGGTATAAATGGCGTTGTTCGCCTGCTGGGCGCCGTTGAGCGACCAGGCGATGGTGCCGCCCACGACCACACCGGAGATGGTGTGCGTCGCGCCGGTGCCGCCGGCCGGAGGAGTGGTCGTCCCGCCGTTGCCGCCGGAGGGCGAAGCCTGCACCGGAGCGCCGCCGGTCTTCTGCATGCCGATGACGTCGTCCTGGATGATGGCCACGAACTCGCGGAACGACTTCTCGGCGCCGTTGTCCGTGTAGGTCACCCGCGCCGAGGCCTTGGAGTTTTCGTCCGTGGTCCACGTGGCTGTGCGCGGCTCGATGATGAGCGCGCCCAGCAGACCCTTCGGATGCTGCAGCAGCGGATCGGAGGGATTGAGGTTGACCGAGCCGTATTCGACCGGCACCGCCTGCCAGCTGTTGCCGTTGCGGATGCGCTTGCCGGCGTACCAGTTGTAGGTCTTTGACGCGCCCGGCGCGAGCGTCTGCGTCGGGTTGGCGCCGACGTTCATGCCATCGCTGTCGCGGATGTCGTACTCCAGCAGCGAGGCATGCAGGCCGACGTTGCGCGAAGTGCTGATCTGCACCGGCTGCGCGCCGACGATCTGCAGTGTCGTATCGTTCGTGCGCGCCACGGTGAACGTGTTCCCGCCCGAGGTGATGGTGTAGGTGTTGTTGCCGTTGTTCGTGGTCGAGCTGCCGACGCCGGAGTCGGGCAGCGTGTACCCGAACGTATTCGTCGCGCTGGTGTTGAAGAGCGCCTGGAACTCGGTGCTGTAGGCGCTGGCGCGCGGCGTGGTGGAGCCGGCACCGGTGAAGAAGACCATCATGTCGTCGATGGCATTCTTGGTCGACGTGAGGTTGAACTGCGTCGGCCAGGAGGGACTGGTGGTCACGGTGGCGCCGATGGTGCTGCCGGGCAGGTCGTTCGTCAGCGTGACCTGCACGCATTCACCGGCCCGCGCGCGGAGGATCAGCGGCTCGACGCGGTTCGGGTCTTTGAGCCGGCCGTCGACCAGGTCCGCTTCATCGACATAGATGATGGCGTTCGGATCGACGAGCTGCTCCCCGCCGTTCTTGCCGGCCGCGCCGCGGGCGTTGTACGTCAGCCAGTTCGTGCCGGTGGCCTGCTGGATGGTCATGGCGCGGACGCGGTACGCGCGCCGCGGCGCCGTGGTGGCGTCGGGACAGCCGTTCGGCGCCGCATCGGCACCGGTGGTGTTGTTCGGCAGCCGCTGCAGGTCGGGCTGGTTGTCGCTGTACGCGCGGAGCAGTCCCCAGTTGCCGTTCTTGCGGCCGGTGGTGTCGGAGCTGACTTCCCAGAGGTAATCGGCGGTCGGGCCGCTCGTCTGCGGCAGGCTGAAGATCATCTCGTAGTGCTCCGAGATGCCCATCCCCTGCGCCGAGCGGTACCCCGAGTCTTCCTCGGCCGGCTCGAAGAGCCAGTTCACGCCGTGCACGTTGAAGAAGTGAGGCGACATGTGCGCGCCGACCAGCGTGCGCACCTGGACGTTGTCTCCCGGATACGCGCGCAGCAGCGGCGTGTACGGGTCGGTCGGCTGGGCGCCGCGGAACGCCGGCGGGAACGTGAAGGTGTTCGCGCCGGTCGTGCTGATCGGCGAACCGCCGGTGGGCTGCACGTTGAGCTGCGGGTCGACGCGCAGGATGGACGCGAACGCGTTCGAGAGATCGGTGCCCGCGGGCGCCGGACTGACCGCCGGCGAGCCGCCGAATGCGCGGAAGGTCAGCGGCTCGTTGCGATAGTTGACCGAGTAGGTCCCGGTGGCGAACGCGTTCGTCACCAGCACCGGGAACGGCGGACGCGGTCCGGTGCCGGTCTTGTTCGCGCCGATGGCGTTCCGCGGATCGGACCAGCCGGTGTACGCCGATCCGCCGTCACCGTACGGCACCAGCTTCGGGATGCTGTTGGCGGTATACGCGAGCTGGCGGTCCTGGAACTCGAGGACGAACTCGCGGTAGCTGTTCTGCATGTCGCTGGCGGGACGATCGATGATGTTGGCGTGCCAGCCGGTCGGGCCGCCGTCGAACGGCGGGAGACCGTTGGCGCCGGGCTTGCGGCCCGCGTTCGAGCCGTAATGCTCGCCCGTCTCGCCATCCAGCCAGTAGGACTCCTTCGGCTCGACCACGAGGCCGGCGTAGAGGCCGACCTGCTGGTGCGTCGAGGGGCCGAAGTGATCGTGCGTGAAGACCGTGCGCAGCGTGCGGTCGGGGCGGTGGCCGCCAAACGGGTACTGTTCGTTCGACGGCGGTTCTTCCGCCTCACCGAACACCGGATCGGCAGCCCAGCGCTGGATCGTCGCCTGCGCGCCGAGCCACCGTCCCTCGGGACCGTTGCCGAAGTACGGGATGGGCTTCGGATGGAGACACTTGCGGCTGCCGGTCGGCTTCGCGCCGCCGTTGGTGATGTTCAGGCCCGCGAAGAGGCCACCCGGGCAGCCGGAGCAGTCTTCGTCGCCGTCGGGGCACTGGTTGATGGCCTCGATGGTCTCGCGCACTTCGTCCGGGCTGAACGTGCCGTCCTCGTAGTTGTAGCCGTTGCCGGCGCCGTCGGAGGAGGTCACGTCGAACTTCACCAGGTGGATGTGCTGGCCGATGATGTCGGTCGGCGTGCGCACCTGGAAGTCATCGAGCTCGTAGTAGTTCGGGACGAGGTTCGCGAGCCAGTACTCGATGATCTGGTCGCTGTTCGCGCGGAAGAAGAAGGGCTGCGGGATCCGCTTGTTGGCGATCGTGTCGGTGACGTCGCCCCAGAGCGAGATCAGGCGCGTCTGCGGGTAGTGCCAGCCCTTCTTGTTGAAGACCGCGTCGATCTGGATGTCCGCCGCCTTGTAGCGGATGAGGCACGGCTGCTGTCCTTCTTTCGGGTCGAGCACCAGCGGCGGCTTCGCTTCCTCCTGGCAATGCGGCTCGCCGTTGTCCTTGACGTTCGGGTTCGCGTACGGGGCGCCGTGCTTGCGCGGCCTGCCGTTCAGGACGTACGGCTTCGCGACTCCTTCCGGCGTGAACGACGGATGGTTGCGGATCTCGTGGTACGCCATCGCGGCCTTCTCGACGGTCGTCCCGTCCTCGGGCAGCTGCACGGCCGTGATCTTGCCGTTGTTCTTCGTGAAGTCCCACCGCGTGTGCTTCTCGGTGATGTCGGGGTCGTAGAGCGAGATGTGACGCGGCAGGCCGCCGTCGAGGTAGACCAGGTTGCCCGACGCATCCTTCTTCGGCGTGCCGTCGGCGTTCTCGTCCCACGCGATGTCCATCGGCGGATGCGGCGCGCGCTGGCCGGCCACGCCGGGGATGAAGAACGGGAAGCCCGGGTTCTGGTCCTTGTCCTGCGGATGCACTTCCACCGTGTAGCCGACCGGATCCGCGACGCCGCTCACAGTGACGTCCACGAGCCGCGTGCGCGCCGGTGCCGGTGCCATCGGGATCGTCGGCAGCGGCACGAGCGCCGGCGTCGGCGTCCCCTCGGCGATCTCGCCGTCGGGAAGCGCGCGGTTCCAGCCCGGCAGCGCCTTGCCATTCGCATCGAGACGCGTGCCCGCTTCGAACGCGTCGTGCGTGCGCCACATCGACCACATGCCCTGCGCGAAGTGCGGGTAGAAGTGGCAGTGGAAGATCGAGTCGCCGACCGTCTTGTTGACGTTGCCGCTGCCGTTGTAGACGTGGTTCAGCGTGTACGACGCGCCCGGACTGATCATCTGGCTGTCGCGGTACGCGCTGGTCGAGCTGCGCGGCGAATGGAGCCACTGCTGCGCGTGCAGGTGATGCACGTGGGTGATGTTCGTGCCGGCGTGGAGGATCTGGAAGACCACGTGATCGCCGACGTAGCTGTGGTAGACGTTCGAAGGATCGTCCGGATAGAGCGCCTTGGTCGCCTTCGGTCCGGGCGTGACGGTGCAGGTATCGGCGTTGTTCGGATTGGTACAGGTGACGCCGGAGTTGGCCGGGATGTCGACCACCATGGCCGGGTCGCCGACCGTCCAGGAGCTGAGGAAGAACTCCTCGAACTTGCACGTCGCGCACTGGTACATCGGTCCGACGCCGAGGCGGTTCGCCAGCACCTCGGCGCCGATGGCGCCGATGCCGTAGTTGATGGCGAAGAAGTCGCGCCCGGCGGTGAGCGTCCCGACGAGACTCCCGGTCTGCTGCTGCGGGAACGCCTGCGTGACCAGGAAGTCGTCGTGATAGTGGATCGCGAACTCACGGAACGGCTCCGTCGGGTTCGGCGTGGTCGGGCCGCCCGCGTACGGCGGGTCGATGAGCCGTCCGGCATTCGGGCCGGTGATGATCGCGGTGAGATCCGAGTGGCAGATCTCCCGCGCGCCATTCGTCAGCTTCAGCACCGGCAGCGGCTGGCCGCCGCAGGTGCGCGTGTCGTCGGTGGCCGCGTAGTTGACGAACGGTTGGCCGTTCGTCGTATGCAGGAAGCCGTCGGTGCTGCTCGCCGGGACGGGATCGCCGTCGGCGTTCAGCACGACCGCCTCCCGGGCCGGGCTGCCCGGCAGCGTCCACGTCCAGATGCGCGCCGGCTTGCCGTTGATCGTCGCGTTGCGATTGGTGGCGGTGAGGCTCTGCCCGTTGCCGCGGTACGTCGCCTTCAGCAGCTCCGTGCGGGTGACCTGGCTGCGGTACCACTCCGCCTTCGCCGGCTGGACGGTGACGGCGCCGAAGAGGCCCTGCATCAGCTGCCCGCCGAAGTTCGGCTGGTCGCCGTTGGTGGCCGCCGTGCTGTAGAGGAGATACGAGCCTTCGCTGTGCGCCGGCGCGTAGAGGATGTACGTGATCTTCTCGCCCGGTGCGACGAGACCGCTGACCCGCGGCCCGGTGGCGGAGGCGGCGATGTCGTTCGCACCGCTCCATGAGCCGTCGCCGGCAATGTTCTCGATCGGGGCGCCGGCGCCGTCACGCGCGCCGATGACCGAGAGGCCCATCACGTGGACGCCCGCGTAGCGCGTCGCACCCTGGGCGGTGCTCGCTCCCCAGCTGTTCAGCGGCGGCGGAGGAGGCGGCGGGGGCGGCGTCGGGGCCGGGATTCCATTCACCATCTTGCTCGTCCCGGTGGTCGGGGAGGGCGCGGGGAAGACGGAGACCTGGGGCACGGGCGCCAGGAGGTTCTGAAACGCGATCTGCAGGCAGTCGCCGGCGTTCACGCGCAACACGATCGGACGCGGACGCTTGTCCGGCCGGAGCATGACCTTCCCTGCCGTCAGCGCGCTCGGCGAGTTGGCGTTGCTGACGACGTCGCGCCGCAGCGCGAAGATCGTCCCGCCCGACTGAAACGCGCCCAGGCGGTTGTTGTAGAACGCCTGATCGAGCGCCACCACGTCGGCCGTGGTGGTGTTCTGCGCCGTGCAGATGTCCTGCGCCTGCGCGGCGAGCGGGAACAGAATGGCGAGGAATGTCAGGAACCAGACCGGGTGGCGATTCATCTCGTGTCCTCCTCCGGGCTCGCAAAGGGCGCAGCACTGCGCATGCGTCGGCGACGCGTCAGGTCACTCTTCGCGTGGGAAATCGCTTTACTCAGTTGACGGCTGGAGGGCGGCAGTTGTGAACGACTCGTCAACACTGATCGATCCGACCGCCGTCTCGTACTCCCGCACGTAGTCGCGCACCATGCGGTGGTAATGGAAATCCGAGAGAGCGCGCTCCCGGCAGACGCGCGGCTCGATCTCCTCCAGCCGCGCGAACGCGTCGACGTAGTCTTCCTCGGTGCGGCAGAGAAAGCCGAGGTCCGGCGCCATCAGCTCCGCCGAGGCGCCCCACGGCGTCGTGATCACCGGCGTCCCCGAGACCATCGCCTCCAGGATGCTGAGCGGACACGCCTCCTGGTACCGCGAAGGGTGCAGGAGCGCACGCGCGCCGGCGATCAGGTCCGCCTTCTCGCTCCCCTGCACGTCTCCGACGTACTCCGCTCCCCCCTCATCGCACATCCGGACCGCGGCCTCGAGGTTCTCCGGCGTCCGGGCCGCTCCCGCGACGACGAGGCGGAAGCCGATCTTCTTCGAGAGCGCGATCGCGACGTCGATTCCCTTTTCGACGCACCAGTCCATCGAGGACATGAACAGCACGTAGTCGTCCTTGGTCTCGGAGTAGACATACTCGGACGGGTCGACCCCGTTGCGCACGAAGCGCCGGCTGCCGAACGATTCCGCCAGCCACCGCGACACGTAGACCCACTCCTCGGGCGGGGGCGGGATGGTGTTGCCGCGCGAGCTCGGGTGGAGATGCAGCGCGGCGATGTACGGCACGTTGCGCCGGCGCGCCTCCCCCTCGAAGTTCTCGCGCATCGCATGCGTGTGCAGGACGTCGACGTCGGTCGGCCAGCTTTCGACGATGCGCACGCCGGGCGGCGGCGGTCCCTCGGCACGCCGCGTCAGGTAATACGTGACGTCGTGCCCCAGCTCGGCCAGTCCCTTGGCCGTCCAGTCCTGCAGCCGCTGCGCGGAACCGGAGGGGAGCTCCTTGATGACGCGTCCTTCGCTGGACGGGCGCGAGGCGGGATAGACGTGATTGCCGGTGAGCAGCACCCGCATCAGACGCTCACCCGTCCCGGGACCACGATGGGGCATTCGGTCCACGGCAGGCCGAGCTTCATGAAGCGGACGATGAAGCCGATCCGCGGCTGGTCGGCCACGTTCGGTCCCGACCCGTGAATGATGTCGTTGTGATGGAGCGACATCTCGCCGGCGCGGAGCACGACGTCGGTCACCGGCGCGTTGCCGACGTCGAACTCGACGTGCTTGCCGAGCCGGATCATGTTGTCCGGCTCCGGCGCATCGTGATGCGGCAGCCGCGAGACATGCGACCCGCGCACGACCCGCATGCAGCCGTTCTCGGGACGGCTGTCGGCGAGCGCGATCCAGGCCGTGAGGGTCTCGCCGGGAGCGAACTCGCGATACGCGCCGTCCTGATGCCACGAGACGAAGTTCGGGCTGTGCGGCTCTTTCCGCAGGATCATCGACCCCCAGATCGCCGTCTCCCCGCCGAGGATCGACGCCGCGGCCTCGACGACCGCGGGATGCGTCGACAGCTCGAGCGCCCAGTCGTACTTCAGGTGCGGACGCTGGGAGCCGCCTGCATCCACCGCCAGCATCTCTTCGACGAGAGGGCGATAGCGCGCGACTTCCGTGTCGTCCAGCACGCGCAGCGGAAAGAGGATGCCTTCGCTCTCGTACAGCGCTTTCTGCGTTTCCGTCAGCATGCGTGCGCCACCTTTTTCGATTCGATCACTTCGTCCCACTGCGCTGCGATCCGCTCCATCGGGAACCGCGTCACCACCTCGGGAGCGCGCGCCGCCAGGCGCGCTCTCGCCGCGTCATCCCTCATCAGCTCGTGCAGCGCCGCGGCGAACGTCTCTTTCCGGCGTGGCCGGACGATCACGCCGTCGATGCCTTCACGAATGACCGTGCGCACGCCCGACCCGCATTCGGTCACGACCGGCGCGACGCCCGCCGCCATCGCTTCACAGAGCGCGTTCGGAATCCCCTCGGTCTGCGACGTCAGCGCGAACAGCTTCGCGCGCCCCAGCGGCTCGTAAACGTCGCGCGTCATGCCGGCGAGCCGGATGCGCTCCTTCAGGTTCAACGACGCGATCAGCCGTTCGATCTGCCCGCGCAGCACCCCGTCGCCGTAAATCTCGACGCGCCATTCCGGATGCATCGGCGCCACGTCGGCAAAGGCGCGCACGAGGAGGTCGACGCCCTTCTCCCACGCAAACCGCGTGAGCGAGACGATCAGCGGCTCGCGCTCGCGGTTGTTCCGCGGCGGTGCCGGGAGGGCCGCGTACGGAATCGCCTGCACCCGCTCCACACCGCGCTGCCTGAAAAAGTCCGCGTGCTCCGGCGTCAAACAGACCACCGCGTCCGCCTGCGGATAAAGCAGCCGGCGCGGACGCTCCCAGGCACCCATCGAGTAGGCGGCGGGATCGGCCACTTCGCTCACGATCACCCGCATCGGCAGCACGCGTGTCGCCGCGAGCAGGCGGATGTTCGTGACGTCGACCACGCCGATCACCACCTCGGGCGCGCTGTCGCGAAGCGCATCGCGCAGGCGGGCGATGATCGCCGCATGACCGGCCACCGTGGCCGGCGCCCCGATCCGCGTCAGCAGCGCGAGCACCGCCGACAGCGATTGCGAGGAAGGCTCAGCATCGCCGAGATCCCGCCGCAAGATCGAGGGATGCAGCGCATAGACGTCGTCCGCATGCGGCTGGTGAAGGGTGAGGATCTCCACCGTCTCGCCGCATGCCGCCCAGTGATTGGCGAGGTTGGCCGTACCGCGAGCCGCTCCCCCACCCGTCATCGACGAGACGACGAACGTCCTGCGCATGCTTATGCATGGAAGACGAAATGGCGGGAGGGTCCGTGAACTCTTTAGGGCCGAGGGCTGAGGGCCGAGGGAAAGGCGGCAAGGGGCGAAGCCCCTCGGCCCTCGGCCCTCCAACTACGGCGTGAGCCGCGACCGCCGCAGCACCAGCCGCTCCATCGGCACCGTGCGGTGCGTCCGGCGCTCTCCCTTCTGCTTCGTGTAGCGCGCGAACTCGACGTAGTCGCGGCCGACCTTGATGATCAGCATCGGCCCCTCCGCCTCGATCGTGAAGACGGGAGTCCCTTCCTCGTTCTTGAGCGTCCCCCGCTCCCCCTCCGCCGCCTTCCAGACGCTGTAGAGGTCTTCCTGCGCCGCGGCCGTCGCCGCAAACGCCATCGTCAGTACGAGCAGCATCGCGTAGATGGATTTCTTATGCATGAAATTCGGCAAAAGCAGGATTCGCGCCTCGCACCCGTTACAGTGGGTAGGGAACGATGCTCCACAATCACTCCTTTGATGTGATGCTCCGGCTGACAGTCATTGCTCTGCTCCTCGCCGCCCCCGCGGCGCTCGCCCAGCACGACGACCACGGCACCGCGCACCACGCGCACGCCGCCGAGGAGGAAAAAGCGCCGCCGATGCGGATCGCGGACGTGCCGGTCGTCGACCAGAGCGGCAACGCGAAGCGCTTCTACTCCGAGCTGGTGAAGGACCGCATCGTGGCGATGAACTTCATCTTCACGAGCTGCACGACCATCTGCCCCACGCTCGGCGCGAACTTCGCCAAGGTCCAGTCGCTCCTCGGCGAGTCGGGCCGCGACGTGTCGCTCATCTCCATCAGCATCGACCCGGTGAACGACACCCCCGCGCGCCTCGCGGCCTGGAGCACGCGCCTCGGCGGCAAGCCGGGTTGGACGCTCGTCACCGGTGAAGGCACCGACATCGACGCGCTGCTGAAATCGATCGGCGCCTTCACGCCCGACAAGAACGATCACGGCCCGCTGGTGGTCCTCGGCGACGATCGCACCGGCCGCTGGCAGCGCATGAACGCGTTTGCCGCTCCGGCGAAGATCGTCGAGGCGTTGCAGACGCTCGAAAAAGAACGGACGGCGGCAGCCAACGCCGCGGCGGCCAGTGCCGCCGCGCAGTACTTCGGCGCCCTTCCGCTCGTCGACCAGAACGGCCGCACTGTCGATCTCTACTCTGACCTGATCCGCGGCCGCACCGTCGTCATCAACGCGTTCTTCGCCGACTGCAAGAACACCTGCCCGATCATGGCCAACGCTTACCGCGCCATCCAAGGCCGCTTCCCCGACCGCATCGGACGCGATCTCGCGCTGATCTCCATCACCGTAGATCCGAAGAACGACACGCCGCCGCGGCTGAAGAGCCTCGCCACGCAACTCGAGGCGAAAGAGGGTTGGTACTTCCTGAGCGGGACGGAGGAACAGGTCGGCGCCGCGCTGCGCAAGATCGGCCTCTTCGCCCAGAACCCCGAAGGGCATTCGAACCTCTTTCTCATCGGCAACGACCGCACCGGTCTCTGGAAGAAGGCCCTCGGCGTCGCCAACCTCGACGAGGTGGTGGAGGTCGTCAACTCCGTCGTGAACGACCCGGTCGCCCCCAGCCCCACCGCGACTCCATGAGAGCCATCGCCGCGGCACTGCTGTTCACGCTTGCGGCGGCCACATCGGCTGCCGACCTGCAGAACGGCAAGAAGATCTACGTGCGCGGCGAAGGCTCTGCACCGATCGAGGCGGTCACCGACGCGGAAGGGACGGTGGTGATCCCGGCCACCGTGCTGCGTTGCGTCAACTGCCACGATTACGACGGCCGCGGCAAGCGCGAAGGTGCGGTGAAACCGTCCAACCTGCAGTGGTCCGAGCTGACGAAAAAGTACACCACCACCGCACGCAAGCATCCGCCGTACACCGTGAGCACGCTCGAGCGCGCGATCACGATGGGCATCGACCCGGCCGGCAACGACCTCGATCGCGTCATGCCGCGCTATCGCATGTCCGCGCGCGATGCGGAGGATCTGGTGGCGTATCTCCAGACGCTCGGCCGCGTCACCGATCCCGGCCTGACCGACGCCACGCTGCGCCTCGGCGTCCTCCTCTCCCCCGACCGCGCGCGCGCCGACGCCGTTCGCGACGTGGTGTCGGGCATCTTCGACAGAATCAACGAGGCCGGCGGGATGTACGGCCGGCGCATCGACGTCCGCTACACGCAACTGCCGGAAGCCGCGAGCGCGCGCCGCGATGCGGTCGCGAAGTTCCTCGACAAGGAGCAGCCGTTCGCGCTCACCGCCAGCTCGCTCCTCGGCGCCGAGGAACCGCTCGCCACGCTGATCGAAGAGCGCGAGATTCCGTCCCTGGCCGCGTTCTCCGGCGACGCGCTCCCGCTGCGCTATCTCTTCCGCCTCCTCGGCAGCTCCGCCGAGGAGATCAACGCGTTGCGCGCCTTCGCAGGCGGCGACGTATTGGACCTGCATGACGAAACACCGCTCGCGGCGATGAACGGCGCGAAGACGGTGCTCGTCCTCTCCGATCGCGCGCGCCTCCCCGAGATCCTCCGCACCGCGGCGGCACTCGACCCGCCGCCGCGCATCCTCGTGCCGTCGTCCGCCGCGGGTGATGCGCTCTTCACCGCGCCGCCATCGCTCGACCAGCGGATCACCGTCGCGCTGCCGGTGGGGCAGCCGCACCTGACCGCGGAAGGACGCCACGAGCTGAGAGTCCTCTCCCCCCGCACCGCCGCGCACCTGCAGACCGCGGCCGCCGCCCTCGCGGCGGCGAAGGTCACCGCGGAAGCGCTCCGCCGCTCCGGCCGCGACGTCTCGCGCGAGAAGCTCGTCGAGACGCTGGAAGGCTTCTACAACGTCCCCACCGCCGTCACCCCTCCGATCACGTTCGGCCCCACCATCCGCGCCGGCACCCGCGGCGCCTGGCTGTCGGAAGTGGACCTCCGCCAGCAGACGCTCGCGAATGGGCGCTGGCAAACGCCCTAGGAGAGACGATGCCCGACCAGCGCCCCACGTCCGACGAATACGCCCCGCATCAGGAGATGTACGTCTCGCTCATCGCCGCCCCGGTCATCGGCACGCTCCGCACGCAGGAAGCGCAGATCCGCGCGCTCCCCGAGCTGATCGCGGAGGAGCAGGCGTCGTATCGCTATCACGAGAAAAAGTGGAGCGTGCGCCAGGTCCTCGGCCACATGGCAGACGCCGAGCGCGTCTACCAATACCGCGCCCTCGTCCTCGCCCGCGGCGGCGACCCCGACCTGAAACGCTGGGACCCCGACGGCTACGTCGCCGAAGCCAACTTCGAACAGCGCACCATCAGCGACCTCGCGAACGAGCTCCTCCAGGTCCGCAAAGTGACCTCCCTCTTCTTCGCCAACCTCCCCCCCACCGCCTGGTCCCGGGGCGGAACGCTGAACGGCAAACCCCTCACAGTCCGCGCCCTCGCCTTCATCGCCGCGGGACATTTTCAGCGCCACATGAACACCCTGCACGATAGGTACGGAGTAGCGCGGCCCGAGGCGCCGGTGCTGTTGCCAATTTGAGATCGATCGCACGACCCCGGCGCCCATCTCCTCTCTCCTTACAGGGCGAGAGGCTACAAAGCAGCAGGCGTCGCGACCGGTAGGGCGGTAGCCCCTCGCCTCGCATCCAGCGGGGAGCGGGATGCTCGGCACCTGCGCCTGCCGACCTGCACTTCCTGCACGTTTCTCGGCGAGTGACGTTAGAAGACCAGGTGCCGGGCGGAGTGAGGGGCTGCGCCGGTAGCGTCGGCCGCAGCGCCCTGGCATGCGGCCACCTCTATGGTCCACGCATCTAGTAACCGCTACGAAGTAATCTGGAAGTGCGGTCCGAAGCGACCGCATGCAAACGACTCGCGTACGCGCCTGCCGTTACGCCGTATCGTAGGAATACGAGCGATGTCTTTAGGATCGAACCTCGGTTCGACCACCCATCACGTCTGACAGGGGCCTCGCGCCTGAGCTACTCGCGGCGCTGTGCCCAACACCTCGTCCGCTGCTCGCGAGTTCTGGTTCGCGAGACGCATCAACACCGCAACGGGCGAGGTCTTGAGTCGGCAGGCTGCGTACTTCTCGTACCTTGACTGCCACCGGCATGACCGGGCACGCTTCACGGCAAACCCCTCTTCGTCCCCCGCACTCGCGTCATCGCCGCCGTACTTTTCAGCGACACATGAACACCCGGCACGAACGGTACGAAGTGGCGCACCTCAGACTCCGGTGCAGATCACGTCGGTTCCCGACGTCATCGTGTCAGTGGACCACAACCGGTATCGAATCTCGACGCCACAAACGTCTCGGCAGCCGATCAGCGCAGTTGCTCGCTTCGCCTACGCAGCCCGCCTATCGCGTTGCGCTATTCACGTCAGCACGGTGACACCCAGCGACTTCAGTACGTTTTCGATTGAACTCGCATAGTGAAGCCTGTCTAGGCTATTCGCAACTAATAGACCAACCGGATGCCCATCAGGATTGACTACTAGCGAGCCGCTGTCGCCCGGCATACTGAATGGCTCGTCATCGATTGACTCAATCTCGATTTGCTGGTCTAAGAAGACGGACGTGAAATCGAAATTTATTTCGCAATGATCCATCGCGAAGGCCGTGACGCGTCCACGCGTCAAACCGGTGCTTCGTCCCCTTTTCAAAACGTCACACTGTAGTTCCAGAGGAGCGGCATCTGCCTTCAGGTATAGGTCCGGACCGATCGTCACAGCGTCGTACAAAATTCCGTCACGTAGCCTGGCGAATGCGCAATCGACGATCGGAGCATCGTCGTCGAGACGAGGGTAGTCGCCGGCGAGGTAGCCGACGACATCTAACTCGCGCGAGCCATGGTCCGCTCGGCGGGGATGCAGTATGTCATCGCCATCGAGCCCTTCGTCTGCGGCCGCCAGAACGTGATTATTCGAAACCATCCCGAGCGTTCCGTCCGCAGTGCGCCGGGCGAAAAATCCGAGCGAGCCCCCGGTGCAGCAATAATGGCCGATAGATGCGCCGATCGAGAGTCGCTTCTTCGCCACCGTCCTTTCCAAAACGCGGGGAGCGACGATGGGGCCGGTGATTCGGATGTCCACCTCTGAGTCGGGGTAGCTCTCTAAGACATCAAGCCGGCCCTCCGCGCGCGCAAGCTCCAAGTCGTCGCACGAACGCGCTCTGATCGCAATGTGGAACACGCGTTGGGATTGCTGCGGCAATGAGATCCCCACAGACACGCGCGGCTCTTCCGGCCGCGCCTGTACATCCCGGAAACCCAGTGCTGAACATATCTCTCGTTTGGCATTCAATGCTTCGGACAATTGCATCATTACTCCAGTTGGTTATTCTACTCTTCAACGTCCTCGCCGGCGGCGGCGACCCGACCTGAAACGCTGGGACCCCGACGGCTACGTCGCCGAGGCCAACTTCGAACAGCGCACCGAGGGGCTACAAAAGCAGCGCGCCGCGAGCGGTAGGGTTTGTAGCCTTATGCGACGCGTGTACGTCCTCTACACCTACGCCAACAGTTTGGAGTGCGGTGGCCGCAGTCACCGCTTTTACTGCGTGCCTCGAAGCTGCACGATTGAGGTTCAACGCGCGCCGAGTAAAAGCGGTGACTGCGGTCACCGCACTCCAAACCGTTGGCGCGTGTAGTGGTGTTCATCCCAGCCGTTCCATCAACGCCTTCGCCCGCTTCATGTCCCACGAGCCAAACCCCTCGGTGAACCGCGCCATCACCGCTTGCAGCCGTGCGCCCGCGGCGGCGGGATCCGTCTGCCGCAGCAGCTCGCAAGCGCTCACCTCCGTGCGCAGTTCGAACGTCAGCGCCTCCTGCTCGCGGGCGATGGCGAGCGAGCGGGCGTACGACGCCTCCGCGTCCGCGGCGGAGCTGCCCATCAGCAGCGAGAGCTCGCCTTTCAGGCGCCAGAGCTCCGAGGAGTAATACGTTTCGGTGCATTCGGCGGCGTCTTTGAAGCCGGTCTCGAGCCACTCGGCGGCTTCGTCGAAGCGGCCGACGGACATGTATGCCTCGGCGATGAGCGCGGGGTATTGGCTGGAGTGCAGGCGGCCGCCGGTGGCGCGCCAGCCGTCCCGTCCGGCCTTGATCAGCGCGACGCCCTGCTCGATCTCGCCGAACGTGGTCAGCGCCCAGCCGCGCATGGGGGTAGCGATGCCGATCCAGGTCGGGTACCGGTACTCCTCGGCGATGGCGAGCAGTTTCGTGCTGACCTCCATGATCCGTTCCGCATCGCGCGTCTGGAGGGCGGTGAACAGCAGGCCGGCCAGGATGTAGCAGCGGCTGTGCATCTGCGTATAGACGTCGTAGGAGGCCTCGGCGGCTTCGTTGATCTGCCGCGCCTGGTCTTCCAGTCCGAGGACGGCCAGCGACATGGCCAGGAAGGTGTAGACAGGAGCGCCCGGATCTTCACCGAACCTCTCCACGTGATCGAGATGCTGCACGCCCGGGTCGTACAACATCAGCGCGTCGTAACCGTAGCGGACCGCCACCTGGGGCTGGCCGCCCCAGAAATTCGCGAAGCAGAGCGCGCCGAGCGCCTCCAGCTCGAGCGGCAGGCTGTCCTGCTCCTTGGCGATTCGCAGCAGTTCCGCGCCGAGGGCACGCGACTCGCCCAGGCGGGCCGCGGAGTTGTTGAACGAACATTGCCCTTTGAGCACCTCCACGAGACGCGGGGCGCCGGGCAGCTGATCGGACAGCTCGCGGGCGCGGGCGTAGCACTCGCCCATCTCCTTCGAAGCCCACCCGCGCACGGCCACGAGGGCGCTGCCCTGCACGCAGCGGACGTCCAGCTCCATCCGCCAGCGCTCCTCGGACGGCGGGAGTTGCTCGATCATGGTCAGGGCATTCGCGGCGTGTGCCAGCGTCTCGGAATTGCTGGATGAGGCGAGCGCGCGCTGTGCCGCGGTGAAGTAGTACGAGGCGGCCTTATCGGCGATCCCCGCCTCGACGAAATGCCGCGCCACCAGCTCCGGCTCGTCGCGGACCACGTTCGGGAACTTCTCCTCCAGCACCTCGGCCACGAGCTTGTGGTACTGCTTGCGTTGCCGCTTGAGCAGCGATTCGTGCAGCGCCTCCTGCACCAGGGCGTGCTTGAAGATGTACTTGGCCCTGCTGAGCAGCCCGCGCCGGTAGAGCAGCCCCGCGGTGACGAGGCGGTCGAGCTCGCGCTTGAGACTCTGATCGTCGAGCGAGGCCACGGCGCGGAGCATGTCGTACACGAACTCGCGCCCGATCGTCGCGCCGAGCTGCGCCACCGGCTTGGCCGTGGCCAGCTTCGCCAGGCGGGCCATGATCGTCTCGTACAGCGTCGCCGGAATCGACAGCGACTGGAAGGGTCCCACCAGCTCGTACGCGCCGTTGCGCTCCTCGAGCAGGTCCGACTCGATCACCATCCGGGTCAGGTCCTCGACGAAGAGCGGGAACCCGTCCGTCTTCGCGAAGATCTCGTCCGTGACCGGCTGCGGAAGCGGCTTGCCGCCCGCGAGGTGGAGGATCATCTTCTCCACATCCTCCCGATCGAGCTTGGTGAGCGCGAGCTGGCTCACGCACTCGAGCGCCATCCACCGCGGCGGCGGCGCGTATTCGGGGCGATAGGTGAGCAGGACCAGCAACGGCAGGCCGGGCGCCTGCTCGACGATCAGGTCGAGCAGCTCGACGGTGGTCGGATCGATCCAGTGCAGGTCCTCGACCACGAGCACCACCGGATTCTGCATCGCCGTGAGCTCCACGAACACCGCCACGGCTTCGAGCGCATGCTGCTTCTGCTCCTGCGGGGACGCGCGGGCCGACGGCTCCGCCTGCGGGATCGGAATCTGCCCCGAAAACGTGACAGCACGGAAGGCGCCGCTGCGCTCCGCCGAAGTGTCGACGGCCCGGAACGAGCCGCTCCGGCGCGCCGGCGCGGACTGCACGCCGAGGATGTGCGCGAGGTACGGCTGCAGGTCGTCACCCGCTCCGTCGAGCGTCGCGAGGTTGTCTCGGATCCGCTGGAGCTTGTCGCGATCGGACGTCTCGTGCGTGATCCCGAGGGTCTCCTTCAACGCTTCGACCACGGGATGGAGCGCCGAGTCGCGGTAGTACGGCGAGCAGCGCCACTCCAGCCACGTGTGCGCCTGCTCGGCGACGCGTTCGCGGACCTGCTTGAGGAGCCGCGACTTCCCGACGCCCGCCTCGGCGCAGAGCATGACCACGCCGCCGGAACCGCGGCGCGCGCTCTGCCAGCGGTCGAGCAGGAGGTCCATCTCCCTGTCGCGGCCGACGATCGGTGTGAGGGTCTGGCTGGCGGTGGCCTCGAAGCGCGTCTCGAAGCCCTTGTCCGCGACGATCCTGCTGTATGCGACCGGTACGGTGGCGCCGGGAACGCGGATGGAGCCCACCGGTTCGACTTCGAAGAACGGCTCCACGAGCCGCAGCGTGGCCGCGGTGACGACCACCGAGCCGGGCTCCGTTTCCTGCTGCAGGTACATCGTGGCCATCGGCGCGTCGCCGCGGGAGAGATCTTCGTCGGCGTGCTCGCGCGTGGTGACGACGGTACCGGTGTGCACGGCCACGCGCGTGGCCAGGGCCACGCCCAGCTCCGCCTCGAAGCGGGTGCTGAGCGTGCCGACGCGCGTGACCAGCTCCAATCCTGCGCGGACGGCGCGGCGGCTGTCGTCTTCGGCGATGTCGGGATAGCCGAAGCAGACCAGCGTCCCGCCCATGCCGGTGCCGACCACGTGACCGTTGTACTTCGCGAAGAGCTTCGTGGTGACTTTGTCGTACTCCGGCATCAGCTCGTGCAGCACTTCACTCGCGTCGCCGGGATCGAGCGGCGAGCCGTCCGGCTCGCGCGGCAGCAGGTCGCAGCGGAGGAACGTGACCTGCCGCTTCTCGGCGAACGACGGCTCCACCGTCTCCACCGGAGCCACCGTGGCGGCACGCGCCTCCCGCACGCTCCGCACCGCTTGCCGGAGCTCGTTCCGGATGCGCAGGAAGAGCCGCTTCTGCTTGCCCGGGTCGGTGTAATGCTCCTCGATCGTCTCACCGCCGGCAGGCAGGAACTGCCGCGTGGCCAGCCACGCGTGCCGCTCCCACTCGCACGGCGAGAGGACGACCGGGAACATCAGCATCCCGCGCTTGCGGCAGGAATCGAGAAAGCTCTCGATCTCGATCTGCGTGCAGTAAGGGGAGTCGAGAAAGGCCTGGCTCACCAGGACGAGCGCGATGTCGCTCGTGGCGAGCCGGGAACGGATCTCGTCGTTCCAGAACGACCCCGCGGTGATGCGCTCGTCGGTCCAGAACTCCACGCCCTCCTCGGCCGAGAGACCTTTGAGGAACCCGAGCAGCGAGTCGTCGGCGAGGTAGGCAGGATCTTTGTGGCTGTAGCTGACGAAGACCCGCACCACGTCGTCGGATTGCCGACGATCCTGTTCCACCGGCACAGGCGGCCGGGCGGTAGGATCTACGGTAGGCATAGGTGGATTACGGAAGTATAGCAGGACCTCCGAAAGGAAGCGGCTCCACCTTGTCGCGACAGGTGCGACTACTTGATCTGCTCGGGCCTGTTGTCCGCGAGGCTGTCCGCAAGCGTGTCGCCCGCATCCTCATACTCCGGCGTTTCCTGCCCGGAGTGCTCCCCGTGCGCCGCGCCTTCGTACCCGAGCACTTCGTCGCCGACGATCGCGTCGATCTTCTGCGTCTGCTCTTCCGTCGATTTTTCTTCGCTCATGCCGGGACCAGGAGCAAGGAACAGGCCGCCTGAAGCGAAAACGAGTGCATGATTACGCTTCCGAGAGAGAGAACAAGGAGGAGAACCATGCCTGATTTGTTGATCAGCATCATCCCCGGGAAGACCAAGGCCGAATTCGAGCCCAGTTCACTGTCCGCGCCGCAGTTCGCCGGAGTCAGCTGGGACAACACCACCGGGCTCCAGCACCAGATCCGGATGGCCGACGGGAGCTTCGAGACCGAGGAGATCCTGGCCGGCGAAGGATCGCGTCCGTTGTACGTCGTGGAAGCCGCCGAAGGGACGAGCATCTCGTACGCGTGCGCGCTTCACGCGGACGAGGTGGGCAGCATCTTCGTCGCCGCCGTCCAGAACCTGAACCCGGAGGAGTCGCAATGATCTTGAAAGCCAACCGCTCGTCGTCCCTTCTGCTCGCCGCGGCCGTCCTGGCGGCGGGCGCGAGCTACGCACAGACCCCCGCGCCCGCGTCCGCGCCAACGCCGGCGCGTCCGGTGACGTCCCAGGTCCCCTGCCTGCCGTCGAAGCAGGACCTCCCGAAGATCCCGGAGCTCATCTCCAGCGGCGGCCGCCTGCGCGCCACCGTGACGCTGATCAGCGAAAAGAACCGGATCGCCGAACGCAATCCGCTGAGGAACCCGGACGGCAGCTCCGTGCAGCCGGGCGCACCGAACGCCTTCTCGGCCTGCTGGCCGCAGTGGGTGCGCGCCTTCCGGAGCCCGGAAGCCGTCCCGCCGTACGCCGAGGTCCCGGAAGGCGGGACGGGCGATCCGATGCCCGGCCCGACGCTCCGCGCCCGCGTCGGCGACATGATCGAGCTGACGTTCCTCAACAACGTCAACCCGGCCGTGTTCAACAACTCACGCGACGGCGGCGCCCCCGGCATCGACCGCGGCGACCAGCAGCAGTGCGACGACTCCAGCGCCGGCTATCCCGGGCGGGACAAGTACCCGAACTGCTTCCACGGCTCCACCACCGCCAACATCCACTTCCACGGCACCCACACGAACCCGAATACGACCGGCGACAACGTTTTCCTGGAGATCCTCTCCTCGCAGCGCCTGTCGGGCAATCCGCCGGTGAAGCCGGGCGACGTGAAGCCGCTCTTCGACGAATTCTTCGGCCGCTGCGAAGCGGAGCTCAAGCAGATCCAGCATCGCGAATGGCCGCGCAAGTGGAGCGACCTGCCGAAGGCCTGGACCGACGACCAGAAGGCGAAGCTGCAGCGGTTCGACTCGCAACCGGGCACGACCCGCTCCGTCTGGAAGGTCAACGAGCAGGAGCTCGCGAACGGCGCCTGGCCGCAGTACTACATCGGCTCGTACCCCTACTGCTTCCGGCTGCCCGAGTACGGCGCCACGCCGGCCGCGGCCACCAACGCGCACGCGGCGCACACCGGCGGTGCCGGCGCGGCGGAGCGTGAAGGCAGCTCGTGGAGCCCGCTGCTCACCGAGGATCCGCCGCGGCTGCCGCTGCAGATGGGACAGGCCCCCGGCACGCATTGGTATCATGCGCACAAGCACGGCTCCACCACCATCAACGTCTCCAACGGCATGGTCGGCGCGTTCATCATCGAAGGCAAATACGACGACGAGCTGAACGAGGCCTACAAGGCGTACGCGAAGAACGACAAGCCGTGGACGCGGGATCAGCCGCTCCTGCTCATCACCCAGCTCGGCTCGTCGCCGAACCTGATGAAAGGCGCGGGACAGGATCGCGGCCCCGACTTTACGGTCAACGGCCGCACGAACCCCGTCATCACCATGGCGCCGGGCGAAGTGCAGCTCTGGCGCATCGTGAACACCTCCGCCCGAGGGGGCGTGCAGTTTTCGGGACCGCCTGCCGGTTTCCAGTGGCGGCAGCTGGCGCAGGACGGCGTCCAGTTCAACGACGTCAACTACCAGAACAGCCTGAACAAGGGATTCCTCCTCGCATCCGGCAACCGCGCCGACCTCCTGGTCAAGGCGCCGGACTCGTGCACCGCATGCACGATCCAGGTCCGCAACACCGTCGATCCCGGCAACCTCAGCCCCTTTCCGATCAACCTCGTCACCGTGAAGATCACCGGCACGAAGCCCTCGCCGCCGATGAACTTCCTCGCGACCGCACCGTCGTTCCCCGAGTTCCTGGCCGACATCCCCGCCAGCGCGGTGAAGGCCACGAAGGTCATCGACTTCTCCACCGTGCCGCAGGTATTCAAGGACGGCGTCGGTCCTCCGCGCCAGCCGGCCGCGGTGCACAAGATCGACGGCAAGCAGTTCGACGGCGACGTCGGCGCGCTGGTGCGGCTCAACACCGTCGAGGAGTGGACGGTCCGCAACTTCTCCCCCGACATCTCCCACCCGTTCCACATCCACATCAACCCGTTCCAGGTGATCGAGACGTTCGAGCCCAACTCGAAGCTGGCGGACGGCACGCCCAAATACATCACCGACCCGAACGCGCGCACCAGCGCCAACCAGTGCCTGCTCGATCCGAAAAACCCCGACACCTGGAAACCGTGCGACCGCGTTCCGTCGTCGCAGAATGCGATCTGGTGGGACGTCATGCCGATCCCCTCAGGCCTCGACGCGACGTACGCCAAGGGCAACCCCATCAACGACGCCGACGGCAACCAGGTCGTCATCCCCGGCTACTTCAAGATGCGCAGCCGCTTCGTCGACTACGCCGGCTTCTACGTCATCCACTGCCACATCCTCGCCCACGAAGACCGCGGCATGATGACGGTGGTGGAAGTGGCCCCGTCGCTCTCGCCGTACTCGCACCACTAGGTCGTGTTTGGGTGCGGCGACGCAACGTCGCCGCACCTCGCTGTCATCCCGAGCGTCGAGCGAGAGACCTGGGCGGGCGGGGACACGCAGCATGTGCGACGGACGGAAGTGTCCGTCACGCAATTTTTCCGCACGGATGGAATGACGCTTGCTCCTTGACGAGTCGCTTCGTTGACCGAAAAAGGAGACGTCATGATCGTGATCCGCCGAGGCCTCAGGCTGTCCGTTGCGGTTCTGGGGCTGTTGCTTTGTTCATCCGATTCGTATGCGCAGGCGGTCCACGGCTACATCTACACCGATGCCGCGCGCACCCCCTCGAAGGCCGTGCACCTCTTCGCCACGCGTCTCAAAGGGGATCACGTCTGTGAGACGCAGAAGCTCGACCAGTTCGTGCGCGCCAAAGCGGGGACGTCGGGGCGCCTCCTCATCATGGGCGACTTCAATTTCCAGAAAGGCTCCACGCCGTACAACGATCTCGCCGGCAGGAACTACGTCGAGGCCGGCACCTCGCCGTTGCTTCCCGCCGGCGACAAAGACGCGCTGACGTGCTGCTTCGGCACGGAAGGCGGCGGCGACGGACACGGCTTCGGCAGCCGCATCGACATGGGCTTCCACGACAACCTCCCTAGTGCCACGAGCTACTGGGTCGGCAACAAAACGGTCGGTCCGACGGACGAGGTGGCGATGTCGGACCATGCGGTCGTCAAGATCGGTTTCACCGAAACCGGGACCGGACCCCAGCCGCCACCTCCGCCGTGGCAGACCAGCGACGTCGGCACGGGCGTCAACGGCTCGACGTCGTACGCGAACGGCACGTTCTCGATGACCGCCGGCGGCAGCGACCTCTGGTCCACCGCGGACGACTTCCACTTCGTCCATCAGCAGCTGGCGGGCGACGGCGAGATCGTCGCGAACGTCCAGAACTTCCAGAACCCGAGCGGCGCTGCCTTCTCCCTCGGCGCGGTGGTGATGCGCGCATCGCTGGCCGCAAATGCGGCGCACGCGTCGATGATGATCACCAACACCGGCAAGGCCAAGTTCCGCCGCCGCGCGACCACCGGCGGCGACACCGTGAGCACCGGGCCGAGTGAAGGCTCGACGCCGTTCCCGCGCTATCTAAAGCTCAAGCGCGTGGGGAACGTCTTCAGTGCATTCATCTCCAGCAACGGCACCTCGTGGACCGAAGTGGCCGGCTCGCCCGAGACCATCGCGCTGCCGTCCACGGTGTACGTCGGGCTGGTGGCGCTCCGCAACGGCAGCACCGCACCACAGGCGACGGTGACGATCGACAACGTCACGGTGCAATCCACCACGCCGCCGGCAACCTGGCAGGCTGCCGATGTCGGCACCGTCGGTCCCGCCGGGAGCCAGACGCAGACCGGTCCGGATTCATTCACCATCACCGCCGGCGGCGATGACGTCTGGGCAGGCGCCGACGCCTTCCGCTTCGTCTACCAGCCGATGAACGGCGACGGCGAGATCTCCGCCTTCATCAGCGACCTGACGCTCCCCACCGGCGCCGCCTTCTCCCTCGCCGCCGTGATGATCCGCGCCGACCTTTCCGCGTCGGCCATGCACGCGACAATGATGACCACGACGCAGAACAAGGCCAAGTTCCGCCGCCGCGTCACCACCGGCGCCACGACCACGCTCAGCGACGGCCCATCCGAAGGAACGCAGCCATTCCGGACCTGGGTAAAAGTCAAACGCGTGGGCAACACCTTCACCGCTTACCTCTCCAACGACGGCATCACCTGGAACCAGACCGGCCCCTCGCAAACCATCGCCATGCCCGCGAATACGCTGGTAGGGCTGGTGGCACTGCGCAACGGCGCAGCCGCAGGAACGATGACAGGGACGTTCACCGATGTAGTGGTCGTGCCGTAGGTACAAGATTCGTCGTCGCGAGTGCGAGATCGCACTCGCGACGACGACTATGGAGTGCGGTGACCGCAGGCACCGCTTTGACTCCGTCCGCCGACGCACTGCCGTAAATCAGGAAAAGCGGTGACTGCGGTCACCGCACTCCAAATCACCGCCCCACAATGCCGGCGATTTCTTCCGCGATCTCCGCCAGCACGTCGTCCGCTGCGCGGTTGTCCGCACCGCCCCAGACGGGATCGCCGTTCTTCGGCCGCACGTTCATCGACTTCAGCCACTCGATCTTCCGCCACGCGCAGCCTTTCGCCACGATGGGAATGACGGTGATCCCATCCTGCTGGCGGCGCCGCAAGAGGTTCGGCACCTCGGTGCGCAGAATGAACTCGGAGGTGAGGAAGTTCGCGCTGATCAGGAGCACGGCCACGCGCGCACGCAGAAGGGCCTTTTCGATCGCCGCCTCCCATGCCTCGCCTCCGCCGATCTCGTCGTCACTCCACACCTCGATCAGGTCGGCCCCCCGCTGCAGGACGCGCAGCTGGGTGAGGAGCGCCTCCTTCTCCGCCTCGTCCTTGTGGCTGTAGCTGACGAAGACCATGGTCCGGTTTTCGGCTTCCGCGACGGTCTGGCCGGGAGAGGTCTGCCTGCGGCGCTGCTCCACCGCGCGCTCCATCAGCCAGTGGCGCAGCATCGGCGAGAAGAGTCTCGCCGTCCCGCCGTCGTCCACGATCAGGCCGCGCTCGAGCAGCCGGCGCCGCTCGTTCGGCCTCCGCTGCAGCAGCGCCGCGGCTCCGTGAGGATCGCGCCCCATGCGCGTCAGCACGTCCTGCTCCTCGGATGTCGACCAGCGCCAGAGGTCCTGCCACTGATGCTCGGTGAGATCCATGAAGCGCTCGAGCACGAGCCGGCGGTCGACCTCCCCGCCAAGCGCGGCGCGGCGCAGGTCGAACACACACGCAGCCGCGGCCTGCAGCAGGAGCGGATGCGTGCCGGCGAGCTCGTACACGAGCGTCTTGTCGGCGGGCGTGAAGACGACGTCGGTGTCCTTGAGCATCTGGTCCAGCAGGGAGTCGGCCTCCGGCCGGCTGAACGGGCGCAGGTGGAGGTAGATGAAGTTGTTGTAGAAGGGCGATCCCATGAAGCGGACGTCCTGACAGAGCTCGTGCAGCGGACGGCGCGTGGCCACGATGAGCGAGAGCGCGCGCGAAACGTGGTTGATGAGCGCACGCAGTCCGCCGAGGAGCTCGCGCGTCACGGCTTCGGAATCGAAATCGGTGCGGACGATCCATTCGAACTCGTCGAGCAGCAGCACGAGGATGAGGTTCTCGGCGTGGAGGTCTTCGATCAGGAACTCGATCTCGGACGTGCGGATCTCCGGCGCATCGAGCAGCGCGGCGATGGTGCCCAGGAG
This sequence comes from Thermoanaerobaculia bacterium, assembly GCA_035630815.1. Classification (GTDB taxonomy): domain Bacteria; phylum Acidobacteriota; class Thermoanaerobaculia; order Gp7-AA8; family Gp7-AA8; genus QHVT01. The sequence continues at coordinate 217,320 of DASQJY010000028.1, forward strand.
AGGACTCTGCGCGCGGACGCGCTTGAGCTGCCGTTGCAGCCGCGTGAGGATGTACTGCCAGAAACGGGTGATGGTGAGCGGCGCGATCGCCGCACAGTCGATGAACAGGAAGATCGACGACTCCTGCTCGAGGTTGAAACGCCGGATGACGTCGGGCGCGGAGACATAGTGGAGCAGCGACGTCTTCCCGATGCGGCGCTCGCCGATGATGGCCACGCTGCCGCGCGACGTGCTGGTGACCTGCTGGAAAAGGAGGTCGACTTCGGTCTGCCGGCCGATGAAGCAGGAGATGTCGACCGGCGCGCCGTAGACGAATGGATTCGGTTTGGATGAAGGCATGGGGATTCCTCGGTTCAGTTGACGACGAACGTGCCGCTGCCGATCGGCTTGTTGTCATAGCGGTATTCGAGACGGTAGGTGCCGGGACGCCTGTCGAAATCGAGCCGCAAGGTCTTTTCGAGCGCTTCCCACGAGGACTGCACCGTCAGTACGAACGCGTACTCCTCGGCGACCGATTCATCGGAGCGGATCAGTGCATACGTCAGGTCGACCTTGGTCTCCCGCCCCAGCTTTCGGGCAAGATCGACCTTGATGGTCGTGTAGATGGTCCCCGGTTCTTTTGCAGCGAACCGCGTCCCGTAGTTGTGCTCCGGCGCGAGCTTCTGCGCGTCCGAGCTCGGGTCCATGAAAAAAAGAACTTTTGTGACGTTGCCTCTGATCGGCGGAATGTCCCACGTCTCGACGGTCAGTGCTGTTTCGTCGGTAAGCCCTCTGTACGACGCGGTGATACTCGCCGTGCCTGCTGCGACGGCGGCCACCTTGCCGTCGGCCACGGTGGCGATGGACGGATCGCTGCTCTGCCATGAGTAATCGGACACCTTGGGCTCCGTCTTATTGCGCCACGTCGAGTCGTATCGGACCGAAGGGGAGAGCTGCAGCGTTTCGCCCGCTGCCAGTGAAGCAGTGGCTGGCAGATCGATGCTGGAGACTGAAGCCGGCACGCTCAGGAAGCCGATCAACGCCAGCCCCCCAAGCACCATGATCGTGACGATGCCTCCCGCCCCGCTCTTCGTCTTTTCCGGCTGTCGGACCTGCTGGGGAAACGATGCGGGTCCCTCAGACGGAATCTCGGCGCTCTGCACCTCGGGATCAGGTGCCGGCTTCGGCTCCGCGCTCGCGTGAGGTTGTGGCGACGGACGCGGCGCGGCCACGGTGTCCGCGAGAAGTGAGGCGATGTTCTTCCCTTCGTAGCTGAGCACATCCATCTGGATGAGCTTCTTGTAGCCTTCGCGCGCGCGCTCCATTTCGCCCGCCTGGTGTGCGACCAGCGCCTTCTGGAAGATCAGATGCACGTTCTTTTTTTCTTCGAGCCTGTTCCGTGCGGCTTCGAGCCGGGATGCGAGCTGTGCGTCACCCGGAACCAGCGTCAGCGCTTTTTCATAGAGCGCCGTCGCCGCGGTCAGGTCCCCCGCCACGAGCGCCGCTTCGCCGCGCTCCTGCCAGATCGCGCCGAGCCGGCCGATCGCGGTCTCCTCTGGTCCGGCGAGCTGCAACACCTGCTCGTACTGCGCGATCGCGCCGTCGAACTGCTGCTGCTCCTCGAGCGCTTGCGCTTTCGCCAGACGCGCGCGGATCAGCCCGTCGCGCGCGCTCATCTCGTCGATCGCGTACGCGCGTTGAAATTCCGCGATCGCTTCATCGAGCTCCCCAAGCTCGAACAGCACCAGCGCCAGTCCGAGCTGTGCGCCGCTGTGATTCGGGTTCGCCTTGAGCGTGCGGCGGTACTCGTCCCGCGCGTACGGCAGGTCGCCTTCCGAATGCGCGTCGCGCGCATTTTCGAACAGGCGTACGGCGCGTTTGCTCACGTAATCGATGTCGCGCCGTGCGCTCGAGAGCGGATGCTCCGCGATCACCCAGCGCCGCACGATCTCGACCACGAAGCCATAGGCGTCGGAGCCCTCGTGCCTGAGCATCTCCCACTCCACCAGCCGGTCAGGAGCGTCGTTGAGCTCGAAACCGCTCAGCATGATCCGGTACTCCTCGAGCAGACGGCGCACCCCGTCCTTCGAAGCGACGCCGGACTCGCCGGACGCCTGCGCGACCGCGGAGAGGATGAAGCGCTCCGCGCGCGGCAACCCTTCCCAGAACCAGTTCAGCGCGCCGTGACCGCTCTCGATCGCGCGGCTCACCGCGAGCTGGACCACCTCCTCCGTCACCTGTCTGCTCCCGTCCTTCACCGCGTTGAATGCTTCGAAGCAGATGAGCTGCGTAAAGTAGGGATGACCCGCGGCCAGCTCCTGGATCGCGCGGACCCCGTCATCCGTGTACGCGATCATGCCGCGCGCCGGCTCGACGATCAGCTCGCGCGACTCCTCCGGCTGCAGATGGCCGACCCGCCGGTAGACGGCCTGCTTGAAGATCGCCTGGAAGTGCGTGGCCAGCTCTTCGATGCGCCGTCCGACCACGAATACGAAGCCGATCTGCGGCCGCGTGACGATGAGGTCCTGGAGGTATGGGAACAATGTCTTCGAGGCCGCACGCGTGCTCTCCAACTCATCGCTCAAGACGTCGAATTCGTCCATGAGCAGCACGAGGCGCGTCTCGCCGAGACGCTTGAAGGCCTGCGGCAGAAACTCGTCGCGGAAATAGATCCCGTCGTCGTCGAACCGCTCCGGATCGGGCCGCGGCAGCTCCAGCCGCCGCGCCAGCGTCTGGGCCAGGTTCTCCAGCACCTCGCTCAGGTTCAGCCGCTCTTTGCCCTGCAGATCGTAGTAGACGGGAAAGAAGGCGCCGTCCGCCCCCAACCACTTCGCGGCGCGATGCAGGACCGACGTCTTCCCGATGCGCCGCTGGCCGTAGAGAACGATGACGTTCTGCTTCGCGGCGTCGAGGACGTCGCCGATGAACTTGAAGAACTCCTGTCGCCCGTAAAACGCGGCACTTTCCGTGAGCGGTACCCCGATCACGTATGGATTGCGGTCGGCCACTCAGCCTCCGTCGGACCCGCTTTTGACTTGGGAGAGAGATATCGAGAATACAGGAAGGAAGGGAGGGTGGAAAGATCGTGATTCGCGTACGCGCACCTATTTCAACCGCCGGAACGCAGCAGTGCGCAGGTTGCCGGCCGCCACGAGCGCGTATCCCTGCTGCGGCGCGAGCAGCGCCTGGGCGGTGACGCGCAATACGTACTCGCCGGGCAGCGCGTTTTCGATCCGCACCTGGTGCACGGTGTTGCGGCGGTCGAGCTGCGCGGCTCCCTGCAGCCGCGGACGCAGGTGCATGAACGTGGCGTTGCCGACGATCGGGGTGCCGGCGGGCAGGCGTTTCACCGTCAGGGTGAGGCTGTTCTGCGCCTGCTTCTCCGGCAGGTCGGTCCAGACGAGGGTGATCACGAGCGGTTCCGCCGGTTCGCCGGCGAAGAGCGCATACGAGCGCGCCGTCGCGCTCTTCAGCGCATCCTCGGAATCGTCGGCGACGTCGTCGAACGCGACGCGGTGGCGCAGCTCGCCGTTTTCCTCGGCCGGCAGGATGCGCGCGAGATCCAGGCGGCCGAAGCCCTGGTCGAAATCGGGATAGCCGATGTCGTCCGCGACGGTCGGGTCCCTGTGCAGGGGGAGACGCGCCGCGCCGCTGATGAGCATCGCCTTGAGCAGGGCCGCGGACGGCTTGGCGACACCGCGGGCGGTGCGGAGATACTGGCGCACGATCGCGGCTGCGCCGGCGGCGACCGGCGCGGCCATGCTGGTGCCGCCGAAGTACGCGTACTCGGGCGTCGTGCCATCGCTCCAGAGGAGGCTCGGCGCGATGGTGCGTGCGCGCGGCGCGAGGATGTGCGTGCCGGGGGCGACGAGCTCCGGCTTGGCGCTCTCGAACTCCGTCGGACCGCGGCTGCTGATGCCGGCCACGCGATCCGGGTTGCCCGACACAGGCTCGTCGCGGGCCGCCGGAGTCGGGAACGACGAGCCGCCCCGCTGTCCCCAGGTCTCGGCGAAGCTAGTGCGGCTCGTGGCGGAGGCGCCGACCGACAGCGCGTTCTTCGCCGTCGCGGGGGTGGAGAGCGTGTAGAAGTCGTACTCGCCGTTCGGGGCGACGCTGTAGTTGCCCGCCGCCACGACGACCAGCACGTCCGGATGCTTGCGGACATAGCGGTCGATGCTCTTCGCCGTCTCGTCGTAGGTGGACTTGGTGGGGCCGCGTCCCCAGCTCACGTTGAGGATCGACGCACCGCGGCTCACGGCGAGGTCGAAGAGCGTCTCCACGTCGAGCGGGACGTTCGGGACGCCGGCCGCGTCGACGTTCGCGACCACCACCAGCTTCGCGCCCGGGGCGATGCCGCAGATCGGCGGACCGCCGCCTGCTTTTGCCGCCGCTCCCGTGCCGGCAATGATGCCGGCGATGTGCGTGCCGTGGCCGACGCGGTCGGCGACCGGTGCGCCTTCGAACGAGACCGGCTCCGTCGCGAGCTGGCCGAGGAGATCGGGATGCGCGTCGTCGATGCCGCTGTCGATGACGGCCACGATCTCCCCTTCCCCGTTCCAGCGAAAGGCCGTGGGCGGCGGCGGCGCGGGCAACCCGATCAGCGTGCGCGCAACGTCGCAGGTGAGCCGTGCCGGCGCCACCGGCATCAGCGACTGGACCCACGGCAAATCGGCCAGGACGGCGAGCAGCCTCGGATCGAGCTTCGAGGAAAAGCGGATCGCGGAATCGGACGTCTCCACAATTGCCGCGGAGCCGGCGAACCGCCGCACGAGCTTCAGCGCCCGGGACCGGTGGCCCGGCCTGTGGAGGACGAGATCGAACAGTCGCGGCGGCCCCGCCGCGTCGAAGTACCGCACCTCGCGCAGCGCCGCGACCAGCGTCGTGTGCATGGTGTCGAGGAGATCGTAACGGCGCACGGACTCGACGAACTGCGCCTGCCGCTCGAGCCACTCTTTCTGCCGCGGAGTGAGAAAGGCCTGGTACAGGCCGCTGCGAAACGAGAGCAGCTCGATCTTCTGCTGCCGCAGCAGCTCGCGCGACTCCGCCGTCAGCGTGCCGCGGATCCGGACGCGGTACGCGTCTTCGTCCTGCATCCCGAGGAGCCCGCGAACGTACGTGACGATCGTGCCGAACTGCGGAGGCCGCGGGCCCTTCAGCGCTTCCAGCGTGAGCACGAGGTCCCGCAGTATGGGATCGTTCCGCTTCGATCGCCGCGAGGGCGCGGCGCGCGGGACCTCGGCCTCCGAGAGCTCCGCCCTGACCTCGGGCGTGACGTCCGGCATGTCGAGCACGAGAATGGCGATCCGGCGTGCCGTCAGCATCTCGACGTTGCGCGGCGCGATCCACCCTTCGATGAACGCGGGGAACGGAACCGGATTGCGCAGCGTCCTGTACGCAATCCCCCGCTCCTCCTCGTCGTCGACGTACGCCGCGACGTAGAGCTCACCCTCCATCGACCCTCCCCAGGACCTCGTTGGCGACGAGCCACTGCAGCACGCCGATCGCGGTGCGCGGCGCGAGTTGCCACGAGTGCGCGAGCTCGCCGGCGGTCATCGGATCGCCGAGGTTCGCCAGCAGCGGCGCCACTTCCGTGCTGCCGAGATAGGCCACGTGCTCGCCGCGCGGCGTGCGGACGACGCGCCTCGTCTCGATGAAATCGCCCGCCACCACGGGCGCATCGACCAGCGCGGCGCGTGGATCGAGCGCAACGATCGCCTGCGGCGGCACCAGCTTCGCCGGCTCCTCGGCGGGTGGTTCCGAAACGCGCTCGCGCCAGAACGGGCCGCCGGCGTCCACGTTCGCGTGATGCGTGGCGGTCCAGTCGCGATGACGCGCAGCGACCCGCCGGACATGCTCGGCGTAGAACGCGGCCGCGGCCGCGCGCCGTTCGGGCGCGCGCAGGATCGTGTGAATGGCCAGGCTCGCGGCGATCGCGCCGCCGAGGGCAGTCTGGATGCCGGAGGAGGAGAGCGGATCGATCGCGCACGCGGTGTCGCCGGCGGCGAGCGCGTTCGCCGCGAGCGGCTCGGCAACGAAGTGCGGAGTCGCGTCGCAGGCGTGGCACTCATCCGGCCGTGACGTGAGGAACGGGAACAGTCCCGATTCTTCGAGCAGCCCGGCCAGGTCGTCGCGGATCGCTTCGCGACGGAGAAAGGCGCAGACGTGATAGTCGCCCGCCGCTCCCCGCACGCCCCACAACCACCCTTCCGCGACCGTGGCGACGCGCATCTCCGGCGGCGCGTCGATCGCGTTCCAGCGAGCGCGCAACGCAAAGGTGCGCACCGGCGGCGACTCACGCTTCCAGCGCAGCGCGTTCGCGCGGCCGCTCGCGTCGACGACGAACGCGGCCTCGACGCCGGCACTCTCGAAGGTGCATGGCTGCAACACACGCACACCCGCCTCGGCCGCGGACCGCAGCAGTTGCGCATCGAACCGCGCGCGGTCGACGAGCAGGCTCGCGTCTTCGATCTCCTCCACGCCGCCGCGCCACCGCACGAGCTTGCGTCCCACCGGCACCGCATCGGCGAGCTCGATGCCGAGCGTCGCCAGGTGCACGTTCACGCCGGGCGCGAGCGTCTCCGCGAATCGCGGACGCGCCGACGCGGGCCGCCTTTCGACGATCGCGACGTCGTGGCCGAGCATCGCCAGCCGCCGCGCCACGGCGCTGCCGGCCGGGCCGGCGCCGATGACGGCGACGTCGCACGCGATCACGACGGCTCGTCTCCGAACCACTCCGGCCGCTGCGCGAGCAGCCGGACGTACGCGCCGAGGGAGTAGTGGAGCCAGCCGCGGATGTAATCGCAGGCCGGACGGCCGCGGCGGATCACCTCGTGATGGCACCCACCGCCGCAGAGATATCGCGCCCAGCAGCGATTGCACGGCTCCTGTCGATGTACGTGCCGCTCGCCGAGCCACGCCTCCTGCCGCGCGCGGTCGATGCCGCTCGCCACGTCGCCCATCGCGCCGTCGGCGTCGCCGACGAAGCGATGGCAGGCGGCGAGCTCGCCGTCCGCCGACACGCCGGCGTATCCCGCGCCCGCACCGCAGGGATAAGGGCGGTGCGTGCCGCGATGGATCTCGCGCAGCGCGTTCACCCCGTTCGCGAACGGATAGCGGCGCCCGTCCACGATCGCCCGCTCGAGCTCCCGCCCGCAGTCGATCATCTGGTCGAGCATCGCTGCCAGGTCGTCGTGCGACAGCTCGTCGTTTCCGGACGGCGAGCGGAGCATCGGGGAGAAGCCGACGCTGTGGAAGCCGAGGCCGATCAGCGCGTCGAGCGTCTCGCGCAGCGCGAGGTTGTGCGGCGTGACGGTGACGCGCGCCGATACCTGCATCGCCCGCTGCCGTTGCAACAGCGGCGTGACGCGCGCGACCAGCGCGTCGAACGTCCCCCTCCCGCTCTTCGCCGGCCGCAGCCGGTCGTGCACCTCCCCGATACCGTCCACGCTGACCGTGACGGAGAAGGCGTGTGCTTCGAAGAACTCCGCGTCCTCCTCGCGCAGCAGCGTGCCGTTGGTGGTGATGGAGAACGTCGCCTGCGCACCGCGCTCGCGGGCGAGCTCGCGGGCCCGCAATGTGGCGGCCTGCAGGACGGGACGGTTGAAAAGCGGCTCCCCGCCGAGGAACGACAGGTTCACGCGATCGCCGCGGCCGGCTTCGCGAAAGAGCAGCTCGACGGCGCGCAGGGCCACCTCGGCCGGCATGTTCTTCGCGGTCCCGCCGAACTCCCCCTGTTGCGCGTAGCAGTACGTGCAACCGAGGTTGCACTTCTGCGCGATGGCCAGCGAGATCGCGCGGAGCGGCGGCGCGACCGGCGCTTCGTGCTCGCCGATGTACGGCGGCGCGGCGAGCTCGAGATCGCCGGACTCGAGCCGCGCACGCGCCCCCTCGCCGAGGGCATAGACGCGGCTGCCGTTCGCGAGCAGCACGTGATCGTCGAAGAAATGCATCTCCGGGTGCACGGGCGCCGAGGCCGCGAACAGCTCGCGGGCGTTCACTCGCTGTCGCTCCCGCCGACCTGGAAGCGCAGCACGCGCTCCCATTCGCGGAACAGCTGCTCGTACGTCACGAGTCCGGTGGCCGAGCTGTCCGGAAGGTAGGTCTTCGGCGTGTTTGCATCACGCACCGCGAGCCAGTTATGGCCGACGCTGACGCCGTCCGCTCCAGGCTCGACGTTCACGTAATCGGGCCGGCTGGCGGCCCAGTAGTAGCAGCCGCACTCGCGGTAGTCGTTCTGCCACGGCGAGCAGAGCCCCTGCGTCAGCTCGCCGGGAAGCGCCAGCTCGCGCGCGATGACCGAGGTCTGACCGGCGAACAGCCCGCGCACCGTGAGGTCGCGCTGCACCGGCGCCTGGTCGTTCATGGTGATCACGCAACGCACCTTCGTGCCGGCCGGACTGGAAATCACCAGCGCCAGCGCATTCGACAGCTCGAGCACTTCGCTTCCCGTCACCTCCGGCGGATCGCCCGGATTCGCTCCGGGGATGCGCTGCTCGGCGGTGAGGGCGATCTGCTGCCCATTGAGCTCCATCGAGCCGATGGAGCCGACGATCTCCCGTCCGTCGATGATGAACGGCCCGAACTCGTGGAGCTCCACCTCCACGAACAGCTTCTTCCAGGCGTTGCGGAAGTCGAACTCGAGACCGGGGAAGCAGTTCGAGATGGCGGTGGTCGCGAGCGTGCCGGCCGGGTTGCCGGCGGCGCGATAGTGCAGTTGTTCGAGGCGCGCGTCCCGGTCGAGCTCCTTCGGCTGGAACGTCCCCTCGAGCGCCTGCACGGCCAGCGGCTTGCCGGCGGCCCTGGCGGTGACGTTGAGGGGCGTGGCCGGCGGCGGCTCCCCTCCCGCGGGGTTGGCCTGCGTGAGGTGCAGCCCGCGCGTCGAGGCCTTGCGGATCGTGTCGACCTGCCGCCGCGTCAGCGCGAGGTGATTGCCGTCCGCGCCGCGCATCATCGCCGGCATCTTGCGGCGTCCCTCGTCCGTCAGGTCGGCCGCGCCGGTGTAATCGCGGAGCACTTCGCCGAACCACGGCGCGGTCTCGCTGCGAAGCGCGGTGACGATGCTCTGGTGCAGCGACCGCAGCGCGAGGTTGTCCACCAGCGCCGGCGCCATGATCGGCGCGAACGGACGGACGCCGGCGTCGAAGCCGGCCATGGTGTTGGTGTTCGGACCCATGTTCCCGTTGAGGAAGGCGGTGTTCTGCAGGCGGACCGTCTCGAAGGCGCGGCGGACGATCTCCTCCGCCTCCTCCACCGACGCCGCGGCCGGTTCGATCGACGGCCCGAGGAGCGCCTGTTCGAGCTCGTCGGCGACGGTGCGCACCGGCATGCTGTCGGGCGCGTAATCCGGCGGTCCGGAGGTGATGCGCGCGAACGCCCGCAGGGTGTTCCCTCCGGCGGTCAGCTCCACGTCCACGATTCCGTCGCACGTATCGTCGAGATAGCCGCGGCTGACGCCGTTCTCCTGCGCGAAGATCCCGCCGGGAACGGTCGGCATCGGGGAGTTCCCGCTGTACCGGCTCCAGCGATTGGCACCGTCGCGGTAGACCACGTCGCGGACGTTCGGGTCGTTCTGCTGCCGGGTCGAGCCGAAGACGAAGCCCGCCGCCGGCGTGAAGCGCAGGCGGATCTCCGGAAACGCGTTCGTCGGGCGGAGGTACTGGACGTCGCCGAACGGGATGGTCTTCCCCTGGACGAAGTTCGTGCAGGTGCCGGTGAGCGGGTGCACGGCGTGGTCGCTGAAGACGTTCGTATCGGCATTGATCCGGTCGGCGTCCAGGCGCGTACGGCGGAACGCCTTGATGTTGCTCACCCGCACCTGCCAGCGTACGTTCGCCGCGGCGACCCCCTCCTCCGCGAGGATGGCCGTGGTCAGCGGGCGGAGGACTCCGTCGCCCCGCTCGCACCACACCTCGAGAAATGGAGCGACCGGCTTGACGCGGCCGTTCCCGTCCTTGAACCGGACCGGGTTGGCTGCTGCCTGCGCCGTGATGGTTCCGGTGGCGCGGTCGACCACGAGCGTCGGCGCTCCCTGCAGCGCGCGGAACGCGAGCGGCTGGCGCGGATCGACGACGACGTTGTAATTCTCCATCGGCGCGGGCGACGAGCCGAGCCGCGCGATGGCCAGCGGCGGGAGGATGCGGATCTCGCGAATCATGGGCGGGTCTCCTCCTGCAGCGACTGCGCGAGCAGCGTCTGCACGATCCGGTCGGCGAGCCTGTCGTTCTCGTCGAGCGCGGCGAGATAGTCGGACTGCGCGTCGCCGCTATCCTGCAGCGTCTTGGACAGCTTCGCGGAGTTCGCGATGAGGTCGCGATGCGCGCGCCACTTGTCCGAGTCCCAGTCGGGCAGCGACAGGGTGTAGGGCATCTCGAACGGCGGGCCGGCGCGCTGGGGATCCTCCGGCTTGTCGAGAGGGAGCGTCATCACGATCCCGGCGATCGCGCGCAGGTTGTACATCTCCGCGAACGTCCAGGCCACGAGGTTTCCCCGCTCCGTCGGACGATCGGTCGCTTCTCCCGCGCGCACGAAGAAGGCGTGCTTGAGCCGGAACAGCAGCATGCGGTAGCGCAGGTCGAAGAGCTGGCACCACCGCACCGCGGCCACGTCGCGCACGACCGCCCGTCCGTTGGCGTCGATGCCGTTCGTGGTCGGATTGCGCGGAATCGGCCGCGTCGGCGGCTGGGCGCCGTTGAGGGCGCGGTAGATCTCGATGAAGCGGGTGAAATGCGACTTCGGCTGCTCCGGCTGGGCCGGAGCTTCCCCCTGCTCCGCGATGCGGCGCAGGGCGCGGACGGCTTCCGCGCGATTGGTGACGACGTCGATCAGCACGTCGGGCGTCTCCGCGGGGTTCTGTCCCGACTGGTTGCCGCGCTCTCCGCGCGAGTATCCGCGGCCGTACTCTTCCGGCTTGGCCTGGTAGCGTGCGGTGGTGGCGAGGAACTGGTCGTCGCGGATGCGCTGCGGGTCTTCGAACAGCTTGACCAGCGCCGTGTACAGCCGCCCGACGCGGTTGATGTTCGCCCCTTCTTCCCTCGTGGCGAGCTCGCGGATCTCCTCGGCTTCCGTGCCGACCCATTCGCTCTCCGGCGGCGCCTCGGCGTAGATGTACCGCGCCAGCGATTCGCGCGTCAGCGGCTCGAGCCGGAAGTGGAACGGGTAGAACTCGCTGCGGTACGGGTAGTCCTCCCGCTCCAGATGGATCGGCGCCCCGATGGCGCGAAGGATGTTCTGCACCGTGATCAGGTGCCCCATCTCCTCCTTGGCGATGCCGAGTACGATTTCGCGCCAGACGCGCGCCTCCTCGCCGTCCGCGAGCGAGTAGGCGGCGTAGAGGTACTGCACCATCAGCGAGTGCTCGATCTCCGCCGCCACGTGCAGCAGGAAAATCGCGTAGTCATGCCACTCGAAGTCCTCCGGAAGCTGGACGTCTCCGGAGGGTGTGATGCCGAGCAGGGCCACGTCCATGCCCGGCTGCCGGTCGCGGAGCAGCGGCTGAAGATGCCGCGTCAGAGATGTACGCATGATGAGTAGGTGTGCCCCAGCGCCGCTTTTCCCTACCCCGTCCTTGATAGGACCGATAGGACGTATGATCACAGCACCGCCCCAATCGTGTGTGCTGTCGGCGCCGGCCCCATCTCCCGTTCGAGAGGAGTTGCTGCGATGCGTACTTTGATCTGGACCATGAGACTGGCTGCGGCTTATCTCGCATATCTGACCCTCAGCCTCGAAGCCGCTCCGATGTTGGCGCGACTGCTCCTGCTGATTCCAGCCGCTTTCCTGGGCGGGGTGTCGCAGTGGCTGGAGCATCGTCGACGGGTCTGGCTCACCGCGTATCGCGACGCCCAGGCGCAAGAGCTTCTGGAGAGCCTGCTGACGGACGCACCGCCGGATGAGCCTATCTTTCTCTACCTGCGGCCCTTCACGTCCACCGGCAAATTGGCGATCGAGAACCCGAAGGTGTTCGGGTCGAATGCGGCCATGCCGGGATCCTACGAGCCGGCGATGATCGAAGCGGAATCGGTACTGCGGGATGCGCTCGACCGATTCGGTACGCTGATCGCTCTGGGCCGGCCGGGTGAGCACTATGGAGCAGGCAGAGTTGCCACCGAGGAGGCGGAGTGGCAGGCCAGGTTCGGCCTGCTCGTGGAGAGGGCGAGCCTCATCTTCCTGCTCCCATCGGCCGCTCCCGGTACTTCCTGGGAGATACAGCAGCTCCAGGAGCGGGGCTATCTCGGCAAGACCGTCATCGTGATGCCTCCCGCGAGCAGGCAGCGCGGGTTCTCCGCCGCGGATGAATGGGCGAGCGCCAGAGCGAAGGTCGGGGAGCTCGGCCTCGAGTTGCCGGAGCATCAGCAGCAGGGTGCGCTGTTCCCGTCCTCCGGCCTGGGAGGTCTCACCCTGACCAATTGGATGAGACTCAAGGAGGGCCGGCTCCGCAACGGACTGCAGGATCTCGCCTTGCAGCTCGGCGTCAACCTCGCGCCGCGCCCGGCTGCGGAGCGGCGTACTGACGCACCGCTGGCGCCGGCACTCTCCTGGATGGTGGTGTTCTGGTTCATGACGTTCAACGGCTGGCTCGGGTGGCCCACCTGGCACAGCGGCGATGAATTCAACCCCGGTTCGGGGCAGGCGGTTGCGACCTGGGCGTTGTCGGCGATCGGAATCGGACTCCTGTTGTTCCTGCTCCTGGAATCGTCCTACGGCCGCCTGGGCAGGGCAGCGTTCATCCTGCTGGGAGCGGTTGCTGCCGTTTCAGCAAGCCCATACCTCTTCTTTCCCTCGTTCCATTTCCTGTATTTGGGCCTTCCCTGGGTTTCGCTGCCGATGCTGATCAAGGGTGGCCTGGTCGGCGCCCTGCTGGGTGCACTGCTGCGAGAGCTGGTGCCCGGCAGGTTCAAGGTGTCCCGCGTCGTTCTTCTCACGGTGGGTTGCCTGCTCACGGCACAACTGCTCGTAACGCTCGGGCACCGCACGATTCAGTCCTTCATGCAGACCGGGATCATCCCGCCGGCAGATCTCCTCGCGGGCATTCTCTTCGGCCTCGGTTTGCCGCGCGCCATGAACTGGGATGCGTGGAAGCCGCGACCCGGAGCCGGAGCGTCTCTCGGTGTCGATGGTTTCGTGATCGGCTGGGCGCTGGTCGGCTACGGGCTGAGCCAGATCGATTGGAGCGGCCAGGGTCGTGCTTCGATGTTCTGGCTCCTCCTCGGTCTGGCCGGCGGTGTGGCTCAGTGTTTCGGTTGGTCTCGCCAGGGGCGGCGTCTCGGCTTTGCGCGAAGCTTCGCGTTCGTGATCGCCTGGAGCTCCGCCGCTGGTCTGGCCATCGTTCTCACGAACTGGTTATGGAGCTGGCTGGATCCTTCCCTCTCCACGAGCTGGTACCGCGAGGAATCGCTTTTCTTCCGCGCGACGCGGCAGGGACTGAACGGACTCCTGTTCGGAGTTGCCGGTGGGATACTGGGAGTCCGGCTTGGGAAAGGCGTCGCTGATTCCCCGGAGTCAGCCGCCCGGCAGGGAGTGTTCCTGGGCCTGGGTTTCGGCGCGATCGGTTTCCTGGGGAACTACTCCTGGAATGGCGGGTTCTATGGATATCACGTCCCTGCCCAGACACTGGTCATGCTCCTCGTCGCTCTGATGGGGACTGCAGGCTATCTCGATGTTCGAGGCCGCGGCTGGAAGGAACTGAACCGGCGCCGCCAGCCGGCACTGGAGATGACGCCACAATCGCCGTAGCGACACGCAGAGGCTGGGTACCGGGGTCTACCAGAGCTTTCTTTTTCTACGAAGAACGAAGATACCGGGTGCGTTATCCTGTCCGCACACTCCATGAACCTTCTCCGTTGTGCAGTGCTCGCTCTGTCGCTATGCACCGTTGCGGCCGCCGCGCAGGATCCGAACAGGTTCGAGAATGCAGCGGCCCGATTCTCTCTGACCAAGCCCGCCGGCTGGAGCTTCGTTGCCACGGAAGGCGGCCTCATGACCGCCGAAGACTGGCAGCAAGTGGACGGGGCGTTGCGGAAAAAGGTCGAGCGTGTGGGCACGATCCCTCGGCCGCTCGTCACGATGGTCAGTGACGTGTCGTCCGACGAGGCTCTGACCGTCTTCGTCATCCCGCTGTCGCCCGCTCGGTCGAAGGAATCGCCCACGAAATTTCTCGAGGGGTCGTTGGCCGAGGTGAAAAAGCTGCTCAGCGACGTGACGCTCGAAGTACCGATCCGGACGCGCGAGCTCTCCGGGCGTCCGGCGGCCGAGTACGTGGCGACGTACGCGGTTCCCCTGAAAGATGGCCCGGTTCGGATCAGATCCGGATCCATCGTCGTGCCCCGCGGCAACGTCGTCTTTCTCATCGCCACGGTTGCCCCGCTCGAAAGCGGCGATCGAGTCAACAAAGAGTTCGCAACGATCGTCTCCAGCATCACCATCGGCGACTAGTGTCCTGTCACGCTTGACCGCAGGATCGGGAGTAACGGTTCGCCAAGGGCGGTCGCTCATGGAAGATTGGCAACGTCAACAGCTGCCTCTGGAATGATCTTTGCGGCCGTATCTTTCGCAGCGGAGGCAATCCATGAAGAGATTTGCGCTCATCGTTCTCATTCTCGCTTTGGTAGTTCCAAATGCCGTTGCGCAAACATGTCCCACCCCGCCGACAGGTGGACATTGTTCGGGAGGTCGCTGCTGGTACGACTGGACTCCCAATCCGGCGTGCCTGTCGACCTACCAGATGAACGGCGCCACGCTGTCGTGCTACAGCCTTGGCGCATACACGCCGAACCTGCAAACCCCGTCGTGGGTGAGATACACGTTCACGGCCGATCAGAATTTTTCGAATTGGACCGCGGATGCGTTCGTTGACTTCGACGACCCGAACAACTCGAGCTCGAACTGGGTCGACGCGTGGGCGCACGTCGATCACAACGGTGTCAACACGTCGTACCACCTCTTCTACCACGACGGTTCGATTGGGGACCTCAGCTGCTCGCGTCCCTGGGGGTCGTTCTCCGCGGTTGACAACGACACCGTGACGATCGAGTTCACGTCGTACCGCGCAAACAGCAATACGACGATCAAGATCGGCTACCCAAATATCTTCGATACGCAGTAGTCAGCTGCGGATCGGAGCGGCACAGCCCCTCCAGGCGCCCCCCAGGCGCCCAGCGGGGTGAGGGGTCGTGCGATCGCGAGCAGCAGCAGACCTCAGAAACAGGAACGAAGAGGGGGTCTTGCGGGGCGGCCCCGTCTCCTCAACCCACGGCGATGGCAAGGAGCTGGTAGCTCGAGCCAGGAGTGGAAGTGGGGGCGATGGTGATCGAGACCTGATTCAATCCCATCTTCAGATAGTCGCAGTAATTGACCGAGGTGAAGTTCTTGTATCGCAGGGCGACGACGGTGATGTTGTCCGAGCCTCCGCTGGTTTCCGGCGCGTCGACATAGCGGAGCAGCGTCGAATAGCCGTTGATCTCGATCGTGAGCTGGCATGGCACCGTTCCCACGATCCAGTTCTTGAGCGAGAGGTTGATGTCGGTGTTCGGCTCGGTCACCTTGAAGTACACCGTCATCTGGACCGGCCCGGCGGAGAAGTCCGTGGCCATGACGCTGGTGAATCCCAACCCGCGGACCAGCAGATCGTTTGCATCGGCGACGATGGCGAAGTTCCCCTGGTTGTCCGGTGCCGGCGCGACGATGAATTGGTCGGGAACGAACCCGATCACCGAGGGAGCGCTCAATGGGTCCAGCGCGTACAGCGGCAGATCGATGTCGCCCGACTGCATCGTGTCGACAGCGGCGGTACGGAGCAACGCGGTGACCTGGCCGCCTTGCATGCTGTGCGTTCCCTGGCTGACGCTGAGGTCATGGGTGAACGAGATCGTGTGGCTCGCGACGGTGGCCGTCCGCGGAGTGATCAGCCAGGTCGCCTTCGACACGAAATCGACGCCGAGCAGCGCCAACTCGGAAGGTGGGTTGAGGACAGGATCGCTCGGGTCCGAGTTATCGAGCAGACGCTGCTGGACGAACGTCGGGAGCAGGACCGCGCTGTCCGTCGTGTTCGCCGGCGCGTTGAACTGCAGGACGTTCCACGGATACTCCTGCCCCCAGATCCAGCTCACGTTCGGGTCGCTGATGTCCAGTTGTGCGTAGCTGCCCCAGTCCTTGATCGCCATCGCGCTCGAGCCCGCCAGTTCACTGTTCGTGTCGACCGACCTGCCGCTGCTCGCCGCTTCCGATTGTTCCGTCGTCGTCGACGTCGAGCTGTCATGAGACACGCTGGGCGTGAACATCTCGCCAAAAAACCCGGCCGATTCCGACCAGCCGAACGTGTTCGTCTGTGCGGTCGACGAGCCGCTCGTGTACTGCTGCGACGTGCCCGTGCTGCTGCCGGCCGACGAGTTCACTGCCGTATTCACGGACGTGTTCAGGGTGCGTGGAGAGTAATCGACCAGGAGGGTTGGGGGATCGGGATCGTTGGGATCGCCGGGGTTCCCGGGATTGTTGACGGTGATCCTGGAAATGAGGAGCGCGGGATAGTCCCTGTACTCCTGCACCGGTGCCGTGGCCGGGATGTCGTGTGCCCTGTTGGGAACGGTCAGCCGTTGTGTACAGGTCACGAGATAGGACGTCGCTTCCGTCAGGTTCCTCGTGTCGACATAGCGATGAACTTCATACTGCAGGATGGCCTGTCCCATTCTCGTGTCGTCGGATGTGATTGCGGCTGTGATGTGCTTTGTGTAGAGATCGCGGAGCTTTACCATGGCATCTTCTCCGCTCAGTATTTGACGATGTAGATCAGATAGGCGTTGACCGGGCGCGTCTCTTTGCTCGTCCGGCAAGGCGTTTCGGCGTCGAGGGCGGAAGCGGCACTGGTGTATAGGCTTGTTGTGTAGTCGTCGCCGCTTTTGATGTTGCCACCCCCAACGATCTCCCCCCCAAACACGTGAACGTGGTCCTGGAACGCATCTCCCTGCACCGAGCCCACCGTCGGCCCGATTTCCTCACCGGTCTGCATGTCCGTCCGGTTTTTCGTGTCCGGATCGAGCTCGCCGTCCGGATCCTGCCCTCGGACGAACCGTCCCCGGAGATCCGGGAGGTAGAACTGACCCGGTTGTGGGTTTCCGCCGAAGTTCCTGCCGATGGCCTGGTAGAGGTCCGCGTAATCGTTCTGACTCACCGTGCTGCCGTTGCAGAGCAGCCATCCCTCGGGAATGTTCAGATCGGTTCCACCCCACATCGTGATCATGCCTGGTGCGCACATCATGTTCTCCCTTTATGTATCGTCGAACTGCGGAGCCCGCATGCGTCGTAAATCTGACGCGGGGACGAAAAACAAGCCGGAAAACACAGCGAGGAGATTCACAGTTTCTGGCGAAACGCGTTGTAGGGGACATAGATGTGCGGTATCGAGTCGCCGGACAGTTTGAACTTGTCGTCGCTTGGGTATCGGTCCGGCGACAACTGGGGAGAAAAGCTCTTCGTGGTCGGCGACGACAGGCGACCGAATTCCCTCGCGAAGCTCTTGACATATTGGCGTCCGCGGTCGAAGTACTTGATCGACTGCGCTTTTTCTTTCGGATTGCTGAGGTCCCGATTGCGAATGTCAAAGCCGTTGTTGAGTACCTTCGTCATCTCGATTAAGTTCGGCGTCACCTCGAGATGCCCTTTAAAGGCGGCATGCAGTCCCTTCAGCGGGGTCGTCGCAGCCTTGATGGCTTTGTGACGGGCGGCGTGTAACTCGGCCTGCCCTTTCAGCATGTACCCCTTGCTGTCTTTCGCCGGACGCAACGCGCCGGTGTGACCCTCGCCCTCTTTCGTCAGCACGTCCGACGTCGGCAGGCGTATCTTCTCCTGCAGGTCGAGCCAGGTGAGCTCGACGGTCTTTTTATTGGGAAAGGTCACCCTGCTGACCGGCTCCACGCCCTGCACCATGCCAGCGTCGCGTTTCAGGAACTCCATGGTCTCCGATGTCTTGAAGAGCTCGTCGAGACCGACGCCTTTGGCGTCTCCCGGCATCGTGGTCGCCTTCACGCGGACCCGGTTTGCAATTTCATCGTGGAAAAAGGTGTCGGTCTCGAACCTCTTCACGATGTCGGCGACCGACTGCTGGGCCGTCACGACACCTTTCCGCGCCTGCGCGGCCAGGTCTTTCAGCGTCGGGTAGAAATCCTCGCGCTTCGGGAAGAGCTGCTTCGCGTACGTTCTTGCAGAGTTTTTTGCCTGCTTCAGCTGCAGCAGCTGCTGCTGTTGCTGCAACTGTTGCTTCTGTTGCAGCTTCTGCTGCTGCTTCTGTGGGGGCACGTCATCCTCCTTTCCGGTCCATCAGAAGGAGTCGCTCGCTGGAAGGTTTCTGACCGAGGGAAGCCGGCGTCACAGCTTCCGGGTGCCGCGAACGGAACATCGGTCGCCTGAGGCGCGCGCTATGATGAGCGGACATCCGTCAATCCGGGAGTTTCAGCAACGGCCGGGAGCCGTTTGTCCGTCGCATGAGTGTCGTTCTCGCCGATCGCCTCCTCGGTGGCCTCCGCGCCGCCGCGACCGGAGCTCTGGTTGCGATGCTCCTGCTGTGCGCGGCCGGTGCCCAGCCCGCGGCTGAAGCGGGGAACGAGCTGCTGGCCACGCAGACCGGCGACGATCCACGCTGGTCGCGGCCGGAATTCGACGACTCCGCCTGGCCGCGGGTCCCGCTGCGCTCCACCTGGAGAGAACAGGGGCGTCAGGGTCTCGACGGCATGGTGTGGTTCCGGCAGGTGGTGACTCTCGGCCCCGAGGCGCAACTTGCCGCGCGGGCGAACGAGCTGGGACTGCTGCTCGGGCCGCCCGCGTACGGCGGGTATGAGGTTTACGCGGGCGGACAACCGATCGGGCGCTCGCGCGGCTGGTCCGTGTCGCTCGCGTTTGGGTTCCCCGAGGTCTTCCGCGTTCCACGGAACGCCATCGGGAACGATGGGACGGTGACCCTGGCCCTGCGCGTGCGGCGGATCGGCTGGGCTTCGGATCCCGACCCGGAGAGTGCTCCGTTCGGCGCGATTCTCACGCTCGGCCCTCACCGGGCCCTGTCGGACCGGGCTCGCGCAGCCTGGGCGAACCACCTGCTCGGTGAGCTTCCTCTACTCGTCCTGGCGGCGCTCTTCACCTTTGCGTTCCTGCATCACATCCTGTTGTTCAGCCGGCGGCGCAAACAGACCGGCCACCTCTGGTTCGGCCTTCTCGCTCTCGCCTTTGCGGTCAACACCTTCGCCAGCAGCTACTGGGTGTATGAGCTCACCGTCAGCCGCGGAATCGCAGCGCGCCTGAGCGACCTGACCGGTCACCTGGCCGCCGCGCTTTCCATCCAGTTTCTCTGGCCCTTCTTCGCGCGACGGATCTCGCGGCCGCTGCGCGCCTATCAGGTCTCCCATGTCGTGCTGGCGGGCTTGATCGCACTCTGGCCGGACGCGCGCTTCGTCTTCGCCAGCGCAACGCCGCGCTGGCTGTGGCTCCTGCCGCTGCTGGTGATGGCAGGCGTACTGGTCGCGCGGGAAATGCTGCGTGGGGACGCCGAGGCGCGGATCATCGCGGCGGGCGGCGTGGTGATGATCGTCGTCCAGGCAGGCGAGCTCGCCCGCAATGTGTTCCGTCTGCCGTCGCCGTTCGACTTTTCTCCGGTTCCGCTCGGCTTTTCGGCGGTGCTGGTGGCGATGAGCCTCGCCCTGTCCTATCGCTTCCGGCGCGTCCACGACGAGCTCGATCTGCTGCGGTCGCGGCTCGAGGCCGAGGTGCTGGAGCGTACGCGGGATCTCGCGAAAGCGCGCGACGAGGCACTGGCGGCAAACCGCGCGAAGGGGGAGTTCCTGGCGAACATCAGTCACGAGATCAGGACGCCGATGAATGGCTTGATCGGCATGGCCGAGCTCATGGCCTGCACTCCGCTCACGCCGGAGCAGCGGAAACACCTGCAGGCGATCCAGGTCAGCGGACGCGCTCTGTTGACGCTGCTCAACGACGTGCTCGACTTCTCACGTCTGGAGTCGCAGAGCGTGACCGTGCAACACAGTCCATTCCGGATCGGGGACGTGGTCGACGAGTGTCTCGAGATCGTCGTACCTGTGGCCAGCGGGAAGGGGCTCACGCTCACGAGCTCCATCGCGGAAGGCACCGTGCAGGCTGTTTACGGCGATCAGCACCGCACGCGTCAGGTGCTGCTCAATCTGTTGACCAACGCCATCAAGTTCACGCCGGGCGGAACGGTCGAAGTGGCAGTCGGCTCGCGCTCTCTCGACGACGGCCGCATCGAGGTCCGCTTCTCCGTGATTGACACCGGGCTCGGGATCTCCAGCGAGGATCTCGGGCGTCTTTTCGTCGCCTTCCAGCAGGTCGACGGCTCGTGGAGCCGCCAGCACGGCGGCGCAGGTCTCGGACTCGCGATCAGCAAGCGATTGACGGAGCTCATGGGCGGTACGATCGGCGTCGAGACCGCTCCGGGCCGGGGCTCGAGGTTTCACTTCACGATCGTCGGCGAGCCGGCCGCGTTCGACTCACCTCAACCTGCCGCGCCACCCCCGCAACCGGAGGCCGCAAGCCGCAAGCCGCTGCGCGTCCTGCTGGCGGAGGATGAGGCCGTGAACCGCGTGGTCATCACCGGCATGCTGCGGCACCTCGGCTATCACGCCGACGCCGTGAACGACGGGGCGGCGGTCCTCGACGCACTGGCCCGGGAGTCGTACAACGTCGTCCTGATGGACGTGCAGATGCCCGGCATGGACGGCCTCGAAGTCACTCGCCGCATCCGCAGCGCCCCAGGCCTTCAACCGCACATCATCGCCGTGACCGCCCACGCCCTGGCCGGCGATCGCGAACGCTGCCTGGCCGCCGGAATGAACGACTACCTCAGCAAGCCGCTCGGCCTGGCCGATCTCCAGGACGCGCTGGCGAGCGTTTCGGCACGGTGTTGATGAGACCTCCGACGTTTCAAGCCGCTCGTTCACCCGACGGGTCCCCACCGGCAAGCTCCTCTCCCTCCCGGCCGAGCTGCGGCAAGTTTGGCGGCGGACCTGGATCCCGGTCCGCCGCCGTCAGATGGATAGAGAGGTTACTTCGTGGCCGCGGCCGGGGTTTCGGGCGCCTGGGCGGCCGGCGTCTTTCGACGGCCGGAGCGGCCGAGGGCACGGCGTAGGGACGCGGCGTTGGAGACGGCCGGCTTCCGGTTAGGGCGGTTGACGCTCTTCACCGTGCCGTAGACTCCGAGGGCGCGCTGGCCGACGTCATAACGACGTTCGGTCACCACGTTCTGGACCCCGCGGCCGAGTTGCACGATCTGCTCTCCGAACGCGTTGTACACGCGGCTGAAGACGATCATGTCCCGTGCTTCGTCCGACGTCAGGTCGTGCACCATGCCGGCGGCCGGCGAGTTGTCGACCGAGACCGCGATCTGCTCGAGGAACTCGTCCGGCACAGAGGCGGCGGTTGCGATCCGCCTGCGCTCGACCTTACTCGTCCCCGCGAGCTCCGGCAGGTGCTCGGTCACGATCGCCATGATGCGGACGATCATTTCCCGCGCCGCCTCCTCATGGGAGAGGGTAGTTTGGGTTGCTTCTGTCATCTTGCTTCACCTCCTTTCTTTTCGAACGCTCGCCTCAGCCGTGCGCACAACCAGGCGGTCTTATCCATTGAGACGGAGCGGAAACGGAAAGGTCACGGAGACTCAAATTTGACAACTACAGGTTCCGTTTGTTGCCAGAATCAGGCGATTCGCCGCGTCAACGACTCCGTGATTCGCGTTGGTGAACCCTGTGATTCGGGTTGATGAACCCAATTCATTGGGTCATCGACCCCGTGATTCGGGTGGTGAACCCAATTCATCGGGTCATCGACCCCGTGATTCGGGTTGGTGAACCCAATTCATCGGGTCACTGACCCTGTGACTCGGGTTGTGGACCCAATTCATCGGGTCACCGACCCTGTGATTCGGGTTGTGGACCCAATTCATCGGGTCATCGACTCAGTGATTCGGGTCGTGGACCCAATTCATCGGGTCATCGACCCTGTGATTCGGGTTGTGAACCCAATTCATCGGGTCATCCACCCGGTGATTCAGGTTGGTGGACCCAATTCACCGAGTCATCGTCGCGGTGATTCGGGTCGGTGACCCGATTCACCGCCAGCGCGGCACGATCGCAATCGCCGTATACGTACCGTCCGCGTTTTCCGTGGCGACGACCTCGACGCGGTCTCCGACGTTCGCGACGGGGGAGATGCGCGTGCTCAGGGGCCAGTCGACGGTCACGTCCTGCTTGTCGCTGTCGCGGGTGATCACCCAGAGCGGGGTCTGGATCGATTTCACGATCCCCGTGAAGGTCACGATCCTCGGCAGCTCGAACGACTTGATGATCGAGAGCGCGACGCGCGCGTGCGCGCTGTCGACGGTGTACAGCACCTCGACCCTGTCCCCCGCCCTCGGCGAGCCGAGGATTCTGGTGGAGGCGTTGACGACGAACGTCGTGTCCTGGTGATCCACGGCGATCACCCAGGCGTCGGTACCGACCGACTTCACCACGCCGCTGGCGTGCTGCGGGCGCGACGGAATGGGGGCGATGAGCGTCACGCGCGAGGCCACGAGTGCTCCGTCCGCGACGTTGGCCTCGACGAGGACGAACGTATTCGCGTGCAGGCTGGCGATCGAGCCCTGGCCGCCGAAGTTCACAAAGGTCGTGCCCGCATCGACCTCGATGGTCCGGCCGAGCAGGAGGAACTGGCTGCCGGCGACGTCGACGCTTTGAATCGTACCGGTGATCGTCACATCCGCGTTGCGGAGGATGGCGATGGCGGTCGCGGCCAGCGGTCCGGTGGAAGTGGTTCCGGGCTCCTGCAACGTCGCGGCGATCAGCGCGCCCGGCTGGATGGCCTCGATCGTTGCCGCGCCCCGGCCATCGAGGATCCTGGCGTTGGTTGCGTCGATGGTGACGAGCCCGCCGGCCAGCGTGATCAGGGTTCCGCTCACGGCACCGACTTCACCGGTCACGCTCGCTCCGCTGGCGAGACCGGGGCGCCGCTCTCCCTGCTGCGGCCGCGTGACGCCGCGCTCCTCCGCCAGGGTGGTGAGGGCGAGCAGGAACGCGACGAGCGCCGGGACGAGCTTTCTGGACATGTGAATAAGTTTACACCCGCCGGATGTCCGGCCCCTATCCGACATTCGTCTGATCCCTCCTCCTCCATTCGTTCGATTCCTTCGGACTACCACTCAAGATAACTTCCCCCGCGCTTCCAGATAACTTCGCGGCACGTACCGTCGCAGGCCGTGTCGCACCATCCGCAGCAAGGGGGATTCATGGATTTACGCAGGACGGCGAGAGCCCGTGTGCTTCGCCTGCTTCTGATTCTGTGTGTCACGACCTGGGGAGCTTCGAGCGTCATGGCCCAGTGCACTCGCACGATCACGGCCGATGTAGTCGCGCTCGACCAGGCTTTCTTCTGGAACCGCCTCGGCGCGGTCCAGCCACAGGGGATGATGTTTGCGCTCCGGCGCGACGTCAAACCCATCGACCCGGCTTACGGCCTCCAGCCGGGAAACGTGCAGCTTCGCGAGGGCAAGCGGCCGCGCCCTCTCGTGCTGCGAATGAATGTCGGGGACTGCCTCGCCATTCAGTTCCAGAACCTGCTGGCGACTTCGCCGAAAGACGACCAGCAGCCGGCCACGCGCACCGCCTCGATCCGCGCGCTCGGGCTGCAGCTCGTCAACAGCATCGCCTCGGACGGCTCCAACGTCGGCCTGAATGCGAGCAGCCTGGTCTCACCGGGCGGAAGTGCGACCTACACGTTCTACGCGGAGCGTGAAGCGTCGCACCTGCTGTACAGCGCCGCGGCCACGACCGGCGGTGAAGGCGACGGCGGCTCGATCAACGCCGGCCTCTTCGGCGCGGTGACGGTGCAGCCGGCCGGGGCGGAGTGGTATCGCAGCCAGGTCACGAATGCCGACCTGGCGCTGGCGACGACGGGAACGACTCCCGGCGGGCAGCCGATCGTGAATTACAACGCCGTCTACCCGACGGGCCACGCTCTCGCCGGCCTGCCGATCCTGCGGATGACGCAGGGCAACGCGATCGTGCACTCCGATCTGACGGCGCTCATCACCGGCCCGAACGCGGGCCGTTTCCCGGCCGGGACGTACCGGCCGAACCCGGCCACGCCGGACCGCAACCAGCCGTTCCGCGAGTTCACGATCGTCTATCACGACGAGATCGGGGCGGTGCAGGCGTTCGCGGAGTTCTCGGATCCCGTGCTGAGCCACACGCTGCACAGCGCGCGCGACGCCTTCGCCATCAACTACGGCACGGCGGGCGCGGGCGCGGAAGTGCTGGCGAACCGGTTCGGCGTCGGACCGATGCACGACTGCACGGAGTGCAAGTACGAGGAGTTCTTCCTCTCCTCCTGGACCGTCGGCGATCCGGCCATGGTGGTCGACGTCCCGGCCAACGCCCCGTGCGACCCGAAGGACATGGCGGACGGAAATCCGTGCACGCCAACGCCCGGTCCGAAGGCGACGAAGGTCTTCTACCCGGAAGATCCTTCGAACGTCTACCACAGCTACCTCGGCGACCACGTGAAGTTCCGCATCCTGCACGCGGGGTCGAAGGAGCATCACGTCCATCACCAGCACGCGCACCAGTGGCTGCTGACGCCGGACAGCGACAACTCGAATTACCTCGACAGCCAGGCCATCGGGCCGGGCGCCTCCTACACGCTGGAGATGACGTACAACGGCAGCGGCAATCGCAACCAGACCCCCGGCGACTCGATCTTCCACTGCCACTTCTATCCCCACTTCGCGCAGGGCATGTGGGCGCTCTGGCGCGTACACGACGTCTTCGAGAAGGGCACTCCGCTCGACGGCAACGGCCGTCCGCAGAGCGGCACGCGTGCACTGCCCGACGGCGAGATCGCGGCCGGTACCCCGATCCCGGCGATGGTCCCGCTTCCGACGCTCGGCATGCCGCCGGTCCCGGGAGCGACGGTCTCGATCGCCAACGGCCAGGCGCAGGTCAGCGGCACCGGCAACCCCGGCTTCCCGTTCTTCGTCCCGGCCCAGGCGGGCCACCGTCCGCCGAAGCCGCCGCTCGATACCGTGGACGACGGGGGCCTGCCGCGCCACATCATCGTCGACGGCACGTTCCACGAGCTGCACACGCGCCTCGACTTCAGCAAGGACCTGCTGACCGCGGACGCGAAAGCGATCCCGGAGACCGGCACCGCGGTGGAGATCGCGGCGATGAACTTCCACGCGCAGCGCACGCACTCCACGTACAAGCCGGACGGCAGCACCGGCACGTTCATCACCAACGGCCGCCCGGCCGTGGCCGGTGCCCCGATCGCCGATCCGTGCGTCGACGACAACGGCAACGCCATCGGCGCGCCGCGCACGTACAAGGCGGCGGTCATCCAGCTCGACCTGAAGCTCAACAAGGCCGGCTGGCACTACCCGCAGCAGCGCATCGAGGCGCTGTGGGACGACGTGGCCGCGACCAAGAACGGCACGCGCGCGCCGGAGCCGTTCTTCTTCCGCGCGAACAGCAACGACTGCATCTCCTTCTTTCACACCGTGCTCACGCCGCACTACTACGAGCTCGACGACTTCCAGGTGCGCACGCCGACCGACGTCATGGGTCAGCACATCCACCTCGTGAAGTTCGACGTGCTCGCGTCGGACGGCGCCGGCAACGGCTTCAACTACGAGGACGGCACGTTCGCGCCCGATGAAGTGCTCGAGCGCATTCACGCCATCAACGCGCTCGGGGGTCTCAAGCAGGTCAGCGGCACCCGCTCGACGCTCACCGCGAGAGCGCATCCGTTCTTCGGCACCCTCGGCGCGCAGACCACCGTCCAGCGCTGGTATGCCGACAAGCTGGTCAACAACGCCGGCAAGGACCGTACGCTCCGCACCGTCTTCACGCACGATCACTTCGGGCCGTCGACGCACCAGCAGGCGGGTCTCTACGCCGGCCTGGTCGTCGAGCCGCAGGGATCGACGTGGAGGAATCCGGAAAACGGCCAGACCATGGGCTCGCGCTTCGACGGCGGCCCCACCAGCTGGCGCGCGGACATCCTGACGCCGAACACCGCGGACAGCTTCCGCGAGTTCCTGCTGCAGATCGCCGATTTCCAGCTCGCCTACAAGCCCAACAGCACCTTCCCCGACCCGGCGAACGTCATCAACCCGCCGGCGAAGAAGGAAGTCGGCCTGCCGAAGCTGCTGGCCAAGGCGCCGGATTGCCCGGGTGGCGTGCCGCTCCCGTGTCCCGAGGCGTTCTCCGCCGACGATCCGGGCACGATGGCGATCAACTACCGCAACGAGCCGCTCGCGCTGCGCGTGCGCGACCCGAACTCCAACGCGCAGGCGGCGGGGCTCGGCGGCGACCTCTCGCACGCGTTCCGCTCCAACATCACGCGCGCCGACGCGAACTTCAACCAGCAGCCGAATTTCTATCCGCCGCTCACGCCCGACGTCGGCAACGGCGATCCCTTCACGCCGCTGATGCGCGCGTACCAGAACGACAAGATTCAGGTGCGCATGCTCGTCGGCGCGCATGAGGAAGGCCACAACTTCTCGATGAACGGCCTGCGCTGGCTCGCCGAGCCGTCGGAGCCGAACAGCGGCTACAAGAACAGCCAGATGATGGGCATCTCCGAGCACTTCGAGTTCGTGCTGCCCTCGTCCCGCGAGCCGATGCCGAATCCGACCGACTACCTCTACCGCGGTGCGTCCACCGACGACCTGTGGAACGGGGCCTGGGGTCTGATGCGTGTGTTCGACGGCAAGGCCGGCATCAAGTCGAACCTGCTGCCGCTGCCGAACAACCCGACCGCGACCGCACCGCAGTTCTACAACTACTTCGAGTTCTCCGGCGTCTGCCCGATCACCGCGCCCATCCGCAGCTACAGCGTGGTCGCGACGACCGCGGCGCAGGCGCTGCCCAACGGCACGCTGGTCTACAACAGCCGGAAGAACCTCAACGACCCGACCGCGATCCTCTACTTCCGCGCCACGGACCTCGACAACAAAGGCAAGCTGAAAGCCGGGATCCCGGTCGAGCCGCTCATCCTGCGTGCGAACGCGGGCGACTGCCTCTCGATCAACCTGCAGAACAAGCTGCCCGCCACGCTCACCGATCTCGCCGGCTTCAACACGCTGCCGATGATCGTGGAGAACTTCAACAACAACGACCTCAAGCCTTCCTCGCACGTCGGCCTGCACTCGCAGCTGCTGACCTCCTTCCTCTGGACGGCCGGCGACGGCATGAACGTCGGCAACAACCTCGTGGCCACGGCGGCCCCGGGCGCCAGCGTCACATACCAGTGGTACGCGGGCGCGGTCGACGTGCAGTCCGACGGCAAGCGCGTTCCCACGCCGATCGAGTTCGGCGCGACGAACCTCATGCCGGCCGATCCGATCAAGCAGGGCAGCAAGGGCGCGATCGGTACGCTGATCATCGAGCCGAAGGGCTCCACGTGGGTCGAGGACGCGACGATGCGCGCGGCCGCGACGGTGACCACACCGGACGCGAAGCAGTTCCGCGAGTTCGTGCTGGTCTTCCAGAACGACGTCAACATGCGTTTCAGCGACGGCTCCGCCGTGCCGAATCTCGCTGAGGCCGAAGATCCGGAAGACTCTGCGCAGAAGGCGCTGAACTATCGCACCGAGCCGATGTGGACGCGCATGAACTTCGCGCCGCAGACGCCGCTCGAGACCACCCGCACGTTCGACTTCACCAACGTGCTGTCCAACAGCCAGGTGGGCGGCGACCCGGTCACCCCGGTATTCACGGCCAAGGCCGGGATCCCGGTTCGTTTCCGCGTCGTCCATCCCTCGGGCAAGCAGCGCAACAACGTCTTCACCGTTCACGGCCACGGCTGGCAGCGCTCGCCGTACGTGAACAACTCGACCGCCATCGGCTCGAACCCGCTCTCCGAGTGGACCGGCGCCGAGATGGGAGTCGGGCCGAGCGCGCATCTCGATGCGCCGGTGGCCAAGGCCGGCGGGGTGTTCATGCTCCCCGGCGATTACCTGTACCGCACGTTCCAGTCGTTCCAGTTCGACGGCGGCATGTGGGGCATCTTCCGCGTCACGCCGTAAACCGATGTCAACCGGAGGACAGGCGGGCATCCGCCTGTCCTCCATTGATCGCAAGGATTCCAATGATCAAGTCTCGAGATTCTGTTTGGAGTGCGGCGACCGCAGTCGCCGCTTTCACTTCCCTCGGCGCCAGCTGGGGCTGGCGCAAGGCAAAGCGGCGACTGCGGTCGCCGCACTCCAAAACCGTCCTCGCCGTTCTCGTTGGTGCGATTCTCGGCGGCAGCGCGTACGCCGCGCCGCCGTCCACCCGTATCGTCCGGGACGGCGTGGCCGTCGAGCTGTCGATGTCCGCCGTCAAAGACAAGGACGTCGAGGTTCGTTTTCAGGTGACGAACGCTGCCGACGGCACGCCCATCACCGGTCTCAATCCGATCGCCTGGGTGGACCGTTACACGGCCGCTCCGAGCGACGAATCGTGCAAGGCGAAGATCAAGTCGTTCCTCGGCGGCAGCCTGCGGGCGCGCCCGGAGGCCGATCTCAACACCTACGCCATCGTCACCCTCAACCGCGACGCCACGGTCTCCGTGATCGACCCGCTCCTCGGGTTCGGCGGCAGCAAGCTCCTCGCGCTGGTGATGCTCGGCGGCGAAGGAGCCGACTGGGCGCTGACTCCCGACCAGCGGACGCTCTTCGTCAGCGTCCCGTCGCTCAATGAAGTCGTGGCCATCGACACGCAGACGTGGAAGATCGCCACGCGCGTCAACACCGGCCGGAAGCCGCAGCGCATCGCCCTGCAGCCGGACGCCGGCTACCTCTGGGTCGCCACCGCCGAAGGCGTGAGCGTCATCGACGCCGCCGAGCGGCGCGCCGTCGCCAACGTCGCCATCGGCGCGGGCGAGCGCGAATTCACGTTCAGCCGCGACAGCCGCTACGCCTTCGTCACCAACAAGAGCGGCGGCAGCGTGTCGATCGTCGACGTGCGCGATCCGAAGCAGGTCCGCACCGTCAAGACCGCCGCGGCGCCGGTCGCACTCACCTACTCCGCACTCAGCAACGCCGTCTACGCCGGACACGAAGACGGCACGATCGTCGTCATCGACGCAGCGGGCCACGACGTCCGCAGCCGCGTCGCCACCGCGGCCGGACTGCGCACCATCGGCTTCTCGCGCGACGGCCGGTGGGGCTTCATCCTCAACAGCACCGCGAACGTGGTGAACGTGCTCGACTCGTCGACCAACAAGATCGTGCAGACGATCTCGATGCCGAACGGTCCCGACAAGCTCTCGTTCACCGCCCTCTATGCGTACATCCGCACCACCGCCTCGGAAGAGGTCAGCATGATCCGCCTGAGCACCGTGGAAGAGGGGAAGGAACCGGCCATCAGCCGCTTCCCCGGCGGGCAGATCGCGCCGGAGTACGCCTCCGGTCCCGCGCTTCCGGCGGCGATCGTCCCCGCCCCCGAGGAAGGGACGGTGCTCGTCTCCAACCCGGCCGACAAGACCATCTACTACTACTCCGAAGGCATGGCCGCGCCGATGGGCAGCTTCCAGAACTATCGCCGCGAGCCCCTCGGCGTCCTGGCCGTGAGCCGCAACCTGCGCGAGACGCAGCCCGGCGTCTACTCGACCACCGTCCGTCTCGCCAAAGGCGGCCGCTTCGACATCCCGTTCCTCCTCGACTCCCCGAAGATGACGCAGTGCTTCGACTACTCCGTCGAGTTGCAGTCGGAACCGCAGGCGGAGGAAACGGCCACGGTGAAGCTCGAGCGGCTCTTCGAGCCGACCGTCGGAGCGGGCACGCCGATGAACGTGCGCGTGCGCCTGGTCGACGGCAAGACCGGCCAGCCACTGAACGACATCAAAGACCTGCGCGTGCTGACCTTCACGCCCGCCCTGCACCAGACCCGCGTGTTCGCGCGGCCGCTCGGTGACGGCATTTACGAAGCGACCGTCGTCCCGCCGCACGCCGGCGTCTACTACGTCTTCTTCGAATCCACCTCACTCGGAAAAACCTATCGCCAGTTGCCCCACTGGGTGGTGACGGCCACGGAAAAAGGGAGCAATTCATGAAGAGAGCATTCCTTGCACTGACTTTGATCGTTGCGGCAACTGTCGCCGAGGCGGATGCGTGCGACCTTCACAAAGCGGGAGCGAAACACGAGACGCCGCCTGCCGCGGCCGCCGCGTCGACGATCCCGGACGTCAAAGTCGTCACGCAGGACGGGAAGACCGTCGATTTTTACAGTGACCTCATCAAGGGGAAGGTCGTGGCGGTGAACTTCGTGTTCACCTCCTGCACGACCGTCTGCCCGCCGCTCGGCGCGATGTTCGGGAAGCTGCAGGAGCAGCACGCGAGCCGCATCGGGAAGGACGAGCACCTGGTCTCGATCAGCATCGACCCCGAGGTCGACACGCCGGAGCGCCTGAAAGCGTGGAGCAAAAAGTTCGGCGCCCGTCCGGGCTGGACGCTCGTCACCGGCAAGAAAGACGACATCGTGCGCATCCTCAAGGCGATGAACGCCTGGTCGGCCGATTACGTCAATCACCAGCCGGTCACGATCGTCGGCAATGACGCGACCGGCACGTGGAAGCGCTCCTACGGCTTCACCACCGCCGCGAAGCTCGCGGTGATGCTCGACGAGTTGAGCGCGCAGGAGGGCGGACGATGAAGAAGCTGTTCGCCGTCGCCCTGGTGGCGATCGCCACGTCTCTGTCTGCAACGGAGAGCTCGCCGGCGCGGAACTACTTCACCGACGTCGAGCTCACCGACCAGGACGGCAAGCCGGTGCGCCTGTACAGCGACGTGCTGCAGGGGAAAACGATCGTCGTCGAGTCGTTCTTCACCGCCTGCACGGGCACCTGCCCGATCATGAACGCGACCTTCGCGAAGATCCAGAACGCCGTCGGCGACCGTCTCGGCAAGGACGTCTTCCTCGTCTCCATCACCGTCGACGCGGAGAACGACACGCCCGCGAAGCTGAAGGAGTACGCCGGCCGCATGAAGGCGCGTCCGGGCTGGATGTTCCTCACCGGCGACAAGAAGAACGTCGACCAGGCGCTGCACAAGCTCGGCCTGGGCGTGGAAGCGCGCGAGAGCCACAAGAACCTCTTCATCGTCGGCAACGAGCCGAAGGGCCTCTGGAAGAAAGTCTTCGGTCTCGGGAAGCCGGACGAGATCGTGAGCATCGTCCAGGGCGTCATCCAGGAACGGTAGCCACGTGACGCGAATCCGCATCGCCGCCGCAATCGTGTACGTGGCCGTCATCGTCACGGCCGCGCGCACCGAGCGCGCCCCCGACCACTCCACGGGGCGGCAGATCTACGTCTCCGGCTCCGGGAGCTCGGGCGTGCCGATCACCGCTTCCGTGGGCGGCTCGAGCGAGCTGCCGGCAACGCTGCTCCCGTGCGTGAACTGCCACCGCGCTGACGGCCGCGGGATTGCCGAAGGGGGCGTGGTCCCGTCGAACATCACCTGGCTGGAGCTGACCAAGCCGTACAAAGCGGCCACGCCGAACGGCCGGAGACGCCCGGCCTACAACGAGCAGTCGCTCCGCCGCGCGATCGCGGAGGGGATCGACTCCGCGGGAAATCCTCTCCACGCCGCGATGCCGCGCTATGCGATGCCGCCGGACGATTTCTCCGATCTCGTCGCCTACCTGAAAGTCCTCGGAGGCGAGAACGTCCCCGGCGTCACCGCCACCGCGGTGCGCGTGGGGACGATCGTGCCCGAGTCGGCCGCCGGCGCGCAGATGACGGCGGTGCTGTCCGCGTACCTCGAGGACGCGGGCGAGATTCACGGACGCCGTGTGACTGTCGACGTGATGACGCTGGCGAAGCTCGACGCCGCATTGCGGAACGATCCTCCATTCGCGCTGGCCGGCGGCCTCATTGCCGGCGCGGACGCGCTCGTGGAAGAAGCCGTGGAGCGCGCGGCCATCCCGCTCGTCCTGCCGGTGAGCACGCGCAGCGACGCGTCGGCCGGCAATGTTCAGCGCTTCTATCTCTCTCCGGGGATGGAGGAGCAGTTGCATGGATTGCTTCGCTTCACCGGCCAGGCGGCACGCGTGGTCGTCGTCGCAGGCAACGACGAGACCACGGCCATCGCGCGGCGAGTCATTGCGCGGATGGAGAATCCGTCAGCCATGGAGCTCGTCCAATCCGCCACCGCCATTCCGGCGGACGTGACCGGAGCGACGCCGATCGTCTTTCTCGATCCAGCCTCGAAGCTCGGCGACCTCCCACGGCACGGAACGTCGCCGCTGCTGTTCCTCGGGAATCTCCTGCCCGAAGACTTTTTCGAAGCCTCGCCGTCGTATGGCGAACGGATCAAGGTCGCTTTGACCACCACGCCGGGCGACCTGACCGCGGGCGGCCTGGCGGAATACCGCGTCTTCGCCGCGCGCCACGGCATCTCCGGAACGAACCTCGCCGGGCAGCTCTCCGCGTATGCCGCGGCAAAGGTGCTGGTCCAGGCGCTCAAGCAGAGCGGCCGCGACTTGACGCGGGATTCGCTGCGCGCGTCGCTGGAGAGCCTTTATGAATTCGAGACCGGCGTCACCCCTCGACTGACGTTCGGGCGCAGCCGCAGGATCGCCGCGCCGCACGTCCACGTCGCCACCATCGACCCGAACAGCGGAGCATTCGTCCCCGCCGGAACCTTCAATACCAACGATTGACATGTCCAGAAAACCGACGGAAATCGATCCTCACGAAGTCGACGCTTACCTGGCGCGCTGCTGGGACCGGGCCACCGCACCGCGCGTTTCTGAATTCGCCTGCGAGCTCGGAATCTCGCGCGTCACGTTGAACCTCCGTTTCCAGGAAAAAATGGGCACCTCCCTCTCCGAGTATTTCGCAGCGAAGCGCGACAAGGCGGCTACCACCCTGCTGGTGGAATCCAGCCTGAAAACCGAGGATGTGGCTGTAAAGGCGGGATTCGGCACGCCGCGCACGTTTCATCGCGCATTCGCGCGCAAATTCGGCGTCAGCCCCGCGCGCTACCGCACGCTGAGCAAGATGTCGGGCGACTAGAAGTCGATAGTTATCACAATGTCCGTAGCTTGCTCCTGAACGATCTCCTATTCTTCCCTCGTCAGCTTCGCAACAAAACTCACAATTGAATCGAAGGGGAGAAATATCCAATGCATTACAAGTCTCTGTCGCGCATTGTGCGCACCACCATTGAGAGCCTCGCCGCAACGCACCTCCTGCTCATCGCCTTGGCGATGACGGCGCTCCTGGCCACGACCTCCGCCAGCGCGCAGACGGTCAACCAGGTGCGGCCTTATTCCGGCACCACCACCAACCCGTGCAACGGAGAGCTGGTCGACTTCAACGGCTCGATCCACTTCAATGAGAAGACGCAGATCGGCCTCGACGGCAGGATTCATTTCATCGCCAACAACAACTTCAACGCCTCGGGCGTCGGCCGTACCACCCGCATCACCTACAACATCGGTGGGACGATGAAGACGAACTCCAAGTTCCCCTCCTACCCGATCTCGTACCGCCAGAAGAGCAAATTCATCAGCACCGGCTCCGCGCCGAATTTCCACACCACCTTCGCCTTCCACGTGAACGGCGCCGGCGTGCAGACGAACGTCACGACCGAGTCGACCTGCAACTGATTCCGGAGAGACCGATGAAAACCAGGATTTTGATTCTGCTCGTCGCCGTGGCCTCACTCGCCGTCCCGTCGTTCGCGCAGTCCACCTCTCGCCAGTTTTACATGGACGAGCCGATTCAGGACGGCGGCGGCGCCTGGTCCGGCGCTTACGACTACGGCACCAGCCTGTACCTCGACAACCCCTGCACCGCCGTCCAGGACTGGGTCTACGTCAACTACTCGGTGTACCTGGAGCAGGAGGGCATCAAGCTGGCCACCAGCGACCGGTACAAGCTCGCCGAGACCATGTCCATGGCCGGCTCGTACTCCGCTTCCGGCACCTCCAACGCGGACATCACCTACACCGGAAAGGCGTTCTCCACCCGTCAGTACCACAAGGTGACCAGCACAAACGACAACTTCCATGTCGTGACCGTCATCGACGTCGATCCGTCCACCCAGCAAACGACATTGTCGATCGAGACGGCGTGCGGCACCGGCCTGCCCGACTCGCCGCAATGATCCTCTGAGGAGCTCACATGAAAACCAGGATTCTTTTTGTAATCGTCGCGGCGGCATTCCTCGCCGCCCCTTCCTTCGCTGCAGTGATCGTCCCGCGCGAACCGGTCGACCAGGTCGAGGCATATTCGGGCGACTACGACTACGGCACCGGCGCGTATTTAGACAACCCCTGCACCGCCGTGCAGGATTGGTACTACGTCAATTACGACGTCTACGTGAGCCAGTTCGGCTCGAAGCTGGCCGGCAGCGACCGGTACCGCATCAACGAGACCACCTCCATGGCCGGCTCGTATGCCGCCTCCGGCACCTCCAGTGCGGACATCACGTACACCGGGAAGGCATTCTCGACCCGGGAGTACCACAAGGTGACCAGCACCTCCGACATGTTTCACGTCGTCACCGTCATCAACGTCGATCCCGCCACACAGCAGACGACCGTGACCATCGAGACCGCGTGCGGCGACGGCACGCCGGCCTCGAAGCAGTAATACCCAAGGAGACCCTGAAATGAAACGTACTCTTCTCGCGGTGCCGGCGCTGCTGGCACTCTTCGCCCTCCCCGCCTCGGCCGGTGTCGTCACGGCTGGATCGGTGACCGTCACGCAATACTCTTATCCATACTTCACCGCCCTCGTGCAGGCCACCGGGACCATGCCGCTCGTCGACGCCCACCTGGTGGTGAACGGGACGACCGTCGTCCGGGCCGACAAGGTCGAGCTGGTCAAGCTCGACCCGCGCGGCACGTACGTGCTGTGGAAGATCTACAAGTACGCCGCCGGCGTGGTGAAGCCGGGTGACACCGTCACCGCCGTCGTGAGCGACCTGGACGGCGACAGCGACGACAGGACCGTCCCCTGCGGCGCCGGCTCCACGAAGAAGAAGTCGCAGGAAACCGCGGCCTGCCGCTAGCTTCCTCCTCCGGACCGCCGGCTCAGTCCGGCGGTCCGGCATCTTTCCATCCGGCAGCGCGCGGCGTCCTTCGGGAACGCAGGAATGACTCTTTTGTGGCACGCGGTCCGCACTTATACGCTGGCGAACCGCTAACCCATGAACCGAGCCGGAAAAGACGAGCCGTCATCTCCGCGATCCCCCTTTCCCTGGACCGAAGCCCACGAGCTCGCACGCGTGGCCCGTTCGCTGGCGCAG
This sequence comes from Thermoanaerobaculia bacterium, assembly GCA_035630815.1. GTDB lineage: Bacteria > Acidobacteriota > Thermoanaerobaculia > Gp7-AA8 > Gp7-AA8 > QHVT01. Next base: position 252,601 of record DASQJY010000028.1, read on the forward strand.
ACGAAGGTCCTGCTCTGCGGCGACCATTCCCTCTATCGCGCCGCCCTGCGCATCCTCGTCGAGACCCGCGACGACTTCCGGATCGTGGCCGAGAGCACCTGCCAGGCCACTCCGCTCGAGTACGCGCTACGAGGCGAGATCGACCTGATCCTGATGGACCACGAGCTTCAGGCCTCCTCGCGCCAGCAGCTCGCCGGCCTCGAAAGACTCCTGGACCGCTTCGCCCCTCGTCCCGTCGTGATCGTCACCTCGGCCATCGACCCCCAGACCTGTTTCGCAGCCCTCCGCCACGGTGCCTCCGCCATCGTCCTCAAAGCCCGCGGCGAAGAGACCCTGCTCGACGCGATGACCAGCGCCGCGCGCGGCCAGGTCCTGCTCGAGCGCGCCGTCCTGACCGCCATCCTCTCCCAGGCCGCCCAGACCCCGAACGTCCCCCATATCGAACAGTTGAAAATCGACCAGCTCACCCCCCGCGAGCGCGAGATCGCCGGAATCGCCTGCACCGGCATCACGAACAAACAGATCGCCGAAAAGCTCTCCATCTCCGAAGCCACCGTCCGCCACCACCTCGGCGTGATCTTCTCCAAACTCGGCGTCTCCACCCGCTCCGAGCTCGCCGCCTACGGCTACCGCCACAACCTGGTCAGCACCGCCGCCCGCGCATCTACGGACGAGGAATCGGCGGCGGACACGGCGCGGAACTGAGCGTCCGCATCCGGAGTGCGGCGACCATGCATACTGGCTGCTCACAACCAGCGAGGCAGCATGAGCGAGACACCGAAGGTCGACAAGGTCTCCTTCCCGGGCGGATACGACATCACCGACATCCTCGTGGCCGTGAAGCTCGCCGCCGGCAGACATGTCGAGAACGTGCCGGTCGGCGAGACGGAACAAGTCCTCCTCCAACGCTATCTGGGCGAGCTTGCCGCGAGACATCCGGACAGCGTCCCGTTCAGCGATCCGTACCGGCTTCGAACCCAGGAGTTGTTCGACGAACGGCGCAGCCTGCTCAACAGCCACCTGAAGCTCTCCTGGTTCACGCTGGCTTACTGGGCTTATGGCCTCGTGGCAGTCCGTGCGGACCTCTCGCTCGCCGAGTACGACGGACTGCACACCTTCCTGACTCCGGTGCGGGAAGCGCTGCTGGAGCTCGGCGTCCGCGTTTCAGCTGAAGAGTGCCTCGCGGAATTCGATCGCTTCATCCCGCCGGATGCCATGCCGCGGACCGTGGAGGCGGCGACGCACACGTTCCTCGCGTTCGCCCGTTTTCTCCACTACGGCGCCCTGCGCCGGCGCCAGGTGGTGACGCCCGGCCTGACCCTGCCTACTGTCTGCCTGGCCTTCACCGAACAGGACGCGGAGGAAGCGTGCCGCGCCTCCGCCTACCTCACCACCCACGGAATCCCGATCGGCCAGCATCCCGCGGAGCTCACGCGAACGGCGCGCCTGCTCGTGCTCTTTTCCCGAGAGGCAATGGACTCCGAGCTGTTCTGGCGCAGCCTGGCGGATTGGAAAGAACACCAGGTCATCCCAATGGTCGTTTGCCTCATGCCCAAAGCCGAGCTCTATCGAGCGCCTCCCGATGACTGGCGCAAGGAGGTCTGGGCCTGGCTCGCGGCCAGCGTGGCGGTGGAGCTCAGCTCCGAGATCGACCGCTACGTCCCGCTGTTACGCGCGCTCGACTCACCCGATCCGAAGCAGTGGTGGTGGAACCCCGGAGACGCCGTGGAGCTCGGCCTCGCCGTCGACGTGCTGGGCCTCGGCATCCCACGTCCCGCGGCAGTCCGCCCGGCGGCCGATCCAACCGGAGAACCGTATCCGTTCACGCTCGCTGGCAGACTCCTTTCGGCCTGCTTCGTCGCGAGTGACCGCCTCGCGCGAGACGAGACCAGCGGACGGGATGCCCCGTATTTCGCCACCTGCTTCCAGCTCCTGCAGCTCCGGCAGAAACCGAACGGCGAGCCGTATGCCCTCCCGTGGTTCATGCTCATCTACCGGGCGTGGCTCTCATTCGCGGGGCAGTTGCCCGGGTTCGCCTACTCCGAGGAAGACGCCATGCAGGCGGAGCAAGAGCTCCGGTCAGCATTGTTCGCGCTCGGATTAGGCACGGACGAATCGGAGGTCCCGCCATTCATGAAAGCCTTCGCGAACCTCCCCTGGACGGAACCCCCAACGACGCCGGCCGCCGTGGACCAACGGACCAGCGCCTTCATCTTCCTCGTGTTTCACCTGAGCCAGGCCGCGCTGGCGCGTACGCAACGCATGCGTCTGCGCCATCCCTCGTACGACTCCTTCGTCAGCTACGCGCGGGCAGACGAGAGCTTCGCCCGCAAGCTCGTCGCCGACCTCGAAGCCAAAGGCGCCGACGTCTGGTGGGACCTGAACGCGATCACCCTGGGAACGCCGCTCGACGGCTCCCTCCGCCACGCCGTCGGCGATGCGAGGTTTATCCTGCTCGTTGCGACACCCGCCGCCAATAAGAGCCCTTACGTGCGCCTGGAGGTCGAGACCGCAATCCGCGAAGGGCTGCGCGTCGTTCCCATCACCCCCGACGGCCGGATACCCGGAGGCCTCCAGGCCCTGCTCGATTCCGCTCCCGACAGCATTGAGCCCGTCATCTCTACCGTCGATTCCGACGCCGCCGCAACGTCAATCCTCGCCCGCCTGGAGCGGTCCCCCTCCGAACAACTCCGCTGGATCCAATCCCAGGCCCCATACCAGAACCTGCGCCAGCACATCGCGCGAGCACGCGCGAGTCTGGCCTGACTCCGGCGCGCTCGTGACGACGCGTCCATGATGAATGCGCGAAGACAGCGATACGCGGACGGTGAGGAGGTCCGCATTGATGGAGGCATGAGAACGTGATTGGAGCGGGCGACGGGATTCGAACCCGCGACCAAGAGCTTGGGAACGGCGGAAAATAGAAACGCCAACCCTCGTCACCTCAGCCGCCAAGTTCCTCGCCTGCCAAGAGATACCGGCACGAAGAACGTCGAAACAGACGCTGTGCGGATTCTAGCACGTTCCTCTCTCGTACAAGGGTAGAAACTGCTGCGATAGACACCCAAATAGACACCCTGATGGACACCGCAAATGATGCCGCGGAAGGGGTTGTCGATGGCTGCGGACGAGCGATAGACACCGAACGCCCAATCAGCGTCAGATTCTGGTCGTGCGTTCGATCTGGGGGGCACCGCTACTCGCGCTGCCGTTACCTTGCGCAGTCTGAGTCGAGAGGGAGTTGACGGAACAGCCAGATAACACTGTCCGCGGCAGGCCCCGAGTGCATGAGTCCTCGCCGTACAACTCCGGAGTTATACGGGTGTCGCCGAAACCAGCAGGTACGCGAAGCGGCGACCGGAGTGCCGAACTGCGCGACAGGAACGTGTGCGATCCGTTAGGCTCCACGTGTGGTTCCTCCGGGCGGCCCGGCCGCGCTGTACGGCTTTCTGTTTCAGATCCTCCGAACGGCGGAATGGGCGCTGAAGATCGATGTGCACGCGCCGGAGAAGACTACTACGAACGTTACGATCATTGCGGAACCACCTGGCGGCGACGTCGACATCCGTTTCCCCACGCGGCGCCTGGTCCAGCAGTTCAAGGTGCGCGACGAAGGCACGTGGAGCCTCGCCGAGATCGTCGAGAAGACGCTTCCCGATCTGTATCGCGCGATCGTGGACGAACAGGAAGAGGTTCAGTACCAGTTCGTGACTAACGGCCGGATGGGAGCATGGGCCGCAGCGTATGAATTCTTCCAAGGCCTGGGCTCGCGAAATCCCGACATGCTCAACGCGACGGACGAGCGACTCGTCATGGGTGACAAACGTTACTCGGAGCGGTCGTTGCTCGATGAGATCGTGCGCGTGCTGCGCGAGCACAAGCCCGCGAAGGACGAAGACATAGCGACCACGCGTCGAAAGGCGTGGCATTTGCTCGCCCGGTTCGAGTTCGTTGCGACCGGAGATTTCGCCGACGCGGAGACAAGCGTCCGACGGCTTGTCGCAACCTACGTTCCCGACGATGCCGCGCTGGAGGACAAGGTCGCCAGACTTCGTGACACGGTCTTCTCCTATGCCACCTCGGGCAATCGCAGCTTCACGCCAGACGAGCTACTCAAGGCCGCGGGCATCGAAGGAACGACGTTCACCAAGCTTACTCGTGCGCGCGCGGCGGTTCGCCAGGTCACGCTCGCCGACATGCGTCATTTGCTCGACTACGACCGTTCGCTATCTGTCCGTTCGTTGCGCCAATGGCCAGGTCCGAATCGACTCTTCGTCTTCTCTGGCGAGAGCGGCCAGGGAAAGTCTTGGTGTCTCGCCGATCTCGCGTACGCACTCATGGAGACGGATCGCGGCGGCCTCGTGGTGTTCGTGTCGGCGACGGGAGATCTCGACACCGATCTCACGACAGCGATCCAACGCATCGTTCGCGATGTCCTCGACCATAACACCGCCGCCTCGTTCGCGCAGCTCGTCGCGCACGTGCGAAAAACTGTCCCCGACCTCGCCGATCCGTGGTTGACCATCTGTCTCGATGACGTCGCGTCATCCGCCGAGATCATCGCGCTGTGCCGCGCGCGACTCGACGATTGGGGTATCCGGGTCGCGTTGACCGCCAGCCCACGCCTCGCGCGTCACGAAGCACTGAAAGCCCGCGGCGCGATCATCGAGCCGGTTCCGGATTTCTCCGACAACGAACTCCGCGAATTCCTCCGGCGCCACGGCCGCTCGTGGACGGCGATCCCACCCGACGTCCGGCGGACCATGCGGCGACCACTGCTCGCCGCGATCTTCGCACGTGAAAAGGAGCAGTGGTCGCCCAACGTCGAATACGAGCTCTACGACGCGTGCTGGCGGCGCCTGTCCACCGTCCGCGAACAGCCGGATCATCCGGACGACGTGACGGCGATGCTGACGCTCGCCGCCGATTTCGCTGCCGGCGGACAGTACCCCTGGTCCCTCAAGAAACTGAAGCAACTCGAAATCGATGGCGCGCAACAGATGCGTCTCGAATCCATCGGCTGGCTGCGCGCTGACGAGCACGGGGCGGCGTCGATCTGGCACGATCGGCTGCTGAATTGGGCCGTGGCCGAGAACGTGGCGCAGGACGTGCGCGAGATCACGAACGATGTACCCGCCATCGCGGCCATCATCGAGCGATTCTGGAAGGACGCGACCACCAACGCGAGCGGACGCCCGCGGCTGACGTACGTGCCGATGGACGTGGTCTGGATCTGCGCGGCGCGCGAGATGTTGTCGACGAATCAGCTCGCCGCGGTCGTCCGAACGCTTGAACCGACGCACTTCTCGGAGGCACGCGAGTTCTACAAGCTACTCGCGTCCACCGGGTCGGTCATCGTTCCCGTGATCGCGCAGCGGTTGCGAGAACTGTCGGACGATGACCAAGATGCGCACGGCGTGGAGGTGAACGCCGGCATGGCTATCGTGTTGGCGCTGCGCACCAGCCCTCGCGCGGCACCCCCACACATCGTAGCGTTGCTGCGCGATCCGTTGCCGCGTCTGCGCGACATCGGAATACGCGCCGCGCGCGAGCTTCCGACGGGAGCATATGCGCCGGTTCTCTGGAGCATGCTGCTGGACCACGATGCCGCGGCGGCGACATCGCCTGGCGATTCGATGCAAGGAAGCCAGCGGCATTGGAAGCGATCGCGTCTCTACGGCGCCCTCGCGGCGTCCGTCGCCGATGCGCACGAGTGGTTGGAGAAGAAGATTCTCGCGCTGGAGACACCCGACCGGGACGCCGTGACACTCGCTTGGCTCCTGTCGACGCTCGCAAACGCCGCCGGACGCCTGCTGTGGCTGAAGGTGAAGGACAAACTCATCGCGTCGACGCCACCGGAGAAACCGGGAGGCCTCATCGCCTGCATCCGAAACTACGGCGACGCGGAAGAAATACCACGCCTCGAGGACTGGCTCGCGTCGCCGCACGACTTCGCCGCGCCGTCCGCGCTTGGCGCGCTCGCGATCGTCGCGCCCGACAAGGCATTGGACATCGTGGGCACTGGCGAGTCATCGCTCGTTTCCCACTTCGCCTCGTGGTGGCTTCCTTGGTTGATGCTCACGCGACGGCAGGAAACGCTCGCGACGACACGCGCACGATTGGCGCATGACCCATCGGTCGCCGAGTGGTTCAGGGGACACGAACACGAGCTCGATGCGGAAACGATCGACGCCTTCGTCACGCACCTCTCCGGACGGCTGCAGACCTTTCTCGGCGCCGAGTCCGTGTCGGAGCGATACCTTCAGGACTTGGCGCACGTCCTGCGGTCGGCGGCGCACTCCATCGGGATCGACCGGCTGCGCGCGCAGGCGGCCAGCCAGTTCGAACGACGGCTCGTCGCCGCGATTGGCAGGTTGCCCTGGGAGGAGACGCGGCTTATACCGGAGCCGTCGGACGACCTGCGAGTGCTACTGCGCCGCGTCAGCGAGCAGGCCGCGATCGAGGCGCTGGTCGCCGCGTTGAAGAGCGAAGGTGTCACGACGATCGAGATCGATTCGAGCATCGCATATCCCGTCCCCGACGTCGTGAAGGCGCTACGCGCGTTACTCCATCAACAGGCGGCAGCGTGGGATCGAGACGACATTCCGGAGACCGCGATCCGCATTGCCCGCGCACTCGCGCTCGTCGGCGACGACGAGGGTGTCATCGAGGCGGTGTGGGCGTTCGGTCCGAATATCATCGATGACGACGTGGCATGGCTGACAGGCGACCGAGAGCCGATGGACAAGGCGCTCGTGAGCCGTCTCCTCGATGCGCTATCGTCCACCGACGAAGCGCAGCGCGTGCGGGCCGTGGAAGGCTTGCGGATTAGCCGTCGACCTGAGTTCCTCGCACGGGTCCTCGAGCAGGCGGCGGAACCGGGCGCGTCCAGGAGCATGCGCTATCACGCGATACGTGCGGCACGCGATCTCGTGAAACGCGGCGTGGAGGTCCCGCGCCTTGCACAGGACCTCGTGCGCGGCGACTGCGACGACGTGCGCCACGTCCTCGCGGAGTTGCTGCTGGCCTCGGGCACGCCGGCCTCGCTGGACCTGCTGGCGGAGCTGGCGCGAAAGCTGCCGTTCGATCATGTCCGGGACGAGGCGATCGTCGAGCAGCTCGTGGAGACCTCGGAGCGCGGACGAGAGATGGCCGAGTTGCTGCGGTCGCACCTGTGGCCCTTTCCGCACTCGCCGATGATGCGGAACGATAGCGACGCCTGGGTGCGCCTTTTCCCCGTAATCGCGGATGACGAGCTGCGCCAGGCGGCGCTCGACTTCGCCCTCATCGAGAGCCACTCGATCGACTCGATCGCCGTGATCGAATGTGTCGCATCATTCGATTCCGATGCCGCTTTCGATCTCATCACGGCGGCGTTGAAATCGGATCGCAAGGGCCGTGAGGTACTACCACGCTACCTGCTGCGATTTGGTCCCCACCACGCCGCAAGCACGCTGCTGGCGCACCTTCCGGACGAACGGGTCGCTCTCGTTCGGTGGGCGTCGTGTCGCGTCCTTCGCTGGTCGTCCGATGAGTCGATCCGCGCTCGCGTCCGCGAGATGGCCGAGGATCCAGCGGCTGCGGTGCGCGAGGCGGCGTACGACTGCGCCGGATGGCGCGGCGACGTGTTCACCGCCGAGGAGTTGCGTGGCGCGGCGCTCAACGACGACACTTTCGCGGTCCGGATCGCGGCGCGTGACGCGCTACGACGGCAGCTTCGCCTCCGTCAGACGGCCGAGCTGCGCGCTCGTCTCGCCGCAAGCGGCGGCAGCGATGCATGGGTCTACGCAGAGGCATTGACCACGTACGGCGATCCTCACCTTCTCGCCAAGGAGGATGACGAGCTTTGTATTTGGCCGACGTTGGCGACGGCTCCTCGCACGCTGCGGAACACAGCCCACAAGTGGCTTGAAAGCCGTGCGAAAGCAATTGAGCGGGAGGCGGAGAGCGAGGATTTTCTCCGCGGACGTAGCGATCGGTAATCGGTTCTGCTCTCGCTGCTCCGCAACGTTGGTTTTAATGACCGGCACGCACGGCATACCATAGGAGGCGTCTTCAGCCCAGAGTCGTAGGAAGCGGAACGGAAGAAGCACTGCAGGCTACCGGCAGACGATGGTGTGACGCTCTGACTGAGGCTGATGGTCCATCGCTCTGCGTTCAGTCGCCCGCATAGCCACGTAGAATGCGCCGCTCCATGGCACGTCTTGATGTGATCCTGAATCTCGTAGTTGATCTCACAAAACGCATCCACCTTCGCGCAGGAGTCGTTCCAGACTCAACTGAACTCGCGCAGTTCGTTGCGCCGCGCGATCCCGTCAAACCGTGGGATATCGTCGGCGGCGCGCGCCTAGACTGGTTCGCATCGAACGACTACTACCGACGCTTGGACGGCTTCGCGGATCTTCTCATCGAAACCGAGGCAGATCTCGCGGGCGGTGACGCGAAGAGTTTTCGCGAGGTGTTCCTCAACACGCTGGAGAACCACGCGCTCGATCCGGCGTTGTTTAACCCGCACATCATTCGAACTGCTTCCGTGCCGACGCTCTTTGATGCGCGTGCCGACAAAAACGTGGCTACGTGGCGGCGGCGCCTGTGGGACACGATCCGCCCGGAACTCGCCGCCAGCATCCGTGTGTGGCTTGTGCTGTACCCCCTCCACCAGATCAGGGGGGAGGGCTTCCACCTCGGTCACGACGGAATCTCAATTCTGGATCCCGATGACGCAGCGGTGTGGCAAAGGCTTGCGGCGCGGTATCCGGGGCTGCGGGCGTGGAATCCGCGTACTGGTCTGCACGGGCATCCAGATGACATGCACTACTACGGTGGCGCACCGCCGCGCTGGCTCGCGTGCGAAGTCACCGGCACCGCGGCCGGTGCCACGAAGAATGCCGCGAATCGCATGTGGACGTTCATTGCCCTTCTGCTTGCGCACTACCATTCGATCTCGAAGAGTGTTCTCATTCGTCTGCACGCTCGCACGCCGTACATGTGCGGACAGTTCTCCACGGCCTCGATGCCGGATGACGCGATCTACACGCAGCGCGAGATCGGTGCGTTGCTCCCCCACCAGGTAAGCGAGCTCAACGTCAACGACGCACTGATCAGCTCTCTCCGCTCGTGGTACGCGGCACGGGACGCGGCGGACGAGGAGGGGCGTCGGCGCGCCACGATTGCATCGCACTTCGTTCATTACGGCATCAACGCCGACCGCGATGTGGAACGCTATCTCCACTTCTTCGTCGCGCTCGACGCGCTGTTCGGACAACGGGGCCGCGTCGAACTCGGGATACGGGACGGCTTCTCGAAGCTGCATCCCGGCGACACCGCTTGGGTCGTACGGGCGGCGGAACTCTACCAACTCCGGAACGAGCTTGCGCACGGCGGCACAAGCACGATCGAAACGTGGGATCGCCTCGATGCATATGACCGCCGGTTCCAAACAGAGCCGCTGAGCGACCTGAGCACCGCATCAACCGACGCATTGCTCCGCTACTTCGCCGTTCGCGATCTGCCCGTGCGGCGCAACGCTCGTGTGCGTGTGACCGAGCTGTTGTACGACATCGGGAGAGCGTTCCGGCGGTTCGGCCGGTAACAGTAGCCGCTCCAGCGGAGCGGGAGCCGCCGAGAGAAAATCGCTCATCAGTGGTAGACACTCACGCCGTGCTGGAAGGGATGGGGCGCCCGCCAGCGGGCGCCTCATCCTAGACACTCTCAGTTGCACAAACTCATCCACCACACCATGAACTTGTACGGATCGAAGACCACCGCGCCGCGTTCCGCGCCGGTCCGATCGATTCGTGCGGCGTCGAGCACCGAGTCCCACCGCGCGCCACGTGCGAGACGGCTGTCGAGCGCCGCAGCGGACCAGCCGGTCACGAGCCGCGCATCGCGATGCGAGAGTACGAAGCGCGGGATCATCGAGACGCGATGATCGGAGTTCGGCACCATGCGAATCCACTCGTACTCCGCCTCGTCGAGCAAAAACTTCAGCACCGCAGTCTCGCCGGGAATCGTCGGCACCGGCCGCGGTGGCAGGACGAGCGGGCGCAGCGCCGCGTCGCGCGGCACGTCGAATCGGCGGCGCGCGGCGAGATCGAGACGGCCGCTGGGCAGCGTGCGCGACATTCCTAGCGTGGCGAGCCTCAGACGCGCCGAAGAATCTCTGCACGCCGCGATGACCGCAGCATCGTCGACGAGGACGACGGTCATCAGAGCTTCGACCGTGAACCGCGTGGCGTTCATGCAGATGATCCGCTCGCGCGCCGGCATGGGCTCTTTCAGCGCGGGTAGCGCGAAGCTCTGTAAGCGGCGACTGAGGGCGTCGATCAGAAGGAGCTGTTCGTACGCGTCGCCGGGGAGGGGCGCTGCTCCCTCGGTGCGAGATGCGAGTTCACGAGTAGCCGTTCGGAAGGTCGCGTCATCGCGCAGACGAGCCGCTTCCTCTACGGCTACAGCACGCGCAAGCCGTTCCCACTCCTCGAACGACGCCACGCGCGTCATGATGCCTCCCGCCGCGCGCGCGTGCCGTTGATGCCGGCGTGCTCGACGCCGAGCAGCGCGGCGAGTGAGCCGTCATGATCTCGCCCGAACTGCACGAGTCGCGCTGCTCGCATCGCCACGGCATGGAGATCAGAGCCCCGAATGCCCAGTGCGCGAAGCCGCGGAAACACAACTTCATCGATGATTCCAGTCGACTCGCGCAACAGCAGTTCGTCGCGAAGATCGATCGCGGAGCGGTGCTGGACAGCGCCTGCCAGCTCCGTTACGGTACAAACGTCCGTCGGTTGTCTCACGTGTTTCTCCAATCGATGGACCGGGTCTGCGTTTGCCGCCCGAAGGCTCCGGCGTTGCCGCGTCGGAGTCTTGAACTACCCGAACGACCGCACATCCGTCCGTTGTCACGCCGCCGTCGTCGTCGCGTCAGTGGACCGGTCTCACCTCAGGCCACGACGACTGCAGCGTCGAATGGAGTTTCGCGGCCGGGCGAGTTTTGGAGAATGAGGCGGGAAGTAGGAAGAGAGTAGGAATAAAGGCGCTGGTGCGCCGAGAAGTAGCCCCATCATACGCCGTAGATGACGCGCCTCACGAACATCGACATCGCCGCCGTGGTCGAGCGCGCGGTCGACGCGCTCGCTGCCGAAAAGGAGCGTCGCAGTGCGCCGCAGGCGACACTGCTCGTCCTCGGAAGAGCTCTGGCACGCGACTACCGCACCGCGCCGGCCGATCTTCCGACTACGCGCAGCTTCTATACGAAAGATCGCCTGCGTCTGGCCTTCCCGGCCGTCGGCGCAACCGCACCATCCGAGAAGTCGTTTCACGCGACGCCCGATCAACTCGGACGGTGGTTGCAGGGTCGTCGGCATCGCGACCACGTTGCGGGCGAGCCGGTCGAGGTACAACTCGTCGGACCGACCGCGCCTCAACGTGGTGACGGTGGTATCGGCCGACATCTGTACCTGCACGTCGCCATCACTGCCGCGACGACAGGGAGCGTGCTGCACGACAGCCGCGCGACCCCGACGAGATTCACGCCCGCGGAGCTGGCGCCATACCACCCGCAGGTGGCGACGATCAACGAAATCCCTGCTCCGCTTCCGGACTTCGTCGGGCGTGATTTCGAGTTCAACGACATCGTCTCGTGGCTCAGCGGGAGTGAAGCATCGGCACCCACCTTCATCCTTCATGGACCGCCCGGCAGCGGCAAAACCGAATTGGCAATTCGCGCCGCACATGCGCTCTCCGAACAATTCTCGATTCGGCTGCTGATCGACGGCCGAGGTCTCGATCCGGTGCCGCCAAGCTCCGCGACGCTCCTACGAACGATCCTGCGCCGGTGCGGCCAGAATCCCAAAGACGACGGCGCGGCCGTTATGGACCTCGTCACCGCGCTTGTACGTGCAATCGGCGAACGGCGCGCGCTGATCGTGCTCGACAACACGCACGACTCGAATCAAGTCGCAGAGCTTCGAATGCCCGCGGGCAGCGCACTCCTCATGACCGCGCGGGAACCGATCGCCTATCCCGGCGCGCGCATTCACGACATCGGCGCACTCGATCGCGAGAGCGCCCGCGGCTTCCTCATTGCCGCTTCGGGCCAGGCATCGAGTCCGATTCCCGCCACATGGCGCCGGAGGCGCATCGACGGGATCGACCCTCGCGACATCGCCGTTCAATCAACTACCGTCGCCGATCTCCTGGCGCAGCTCTGCGGCTTCGCGCCGATCGCACTTCGCGCTGCCGCCAACCTCCTGCGCCTCGGCGAATACGCGCCGCTCGCGCTCGCCGAGCGAATGTTCGATGAACGGCACCGCCTCGATAGCATCGGCAGCGTCGGTATCCGCGCGCCGATCGCCGCGATCTTGAGCGTCGCTTACGGCCGACTGTCCACCCGCGGCGCACGCGCGGTTCGCGCGCTGGCAACGTTCCCCGCCAACTTCGATCGCGCCGTCGCGCGCGCGTTGGAAGTGGACACGGCAACTTTGGATGAACTGCTTGATCGTGGATTCGTCCAACGCCGTGGCGACGATCGGCTTCTGCTACACGATCTCTACCGGCTGTACGCCCGTACGCGCGCTGAAGCGGACGAGCCCGCGGCGTTCGCGCTCGCGCGGATGATGCACGCGGCCTACGTCATCAACATGGCCGCCCACGTCGCCAAGTTGTGGCGCGAGGGTGATCCGACGGCAAACACCGCACTCTCAGCGATGGATGCGGAATGGCCGAACTTCGATGCCGCCCACGCATGGGCCATCACCTACGCTGAACGTACCGGGGACGCGGTTGCGCTGGAGGAACTCGTACTCAACCTCCGCTGGCTCCTCGTCCACCTGCGCGATGCGGAGACGCTGCTCGCGTGGTCGCAGAAAGCGCATGACATCGCGATCGCGCAGAGCCGATGGGTGGACGCGTCGCGCCACCTCGTTTCCATCGCTATCGCTCACTACCTGCGAGGCGACAGCGCCGCCGAACAAGAGGCACAGGAGCGAGGGCTTGCGCTCGCAGAGCGCGTGAACGACGAAGACCTTATCCGTGCGCATGCGGCCAACGTTGCGGTCTCCTTGGAGTACGCAGGTCGACTTTCGGAGGCGCTGGCGCTCCTCGAGCGCGTCGTAGCTCTCGACGCGAAGGCCGAAGCGTGGCGCGGCGAGCTGTCCGATCAGGTGAGCCTCGCACTCGTGGCACTCCGGCTTCGCGATTTTCGTAAAGCCGAAGCTGCGGCGCAGCGCGCCGCAGAATTCGCGCGTGAACACGGCCAGCAGCAGGAGCTGGGAAACGCGCTCGGCATTCTCGGCAACATCTACGCCGAGGAAGAGGAATGGCAGCACGCGCTGGACTACTACGACGCTGCGCTCGACGCTTTCGAGGCCAGCAGATACCACGCCGGCGAGATCGTCGTCCGCGCGTCGATCGGACGAGTCCACGTCATGCGCGGCGACAAGCGAGGCATCGACGAAATCGATGAAGCGATTCGCGCCGCGAAATCCAAACACGACCACCGTGGTGAGTTGCACGGCCTAATAGCTCTCGGACGTACGTACGAACACTTGCGCGACTGGGCCTCGGCCGCGAAGGCGTACGACGCCGCACTGCCGATTGCCGAGGCACTACAGGATCGCCCACGGGAAGAGCTGATCCGTGAGCGTCAGCAGCACTTGTTGCCTGGGCAGGTCACAAGCAGGTGAATCGGCAATTCGCTTCCGCGTTCGAGCACATAAATTGAATGAAGTTGCTGTGAAAGGTCCTACGGCGACTGGCCGAAGTCGCAAACCGGGCCATACCAAGCTTCCGCGGGAAGAAACGGACACTTACCTGCGCGTCTGTGCGGCGGCGCTTCTTGCTCGCATTGCGGAATAATTCGTCTTCGAGGCATGTCGCTCTTGACGACATTTGGAGGCATCATGTCAGACCACGAATCCGAAACGCCCACTCCGGCGCAGATCGGGGTTGGATATCTAGCTGGCAGTCTTCTGCCTGCTCTAACGGTCCTGGCGATAGGAGCAGTGCCTACGCTGATCTTGGCCGTTGCTGCGCAGGCTGCGATCTTCATCGCGGTAAACAGCGACGGTAAAGGCGAGAAGTAGCCCTGACATTAGCTAGCGCTAGCGGCAGTCTCCACAAACTTTCCGGATCTGCAGGAAGAAAGCTACTGTTACGTGAGCTGAGTATTTCGCCTTCCAGCTAGCCGGCAGCGGCCTAATTTCGCGTTCAAGCCGACAGCGGGCCGGCCCGTGCACCAGCTCGGCGCTGAAGCGTTTCGGCTCATCCCACCGCGCATGGCGTCATGCCGCTTGCATCCGCGTCGACGTGTCAAATGCGGCTGAGCGGCACGCCGCTCTGCCGCAGCGAGGCACGGGGTCGCTGCGGCTTCACGTCGAATGTTCGACAACACCAGGCAAAGATCCACGGTCGTTCTGCCCCCACGAGTCGCGGTACGCGACGCATCTTTGGTGAATTCATCGAAATGTCTCGACTAGCTGCAAAACCTTCTGCGCACATCCCCATGAGAGCGACACGCCGCAGCCTCCGTGTCCATAATTGTGCACGACAAGCCGACCGTCGCCCAGTCGCTCCGCTTGAAGCCGGACTCCCGCTTTGCGTGCTGGCCGAATTCCTACAGGTTCTGCGAGGACGCTTGGTGAACGTTGAAGATTCAGCATCTTCGAACATCTAGCGACAATTTCCCTAGTCAGCTCGTGATTCGGCGCGATGTCCTCGCTCGTTTCGTTGACGCCGCCGAACACGCAGTCGTTCTCCCGCGGGATGACGTATGTAAGGGGCTTGTCGAGAGCGAAGGCTGGCACATGGGCGAGCTTCTCGACCACTGCGACCTGTCCCCTGTGCGCTATCATCTCATCGTCCACAACCAGCGCGCGGGCACCATAACCCGAGCAGTTGACAACCACCGGAAAGTCAGCCGGTATCTCCGTCAGCGCATTCAATGACACGCAGCGGAACAACTCATCGGTGAGTTTGGTACGCTTCTCAAGATACCGCAGGTAGCGTGTCGTATCCATGAGTGGCACCCGCACCTGAAAGGCGCTGAGATAGGGTGAGTCTTTTGAGGGCTGAAGACGCCGGTATCCGATACTCTCAGCCCACTCCGGCACATGGACATCGTCGTGCGCTGAACGATATTCGAAATCGATCATCGATACGCCGGTATCCGGAACGCGCGCGAGTTCCGCGAACCGGCCGTAGCTAAGTAATCCCCAGGCGGCAACGAGCGGTTCGGGTTCGGCATCGTACGGGAACCATACTGCGGCGCCGACGGAGGAGGTCGTGTTCGATGTACGGTTGGAGGAGAAAATCACCGGTGCGTAACCACCATGCTCGATGAGTACCACCGCTGTCGTCAGGCCGACCACACCTGCTCCAACAATAGCCACAGGCAGAGCTTCAGACATACGGCGATTGTCTCCCTGTAAGCGCATCAGCGCCTTGCCGACTCCGTGAGAGCATGTTCAAAAACATCCTGCAACTCCCCGAACGGCTCGATCCCGACAGAAATGCGTAGCATCCGGTCGTACTGGGCAAAGCGATCGAACACGCGCCCGGCCGGAATGAACGTCGTTGACAGATCCCCAAGGGTGATCCGGCATTCAAAGCCACCCTCGGCCAACGCATCCATGAAACGGTCGAGATCCTGAGACTCAGCGAGCTCGATCGCGATCATCGATCCGAAACACCTCTCATTCCGTTTGAACTGTTTCAGAGCGGTTTTGTGGTTCGCATGGCAGACCAACCCCGGATAAATGACCCGATTCATCTTACCGTGCAGGAACTCCGCGAGACGCAGCGCGTTCGCATTGGCGGCTGAGGCCCGGACGAGAAACGTGTCGGCTTGCTGAGCCAGCTCAAAAGCATCTCGCGGACTCAGAACGTTGCCAATCGTCTTCCGATGGTCTAGCACCGCTGCTCTATAGGTGGATTGCTCTGTGCCGCCGTCACGCATGCGCGGTGCGCCCTCTCCGCCGTCATTCCGCCCGCACACGATACCAGCAGTGATGTTTCCGTGCCCGCTGAGAGACTTAGTCACGCTGTGAACCACGAGATCTGCGCCGTACTCCAGCGGACTACAAAGCAGCGGAGTAGCGAAGGTGTTGTCGACGATCACCTTCGCGCCGACGCCGTGCGCCGCGCTTATGACTTCGTCCATGTCGAGGACGCATAGCGACGGGTTAGTGATTGGCTCGAAGAACACAACTTCGGGCCTTTTGGACTTGATATCCTTTACGAAGTCATCGGTCACCCCCTCGTAGGGAAGGAGGGGGAGGGGGGACGGGTAAACATTGAGTCCCCGGCGATACTTCAACACTTCGTCGAAATACTTCAGGGTGCCGCCGTATAGCTCGGACGTATACATCCAGACGCCGTTCGTTGGGGAACCGCTCTTCTGCAGGATAGATAGCGCGCAGTCGATCGCGGCCATGCCGGACGACGTTAACGCGGCCCAGGCATTTTCGTACTCCAACCCCGCCAGCAACTCTTCCGTGACGGCCACGGTCGGATGCCAGTAACGGCTATAGACGAAGCATCCCGACGAACCGGCCAGTCGTTGTTCCGCGGCAAATATCGAGGCAACGCCGGCGCGTTGGTCGTGATCGAGGGCTCCGGTAGTGGATGGATCGAGCGTCCGTGAATTTTGTGCTTGGTGGCTTGTCATGCGATTCCTCACTTTGTAACGCGGCGGAGAAGCCGGATTGCGTACGACAATCCTCGACTCCTCCACGAGAACGGCCGGCTCCTCCCATGGATGGTTCGCTCGGGGCGAGATGCCCAGCGTCATGACGCGGTCGAGAATCGCGACATCGCGAGGAATGACGAACTCCAACCGCACCGACGGTGCTTGTTTCACTTCGCCCGCCGCTCCGAGGCTCGGGTTGCTTCCGGGCAGGGGCTTGAACTGTTCGGTGCCGGTCGCCGACCACCACGCAACTTGCTCATACCGCCCATACCGGAGTGGCACGGTGCGGGCGATCGCTTCGACGAGTCCCTTTAGCGCATCGGGTGGGACGAACGTCGTAACGTGGTAGACGTCTTCGTAGTGCATTAGTTGTCCAGGCGCATGATTTCATGCGCGACAATCCAGACCTCTTCTTCCGGGTGGTCGGCGTATTTCTCATAGAGCTTGCGGATCGTGGTGCGCAGCTTTTCCGCGACGGTACTGGCGTCGTCCCTTACGCTTTCGTCGACCAGCCAATCGATCATACAGACAACGATATGGTCAGGCACCCAGCTTCTCGGTTTTTTCTGCGAATACCAACCACCGCCGAAAGCAGTCGGCCAGACGCTGCTGTGCGTGAAACCACCGCAATGGCGGTTTACTGCCTTTTTTCTGAGATAGCCGAAGACCTTGTGGACGACAAACGCCTGCCGAGCGTTGTTGTTCGGCAGGTGACAGATGATGCGAATCCGGGTCTCAGCCACAGCTCTAATCCCCGACCGATGCAGGCCTCCGCCGCCGGGCGACAGGAGATTCCGCCTGCGCAATCACACTACCCTTTCGGCATCGGATTCCTTTCAGATGAGGCACCGCTTCGGCCGGCAGGATCATCGTCCGCTCCGCCGCGATGTCACGCGGTACTCCGAACAGAGGGTGACGCCGGTCCCACATCCGCTCGAGTGCCTGCATCAATTCCGCGTCGGACGGAAATGTGATGGCTCGGAGCTGGTCGTCGGGGTACTGATAAAGAGTCATGTGCCACAAAAGTTCATTCATACGAATGCCCCCGCAAGCCTCTATAAACCCTCATCGCGGACATTTCTGCCCATCCTATCGAGGATAATAGCGCCGATTTGATCCACATATACAGCGTCAAAGAACCATGATTCGCAATAGTCGTAGTCGTAATACCTGTCGGAGGGGTTGGACAGCCGATCAGCCTTAAGCTGGCTCTTCGTGCCGTTCTTCTGATGCTTGAAGTCTTCGTCCGAACCGGACTCGTCCCATAATTTTTTGAAATCACTTCTGAATTTCGCTATGCCTAGCCGCTGTTGAGCCGTATTGCCGATAAAGACTCTCTCTTCTGCTATGCTCCGCTTTTCGTCCTTGAACGGAATTGGGGTGTATACGATATCCACTCCTTCAATTTGGTAAAGGCCGAAGTCGTAGTATGCGCTCGCTGGCACGCTTGCTTTTGCTATATATCGGCACTCGATAACACCTTGGATCCGTGTATGGATTTTTGCGACGTCATATGCGTACTGCACGACACGGCGAGCGCTTTCAGTGGATGGTGGTATCGCCGACAGTTCTTTGAACTCGGCACCGTTGAGCTGGGCGTCGTCGAAGATTCTCTTCGTATCGAATAGGAAAAGCAGCAGCAGGGTCCTGTCGAAAAATACTATCCGGCGTTTGTCACTGGCTGTCGCGGCCCTGTCGTTGATGTTCGTCAGATAAGTATTCCATGGTTTGCTGAAAGTCAGGCGTTGCTCGCGACCGTGTCCAGCATCGAGCGGCGGAATCAGGAAGCCCGCGAATTCTTTGAGCTCGACGTCCTCCCGGATGAAGAAATGATATGTGGGCGTTTCGCCATCCTCCTGTGCGCTCGCATTGTTGCTCTGCGTGCTGGGCACTCGCTTCTCCTTGGGTGGTTTTGGATGTGGTCGCCTGTAATAAGCTCGTTTGCCGTTGGCAGGAAACTTGACGTAAGGTGGATCAGCTACCTGTAATGCCGCTTCAAATTCCTTGACGCGCTTAGTCCTGCTGAATCGCTTGAAAGCCCAGTCGTAAAGCCTTCCAAAAAGCCGAGAGTGGTGAGCGCGATTGGCGATGACGGAAGCTATGACACCGAGAATAAATGTGATCAGGGTGTTGAGTACATAGAAGGTCGTTGGATCTGTGTAGTCACTCACGGCCCGATATCTCTCGTTTTTCCATCTGTTCAGTTATTGCTGGAACAACGATGCCCATCCTCGCGTCAACGGCAGCCAGCAGCATCCCTTCAGAGAGATCTCCCGCCAGTTGCTTCGGCTTGAGATTCGCCAACACCAAGACCACCTGTCCGACCAAATGCTGAAACTCGTCGGGAGTTCCGAGGTGGGCAATAACGACCCGATCACCCTCCAGCCGCAGTCGCAGATAGCCAGGTTTGCCAGACGTCGGCGTCTCTACCGAAATGACTCGAAGAGCCCTGAATTCGCAGGCCCCAACGGAATCCATGGTCAATTCGATCGGGTCGGCCGTCCCCTTGAGTGTTTCCTTCGACGCCTCGACCAGCGCCTTTACTAGCTCGGGGTCGACGCGGTCGATCAGTCTCTCGTAAGGCTTGACCGGTCGCTCCTCGAGATCCTCGGCGATGCGATCCCAGCTGAGATTTGGGATGTCGAACATGCGCGCCACGGCGCGGCCCCACTCGGGAAGAATGGGCTGTAGGAGTGTCGCCAGGATGCGAAATGCATTCAGCGCTGCTGTGCACACGGCGGCGGCGGAGTCGGTATCGGTTTTCGCGAGCTGCCACGGCGCGCGGTCCTGCAGGTATGCGTTCACCTCGTCGGCGGACTCCGCGAGATGGCGTACGACCTGATTGAATTCGCGTTTTTCATACAGTCCGCTGACGGAGGTGCAGCGTTGGCGCACGCTCGTCACCAGCGCCCGTCCATCAGCGTCGAGACGGCCTAGCCTTCCGCCGCAACTCTTGTGCAGAACGGCCAGCGTCCGGCTGGGGATGTTGGCCAGCTTTCCGACCAAGTCGCTGTTGACCCGCTGGATGAAATCGTCGAAGTTCAGGTCGAGGTCTTCGACCTTTGCGTTCAGCTTGGTTGCGTAGTAGTAGCGCAGATACTGAGGATCGAGATGCTCAAGGTATGCGGACGCATTGATGAAGGTCCCGCGCGTCTTGGACATCTTCTCGCCGTCCACCGTGAGAAACCCATGCACTGCGAGTTCCGTCGGTGTACGGAAGCCCGAACCCATGAGTGTGGCTGGCCAGAAGAGAGCGTGAAAATAGGTGATGTCTTTCCCGATGATATGCACGACTTCCGCTTCATCGCTGCGCCGCCAGTACGACCCGAAGTCCACGTCGCGCGCCCGGCACCAGGCCAGCGTCGTGGCCATGTATCCGATGGGCGCATCGAGCCAGACATAGAAATACTTACCGGGATAATCCGGAATCTCGAACCCGAAGTAAGGGGCGTCACGGGAGATATCCCAGTCCTGAAGCCCGGATTCGAACCACTCCTGGAGCTTGTTCGCCACCTCCTCCTGCACATGGCCGGAAGTCAGCCAGGCGCGAAGCCGGTCGGTAAAGTCGCTGAGCCGAAAGAAGAGGTGCGTCGACTTGCGCCACTCCGGGTTCGCATGACAGCGCGCGCAATAAGGGGCGATCAGGTCGCGAGGCGTGTACGTCTTCGAGCAGACTTCGCACGAATCGCCATATTGATCACCGGCGCCGCAGTTCGGGCATTTGCCGCGAATGTAGCGGTCGGGAAGGAACATCGCGTCGTTTGGGCAGTAGGCCTGCTCGATCTCGCCGGTGACGATGTGCCCATTCGCTTTTAGCGACCGGTACATCTCCTCCGACAACTCGCGGTTCTCGGGAGAGTGGGTGCTGTGATAGAGGTCGAATTCGACTCCGAAGCCGGCAAAATCACGCCGGTGCTCGTGCCAGACGCGGGCGATGAGCTCCTCCGGCGTGGTCGATTCCGTCCATGCCCGCAGCATGATCGGCGTTCCGTGCGTGTCGTCGGCGCAGAAGTAGACGACATCGCGGCCGCGCAATCTCCAGTAGCGGACCCAAATGTCGGCCTGGATATATTCGACGAGATGGCCGATATGAATCGGGCCGTTCGCATATGGGAGTGCGCAGGTTACCAGCAGCTTCTTCATGACACGCGGCTCCCATCGGCAAGACCGACATCCTCGGACAGCGCCGCGATGACGAACCCCGTGTGTTTCGCACCACTAACGGCTAGAGGATGCAGTCCGACCGCAACCACCACGCGAGAGCCCGCCGCGAGCCGCGCGGCAGTGCTCGCGGGCAGCAGTGCCGCAACCCGTTCGCCCGCTTCAATGTTAGCCGCCACGAGATCCATGGAATCGAGGCGCTGGACCTCGACAACGGTTCCGATTCGAAGATCGAGATGCTGGAAATCGCCGAGCTCGATGAGAGGCTTCATGCGGCCTTCCCCTCTGTCGCTTCCTGAAACGAGACCAGCTCCGCCGACCCGCCCAGGAAGCGCTCGATGAGCTCTACGAGCAGCCAGGCACCGGCGAGAAGATCCGCTGAGCCGATCGCGCGGTTACCCTGAATGAAAAAGATGACGTCGCGTGTGTCGGAAACAACCTTTGTGAAGTCACATTGAAGGACTTCCATCCGGCAGACGATGCGGTGATCGGGATCGACGTATCCGTATTCACCTGCGCACGTGCGCGACTCGGCGCCTTCCAATGGCTGAAAGACATCAGCTTCACTCAGGTGACGGAGTGTAATGGGCGTTCTGATCTTCGCCATGTCATGAGCGCCGATCGATAGCAACGTTTTCGCAGAAACGATGTTATAGCAGTCGACGACGGGCCCCGCCACCGTCAGGTCTTCGTGCCGCTTCACGTACTGTAAGAGCTTGTGAGGAGCGGAAAGCTCATCCCGGACGCCGAACAGTTGGTGGACGCGTTCGTACTCTGCCAGAACGGGATGAGAAGACAGTGACACCTTTTTCCACTGCTCGGCGAGCTGTTGCCCGGTTTTGCGGCGATAGTCAATCAACGCGGACGGAGTCCCGTCCTGGCTCACACCGCGGCCTACGACCACGGCGGTTGACAAGCCAAGACGTAGGAGATCCGGCGAAATGTCGAGCATCAGATCTGGAACGGTTTTTCCCACGGAAAGATATCGCGTCCGTAATGCCCATAAGACGCTGTCTGGTAGTAACTCCAACCGTCCGGCTTCAGCAGTCCGAGCCGCTCAATGATCGCTTTGGGAGACAGTGGCGAGTGATCCTTGGTGTCGTTAAGCTTCAGGGCGTCTCTGACTTTCTGCGCGATATCGACGCCTTCTTCATTCACCACCGTAAACATCTCCGGCTTGTGTTGGCCGATTCCGTACGCGAGGCTCACCGTGCACTGGCGCGCGCCTTCGATCTTGTGCTGAATCACTGCCTTGGCTATGTGGCGGCACATGTACGCGGCGCTGCGATCGACCTTTGACGGGTCTTTCCCAGAATAGGCTCCGCCGCCCACGGGAACGCGAGGACCATAGGCATCAATGACGATCTTGCGCCCGACCACGCCCGCATCGCCTGTCGGTCCGCCGACGACAAACCGTCCCGTTCCGTTGACGCGGACATCGCTCACCTCTCCGACGACGGGAACAACAACATGCTGCCGCAACTGCCTGTCCATCTCCTCGGAAGTAATGTCGGGAGAGTGCTGCGCGGCGATAATCACACTCTGCACGGCTCCGTCGGCATCGATCGTGACTTGCGTTTTGCAGTCGGAGCGCAGCCACGCAAGCGTGCCGTCTTTGCGCAGGTCGTGCAGCTTCCGGCAGAGGTCCCGCGCGAGGACCCACTCCTTCGGCATGAGCTCGGGCGTCTCATCGGTGGCATACCCGACCATGATCCCCTGATCGCCCGCGCCACCTTCATTGACGCCGGTGCCCTGATCTTCGGTCCGTTTCTCGCCGCCCTTTCCGATGTCCTTCGACTGCGCGCGGATGTGATTGATGACGGTCAGCTCGCCGTTGATCTGATCCGCGTCGTCGGCGCCGAATCCTCCACTCCACACGTCGCCGTAGCCGACGTCCTTCCAGACCTGGCGAGCGAGAGTGATAATGTCGAGCCCCGCGCGGATCGACGGCGTCAGCTTCACCTCGCCGGAGACGACCAGAAGGTTGTCTTTGACCAGACACTCGATCGCCGTGCGGATGTGCCTCACTGCTGACTGCTGAAGGTTCCCCGGTGGGTTGTCCTTGTCTTGCTTAGTAGCGCCGGCGAGGACTTCATCGAGAATCCGATCCGCAACCTGATCGCAGAATTTGTCAGGATGCCCTTCCGAGACATGCTCCGCAGTTCTCGCAGTTCGTTGAATCATTCAATCTCTCCTTAGAGGCGTTCGCCTCCGCTCCGCTTGCTGGCGCGTTTCTATCTTGGCGTGTTGTCGAACCGATGGACAGCACTACTCCTAATCGTCGTGGCGACGAATCGCTGACCTCTCTAGTATGGAGTGACGCAGCGGCAGAATTCCCTACCCGTCGCGATGAAGATTTACATCGGGCCGTCCATTTTTCGCGCGCCTAAAGTGTGATAATCCTTCCCCACGATGAACCCTCGCGGGACACTCTCCCCCGGCCAGAGCGCCACGGCGCAATTTCCGATCGTCGGCGAAAGGGAAGCGGCGCCATGGACAGGTGGCGAGTGGTCTCTGCGGGTCGATGGGTTAGTGGTGCGTCTACTGACTCTCGCGCTACCGGAGTTGCTGCGCCTGCCGCGGTCGGAACGGACATGGGACACGATCTGTGTCACCGGCTGGACTCATTTTGGTCATCACTGGGGCGGTGTGATGCTGTCCGACGTCCTTGCAGTCGCACAGCCGCTTCCGGACGCGCGCTTCGTGCGGTTCGTCGCTCACTCGCCTAGGAATCACGACACGTCGCTGACACTCGAGTACGCGAGTGAGCACGTGATGCTTGCGTATGACCTCGATGGGCAGCCACTCCCAGTGGACCACGGCGGACCTCTCCGCTCCGTCTGCGAAGGGAAGTACTTCTACAAGAGCGTGAAGTGGCTGACGCGTATCGAGCTGCTGGCAGAGGATGAGCCGGGGTATTGGGAACGAGACTCGGCCTACCACAACGAGGCGGATCCCTGGAAGGAGCAGCGGTACGATCCGAAGCCGCTTCCGGAGGCGGAATTCGCGCGTCGTGTTCGCGAGCGAGACTTCAGCGGCGCATTCGCAATCGTGGACGAGAAGTTCAAGACGCTGACCGGCACCGACCTCTCGGATTGCAACTTCGAAGGAGCGCGCATCAAGGCATGCAGGTTCCTGCGTGTGACCTTGCGCCGAGCCCGAGCCACGGGCGGAAACTTCACCCGCTGCATCTTCATCGATTCAGATCTTCGAGACGCGGATCTCTCGCGATGTGATCTTGAGGGAG
Organism: Thermoanaerobaculia bacterium; assembly: GCA_035630815.1. GTDB lineage: Bacteria > Acidobacteriota > Thermoanaerobaculia > Gp7-AA8 > Gp7-AA8 > QHVT01. The sequence continues at coordinate 276,693 of DASQJY010000028.1, forward strand.
CTGATTTTCGAGGAGCGGATCTGCGCGGCGCCGATTTGCGAGAAACGTTTCTGACTGCCACGCAATTCGCGGACAGACATCGCGAGACCAAGATTGAAGGCGCTCGCCTCCTCAGGTCAGATATCGACAAAGCAGGACTCGGAGATGACGATCGAGCGTTTCTGCTGAACGCAGCGAACGGCGCGATCTTCGACTGATCACGAAGCGCGATTACTCATCGGGCGGAAGCTTCGTCAGCGTGGTGCCAGCACGCAGCCTGTTTGCTGCTGGATGACGAGAAGCTTCGCGACAAACATCGGATTTCGTTGCGTCCGCCCGTCGCCTAGGTATTGACGTTTTCCCGGAAAAGCGTGCGTTCGCCGCGCTTACTGTTGCCCATCGGTGCGCGCGATTTCGCGTGAGCGCAGCGTCGCGCGGTAGCGGGCTTCGCGGCGCTTGTTCGTGATACGGAAGTAGATGAGCGTCGAGGAGATGTCGCGGTGGCCGAGCCAGTCCTGTACGTCCGCGACGTCCCATCCGGCATTCGCGAGATGGACTCCGATCGAGTGGCGGAGAACGTGGACATGACAACGATCAGGCGGCAATCCCGCGGTGACTGCGTAGCCGTGAAAGAGTCGATTGATCTCTCCGCCTGACAGCGGTGCAGCCGTTCGTCGACGACCGCGAAAGAGGTACGTACTTTTGTCGCCGCATCGAAGTGCCAAATAGCGGCGCAGCAGCCGTGCACTTCGCGGGTGGAGCGGGTACGCGTTGGAAGCGCCATGTTTGATCCGGGCGATCCAGACCTTCCCGCCGCGCACGTCGTCGAGCGTGAGGAGAGCTGCCTCAGTTCGCCGTAAGCCGTGCCGGTAGATGAGGTCGAAGAGCAGAACGTCGCGGATGTTGCTCTCCGGGATCGCGCGGAAGAACCGTTCGACCTCCTGCTTCGTGAGGTACTTGATCGCCTCCTGCTCGCGCCGCCGAACGGCCATTCCGTGACGTCTCGCACGGCCGGCGATTCTGACGCTTTTCCGGGAAGGCATGCGTTCGGGGGGAAGGCTGCGGAGGGAGGCACTTTCCAGTTTGCGGCTCCTCCAGAGACCTGTAAACACCGCCGCCGCGAACGCGAGCGTCAGCAGGTAGCCGAATCATGCGACGACGAGGACGAGATTCGGTGCGGCGCGAAAAGACTCCTAAACGAGGCGTCACCGATCGCGCGCTCATCCGCGAGCTGTTCATTCAACGCGTGCCGCTCTACTCGTTCGCCGATGCGCTCCGGCTCACGCGAATGACGCAGGCGGAGATCGACGGAGCGCTCGCCGTCGGTGGCATCGCGACGGAGCGATACGGCGAGCGCGTGGTCATTCCGTGGGAGGACGTCGCGCGGCTCGCGCTCGACCATTGGACACCGCGCATGATCAATGGCGCGCTCGGCTCCACCGACCGTCTCCCCGTCATTCCGCTCCTGAATCGCGTCCAGCAGATCGAGGTGTTCCTGCCGGTCTATCAGGTCCGGCTGCTCCACTACCTCGCCGAAGCCGAGCGGGGACAATTCCGCGCACGCCTGAACGCGAGCGATGTCCTCGAACGGCACCTCCTCGATCTCGCAAGCGCCGTCAACGCGGACGAGATCGAGATCGCCATACCGGGCTTCCGCATGGCGCTCCACTACCCCTACTTCATCTCGCGCGAGGACGACTGGTTTACCGCCTTCTGCTGGTACTGCGGCCGCGTGAGCGACGTGCCGGGCCGGCAGGTCTGCACGGATTGCCACGGCCGCCACGAGCCCCGGCCGCACCTCGGCGAAGACGGCATCCCCGAACTGGATGAGGAGGAGTAATGCCGCGCGATCGGGACAAGCTCTACACAACAGGGCGCGGCGGGGTGACACCTCCCGAGTGGGATCAGGCGATGGATCTCGTCTCGACGGGCGCGGTCCGCGACTTCCTCGAAGACCTGCTCGCGTATCTCGACGTGGGTCTGCCCGTCTCGCCGCTCGCGAACGACTGGATGCGCGAGCAAGCGGATCGCGCCGCGCAACTCGCAGAGCGGGGCATCGAGGAGATCGCACGCACGGCTGCTGCCCTCGAACGGATCGCCCGGCTCCTCGAACGCGCCGAGCAAGCCGCCCAAGAACGATCAACAGCAAAGGAGTCGCTGCATGAGTGACGACCTTCAACTGACCCGCCGCGGGCTCTTCCACTTCATCACCACGTTCATCGCTACGGCCACGTTCGCGGCGCGTCGGCCACTGTTCACGGTGCCCCGCGAGAACGCTGTCGACGTCGAGATTATCGAGGACGAACCGCCTCCACCGCGTCTCGGACGCTCGAAACTGACGAAGCTCGAAGTGTTCCTCAAGAGCCGCGGCATCAAGCCCGCGCACCTCGCGCGCGAGTCGGGCTACAGCCGGCAGCACCTCCTCCGTATCCGCACGGGGCGCATGGAGCCGACGCGTCGCTGCATGGTCGAAGTCGCGGCGGCGTGCGCGCGGCTCTCGCGTGAGCGCGTGACCGTCTCCGATCTTTTCGACCTCGTGCCAGTGTTGCGGCTCCTTCCGTCGCCACGAAGCAGTCGAGCGTTCATGGACGGAGGTGCGCGATGACCCGCCGTCCGTCGCTCGGACTGCCGGAGCGGTTCAAGCGCGGCTGCGATCTCGCGGTTCCCCGGAGCGGGTGACAATGCGAGATCCCGGTGACCTCCCGCTGGCGACCGTCGCGCTCACAGGTGTGCTCTCGCAGGGCGCCCCGATCGACGAGTCGAGCCTGCCGGAAGCGGCAGAAGTGCCCGCGGACCAGATCGACGCCCACGAGTACGTCCTGCGCGTGAAGGGCACGAGCCTCCGTGCGTTCGGGATCGAGCCGGCCGACCTCCTCATCATCGAGCCGCGGCCGGAAGGCCGTGCGGCGACGGGCGAATTGGTGCTGGCGGAGCTCGGCGAGCGCGTCTTCCTCGGCCGCTGGTGGATGAAGCAGGGACGGCGCGTCCTCATGGACGCCGTCATCCAACCCATCACCGAGAACGCCGATCTGCGCGTCATCGGCACCGTCACGGTGATCGTCCGGCATGAGACGCCGGGCGGGAGGAGACGGCAGTAGATCAAACCAAGGACCGCGCACGGCAGCGCCGCGCGCACGAAAGGCGCCTATGCGCGTCTGCAACCAGGAGGGAGATCACATGCTTGCGAGGAAGCCACGAAATCTCGATGACGGAGCACGCTACGCCGTCCGATCCACACACAGCCGCATCGTGCCGCCGACATCGCGCACGTGGACGCTTGCGGTGCACGAAGCAGGGCACTGCATGATGGCGTACCTCCTCGACCTCGGCATCAGCCGTGCCGTCATCCGGCCGGCGAACAGCACCGGGAACGTCTGGTGGCGTCACGCGGGACGACGCTATGAGCGCTTCCGCGACGAGCCGTACAGCCGCGCGGTGATCGAAGCGGATGCGCTCGTGGCGCTCGCCGGCGCCGCGGCGCAGTGGCTCTACCGCGATGGTAGCGTGCGCGCCGTCGATCTCGGGCATGACGATCGCGTCGCAGCGTCCATCCTGCGCCAGCTCGAATCAGCGGATGTGGTGATCTCAAACTGGCGCGAGTACCTGCGCCAGCGTGCACTCCGCATGCTCTCGGAGCAGCGGCACCAAGCGCTCACGGCACGCCTTGCCGGTCTCTTCGTCGAGCGCGAGCGCCTGCGTGGAGAGGACATCTACACCTTCCTCGAACACGAAGAGGCGCGCGTCGCTGAGTTCGTGCTGGACGGCACCGCCACGATCGAGGACTACGTGGGCCTCGTCGGCACCGACGCGTTTGCGCGACCGGTCGAGAGCCTGGGCCTTCCGAGTCGCGCGACGACGTGCCTGCGCGGTGCACGCATTACGACCATCGGCCAGCTCCTGCAGCACAGTTCCTACGATCTCGCACCGGTCAAGGGACTCGGGAAGGACACGCTGCACAAGATCGAAGAAGCCGTCACCGCAGCAGGACTGGAACTCGCGAACTATCCGCGGAGCAACTGCCGAGAGGTGTACTTCTCGGCCGCGAGTATCTACGCACGCGACGCCGAGTTCGCGCGAAGGAAACAGCGAAGCGTCGCCTCGGCACAGCAGGACGCGCTTGGGTGACGGCGAGGCCAGCACGCGCCTTCGATCCCGACGATCCTCACTCGATGAGCGAGAGAGAACATAGAACCGAACGAAAGCCGAGGACCCATGGCCAACCAGAACGCGATCATTACTGACACATGGTCGAATCCCGACTCGGAAGCGCTCTACCGGAATGAATGGCCGGACGAGCCGGCGATCCGAGCGCAGAAACTCGAAGGAGACCAGTGCGGCGGCTGCTCGTACTTCGCGCCCTTCAATCTCGATTTCGGATTATGCTGCCACCCAGCGTCGCGCCACTTCAGCGAAACAGTGTTTGAGCACTTCACCTGCCCCGTCCTCCTCGCCGAAGGATGGGGTGCGCATAGCTTCGGCGCCATCGAGCTGGACGAGAAGTGAGGGCACCGGTTCGTGTTGAGACGACCGTCAACACGACTTGACGGTCAGGGAGGCGTAACCCGCTCTACCACCGTGCGTTAGCTACCGCCGGATGGGGGGTATTAGGGACGAAAGTTCGGCCGAATGGACGAACTTCGTCCGAATGATTGCCGCCGCGTGAGAGGTGACGCTGACCGGGAAGCCGGCGAAGACTTCTCCAATCCACCCCGGAGGGCTCTCGATGGGTGCTCCTCCGGATGTGAAATGGAAGTACCTCGGCCACGGGCGTCCCTTCCCATCCCGCCTCTCCTCCGCGTCTCTGGCGTCCCTTGACGACGCTCTCACGCGGTCGGTCACGACCTACTGAGACAGGCACCGTCGCGATCCGTCGGCACCTTGCGGCACCTCCTGGTGCCCGTGCCTCCCTCGGATCGCACCCGTGCGGACCTCTCCCGGATCTCCGTGCGCCGATCGCCTGAGGGCGTCGTCGAACGCCCTCCAGACGAAAGGAGGAGAACCTTGCGATTCACACCACCACCCCGCTACCGCCGCTTGCCCCGCTGCCAGCTCACCCGCCACCGCACCCGCCGCGTGCGGAGAAAGGACACCCGCCATGCGCCAGCTCGCACGTGACCCGTTTGGCCGCACCACGCTCATGCGCGAAGTAGTCCGACCGCTCGCGCCGGGGCAGATTTGCTCGTGGTGCGGCAACGTGCGGATGTCGCGTCGATCCCGCACGCCCTTCCTGTATCGCTACGGCACAGAGCCGGACCCGGTACGCCCCCGGATGCAGTGGCACGACGGAGCGTTCTGCTCGAAATCCTGCCACGACACCTACCACCACTAACCCCACAACCGACAACCGAAAAGGAGATCGTCATGGCCCAACCCGAGGCCGCACGCTGTCAGTCCGTCTCGCTCGCGCAGCTCCGCGAGTCGCCCTTCAACCCGCGCAAGCACTACGACGAAGGAGGGCTCAACGAGCTCGCGGCGAGCATCGCCGATCGCGGCATCTTGCAGCCGCTCCTCGTCCGTCGCATCGAGGACGAGAAAACGCCCTACGAGATCGTCGCCGGGCATCGCCGCTCCCGCGCCGCGAAGATCGCGAAGCTCACCACCATCCCCGTGATCGTTCACGAGTTCACCGATCGCGAAGTCCGGCAGGTGCAGCTCATCGAGAACGCGCAGCGCATCGATCTCTCTCCGCTTGAGGAGGCGGAGGCGTACGCCGCGCTGCGCGAGCTGGGGCTCTCCACCCGCGACGTCGCCGAGCAGGTGAAGAAGAAGCCCTCGCACGTCGCCGCGCGCCTGACCCTCACGACCCTCCCCGAGAAGGTGAAGAAGGAGCTGGCGGCCGGCGTCATCACCGCGGAGCACGCGGAGCTGATCGGGCTCATCCCGAACGCCGAGCTGCAAGAGCAGGCCCTCAAACGCATCATCGTGGAGCACCCGCTCGAACCGCATTTCTCGTCCAGGGTCGCGAGAGGGGCCGTCCCGATCGCGAAGGCGCGCCGCATCGTGGAAGCGGAGTTCATGACCGTTCTCGAGAACGCGCCCTTCGACATCGCGGACCCGACGCTCTCGCCCCTCGGCGCGTGCGCCACGTGTCCCTTCCGCTCCGGCAACGATCGTGACCTGTTCGGGAGCGTTTCGGGCAAGAACGTCTGCACGAACCTCGCGGATTACCGGCTCAAGATCGAGAACCACCTCAAGCGGCTCCGCGAGCAGGGCGCAACCGTCCTGCTCACACCGCGCGAGGTGAAAGAGGTCTTTCCGTTCGGCAACCCGCAGGTCGCGGACGGCTACGTGGATTTGGAGGCGAAGTGCGCCGACGATCCGAAGAGCCGCACCTACGACCAGCTCCTCGCCGCGGAGCCGAAGCGCTCGACGGTGTTCGCGTTCGTGAACGGCCGCCTGCGCCGGGTCTTCCCGAAAGCGCAACTCGCGGCCGCCCTCGACACGTCCGGCCACGAGTTCCTGCGGCGCAAGGCCGAACGCCCGGCGGGTAACGACGCCGAGCGGGAAGCGCGTCAGCAGCAGAAGATCGACCGCGCCGTGCGGCAAGCGACCCTCGCCGCCTTCGCTGCGGCCATTCCGAAGGCGAAGCTCGGCCTCTCGGAGTGGATTGATCTTCTCGCCTCCATCGTCATCGAGGAGAAGGGCTGGCAGCTCGAAGACGTGCTCCCGCGGCACGGCTTCGGCGGCAAGCGTGACGCTCTCAAAGGCAAGTGCGAGGAGACGGGCAAGAAGCTCGTTGCGAAGATGAACGACGCGCAAAAGCGCGCCTTCGTCATCGACGCGCTCATGCACACCTGGGCCGGTCCGAACGCCGACGCCGGCAAGCGGGCCGTCTTCGCCAAGGTGGTCGCGCAACTCGGCATCGACGCCAAGGCAATCGAGCGGAAGGTGCGCGCGAGCTTCGCTGCCAAGGCTGCGGGGAAACCCAAGGCGAAGGAAGCGAACGCCGCGCGTCCCGTGCGGAAGAAAGTCGTGCGTCCCGCGGCGAAAGTCGTACGGGCGCGCGCCTGACCGGAGGGCTGATGCGATGGCACGGTTCTACGGCGAAGTCGAAGGCACGCGCGGTCGCGCGTCGCGCCTCGGCGCTTCGGGCATGCGGTCCCACACCCGCGGCTGGAACGTGGGGGTGGAGGTCGTCTGCACGATCCGCGACGGCGCGGACGTGATCGAGGTCTATGAGACCGGCGGCAGCCACGCGCCCAGCGCGAAACGGCTGCTCGCGACGGTCACGGAACGCAAGGAGTAGTTGTCTTGGGGGCGGCCGGTTTCGGCCGCCCCTCTTTGTTTGGAAGGTAGGGATTTTCGCCTCCGTGTCACTCCCACCTCTAGAGAGGTTCAACGCTTCATGGAGGAGAAAATGCGCAAATCGTTCTACGTCGGCTCACTCGCGGCTTTTTTCATGGCATGTGCGTCAGTCACCGTGACACCCCTGGCGCCGGATGGAACTGCGCTGACGGGGAAAGCAGAAGGAGTTCGGTACTACTTGCCGAAACCCTATCTACTGGTCACGGAACTTCCTTCCGAGACGGCGTCTAGCACGCCAGCGACCAATGCGCCCAAGTCGTCGAACCAAGTGCCGGCACCCCAAAATCCGGCCGTACCGTCACCCTTCACACCGCCGCCGGGCGGTGACGGCGGCGAAAAGAAGGAAGATGCCTCTGCAGCGGGAGCGCCTTCAACGAACACGAGCTTCGCGGCGTCCAATTCGCGGTACGTCCTGAAACTTATCTACTTGCCGGACCTGGAACATCCCATGAGCATCAGAATCCGGGCCGGCTTGGGAACCGCGCAGATGAAACCGACGCTTCAGGATGGATGGATGCTGACCGGACTTGACGCCAGCGCGGACGCAAAGACGGCCGAGATTCTCACCTCCATCGCAGGAATCATCGGTGCGATCAAGGGCGGCGGAGGCGACGCAGGCGGCGGCGCACCTGGCGGTGGTCCCGGCCAGGAGCGTGATTGTGAACTATGCTACTCCCCAACCGTACTTCGTCCAGGCCTGTATAAATTCGTCTACGACGACAAGGGCATGCTTACCGATCTAGTGCCCGTAAGGTTGTTCGACAGCAAGACGATGAAGTAGTGGTTACTAGCACGAGTAATACCCAATAAGCCCCAACGCCGGAGGACCTACGGTGGCTCTTCGAACAAGCTCGCCCGTTCCAATCGCGTCTGTCGCTCCGCCGCCCGGCGGTGGAGCGGACACGCCCCTCGCTGTCCCGTATCGATCGCAGAAACCATTCTTAAACCTTTGCTGGGCAGCGTGTTGCCAGATGGTGTTTGAATACTACGGGCGCGTAGTACAGCTCTGCCAAGTGGCCGCAACCGTCTACGGCGCTCATTGCTGCGATAATCTCGCGACGTGCGATCGGGCGACATGGCCCGAAACGGTGTACTCGCAGCCGATATGGCATTTCAAATGGCAGCGCATCGACCGTCCGTTCACGTTTGGGAACATTGAGTTCGAGATCAACGCGGGTCGGCCGATTCACGCTTATTATCAGTGGGCCGGTGGTGGCTCGCATGTCGCCGTCGTGAGCGGCTACTACTCGAATGGCGATGTTGAGGTGCTTGATCCCTTATTTGGACAAGGCCGCCTCAGTTACCGGTATGTTTTTGGCGCCTACGGCCACGGCGCGTGGAGCAAGTCCTACTTCCAGCTGGAGCCTCAATAATGGTCAGGCACTACACGCTTCCGGAAAATACGCGCGCGACCATTGCGCGACAGCTCGCTGAGCGGCTCACACCAGCCGCGCAGATTCTCGCAATGGACGGCGGCAGGATGGCGCTAGCAGAGGACTTCCCGATATCCACCCTGCAGCTTGAGAGCGTCCGGAGCAGCCAGGATAACCTCGCGCATATGCTGCACCGAACAGAGTATTGGCATCACCAAGTTCGGCACGGTGAGGTGGCGAGGGAATTCGCCACATCCACGCCAATTGGGCCCCTGGAATCGGACTGGCGAGTAGAAGGTGTATTCACGTCTGACATCGCTTCGCAATTAGATAGCGTGATCCTGTGGGTTGACGAGGCGGTGAAGGACGACGGCCTAGCCGAACTGTTGTATGCGCCGGCATACGGTCTCGTGGCGCTCTGGTGGCGTCCGGAGGCAGGAAACGACGTCGCGGTAGTTGTCGTCGATATGCCCGAAGTTTTTACGCATCTAGCCTATCGGCACGTCTATTCCGGAAGGGAGTTCTTGGAGAGGCTTCGGCAGGAACCATTCATTCAAGGCACGCCCGAAGAGTCTCCCATCGGAAGTAGCGACTGATGAAGGACGGACCCGACAGCATGCACGCTTGGCGTGAATCTCTCGCGGCTTCTTTGCGGAACGCCGGAGAACGATTCGAACGATTCGGCGTGTTGCCACAGCACCTCAAGGATGAATAGTTTGCCAATGGCCTACCATGCCGTGCTATCCCCGAGCGGCGGCTCGGTGAGCTTGACGTCCCCTAGAAAGAATTTCGCAACATCAGTCCATAAACTCCACCACTCGTGAGACTGGCCACGATCGGCAACGATCGCGGCCGGTTTCAGCACATCTACTTGCGGTTCCTGGCCCGCGGCTTCGATTTGGAACCCAAGTGCGCGGAGGAAGAAGCGCTTCTCCGCGACCGGCAGCGTCTCGAACAACGAATCCGCATCCACAAGCGACGCGAGGAACGTTCGCGCGTTTTGGAACTTTTCTGCGAGGTCGCCCTCCGCGTGCGCGGCGGTCAGCATCGCCTCGGCGCGGCGGCCGGCGAGCTCGCGGCGTTTGAAGTCGTAGTCATCCTGCGTGATCGTCGCGGCGAGGAGCAGATCGAGGAGCCGTGATTGCTGCGCGTCGAGCTGCTTAATCTCCGTCTCTGCGCGTGCCTTCTGTTGGGCAAGCTGCGTCTGCCCTCGTTGCTCGGCGTCCTGCAGGATGCGAAACGCCATCGCGTACTCTTCCTCCGTGATCGCGAGACGATGCAGCACCGCGGCAACATCGCGCAGGAGCGCCGTCTCGGAGAGCCGTGGCTGCGTACAGCGGCGGCGCATCTTGTTGCTGCACACGTAGTACGTGTACGGCTTGCCCGACTTCGACTTCGTGATCGTGCCGGTGAGCGTCCGCCCGCAACCACGACAGCGAACGAGCCCGCCGAGCGTGAACAGGTGCCGCTGCGGACGGTCCGTGCTCTTTCTGCGCTGGCCGAGCGCGCGCTGCACCCGCTCGAACAGTTCGTCGGAGACGAGCGGCTCGTGGGTGCCGGGATAGACCTCCCCCTTCACGACGAGGAGGCCACGGTAGAACGGGTTCGTGAGGATGTGGACGACGGTGGTGTGCGAAAGGCCGAGCTTCGTCGAGTTCACGCGGCGCTGCGGCTTCCGCACCTTCCACTCGTCGCGCGTGATGCGGGCGAGCGCGTCGATGCTGTACGCGCCCGTCGCGGCGAGGGCGAAGAGTTGCCGCACGTGAGGCGCCATCTCTTCATCAACAGCGATGACCGCGCGGTCGGCGCTCAGACGCACGTTCTTGTAGCCGAACGGCGCAGTCCACGCCCATTCGCCGCGCCGCAGCTTCTCCTCCATCCCGCGGCGGATGTTCTTCGAGAGATCCTTTGAATACTTGGCGGAGAAGCCAAGGAGGATGCCGAGCATCAGCTCCGAATCGGCGTCGTCCGCGTACACGCCGTCCGAGGTGATGATCCGTTTGAGGCGCTTTGATTCGAGCGCGAAGAGAACGGCGCCGGCATCGGCGGCGTTTCGCGCGAGGCGGTCTGCTTTCCAGCAGATGATCGTGTCCACCTCCCCCTTCCCGACGGCCGCCATCATCCGCCCGAACTCCACGCGTCCGGGCTTCTTCGCCGACTTCGCCTCCTTGAAGATCAGCGGCTCACGAATGCCGTTCTTCGCGCACGTCTCCACGGCCCAGTGAAGCTGGGCGTCGAGGCTCAGTGCTTGACGGTCGTCGGACTCGCTCGACTTGCGAGCGTAGATGGCGGTACGGGGCATGGATGGACGGGAGGATCAGGAGGTGCCGGATCAGCGACGCGGTCGAGCGCGCGGAGCGCAATGGCGAACGCCCAGAGGAGTTGCCGGTACTGGCGCAGTTCCTCGGCCGTTCCCTCCCTCCCCAATCGCTTCGCCAGGAGCGCCGGGAGCTCGCGCTCGATGTCGGGGGAGAAGGTATCCGGAGCCGCGATCGGCAGGGGTGCGTCAGGGAGCATGGGCTGCGCGGCAAGGACGGCGGCGCACCCGAGGCCGGATCATACGCTTCGAGCCGCGACACGCAAGAGTGATCCGTGCCTGCGGGGCACGTGTGCTACGCGAACGCACCGCGTCAGGATGCGATCGCGGTGTGCCCCCGCGGCACATCCAGCGCAGGACGCATCGCACAGAGCGCGCACCCCATCGGATGATGCGGTCGAGCCATCTCCGATGAACACCGCACTGCACACACATCGACTGCACGTTCTCACGGTAGACGCTCGGGCGTCTGGTTCGGAGCGCCGTGCGGCATCTTGGAGAACTCCTGTCCGACTTCGCCCGCGCGTTCTGCCATCGAAGCGTCGGATCGCGCACGGACAAATCCTCTCCAATCGACGCACGTCGTCTCCGTCAGGCGGAGGGCCGCGCCGTAGGCTTTGCAGTGCAGCACGCCGGTCGAATCGCTTCCTTCCTCCCACCCATGTCTCCTGATCCTCGCGAACGTGATCTTGGGGTCTCGCCCCCTCCCCCTGTCTTCGCCGCGCTGCCAGTGTCGAGCGAAGCACCGGCAGACAGTAATAGTCACGCCGAAGCGACGGGCGAAAGCGATGGTGCCAAGCGGTGGAAGACACCCGCGGGGGTGTCTCGCCGGGAAGACAGGCGGAAAGACACCCCTCCCTCTGGTGTCTTCGCTACCCCTTCCTCCAATGGGCTGTCTGTCTTCGACGGTCCCGAGGTGCCCCGTGACCGCGAAGCCATCCTCCACCTCGTGCGCATGCGGGCGCTCTCCTACGACCAGCTTGCGCGGCTCACGTATCACGGCGTGCATAAGACGGTCGCGCAACGTCGGATGCGCAAGCTCCGCGCATCGGGTTGGGTTCACGTGTGGGATAAGCCGGTGGCCGCCGGAAGTGGCCCCCGCTATGCCTATCCGACACAGCAGGCGTTTCGATGGGGTCACGAGCGGCTGCACGGCGTCCTCGAGACGCCGATCGGCCGTCTGGTCGAGCACATGTTGCCGAAAAACCCGCGGCAGCCGTGGGACTTCAAAACCGGGGTGACGCCCACGTTCCTCGCGCATACCGAGGAGGTCAATGACCTCGCGATCGCCTGGCGCCGCGCGCTCCCGGCCGAAGTCGTGTGGATGTCCACGTGGGATGTGCCGTTCCCGGAGCACATCGCATGGCGGCAGATGCCGCAGCCGGACTACGTGCTCGTGTTCCGACGTGACGGGCGGCTCCACGTCGTCTTCGGGGAGCACGACCGATCGACCGAGCCGGTGCACGAGCTCGCGCGGAAGCTCGGAGTGTACCGCGCGTGGTTCGAGACACCGGACGTGCTCGCGGAGACGCTCGGGTTCTCCACGTTCACGCTGCTCCTCACCGTCACAGGGGACGCGCCGATGCGTCGGCTCATCCGGCTCTCGGAAACCGCACGAGATAGCGGCGCCGCGGCCTTTACGCGGCTCTCCCTTTTCCCGTGGGCCGTCGCGCAGCCGCACGGTGCAGCGTGGTTCCACCCCGACGAACCGCCCACGTCCACACATCCTGACCTGAGCGGACATCCCGCCGCGCGTCGGCTCGCCCTTCCCGCCATCACATCCCTTCCCCCGCAGAACCATGCTTGACGAACTCTATTGCGGCTTCTGCGACCGCCTCATGCCGCGCGGCCTCGACGCCTGTCCGTCGTGTGGCGCCCCGGTTTTCGAGCTTGCGATGGACCCGCTCGATGCGGAGCTCCCACCGCCGCGGTTCGACGTAGCCGCTGAACTCCTCGATCCTGACGCACCGCAGCCCACCACAGTAGATAGTGGTGTGTCCGCTCACCCTTGACCACATGACCCGAGGATGTCGTAAACATCGACGACACGAGAGCCGCGGTGTCTCGCTCCGCACCAGCCCCGCAGGGCTTGCGCAACGGTCGGAATGGCGTTCAATGGAGGGAGAACCTACATCCACCCTACACGCTCCGGCGCTTCAGTTGTCCCCTCTGGCCAGCCTATGAACCGCCCCGCCCTCCTCATCCGCGAAGTCATGCGGCTCACGCAGGAGCGCAACTGGACGCCTACCGTCGTTGCGCAGCAGCTCGGCGTGGATGAGGAGACGTGGCGGCACATTCGCGCCGGGCGAAGTCCCGTCTCCATGAATCTCCTCCTCGCGATCGGGCGGGTCTTCGGCGGCGAACCCGCGATCCAGTCGGCGATCGTCCACTACACGGTGATCGATGGGCAGAAGGAACATCCGCCGAAAGCGGCTGCATGCACGGCGACTGCGGAGCTGCCGCACGCGCAGCGCTGGCGAATCGATCGATGGCTCGCGACGCTCCGAACGACCGACCTGCCACCGCGAGGCCTCTTCCTCACCGGGCCGGCGCCGCTCCTCACGCGCGGCCTTCGCGCTGTCGTCGCGAGCTGCGCTGCGCGAGGAGTGCGAACGCACACCATCCGCGGGAGCGACCAGCTTGCGGGCTCGCATGCGCGCGCCGCGGTCGAGGCCGAACTGCTCCTCGTGGAGCGCGTGGATTTCGCGTCGGATGCGGTGAAGAAGCTCCTCGACGAGCGGTCCGACACCCTGCGTCCGTTCGTCGTGACGAGCATCGTCGATCGTGAAGAGATCGCGGACGCGTATCTCCGCCGCCTCCTTCGCACGTGGACACGCCTCATTCGCCTCCGGCCGGACGCCGGAACCACCCACCCCACACGCCATGCTCGACGCGCCTGATCCAACACGGCTCTTCTTCCTCGGGCCACGGAACGCGCCGGTCGAAGAACTCTCGATCGTGCCGGTGGACTTCGCGCACCTCTTCTCGCTCATTCCGCACGTCGGACGCAATGCCGCGGTCCTGTACGTCGCGATCCGGGCCATGCGGCAGCGCGCAGGCGTCACTTCGTTTGCGATCAATGACCTCGCATGGATGCTCCGCGCGCGTCCGATCCGGATTCGCCTGTGGATGCAACGGCTGGCGCGGGAAGGGCTGCTCGTCTACCACATGACGAACGGCAGCTTCTCGGACGTGCTCCTGCTGGAAGTCGCGGCACGTCCGGACGCCGGCCGCACGCACGACCTCCCGACGCACTGGGTGCCGCACGTGCTGCCGCGCCTCAATCGGACGCGGTTCCTCGTCTACTTGTGGGTGCGGAGCCATGAGTGGGGCGGCCACACGGCCGAGGTTCGGGAGGAGCGGCTCGCGCGCGAGCTCGCCCTGCATCCGGTCCGCGCGCGCTTTCACCTGTGGCGCCTGCGGCACGCCGGGCTCGTCGTCTGGAGCCGGAAGCGGCGCGAGTTCACCGTTCGCGATCCGGCGCCGCTCTCGATCCCGCAGCAGGCCGCACTCCGACTGCGGGAACTGCGCGTTATCCCGTGGGTCGCGTTTCAGGTCGTACTCGCGATCGCAATGGGCGTCGCGCTCACGCTCTTCATCCTTCACCTTCGCCAGTAATGACCACCACAAAACGCATCCTTCGCTTCCGCTATGAGACCGCCGCCGCGCACGCCGCGAAGGCGTGGGAGCAGTTCTACCTCGATAACGACGGCTTCTATCACGAGCAGCGCGAGCGCGCCGGTGCGGCGCGCGGTGCCGTCTTCGCGACGTACCGCCTCGCCAACAACCGGCAGATGCCGGTCTGGCTGACGCCGGAGGATCTCGACCGCCATGCCATCGTTCTCGGCGCGACCGGCACCGGCAAGTCGTCGCTCCTCGAACGCATGGCGCGCCTCTGCTTCGACACGAAGCGCGGCATCGCGCTCCTCGACCCGCACGGCGATCTCTACGCGCGTACGGCAGCGTGGGCGAAGCATGCCGGCGTCAGTGACCTCACGCTCCTCGACTTCACCGAGCCCGACCAGCTCCCCGGCTGGAACCCCTTGAAGCCCATCCCCAGCGTCGATCCCGGCCGCCAGGTCGATCTCCTCATCGGCATCTTTAAACGCCTCTACAGCGACGAAGACGCGAAGAGCTGGAGCTATGGCGTGAAGGCCGAGGAGATCCTTCGCTACAGCCTCCGCGCCTGCATCGAGAGCGAAACGCCGGCGACGATCGACACCATGCGATCGTTCCTCCTCATCCCGGCGCTCCGCTCATCGCTCTTGCAGACGACTTCCGCGGAAGTGCGGTACTACTTCCACGAGCGCTTCTCGAAACGCGAGGAGATGCACGTCGCAGCAGTGCTCAACAAGCTGGAGCCCTTCCTCGGCTCGATGGCGGTGCAGCGCTTCCTCGGCAAGCCCACGAGCACGGTCGATCCACTCGCGATTATGGATCGTGGCGGCACGCTCCTCGTGAATCTCGCGAAGGGCTACCTCGGACCGACCGCCGACATCCTCGGCCGCCTCCTCCTCAACGGACTGGAACTCGGCGCGCTTCGCCGCGAAGCGGTCGCGCCGGAGGAGCGTCTACCATACACACTCATCATCGACGAGGCACACACGTTCGCCGGCAGTGACGGCGCGCTCGACGTACTCCTCACGGCCGCGCGGAAGTACCGAGTGTCGCTCGTCCTCGCGGCGCAAGCGCTCGCCCTCTTTCCAAGTCGGTTCGAGACGCTCGCCCTCGGTAACGCCGGCCATCACTTCTTCTTCCGGCTCGCGCAGCAGGAAGCGCAGAAGGTCGCGCCCGGTCTCTTCGAGCCGCAGGGCAACGTGCCGCGGGTCGCCGTCCGTGCCTACGACAAGATCGCGGACCCATACCTCACACCGGCCGAGGAGATGCGGGAGCGGGCGCGCGAACTCGCCGATCTGCCGATCGGCGCGTGCTACTGGGCGATCAAAGGAAAGGCGTACCGCGGGCGGCACATCCAAGTGCACTCGCCCGAAACGCTCACAACGCCGCTGGCATGATCTGACCAGTAAAACACCAGCGTCAATCACGCCCCAAGCGCAGATGAACCGTAAAACCGTCCTTAAACTACACTTACCCCAATCCAAACCGCAACAAAAACCACGCAAATTATTATCGCCGCAATATCCTCTGGACTCAGATCGGCCGGAAGATCATGCACACTTGCAACCTGCAAAAAACCGCGCTCTATAAGTATGGCATTCGTGTCACGCGCGAGCTCATCGAACATCATAAGTATGGAATCAACAAAGTGCAGGCCAAATACGCGCCCACCATCCTTGCGACCACGGGCCGTCCTCACAAGAGCCGCCTTGCCGCGAGCACGCCACCAAGCTTCGCCCACGCGACGATCGATTGTGCTTGACACAACGTAATATGTCACAGCGACCGTGACATACGCGTATTGTAGGAACGCCCAACGCGACAAATACTTCCGAATCCACAAAACGTCTGACGGGCAGACACGCAACGTACCCCGCGCAGCAGCCAAAAATAGCAGCAACACAAGTGCAACATACGCTGCCACGCCGCTTGTTAATGCACCACTCGCGCCGATCCTTTCCGCAAGCCAATCTTCGATTGAGAACATGCCTAGGCGATTCGCTGCCACGACGAATCCACTGACGGCCAACCCGATGACCCACCGCGCAGTCGGGCCTCGTCGGTCTGCCCGGAAGTCGAGGCTCTGACACGTCAAGATAATAAGCAACGAGAGTAAGAGAAAGTCCGCCGAGAACGTCGAATCATAAAATCGAAGCAGCGTTGCGACAGAAGCGACCCCGAGTGGAAGAAAAACAAACAAGAACTTCACCAGCGGATGGGACAGGTGACCTCTTCCTTCATATTGGAAGTTGCCGCCGAGCAACTCGTTGACGAGCTGTTGGGTTAATGCGTTGTTCGGCATTACTTCTTCCCTCACCCCAGTAGCGTAGCCAACGTATCGGCCGGACGGTTGCTTGTTAATACAACCGCGCTCCACGTCCTATTTTTGACGTACTCATTGAGCTTTGCAGCGATGCGTGCTCGCAGTTGCGGCCCGAGATTAGCGAACGGCTCGTCAAGAATTGCAAGAACGCATTGTGATGGCAGAAGAGCAAACGCCACAATCTTGCGCTGTCCATATGACAGAGAATCTAAAGCAATGTCCAAGGGGACGTCGAGTTCACGAAGCCAAGCATACTTGCCATCTAGCTCCGCTGGATCACACACCGAAGCTAGCTCGGACCGAGCTGACGATTGTCCGGACAACAGAAGCTCCGGCTCAGCCGGAAGGTAGGCCAACCGCTTACTTGCCGCAAGTCCCCGGATTGAAGTGCGAACGGAAAGCACACCCGATAACTCTGCGTTGGGCGCGCGTCCGTAGACGCAAAGGCCCGATCTGCCGAACCATGGATTGAATCGAAAATGGCCGGCAAGCGTTCGTGCGAACAAAGTCTTGCCCGCACCGTTGTCGCCGTACACGACATTCACACCTTCCGCAATAGAGTCGACACGAGCCAGACTGATCGATGTATCGCCTGCACGATACTCAAGTTCAATGTCAGAGAATATCTTTCGTCCACTACCTGATATGCAGCGGACGCTATGACTAGGAAGGTCCTGAAAGCTATCCGTGTCAGTGAGGGCTTTAACGTAACTATCTTTGTCCACCCCAAAAGCTGTGAGGTCATCAAGTCGGCCGCTAATATCGTCCACGGCCGCCCCGGTTGGTCGCGGGCGAACGTCGATTCGCTCCCGCGAACTGGACACCTCGTGATCGATTGCGCCGGACACAAAGACCGCGTCAGCGGGGTGCATGCTCGCGACCACATACTTGCCCTTGCAGTGTCGCTCGATCAGCCTAACGGTGCGTTCGGCGTACTTCTTGCTCAGTCGAGCAAAGGGTTCATCCATCAGAATTAGATCGGCCTCTGCTAACAGCGCGACGGCCACGCCAATCATTTGCTGCTGACCGGCGCTGAGCGACGCACCGGGGCGCGGAAGTGCGCTGGGAGCCCAATCTAGTTCATCCTGTAGGAGTGATCCAACCGAATCGGCAAAGTCCTGCTCGTCCAAACCCGAATCGGCGTACATCACCCGAAATTCTTCCGACAAGATACTACCGACAAGATTTGCCTTGGGCGATTGGCGGACGTTGATAACGCGCTGAATGTCCGCCGCCTGTAGTACGCGTACTGACTCGCGGTCGAGGGACCGCAGTCCTGCAAACGATGGGTGGCGGTAAAACAAGGAAAGCGCCGAGAGGAGTGTCGTCTTGCCGCTCGCGTTCAGACCCCATAATACAGAATAACGATCGCAATGCAGTTCGCCCGTCAGGACTCGCGTGCTGCCTCCATGAAACTCCAGTCGCGCCTGATCAAACGCGAGATGGAGAGTCATGCCTCCTCCCGTAAGTATGACTGCACGCGCCTTACAAACTTATTGTCCTCTGGCACAATTTTGAAGACGAAGGACGCGATTATCGCTGAGATTCCAAAATGGAACGGCGCTGCGACAGCGACTGCGGTCAGAATTACTTTAGCGCTGCCTGGAACCATTATTACAAATATGAGCCAAAAAATTGCGAAGCCAACAAGAGTTATCCAGAGATGGCCCAAGATGAGACGTCCCTGCGTGATCTTCTTCCTAGTTGCAAGGTCGAATACAGCTCCTGCGATAATATAAAGAGGTTTTAAAATAGTGGGTGGTCCGAGATAGGTTGTGAAGATGGCGATCGTACCCGCGACTGCATACATGCTTGCAACCGACCACCTACGTCGAACAACAACTTTGTTGAGCGTTATGAGGAGTGCTACCCACGGGCTTGCGGCGGTGATGTTCATGAGCGGGATCGGAAACGGTTCCAACGCGCTGCCACCGAGAGCCAACGCCGTCCCGAAGATGACGCTCCAAATGATGTATTGGATTCGCCCCGGAGGAACTGCAACCGCTGCCGGCCGCTGAAGCCGCGTACGAACTCGAGATTCGGGTGTTTCAGTGCCGTTCTGGCCATGCGACATCTTCGACTCCATTCGTCTTGGAAAACGGTTACAGATCGCTGAGTACCGCTCCTCGGAATGCTACGCCTTCACGACACATTTACGCAACACGCACTCCACGGCAGCGGCGACGAACACTGGAGATCCACCCGCGTCTCACCGTCCATTAGATTTCTTTCCGAAGGTACTCAGATTCAGAGCGCCGATAGCGTTTCGACCGCCAACGGGAAGTCACTCAACGCAGGTACAAGCGCGTCGCGCAGAGAGTCCCGACGTCGCGCCGTCGCGGTGAGGAGCAGGATCGCGGCGGGCGCAGGTCCTATCCATTCAGTGAGGAAGCCGATGAGTTCCAGGGTCTTGGGCACGAGTACGGTCTTCACTGACTCGCCGCCCAAATCCACCTCGATTGCTAGCGCGGCACCCGGATCATCGGCCTGCGGCTGCCAGAGGCAAAGGAGATCCGGCCAAACGGTGAGTTTCCCCGCGAACAATCGCTGAACCATCCATGCGGGTAGTAACTCGTCCGGTGCAGGCGTGCGGCGGCGCATCGCGAGCGCCGCGTTCACGATCTCCACCGTGTGCGCGAAGTCCTTCGCCGGAACGGGGCCGCCCGCCGGGAAGAGGTCGGACGCGGGTGCGAAGCTGCCATCCCCGAGGAAGTCGCGGCCTTTCTTCGTGAGCCAGCAGACCTGGATGCCGTTGCCGTGCAGCCGCTCGACGCCGAGATAGCCGCGCTCCGTCGAGCGGTCGAAGAAGCGGGTGACGATCGTTTCCGATACGTCAGGGAAGAGCCAGCCTTTGAGCTGCTGGCGGGTCATCATGCGGAAGCGGCCGACGAGCGCGTACGCCTCCAGATCGCGCGGGAGGATACGATGTTTCTTTGTCGTCGTCGCCATTACAGCACCTTGATTGTCACTGAGCAGTAGTCGCAGTCGAAGCTGCGCGACTGCTCGCCGCAGGATGTACAGCGGAGGCGGCTGCCGTACTCCGTCGCCCGGCATTTCGGGCACGTGGCGAGGAGGTCCAAGGCGTTCGTCGCTCCGCAATGCGGGCAGTCGATGTAGCCCTTCCGCATGAGCGCCGCCCCACGGGAGAGCTTCATGACTTTGCATGCGAAGACAATGACGTACACCGGGCTTGCGAGCAGGTAGAGCAGAGCAAGGCCGATCCATCGAAGTGTCTTATCCACGATCGCCCTCCTCGCCCTCAGATTTGCCCCGTGCACGATCCAGCAGCGCGAAGAGGTCCGAAATACCGCGCGTCGCGGTCCCACCGCTTTGCGGCCTTTTTACGGCCCCAGGCACGATCGACGGCGAGATGCCGCTGTGGCTCGCGAAGAGATCGGATTCCCATGTCGCGATCAGCTTCTCCGCGTCCTTCACCCGGACCATCGAGCGGCGGGCGATGTGCTGCTCAAACGTTTCGGTCAACACCTCGCGCGGGTAGCGCGTCGTCGGATCATCGAGGTCGCGCGTACGGAAACGGACTGCGGGGAGTCCCTTCTTCACAAGCACGGCCTGCTGCGTTGGCAGCTTCGCCATGTCGCGCACGAACGTCTGCCGCTGCTCGGATTCGCTCTTCCCCGGCGTCCGGCTGACGTGCGGGAACAGCCACAGCGCCTCGTCCTTGCCGCACTCGAACGCAAGCAGCCATTTCGAGTTCAGTCTCAACGCTTCGCATGTCTCACGGGGAATCGCATTCGCCGGGTCTTGCGAGACGGTCACGATGGAAAGCCCTTTCCAGCGGAGCGTGCGCGATGCTTCGAGCAGGAAGTCCGCGACCGCGGGCTGCTTCACGATGACGCTGACTTCCTCGACGAGCACCATCTCGGGAGTGATCTCCTCGCGCACGTTGGCGTCGTTCAGCACGTCGATCATGCGGTTGATCGCCATTGCCTTCGCGAGTGCCGGGGAGCGCTGCGGCGTCGGGCCGAAGTTGCCGAGGAAATCGGTCGCGCGATCATCCAGCGGCGCGAGCGCCTGCACCATCGAAGGGGATAGCCCGAAGCTGATCCGCGCCGGCGCCGACGACAGGAGGATGTCGAACTGCCGCACGATCGCCGTGCGCGTCTGCGTCGGCAGAGTCGTGTCGATGTGCTCGATCGAGTCGCGGAGCCGCGCATCGGTGATCCTTGGCAAGATCAGGCGCACGCGAAACTCGGCGTCGAGGAAGAAGGAGCGGACGAACTTGACCGTGATGCCGCACTGCATATTGATCGTGGCGGAGTACAGGAGGAAGACGCCGTACTCCATGAGGTCGGAGTAGTCGTGGCCGCTCATGTGGCGTGTCGCCGCTGCGCGCAGGCTCGCGAGAAGCGACGGCGACATCCCCTTTGGGACCGCGAAGAGGTTGAACCGGGTCAGCGCGTCGGCCGTCACGTCGAAGACCCGGAAGCGCGCAGCGAACGCTTCGCGCTCGGGGTCAGGGAGATCAAGGAAGTCGGCGGCGATGTGAAGCGACTTGAGGAGGTAGGTTTCGCCCTTTGGGTCAATGAGCTGAAGCCTCCGGGTGCCACTCGCCGACCAGCCATTCGTAATGATGACGAGGCCGTAGCTCTTGCCCGCGCCGGAGGAGCCCCAGACCATACCGTGCCGCCCGACTTCACGCGCGGCGATGCGGATCTCTTCGCCACTCGTGATCGTGCCGAGGACGAAGCTCTCGTCACCATCCAGCGCGGCGAGGGTCGTGCGCGCGTCGTCTTCCGAGGAGCCGCGCATCTCGGCGGCCATCGCGGCGGTGTTCTTGCGCGCGCGGGCGTAGGACTCCTTGCGATTGCCGAAGAACCAATCCGAGCCGGGCGGCATCAGTCGTCGTCCTCGTCGTCGGAGTCGAACGGGAACCGCCCCCGACTGCGACGTGCGTTCGGATTCATGGTGAAGGGCCGCTTTCCGCCGCCCCGGTTGAAGAAGCTCTCCCACGGATCGCGCGGCTTCGCCTTCGACGCGAAGCGGCTCCGCAGTTTCAGGACGCCGTAGGCGATGAGCGCCGCGATGACGACGGCTGCGATGCAGCCGAGGCCGGACAGGAGGTCGTGCGCGGGCGACAGAGCGACAGGACCGGGAGGTGCTGCTCCGGCCTCGGTACTCGATATCCCATAGAACAGTCCAACAATGAGCGAGGGTAGGAACGCGAGAATGAAGCAAACGCCCGCCCAGCGGCGGAGCATCGCACCAGCATCGGTTTTCGAGAGCGACAGGCTGAGAACGAAGAGCGCGCAGGCCGCCGCGATGAGAAAGCGAATGAGTTCTGCGAACACGAAGGTCTCCTGACGAAACAGGCGGGCCTTGCGGCCCGCCCGATGGTGTGATGCGGTACGTCGGCTTACTCCGCGTTGTGCGGGCCGTCGTTGTTCTTGTTCAGGTACGGGAAGTGGCGGCGCAGAAGCTCCGCAACTTCGTTGTCGAACGGCCCGGCTTCGACGTACGTGTAGTGGGCGTTGTGCTTCCGCCAGTGATGCACGTACGGGATGAAGACCTGCTGGAGCTTCTTCAGGCGGCGGCGGACGAGGCGGTGGTTCGCTTCGAGCTGGTTCGACAGCGCGGAGCGCTTCGAGGCGAAGTAGCAGTACGTCTTGCTCGCGTGCGCGAGCCTGCCGCCGAACAGCACGAGCACGTGCGCCGCAAAGCTGATGATGGCGAGGATCACGAGCATGAGGAACGGCACCGAGTCGTCGGCGACGACCTGCACCGACACGGCGGTAACGACGGCGGTGAGCGGCATCACGAGCGCGACGAGCACGCCGAGCGCGATCCAGAGGTAGTAGGCGGTGCGATTACCAGCCATAGCTCGGAACCTCCTCCTGCTCGCGCGCGTCGCGCGCTTCGACGATCTTCAGCGAGATCAGTACCTCGATCCCGAGGAAGAAGAGCGGAATCCCGTACTTCGCGATGAGCACGAGCATCCAGTTGTTCGTGAGGAGACTCGCGACGTACTCGGCGGTCGCGCCGAAGAGCAGCACGTCGATGCCATAGACGCAGCCGAGGGCGAAGAGGAACACGGCGTACTTCATGACGTCGCTGCTATGGACCTTGAGGAGATCCGGGTTGCGTTCTTCGAGCCGCTTGATGGCGTTCGCGGTCGCGACGACCTTCCCCTCGGCGTCGAGCACGTCGTGGCCTTTCCAGTTGATCTTCTTCGCGGTGGCGATGAGCCTCTGACGGCTCGCCTCCTCGTGGGCGGCGGAGCCGCCCGTCGTGATGTTGGGTGCAGCGGTGTTAGCGGGCATTGGGTTCTCCGTTGATGGTGATGTAGCGGACGGCGGCGGCGGTGGACTCGAAGCGGAGCGGACGCGGGGTGAGCTTGTCGAGGATGCCGAGCGCGCCGATACCATTGACGATCACGACCTGCCCATTTGACCGGAGCGCCGGCGTCGAGGCTGCGGTCGCGTTGTGATAGCCATCCGTAATGACGACGATCGCCGTCTGCGCCGGACCGCGGAAGGGCGAGGGCTCGGCCATCATGAGATCCCCGCGCGCGATCGCGCCGAGAATGTCGGTGCGCGGCGCGATTGGCGGCGCGGCGAGGAGCGGCGTGATCGCGGCGATGAACGCGTTGATGCGCGCGTTCGCGTCCGCCTCCCACGCGCGACGTTTCGCCTCGTACTTCTTGCGCTCCGCCTCCTCGCGCTTGCGCAAGTTCGCGTTGGCGAAGACGTTGCCAGTCGCCTCAGCTGGGAACGTCGGCGGCTCGGGCGGCTCAGGCACGTAGCAGCGGATGAGCGGCATGTCCGAGTCATCCGTGATGCGCCCGAAGCCGATCTCCCCACCGCTGACGCGCAGGCGGTCGAAGAGCGGCGTGAGGTCGTCGATCGACGCGCTGATGCGCGCCGCGTCGCGCGAGGCCGTGCCGTCGAGGAGCGCCGCCGCGCGGAGCGGCGCTGGCACCGCGATCGTCTGGACGACCGCGACGGCCTTCGGCGGCGGCCCCGCATGCTGCTGCGGCGACACCGACCCGATAGTGATGGCCGCGGCGAGCGCCGCGGCCGTGATTGCGATGAGTTTCATTGAGCCTCCTTTGGTTATCGCTGGCCGCTACGCGCGTCAGCGAGTAATGGAGGAATCGTGAAGGTGGGATTCGTGTTGGCCGCTGAAGCCGTCGAAATGACCGGCAGAAGCGGATCAGAATCGAGCGCGCGGGTGATCTCGCGCATGGCTTCTGTCGACGGCCGCGCGTAGCGCTCGGCCATGCGCGTGGTCGTGTGTCCGAGAGCTTTCGCGATCTTCTGGAGGCTGATGTTCTGGTCGGCCAGGCGGCAGCCGAAGGTGTGCCGGAGATCGTGCGGCCGGAAGCGGCGCGTGATCCCGGCAAGCTCCTTCGCGAGACGGAACGCGCGGCGCAGGCGCTCGGGCGTGTGCTGGCGTCCCTCCTCATCGACGAAGACGTAGACGCTCGCCACGGCGGGGCGCGTGCGGCAGATGCGAAGCGCCTCTCGGCAGGCGGACGAGATCGGGATCTCCGCCTCGTTCTGCGTCTTCTGCATGAGCACGCGAATGAATCCGGCGGACAAGTCGATCGATGACCATCGCAGGTTGCGGAGGTCCGACCACATGCGAAGGCCGGTCTCGGTGGCGACGATGAAGAACTCACGCAGCTCGCGGAAGCGCTCGAAGTACGCGAGCGCCGCGTCGCTGTCGCCGCGCATCCCGCCGCCGAAGCGGCGAGAGTGTGTGAAGTGTTGACTCGACTTAACGGGTCCGAGTTGACGGTTCACATCGAGGTAGCGGAGGAACGCCGCCTCGTCGGTGAAGGCGGCGAAGAACCGCGCGCGCTCGTCCGGCTTCAGCTCCAGCCGCAGCGGCACCTCCTTTTCGCGCGGGATGCGCTTTCGGATCGGATAGTCGGCGATGACATCCCGCTCGACCGCCTGCCGCAGCAGCATTTTCAGGACGCGTACAGCGTCGTTGATGTAATGCGCCGAGCAGTTGCGCGAGCGCATGTCGGCCATGAAGTCGATCACACGAATCGAGGTGATCGTCGTCAGCTCGTCATCGCCGAAGTAGCGCAGGAGGTGATTCTTGATGATCACCTCCTGCGACTGCTTCGTCGCGGGCGCGTGACTGGCGCAGATGAGATGGAGGTATCGCGCGACAAACTGCCGGAGCGTGAGCGGCCCTTCGACCGCACGGCCGCTTTCGAGATCGTCGCGAAACACCTTCCACGCTGCGAGCGCCTGCGCGCGCGTCACGTTCTCGACGGTCTTCCGGCGGCGAACCTTGCCGCCCGTTCCTGCCACGTAGCCGTCGAAGATGGCGCGCTTGCGCCGGCCGTCGTAGGTGAAGCCGGGGAGTTGCTTCATGGCCGCACCCCCGCGGTCACACGCGCGTCGGCGTCTTCGCGGCGCGCTCGGCGAGGAACTGCTCGACTTCGCTGAGGGGATACGTCACGTGCGTCGGCGAGACCTGAATCCAGCCTTTCGGACCTTTGCCCATGCAGCGCCACTTCGCGAGCGTGGCCGTTTTGATCCCGATGAGACGTGCGACATGAGGGGCGGAAATGCGATCTTCCATGTTGGATCTCCTTTGCGGGAACCACGGTGCAGGACGAACCGCGGGCGTCGGCTGAATGTGTCGAAACGACGCGGAGATCGGCGGGAAGTAGACACCCGATAGACACCACCATAGACACTCCTGGGTTTTGGAGTCGCCTGATCGCGTCTAAGTGCCTGATTCTATTGGAGCGGGCGACGGGATTCGAACCCGCGACCAAGAGCTTGGGAAGCTCCTACTCTACCAACTGAGCTACGCCCGCTTGCGGAAGGAAAGTCTCGTGTTTACCGAAGGATACGAGCGCCCGAAGGTTTCCCTCACGGCGCGGGGCACAGTTTATCACGCAGCCTGCGTCCACGGGTGGAATGGGTGTCGCGTGCGGCAGGCCGCTGGGGCGAGCACGGCTGGCGTTGGCAGCCGCTTTCCACGGGCAGCGTGACCGCGCGGACAGCCCTATCGCCGCAGCCTCACCTTCTTCTCGACGGCACCGACCAGCATGTGGATGCGGTGGCCGTGCTGTTCGGCCAGCGCATCGTCGTACTCGATGTGGACGACACCGGGAAAGGCGGCCGCGCGAATTGACCATCGCCATTCTCTGGCGATGCGGTGTGGGAGCGCGCGGGATCGAAGATTCGAAAGGGATGGTCTACGTCGCTCCGGCCGGCATTCGAACGGCGAGTGCGTTGCGGAAGTGGGTCGAGCGCGGCATCCGCTTTTCCGAAACGCCCAGGAAAGCTACGTTTGCGGCACTCCTATCAGTATGGGAGGTCTCTCTTGAACGACCCGATCCTCTACTGGAATGCCGTAGCACTCGAAGCGAACCGCGTCAGTCACACCAATGGAAAGTCCGAGCAAACCGGCCCGACGCTCAGCTCGCGTGCGCTGGCAATCGTCCATCTGGCGATGCACGACGCGTTCATGGGGACTGAAGGAGGAACGCAGTATCTGCCCGACCTTCCGCCCGGCCCGTCCGGAGCGAGCGAAGCGGCCGTAGCCGGAGCGGCGCATGCCGCACTGTCAGCTCTCTTCCCGAGCCAGAGGGAGTTCTTCGCCGTTCGTCTCGCGGAAGCCGGCGGAGCGATCAACCCCGGCCACGACTACGGCGTCTGCGTCGCGCGGCGCATCCTGGCCGACCGCGCCTGCGATCCGGGCGCCGGTGACGCCGGATACGTTCCATCGAACGCGCGCTACCGTCACCGCGTCGATCCCGACAACCCTCAGCAGGGATTTGACGCGCCATTCTACGGCGCCCGATCGAAGGGGTTTGCCATCACGAACCGGTGGGAGCTCTGTTCGCCCGCCACGCTGTCGGAGGCCGAATACATTGCGGCCGTGCGCCAGGTTCGCGCGAAAGGCATCGCCCCGGAGCTTTCCGGGACGCTTCCGCTCGGCTTTGACGGGCGGACACCTGATGAAACTCTGGCCGGCATCTACTGGGGCTACGACGGCGCCCTCGGACTCGGTACGCCGCCACGTCTCTACAACCAGATCATTCGTCTCGTCTCCATAAAGAAGAACAGCACCCCGATGGAGAATGCGCTGCTCTTCGCGCTGGTCAACGTCGCCATGGCGGACGCCGGCATTCTGGCGTGGGACCAGAAGTACATCCACGAGTTCTGGCGCCCCGTCCTCGGCGTGCGCGAGCACGATCCGTCGATGGGCCTCGCCGACGCCGCGCAGGACGGAATCTCCATGGTCACGGATCCGGGATGGCTGCCGCTCGGCGCGGCCGCCACGAACTCGATGAATCAGGCGTTCGCACAGCCGGTTGCGCAGAGCTTCCCTTACAACCAGGCCATCGTCGGACGCTTCAAGAACTTCACGCCGCCCTTCCCCGCCTATCCGTCAGGCCACGCCACGTTCGGCGCGGCCGCGTTCCAGATCACGCGCCTCTTCTACAACGTGCCACGCGATCAGCAGTTCGACGATCTGTTCGACGGCCTCGCGTTCGTGTCCGACGAATTCAACGGCGTCAATCAGGACAACCGCGGGACCGTTCGGCCGCGTCACCTCCGCAGCTTCGCTCGCGGCCTCTGGGACATGATCATCGAGAACGGCCGGAGCCGAGTCT
This sequence comes from Thermoanaerobaculia bacterium, assembly GCA_035630815.1. Taxonomy (GTDB): domain Bacteria; phylum Acidobacteriota; class Thermoanaerobaculia; order Gp7-AA8; family Gp7-AA8; genus QHVT01. The sequence goes on from DASQJY010000028.1 coordinate 304,217, forward strand.
GGCTGGGCGTGCACTGGGTTTTCGATGCGTTCGCGGTCGATGAAAACGACGACCCCGACCTGACGCGCAACGTCGGCGGAGTCCCCCTCGGACTGTGCATCGCCGAGGATATCTTCGACCACGGCATGGTCCCGTCGCCGGTTGGCCCGCGCGACACGCCGGCGTGCTGCTGCGGGCCGGTGAAAGAGCACGAGAAAAAGGGAAAGAAGCACAAGGGCGAAGACCGCCCATGCCCTCCATCAGTACAGCCGGCCGGGGAGAAATGCGACGTCCCCTCATGCCGATCGCGTGTGTAGCCAGCGGGAGAGCCGTCCGGTCCGCCGCCGTCGGACCGGGCGGTTACGAGGACCCTCTGGCCAGCGCGCGGTCCAGCGCTCGGCTGATGACGGGAATCCACGTGGCGTAGCCGCGGTCGTTGGGGTGAAACTCGTCGCTGCTGAACAGGGTTTTGTCGGTTTCGAACAGGGGCCCGGTTTGCTCCGCGATGGGCGCGAACGTGAGGCCGTAGCGCTCGGCCTGCTCGCGAAACACGCGATTGAGCGCGTTCGTGCGCCAGCCGGCCAGCCTGCGGAGCAGCCACGGAATCCGCGGCGGAGTGCTCATGTCGGGTGCACCGGTCATGACGATCCGGACGTCGCGATTGATCGAGACGAGCGCCTCGACGATCTGCCGCAGGTCGCGTTTCACGGAACCGGCGGTCGTGAGATGGGTGACGTCATTCGCGCCCGCGGCGAGCAGAACGACGTCGGGCACGAAGCCGTCGATGCGGGGCAGTTGTTCGCGCAGTACGTCGGTCACCTGCGCGCCGGACACGCCGAGGTTCTTCACGATCACTTGGCGGCCGGCGGCCAGATGGCGCGCCGTCATCACGGCGATGCCGTTCGCGTATGCACCGCCTTCACCGACCGCAGTGCTGTCGCCGAGCACGAGGTAGTGGAGCGTCTCGCCGGAGCCGAATGTCTCGATCTCCGGAGATGCGCGGCGGGACTGTTCAGGGCTGCGCGTCGTGCCGCACGAGACGAGCAACAGCAGTGTGATGGCAAGTGAGAACCTCATCTTCTCCGACCTGAACGATGTCGTCACGCCGATGCGGAACGCCGCTTACGCCGGTGCTCGCCGCGTCAGCGGCAGTCGGGATGGCCGCAGGCGCAGCGGCCGTTCTCGCTCTTTCCTTCACGGCACGAGGAGGAGCAGTACCCGTCCGACTGCACTTCGTTTCCCTGGCAATGACACTCGTCGTGAGCGCACTTGGTCATGGCGATCCCTCCGCCGCGTGAGGCTGCACGGCGGGTGCCCATCGTTTGCCCGGAACGCAAATCGCGACGTCAGGAAACGACGAGGTGCGGGATCGCGCGAACAACCTGCAGGCAAATGGCTTCCCGGGAGGGTGGACGGCCACGAGCGAGCACGCGTGGGTCCTGCTCCCGCCGAAGGGGCGAAAGCTGGTGAACTTCACGATCACGCCGAAGCCGTTGAACTTCCGCCAGCCATGGGGTCCGTACCGCCTGTACCTGATGTCGGGACTGGGCTGGTACCAGTGGAACGGCTCGGCGCAGGCCGGCCTGCAGGCGGGCGGCGGCGTGGAGTTTCCGCTGACCGGCAGCATCTACCTGATGTCCGGCGCCACGGTACACGCCGTCAATGGCGGCGTGCCGGCGGACCCGGTGTGGGTGGATGAAATCGATTGCGTCATCGTCGCAGTGATTCGCTCGAGCGACCCGATTGACCGCGCCATCCTCGCGATGACTCGGGTCGGTGACCCACCTGGTTGCGCCATCGTCGCGATGACTCGGGTCGGTGACCCACCTGGTTGCACCATCATCGCGATGATTCGGGTCGGTGACGCTATTCATCGCGACGTTGAGGCAGCGAATCGCGACGGCGGCGAGGTGAACGGCGTCCCCCGATCCGCCATCCGTTACTTCGGCAGGATCGACGGCAGGTCCGTCTTGTCGAACACGCCGACCAGATCCATGACCTTGCAGTCGAGGGCGACGGCCAGGCGGAGGATGGTGGTGAGGCTCGGCACCTTCAGGCCGTGCTCCATGTTCGAAGCGATTGCGGAGTCGATGACGACCTGATGCTGCGGAATCCTGCAACGGGCGAGGCTTTCGCGGCTCGAGTCGACGAACTTGCACCTCCATCGGCGGTTGTGCAGACACGCGCGAAGATCTTCGGTACCCGCTTGTTCTCAGAGGCGCTGCTCGAGCTGAAAGATCGTGCGGAGGCAGCGATGAAGGTGAAGGGATATTGACGACCAGCGACGCTCTCCGCTTCTCTGTCGCCCGCTTCGCGGGCTGGAAATGGGGCGTACCGTGGTCCCGGTCTGAAGACCGGGGCTACGGATCTCTTGCTGCCTTCGGCAGCAACCACTGGCGCGGTGACTGGCGTCACCGCATTCCGGATGTCGCGGCGCTAGAATCGCCGTTCCTGGTCAACGGAGGTGTCGATGCGGACCCTGGTCGCGGTGCTGCTTGTTTTCGTTCCCCTTTCCCTTGGCGCGGACGATCCGCATACTGATCATCAGCATGGGGCGCCGGATCTCGGCAAGATCGGGAGGGCGCACATCGGGACGTCGTGCAACGACGCTGCGCAGAAGGAGATCGATCGCGGGGTCGCGTTGATCCATTCGTTCTGGTACGGCGAGGCGGAGAAGGCGTTTCGGAGCGCGGCCGCGGCGGACGAGACGTGCGGGATGGCGTGGTGGGGCGTGGCCATGGCGAACCTGCATCCAATTTGGGCGCCGCCGACGCCGGATGAATTGAAGATCGGGAGCGAGGCGGCCGGGAAGGCGAAGGCGGTTGGGGCGAAGACGGATCGGGAGAAGGCGTTCATCGACGCCATCCACACCTTCTACTCCGGCGCGGACAAGCTGGATCACCGCACGCGCATGGTGGCTTACGAGAAGGCGATGGCGGAGTTGGAGAGCGCGTATCCGAAGGACCGCGAGGCGGCGGTCTTTCACGCGCTGTCGCTGCTCGGGATCGTCGATGCGAAGGACAAGACGTACGCGTACCAGAAGCGTGCCGCGGAGATCCTGAATCGCGTGCTGCCCGAGGAGCCGGAACATCCCGGCGTCACGCATTACCTGATCCACAGCTTCGATTATCCGGAGTTGGCGGAGCTGGCGCTGCCGGCGGCGCGCGTGTACGCGAAGCTGGCGCCGGGCTCACCGCACGCGCTGCACATGCCGTCGCACATCTTCACGCGCCTCGGCCTGTGGGAGGAGTCGATCGCCTCGAACCTCGCCTCGCGGGACAAGGCGGCGAATTACGTCGCGAAGGTGATGCCGGGCGCCGCGGCGTTCGACGAGCTGCACGCGATCGATTACCTCGTCTACGGGTACCTGCAGCTCGGAAAGCTCGACGAGGCGAAGAAGCTGGTCGACCGCGTGGCGGCGGTCAGGAAGATCGACAACCCGACCAGCTTCGCCGCGGCCTATGCCATCGGCGCGGTGCCGGGACGGTACGCGCTGGAGCGGCGGCAGTGGAAGGAAGCGGCGGCGCTGACGGTGCCGTCGGTCTTCGACTGGAGCAAGGTGCCGTACGCCGAGGCGAACATCCATTACGCGCGCGCCATCGGCGCGGCCCGCTCGGGAGACCTCGCCGTCGCGCGCGATGCCGTGGCACGTCTGGAAGCGATCCGCAAAATGCTGGACGGCTACTGGCAGGGTCAGGTCGAGATGCAGCGCCTCGCGGCGTCGGCGTGGCTGGCGCACGCGGAGAAGAACGATGACGAGGCGCTGAAGCTCGCCCGCGCGGCCGCGGAGGTGGAGGCGTCGACGGAGAAGCATCCCGTCACGCCGGGCGCGATCGTGCCGGCACGCGAGCTCCTTGCGGAGCTGCTGTTGGAGGTCGGGAAGCGCGAAGAGGCGCTGACCGAGGTGCGCCGCGTGCTGAAGGATGCGCCGGGGCGGAAGAACGCGATACTGCTGGCGGCGCGGGCGGAGAGCGGTACGCGATAAGGGTCAGATCACAAACGGGTTCAGGATCTCGACGCCGGCATTCTCGAAATCAGTGCGGTTGCGGGTCACCACGACCAGTTCGTGGACGAGTGCCGTCGCGGCGATGAGGCTGTCCTTGATCGGCATCGCGCGGCCGGCCTTGCGAAGGGACGCGAGCAGTTCCGCCCATCGCAGCCCGGTCTCCGCGTCCCATGGCAGACAATGCAGCCGTTGGACACCGGCGTCAAACCAGCGTTCGAGGCGTGCCCGCCGGCTTCCTCGCGGCAGAAGAAGGATGCCGAAACGGACTTCGCCGAGGATGATGGGATCGACGGCGATGTCGCGCTCGTTCTTCCTCAGCCAGTCGAGGACGCTGGAGTGCGGAGCCGGTTTCGTTGGCTCGCTCAGCACGTTCGCGTCGACGAGATATCTCACAGGGCGTCGGTCGACTCGGATTCGATCGGAACGAAGAACCCTTTCTCGGGACACGCGAGCAGCCAGTCGACGACGCCTTCATTGGGCGGGGGCGTTCGTCTCACGAGCCGATACTCGCCACGATCGAGACGCTCGACGGTGAACTCCTCGCCGGCCTCGATCTGATCCTGCTCGCGGAGCTCGGCGGGAAGTACGATCTGGCCTTTCGACGATACGGTCGTCTTCATCAAGAAGTAAGATAACGTCTTACACCGAAACAGTCAAACGCCTGCGCTCGGATCTCACCACTACCTGCGCAGGTCGTATGCGTGGAACGCGTATGCGAGCGCAAAGAACCCGAGCGTGAGCGCGGCGTAGGCTGCGGTCACCTGCGGAGTGGCCACGCCGTTCCAGCCTGCAAAGTCGAGGGATGGTGAGCCGCCTTTGTCGCTCATGGCGATGTAAAAGAACGTCAGGAAGGCGAGCAGGAAGGTTTTCGGGTTGGCGCTGGTGATGCCGAGGGCGGTGGCGGCGGCGGCGAGAAACAATAACCCGACGATCGACGCGAGAGCCGACGACGGGCGGGCGGCGATCGTGCGCGCGAGGGGGATGGCGAGGAAGGCCAGGGCTACATAGAGGGTGGAGAGGAACTTCCAGAGGACGAAGCGTTCGCGCAGGCCGGGCATGGCGAAGACCAGCGACGTGGTGGCGGCGCGTTTTTCGCGCGAGGCGATGTCGGCGAGGGCGACGGCGCAGGCGGCGAAGGCGAATGGGAGGACGGCGGTGGGGCTCGCGGTCAGGGAGGCGATGGCCAGGGCGATGATGGCCACGGCGGCCAGGGGGAAGGCGGCGATGGTGGCCATGGCGTCGGTGAGGGCGGCGCGTGGGATGGATGCGCCGCCGGGGAGGCGGTCTGCATAGACGAAGAGGCGGGCGAACGGCTTCGAGAGCGCGTTGAGGCGGCCGAGCCAGGTGCGGCGGGTTTGTTCGTTCGGAAGCGCGCGCACGCGGGCGGGGTCGAAGCGGTGGAAGAAGAGCCGCGCGACGAAGAGCAGGGTCAGGGGGAGCAGGGTGGCGGCGATGCGCGGGAGGAGCCAGCCCTCCCCTACTCCGAGGCCATCGAAGACGGCGATGCCGCGCGCGGCGTCGAAGTCGGAGGCGCCGATGGTGACCGAGGTGGTGTGGAACGCGGCTTTCATCTGCTGCAGCACGAAGCCGAGGCCCGCGAAGTCGAGCGCGGTGCTGCTCGAAGCGCCCGCGGCCATCCCTCCCATCCAGAGGAAGAAGTAGAGGACGTCGCCCGCCTTGCCGCGCAGGAGCGGCGTGCATTCGAAGAGGATGGCCAGGGCGGAGACGGCGGCGATCGTCGGCGGGAGGAGCAGGAGGTACTGCTTCGCGAAGACGAGCGGCTCGAGCGGCGCTTCGCCTCGCACCACCACCATGGCCATGGCGGTGAGCATGTAGCCGAAGGTGAAGATGGAGAGGAAGACCACGTTGCCGGCGAACTTGCCGGCGATGTATTCGCTGCCGCGCATCGTGGTGGAGGCGATGACAAACCCGCAGCGCGTCAGCACGTCGCGGCGCAGGGCGTTGGAGACGACGTAGAAGCCGGCCAGGCCGATGAACATCGCGCCGAGGGCGGCGGTGGCGGTGCCGACGGCGGCGGAGTTGTAGAGCACGCGGCGGCCGTCGATGGTCATCAGCGCGCGGCCGGTGGCGGGGTCCGGGATCCAGAGGTACGGGATCGCGGAGAGGAGCACGAAGATGACCGCGGTCGACGGGCGGCGCAGGCGGATCTGCACGTCGGCGCGGATGACCGCGAGCAGGCGATGAACTCGAGAGCTCATGCGACCGCCGCGGCTTCCGGGGCCTGCTGGTTGATGACATTCAGGAACGCGGCTTCGAGCGTGGCGGTATTCGTCTCGCGCATCAGCGTGGCGGGAGTTGCGAGGGCGAGGAGCGAGCCGCTTTTCATGATCGCGATCTCGGTGGCGATCGACTCGATGTCGGAGACGATGTGCGTCGAGAAGATGACCAAGCGTCCGGCGCCGAGCTCCGCGAGGACGTTGCGGAAGCGGACGCGCTCCTCCGGGTCGAGGCCGGCGGTCGGCTCGTCGACGATGACGAGCTCGGGGTCGTTGATCAGCGCCTGGGCGATGCCGAGGCGCTGCTTCATGCCTCCGGAGAAGCCGCCCACGGCGCGGTTGGCGGCGTGGTGGAGGTTGACCAGCTCCAGCATCTCCTGGACCTTCGCCTTGCTGCGCACGCCTTTGAGGGCGGCGAAGTAGCCGAGGAACTCGTACGCGGTGAGGTTCTCGTAGACGCCGAAGTCCTGCGGGAGGTAGCCGAGGCGGTGGCGGAGGGGGTCGGGCTTCGCGACGATGTCGGCGTCGTTGAAGAAGATGCGGCCGGCGGTGGGCCTGGTGACGGTGGCCAGCATCTGCATGAGCGTCGACTTGCCGGCGCCGTTGGGGCCGAGGAGGCCGACCACGCCGCCGCGGAGCGTCATGGAGACGTCGCGGACACCGTAATGACCGGAGCGGAAACGGCGGGAGACGGCTTCGATGCGCAACATGCGCGGTTAATACGGACGATTCGCGGAGTTGTTGCCGGAGGAACGGCGCAGGCCTCTGCATACAATGCGTCGCGTGAAGTTCCTCCCGGCGGCGGTGGCGTTCGCGATCGCCTTTTTCGCCTTCGCGTTTCTCTTCCTCGCCGCGCCGGTGATCCCGGACGCCGATTCGTACTACCACCTCGCGGTGGCGCGCGAGTATGCGAGCGGCGGCTATCTCGAGGCGCTGCCGTGGGCGCGGGCGAGCGTGCTGGGCGAGACGTTCGGGGACAAGGAGTACCTGTTTCACGTGCTGCTGGCGCCGTTCGCGTCGTGGACGGACGCGGCGAGCGGCGGACGGCTGGCGCTGGCGCTGCTGAACGCGGCCTTCGTCGCAGCGATCACCGCATACGCCACGCGCGCGTTCGGGTGGTGGAGCCTGGCCGTGCCGCTGTGGCTATACGTCGCCGCGCCGATGATGACGTTCCGGCTGATCCGGCTGCGTCCGGAGCTCGTGGCGCTGCTACTGCTCCTGGCGCTGCTGCGGCTGGCGTCGGAACGGCGATTCGCGTTCGTGGCGGCGGTGGCCGCGGTGTTCGCGTTGAGCTATACCGCGTTCCACGTCGTGGTCGGGCTGTCGTTCCTCTGGTTCTGCACGGTGTGGCGCGAGCGCGAGTGGCAGCTCCCGGCGGCGGCCGTGGCCGGGGCGGCGGCGGGGCTGCTCGTGCATCCCGGGTTCCCCGACAACCTGCGCATCTGGTGGATCCAGAACGTCGTCTATTTCCTGGAGAAAGGAAGGCTCGACGTCGGCAACGAGATCGCGCCGCCGACGGTCTCTCTCCTCCTCCTCACAAACCTCGGCTGGTGGGTCGGGCTGGCGCTGCTCTGGATGGGCGCGCGCGGTCTTCGTCCCGACCGGCGGCGCTTTCTCTTTACGTGCATCGCCGCCGGCGTCTTCGCGCTGCTGACGGTGGCGATGCAGCGGATGGCGGTGTACTTCGTGCCGCTCGCGACGCTGGCGGCGATCGTGAGGCTGGAAGCGCGTCCGGTGCGGCCGCGCGCACGCTTTGCGCTCGCGCTCCTCGCGACGGCGGCGTTGTCGCTGCCGGCGTCCGTGAAGATCTACCGCGACCTGCTCCCCGACCAAAGATACGACCAGGGATACGAGGCGGATTACACGGCGTTCGGCAAGGCCGTCCCCGCCGGCGCGAAGGTGGCGGCGCATTGGGGGCCGGCGGAGTTCTACACGTTCTTCGCTCCACAAGGTCGATACCTGAACGTGCTCGATCCGGTGTTCATGGCAGTCCGGGATCCCGAGCTGTACGAGGTGCAGCGGCGGGTGTTCGATGGGACGGCGCCTGATGTGCCGGGTGCAGTGAAGCGCGTCCTCGACAGCGACTACCTCGCGTTCGACGTCACGACACCGCTCTTCGAGCGCGTCCAGTTCGATCCGCGCGTCGTCCCGCTCTACAACGGCTACACGTTCCTCGGGCGCATCGACGCGCGGGAGATGCACCGGTTCGTGCGCGACTGGCGCGGGTACGCGTTCGCGTCCCCGTTCGAGGCGTACGTCGATGCGGCGCGTCTGTCGCGGACGCGGTGTACGCGGCTCGTGCGGGAGGAAACGCTCGCGGAGCCGGTCACGCGCATCTACGAGCTCGCGCCATTTGGTCCTGCCGAGCTGCGCATCGGCGAAGCGATCCGCGTGCGCGCGCCCGGCGTTGGGGCGATGCTCGGGAAGGGGACGCGGTTCCGGGTGCGGCTCGGTGCAGGGACGCAGCGCTTCACGGTCACGACGTGCCCTGCAGCGGGAAAGAACGGGTTTTATCTGGTGCGGCGGGATGGGTGATTGTCGCGAAGAGCGGTGGGCGAGACGCCCACCGCTCCACAGTCCGCGAGTCACTTGAGGTCGATGCATTGCAATCTACGGCAGAGGATGTCGCGATAGAACTTTCTCGCCGCCGAGTGTTCCTCAGCCTCGATATACCCCTGGAGGGCAGTGCTGATCGATGCGAAAGTCATTGTTGGCTTTTGTCCGCGGAGCTTCGCGAGCTCGACGTACGTCTTCGCGGCTGCCGCCAGCGCCACGTCGGGTCGCGCCGAGATCGTATCGACGGCATAGTCGGCGTCCGCTCCCGCAGCGCCTCCTCCTATCCCGCCAAACAGGGCGCCGCCGATCCCACGGCCCGTATGGCCGACACGCGAGCCATAACCGAAATGCGAGTACGTGTCCTGCAGCGCATGCAGGTACGTTCCAATGTCGGACGCCTGGCCGGTAGCGACGGCGGTCGCCCTGAGGGTTGCCAGCCTCTCCGTTGAGACGAAGTGAAAATCGCGCCGGGCTTGGAAATGCGTCGGAACCGTCGGGCTTCGTTCACCGTGGTCAGGTGCCTCGGTCGCAGCCGCGATCGCGGCCGCTTCCGCGGGCGTATACCCCGCGGCGATGGCCAGGAGGTTCGTGAGATCCCGATGAAAGTCGGTGCGGTACAAGCCGGTACTGTCGTAGAAGTTCACCGGCTGGTTCAGCACGTACGAGTAACGGTTCCACGTCTGTGGCCGGAAAGGGTTCGCAGCGGCGCGGTCGATCGAGAGGAAGCGCCCCCAGTTCGGGTTGTAGAAGCGGGCGTGCATGTAATCGAGGTAGGCGCTGTGCTCTCCGCCCCAGGTCTCGATGCCGTCCCGTTCGTGGCCCGTAAAATGTGCGGTCTGTTCGCGCTCGTAGCCGCGCGCGCGTTCCTGCTGGAGGCTCGTGATCTCCACGCCGAACGGAAAGTAGTCGTGCGTCGAGATCTGGCCGCCGCCGGCGTTGGTGACCAGGCGCGGCGTCCCGAGGTGGTCCAGGTGGTAGTGGCGCCGGCCGCCCTCGGCCGTTTCGCGCTGCGACGCGATCAGGCGCTGGCCGTCGTGATAGTCGTCCTCGCGCCAGAGGAAGTAATCCAACTCGACGCTTTCGTACTCGCGCACTTTCCGGCCGCCGAGATCCCGCAGCGTCCAGCGCCAGAGACCGCCGTCGTACCCGCTCCCGGGGATGACGGCGAGCCGTTCGTCGCCTGGCGTGTAGACGTACGTGGAATTGGACGCGTCATCGAAGTTCATCATGCCGAGCTGGTCGTAGGCGTAGCTGCTGACAGGAGAGTCGATGAGATTGCCCGCGTCGTCGTACGCCACGCCGAGGGAGGGGGAAAGACGGTTCGTGGAGACCTCTACCGGGAGGTTGATGGTCACGCCGTCGTTGACGAGCTTCGTGAGATTTCCTACCGGATCGTATTCATACGATTCCTGATGGGACGCGAGGCCGCTGTAGACCTTCGCGGTGGCCAGCCTGCCGATCCGGTCGTACGTGAACTGGTCCGTCTTCCCCAGCGTGTCGGGCCCGATGGACCAGACGTTGCCGGAGCCGTCGTAGGTGTAGGTGCCGCTCGTGAGGACGTCGACGCCGTTCGTGGTCAACAACGGCATCGTGGCCTCAGCGAGCGGAGCGCGGCCCCCGGCTTCACCGGCCGCGCGGCGGGCGGCGAGACCGACCACCATCCGCTGAACGCTGCGCACTTCCGCGCGCTGGCCGAGCGCGGCCGCCGCTTCGGCGGTCATCCGGACGACGAGACGCGCGCCGCTGCGCTGCTCGACCCGGGCCCCGTAGGCGGCGGGGTCGAACGCCGGCACGCCTTTGCGGGCCGGCTGCAGCACGATGAGATAGACGTCCTGCTGGGCGGCAAAGGCGTCGGCGGCAGGCTGCTGCGCCACGAGCGTGGACTGCGCAGCAAGGACAACGACGACTGCAAGAATGCGTGACGCCGCGTGCATGATCGAATGACGCGTTTTCATTGAGTTCTCTCCCGAAGCTGCTCGATGGGCGTGAAGCGGAACCAGATCGGGACCGGGTCCGCGTACGCCGAAACCGCGAGCTCGTGTGCCTGCAGCGCGTTGTCCATCCAGGTGCGAAGGGCCGTGATGTGGGCGGCCCGGATGAAGCCGTCCGCGGCGGGTGGCGCCGTTCCGGCCGGGAGGATCGCCGCCCAGGTCAACTCGCCCAGGCCGGCGGCGGCGCGGATTGCGTTGACAGCGGAGAGGAGCTGGTCGAAGTGCCGGTAGTCGACTCGCGTGTCCGCTCCCGCCGAAAGGTATGCGATCAGCGTGGCGAGATCGTTGTTGCTGGGGGCGGACTGGGCGCCGATGGCGGTCAGGGCGCGGACGCGATAGACGCACGCCGAGCCCGTACCGCAGGTGCTGTCGACGTACGAAAGCGACGACGTCGTGGCCACGGCGCTGAACGTGCCGCCATTGCGGCGCTCGAGCCGGTAATTGGCGGCGCCGGGCGTCGCGGTCCATTGAACGAAGACGCTGGACGTGCCTTGACGCGTGGCTACGAGCGACGTCGGCGGGTCGAGCGGTTGCTCGGGGGTGAGGACCGCATGGGCCGATTCGACCTTGCCGCAGTTGGACGTCACGATCACCCAGAACGACTGCTGCGCCGTGATCGGCGGGGTCGTGAAGGAGGACGAGGTGGCACCAGGGATCAGCGACTCCTCTTCGGACGACGTCGTGCCGTACCACTGGTACGAGAACGGGCCGGTGCCGGACGCGGTCACGGTGAGGTTTTTGGTGAGTCCGTGCGTCACCGGACCGGAGGACGGGCCGGAGGTAATCGTCGGCGCGGTACAGGTGCGCGAGAAACCGCTGTATGTGATCGCCTCGGGGCGTGCCAGTCCGTCGGGATCGGGAACGACCTGCTCGAGCACTCCGTTGGCGTGCGAGGTCCAGAGCCGCAGTCCGTTGGCGGCATGGTCGAGCGTGGCGAGGGACGCGCGTGCCGTGAAGGCACCGGTGGAGGAAAAGTCGCCGGCGGTCAGGCTCCTCGGTCCCCGGTCGTCATACGCGGTGCGTGTTCCGTCGTACGGAGCCTCTCCGCATGGGACGGTCGTGCAGACGGGATAGATGTGGTCGACCGGCCGGTCGAGCGCGTCGTACGCAAAGGCCTGCTCGAATTTCTGCAGATGGATTGCCGAATCGGGATCGTCGACGTACACCTGCCTGTCGACGGACGTCTCTTTGCGCGTAACCCGGCCGGCGCCGTCGCCGTAGGTCAGCGTTTCCGCGACCTTGATCAGACCGACGGTGGGAGACGGGTTGTAGCGGACGGCGGTGCGAAGCTTGCCGAGGCCGCGGTCAGACGCCGAGAGGTTGTCCTCGTAGAGCAGCTCTTTCATCGGCCGCCAGTGGTTCGCGGTGCAGGGATCGGCTACGAGCATGTTGCGAACGTCCATCCGGCGGAGCCGCTCGGCGGCGTCGAACGTGAAATTGGTGTCGTAACGGCAGTCGGCGGTGCGCTTCTGCCTGGCGTGCCCGCGGGCATCGTAGAAGTAGGTGATGGTGCCGTTCTCGGGATTCGTTTCGGAGGTCAGGAGTCCGGCGCCGTCGTAGACGAACGAACGGGGCGCGGCGGACGACTTGTTTACGGAAGTGAGCCGGTTGCCGGCGTCGTACTCGTACGAAGTGGTGGCGACGTTCGCGCCCTCGAAATCTTCAATGACGGAGGTGAGCCGGCCGAGGAAATCGGACGTCTCCGCGGTCTTGACCCACCCCCACGTCGTCGCGGCCAGGGCGAGCATGGACGAACGGATGGTCCGGCGCGAGCTCGGATATGCGAAGGTGAACGACGTGTCGTCGGGCTGCTGTACCTCCAGCAGCCGTCCGGTCGTGTCGTAAATCCACTTCGTCTGCTTCGTGCCGGCGGGCATGGTCTCCCGCGCGCCTGTAGCCGCGGGAACGACGACCGACACGGCCGACTTGTGACCCTTCGCGTACTCGGTCCAGGTGGCGGCCCACTCGTCGGAATCGGCCGTAGAAAGGATGCGCTGCCGCTGCTGCATCACCCGGCCGAACAGGTCGTAGTGCGCGCGCGACTCGGCCATCGCGTTGACGCTGCAATTCGTCACGCCATTGGCGCAGTGCCGCGACGTGACGCTCGGACCGGTGGTGCCGCTCGCTTCCGTGTATACGTGCTCCGTCCAGGCGCGTCCGGCGGGCCTCACGCCTGTCAAGCGGCCGAGCTGGTCGTACTTCAGCACCGTCTCCAGGCCCGCGGTGTCGCGCGTGCTGGACGGCAACCCCGAGGGAGGATCGATGGTCGCATCGAGAGCCTTGAAATTCATGCCCTCATAGCGCGTGGAGGCCAACGAGCCATATTGATAGGTGTGGTGAATGCGGTATTGCGGCGCGACGTTGCTCAGGTTTCCACTGCACGTGGCGAACCCCGCGCCGAGCGACTGCAGGTCACCGCCGTAGTACTCTTCCTGGGATACGTTTCCGTCGGTACTGCCGCCGCTCGCGTCCTGGTCCTTGAACACGGCGAGCAGGTCGAATTCCGAGGCCGTTGCACCGCGAAGAGCACGTCTTCGCAGTAAACGGCCGTTCAGGGGATCGAAGCAGGCCTCCGTGCGGGACCGCGACAGGACCCCGGCGGTCGCGTGGACGTCCTTCGTCTCCACGAAGTCGTAGTTTTCCGTGAGCCACGACTCGCTCGGGTCGATGATGCGCACGCCATCGCTGGCCGTGGTGGGGTTGTAGTTCGTCGTGGTCACGCGTGTGACCGGGCTGTCCGATGAGCTGGTGGTGGTGGTCCGGTAATGACCGAGACCGTCGAAACCGGAGTAAACCTCGGTCGTCTCGTTTCCGTCCTCGAAGACCGTCAACCGCGATTTGAGGCGGCGGTTGTCGTCCAGGGCGGCGGCGGTCATGTCGTATTCGTACGTGACGTACGTGAGCCGCTTCTTGCCGTCGGGGAGCAGCGTGCGGGTGGAGATGTACATCCCCTTGTACGGGTTCGGGTCGTCCCCTGCCTGCGCCAACCGTTGCGTGAACGGCGCGCCATAATCGCGCTCGCGCGGGTAGCCGGAGGTCCAGGTCGAGAAAAAATGCGCGGTGGACGACCCGTCCGGCGCCAGGACTGTGTTGATGGACACGGTCTTCATGTGCTCGTAGAGCGCCGAGCCGCTGTAGGTCCAGACTTCATCCGCGGCCTCGGTGGAGCCAGCGGTCTCCGTGACGTATTTCGTCCTGCGGCCTACACCCGCCGAAAAGGTCGGCGGCTGGAACTCCTCAGGCCTGACCGGATGGTGCTCGTAGTCGGGGGGAAAGCTATAGATCCGGTACTGCCATCCGTAGCGTCCCCGCGACGGCGTTCTCACTTCGATGAGACTGCCGGTGTAACTGCCGGGATTGTGGTGCGTGAGGATGTTGCTCAGTTGGTTCGGGACGGTGGTGCTGGTGACGGTGTCGCTGCGCACGCCGGCGGCGGGGGCACTCCCCTGCTGGGTCATGCCGATGTCGTAGGCCATGTCGTAGGACGAGCCGGAGGGAAGGCTCACTTTCGTGAGCAGCGGCACGAGGACCGTGGGAGACGGAAGATCCAGCGGGTCATACGGCTCCGGCCCGTCCGTCTTCTGGCGAGAGATGACCTGGTCGGAATAGGTGAAGAGGTAGTCGGCACGCTGCGAGGCGGAGCCGAAAGCAGCCAGGCTGGCCTGGCAGACTCGTTCTTTCATGAACGCGGCGTATTCGGGGCCAGTGGGGTGCAGATAGATGTAATGGGTGCGGTGTCCGTCCGCCACCTTCCAGGTCAGATAGGAGGTTCCGCACGCATCCTGATTGGCCGCCGGGATGCCGGCGGAGTTTGCGGGGTAAGGCGTGATGGTGACGGCGTTGTTGAAGCGGTCGTAGATCTTCCGGAGCGTGCCGTCGGCGGCGAATTCCCTGATCGTGCCGTCTCCCATCTCGAGCGTGTGGCTGACGATGGCTGTACCCGATTTGTTGATGGTGTGACGCATGTACGTGCCGGTGTGGCTGTAGTTGACGTCGGAGACGTTCAGGTTGGCCGAATGGTGCAGTTGGGGATACAAATGATGATCGCTGCCGTCAGGAGCCTGATAGACCCAGTACGGCGTCCCCAGTCGCGACTCGGTCGGTGAGACCAGCCGGCCGAGCGAGAACAACCAGCCCATGCCGGCGTTCAGCTTCCGGATCGGGACGCTCCACGTCATCCATCCCCTCTGGTATTGCTGAAAAGGGCCGTCGGCGATGCGCACTTCCCTGCTCTCGTAGTCCCAGTTGTTTCCGCCGTACACGAGCTTGAACCCGTACGACAGGTTTCCTCCGGCCACATAGGTCGGCCCGACCGGGAGCGCGACGTTCAGGTTGCCGTTGAAGAGATTGATCACGTCGACGTCGCTGACGGCATACGCCTGTTGCGGCTTGACGCCTCTCTCGTTATTGGCGTGCTGTTGTGCCGCGGTGCGGTGGGCGAGCGACGCCAGGCCGCAGAAGAGGAATGCGATGAGCCTTGCGCGGCTCATTCGTGCACCGCCGTTGCAGCTACATCCATGAGGTAAGGATCGACGGCGATGAGGACGTCGTGCGGACGGAAGGCGACCGGCGGCGCCGATTCACCGGAAACGGGCCGCATGAGGGCGGCGCCCGGCTGCACCGTTCCGAAAGCAACGTTGCCATCCATGCCGGAGCCGTCCATGAGCGACACCTTCCATGCGCCCTGGTCGGGACGGACCCAGATCGCCTCGACCCATTGCGCGTCGAAGTCGAAGGCGTCGAATTCCTGCCCGGAATTCCGCTTCATCCGGAGCGCCTGCGCGGGACGCACGTGCAACGGAGTGCCGGGCGGTGACGCAACCACGAAGTCGCCGCTCGAATAATCGACAGCGGCATAGATCGAGGTCGCGGCGACGGGCCGCTGCAGGTCGAGACGGGCCTCGCCGCGCTCGTCGCTCTGCAGCGTCACTGAGACGTTCATTGTGCGCATGGTGTAATTGCGCGCCTCGCGCACAATGCCGAAGACGATTACCTGCGCACCAGGTGTAATGCCGGTAATGACGACCGCCCCCTGCTCGAATGCAATCGCAGGTGGACCGATCTGCTCCGCGGCGCGCGCGGACTGCGCGCAGAGCGCCACCGGGATGCCGGTCAACACTGCAGTCAACACGACGCGTCCTGCAAGCCGGCGGCGATGACGAAGCCGTTCCATGATGAATCCGATTCGACCGTTCATATGACTCTCCGCCGCCTACTGCATCGACAGCAGGACCAGGATCTCGCCCACGCCGCCCTGTAATGGCTCGAGCGCCTTGCCGATGATCGTGCCGGGCTGATGGAACTCGCGGCCGTTGATCTGCATCGGCTCGGAGCGCATGGCCGTGCCGGAAATGTCGCTGGTCACGAGCAGGTCGCCGACACGAACGGCATGGACGCGGGCGTCTACACGGACTTTGACGCGGCCGGTGGTGGCGATCTGCTCTTTTTCGGCGCCTTCGACGCCGAGGAGGATTCCGGGAGAGGCGGAAACGACGCCGGCGACCGTCGTGTCGTACTGGCGGGACGACGGCATGACCTCGTTGTTCCGGTCGCGGTTCAGCACCACCACGGTTCCGGCGGCCATGTCGACCGTGGCCGGGACCCATTCGGCGAGATCCTGGTAGACCGCACCGATCACCTTCGCGCCGGTGATGTTTCCGGTGGCGATGATGTTGCCGGTGGTGGTGAGGTTGCCGGTGGCGGTGATGTTCCCCGTGGTCAGGAGGTTCCCGACCACGTGCAGTTTCGCGGAGGGGGTGGCGGTGCCGATGCCGATGTCGCCCGTCTGCGTCACGCGAAGGCGCTCGTTGGCCGGACCGGTGCCGCCTGTGTACATCCGGACGTTGCCGGTGGTGACGTTGCCGGAGCTCAGCGAAAGGCCACCGGTCTCCAATGAGGTCAGGGCAACCGTTCCGGCGGCGTGCGCGGAATTCGGCTGGTTCGTATACGTGGCGCCGGTTGCGGTCAGCGAGCCGCCGGTCCCTACGGCGCCGGAGTTGAGGATGAAGGACGTGTACGACGCCGGATTGGTGTTCTGCATCGCGATGTTGCCGAGCACGTGCAGCTTCTGCTGCGGGGTGGTGGTGCCGATGCCGATGGTGCCCGAAAAGAAGTTCGTGTCGTCGGGGCCGTTCTGATAGATGCCGAAGTCATTGATTGCTTCGGCGTCGGCGATGTACACGCCATAGCCGGTATTGACGGTGCCGCCACCCGACTCGACCGCGGCGTGAACCGCGGTCGCCGTGGTCACGGTGCCGGGGAAGCCGTAGTAGTTGCCGGCGTGGAAGTACCCGCCGGTGGCCCAGGTCACTGTGCCCGGTCCGTAGTTCCACGCGTCCATCTGGCCGGCGATGAGGCCGCCGGTGTTCGTCACGCCGAGGGGAACGGTGTTGACGGCGTTGACGAACAGCCCCGCATCGTCCTGCCTGATGGTCGCGTCCACCACAGCGTGCTGGTAGACGAACATCGCCCGTCCGTTGTCGGAGTAATTGTAGGTGGAGAGCTTGCCGTGATTGCTCGTCGCGCCGATGCTGACGTTTCCGTCGGCGAGAATGCGCATGCGCTCGGCGGAGCTCGTACCGAAGATCATCGGCCCGCTGGCGAAGTTCCAGAGCTGGAGCGCGTTCGCCCCGCCCGTCGCTCCGGTGGAGGCGGAACCGGTGCTGGAGAGCTTCGCCACCTGTGTTCCGCCCGCGAAGAAGCGCACCTGCCGCGACGCCTCGGCGGTGGCCGTCCCGGCGTTGGCGTTGTTGATCTCGATCCCGGTCGCGGCGTCCTGGTCGCGGCGCAGGATCGTGTAGCCGTCGCCACGGACCTTGAACAGCGCGGCGTCGCTCGCGCTCAGGACGGTGAAGCCGGACGCAGACGTCTGCGTGCCGAGCTTCAGGAAGACATCCGGAGTGGCGGTGGCGGCTCGCAGGAGCACACCCGAAGCGGGTGCGGTGGCATTGTCGAGCAGGAGGTCGCCGTGATTGCCGGTGACGTCGGCCTGCGCGCCCACTGCCGACGGCCGGTTGCGGCCGGACTGCAGCACTTTCAATGGACGATCGCCCTGCGGCACCTCCGGCGCCGCGGCTGGCTCCTCGGCCTCTTCGCGCCCTGGCATTTCGATCACCGGGATCGGCGGAGGCGCGGAGGGATCGACCACGGGATCCTGGGCCAGGAGTACGGGAGCGGCAAGGCAAAGTGCGACCAGTGCGACACGAAATGTCGGCATATCGATTCCTTTTCTCGAACGGGTGCGCCGGCGGCGACGATGCGCCTGCGCGTTGCGGATCTTTTGTTGGTTGTTGGACTGACTCGTTTCGTAGAGACTCAGAAACGAGCGGCGTATTGCCATGCGCTCTTTGCGAGCGCGGACGCGGAGGTGCCGGGATGCGCTTCGGCAAACGCGGCGAGCCGCCGCGCACCCTCGTCGAAGAGCCCTTCACGCATGCAGATCAGCCCCTGTTCGAGGTCGGAGCCGGAGCGGCGCGCTGCCTGGAGCTCCGCCAGCGCCTCCGCGGTCAACAACCGGAATCGCGCCGGCGGATCGGTCTCCGGCGGCAGCACTTTCTCGCCCGACCCGGAGCGGAGAACCACCTGCCACTGGTACGTCACGCCGCGTTTCAGGGCGGTGGGGCTGGTCCAGGCGGTCCCCTTCAACGCGGGGCTCTCCAGCACGCGGTTGTAGCGGCTGTCGAATACCTGCACCACGCCCATCTGCGTGCTGTCGTCACGGGACCAGCGGAATGCCGGCCGGTCCGCCTCGAGCACGACACCCACGGGGCCGAGCAGCGCGGCGGTGCCCGGCGCGACCGCCCCCGCCGATCGCTGACCGCCCGCTGTCCCCTGGAGCGAAGCGACGAGATTCGCGCTGGCGAGCGTGCCGCGCTGGAGCGCCGTCGCCACCCGGCGCAGCGACGGTGGGAGTTGCTCCAGGGGATTGCGATCGGACGCCGTGGCAGGAGCGGGTGCGAGTGCGGGTGGACTGTCTCGCGGAAGCGGCACAGTGGCCGGAGCACGACGGACGGATTCGACGCCGCGATGCGGCTCCGGTTCAGGCGATGCGGTGTTCCAGACGAGTGCGGCACCTCCGGCGACAAAGGCCGCGATCGCGGCCGCGATGGCGAAGCCGCGGAAGCGGGCACGAACGGCGACGACACGCACGGCTTGCCCGAGATCCGCGGCCTCGGCACGGCACATCGCGCAGACTTCCAGATGGTCGCCAGCCGCCGTTCGTTCGTCCGCGTCGCCGAGACCGTCCACGTATGCCGAGAGCTCTTCGAACGAAAGGTGGTCGCCGTCCAGCGTTTCCAGTGCCTGCCTCACCGCGACGCGGGCCATGGCGGAGTCGGCGACCGTGCGGCGGCACGAGTTGCAGCGGCCGAGGTGGTCGTCGGTCGCCAGCAGCTCCTGCCCTGAGAGCTTGCCGAGCCTGAAGCGCTCGAGGAGCCCGGCGTCGGGGTGATTCGTCATTTCGACCTTCCGTAATCCGGCACGCGTGTCTTCCGCAGGAGCCGCGACCGGGCGGCCCGCCTGAGATTGATGACCTGTTGTCTCGTCACTCCAAGCCGCGCGGCGATGAAGAGGTCGTCCGCGGGAAGGCGGGGCCAGATGAACGCGAATTCGTCGTCGCTCATCTCCAGCGCGCGCGCGATGTCGCGGACCGTCGCGACGGCGGCGACGGGGAGGAGGTGAGTGACCGACTCACCGGCGGAATCGCGAGCCTGCAGCAGCAGCGCAACTCGCTGGCGAAGCGGCAGTTCCAGGATCTCGTTCCACAACCTGCGCAGGTCCTGGAGCTGGATCAGCTCCTCGGCCGGATGGGTGACGGCCGAGCTGAGCTCGACCGCCTCGTCGAGCGACTGCGGGGTCTCCTTGCGCGGAATCCCGGCCGCGGCCGCAAGCACCGTGACCACGTCTTCGACGGTTCGCGGCGCACCGGCGGCGGTCAGTAGGGAACGAAGGTCGGGACGGAGATCGCCGCGCCCTCCGCCGAAGGCGAGCGGCGGCATCGGTGAGTGCTCATCTTGAGGATTGTCCTTCCACGCCGCAAGTCCACAGACCATCACGCCGCGGTAGGTCCAGACGGCCAGGGCGGGATCGTGATTCAGGAAGTAGAGCGTCCGGTTCCTCAGCTTCGCGCGGAGCGGAAAGTGCTTGCGGACAAAATCCTCGAACGCGTTGAAGGTAACGGTCGCAACGTAGTCGGGGAAGCTCTCGATCGGCGGGTCGTCGATCCCGAGCAGGCGGCGGAAGCGGCTCACGAGCCGGACGATGACGTCGTGCCGCAGGTCGGCGACGTACTCGACATCCATGCGTGCCCTCCTGAAGCGCGCCGACAGGATCTTTTCGATCCGGTCGTATGCATGCTCGGCCAGGATCGCCGCGACCGCGGCCTCACGCTCGGTGTCGGACCGCGCAGTCAGGACGCGGTCGAGCATCGGATCATTCAGCCGCCTTTCCGCCCTCGGGTCCAACGACTGCTCCTTCTGCAGAGAGAACACTCATTCATGGAGACGCAGACCGCGAGCCGATATTGCCATGCCAGGCCGGCTCACTGCGAAGTTGTGATCAGGACGAACGGCGACCAGTAGTAAGGATGGCTGAACCGGGGGTTCCGCAGCAGGGCGAGTTGCGCCTCGCGGAGGGCGAATGGGTAATCGGCGCCGCTCAGGCTCGCCTGCCGGTGAAACGCGATCATGAGTTGCGCGGTGCTCGCCGAGTCGACGGCCCATTGGCTGACGACCGTGTTCCTGCAGCCGGCCACCATCAGCGCCCACGACATTCCGACGACGCCTTCGCCGGGCGTCAGTCCTCCGTCGGCGGACTCGCACGCGGACAGGACGACGAGGTCGGCCCCGAGGTCGAGCTCCATCATCTCGCGCGCCTCGAGGAGACCGTCGTCCGTGTCGGAGGCGCCGAGGACGACGGCGGAGTACATCGGGGACGCGTCGTCGATGATCCCGTGCGTGGCGAAATGGAGCACGGGATACTCCGCGGCGAGCTTCTTCGCGGTCGTTTCGGTCGCCTGCGCACCGACGAGGGCGCGGCTCGCCGGGCCGTACATCTTCGCGATGGCGAACACCTCCGCGCGCGCGTCGGGAAGCGGGCCCAGACTCGCGCCGCGACTCACCGCACGCGTCGACACATCAGACCCGGGCGGGAGGAGCGGATCGGCCAGGGCGAGCAAAGCCGGCGCTGTCGCGGTCACGCTCCTCGGCCGCTGCCGGCGTTCGTGCCGCAGCAACGCCAGTGAAGGGGCGTAGGCAATGGCGATCCGCTCGATCAGATGCTCGCCGCCGGCCGATTGCAGTGCCTGAAACGGCAGGCGCCAGAGCATCCCGTCCGGGACGATGAAGAGGCGGCGCTTCGAGCCGATGCGCGAGGCAAACGGCGCAACGAGCAGGTCGTACAACGAGCGGGCGGATTCGCGATAGTCGAGATTCCGCTCTTCGATCCGGCCGACGAAATGACGGATGCGCTCCTCGAGCTCCACCTTCGGCAGCGCGATCCGATGGACGGCCACGTCGACGTCGTCTCCCGAGCGTTCGACGTAGAACGCGAACGTCTCCTGGTCCTGGACGGAAAAGGTCAGGAGCGCTTCGGCGGGATCCGGGAGCAGGCGATGCACGTCGCCGACGATGACTTCGGGACTGATGGCAACGGCCCCCCGAGGCTCCGGGCCGCCGCTCTCCATGCGCGAAAGAAAGACCTGCTGCTCGATGCGCTGCTCGGCCAGGCGCTCGCGGAGCACGGCGGTCGCCGAGCCGTCGCCGGACGCGAGGAGGCTCCGGTTCAGATCGGCGATGGCGCGGTTCAGCGCTGCGTATCGTTCCCGGTCGGCGGCGCTCATCGAAGGAAGCCGGTCGACCTGGCCACGAGCCATCGCCGTGGCCAGCGCCCGTGCGCGAAACCGCTCCGCGACCACGAGCGCGTCGCGCGGACGCCCCTGTCCGACGAGCAGGGCAACCAGGTCGCGATACGGCTGCGCCTTGTTGCGCATGAACGCGGACAGGGTCAACTCGTCCGCCCCGACCCCCGCGCGCTTCGCCTCGATCAACCCGATCGACGATTCGAGTGCCAGGATCGCCTCCGGGAGCCGGCCAGCGGCACGGAGGGCATGTCCCAGCGTCGCCCGAACCACCCAGGAGGGGTCGTAGCGATACAGCTGCGCCTTGCCGAACGACTGGCGAAGGAGGACGTCCGCGCTGGTCGCCGTGGCGAGGGCCTCCTCGGTACGCCCCTGGAGCAGATGAATGCGCGCGTGCAGTTGCAGCATGTCCGCCTTGAAATACTGCTCGTCGCTCAGGCGCACGAGCTCGAGCGCGGCGAGGATCTCCACCTCGGCTTCGCCATAACGGTGCGCGTCCGCCAGCATCTCCGCGAGCTCGAAGCGAGTCGACGCCACCGCCACCTGGTCCGGTTCACCGGGACCTGCCCGCGCCAACAACTTCCGCATCAGCGCCGCGGCTGCATCGTGGTTCCCCAGGGCACGTTCGGCGACGGCAAGGTCGGACGTCGCGACCGTGATGAATTCGCGGTCGCCCAGCCGCTCCGAGCACCGCAACGCCTCGGCGGCGTAATGCCGTGTCGCCTGCGCGTCCTGAAGGTCGCCGAACACCGTGTAGAGCTGAAACGCGGTCGCGCAGCGCCCTTCACGCCAATCGAACCGCTCCGCCGCCGACGCCAGCGCGGACGCTGTCATCACGGCGTCGCGATACGAGCCGCGGTAGACCAGCAGGTTCCCTCGCATGTAGAGGGCCTTCATGGCGGGGCGCGGATCATCGATCACGTTCAGCAGGGCGGCCGCAGCGTCGTACAGGGCCATTGCGGCTTCATGGCGGCCGTTCTGCCACTCGGCCGTTCCGGACATGAGCAACGCGGCGGCGCGCACGTCAGCAATGCCGGTTCCCTCCGCATATCTCCGTCCTTCCGCCGCCAGGGCGGCTCCGCGCTCCGGCTCTCCCGTGTGCAACAGATGCGCAACCCGCATCCGAAGGCTGAGGATCGCGGCGGCCGGCAGACCGGCGCTGCGCGCGACGGAGCTCACGACGTCCAGCGTGGGTGCAGTCGTCGCGACAAATATTGCGGTGTCCACCTCGTCAACCAGCGCCACGAGGAAGGTCTCGAGATCCACATACGGCGCACAGGCAGCGATTCCCTGCGGAGTGACATCGCCCGCGGCGACCAGCCGGCGGGCGAGCACGCGCTCCTCGACCATGATGTTCCGCAGCCGCCAATCGCCGCCGGAACGCTGCGCCTCGAGGTGCCAGCGGTCAGGGAAACGGATCGGCGTGCGGGAGGTGCCTCGCGCGGCTGCCGTGGCGTGGACGGTCACGCGCAGCGTCATCGCGGTGTCGGTCGCTGATTCGACCGACACCTCATGGGCGCGGATCGAGATGCAGTCGTACGTCTCGAGGTCTTTCCGGAGGAATTGCCAGTCCCGCGAAACCGTCGCCTCGGCGGTGCTCAGGGAAGCGAGAGCATCGATGTCACCTGACCGCAGGGCGCGGACGAACCGCTCCGCTGTCAGCTCTGGGGTCAGCTCCGCATCCGCCGGCGCAGCATTCGCCGTCAGCGCAAACACGCCGAATACCACGAGGAAGCGGAGCATGGGGCCAGTCTAGCGGCATTTGGTGCGCGGTGACCGCAGTCGCCGCTCGTTCCGCGCGTCCCCGCCCACCCAGGTCCCTCGCGGGCGGGGAGCGCAGGATGCGAGCCGCAGCGGCACACGCGTTAAACGGTGTGCAGTGCGGTGACTGCGGTGAGGGTGTCTTAAAACCATTTGCTTCACTCCTTGGATGAGGAGAGCGAGAGAGGATGTGTCGAGAGCTTCGAGCGGATTACACGACACAATATCTGTTACCGCCGGCGTTGGAGGATAAGTACAACTTGCGTGTTCGAAACGTATGAAGGCGCAGCACTTGCGCCCTGAGTACCGCTTCGCTCACTCACCAACCGGGAGAAAAACTACCGCATGAATTGGCCACCTTCCCATGCCACACAAACGGGGATCAGGAACTGTCGCAACTCGACGGCGCGTGCACTCTGCATGGCCGTCCTCGTCGTCCTCGGGCTGAATCTCAGCTCGGGAGAGGCGTAGCGCAGTCCTGGAGCCTCACCCTGGCCCAGCGTCAGGCGTACCTGAACTACTACGCGCCGTTGATCCTGAAACGCGGCGACGAAAACAACGCAAGCAGGGGCGTGACTGGCTCACCAACTTCGACTTCGACCGCGACGGCAACTTCTCCAACAACCGCCTCAACTGGATCAACATCGGCCAGTACCTCGCCGCCGCGCAGAGCGGGTCGGGCGTACAGCAACTGGCGCATCCGCCCGACTTTCTACACGTCCCTCATCGAATACATGAACGGCGGCAGCAAGTCGCTCGTCCTGCTCTATCACGTGTACAACGCGGCCGACAAAGACGGCAGCGAGCTTCACGACTGGGAGCGCGTGGAGAGCGTGCTGCACGGCGTCTTCGGTACGCCCGGCGTGGGCGGCGAGTACGTCAACCACGTCACGGTCACGCTCCACAAGGAGCACCACACCCGCCGTTACTACGACTACGACATGAACTTCATGCAGACGTCGACCGGCAAGCACGTGCTGCTGTGGCAGGCCGACGAGAGCAACTGGGATGTGATCAACACCGCGCGATTTCGCCCGCGCCATCGGAGCGGCTCGATCGGGAGATCTCGCCGTCGCGCGCGAGGCCGTGGCTCGGCTCGAGGCGATTAGGAAAATGCTGGACGGTTACTGGCAGGGCCAGTTTCGAGATGCAGCGCCTCGCGGCGTCGGCGTGGCTGGCGCACGCGGAGAAGAAGGATGACGAGGCGCTGAAGCTCGCCCGCGCGGCGGTGGAAGTCGAGCGGCGACGGAGAAGCATCCAGTGACACCGGGCGCGCTCGTCCCGGCGCGCGAGCTCCTCGCCGAAATGTTGCTGGAGCTCGGGAAGCGCGAAGAGGCGCTGACCGAGGTGCGACGCGTATTGAAGGACGCGCCGAACCGGAAGAACGCGATCTGGTTGGCGGCGAAGGCGGAGAGCAGCACCCCGTAAACGGTGCGCTCGCCGTTCGCTAGCGCCGGCTGGATGCGGCGGAGGCCGATTTCGGGGAACACTCGTTCCGGAGGTCGGAGTCGTAGCCGAACCGCGTGAGCTGGCTGCACGCACTGGACAGCAGTTCCTTCGCAGTCTGTCCGGCGACCTGGGGTGCCTTCGCGTCGAGGTTCCACACCCGGACCACGCCGTTCTTCTGCGTCATCAGCCACCGCCCGTCGCGGGAGACGGTGAAATCCGCGAAGCCGGCGTCGGGGATGATCGCTCGCGATCGGCGGTGAGTGAGGAGATCGATCGAGTCGACGATCGACATGTTTCCGGAGCGGGTGATGGTGGTGTTCGCGCGTGTGCCGCGCTCGACCCTGTCGCTCATCAGATCGTTGACCAGTCCCTGACGGACGCCTGTGGCGATGTCGTAGTAATCCAGCACCCGCCGCTTTTCCAGCGTGCCCGCGGCCACAATCCATTTGCCGCCGACGATCGTCACGTGGTCGGCGGGGGGAGAGAAACGCTGCGAGCGGACCCGTTCGCGAGTCCGCAGGTCGTAGACGATGCCCTCCTGGGACGCGCCGCCGCTCGTGACCTGGATCAGGAGGTAACGAGCCGAGTCGTCGAACGAAGGTTGCAGGGCGATGTCGGTCCCCGGGCTCCCGCCGACGTCGCCGAGGGGTAGATCCCGCCGCGCGAGGATGCGCGACCAGAGGGCCACGGGCGCAGCTGCAACGGTGTCCGACGTCGTCACTACGGAGGCACAGTCCAATGACACGGCACCGCGATTCGTGACGTCCGGGAGGGGGACGGACCGCTCCTGTCCGCTGACGGTGTCGAACAGCGAAAGCCGGGGACCGGCACCTTCCGCCAGCAGATTCTTCGCTCCGCAGCCATCCAGCAGCCATGGGTTCGAGGCCAGCCGGATGCGCGGCGAGATCAGCCGTCCGTCGGTGTGCCAGACGGAGGGCCTGAAGATGAACTTTCCGGCGCGCGGGTCCTCGTCGACGCTCATGGCCACGACGAAGCCTGCGTCCCGCGAGAACTTCGCGGCATACCAGTACCCGGGAATGGGCGACGGGCGGCACCGCGGCGGCCCGCCGCCCGCGAGATCCCAGACGCATACTTCCGTCGCCGACTGGGTCAGCGCCAGCCGGTTGTCCGGAGAGAACGAGAACATGTTGATGGGAGCGTTGGGCCTCCGCAGCCACGCTGCGGAGGCGGACGTCACGTCGAGTGCAGTCCGGAGGGTCGCGATCGTCTCCGGAAGCTCAGGAGCCTCGGCCACCGCCTTTACCGCCCAGGCGAGAGCGTCCATGGGGCGGTCCTCCCGCAGCATCATGAGGCCCACTTCGTTCCTGGCGGTGGCGAGCGCGCGTTTGTGGAGGTCGTTCTCGACGACGCGCAACGCGGTGGCCTTCCGGGAGATCCGGTATTGCTCGATCGCGAACCAGCCGACCATCAGCGCTCCGGCGATGGAAAGGAGGACGATGAGCCGGAGCCGGGCCGCGGCGCGGACCTGCTGCCGGCGAGCACTCGTCTCCACGTATTCTTCGAGGGTCCTGGAGGGGAGGATGTCCACCGCGTTGCTGGCCAGCCAGGCCTGTGCATTGCGGACGTCGATTCCGGTGAGCAACAGCTGGTCGGACTTCCCTTCCTTTGCCCATTGAGAAGCTCTTCTCTCGAGCGACCCGGCACGGTTGCCGACATCGGCTTCGCGCCGCCAGATCCGGTTGGATTCCATAACCGGCTTGATGAACCGCTCGTGCGAGAGCTCGCACCAGGTGGCGGTGCCGCGCGGCTCGGTGCGGATGAGGTACTTCCGCTCCAGGGCCGCGATGATGTCGTTCGAGAACCCCGCCGTCATCGTGGCGCCTTTGTAGACCATGGACCGCTGCCCTTCGTCGTTGATGAAGGTGCGCTCGAACCACGAGCGAAGCTTGCCGCTGTGGAAGTGGTGGACCGTTCCGAAGTCCGCGGTGATCTCATTGATGCAGCTCGTGTAGTAGGCGCGCAATGCCTCCTCCACGTTCCCGTAGACCTTCACCGCGTCGGTGTCGATCTCCACCCATTCGGCCTCTGCACCGGTGCGCAGCTGCTGCGTGGAATCCCACAACTTCAGGCAGACGATCTGGAGCTGGACGGCTTCCGCAAACTCCTCGTACTTCGAGCGGGAAGCCAGCGCCTTCGGCAGCGACATGAGGTTATTGAGGAGTTTCTCCAGCGCCCTCGGCTTGAACCGGACGTTCGTCCCTTCGAGCGGTTTCTCGACCGCTTCCGCGGCGGCCGTACGGCGCAGCCGCTCGAGGCGGAAGCGAGCGATGCTGGTGGTCGGCAGGTCGGGCGCATACGATTCGAACGAGGCGAGATACTCCTCGCGCATTCCGAAGACGATGCGCAGGCGCGGATCGGCGGCGAGAGCGGCGGTGACGTCCTCGAAGAAGCGGCCCCTGTCTTCCCACCGCTCCGGATAACGGGTGAAGAGGTCCTCGAACTGGTCGAAGAGCAGGACCCGAGGCATGCGGATCGCGCCGCGGCGGACCTCCGGCTTCGGCTGTTTTTCGAGAAACTCGGTCAGCGTGGCCGAGGCCATGCGCAACGGCCGCCTGATGTTCGGACCGGTGAAGGAGCTCAGGGCGTTGAACGTATAGACGTTCTTCACGCCCGACTTCGACGACTCGGGGGAAGCGACGCGAAGCGGTCCGTACACTTCGCAGGGACGGCGCTCGAGGAGCGGCTGCAGCTTCGCCTTCAGGAGGGACGTCTTCCCCGCGCCCGACTGGGCATACAGCAGGGTGATCGGAGTGGCGGTGATGATCGCGAGCAGTTCCCGGATCTCCTCGTCGCGGCCGAAGAGCTTGTTTTCGTCTTCGCGCTCGAACGGACGCGGTCCGACGTAGGGGTTCGAGACCGCAAGGGCTGCGGCGAGGGCCGCGCTCATGCCGTCACCTTCGCCTTCTCCATCGCTTCGCTCAGCTCGCGGCAGAAGTCCTCGGCGGTCCCCCAGAACACTTTCACGCTCTGCAGGCCGTAGTGTTTCGCGAGGTATTTGCGCTGACGGTCGGCGCGCGCGATTTCTTCGTCGCTGGGCGGCTCCCCCTCGGCTTTGGGCTTGATCTGCACCGCGACGTGATTCGCCCCCTCGGCCCGCTGCATCCATGTGGAGAGGCGGCGGAGGATCACCTTGAAGTCGAGGTCTTCCAAGCTGTAGCCGATGAACAGCAGCGACGTATTCGTCAGTGCCGTTCTCACCTCGGACGGAATCAGGTTCTCGAGCTCGGACGTGGCCACCAGGAAGTCGAGGTAGTCATCCTCGGTCAGGACGATCGACTTGGGGATCTCCAGGATGCCGTGGAGGTGATAGATGACCGGCGACAGGACCGAAGGCGTGCGTGGGAGCTTCGCCTTGGTTTTCGACCGCTCATACCAGCGGCAGTGGTCCCGTTGTGGCTTGTACTCTTTGGCCTCCGGCCCCGTAGGCGCCGCTGCCTGGAGGGCCTTGAACATGAAATTGTCGTAATTGGTGGTGATGTAAAAGGGAAGGTGGAGGCGAGCCAACGTGATGTGCGGCTCGTTCGGGTTGGTGAAATCAGGCGGGCCTGCATTCTTGAACCTCGCCACGAGGCGATTCTTGGTGTTGAAGCCGCCGACGTCGACGGCGACGTACTGTGCGACCTTGACGAGGTTCTCTTTGTCGGGGAAGGGGTATTCGGCGTCTTTTGCCCATTCGGCAGACAGTTTCTTGCCGGTCGGCAGCACGCCGTAACACGCCCCGGAGCCGATGAACGGCGTGCACTGCTGCAGCGCGATACTGAGGACGAGGTCTGACCAGTCCTCATCGGTCCAGACATAATCGTCGTCGGCCACGCGAATTTCCCAGTGAGTCTCTAACTGGGAGGGGCGCCGGGGAAGAATTTCCCTACCGCGTAAATCGGAATGAACGCTGCCACCCTCACCACTTCCGTCGCAATGCGTGCTCTACCTACTGCTCTACTGGCGACGGAATGTGATCCGAAGGCGCGGCGCGGGTCAGTCTCGGGATCGCGGTCGGAACCGACAAAGAGTAGTGGACCACGACACGGTACCCACCAACATGGATAAGTCCGGACGCTGAAACGACAACTTTTTCATCCGTCGTGACGCGGCCGCGGCACCATCGGGTCTCGGGATGACGCTTCGCGCTACTTCTTGATCATCATCCGGGGGCCGGCGCTGTCGGCGACGATCCGGGTGATGTGGGCGGTGCTGGCGTGGCGGCCGCGTTTCTGGATGGGCAGGCGGGTGTAGACCTGCGTCGAGAGGATGCTGGCGTGGCCGAGGATCTCCTGCACTTCCTTGATGTCGGTGCCGGAGGAGACGAGCATCGCGGCCATGGTGTGGCGCAACGAGTGGGGGGTGACGTGGCGCTTGATCTCCGCGAGCCGGACGTGCTTTTTGAAGATGTTCTCGATCGAGTAGATCGTGAGGCGCGTTCCGGAGCGGCCGACGAAGAGGGCCGGCGTGGAGAGGGTGCGCTCGGCGCGCATGTCGATGTAGGCGCGCATGGCGTCGACCACGTCCGCCGAGGCGAGCGTGACCAGGCGGCCGCGGGTGGCGCGGCCGGTGATCTGGATCTGCTTGCGGTCGAGATCGACGTCGCCGACGTTCAGCGCGACCAGCTCGCCGATGCGGATGCCGGTGGAGAAGAGCAGCTCGAGGATGACGTTGTCGCGGACGGCGCAGAAGTAGCGGTTCCGGCTGCCGGCCGACTGGTCGCGGGACGTCGCGAGCTCGGCGACCTGCTCCTTGGGAGCAGCCAGGAGCGCGCGCACTTCACGGCCGGAAAGGACGGTCGGGACGCGGTTCTCGACCGGTTTCTTGATCTTGAGCTTGCGGGCGGGCGACTCGGAGACGATTCCCTGCTCCTCGAGGAAGCGGAAGAACACCTTCAGCGCGGCCACCTTGCGGCGGACCGAGGTGTCGCGGTACGGGCCGCCGCCGAGCTTGTCGAGGTAGGCCTCGAGGTCGTCCGGCGTGATCTCCACGGGGGAGGCGTTGCAGATGTGGACATGGAACTGCGCCAGGTCAGACTGGTACGCTCGCAGTGTCCGATCGGACAAATTTCGCACCTGCTGCCCATGTTCGAGGAATTGGGCAATCGCCTGCTGCACGTTCATAGTCATGTCTCTGAGTTGCTGGATTTTGGGCTGGGTGAACCGGATCGAAGTCTACGCGGCACTGCTCTTTTGTCAAGAAATTATTTGCTCGCGGGAATATGCTGCAAAAGCATCCTGATCTGACACTTAGGTGAAATCGATTGCGCGGTTTACGTCTTTTCGTCCGGCCGATTGAGGCCGCGGACCATCCGGCGGTCAATTCTTTTCTGGAACGTAACGCGTCGTCCGGCGCCGCTCCGGCATGCGGCCTGCTCGGAAAGCTTATTGGCGATATCGTGGCGGTGGTCGCACTCGACATCACCGAGGACGCGTTGCGCGTCGTCGACGTCACGGTCTCGAGGGAGCTGCGCAAGAAGTGGATCGGCCGCGTGATGATGCGAGAGGTCGAGCAGCTCGCCGCGAAGATGGATCGCCACCGCATCATCGTTGAAGACGCACGCGACGCGCACGAGTTTTTCCGGCGGGTCGGATTCGAGAGTGAGGGTGAGAGATGGGTAAGAGTCCTGCCGTCCTAGTCGTCTTATTGACCGCAACGTTCGTCGCCTGCTCGCAGCCCGCCGCGAAGCCGCAGGCGCAGCAGGACGCGTTGCCCGCCGTGATCGCGAAAGCGGAAGAGCCGGAACCGATGGATCGCGTGGGGCGGGCGAAACATGCGCTCGCTCTCTATGACGCGAAACGCTACGACGAGGCGGTGCCGGAGCTGACCGCGGTTGCGGCCGAGTACCCCGAGGTCGCCCCCTTTCTTCGTTTGAGGATCGTGGAGTCGGAGCTCGCGCGCCAGAACCTGCAGCAGGCGGCCTCGGTCGCCGCGCAGCTCGTCCTGCTGAGCGACACCACGGCGGCCACCGTGGCGCGCCTGCGCCTGCCGGTGATCTACGCGCAGCTCGGTGACGCGGCCTCGACCGACTCCGCGTGGCAGCAGGCCATGCAGGGGACCCTCGACGAGCTGACGGAGCAGGACTTCGTCTCGATGGCCACGGCGCTGGCGAAAGCAGGGCGGAACGACCTCGCGTCGAAGACGCGCATGCGCCTTCTCACCGACTACACGTCGGGACGGTACACGGAGCAGACCTACGGCTTCCTGAAGGACGAGCTGGCGGCGCTGCCGGTGGCGGAGAAGATCGCCCTGGCCGGGAAGCTGTCGCGCGCGAACCGCTACGACCAGGCGCTCGATCTCTTCTCGAAGATCCCCGGCGGTGCGCCGGAAGCGCGTGCCACGCGGCTGCGTGCGCTCTTCAACTCGCGCAACTACACGCAGCTCCTCGACGAGACGAAGGACGTGCAACTCGGCGACTCGTCGCTGGTTGCGCTGCGGGCGCGTGCAGCGTGGCGCGCCGGACGTCCGGAAGAGCTCCTGGCGGGTCTGGAGCAGGTGGAGAAAGAGTTCCCCACCAGCAAGGACGCGGCGGAGGCGAAGGTGGTCCGGGCGAAGTACTACGTCACGGACGTCGTCGATTACGCGAAATCGATCGACAACCTCACGCAGGCCATCGCGGCCGGCGCGCACGGGAGCGACGGCGAGAATCTCTGGAACGTCGGCTGGACGTACGCGCTCTGGGGCAAGTACGACCAGGCTCTGAAGACGTTCGACCAGTACATCCGCTCGTATCCCGATGGCGACTGGAAGACGAACTCGCTCTTCTGGTCGGCGAAGATCTACGACAAGCAGGGACGCGCCGCGGAGCGGGATACCAAAGCACAGCAGATCGTCGCGGAGTATCCGTTCAGCTATTACGCGTACCGGGCGAAGGAGCTGTGGCCGAATGCCGTACGGGCCACGGCGGCGGTGCAGGCGTTCCCGGACATCGAGGCGGAGCTGGCGAAGGTGAACGACGCCCGCTTCACCACCGTCCGCGAGCTGCAGACGGTCGGCCTCGACCGCGCCGCCGCGCGCGAGATGAAAGTCCTGGCGGCAAAGTACGCGTCGAATCCCGGCGTGCAGTTCATGCTCGCCGATGTCTACGTGCGTGGCGGCGAGCCGTTCAAGGCGAACGGCGTGCTGCAGCGGCAGTTCCGCGACTTCATCCGCCACGGCGGGACGAACATCCCGCAGCGTTTCTGGCAGATCCTCTATCCCCTCGCCTACTTCGAGACGCTGGAGAGCGAGGCGAAGCGGCGCAATCTCGATCCATATCTCCTTGCGTCGATCACTCGGCAGGAGAGCGGGTTCGAGCCGACCACGGTCTCGAACGCCGGCGCGGTCGGGCTGATGCAGATCATGCCGGAGGAGGCGTCGCGCATCGCCACCGCGGGCGGCCTGGGCGAAGTGACGCGAGAAGATCTCTTCGATCCGGAGACGAACATCGCGGTGGGCGCGGCGGAGTTCTCCCAGAAGCTTGCCACCTGGAATGGAAACCAGATCCTTGCGATCGCCTCCTACAACGCGGGCGAGCGGCCTGTTGGCACGTGGATTGAGAAGACGCCGATTGATGACATCGACTTATTCGTAGAGTCGATTCCCTACGCGGAGACGCGTTTATACGTGAAGACGGTTACCCGGAACCGCTTCGAGTACAGGCGGATTTATGAAGGCAGTAACGCAGCACAGCTCGGGTCCGGCACGACGCCTTAGCGCAACACTCCTTTCCTCCCTTCTCACCCTCCTTCTCACGACCACCGCCGCCGCCAACACGCAGATCGTGCTGGAGCACGGCAGCAAGCGAGACCACTCCGGCGAGTACACGGGCGTGGTGGACCTGGCCATCAATCCGGGATTCGACGGCGCGAAAGTGTCGGTCTCGGTCGACGGCCAGAAGGTCGCGGACGGCCTGCTCTCGCCCTATCACGTGGTGGTGGACTTCGGTCCGACGCCCGTGCAGCACAAGATCTCGATCACCGCGCGCTCGCCGAAAGGCAAACGCGTGCAGTGGACGGAGACGATCAACCGCGGACTGCTTCCCCTCGGCGTGAACGTGAAGGCGATCGACGCGCAGGCGGGTCTCTTCGAGGCGGAAGCGACGTCGCCGAAAGACGACCCGATCGCCGAGATCAACGTCTGGGACAGCGGCCACGTGGTGGTGAGCGTGACCGAGCCTCCGTATCGCTTCACCGTTCCCCCTGCCGTG
This sequence comes from Thermoanaerobaculia bacterium, assembly GCA_035630815.1. GTDB lineage: Bacteria > Acidobacteriota > Thermoanaerobaculia > Gp7-AA8 > Gp7-AA8 > QHVT01. Next base: position 337,239 of record DASQJY010000028.1, read on the forward strand.
CTCGCGAGCGGGTTCGTGCAGGTGACGGCGAAGACGAAGTCGGGCGAGGAGGCGGCGGACTTCTGGTCCGCAGCCGGCAACATCGTCGTCGACGAGCTGCAGGTGCGCACGATCCCGATCTTCGTGTCGGTGGTGGACCGTCACGGCAACACGCACGACGACGTCGACCGCGCGCTCTTCCGCATCATCGACGGGAATGCGGAGGGGAAGATCATCGAGTTCGGGAAGGCATTCGACCAGCCGATCTCGATCGCTCTGCTCATCGACTCCTCGGCCAGCATGCTCTATTCAATGGAGCACGCGACGAAGGCGGCGGCCGAGTTCGTGCGGCACGCGATCAAGGACGGCGACCGTTGCAGCGTGACGGCCGTGCAGGAGGTCCCGCGCCGTAAGCAGCCGCTGACGGCCGACCGCGCCGCGGTCGCGCAGGCGCTGCAGGGGATCCGGCCGCAGGGACGCACCGCGCTGTACGACGCAATCGCCAGCGCGATCCGCGAGCTGCGTGAGGAGACGAACCGCCGCGCGATCGTAGTCCTGAGCGACGGCAGCGACACCACGTCCAACTGGTCGTTCGAAGAGATCGAGAAGCTCGCGCGCGAAGCCGGCATCCCGCTCTACTTCATCGTCTACGAAGGGGGCGATGACGAGCAGCTGCGCGACCTCGACCGCCTCCGCTTCCTCGCCTCGCAGACCGGCGGCTTCGTGGCCACCGCCACTCAGCAGAACCTGAACGCCAGGTACGAGGCGATCGAAAAAGACCTGCGCGCGCAGTTCGCCATCAAATACCAGGTGTCGGACCTCGGCGGATCGAATGAGTGGCGCCCGGTTCGTGTTCTGGTGAACTCGCCGCAACTGACGGCGCGCACGATCAAGGGCTACTTCACGCCATAATCGGGCGCGCGCCGCCTCCGCCGCGCCCTTTCATGGATCGAAACGCACCCCTCATCGAACAGCTTCGTGCACGCGTTGCGCGCGCACCGTTCTTCGCACCGCTGCTCGAGCGCGAACGCCGCCTCGATGTCACCGGCGCGACGATGGAGGCGCGTGCGCTGCTCATCGCGGCGATGCAGGACCGCCGTCAACGCCGCGTGGCCGTGATCACCCCCGGAACCAGCGCGGGCGACGATTTCGAGACCGCGCTGCGCCTCTTCCACCGCACGCCGGAGTGCGTGTCGGTTTATCCCGCACCCGCGCTCACCGCCTACCAGGACGTGGCGCCCTCCCTCGGCGTGGTGCGCGAAGAGATCCGCGCCCTCGGCCTCCTGATCGACGACGCGGTGGACGTACTCGTGGTCCCGGCGCGCTCGCTTTTTCAGCGTCTCCCCCGCCCGGACGATTTTCGCCAGCGCATCATCCGTCTCGCACCGGGCGACGACCTGGAGATGCGCGACCTGCTGGAGCGGCTGGTGGAGAACGGCTTCGTGCGGACGGATCTCGTCGGCGAGGCGGGCGAGTTCGCGTTTCGCGGCGGCATCCTGGACGTCTTTCCACCGAACACCGCCAGCGCGGTGCGCCTCGAGCTCTTCGGAGACACGATCGACACGCTGCGCTGGTTCGACGTCGAGACGCAGCGCTCCGCGGACGAGGCGGGAACGGTCACGATCTACCCGATGACGCAGTTCCCGGTGACGCGGGAGACGCGCTCGCGGCTGGCGAAGCGGATCTCGCTCGACTTCATGGACCCGCATTTCAAGCGCGACGTCGCGGAGAAGATCGAGAAGCTGCAGGAAAACGGCTCGTTCAGTGGCATCGAGCACTACGTGCCGGTGGCGGTGGAGAGCGTCACGCTCGCCGAGTACATCGCCGAGTTCGACGTCATCCTGATCGAGCCGGACCAGATCACCACCACCGTGGCGAAGTACGAATCGCTGCTGCGCAACGAGTACGAGGCGTCGGCGGAAAAAGGACGCGCGGTGTATCCGCCCGAGAAGCTGCTGGCACCCGCTCCGGAGGTGCTGCAGTTCCTCGGCCGCGCACCGGTGGCGATGTCCGACGTACACGTGGCGACGAAAGAATTCACGGAACTGCGCATCGCCACGCACGCGATCGAGCGCTATACGAACCGCCTCAGCGACTTCGCGGCCGAGGCGCGTGGCAGCACGCGCGAGCAGATCTTCTTCTGCGCCACGAAAGGCGGTCACGAGAAGGTCGAGCGCCTGCTCAAGGAGTTCGACGTCCCCTACTCCGAGAACCGGCTCGGCGGCGCGCTGACGGTCACGGGCGGCAACCTCGCCCGAGGATTCGCGGTCCCGGAGCTGAACATCGTCGCGTACTCGGAATGGGACCTCTTCGAGCCGCCGACCTCCACCCGCATCGGAGGCAAGAAGCGCAAGTCGGAAGCCTTCGTCTCCGACATGCGCGACCTCAAGGCGGGCGACTACATCGTCCACGTCGACCACGGCGTGGGGCGCTTCCGCGGCCTGCAGCGCATCCCCTTCGGCGGGACCGACGAGCGCGAGGTGATGGAGATCGAATACGCCGGCGGCGGCAAGCTGCTGATGCCGATGGAGAACCTGAACCTGATTCAGCGTTTCACCGCCGGCGAGGAAGCGCAGCCGAAGCTGGACAAGCTCGGCGGCACGAGCTGGGCGCGGACGAAGGCCTCGGTCAAGAAGGCCATGCGCGACATGGCGGACGAGCTGCTCAAGCTCTACGCGACACGCCAGATGGTGCCGGGCCACGCGTTCGGCAAGGACTCGCCGTGGCAGTTCGACTTCGAGGACGCGTTCGAGTTCGACGAGACCGAGGACCAGATCGGGGCGATCGAAGACGTGAAGTCGGACATGGAATCGCGCAAGCCGATGGACCGCCTGCTGTGCGGCGACGTCGGCTACGGCAAGACCGAGGTCGCCATGCGCGCGGCCTTCAAGGCGGTGATGGACGGCAAACAGGTTGCGTTTCTTGCGCCGACCACGGTGCTGGCATTCCAGCATCGGAAGACCCTGAAGGAGCGGTTCGCCGGGTTTCCCGTGCGGATCGACATGGTGAGCCGGTTCCGGACCAAGACCGAGCAAAAGGAATCGCTGTCGGATCTGGCGGTCGGCAAAGTGGACATCATGGTAGGGACGCATCGCCTGCTGTCCAAGGACGTCGAATTCCGGGACCTCGGGGTGCTGGTCGTGGACGAAGAGCAGCGGTTCGGCGTGGCCCACAAAGAAAAGATCAAACAGCTGAAGCGGAAAGTCGACGTGCTTACGATGACCGCCACGCCGATTCCGCGCACGCTGAACATGTCGCTCGTCGGAATTCGCGACATGTCCATCATCGAAACGCCCCCCAAGGACCGTCTGTCGATTCAGACCCACGTCGTAAAGTTCGACTCACAGGTCATCGCTCGGGCGATCAAGAACGAGCTCGAACGCGGGGGCCAGGTGTACGTGGTCCACAACCGGGTCGAGTCGATCTTTTCCATCGGCAACCTGCTGAAGCGGCTCGTGCCGGAAGCGAGGATTGTCATCGGGCACGGTCAGATGGGTGAGGACGCGCTCGAGCGCGCGATGCTCGACTTCGTGGCCCGCAAGTTCGACGTGCTGCTCGCGACGACGATTGTCGAGAATGGACTCGACATCCCGAACGCCAATACCATCATCATCAACCGGGCGGACCGCTACGGATTGTCCCAGTTG
>DASQJY010000029.1:0-123427 GCA_035630815.1 Thermoanaerobaculia bacterium
GCGAACGGCGCGCAATCGAGGCCGAACGTGGCTGGATCGTGTGGAAACGCGATCCGGCGGCACGGCATGAGCGACTGATTCCGGCGCTTTTGACGTGTGTCCGACCGAGCGCGCGAAGCTGCCGCAGGACAGCGTGAGCTGGGCAAAGAACGGGGGCGTGATCACGCGGGCCGTGTTCATGACGAGTCGAACCACGTTCGTGGACGCTGAGGGTCGATCTTCGCGCGGGTGCGCATCGTGCCCTGGCCGCATTGAGGACAGAGGCGCGGATCGGGAGCAGGAACGCGCGGAGCGGGGGTGCGTGTGGACCCGATGAGAGTGCGGGCCTTTTCGATGTTGGCGGAGCGGTCGCGATTGGCGAGGAAGCCGTAGTAGCGTGTGCGGGTGAAGCGCGCCGGGACGACATGCAGGAGGAAGCGGCCGAGGAACTCGACGGCCGGAAGGTCCATCGACTTCCGGGCATTGCCGTCGTGGTAGTCGCGATACTGGAACGTGACGCGCTCGCCGTCGAAGGCGGTGATGCGCTGGTTCGAGATCGCAACTCTGTGCGTGTACGAGGCCAGATAGGCCAGGACCTGCTCGGGCCCGCCGAACGGAGGCTTGACGTAGGTGTGCCAGTCGGTCTTCGAAGCGCAGGCCAGCAGCAGATCGAGCGCGGTCCGATCGGGGGCGATGTGGGGCGGGATCTCGAGGGATCCATCGACATACGCCCCGGTGATCGCATTCTTCACAAGCGTGCGAAAACGGCGGGAGAGCACCTTGACGGCGAGAAGGAATGTGCCGGTGGGGACGCGCACCCAGCGGCGGCCATCGAACGAGAAGCCGCCGCCGGGAACGACACAATGAACGTGGGGGTGAAAGACCAGGGTTTGGCCCCAGGTGTGGAGCACGGTCAGGACGCCGATGTGCGCCCGAAGCTTCGAGGCCGCGACATCGGTCAGAGCCTGGCCGGCGGCGCGAAGCAGAATGGCATAGAGGATTTCCGGTGCGTGCAGGACCAAAGCGTTCAGGGACTCCGGGATAGTGAAGACGACATGGAAGTAGGGAACGTCGAGGACCTCTTCGCGCCGCTTCTCGAGCCAGCTCTCGCGGGCCTCGGCCCCACAGCCCGGACAGTGGCGGTCGCGGCACGAGTTCCAGAAGGTGTGCTCGTAATCGCACCGATCGCAGTGGTCGCGATGTCCGCCCATGGCCTCGGTGCGGCAGTCGGCGATCGAGCGCAGCACCTTGATCTGCGTGGGTGCAAGGGCGCGAGTGGCCAGAAGATCGGCTCCGCTGGCGCGCGCGATCGCGCCGAGGGAGAACGGCTGATCCATCGGCGGCGACTACTTGTCGCCGGTGGATGGTGTGGCCGGCAGGATCGCGTCGAGGGGGCTGCGTGCGTGAGCCGGCGAAACGTGCGTGTAGATCTCAGTGGTGCGGGTGTGGGCGTGCCCGAGCAGGACCTGGATCACGCGCATGTTCGTCCCCTGCTCCATCAGGTGAGTGGCGAACGAATGACGGAGCGTGCGGGGAGACACACGTTTGGTGATCCCGGCGCGGCCAACCGCGCGCTTGAGCGCGCGTTGGACGGTGGTGGGATGGATGGAACGGAGAAAATCCGTCGCGCATGGGAAGAGCAAACCCGAGGGACGGGTCTTGCGCCACCACTCGCGGAGCAGCTCGAGGGCGATGGGAGACAACGGGACATCCTCGTTGCACGTCTAACGTCGGCGTCATGGTTTGGCCAGCGTTTGTCTGGCCGTCGCGGTCCGGTACGTCGCTCCCAGAGCAACAAAAACGCCTGTCGTCACTCCCGCTAGAGCTGGGTTCCGCAAGAGTGAACACATGTGGGTGCCGACTTTGCTAGAATTACCACGCATGAAGGCGACACTCGAGGAAGTGGAGAACGGAGCAGCCGAGTACCTCCACCGTGTCATCGACGGTGAAACGGTTGTCGTGTACCGCGAAGGACGTCCTGTCGCAGAGATTCGGCCGTTCACCGAAACTGAGACACTTCGCCCGGTCGGCTTGGCCGCCGGAGAGTTCGTGGTACCGGATGATTTCGATGATCCTCTGCCAGACGATCTGCTCGACGCTTTTGAGGGTCGATGAGACTTCTGCTCGATACCCACACGTTCCTCTGGTACATCACGAACAATCCAAAGCTGCCGCGATACGCCTTTGACGCGATCCGTGATAAATCGAATGAGGTGTTTCTGAGCGTAGTGTCTGTATGGGAGGCGCTGGTGAAGCATCAGATCGGTAAGCTCTCACTACCGGCGCCTGCTGACCAATACATCAGTGATCGTCAAGCAGCACATCGTATCGCAACGCTTACATTGGATACGGCTCCAGTCTCGCGGCTACTCGCGCTCCCGCTGCATCACCGCGATCCGTTTGATCGAATGCTGATCTGCCAAGCTTTGCAGAACGAGATGACGGTCGTTACGAGTGACGAACAGTTCCGGCAGTACCCAGTACGACTTTTGTAGCCCGCCTAACTGGTGTGAAGCTGGCACGGCCCGGCTTCGGTCCGGCAGCCGAGCTGCCTACATCGTCGCCAGCATGACGGCGTCATGGCGGTTGCAGTTCGCCAGTCGTGGCGTCGCAACTCCTCGGCGGCAACCGCCGTGCCGCTCCGGCTTCGGCACGCGGGACCGGCCGCACAGCTTACACCAAGGACGTTAGGCGCACGTCGAAAGTGTGTGTGCGACAATCGGTATATGAGATCCGTCGACGAGCCCGGCGAGGCACGTGAAGTCAGTTGTTTTGTCATCGGTCCAATTGGGGACAAAGATGCTCCGCCGGACTCTGAAGCGCGGCTAGCGTACGAGGACGCCATACAAGTTCTGGAGGAGGTAATTCAGCCCGCTTGCCGCGCCTTCGGAATTGAACCTGTTCGCGCAGATCAGGTATCACGTACCGGAGAGATCCCGGAGCAGATTTTCCGGGCGCTTCGCGATTCGCATTTAGTCATTGCGGATCTCACTGGCGGCAACCCAAACGTCATGTACGAACTCGGCTTGCGTCACACGACCGGCAAGTTGACGATTCAACTTGGAGAGCGAGGTCGACTGCCGTTCGACGTCGCGGCGATACGTACTATTCTGTTCCGTAGAACGGAAGCGGGTTTGGTAGAGGCCCGGCGGCGCCTGACGTCCGCAATCGCAGATGCTCTCGATAGTGGTGGCGATCCGGTGGCCGCGACCCGCGTATGGTTCGAGACGTCGGTGCCGAAAACTCCATCGGTGAAGGAGTCTGAAACCAGCCCCACGGACGAAGAAGCATTTGACGAAGAGCCGGGGTTTCTTGAGAAGCTGGCTGAGATGTCCGACGCAATGGACAGCCTGTCGTTGAACTTAGACTCACTCACGGCGGTTATGCATGAGATAAACGGCGCCGTCAACGAATCGACATCCCAGATTAATGAGATCAACGCAGCGGGTGCCAACCCAAGTGCCCGTCTCAGCGTTACGAACCGGCTAGCTCAGAAGCTCGAAGAGCCAGCGAGCCGGCTTGAGGTTCTCGTTGGCGATTACCGGCAGACGGTCTCGCGAATGCATCCGGGAATGATGTACGCGCTTGCTGAGGCGAAGGCTCGCTCCGATGACGCGAGCTCAGAAGCATTCAGACAGCAGGTTCGCGAGTTCATAGCTGTAACCGATTCAACTTGGCCGATTCTGCAATCATTTCGAGACGTTCTCCTTACGGCGGGTGAGGCTGCACGGTCACTACGTCGTGTCAATCGCCGCATCACTTCAGCGCCAAAGCGAGACAGCGGCGGTCTTCGCCCAGTGGAGCGCTTTGTTATAGGCCTCGGCGCCTAACTCCTCACTGCAGCCGATGAGGGGCTTGTTGCAAGGCCCGGCAGCCGAGCTGCCTGCTACCTCCCAAGCTGCACGGCGTCACGCCGGGTGCAGATCACTCCCGCCGCTCTTGTGCGTTAGTCGCGGCAACCCGGCGCGCCGCTCAGCCGCGGCGCACCTGAAGCCCCTCACAGCTGAGTGAGATCCGCTAGGCGCACGAAACGCTATTCTCGTGTCCTCACGCTTTCCATGAAGCTTCGCTTACTTGGACGCTCATTGCAGAGCCGGAAAATCGCCAACGGGGAGCTCTGCCCGGTGCAAGCCCCGTTAGGCCGACGAAAGGGCTATCCTCCGACGTTCCTTTGGCGGTGTGATTCACGGCGCCTGCCACGAGTTCTCCCTGCTGCATCTCTGCCCGGGCGCCGTGCGAGGTGCTCCGCGCCGATGAGGGCGACCTGCACGGGCGACGTTGGCGGTGGCCGCCGGCGTACGAAAGCGCTCGAGCAAGACGACGATGGTCCTTTGATAGGATGGCGCTCGTGCCGATCATCTCAGCGTTCTTCGGTATCATCATTCGAATGTTCTTCGACGATCATGCGCCTCCGCATTTCCACGCGGAGTATCAAGGCCAGGAAGCGCTGGTCGACTTCGAGGGACGAATCATCGAAGGCGAGATCAGGTCGGGAACAGCTCGGAAACTGATCCGACAGTGGTCACAGCTTCATCGCGCCGAGCTCGAGGCGAACTGGCGTCGCGCTAAAGGGCTGAAGCCGTTGGACAACATTCCTCCATTGGACTGATGAAAATTATGGCGAAGCAACTAATCCGAGTACTTAGCGCCGAATATCTTCGCGACTACAAGCTCCGACTGCGTTTCAGCGATGGCTCGGACAAGGTAGTCGATTTCTCTCGATGGCTTGAGGGTGAAGTCTTCCGGCCGCTCGCGAACAAGCGGGAGTTCAAGCGCTTCTTCATCGCAGGCGGTACCGTCTGCTGGCCGAACGGCGCTGATATCGCGCCGGAGACGCTTCGCAAAGTGGAGGGCGCGGCGAGCACCGCGGCCTAACTCATAGGACTCTTTACCGCATCCCTCGAACGCGAAGTTCTCCCTAGCCGACAAGCGTGCCGGCGACAGAGTGGGTGTTCAGGTAGGTGAAGAGGATGCGAGAGAGAGTTCAGTTGAACGAAGCCGCGGGCCTCTTGGGGAAAGTATGACTCGGAGGCGGGTGGGTGGTGGCGTTGAACGAGCGCGAAGTGGGTTTGACGGCGTCGCTGGGGACGAGAGAGCGCGTTTTCGATGGCAGCGGTCGCTGAGAAGCCGCGCATCAGAGCGCGAATGAGGTGCCTGGAGCGTGTTTTTCGGCGCGCGGGCAGGCCGCTCCCACGGCAAACGGTGGCGATGCCGGAACGACGAAGACGGAACGTGTCGTCGAGCTCATGAGGTGTCGAACCAGGTCCTGTCGCATTGAGGATCGACCGGCGCCATGCGACGCATCGTTCCCCTGCGGCATTGAGGACAGAGTCGGGGATCTGGAATGGGTGGAGGCGGACGAAGAGGCCGTTTGGAGCCGATCAGCTCACGGGCCCTGGCGAGTGGCCGAGGTGATGTACGGCCTCCTCGAAGACGACCGGATGTCGTTCGTCCGCCAGAACCCCGAATGGCAGCCCGAGAGCCGCGGCTCTCGCCGTTGCGAGTGAAAGCGGTGACTGCGGTCACCGCACTCCAAATCAATCCCAGCTCGTGCCGTTCATTTTCGCGACGATCTTGGCCACCTCGATGTAATCCGCCCCCTCTCCGAGCTGGTGCAGGGCGCCGGAGAAGAGTTGCTGGGTCAGGGCCAGCATGGGCGTGGAGGCGTGCTGCTGGTGGGCGAGGGAGGCGGCGATGCGGATGTCTTTGTCGTGGTGGGCGAGTTTGAAGACCAGCGGCCACTGGTGGTCGCGGAGGCGCATCGGGAGGAGGTTCTCCGAGGCGTTGGAGCGGCCGCTGCCGGCGTTCGTGACCTCGAGCGCGGTCCTGATGTCGATGCCGAGCTGCTTCGCCAGGAGCATGCATTCGGAAGTGATCCAGACCGTGGCGCCCATGATCGTGTTCGTCAGCACCTTGATGGCGTGGCCTGCGCCGACGTCGCCGACGTGGATCAGCGTCTTGCCGTTCACGCGCAGGATCTCCTTCGCGCGCTCGACGTTCTCCGCGGTGCCGCCCATCATGATCGTGAGCGTCGCGTTCTCCGCGCCGACCACCGCACCGGTGACCGGCGCGTCGACGAATGCCACTCCCTTCTCAGCGAGCCGCTGGGCGGTGAGGCGGCTGACGTTCGGGTCGCCACTCGTGGCGTCGATCCACAACGTGCCGGCCTTCAGGTGCGGCAGGAGCTGGTCGACGATCTCATCGACCTCCTTGCTGGTCGGGAGGATGGTGATGATGGCCTCGGCGGAGGCGCAATCGGCGAGGTCGCCGGCCAGGGTCGAGCCGTGCTCCCGCGCGTGGCGCTCCGCTTTCTCGCGGGTACGGTTCCAGACGACGACTTCATGTTCTTTCGCGAGGTGGCGGGCCATTGGAAAGCCCATTGCACCGAGTCCGATGAACGCTAGTTTCATGATGTGCTGGAGTTTATCCCGAGCACAGCGAGGGATCTCCGGTTACACCGGGTCGCGCGAAGCCACAGGCGACGGCCGTCGCGGTGCCACCGGAGATCCCTCGCTTTGCTCGGGATAAACTCAGAAGCAGAGACACGAATGACGACCTTCGACGACACCTACAAAGCCGCCTACGGCTTCGACGTTCCCTCCATCGAGATCGGCCACGTGCTGCGCGACGGCGGCGCGGCGGGCGAGCTGCCGGTGCGCATTCCGCTGCGGATGATGAACCGGCACGGGATGATCGCCGGCTCGACCGGCACCGGGAAGACGCGCACGTTGCAACTGCTGGCGGAGGGGCTCTCGCGCGCGGGTGTACCGGTGTTCCTCGCGGACGTGAAGGGCGACCTGGCGGGGATGTGCCTGCCGGGCGCACCGGGACCGCGCGTTGCGTCGCCGGAGGCGTTCCCGGTGGAGTTCTTCAGCCTCACCGGGAACCGCGGCACGCAGCTGCGCGCCACGGTCACCTCGTTCGGGCCGATCCTCCTCGGCAAGGTCCTGGACCTGACGGAAGTGCAGCAGAGCGTGCTGGCGATGGTCTTCAAATACTGCGACGACCGGAAGCTGCCGCTCCTGGACTTCGACGACCTCCGCGGAGTGCTGAACTATCTCACCACGGACGGCAAGGAAGAGCTGAAGCAGTACGGCGGGATGTCGTCCGCCACCGTCGGCGTGCTGGTGCGGAAGATGGTCGAGCTCGAGCAGCAGGGGGCCGCGAAGTTCTTCGGCGAGCCGGAGCTCGACATCAACGACCTGCTCCGCAACGTCAACGGCAAGGGGGTGATCAACATCCTCTCGCTCGCCGACGTGCAGGACAAGCCGCGCCTCTATTCGACCTTCCTGATGTGGCTCCTCGGGCAGTTCTACTACCGGATGCCGGAGGTCGGCGATCCCGACAAGCCGAAACTGGTCTTCTTCTTCGACGAGGCGCACCAGCTCTTCGCCGACGCCTCGTCCGCCCTGGTCGAGCACATCGAGCAGGTGGCGCGGCTGATCCGCTCGAAGGGCATCGGGGTCTTCTTCATCACCCAGACCCCGAAGGACGTCGACGAGGACGTGCTCGCGCAGCTCGGCAACCGGGTGCAGCACGCGATCCGGGCCTTCACGCCGAAGGACGCCAAGAACGTGAAGGCCACGGCCTCGACGTTCCCGGAAAGCGACCACGTCGACGTGACCAAGTCGCTCACCACCCTCGGCATCGGCGAGGCGCTGGTGACGGTGCTCGATCCGAAAGGCATCCCCACCGCGGTCGCGTCGACGCAGATCCTCGCGCCGTGCTCGTTCATGTCGTCGATCGACGACGCGCAGTATCAGCGGATCATCGCGGCGTCGCCGCTCGCACCGAAGTACGCGACGGCGATCAACCGGGAGAGCGCGCACGAGATGCTGCAGAAGAAGCTCGAGACGGCCGCGGCCGCAGCGCCGGAGCCGGATGACGACTTCGGCTGGGAGCGGGAAGCGGACGATTTCGACTGGCGCGGCGGGCGGAAGCCGGCGGCGCGGAGACGGACGACGGCAGCAGCCAGGCCGCGGGCCAGGAAGTCGATCGGGGAGAAGATGGTGGATACCGCGGTGCGCGAAGTGGGGCGCGGCGTAGGACGGGGCGTCCTGGGGCTGATCAAGAAGCTCTGGTGATCCTTATCGAGACCCTCCGGCTCGCGTTGCAGAGAGAGAGAGGTAGCTTCAGCAATTGTCCACGGAGGCACGCCCATTCGCCCGCTCTTCCGTGGTTGGGTCCGAGGTGGGCGCAAACTGAAGGGTCTCGATAAGGATCTCAAAGAAAAAAGGGGCTCTACGCCCCTTTGTTGCCGCTTTCCGGCCCGGTTGATTCAACCCGCGAGGAATCTATACCACAGGACCCAGCCGCAACGTGAGCTGGATCACAAAAGTTCACGTCCGCTTGTACCAATCCGCATTGATGGCCGTGTAGTGTTTCCATTGTTCCGGAACCAGGTCGGCAGGGAAGATCGCCTGGACCGGGCAGGCCGGCTCGCACGCGCCGCAGTCGATGCAGACCTCCGGATCGATGTAGAGCATGTCGAACTGCTCGAAGTCGCCCTCATCCTTGCGCGGATGGATGCAGTCGACCGGACAGACGTCGACGCACGCGGTGTCTTTGGTGTTCACGCAAGGCTCAGCAATCACATAGGTCATCTGGGGTGATTCCTCCGGTCGAGCAGTCGCTCGGATTGTACGTCTAGTCGCCCCACTTCCGGATCGACTCGATGACGTAATCGTTGCCCATGAACGAGACCACGTCGCCGGCGGAGTGGCCGAAGAGTTTTTTCGCGACGTCGGACTCGTTCGAGTAGATGCCCCGCTCCGGATCCGACTCCCACGGCCCGAGGATCGTGACCTCGCGCCGCGCGTCTCCGTTCGAGAGCTCGAGCTTCGTGCCGACGCGCACGGTGGAGGTGTCGATCTGGCCCGGATCGAGGATGCGCACGCGCGCCAGCTCCGCGGCGAGCTCGCCGACGCGGGCCGACAGGAACTCGGCGCGCGAGCGGGCAGCCTTGTACTCGAAGTTCTCGCGGAGGTCGCCCATCTCGCGGGCGGCCTGCAGCGCTTTCGAGTTGGCCGGGATCTCGACGTTGCGCAGGTGGTGCAGCTCGCCGCGCTTCTTCTCCAGCGACTCGGCGGTCGCGTAGACCGGCTCGGCCTCCGCCTCGCGCAGGGTCGGGTACTTCATGAGCGCGGCGCTCTTCACGATCTCGCGGCGGTACTCCTCGAGCGCACCGTAGCGGTCGAGCGTCTCCACGAGCCTGCGCGCCTGCTCCTCGTTGTCCTGGCTCATCACGATGCGGACGGCCAGGCCGCCTTTCTCGAACAGGTCCTTGAGCCGGGCGCGGACGCCGGAGAACTCGTCGTGCGTGAGCGCGTCGAGGATCTGGAAGAGCAGCGTGTACGTCGCCTTCTCGCCCAGCTTCTCGTCTTCCGCCAGCCGCTTGACGTACCAGTAGAAGGCGCGCGGATGGCGGCGCGGGTAGCGCAGCGTCTCGTCGATCAGGCGGTCGCGGATCTCGTTCTGGCCGGCGCTCTCCAGCTCCGCGATGATGGAGGTGAGGATGCGGGGCTCGTCGTCGAGGAAGAACAGCTCGCCGTACACCTTCGGCCAGTCGGGATGATTCGCGCGAGCCACGGCGAGCGCCTTCTCGCGCAACGCCTTGTCGGTGATGCCGGCGATCGTGCGCGAGGCCATCGGCCCGGTGATCAGCGAGTTCGGCTCGATGGTGGGGGTATAGCTGCCGGGGAGCGACTCGAGCGTGGTCAGGATCTGCCACGCCATCGCCGCGTCGGTGCGGGCGATCCTCGCCGCCTCGGCCGCCAGCGCGGTGGAGAAGGAGTCGGCGAGCTCCTTGCCGCGCGCGCTGTGCTTGCGTGCGAGCTCGAGCTTGGTCTTCACGTCGGCGCGATTGAAGTCGCGGAGGATCGCCGTGGCGGCGTCCCCTTCCGAGCCGGCGAACGCATACGTCGCTTTCGCGCCCGTGCCGCTCGTGACGACCTGCGGGTTCTTCCGCGCCGCGGTCCACCACGAAGCCCACTTCGCCTCGGGGACGATGCCGATCACCGCATCGCGCACTTCGGCCATCTGCATCGGGCGGCCGAAGCTCTGCAGGATGCGGCCGAAGAGCTCGGACGGCGAAGCCTTGGCCGAGGCGATGAGCTTCTCGCCGTCGGTGAACTTCTCGCGGAGGACGTGCCCCTTCGGGAGCGGCGTCAGGAACTTCGCGGCCGCGCCGAGGGGGACGGAGACGCGCTTGTCTTTCTCGAAGTCGAGGCGGCAGATGCCGAGCTCGGGATTCAGCTCCGTCACCTGTCCCGCCCCGCGGCCGGCCATGAAGAAGCACTCCCCTTCGTCGTACGTGAGCCACGTCTCGATCTTCTCGGTGCGCTCGACGGGGTTGCTCTGCGGATCGCCGAAGTTCGCGAACTCGAAGGCGCGCTTGAAATTCTTGTGGTCGCCGAGCGCCTTGCGCAGCGCTTCCTCGAGCTGGGGACGGAGGGTGGCGGGATGCTTCGAGAGGCGGCCGATCTCTTTCAGCACCTGCAGGCGCTGGTACCAGAGGCCGCGCTCCTTGAGCGCGTCGCCCAGGAGGCCGAGCAGCGTATCGGACTGCGTGCGCTGCTCCGCTTTGCGGAGCGCCTTCGCGGAGGTGACGAATGCCTCGACGTCCGATGGGTCGCTGTCGAGCTGCGACATCCACAGCCCTTCGAATTCGTCGTACTTCTTCTGCTGCAGGAGAACACTCGCTCGGTCACGAAACGCCATAGGGGCGGGAATTGTATAGAAAAGAGAAACGGCGGGCTAAAGCCCGCCGTCGTCGACCCGCGCGCGTCCGGAACTACCGGCGCATCTTCACGAGCGCTTTGAAGACATCGAACGGAAGCTGCTCGCTGTGAACGATGTGGCGAAGGTGGTGCAGCGTCGTGCGCCGCTCCTTCACGTCGTTGACATCGATGTTGTGCTTCCGCAGAAGATCATTGGCTTTCTGCTCAGGCATTTGCGTTCTCCAGGTTGTTGAGAACGGGCGAACGAGGCGGGGGTGGAAGGAATTCCGAAGGGTTTAGGCTGTCATCCTGAGCGAGGGCGGGTGGAAGGGCGGGAGCGAAGGACCCCCTTCCGACAGCGCGCGTCTCGTGCACCGCAGGGGGTCCTTCGCTTCACACCCTCCCTGCCACCTCGCTCAGGATGACAGGGTTGGGGACCCCTTCAGCGCCTCCAATATCTTCTCGTGCACCCCGCCGAAGGCGCCGGAGGACATCACCAGTACCACGTCCCCCTCCTTCGCCTCGGCGGCGATGCGCTGGGCGATGGCGTCGAAGTCGTCGATCTGGCCGGCCGGGATGCCGTCCTTCGCCAGCCGCTCGATGATGGTCTCGACCGACATCATCTTGTCGAGGCCGTACCGTGTCTCGTAGCGCTCGCGGTGGAAGACGGGGCCGACGATCACGCGGTCGGCTTCGTGGAATGCGTCGATGTAGCCGGCCTCGAACTCCTTGCGGGAGGAGGAGATCGAGCGCGGCTCGAAGAGCGCCCAGATGCGCTGGCCGGGGTAGCGCTTCTTCGTGCCGGCCACCGTCGTGGCGATGGCGGTGGGGTGATGGGCGAAGTCGTCGATGACCGTCACGCCCCGCTCCACGCCGCGCACCTCCATCCGCCGCTTGATCCCCTGAAACGTCTGCAGCCCCTGTTGGATCTCCTCCGCGGAGACGCCGCGCAGCCGGGCGATCACCGCGCAGGCGAGCGCGTTCAGCACGTTGTGGCGTCCGGAGAGCGTCGAGTGAAAGCGGAACCACTCCTTCCCCTCCCACCAGGCGGTGAACTCCGTCCCCTCCGGCTTCTCGACGGCGTCGGTCGCGTACGCGTCGCAGTCGTCCGTCCAGCCGAACGTCACCCAGCGCGCTTTCGCCTCGCTCCGGAGCGACTGGACGTTCGCGTCGTCGCCGTTCGCGACGATCACGTCTTCCGGCGCCACGTTCCGCACCGCGGCCCGGAACGCGGAGAGGATCGCATCCAGGTCGGAGTAGATGTCGGCATGGTCGAACTCGATGTTGTTCAGCAGCAGGGTGTTGGCGCGGTAGTGGAGAAACTTCGGCCCCTTGTCGAAGAAGGCGGTGTTGTACTCGTCCCCCTCGATGACGAAGTCGTCGCCATGGCCGAGCTTGAAATTCTGATTGAAGTTGAGCGGGATCCCTCCCACCACCATGCTCGGATCGCGGCCGGCGGACTCGAGCAGCCAGGCCATGAGGGAGGTCGTACTGGTCTTGCCGTGCGTGCCGCTGATGACGATCGAGTGCTTTCCCTTGATGAAGAGGTGGTAGATCGCCTCCGGCATGGATGTGTACGGCAGGTCGAGCTCGACGGTCGCGGCTGCTTCGACATTGGTATTCGCGGCAGCATTTCCGATGACCACGAGGTCAGGGCGGAACGTTTCGAGGTGCTGCTTCGTATACCCCTCGAGGACCGGAATCCGGAGTCGCTCGAGATACGTCGACATCGGTGGGTAGACGTGCTCGTCGGAGCCGGTCACCTCGTAGCCACGCTCCCGGAGCATTCCGGCCAGCGACGCCATGGCGGTGCCGCAGATGCCGATCAGATAAACGCGTTTGACGTCAGTGAGTTCTTTCAGGTGAGGCATCAGGCCGCCATGTCTCGCAAGTTTCGAACCGATTGCCCTTCGGGCACAACCCGATTATTTTTATGGAATGGCTCTCCTACCGGGGCTGTTCGAAATCAAGGTCTAACCACAGGAGGATTCTGCGCATGACGAAGCGATTGTTTGCCACGACGCTCGCCCTTGCCCTCACGCTGACGGCCCCGTTCGCCGTTGCCCAGGACAAGAAGGCCAGCACTGAGACGGCGAAGGCCCCGCGCCTGACGCTCACCGAGCCGATCAAGGATTTCGGAACGGTTCCGAAGGGTCAGAAGCTCGACTGGTCGTTCGAAGTCAAGAACACCGGAACCAGCGACCTCGAAATTCTCGCCGCCAAGCCGGCGTGCGGCTGCACCGTTGCCGACTTCGACAAGGTGATCAAGCCCGGCCAGACCGGCAAGGTCTCGGCCCACGTCGACACGACGAACTTCGCCGGCCCGATCTCGAAGGCCGTGACGCTGGAGACGAACGACGCCTCCGCGCCGACCGCGCAGATCACCATCACCGCCATCGTGAAGCCGTACGTCGAGGCGTATCCCGCCGGTTACGTCCGCTTCAACATGCTGCAGGGCGACGTCGAGAAGCAGACCGTCACCATCTACTCCGAGGATGAGGAGCCGTTCGAGATCGTCAAGGTCGAGGCGCCCCAGGAGTGGATCAACGTCGACGTCAAGAAGGCCGAAGGAGCGGACATCGTTCCGAAGCTCGGCCGCGCCGGACAGGCCCAGTACAAGCTCAACGTCACCGTCGGCGGCCCGGACGCGAAGATCGGCCCGCTGGCCGAGAAGATCCGCGTCGTGACGAACTCCAAGCACCAGCCGGAGTACTTCGTGAGCGTTTCCGGCGTCGTCCGCCCGACCTACCGCGTCGAGCCGACCGGCGTCAACTTCGGCGAGATCGCGCCGAGCGACACCGCCGCCACCCGCACCATCATGCTCCGCTCCAACGACCTGAAGACTCCCGAGAAGTTCTCGGTGACGAAGGTCGAGTCGGGCGTGGCCGGTGTCAGCGCCGCCGTGAAGCCGACCGACAAGAAGGGCGAGTACGAAGTGACCCTGCAGATCGCTCCGAACGCGAAGCCGGGCGTCCTCGACGGCTCCGTCCTGATCCACACCTCGGACTCGGTCAAGCCCCTCGTGACCATCCCGATCAAGGGCACGATCAAGACCGCCGAGACCGCGGCCGCGTCTGGCGCCACGAAGTAAGCGACGCTCCCGTAAAATCCGAACGGCGGGCCGAAAGGCCCGCCGTTTTCGTTTTGGGCAGCTTCCTCGCGAGAAACAACCCCTCATCCGCCCTTCGGGCACCTTCTCCCCTCACGAGGGGAGAAGGGCTACTAACCTTGCCTCTCGCGAGAATGATCGTTAGTAGCCCCTCTCCCCGCGTCGAGCGGGGAGAGGGTGGCCAACGGCCGGGTGAGGGGCCGCGCCACAGGCGAGAAGCTACAAAACCACCGCAATCCCCGTCCCGTCCCCCACCGCCAGCACGTTCGTGATCAGGCGCGGGTCCGTGGCGATCTTCCTGTTGAACGCGCGCAGGGCATCTGTGGCGGCGTCGTGCTCTCCCGCGGCCACCCGTCCCTTCCAGAGCAGGTTGTCGCAGACGATCACCGCGCCGCGCTCCATCTTCGGCAGCAGGGCGTCGAGATAGTCGCCGTACTCCGTCTTCACACAGTCGATGAAGACGAAGTCGAACGGGCCGGTCAGCCGCGGCAGCACGTCCAGCGCCGCTCCCTCATGGAACACCACCCGGCACGGCAGCGCGGCCTCGGCCACGAAGCGGCGCGCGGTGGTGAGCGTGTTGTGATCGATCTCGATGGTCTCGACCACCACCTCCGGGTCGCACTCCCGGCCGATGACGATCACCGAGTAGCCGATGTTCGTCCCCACCTCGAGGACGCGCCGCGGGCTCTTGATCTTCACCAGCGCGCGCATGAGCTGCGCGACCTCCGGATCGGCGATCGGATGTCCGTGCTCCTCCGCGAACTTCTCCATGTGCTCGAGGAGGGCGTCGCGGTCGGGCAGCAGCGACTCGAGGTACTCGGCCTGGTTCCGGCGCAGGATGGCGTCGACGCGTTCTTTCATTGCGCCGCGAATTGTATCTATCGCTTACTGCGTTTCGACCGCTTCCCTGAGCTTCTCGGCCTGGAAGCTGGCGATGAGGGGGTCGACCACCGCGTCGAGGTAGCCGTTCATGATGTCCGGCAGGTTGTGCACGGTGAGGCCGATCCGGTGATCGGTCACGCGGTCCTGGGGGAAGTTGTAGGTGCGGATCTTCTCGGAGCGGTCGCCGGAGCCGATCATCCCCTTGCGCGTCGCGGAGAGCTCCTGCTCGCGCTTCAGGCGCTCGATCTCGTAGAGGCGCGCTTTCAGGACGCGCAGCGCTTTCGCGCGGTTCTTGATCTGCGACTTCTCGTCCTGGCACGAGACCACCACGCCCGAAGGGATGTGCGTCATGCGCACGGCGGAGTAGGTCGTGTTGACCGACTGGCCGCCGGGGCCGGACGAGCAGAACGTGTCGATGCGGATGTCCTTCTCGTTGACCTGGATGTCGATGTCTTCCGCTTCCGGGAGCACCGCCACGGTGATGGCCGAGGTGTGGATGCGGCCCTGCGTCTCCGTGGCCGGCACGCGCTGCACGCGGTGGACGCCCGACTCGAACTTGAGGCGCGAGTAGACCTTGTCGCCTTCGATCTGCAGCGTCGCGTCCTTGATGCCGTTGACCGAGGAGTAGTTCGCGTCGGTGATGTCGACCTTCCAGCGGCGCATCTCCGCGTAGCGGATGTACATCCGCATCACCTCGGCCGCGAACAGGGACGCTTCATCGCCGCCGGTGCCGGCGCGGACTTCGACGAAGACGTTCTTGTCGTCGTTCGGATCCTTCGGCTGCAGCAGGATTTTCAACTCCGCTTCGAGCGCGGGCTCCTTCGGCTCCAGCTCCGCCAGCTCCATCTCCGCGAGCTCGCGCATGTCGTCGTCGGCACGCACCATCTCGTGTGCGTCGGCAATGCGCTTGCGGATGTCGCGCAGCTGCCGGAACTTCATCACCACTTCCTCGATCTCGGCGACCGCCTTCATCGTGGTGCGGTAGTTCGACACGTCCGTCACCACGGACGGATCGGCGATCTTCCGCTGGAGCTCTTCGTAGCGCGTCTCGATTTCGTTCAGTTTTTCGTACATACACAAAAAGCCCGCGGGTTGCCCCGCGAGCTCCTCGATTGGTTGTAGCGTGGTTAGGCGACGGCGGCTTGTTCCGGCTCGATCGCGTCGTAAAGCAGCGCTTCCTTGAGCGCGATGATCGCGATCTCGAGCTGCTTGTCGTCCGGTTCCCTGGTCGTGATCCGCTGCAGCCAGAGGCCGGGCTGGATCAGCACTTTGCACACCGGGTTGGTGAGGTGCCGCGCCGAGAAGCGGATGATCTCGTACGCGAGCCCCGCGATGAGCGGGATCAGCACCACGCGCGCGCCGAACTTCAGGGCGAAGTGGGCGCTCGACGGGATGAGCGAGAAGACCGCGATCGAGATCGCCATCACGAAGAGGAGGAAGCTCGTGCCGCAACGCGGGTGGAGCGTCGACTTCTTGCGGGCGTTCTCGACCGTCAGGTCCTCGTTCGCCTCGAAGGTGTAGACCGTCTTGTGCTCGGCGCCGTGGTACTGGAACACGCGCCGGATCTCTTCCATCAGCGAGATGGATGCGATGTAGACGAAGAAGAAGATGGCGCGGATCACGCCGTCGATGGCGTTGTAGGTGAAGTTGCCCATCTCCGGGAGGAGGTAGTGACGGATGAGGTTGGTCAGGCCGAGCGGCGCCAGGATGAAGAGGCCGACGCCGAGGACCAGCGCCATCAGCATCGAGCCGGCGATGGCCCAGTTCGACATCTCCGGCTCCCCTTCCTCCCCTGCGGACGAGACGCTCGCCGAGTAGTTGAGCGCCTGGATGCCGAGGACGAGCGACTGGATCAGGACGACCGAGCCGCGGAGCACCGGGATCTTGAGGAACGGGTACTTCGTGGTGACGGAGACGAGCTTGTCCTTGCGGATCGACACGCCGCCGTCCGGCTGGCGGACGGCGACCGAATAGCCGCTGAGGCCGCGCATCATCACGCCCTCGATGACCGCCTGGCCACCGACGAGCATGTCGACGTTCTTGTCGCCGACCTTGCCAAAGGATCGGTCAGGCATCGATGACGTAAGACCATTCGTGAAGGCGTTGAACGCCCCCGCGATCATCCTCGCCGAACCGCGGAACATTTGCCTGATCATCGGGCTCCTTCGCTTCAGGACGTCGCGGCGGGTTCTTTCTTGCCGTACTTTCTCTGGAAACGGTCGATACGGCCGGCCGTGTCGACGAGCTTCTGCTTGCCGGTGAAGAACGGATGGCACTTCGAGCAGATGTCGACGCGCAGCTCTTTCTTGGTCGAGCCGGTGGTCCACTGCTCGCCGCACGCGCAGTGCACGTTGACCTGCTGATACTGAGGATGAATCTCTGGTTTCATTGGCTTTAACCTCTTCCGGTACGGCCTTCAGGCCGGCGCTCGGGATCTCCCGCCGAAGCAGGGAATGATCGGAACGGCGAGTATAGAGCAAAAATTCTGAGGCTCCGGCCACGGCCGGGCTCGGCATTCGCGTGTAGGGCGCAGGCGTTTGGAGTGCGGTGACCGCAGTCACCGCTTTTACTCGCGTGCCACTTACGGCGCCCGCACGGACTCGCGCGAGCTGCGGCTCGCGCAAGGAAGAGCGGTGACTGCGGTCACCGCACTCCAAACTAGTGCCCGCCGAACATGCGCCAGGCCCAGAACATCGCGGCGCCGATCAGGGCCGACATGGGGATGGTCAGGACCCAGGCCCAGACGATCCGGCCCGCGATGCCCCACCGGACGGCGGACAGCCGGCGAGTCGCGCCGACGCCGACGATGGCGCCGGTGATCGTGTGTGTCGTGGAGACCGGGACGCCGAGCCAGGTGGCAAGGAAGAGCGCCATCGCACCGGCGGTCTCGGCGGCGAAGCCTCCTACCGGCTGCAGGCGCGTGATCTTGCTGCCCATCGTATGGATGATGCGCCAGCCGCCGCTGAGCGTGCCGAGCGCGATCGCCGCGTGCGCCGCCAGGACCACCCATACCGGGATGTCGAACGTCTTCATGTAGCCGGCCGTCACGAGCACGCCCGCGATGATGCCCATCGTCTTCTGCGCGTCATTGCCGCCGTGGCCGAGGGAGTAGAGCGCGGCGGAGACGAGCTGCAGCTTGCGGAAGATCCGGTCCACCCGCAGGGGAGCGGCGCGGCGGAAGATCCACATCGTGGCGACGGTGATCAGCAGCGCGAGCGTCAGCCCGATCAGCGGCGCCAGCACGATGTAGAGCAGCGTCTTGGTCCATCCCGAGACGATGATCACGTTCCAGCCCGCGTTTGCGACCGCGGCGCCGGCGTAACCGCCGATGAGCGCGTGCGAGGAGCTGGTCGGCAGGCCGAAGTACCAGGTGATGAGATCCCAGATGATCGCCCCCATCAGGCCGCCGAAGATCACGCCGAACGTGACGGCGGAGAGCTCGATCATCCCCTTGCCCATCGTCTTCGCCACGGCAGTGCCGAACGTGAACGCGGCGACGAAGTTGAAGAACGCCGCCCACACCACCGCCTGTCCCGGCGACAGCACCCGCGTCGACACGACAGTCGCGATCGAGTTCGCGGCGTCGTGGAAGCCGTTGATGTAGTCGAAGATGAGGGCGATGCCGATCAGGGCGACGACGGTGACGAGCAGCATTCGTTCAGCCGTGCTTCACGACGACGTTTTCGAGCAGGTTCGCGACGTCTTCGCAGGCGTCGGTCGCCTCTTCGAGCAGGTCGTACAGCTCTTTCCACTTGAGCACCACGATCGGGTTCGTCTCCTCGTCGAAGAGCTGGCTGATGGCGTTCATGTGGATGCGGTCGGCCTCGTTCTCGAGCCGGTTGATCTCGATGGCGCGCTCCAGCACGCCCTTCCGCTGCTCGAGCGCCTCGACCGCCACGCGGATCTCGTCGCACTGCTGGATGATGATGCGCGTCAGCTCGCGCGCACCGGGGCGCACCTTGTCGATCTTGTAGAGCGGGACGAGCGAGGCGGCGTTGTCGATCGCGTCCATCACGTCGTCGAGCGTCTTCGCCAGCTCGTGGATGTCCTCCCGGTCGATCGGGGTCACGAAGGTCTTGTTGAGGCGTTGGATGATCTCGTGGGTCAGGAAGTCGCACTTGTGCTCGACCTCCTTGATCTCGTGGGCTTTGTCGGCGAGCGGAGGGTCGACGGCGAACATCGCTTCGAGCAGGCGCGCACCGCGGCGCAACTCGTCAGCCATCGCTTTGAAATCGTCGTAGAACTTTTCCTCGCGGGGAATCAGACGGAATCGCGCCAAAGGGGGACCCTCCTCGAAAGCGGCGCGATTCTATGACAAGTCGATTGGGAGCCTCACTTCGAAGGTCGCGCCGCCCGCCGGACGGTTGTACGCGCGGATCGTGCCGCCGTGCAGCGCGACCAGGTGCTTGGCGATGGCCAGCCCCAGCCCCGTCCCGGGCTGGGAGCGGCTCCGGTCGACGCGGTAGAAGCGGTGAAACACGCGATCGAGCTCGTGCGGCGGGATGCCCGGACCTTCATCCGAGACCCGCACCACCGCCTCGCCATCCTCGCGCCCGACTTCGACCGCCACCTCCCCGCGCCCCCCGCCGTGCTTGCAGGCGTTGTCGAGGAGGTTGGTGAAGATCTGCTGCGCGCGCAGGGCGTCGATCGGCACGACCGTGTCCTGGCCGTGCAGCGAGAAATGCACGGCCTCGGTACGCTCCTGGAAGTCGTCGCAGAGATCGCTCAGCACGTCGCGCAGGTTGACCGGATGCCGTTCGAGCTTGAGCTGGCCGCTCTCGATCTGGTTCAGCTCCGAGAGGTCGGTGACCAGCCGCTCGATGCGCGCGATCTGCCGCTGCATGATCTGGCGCAGCTGCAGCTCGTGCTCGCGCGTCAGGCGCCCGCCGTCGAGGGTCTCGGCGGCGGATTTCAGCCCGGTGAGCGGCGTGCGCACCTCGTGCGAGAAGTCGTCGAGGAACTCCTTGCGCACGCGCTGCAGGCGCTCGATGGTGGTGACGTCGATGAACAGCGCGACCGCGGCGATCTCGGCCGAGGCCTCGACCGGCACCACGCGTACTTCGATCTGGCGCTCGTCGTTGCCGGAGCCGACCGTCACGCGTTCCGTGGAGGCCTGACCGCGCAGCGCTTTGTCGAACGCGGCGACCACCGACTGCTTGCGCACGACCTCCAGCGCGGAGCGCCCGACCAGGTCGTGACCAGCGGCGCCGAACATCTCCGCGACGCGCGGATTCGCGACCACCACCCGCCCCTTCGGGTCGATGGCCAGCAAGCCTTCGCCGAGGGAGCCGACGATCTCCGCCATGGCCGCACGATGTTCCTCGTGCGCCTGCCGCTGCCGGACGATCGTGGCGCGCAGCTCTTCGATCGCACGCGCGAGGTCGTCCAGCTCCGCGTGATACAGCCGGTCCGCCACGCGCGCTTCCCCAGGCTCTTCGGCCGCGGCCCGCGCGCGATCGGTCAACACATCGAGATCGCGCGCGCGCCGCACCGCCCAGAGAAACACACCGGTCCACGGCAGCATGAAGGCCCCGAACACCACGATCGCCAGCACGACCGCCGACGCCCGCGCCGTCCCCCCATGCACCAGCGCCGCACCAAACCCCCACGCCACCGCAATCGCGATGACGAGCGAGATCAGGAGGAGGACGCGGAGGGGGTGCATGGGTTCGTTGCTGGTTACTGGTTGCTGGTTACTTGTGAGTCAGTCGTTGACCAGCCAGGCGATACCGCACAAGCAACCAGCAACCAGTCACCAGCACCAACTCTACGCCTCGAACCGATACCCATACCCGATCACCGTCTTGATCCGCTCCTTGCCGATCTTCTTGCGGAGGTTGCGGATGTGGGCGTCGACGGTGCGGGTCTCGACGTCTTCCGCCACCTGCCAGACCTCCGAGAGGATGCGGTCGCGGGAGACGACGGAGGGGCGGTTGCGCACGAGCATCCAGAGCAGCTCCAGCTCTTTCTTGGCCAGCTTCACTTCCTCGCCGTCGACGTAGACCCGCAGCGTGCGGCCGTCGATGCGCAGCTTGCCGTCGTCGTACACCGCGGCGTCGGACTCCGTCCCTTTGGAGCGGCGCATGATCGCGCCGATGCGGGCCAGCAGCTCGCGGACGCTGAACGGCTTGAGCAGGTAATCGTCCGCGCCGAGCTCCAGCCCCATGATCCGGTCGGCCTCGGAGGTCCGAGCCGTGAGCATCAGGATCGGCAGTTTCGACGTGGCGGGGTCGCGGCGCAGCTCGCGGCAGATCGTGAAGCCGTCGAGGTCCGGCAGGTTGAGGTCGAGGATCAGGAAATCGAAACCGCCCTGCTGCACCTCGAGCAGTCCCTCGTGGCCGTTGCGGAACGTGCTGACGGCGTACCCTTCGCGCTCGAGATTCACGCGCGTCGTGAACGCGATGTCGGCGTCATCCTCGATGACCGCCACTCGGAGCTCAGGCCGACTCATTGGAGTGCTTGATCACTTTCCCTTCGGCCAGGTACACGACCATCTCGCAGATGTTGGTCGCCCCGTCGGCCATACGCTCGAAGTACTTGCCGATGAAGGTGAGCCGGATGGCGCGCGAGATGTTGCGCGAGTCTTCCAGCATGTACGTCAGCAGCTCCCGGAACGACTGCTCGGTCAGGAGATCGACCTCGTCGTCGCGCGCGATCACCTCGCGTGCGAGCACCGCATCGCGGCGCACGAACGCGTCGAGGGCCTGGCGCACCATGTCCTGCGCCATCCGCGCGAGCCGCGGGATGTCGATGAGCGGCTTGAGCTGCGGCTCGCGATTCAGCTCGATGGCCCGTTCGCAGACGTCGACCGCCAGGTCGGCGATCCGCTCCAGCTCCGGCGTGATCTTCATCGCCGCCGCCACGAAGCGCAGGTCCACCGCCGCCGGCTGCATCATCGCGATCAGCTCGATCGTGTGCTGGTCGATCTCCAGCTCCATCTGATCGATGTCGTTGTCCGAATCGATGACCTTCTGCGCCGCCAGAGTGTCGCGGTCCAGCAACGCCCGGATCGATTCGTTGATCTGATCCTCGACCATCGCCCCCATGCGAAGCAGGAGCTCTTTCAGGTGTTCGATTTCTTTGTCGAAGTGGCGCATAACGCTTCGCGTTGTTGCTGGTTGTTGGTTACTGGTTGTTTGTGACGCGTCGCCCGGGCGAAACCTCACAAGCAACTAACAACCAGGAACCAGCAACCTATCCAAACCTTCCCGTAATGTAATCCTCGGTCAGCTTCTGCCGAGGGGTCATGAAGATCGTGCGCGTGTCGTCGTACTCGACGAGCTTGCCCAGCATGAAGAAGGCGGTGCGGTCCGATACGCGCGCGGCCTGCTGCATGTTGTGGGTGACGATCACGATCGTGTAGTTGTTCTTCAGCTCGTACACCAGCTCTTCGATCTTCTGCGTGGCGATCGGGTCGAGCGCCGAGGCCGGCTCGTCCATCAGCAGCACCTCGGGGTCGACGGCCAGGGCGCGCGCGATGCAGAGACGCTGCTGCTGTCCGCCGGAGAGCGCGAGCGCGCTGGCGTTCAGGCGATCCTTCACCTCGTCCCACAACGCCGCGCGGCGCAGCGAGCGCTCGACCGTCTCGTCGAGCACGCGGCGGTCCTTCGTCCCGCCGATGCGCAGCCCGTAAGCGATGTTCTCGTAGATCGATTTCGGGAACGGGTTGGACTTCTGGAACACCATCCCCACGCGGCGACGCAGCGCCACCACGTCGACGTGCGGCGCGTAGACGTCCTGCTGCCCGATCGCGATCAACCCCTCGGCGCGCGCGCCGGCGATGATGTCGTTCATCCGGTTGATGGAGCGGAGGAAGGTCGACTTGCCGCAGCCGGACGGCCCGATCAGGGCCGTGACCTGCTTCTCCGGGATGTCGAGATCGATGCCGTGCAGCACCTTCGACTCGCCGTAATAGAAGTTGAAGTTGCGCACTTCGATCTTGGCCGGCTTCGCCGGGATCTCGGCGGTGCGCGGCTGCGTCATCGAAGCAGTGGACGTCACGAATTCCATTGTAGTCATCGGGCTCTCGAGCGCGTGCGCGAGCGGATGATCACGCCCGCCAGGTTGAGCAGGAAGGTCAGTGCCAGCAGCACGAACACCGTGCCGTAGAGCAGCGGCTTGGTCGCCTCGACGTCGGGCGACTGCGTCGACAGGATCAACACGTGATAGCCGAGGTGCATGAACTGGTCGGTGACGTCCCCGGGGAGGAACGGGAGGTAGTACGCGGCGCCGGTGAAGAGGATCGGCGCGACTTCGCCCGCGCCGCGCGAGATGCCGAGGATCGCGCCGGTCATGATTCCCGACAGCGACCCCGGCAGGACGACGCGGCGGATCGTCTCCCATTGCGTCGCGCCGAGCGCCAGCGAGGCCTCGCGCAGGTCCTGGGGCACCGTCCGCAAGGCTTCCTCGGTCGCGACGATCACGGTCGGCAACGTGAGCAGCGCGAGCGTGCAGGCGGCCCAGAGCAGCGAGCCCTGTCCCCACAACACTTCGCCCGGCGGCTGCGTGGCGCGGTCGATCGAGCGGCCGATGAACTGGATGAAGAAGCCGAGGCCGAACAGTCCGAAGACGATCGACGGCACGCCGGCGAGGTTTGCGACCGCGCTGCGCGTGATCGTGGCCAGCAGCGCCGACATCGCGCGGAAGAAGAGTCTCCGCCGTCCCGGACGCCCTTTCGAGACACGGAAGCGCTTCCACGCCAGGCTCAACCCCTCGGCGGGCGTGTACTCGTGCAGGTAAATCGCCGTGGCCACTCCGAGCGGCACCGCGGCGATCGACATCAGGATCACCAGCGCCGCCGTTCCGACGATGGCCGGCATGATGCCGCCCGCCATCAGGCCGTCGCGCGGCGGCTTGGTGATGAACTCCCACGTCACCGCGCCGATGCCGTGGAAGGCGACGTTGCCGAGGATCACGACCAGGATGGCGATGATCAGCACCACGCTCATGCCGAGGAGGCCGACCGCGACCTTGTCGCCGATGCGCCGGTTCGGCGAGGTCATGGTGGCCGGGGCAGGCATCGCCGTCATGACGCCGAGCCTCCCATCCGCCGCTGCATGCCGTGGATGACCCAGGTGCCGATCGTATTGCTGATGAACGTGATGACGAAGAGCAGCGTCCCCATGAAGAAGAGCGCGGAATAGTGCGCGCTGCCGACCACCACTTCACCCATCTCCGCGGCGATGGTCGCGGAGAGCGTGCGCAGCGGATCGAGCAGCGAGAAGGAGGTGAGCGCCGCGTTGCCGCCCGCCATCAGCAGGATCATCGTCTCGCCGATCGCACGCCCGAACGCGAGCACGAACGACGCGAACACCGCCGGCGCGGCCGCGGGAAGGACCACCGACAACGCGGTCTGCAGTCTCGACGCCCCGAGCGCATACGCTGCCTCGCGGTACGACCTCGGCACGGCCGACAGTCCATCCTCGGAGATCGTGTAGACGATCGGCACGAGCGCAAATCCGAGGGCCAGTCCGGCGTTGATCGCGTTCAGCCGGTACGTGAAGCCGAATGCATCCTGCAGCCACGTCGCGAGCACGATCAACGCGAAGAAGCCCATCACCACGGACGGAATGCCGGCGAGCAGCTCGATCACCGGCTTGATCACTTCACGAAGTTTCGCGGGTGCGAACTCGGACGAGAAGACGGCCGCGGCGACGCCGACCGGACAGGCGAAGAGCAGCCCCACGAAGGTCGCTTTCAGCGTGCCGAGGATGATCGGCCAGAGCGAGACCTTCGGGCGGTCCGAGGTCGGCTGCCAGATGTAGCGGTCCGACACCGTCTCCCCTTTTTCCTGCTCCGCGAAGAACTTGTGCAGGTTCGCCTCTTCCTTCACTTCCGGATCGGTGAAGATCGGGACCGTCTCTTTGAACGTGAAGAGAAAGATCAGGAAGATGAAGACGATCGCCACCCAGCCGGCGACGGAAAAGACGCCGGTCATGAGCGCGTTGACGATGCGGCGTCCGCGGTTCATTGCTGATTCAGCGGGAAGTAGCCGACGCGCGTCACGAGCGCCTGCGCTTCCGGCGTGAGCGTCCACTGCACGAACTTCGTCACGCGCTCGGGCGCGTTCTGCGAGTGATAGAAGAAGAGCTTCCGGCTGAGCGGATAGGTCCCGTCCGCGACCGTCGCTTCCGAGGGAGCGACCGCGGCTTTGCCTTCATCGGAGATCCCGAGCGGACGGACGTCCTTCGCGTAGGCGATGCCGCCGTAGCCGATGCCGTTTTTATCGCGGCCGACGGCGTTGATGATGGCGGCCGTCCCCTGCAGCGTCTGCACCGCGGGTGCGAAATCGCCCTTGGCGAGAACGTGCTCGCGGAAGTAATCGTAGGTGCCGGAGGAGCTCTCGCGGCCGTACAGCACGACCGGCGCATCGGGGCCGCCGATCTGGTTCCAGTTCTTCACCTTCCCCTGAAAGATGTCGCGCACCTGCGCGATCGACAGCGACTGCAGCGGGTTCGTGTTGTGGACGAATACCGCAAGTCCGTCCAGCGCCACCGCCTGCTCGACGATTTCCGAGCCGCGCGCTTTCGCCGCCTTCTGCTTCTCGTCGTCCTTCATGGCCCGGGACGACTGCGCGAGATCCACCGTGCCGTTGATCAGCGCCGCGATGCCGGTGCCGCTGCCGCCGCCGTTGACCTGCACCACGGCGCCGGGATTCTTCTTCATGTACTCCTCGGCAAGCCGCTGCCCGAGGATGACCATCGTGTCGGAGCCCTTGATGGTGAGCGGTTTGTTGCTGCCGGTGTTGCTGCGGGACGTCTGCTCCCGCCCCCCGCACGCGATCACGGCGAGGGAGAGGATGAACGTAGAGACAATTCGAGCCACAAGCTTCATGGCCCGCATTCTCGGCGCGCGATGTGGACGCGGCTGGAAGGGTGTGTAAAGTCGGCGTAAAGGCCTCTGCCCTTACTCCCCAGGCTCGCTCAACACTTCGCGCAACGCCTCTTCCAGCCGCTGCCGGTTCGTCGGATCGTCCTCCATCAGCAGCCGCGCCATGACACCCGACAGCGTGTGCCGGTCGAACAGCTTCAGGATCCGCCGGTACTTCTCACCGCCGGGCGTGAGGTACTGCAGCCGGTCGAACAGTTGGGGCTCCATGCGTTCACGATTTTTAGCGGATTTATCCGACAGCGGCAAGCGCGGCATCTTAGCCTCACCGTCATCGCCAGCGGTTTGGAGTGCGGTGACCGCAGTCACCGCTTTCACTCGCCGAGGAGCGGCGGTGTTCATCGCGAG
The DNA here is from genome assembly GCA_035630815.1 of Thermoanaerobaculia bacterium. Classification (GTDB taxonomy): domain Bacteria; phylum Acidobacteriota; class Thermoanaerobaculia; order Gp7-AA8; family Gp7-AA8; genus QHVT01. The sequence continues at coordinate 25,924 of DASQJY010000029.1, forward strand.
AGCGGCGGCTCCGCCGCAGGAAAAGCGGCGACTGCGGTCACCGCACTCCAAACCACTGGCACGTCGTGCGCCGGATCGGTGCGGTTCCTCGGGTCACGAAGGCGAGCTACTTACGAGGCAGCTCCGCGTTGTCTTTGTCGCGTTCCGCGCCCATCGACGCGCCGCTTTTCGCAACCCTCTCCGCGATCACCGCTTTGACCGCAGCCGCAACTTCGCTTCGCGTCACCGAGGCGGCTCGATAGGTCGTACGAATGGGCCTGAGCTGCGTCACTTGAAAAGTATAGGCCCCCTCTGGGCTCCCCGTCACCGCGCTTCGGGCTCGTGCGCGGCGTCGATGTTGGTCATTTCCGCCATGACCATGATCTCGCCGGTGTCTTCCTGCGAGACGTCTTCGCCGACTTTGCCACGAGGGATGCGTAAGGCGAAGGCCAGGGCGAGGGCGACGACGGCGGTGCAGACCCAGAAGATGGTGCGCAACGTTCCTTCGAGCGCGCCCTGCAGCGCGCGCAGTTCCTCGGGGGCGATCTTCGCACGCGCTTCGGGGTTCACGAGCGCGTTCGGGTCCTGGGAGAACTCGGCCAGGCCGGCGGCGAGCAGCGCGCCGAGAACGGCGACGCCGAGGGCGCCGCCCATGGAGCGGGAGAACTGGTTGAGGGAGGTGGTGATGCCAAGCTGCTCGCGCGGCACGGCGTGCTGCGAGGCGATCAGCAGGATGAGCATCGTCACGCCGAGGCCGGCGCCGATCAGGATCAGCTCGACGATCATCACCATGCGCGGCGTGTCGCGCGTGAACGTCGACAGCGCGCAGAAGCCGGCCAGCATGAGCCCCAGCCCGATCAGCACCATCGATCGCGAGCTCATGCGGATGAGCAGCCGGCCACCGATGATGGACGCCAGCACCCACGAGAGCATGAGCGGCGTCAGGAACGTCCCCGCCTCGGTGGCGGTCGCGCCGAACACCCCCTGCGCGAGCAGCGGCACGAACGTGATGGCCGCGAACATGGCGATGCCGGCCAGGAAGCCGACGATGATCGCAACCGTGACCACCGGATTGCGGAACAGTGCAAACGGCACGACCGGATCGACCGCGCGGTTCTCGATGCGCACGAACGCGGCGAGCAGCACCACCACGGCCGCGATGAGCGCGAGATTGCGCGGCTGCAGCAGGAGGCGGGGATCGCTTCCTTCGCCGAGGACGAGGAGGAGCATGGTCATGGCCAGAGTCAGTACGGCCGCGCCCGCGTAGTCGATGGAGGGGCGCGATTCGCGCTTCGGCTCTTTCAGCGCGATCCCGATCAATGCCGCGGCAGCGATGCCGACCGGGAGGTTGATCCAGAACACCCACCGCCACGAGAGCTGGTCGGTAATGAACCCGCCGACGAGCGGCCCGAAGACGCTGGAGATGCCCCACACGCCGCTGAAGAGTCCCTGCATCTTCGCCCGCTCTTCGAGCGTGAAGATGTCCCCGACAATGGTCATGGCCAGCGGCACGAGCGCCCCGGCGCCGACGCCCTGGACCGCCCTCCAGATGATGAGCTGCGTCATGGTCGTCGCGAACCCGCACAACGCGGAGCCGATGAGGAACACGAGCACGCCGATCTGGAACAGACGCCGCCGCCCGAAGAGGTCGGAGAGCTTTCCCCACACCGGTACGGTGACGGTGGAGGTGAGCAGGTACGCGGAGAAGACCCAGCTGTAATGTGCGAGCCCGCCGAGCGCGGCCACGATGGTGGGCATCGCGGTCCCGACGATGGTGGCTTCGAGCGCGGCGAGCAGCATCCCGGTCATGACGCCGACAGTGACGACCCACCTGCGGCGGGATGACATCTCGAGCATAGCGCGCGCAATTCTGCACGACTCGCGCCGGTGACGGGGAGCGACGACGGGGGGCCTCCGGCGGGCCGGTGTGACCGGCAGCACTGGTTGCCCAAGGCTGAACGCACGCATCTCGCGATACGCGCCGTCCGTGCGCAAACAAGTGCTGCCGGTCACACCGGCCCGCCGGAGGCCCCTCGTCGTCTCTCCCCGTCGTATCCTGCCGCGCGTGGCGTTACTGAATCGGGAGTTGAGTTGGCTGGAGTTCAATCGGCGGGTGCTGGCGGAGGCTGAGAACGCCGGGGTGCCGTTGCTCGAGCGGTTGAAGTTTCTCAGCATCGTCTCCAGCAACCTCGACGAGTTTCTGATGGTGCGGGTGGGGACGGTGCGGTCGCTGATTGCGTCGGGGGTACGTGACAAATCGCCGGATGGGATGACTCCGAAGCAGCAGTTGAAAGCCATCCGGGAGCAGGTCAAGGCGCTGCTGCGCGACATGTACCGCGTCCTCGACGGGTTGCTGCCGCAGTTGCGCAAGAGCGGCATCCGCATCGAGCGGGCGGAAGCGCTGACCGCGAAACAGCACGAAGCGCTCGCGGCCGAGTTTCACGCGCGCATCGCGCCGGTGCTCACGCCGCTGGCGGTCGATCCGGGGCATCCGCTCCCCTTCCTGGCCAGCGGCGCGCTCAACCTCGCGGTCACCCTCGCAAGCGGCGAGGACTCGCACACCGCGTTCATGAAAGTGCCGCGCATCCTGCCGCGCTTCATCGCCATTCCGGATACGGAGCGGCGCTTCCTGCCCATCGAAGAGCTGGTACGCACGCATGCCGCGTACTTTTTTCCAGGGCTCGAGATCCGGGAAGTGGTCGCGTTCCGCGTCATCCGCAACGCCGACATCCTCCTCCGCGAAGACGAAGTCGAAGACCTGCTCAAGTTCGTCGAGACCGAGCTGCGCCGCCGCGAGCGGAAAGAAGTGGTCTGGATGGAAGTCTCCAGTGCCGCCGGCGAAGAAGCCATCGAGATGCTGCACCGCGAGCTCGAGGTGGCGCGCGAGGACACGTTCTTCACTCCTGGGCTGCCGAAGCTCGGCGACCTGATCGAGATCTATCCGAGCGTCGACCTGCCCTCGCTCAAGGACGAGCCGTTCAACCCGCGCATGCCGATCGAACTGGCGACGAGCGACGACATCTTCTCCATCATCCGCGCCGGCGACGTCCTGCTGCACCGTCCGTACGACTCGTACAACGCGGTCGTGGAGCTGGTGCAGAGCGCGGCCGACGATCCCGACGTCATCGCCATCAAGCAGACCCTCTACCGCACCGAGCCCGGCTCGCTGGTGGTCGAAGCGCTCGCGCGCGCGGCCATGAACGGCAAGCAGGTCACGGCGATCGTGGAGGTGCAGGCGCGCTTCGACGAGGAGCGCAACATCGCGTGGGCGCGGCGGCTCGAGGAAGCGGGCGTGCAGGTGGTGTACGGCCTGGTGGGCATCAAGACGCACTCGAAGCTGCTGCTCGTGATCCGCCGCGAAGCCGGCACTCTACGGCGCTACGTCCATCTCTCGACCGGCAATTACAACGCGAAGACGGCCCGGCTCTACACCGACCTCGACCTGCTCACCTGCGACGCCGGCATCGGCGAGGACGCCGCGCAACTGCTGAACGTGATCACCGGCTACAGCACCGCCACGGTGCAGGAAGTGTTCACGCACGCGTCGACGCGCTGGCAGTGGAAGAAGCTGATCGTCGCCCCGATCGACTACCACGCCTGGGCGCTGAAGATGATCGAGCGCGAGACGCGCCAGGCGCGCGAAGGGAAGCCGGCCCAGATCATCGCCAAACTGAACGCGCTGGTCGAGCCGCAGGTCATCGAAGCCCTCTACCGCGCCGCCGCCGCGGGGGTGAAGATCGACCTCATCGTCCGCGGCATCTGCTGCCTCGTGCCGCGCGAGAACATCCGCGTGATCTCGATCGTCGACCGCTTCCTCGAGCACACGCGCATCTTCCTGTTCCGCAACGCCGGCGATACCGAGATCTACGTCACCAGCGGCGACTGGATGCCCCGCAACTTCTTCCGCCGCATCGAAGTGACCTGGCCCATCCTCTCCCCGCAGCTCCGCGACCGCATCGAGCTCCAGATCCTGGGCACCTGCCTCGCCGACGACGCCAAATCCTGGCGCCTGCAGACGGACGGCACCTACCGCCGCCGCAAACCCGGCGCGCGTCCCATCCGCAGCCAGCAGCGATTCATCGAGAACGCGCGTGCAGAGGCGGTGAAGATCGAGCCGGGGGTGCCGAGGAGGAAGCAGAAGAAGAGGCGTTAGCGCTGGTGTCGGGTGTCAGGTGTCTGCGGAGTTTCGCCTGGACGACACTCCGGCCTGTTTGGACATGCGTATTTTCGGACGTCGGTGCGAAGTGCGTCAATCTTCGTCCAGGGAGCCAGCCCCAGACATCTGACACCCGACACCATTCAAGAACTACCGCTTCCTCCTCGCCTTCCTCCGGATCTTCGGCGCCTGCTCGATCGCCTCGTCGTAGTCCCCGAGCGACACCGCTTCCTTCCTTGTGATGTCGATGAAGCGCTGCTGGCTGGACGAGCCGCCGCGGCGGGGTTGCCACGTTCCATCCGGTTGCAGCTGCCAGGACGAGCCGCCGTCCTGCAGGGAGATCTCCAGGATCTGTTCCGCCTGCTCGCGGACCTGCTGGTCGAGGAGGGGGAACATCACCTCCACGCGGCGCGCGAAGTTGCGCGGCATCCAGTCGCCGCTGGAGAGGTACATCTCGGGTGCGCCGCCGTTCTCGAAGCGGATCACGCGCGAATGCTCGAGGAAGCGGTCCACGATCGAAATCACGCGGATGTTCTCGCGCGGCACGAGCGAGCAGATCGCGCGCACGATCAGGTCGATCTTCACCCCCGCATCCGCGGCGCGGTAGAGCGCGTCGATCACTGCCGGGTCTACCAGTGAGTTGAGCTTCGCGGCGATGCGCGCCGGGCGCTTCTCCTTCGCGTGCTTCGTCTCCCGCTCGAGCAGCGCGAGCAGCCCGCGGTGATAGTCGAACGGCGCGATCAGGAAATTCTTCCACTGCGGACGCGGGCCATTGCGCTCCAGCACCTGCGTGAGGCTGGTGGCCGAGAAGCCGGTCAGCACGTTCATCAGCTGCGACGCCTCGCGCCCGAACTCCTCGTTGGCGGTCAGCAGGTCCAGGTCCGTGTAGACGCGCGCCGCGTCGACGTTGTAGTTGCCGGTGGAAAGATGCACGTAGTGCCGGAGGCCGCCGTCTTCGCTGCGCACCACCACGCACATCTTCGCGTGCGCCTGGATGCCCACCAGGCCGTACACGACCTGCGCGCCGGCGTCGTGCAGGCGCGCCGCGAGCGCGATGTTGCGCTTCTCCTCGAAGCGCGCCTGCAGCTCGATCACCACCGTGACCTGCTTGCCGTTCAGCGCGCCGAGGACCAGCTTGTCGATGACCGGCGACTCCTCGTCCGTCTGGTAGAGCGTCTGCTTGATCGCCACCACCGCCGGATCGGTGGCCGCCGAGTGCAGCAGCTCGATGACCGCGGTGAAGGAGTCGTACGGCCGGTGCAGCAGCACGTCGCGGTCGCGCACGATGGAGAAGATGTCCGCGGTGGTCGCGAGCCGCTGCGGCAGGCGCGGATTGAATTCGGGATAGCGCAGCTCCGGCGCGTCGACCACATCGCAGATGTCGCCGAGGTCGTTGATCTTGAGGAACCCCGGCACGGGATACACGTCCTCCCCCCGCGTCCGCGTCCCCTCGGCCAGCACGCGCACGATGTCCCCCGAGGCGCGTGAGTCGATCTCCAGGCAGACCACCTGCTTCCGCTCGCTGCGCCGCAGCTCCGCTTCGACCGAATCGCGCAGGTCCTCCACCTCGTCGCGGTCGATGCTCAGCTCCGAGTTGCGGATCACCCGGAACAGCACCGCGCCTCGCAACTGCAGGGCGGGGAAGAAGTGCTCGAGGTGCGCCATCACCAGCGACCCGATCGGCACGTAGCGGCCGCCCGCCACGTGGATGAAGCGCGGCAGCAGCGGCGGCAGCTTGAACAGCACCACGTGCTCGCCGCCGCGTCCCGATTCGACCGTAACGGCGATGTTGAGGCTGAGGTTCGCCACGAATGGAAAGGGATGTCCGGGATCGATGGCCAGCGGCGTCAGCACCGGCGCGATGGTTTCGCGGAAGACTGCGCTCAGCGTCTCCTGCTCCTCGTCCGTCAGCTCCCGGAAGCTCTCCACGATGATCCGACGCGAGCGCAGCTCGGGCAGCAGCTCGTCGTTCAGGCAGCGGTACATGTCCGCCAGCAGCGCGCGCGCCTGCTGGCGCATGGCCGTCATCTGCTCGGAGGGCAGCATCCCTTCCTGCGTCCGGTCGGCGATCCCGGCGTCGATGAGGTCCCGCGCCGCTCCGACGCGCACCATGAAGAATTCGTCCAGGTTGCGCGAGCAGAAGGCGAGGAACCGCAGCCGCTCCAGCAGCGGCACCGCCGGATCCTCGGCTTTCGCGAGGACGCGCCGGTTATAGTCCAGCCGGCTCAGCTCCCGGTTGATCAGCGGAATCGTTCTTGCGGTCGGCAAACGAGACGATTATGGCTTACGCATTCGAGCACGATGAAACCGTTCCCGCCGGGGTGCGCCGGATCATGGACGAGCAGCTCGTCCGTGCCCGCGAGCAGCTCACGGACGCAAAGTCGCCGCGCGAGAAGCGCATCCACAACGCGCGCAAGCGGTTCAAGGAGACACGCGCCCTGCTGCGGCTGGTGCGCGAACCGCTCGGCGAGCACTTCGCGCTGGAGAACGCGTGGTTCCGTGACGCCGGCCGCGACCTCGCCTCCGTCCGCGACGCCGACGCCGTGCTCGAAGCGCTGGAGAAGCTCGACCTCCCGCGCCCTCTCCACAATCGCGTCAGGAAGAAACTGAGCACCGGCCGCGCCGAGGTGAACCTCGACGAGCTGATCGCCAACACGCAAGCGCAACTCGTGATCGCGCAGGGCCGTCTCGGCCTCTGGCCGGACGTGGACGACTCCTTCGACACCCTCGCTCCCGGCCTTCAGCGCACCTACCGCGACGGCCGCCGCGCCCTGAAACGCGCGGACAGCCCGGAAGAGCTGCACGAGTGGCGCAAGCACGTAAAGACCCACTGGTACCACGCCCAGCTCCTGCGCCACGTCTGGCCGGAGATGATGAAGAGCTACGCCGCCGTCCTCGAAGAGCTCTCCCACGCCCTCGGCGACCACCACGACCTGCACGTCCTCCACGACGCAGTCCCCGACGCACCGCAGGAGCTCCTGGACGCCATCGACACCGGCCAGCACGAGCTCGAGCGCCGGGCGCACGAGATCGGCAACCGCGTCTACGCCGAACGCCCGCCCCTCTTCACCGCCCGCATGGAGAAGCTGTGGGCCGCCTGGCGATGACCCTCTTCCGCACCGTCCCCAACCCGCCCGACGCCCGCCTGATCTTCATCGGCGACATCCACGGCTGCTACGACGAGCTCCGCGAACTGCTGGCCCTCGTCGCCCCCGGGGCCAATGATCTCGTGGTGTCCGTCGGCGACGTAGTGACCAAAGGCCCCGCCGCCGCCAAATGCCTCGACCTCTGGCGCGACCGCGGCTACCTCGCGGTGAAAGGCAACAACGAGCTCAAAGTCCTCGACAGCGCCCACCCCCTCCTTAGATTCTTCGCCACGGAGAACCGCGACATCCTCCTCCGCCGCGACCTCCTCCGCTACCTCGCCACCTGGCCCCTCGTCCTCGACTTCCCCGACGCGAACGTCACCGCCGTCCACGGAGGGTTCCTGCCTCAGATGCAGGTGACTCCGGACGACGTCGCCCGCGAGGCGGAGCTCGTCCCGAAGCTGCGCTGGATCCGCCACAAAAACGGCGACTGGATGCACGTCGGCAAGGAAAAGAAGAAAAAGGGGGACGTGCTCTGGTCGGAAAAGTGGCAGGGGGAGCGGGTGGTGGTGTACGGACATACGCCCGTGCGGGAGCCGAAGGTGGACAAGTTCGCCCTCGGGCTGGACACCGGGTGCGTCTACGGAGGCCAGCTCACCGCCGCGATTCTCACGCGGGGGGAGTGGTCGTTTCGGAGCGTGCAGGCGAAGAGGGCGTACGCGTGAGGGCACGCGCAGTAGGCAGGTTGGCGGCTCTGGAAAGATGCGCCGTCGCACTGCACGAATAGCGCATTGGTTCAAGCGACCAGAATACCGCCGACGGTGGCAGGACGACACGTCACGCAGGCGTTCAGGAGCCTGCCAACCGCGGCTACGGATGTTCTAGCGACCACCTGCCCACCCGGTGCGGCGCAGGAAGGTCACGCATTTCATTTTGCGCGCGTGATCGTGATCGTCACATCGTACGCACCATCGTTATCGTCGTAATAGCCACGTTGATCATTGATCATGAACTCGAAGCGCCCTTTGTGTTTGGCGCGGACAGCGCGCCATCGCCCCACTACTATCGGCGGCTGGGTAGCGATTCGTGCTAACAACGCCCCGTAAGGCTTCCGGATAGCGATGCATGCCTCTACGTCACAAACGAAACTTTGACCCTCAGGGCCGCTTTCGGCGCCGTAAAGAGTCGTAACAGCCTTCCCCTTGGCACGTATCTCGACCTCATCGCCCTCTTCAACTTCAAGGTCCGAAGTTACCCACTCTTCGGTATTGGCCGACACTTCGATCACGTCTGTTCTGGCGGGTTCGCTCTGCTCCGGCTCGCCGTTCAATGCCACGTCGCGCTCGAACGCGTCCCTGCCGGAACCATCAACTAGAGACACTGCCTCCTGATCGAGGACTTGTACTACGGGCACATCGAGACTGACGATGGCATGCCTACCGTCATGATCTGTGCCCAGCGGTTTAGCGTTGAGCCGATAGGAAGATTGCGACATTGCTGTGAGTACCATTAATACAGCTAGTCCGCATCGCTGGCGTAGTCGTGAATGACGTTCTGACATTTTGCCACCTCGCCGGCATCATAACTTGTCCTCTATGGCCCGGGTAAGACACAATTTCGGCGTGTTTACTAGTCGCAATCACTTCGTTCAGCAGTAAATTGGCAGGCCCGTGGCTCCTCAGGCGGTGCAAAGCGCTCGGCCGCACCCGCCGGGATACGGACCTCGCGTGCGCGATCACCATCATTGCTATCGCGGGCTTTTGCTTCCGCGTCATTCCCGGCCGGAGCCTTCTTCGGAAACCCCTGATCACTGCCGCCGAGCTGCAACGACCACCTCTGCGACGCAGGTTTGTAGAGCTTTGAGCGCATCGATCAACTGACGCGGTGTAGGATGAATAAGGTTAAAGTTTCCAGCCGCATCAAACTTCTCAGCAGCGTTGTGTCCAAGTTGCGAACAGAGTAACTGCTTCATTGCGGCCTTCCACTCTTGCAGATCGTTTCGCGCAGTCGCAGGATCGCCGTCGATTGATCGCGTGATGAATCCTTTCGCCTCATTGAACCTGTCGTTCAGAACATCGTTAAATTCATCGCCGTCCATGCTTTGTTGCCCCGGGCTGTCCGCTCGCGCGTTGGGAGCAAACCATATCGGCTCGGTAGTTTCGTCGACCGTGACGACCATGTCCCCGCCCTCGTCACCGCTTGACGCCGCAAACCACAATGTCCCATTCTTTCGATAAACCATGACACCGGCTTCGTTCGTCTGATGATCGCTCGCCACAACCACCCTCGTCGTTCCTGAGGGGCTTCTGAGCACGAGCTTGGTAACGTCGTCCAGGATCAGCAGTTGCAAGCACGGGTTGCCGGCTACGTCCACCAAGGCCAGCGCTGCGGCGTCGTCTGGCGTAGTGATGACGATACGCGGTCGATTCCGGCTATCTACTATCCGCAACGTCCGGGCTGTAATTGTGTTGAAAGAACAATCATTTTCGCTCGTCATTTCGTGTCCTTTGGCTGGTGGCGCTCATCGCCCAGTCATCTAAGGAGTGTCGTGACCACCGCACACCCCTACCTGCACTCCAGCTTCTGCCTCGAAAGGCCGGATACGACGAGCTAGACGCCGACGTCACTCCCGTCCACGGAGATTCGCCCTCCCCGACGCAGGTGAGTGATGACGACGTAGCCCGGGGGGCCGATCTGGTCCCCAAAACCGTGCTGGATCCGCCGTGAGGATGGCGAGTGGGTGCACGTTGGCAAGGAGAAGAATCACGAGGGGGACGTGCTCTGGTCGGAGAAGTGGAAGGGGGAGCGGGTGGTGGTCTACGGACACACACCCGTGCGGGAGCCGAAGGTGGACAAGTTCGCCCTCGGGCTGGACACCGGGTGCGTCTACGGCGGGCAGCTCACCGCCGCAATTCTCATGCGCGGAGAATGGACGTTTCGAAGCGTGCAGGCGAAGAGGGCGTACGCGTGATGCGCCGCCGGTTACACTTCCGCGCATGCCAGACACGCTGAGAGATCTTCTCGCCAAGGTCGAAGACGAGACCACATTCATCCGCTTCCTGTCCGCGCTGCGCGCTGATTCCGAAGCCAGCCGGCACGACTGCGAGAGGCGGTACGACGACTGCCTGCCCGAAGATCACTGGCAAACCAGATCGACCACGAAGTTCCTTCGCGCAGTCGAGGATTGGGCCGCCGGCGGTGACTTTGCCGAGGGCGTGCACCACGGCGAGCCTATGCTGCGCAGGGTGGCCACGATGTTGTACGTGGGAAAGTACCTGCGGCACGAAGACTATCCGCCACGGTGAGAGGCTGATCCGCGCGACCGCGCACGCGCCACCCCGGTTCACCGTGGTGACACGTGCTGCGCGCGCTGCGTCAAGCGGTGTGCGTCGTGGTGTCACGTGGTGTGTGTGTCATGGCGTCACGAGTGTGCGTCGTGGTGTCAACCGCCATACACCATCCCGCCAAGCGTGTGCGCCGTTGCGCCGACGTAATGCATCGTTCCGCTAACAGCGTGCGCCGTGCGCCAACCGCTCGCTATACACCGTTCCGCCAAGCGCGTCGTGTTGTTCACGCCGGAGGCGTGGTGGAGGGTAGCCGGTGGTAAGCGCCGCAGGCGCGCCACCACCGGATCACGTCGGCCACCATCTCCGACCCCAGCGGGGTCGCGTACGGCACCCCGGAGGGGTGCAAACCGATGTCGCCGTTTTACCGGTGGTGGCGCGCCTGCGGCGCTTACCACCGGCTACCCTCCGCCACGCCTCCGGCGTGAAACCTATGTTCCGGTTGTCATACCGCGGTGGACGGACGCGGGTGGTGCTCGATTCCGCGCGCGAGGCGGGCGGTGAGCGCGGCCGGGATGCCGATCAACAGCGCGTGCACGATGACGCTCCAGATCACCCATGACAGGTTGAAGCGCGACCGCGGATTCGCCGAGAGTGGGATCACGACGTAGTTCATGACCGCGTAGACGCCGAGGCCATACGCAGCGCCGCAGAGGAGGTAGCGGCGCAGCAGCACACCGAACCGTCGGCTCAGGAACCAGTACACGACGACGATGGTCAGGGCGATGAAGTAGTGGAGCGCCACGCCGAGCAGGGCCGTCGCCACACCGCCTTCGAACGCGGAGCGGCCGAGCAGGCCGGCGGCGATGCTTTGGAAGATGCGCGTGGGTGTCGCTCCGCGCGGAGCCCAGAAGGAAATAGCGTAGAGGGCGTCGATGGAGCCGACGAGAATGCCGCCGCCGAGGAGCGTGGCAGTTGTGGAGCGGAGTTGCATAGTGGTCAGCGTAGCCGCCCCCACTTGCAAGCGGGGGACGACGGGGTTACGGATTGGAGTCTTTCCCCCGAAGGACGTGGGGGGCCGGGACATCTGAGGCAGCGCTGGAGGTCTAAGATTTTGTTTTCTTCGAAAACACCGTCACGTCTGCAAGCCCTTCATATCCTGAGTCGGTCGTCACAAGCTCCGCGCGGTTCTCACGAGCAAAAGCGAGCATCATTGCCTCAGCCATGGCCAAGCCGTGAGCGAGACTCAGGTCGGCGGCGGTGAGCGCGACTTCTTCCGTGAGATCGGCGACCGTGGTCTTCTTCATCGTGGCGACCGCGTCGAGGGCCTCGTCCTCGGATCGCTGACGCTTGATCCACTTGTAGACCTCGTAAATAGCGACCGTGGGCGTGATGACGTTCGCGGGATGCCTCAGACGGGTGGCGAACTCCGGGGCGTGCGGACCGTCAGCGAAAAACTCGATCCATCCAGACGAATCAAGGACGATCACAACCGGTCTTTCTTTTCACGAAACCCGGTGGTCTTCATCCCCCGCACGAAGCCGCGCATCGACGCGATCGGCCTGTCGGGAACGAGCGTGATCTGGCCGCCCTTGGCGATGACCTGGAATTCCTGACCGACGCGGATGTCGGCAGACTGTCGCACGTCCTTGGGAATGACGACCTGATACTTTGACGAAACCCTGGTGCGCGCCATGACAGCCTCCGGTCGCGATCGATCGCACCAAGCGTAAGACGCCCGGCGCCACGCGTCAACATAGAGGTCGACGGCGGGGACGCGGCCGACGGTGACGAAGGCGCTGGTGTCGGAACCCGTGTAGACGACGGAGAGAGCCGTGAGGTCGCTCGAGTCTCCGGCGATGATGCCTGCCACCGGCCCGTGACTTTCGCGGCGTCTGGTACGTATCCTCAGTATCGCGTGACCCTCATCGTCATGCGCACGGAAGGAGCATATGAAACGACTGGTCTTTTTTCTCCTCTCCCTTGCTGTTGCCACTCGCCTCGGCGCTACCGCTCAGGCTCCCGACGTTCTCAAGATCGGTGCAAAGACCTACTTCATCCACACGAATCCGCTCGCGCCGGTTCTTGCTGCAAGCCCCGGACGGCTTCCCGAGCCGGAGGTCCACTCGACCGGGCTGTGGCGAGGCTACATCGCCACATGGTCCGTCCGCGACAAACAACTCTTCCTCGAGGACGTGGGCGTACCGACGCGCAAATTCATGGACGATGTCCCTGAGTCGGAGCAGCTTCGGTCCGCCATGAAGGCGCTGTTCGGTGAAGCAGGTCCGCGCCCGGCGACCTGGTTTACGGGCCATCTCGTCGTGCCAACGGGTGAGATCGTCGACTACGTCCACATGGGATACGGCTCGACGTATTCGTCGTACCTGGTGTTGACGATCGTGAGAGGCGCCCTCCAGAACGAGCAGGCGATGAACCGGGAAGAGTTCGAGCGCTTTCGGCGGGCACAATACGCCGCGTACCGTAAGACGCCCCAGTACGCCCAATCGGTCGCCGATGCAAAACGTGGCGAGGATCGGATGCCGGACGAACGGATCGAAGAGTTCCTGTTTCAGTTCGCGGCGGAAGAGTACCTGTCGCGCGTCTTCGAACCCGCGTCGCCGTAACACCTCGCGGATTCAGGGGAGACCGAGATGACTCAGGCGAATTACGCCAGACTCACGGGCCTACAGGTCTTGTGCTGCCTTCGGCAGCGCCGCCACTTCCCTCACCGCACCGAGCGCCGCTTCGAGACGCTCACGACGAATGCCGGCAGTTGCGTCCAGGTGGTGCGGTTGCCGTGGGCGTCCTCGGCTTCGATGCGGAGGTCGATCTGACCGGCGATCATGGTGGCTGGGGTGAGGTCGATGCGATAGAGGTCGCCGGCGGGGATGTGGCCGAGGGTGGTGAAGGTGCCGGGGTCGGAGCCGGTGTTGGCGACGGAGAGGGGTTGCCAGGCGGTGGTGCCGGAGGGGCGGTACCAGACCCGGGTGGCTTCGGATTTCAGCGGCTGGGTCTGGGCATCGGAGCGGTAGTCGTGGTCGGCGATCGAGAAGTGGAGCGTGGCGGCGGTGTTGCGGCGCAGGCGGCTGGTGGGGTGGCCGAGGGCGTCGAGCACTCGCAGGGAGGTGAAGGTGGGGGCGATCAGGTCTGTTTCGTCGCGGCCGAATTGCACCTCGAGCTCGCCGCGCGACGGGAGGCCGGCCACGTTCAGGTTTTCGGTCACGGCGACCAAGCGGTCGCCCGGTTCCGCGGCGGGGCCGGGATCGGACGGTGGAATCGTGACCACGATCGAGCCGCTCGCTTTGACCGCGTTCTGCGCGTCGTAAGTCGTCCAGGCCGTGCCCTGCGTCGCGTTCGTGTCCCAGTCGTTGAACGCGCCGCGGAATCCCGGCCACACCCACTGGTACAGGAGGCCCTCGGTCGTGCCGTAAAACGCGATCGGGAACAACGGCGTGGTCCCGACCGTGAGCTCTTCGCCGTTCGCGATCGCGTAGTCGGCGGGCGACTGCGTGAATTCGGTGGCCACGATGGAGTCGCCGAGCCCGCGCAGCGGAGGCACGATGGTCTTGTCGACGTAGTAGAACATGATGCCGGACCCGGCGTTCCCCGACTCCCTGGTGGTGTAGTAGTCGACGCGCGGGCGCCCGGGGAAAACGTCCGTGAAGCAGAAGTGCGAGTGCAGCTGCAGCACCGGCTCGACGGTCTTCACGCCGTTGGTGATGCAGGAGGCGAGCAGGTGCGGCGGCGGGGCCTGGGCCTCGAAATTCAGGACGGTATGCAGGTAGGACGAGGCATCGGCGGTGAGCGTCTTCGACTCCGTGATGCCTCGGATGGGCGGGTACTGGATGTTGTAGACGCGCTCCTTCGTCATGTCGATCGAGACCTCGAACGGATGGAGCACGATGCTGGAGGACATCGGCGAGACGAAGATCCTGTCCCAGCTGCCGAGATGGATCTCGATCAGCCTGCGGGTCCCTTTGTCGATGTCGAGGGCGAGCGTGCACCAGCGTCCGGTATGAAAGCGCTCGATCGCCAGCTCGCGGAGCAGCCGGCCGTTCTCGTCGCGCGAGTCGAGGACCAGTTCCGCGGACGCGACGGCGCCGGGCAGGTCCAGCTGGCCGTCGCCGGCCACGACGCGGTCCTCCGCGCTCAGGAGGCGGAACGCCGGTCCGAGCTCGCTGTATGTGGCTGCCGAGACGAGGAGGTCGTACGTCGAGCCGGGACGTCCGAAGAGCTCCGCCCGGTCGATGCCGTAGGGTTGGAGATGCTCCACGCCGCCCGGCGAAAGCAGGGTGATACCCCCCATGAACATGTCGGTCGAGATGGTCAACCGTGCGCTGCGCATCACGATCCAGGGAAGGTCGAACGAATCGTCGCCGCGGAACTGGATGATCCCGCTGAGCGCCGGCTGGTCGGGAAACGCGACAGCGGCGTTGTCGAGGCTCAGCTTCAGCTCAACCGCCTGCGAGGCTCCGGGGGCGAGCTCCAGGGCCGCCGGCGTGACGGTGAGCGTCGTGCCGGCGGGACCGTTCGTCGCCGCGACCTGGAACGTGCGCGTCACCGGTGCGCTGTTGGTCACGGTCACGATGCGCCTCTCTTCCCAAATCCCCGTCGTTCCCGGCGCGAGGCCGAAGCTGATGCCGGACGAATCGAGCAGCGCCGTGGCGGCCGCCGCACGCGTCGCATCGACGCGGCCCGCGCCGCGCGCGACGGGTGGATCGGGCATCGCCAGCGCCGTCGTGACGAGCGCGCTGCGGATGTCGGCGGGTGTCCAGCCGGGATGCAGTTCGGTCAGCAGTGCCGCCACGCCGGCGACGTGAGGGGCGGCCATCGACGTGCCGCTGAGCCGCATCAGGCCACCCCCCATACGCGCCGACAGCACCTCGTATCCGGGTGCGACGACGTCGGGCT
Organism: Thermoanaerobaculia bacterium; assembly: GCA_035630815.1. Taxonomy (GTDB): domain Bacteria; phylum Acidobacteriota; class Thermoanaerobaculia; order Gp7-AA8; family Gp7-AA8; genus QHVT01. Next base: position 41,340 of record DASQJY010000029.1, read on the forward strand.
TGAACGTGAGCAACGCCGGCGCGGGCCCGCGCGAGCTGAACGACGTCATGACGCCCGCGTCGGTCACGGCACCGACCGTGATCGCCGTCCGCGCGGTTCCGGGGCTGCCGATCGACGAGAGCCGGCCTTCGTTGCCGGCGGCGATGACGACCGTCACGCCGGCTGCGGTGGCCCTGTCGACGGCGAGGCACATCGGATCGTCAGCGTGGCCGGGACCGCCGAGGCTCATGTTGACGACGTCGTGGTGATCGGAGGTGTTGCCGTCCTGGTCCGGGTCCATGCTGCGCTCGATGGCCGCGACGATGTCGGACTCGAACCCGCCACCCATGCCGCCGAGGACTTTGTAGGCGTAGAGCGTCGCGCCGGGGGCCACTCCCGTGAGCTCGGTCGAGTCGCCGGCGATGATGCCGGCGACGTGCGTGCCGTGGCCGTGATCGTCCATCGGATCGGCGTCGTCGTTGACGAAGTCGAAGCCACCGGCGATTTTGTGGCCGGGACCGAACGCGCCGCCGAAGACTTCGTGGTGGTAGTCGATGCCGGTGTCGAGGACGGCCACGGTGATGCCTTCGCCGCGGGCGGCGAGGCCGGTGGCTGCGGTCGTCGCGAGTGCCGGTGGGCGAGGCACCCACCGCTCCACACAGATCCTGACGGTGCGGTCGGGATGGACGGCGCGGACGTACGGGAGGCGGCGCAGCGCGTCGACCAGCTCGTCCGGGACGTCGATGGCGGCGCCGAACATGGCGTGGACGTATTCGTGGCGGATGGGATCGAGCGCGGCCTTGGCCGCGCGACGGTCGAGTGAGGCGAGGTCGCGGCGGAACTGCTGGAACGTGGCGTTGGCGGCACGTGTGCCGCCGTCGTGGAACTCGACGATGGCGCGGCCGGGCCGTGGCGGGAGCGGGGGGCGGACCTCGGTGCGCGATTGTGCCGCGATCGCCGATGCGAAGATCAGGGGGATGATCGCGGCTCGCAGCATAGCCGTGAGCCTACACGGGTTGGCCGGTGTGGATGGTGACGCTTCGGCTACGGGGGAGCTACTCGCCCAGTTTGCGCAGGATGCGCGGGGGGAGGAGCCACTCCAACACTGCCGTTCCGTCGGCGTTCAGCCGTACCCCGTAGCAGCCGCCTTTTTTCAGCTCGATGGCGTCGGATTCTTTGAGGCCGGTCAGGGCGCGGAGGTTGTCGGTGAGGTTGGGCTCGTGGCCGACGATGATGGCGCGGCGTTCCCGGATGCCGTCGACCAGCGCGCGGAACTGCTTCGCGCTCGCGTCGGGGATCAGGGCGTCGACGGTATTGATGTTGACGCGCGAGCGGTACGCTTTCGAGACCCAGAGCGACGTCTGCACCGCGCGCAGGAGGGGGCTCGAATAGATCGCTTCCACTCTCGGGAGCGTGCGCTCGAGTCCTCGGGCGATCTGCTTCATGCGCGCGTGTCCTTCCGCGGTCAGGCTGCGGTCCTCGTCCTTCTTCTCCGGCGTCGCATCCTCGGCGATGCCGTGACGCAAGAGCACGATGAAACGCTCGACTTTCTCAGGCGGCGGCGCTGCTGCTTTTTTCTTCGAAGTCGACATCGGTTCCGAACACCTTTCCGAAGTATCTGGCCCGCTTCGCGGCCGACGCGAGCTCGACCTCCGCGTCGCCGCGCAGGCGCACGTGGAAGCGCACCGTCTCTTCGTCCGCCTCGACGGCGACGTCGCGCACGGCGCGGCGGCGCCCCCGGTCGAGCGCATCGGCGATGCGCAGGATGGCCACGAGCTTGCGCACGATCTCCTGCTGCGCCGGAGAGAGTTGCGCGAAGTTGTCGTGCTCGTCGTCCGGCGTCGATTTGCGGTAGTAGCGCGCGACGTTGGCGACGATGGCCACCTGATCCGTAGTGAAGCCGCGCAGGCCGGCGTGGCTGATCAGGTAATACGAATGCTTCTGATGGTCCCGATACGACACGTGCATCCCGACTTCGTGCAGCAGCGCGGCGTATTCGAGGAGCTCGCGCTCGCCGGTGTTGCAGCGATGCAGGTCGGCGGTCTGGTCGAAGATGCGCAACGCGAGCCGCGCGACATGCGTCGCATGTGCACGCTCCACGTCGCTGCGCTCGACGAGACTGAGTACGGACGAACGGCGGACGCTGTCGCCTTTCTTCGGCGGCTGGCGCACTTCGTCGAGCACGTGCTCGACGATCCCCTCGCGCAACGCGGCGTCGCAGGAGCGCAACTGCTCGATGTCGAGCTTGCGCATGATTTCATCGAGCACGATCGCGCCGGCGAGGATCGTCTCGGCGCGCCGCTCGTCGATGCCGAACCTCTTCGCGCGGTCTCCTGCATTCAGCGGCGTGAGCGCGTCGATGACGTCGCGCAGCCGCTTGCGGGAAAGCCAGCGCAGGCCGGAGGAGACCGCGTCGCCGTTGGCCGCGGCGCTGGCCGCCGCGAGAGTCGAGAGCGCGACGATGGTGCCGGAGGTGCCGACCGAGAAGTCGAACCCGAGGCGCGCGACGGCGGCGAGCGTCTTCTTCAAACCCTTGCGCACGTACTTGCGGCACTCGTCGACGGCCGCGGGCGTGGCGGCGCGGTCGAGGTCGAACATCTGCGCCATGCGCAACGCGCCGACCGGCTCGCTGCGGGTGAGGTAGACCTCGTCCTGCGTGCCGACGATCAGCTCGACGCTGCCGCCGCCGATGTCGATCGCCAGCGCCGTCCCGCCGTGGAAGTCGATCGCACTGCGTACGGCGCGGTAGATGTAGTCCGCTTCTTCCTCCCCCGAGATCACGCGCACGTTGATGCCGGAGGCTTTCTGCGCGGCGGTGATGAAGCGGCGGCCGTTCGGCGCTTCGCGGATGGCGCTCGTGGCCACGGCCACGACGCCGGTGACCTGCCACCGCTCCGCGATCCCGGCCATCCGCTGCAAAGCGGCCACGCCGCGCGCGATCGCGTCATCCGTCAACGGGCGCCCTTCCAGGCTTCCCCGCCCCAGCTGCACCATGTCCTTTTCCTTGTCGATCACACGGTAGCCGTGGCGCTGCTGCTCCACGACCACCATGTGAATGGAATTCGTTCCGACGTCGATCGCGGCAATACGCTGCTTGCGGGGCACGCGGGGGATTATGACTACTTGATCGGGAAATACCCCACCTTCGTCACGATCTGCTGCCCTTCCGGACCGGTGGCCCAGTCGATGAACGCTTTCATGTCCTTTGACGGCTTCACGCGCGTGTACAGATAGAGGAAGCGACTGATCGGGTATTGGCCGGTGCGGACGGTATCGAGCGTCGGCATGATGGCGGGGCTCTTGTCGTCCTTCTTCACGGCCGCGAACCTGATGCCTTTCGCGTACGCAGCGCCGCCGTAGCCGATGCCGTTCGCGTCTTTCGCCACTGCGTTCACGACGGCGGCGGTTCCCTGGAGCGTCTGCGCGCGAGGCGAGTAGTCCTTCCCCATCAGCACGTTGTCTTTGAAGTACTGGTACGTGCCGGACGAGTTCTCGCGTGAATAGAGGATGATCGAGGCGTCCCTGCCGCCGACCTGCTTCCAGTTCGTGATGCGGCCCGTGTAGATGTCGCTGATCTGCGCGAGGGTGAGCTCTTTCACCGGGTTCGCGGCGTTGAGGTAGACCGACAGGCCGTCGCGGGCGATCGGAAACGAGTAGCCGGTGGTGGCGAAGCGCTGCTTCAGCTTGTCGGTCTCGCTGGTCTTGATCGGACGCGAGGAGGCGGCGATGTCGGTGGTGCCGTTGATGAGCGACGCGATGCCAACGCCGGAGCCGCCGCCGGTGACCTGGATGGCAGTGCCGGGCTGCTTCAGCATGAACGCCTCGGCGAGGCGGGCGTTCATGATGACCATGGTGTCGGAGCCTTTGATGGAGAGCGGCTTCGCGGCGAACAGCGGAAGCGCGAGAAGCAATGCTGCAACGAGTTTTTTCATGCGTGGATCTCCTCAGAACGAGTACTGGTAGCGAACGGTGAAGACGTTGTCGTCCGGATCGTTGATCTCGTTCTCCGGCTTCTCGTAGGCGAACATCACTTTGCTGTTCGCATCCCAGTGAAAGATGTAGGAGCCGCCGAGGGTGCGGACGGCGTTGTTGTCGACGTCGGTGTCGGCGTCATAGTCGTCGGCGCGGATCACGAACTGGTGGCGCGTGCCGAGGTTCTGGATGGCGTAGAAGTACCAGCCGTCGACGTCGTGCGACTGCGTGCGCGTCGTGCCGGGGTTGGGGGCCTGCTTGCCGCGGATGTACTCGCCGCGGACGCCGAGGCCGGGGACCGGGGTCACCCACTGAAAGTCGACCCCGAGGCGGTCCTTGTCGAACTCGATGCCGGTGGCCTGCGTGCTCGTCGCGACGAGATCGGAGCCGCGGTAGAGGGAACCGCCCACGTCGAGCGGACCGAACGAATAGCCGACCCGGCCGACGACGTCCTTGCGCTTGTTGACGTCGTCCGTGCGACCCGTGCCGGTGCCGTTGACCACCGCGACCTGGTAGCGGAGACGCTCGCCGAGTCCGAGGCCGGAGACCATCACGCCGCGATCGCGCTCGCCTGGGAAGAGAGTGCGGACGACGCGGGAACGCTCCGGCATCTCGCGCGAGCTCGAGGAGTACATGATCTCGAAGCCGAACGGCCAGTTGAACTGTCCGGCGGTGAGCGTGTTCTTCCACGTGGTCCACGGCTCGGTGAACTCGACGTAGCCGTCCTTGAGCGTCACGCCGGCCGAGCTGACGTCGGGCTGCAGCACGAAGCGCGCGGTGGGCATGAACTGATACGTGAACTTCACGCGGGCGCGGCGGACGGAGAACTGGTCGAAGTTACGCGTGCCGGTCGTGCCGCCGAGCTCATTGCGCGAGCGTTCGTCGTTCAGATACTGCGCCTGCAGGTAGCCGGAGAACTTCAGCCGGTTGAGGAGCTCGAGCGAGTTGCGCATCTCGGTGAAGGCCTCGCCGAAGCTTTTCACCTTGTCGTCCAGCTCCTCGACAGTCGGCGTGGTGGGCTCGGGTTCCTGTTCCTGTGCAAAGACCGGCACTGCCAGCAGCAGCACCAGGATCCACTTCAGTTTCATTCGTGTTTTCTCCTGCGCGCAGTCTGGGCACGCGGAGAAAAGCGACGGAGGAAGGGAGGTGAAGAGGAGGTGAAGAGGGGGAGGATTAGGTGCGCGTCGCCTGTGGCACGACCCCTCATCCGCCCTCGGTACGTACACCCCTTGCAGGGGAGAAGGGCTACTAATTTCCCATTTCGCGAGAGTGAAAGTTAGTAGCCCCTCTCCCCGCGTCGAGCGGGGAGAGGGTGGCCAACGGCCGGGTGAGGGGACGTGCCACAGGCGATACCTTTACCGCACCGGTAAGCGCATGGTGAACGTCGATCCCGACCCTTCTTCGCTCTCCACCGTGATCTCGCCGCCGTGGGCTTCGACGATGGCGCGGGCGATGTAGAGGCCGAGGCCAAGGCCGCCGTAGTAGCGGCTGGAGACGTTGCGGGCGCGGTGGAAGCGCTCGAAGAGCTGCGGGATCTCGTCGCGGGGGATGCCGATGCCGTGGTCGGTCACGGAGGTCGCGACCGAGCCGTCTTCGCGCGCCACACGCACGTCGATGTCGCTCCCCTCGGGGGAGTACTTCAGCGCGTTCGAGAGGAGGTTGTCGACGACCTGGCGCATGCGGTCGGGATCGGCGACGACGGTCGTCTCGGCTGCGTTGACGTCGAAGTGAATGAGGCGTGCGGGATGCTGCACGCGGAACGCGGAGACGCGCCCTTCGATGAACGGCAGCCACTGGATGGTCTGCGGGTGGATCTGCAGGCGGTTCGTCTCGATGCGGGAGACGTCGAGCAGCTCGGAGATGAGGCCCATCATCCGTTCGATCTCGCCGAGGACCGCGTTGAGGTAGGTGGCGCGCTCGTCGGGCTGCAGGTCGTTGACCGTCTGCGCGAGGAGCTGGGTGTAGCCCTTGATCGTGGTGAGCGGCGTGCGCAGCTCGTGCGAGGCGACGGAGAGGAACTCGTCCTTCTTGCGGTCGAGCTCCTGCAGCGCGGTGATGTCGCGGATCACGAGGACCGCGCCGACGATGCCGCGGCTTTCGATCGGCGCGGCGGCGATGGAGAGATCGAGGTCGCGGCCGGTGAGCAGGTGCTTCGCGACGGCGAGGTAGTCCGGTACCGTCTGCCCGGCCAGCGCGCGCGCGTACGGCATCTCGTGCGGCGGGACGGCGCGCCCTTCGGCATCGCGGAGGTTGAGGTTCTCGAACGAGCCGTGCTCCACTGCTTCCGCGCGCGAGGCCAGGCCGAACATGTTCAGCGCGGCTTGGTTCACGTCGACCACGGTGCCGTTCTGGTCGTAGACCCAGAGGCCGTCGGTCATGGAGCCGAGGATGGAATCGAGACGCGCGGAGCGCTCGCGCATCATCGTGGCCAGGTCCTCGATCTCGCGGCGGGCGCGCACCTGGTCCGTCACGTCCTGGACGAGCACGGTCAGGCTCTGGGTGATGCCGGAGAAACGGCCGCGCGCGGCGGAGACGATGCGGTTGAGGTACGACTCGCCGATGCGCAGCTCCTCGTCCACCCGCGGCTCGCCCGAATCCGCGACCTGCTTGAGGATCTTCTCGACGTCGGCCGGCAGCACTTCCGCGGCGCGCAGGCCGATCACTTTCGTGTCGAGGGAGATCCGCCCGAACTGCGTGACGTAGTCGATGAAGCGCGCATTGGCCAGCTCGAAGCGGAGCTCGTCCGCGGAGATCACGGCGATGCCGATGGGCGCGCTTTCGAGCACGCCTTCGAAGCGGACGCGCGCGTCGACTTCGCGGCGCGCGAGCTCCTCGGCGGCGCGGTGGCCGTCCTGCGCGATCGTGGTCAGGCGGTGGATGTGACTGGCCGCGCCGATGCGCTCCGCGACGGCGCGCGCGAACTCGAGGTCTTCCGCGTCGAAGTTGCGCCGCGGATCGGACTGCGAGATGACGACCGCGCCGATGCGCTCGCCCCACGATTCGATCGGATAGGCGATGAGGCTCTGCTCGTGCAGCTTCGCCTTCACGGCGCGCTCGTCGTCGTCGCGCGAGAAGTCGAGGAGCGAGTCGCCGCGGACTTCGTAGAAGAGCAGCGGCCGGCCGATCTGGAACACGGTGCCGGCCAATCCCTCGCCGGGACGGAAGGGGCGCTGCGCGAAGAAGTCGCGGTATTGCGCGAGCTCCTGCTCGACGCTGCCGTACCCGACCATTGAGAGCATGCCGGTGGCGGGGTGATAGAGATAGATGCGCACCAGGCCGGCCACCGCCTGCGCCACACGCGCGGCCGGGTCGTCGAGATCGTCGAAGTTCGGCGTCATCGCGACCATCTCGAGGCCGAGGTTGGCGAGGCATTCGGCGCGGCGGCGGCGCCACGATTCGCGCTCGGCGCTCTGGCGCTCGTCGGTGACGTCGCGCGAGAGCACGACGGAGCCGATGATGCGCGCCGCGTCGTCGCGGATCGGGACGGCCTTGAGGTTCACCACGCGGTCGTCGCCGCTGCGCTGGTCGCGCACGAGGTAGTCCGATTTGACGACTTCGCCCTGCAGCGCGCGCATGGACGGCAGCTCGTCGGCGGAGAGCGGACTGCCGTCGACGTAACGATGCTGCATGTTGCGCAGGCGCCCTTCCGGCTCGGGCGTGAACAGTACCGCCGGCTCGCGTTGCGCGGCGGCATTCATCCGCTCGAGCTTTCCGTTCGCGTCGTAGATCGCGGCGGACTCGGGGATCTGGTCGAGGATCGCGTTTACTTTCGCCATCTCGCGGACGGCGCGGTTGTGCAGCAGCGTGTTGTTCAGGGCGAGCGTCGCGTAGCGTCCGATCTCCGTGAACAGCGATACTTCTTCCTCGGTCCAGTCGCGCAGCGTCTCGCACTGGTGGAGGCCGAACGCCCACGGTTCTTCCTCGCGCGTGCGCAGCACCTGGATCATCGCGGACTTGATGTGGAAACGCTGCGCGAGCTCCGGATCGAGCGTCGGATCGCCTTCCCTGACGATCACCGGCCGCGGCGAATGCATCGCGCGTCGGATCAGCAACTGCGATCCGGCCAGCGCTACCGGTCCTTTGTCCGGAATGTTCTCCTCAGCGCCGGGTGCGGAGACGGTGAACGCGACTCGCGCATACTCCACCTCTTCGCCCACCGGGTGGAGGAGCCACGCGCGGTCGGCGCCGAACTCTTCCCGCGTCAGCGCGACGATGCGGCGCAGCACTTCGCGCAGCTCGAGCGTGCCGGTGAATGCTTCCAGAATATTGGAGAGGAAGCGGTAACGCTCAGCGTGATCGCCGGCGACGTTGGGAGCCTGATTGAGCATGTTACTCAGCGCGTCATGCTACCAGAGCACCGTTGACTACAATGCGGCGCATGTCGAAACGAACGTTCGATGACCTCGTGAAATTGATGACCACTCTGCGCGGCCCGAATGGCTGCCCGTGGGACCGCAAGCAGGCGCTGCCGGACCTCAAACCGTACGTCATCGAGGAAGCGTATGAAGTGGTCGACGCGATCGATCAGGACGACCGCCGCGCGCTGGCCGAGGAGCTGGGGGATCTGCTGCTGCAGACGGTGTTCATCGCCGAGATCACGCGCGAGGAAGGGACGTTCGACATCTATGACGCGATCACCACGATCCACGACAAGCTGGTGCGCCGCCACCCGCACGTGTTCGGGGACGTCGAAGCGGGCGACGCCGAGACGGTGCTGGTGAACTGGGAGAAGCTGAAGCAGGACGAGCGGAAGGCGGAGAACAAGAGCATCCTCTCCGGCGTCCCGCAGTCGATGCCGGCGCTGCTGAAGGCTTCGCGGCTGACGGAGAAGGCGGCGCGGGTGGGATTCGACTGGCGCCGCACCGAGGATGTGTTCGACAAGCTCGATGAGGAGATCGGAGAGCTGCGCGAGGCGGTGGCGAACGGCGACAATGAGCACATTCACGAGGAGATCGGCGACCTGCTGTTCACGATCGCGAACATCGCCCGGAAGGTGAATGTGAACCCGGAGGAAGCGCTGCAGTCGACGAATCGGAAGTTCATGCGCAGGTTCGGGTCGATGGAGACCGAGGTGCGCGGGCGGGGGCAGAATCTCGATCAGTTGCAGCTCGAGGAGATGGACAGGCTGTGGGACGAGGCAAAGGCAGCAGAGCGCGCCTGAACAAGTACGCGACGTTCGCGATCCTGATCGCGCTCGTGGTCGCGCTGCACGATTTCATGGTGCCGCACGGGCGCGGCTATGCCGCGCGCGGCGCGCTGTTCGCGATCGACGAGTATCGCGCGCACATCTCGCCGCGCCTCAAGGGGCGCGTGACGTGCCGCTTCACCCCTACCTGCTCGGCGTACGGTCGCGAGGCGATTTCGAAATACGGGTTTGCGAAGGGCGCTTCGCTGACGGCGTGGCGGATCGCACGCTGCGGCCCCTGGACGAAGCAGGGGACGCGGGACCTGCCTTAGCGGTTTTCTTCGGCGCCGGCGCAGCGACGACGAGATCGGCGCTCGGGCAGATGTCGTTCAGCACGCAGTTCGGGCAGTCGGGCTTGCGCGCGATGCAGACCCGGCGTCCATGAAGGATCAGCCGGTTCGCGAACGCCGTCCATTCGTTCCGCGGGACGATCCTGATCAGGTCCTGCTCGATGTCGACCGGGTCCGCATGCTTCGTGAAGCCGAGACGGCCGGAGAGGCGGGTCACGTGGGTGTCGACGATCACGCCGGCGTTGAGGCCGTACGCGTTGCCGAGGATGACGTTCGCGGTCTTGCGTCCGACGCCGGGCAGCTCGACCAGCTCCTCCATCGTCCGCGGCACCTCGCCGTCATGCTTCTCCACGAGCGCTTTCGAGCAGTTGATGACCGCCCTGGCCTTGTTGCGGAAGAAGCCGGTCTGCTTCACCGCCGTCTCCATCTCCACCTGGTCCGCACTCGCAAAGGCCGGCGCATCGGGGTATTTGCGGAACAGCGACTTGGTGACGATGTTCACCCGCGCGTCGGTCGACTGCGCGGCCAGGATCGTCGCGATCAGCAACTCGAACGCGTTATTGAAGTCGAGCTCGATCTTCGCGTCGGGGTATTGCTTTGCCAGACGCTGGTTGACCTCTTGCGCGCGCTTCTTCCGGTCGGACACGGGAGGATTCTAAGGCGGAGTTGCTGGTTGCTGGTTGTCGGTTGCTTGTGACTTTGTGTTTGATGGTGTCGGGTGTCAGGTGTCTGGGGCGCTTCGCCTGGTCGACACGATGCGTGGGCCGCAAGCCATAAAACCCCAGACACCCGACACCTGACACCATCAGGCAACACACTCACAAGCAACCAACAACCAACAACCAGCAACACCAACATCCAACCGCAATAGAATCCCCCATTATGACCACCACGATTCACGCGCCGAGAACCATCCGCTCCCCGAGAGGCACCGAGATCACCTGCAAGGGCTGGCAGCAGGAAGCGGCGCTGCGCATGCTGATGAACAATCTCGATCCGGAGGTTGCGGAGTGGCCGGAGGAGTTGATCGTCTACGGCGGGATCGGCAAGGCCGCGCGCAACTGGGAGTGCTACGACGCGATCGTGGCCACGCTGAAGCGGCTGAAGAACGACGAGACGCTGCTCGTGCAGTCGGGGAAACCGGTGGCGGTGTTCCGCACCCACGAGCATGCGCCGCGGGTGCTGATCGCCAACTCGAATCTCGTGCCGCACTGGGCCACCTGGGACGAGTTCCGCCGCCTCGACGCCCTCGGGTTGACGATGTACGGCCAGATGACCGCCGGCTCCTGGATCTACATCGGGACCCAGGGCATCCTGCAGGGGACGTTCGAGTGCTTCGCCTCGGTGGCCAAGCAGCGCTTCGACAACACGCTCCGGAACAAGCTCGTCGTCACCGCCGGCCTCGGCGGCATGGGGGGCGCGCAACCGCTCGCCGCGACGATGAACGAGGCCACGGCCCTGGTGGCGGAAGTCGACCGCACGCGCATCCAGCGCCGTCTCGAGAAGCGCTATCTCGACGAAGAGGCTCCGTCGCTCGACGCCGCGATCCGGCGCGCGCTCGAAGCGCGCGACAACGGGGAGGCGATCTCGATCGGCGTCGTCGCGAACGCGGTCGAGCTGCTCGAAGCGCTGCTCGAGCGCGGCATCGTCCCCGACATCCTCACCGACCAGACTTCCGCGCACGACGAGCTGACCGGATACGTCCCGGCGGACATGTCATATGAGGACGCTTTAGCGCTACGCAAAACAGATCCCGATAAATACATCGCTTTGTCATACAAAACGATGGCGCGGCATATGCGCGCATTAATCGAGCTGCAAAATCATGGTGCTATTACGTTCGACTACGGGAACAACCTGCGCGGCCAGGCGCTGAAGGCGGGCGTCACGAACGCGTTCGAGGTGGGAGGGTTCGTGCCGCTGTTCATCCGGCCGCTGTTCTGCGAGGGACGGGGACCGTTCCGCTGGGCGGCGCTTTCCGGCGATCCGAACGACCTCTTCGTCACGGACGAAGCGATCCTCGAGCTCTTCCCGCACGACGCGGCACTGCACCGCTGGATCCGGATGGCCCAGAAGCGCGTCGAGTTCCAGGGACTCCCGGCCCGCATCTGCTGGCTCGGCTACGGGGAGCGCGACAAGGCGGGGTTGCTGTTCAACCGGCTGGTCGCGGAGAAGAAGGTGTCGGCGCCGATCGTGATCGGGCGCGATCACCTCGACGCCGGCTCGGTGGCTTCGCCGAACCGGGAGACCGAGGCGATGAAGGACGGCAGCGACGCCATCGCCGACTGGCCGATCCTCAACGCCCTGCTGAACACCGCCTCCGGCGCCACCTGGGTGAGCGTGCACCACGGAGGCGGCGTCGGCATCGGCTACTCGCTGCACGCGGGAATGGTGATCGTCGCCGACGGCACGGAGGAGGCGGCACGCAGGCTGGAGCGCGTGCTGACCTGCGACCCGGGAACGGGCGTGATGCGCCACGCGGATGCGGGCTACGAGGAAGCCATCGACGTGGCGCGCGAGCGCGGCGTGGATTTGCCGATGATCTGAGCGCCTCCCCCTGTCATCCTGAGCGAGGGCGGTTGGGAGGCGGGAAGCGAAGGACCCCCTGCGGTGCACGAGTAGCGCGCTGTCGGAAGGGGGTCCTTCGCTTCCCACCCTCCCGCCCCCCTCGCTCAGGATGACAGGCTGGGGAGGCCCTTCGTCGTTTCCTCTGGCGCGCCGACTGCTAAGCTCGTCCGCAGATGGCTGCGAAGCGGGTCGTCATCCCTTCCGACGCGAACGAGGCCGTGCTGAAGCTCGGCGCGCGCGAGGTTCGCCTCACCAACCTGCGCAAGCCTTTCTGGAAGAAGCTCGGCATCACCAAGCGCGACCTGCTGCAGTACTACGCGGACGTCTCGCGCTGGCTGCTGCCGCATCTGCAGGACCGGGCCATGGTCATGAAGCGCTACCCGAACGGTGCCGAGGGGGAGTTCTTCTACATGAAGCGGGCGCCGGCGCCGCGGCCGGAGTGGATCGAGATCTGCGACATCCTGCACAACGAGGGGAACGTCAACTTCCCGATCGTGCAGGATCTCCTTTCCCTCCTCTGGCTCATCAACCTCGGGTGCATCGACCTCAACCCGTGGTACGCCCGCTGCGAGGACACCGACCGTCCCGACTTCCTGCACTTCGACCTCGATCCCGGTCCCGGCGCGAACTTCGCGAAAGTGCGCAGCGTCGCCCTTCACGTCCGCGACATCCTCGGCGCGCTGAAGATGCCGACGTACGCGAAGACCACCGGCTCGAAGGGCATCCACATCTACATCCCCATCAAGCACGGCCCGCTGCAGAAGGAAGTGTGGGCGTTCGCCAAGGCGATCGCGATCGAGCTCGAGAACCGCCATCCCGGCATCATCACGGCCGAGTACCGCAAGGTGAACCGCCCGCACGGACGCGTGCTCGTCGACTACAACCAGAACGCCTGGGGCCGCACGCTCGCGTCGATCTACTCCCTCCGCCCGACGCCGTTCGCCGGCGCGTCGATGCCGGTGACGTGGGAAGAAGTGGAGGCCGGCGTCCGCGTCGAGGATTTCCGCTACGACAACGCCCTCGCGCGGCTGGAGGAGGTGGGCGATCTCTGGAAGCCGGTGCTGGCGAAGAAGCGGTTCGACCTGTTCGGCGTCTTCGCGCCCCAGAAGGCGCGCGCGAAAGGGAAAGCGCCGTAACAGTTGTTGTAGGTCGCGTGAAAAGACTACTGATCGTCCTGGCGCTCTTCGCGTCGCCCCTCTTCGCGCAGACGGTGCGGATCACCGAAAAGCCTTCCGGGCTCGTCTCCGGGACGCTGTACGTGCCCGTGGTGGCAACGGAACCGGTGGAACGGCTGGAGCTTTATATCAACGGCGTGCGCCACAGCCAGGCGCAGGGGCGGGTGATGACGGTGCAGGTGAACGTCGGCTACTACATCCGCCGCCTGCGCATGCGCGCGGTCGGGCTGGACGGGCAGGGGAACGTGGTCGGCGAGGACGACGTGGTGGTGAACGATCCCCGCCCGCCGTTCCGCGTCCGGCTGCAGGGGCCGAACGCCTGGCCGGAGAGCGGCGTCGTCGAGTTGCACGCGAACGTGCTCCGGCCGGTGGAGGTGGGGATCGCCGGAGTCGACTTCTTCATCGGCGAGGAGAAGATCGCGAGCGATGACGCGCCGCCGTACAGCGCGACCATCGATGCGGCGAAGTATCCGGCCGCGGTTTACGCGCGCGTCGTGGCCCGCGGCACGGCTGCGCAGGAAGCGAATGACGTGCTCTTCTTCGGCGATCGGGCGCACGCGAGCACCGACGTCACAGTGCAGCAGATCCCGGTCTCCGTGGCCGGCGGCAAGGCGCCGCTGCGCGCCGAGGACGTCACCCTGCTCGACAACGGCGTGGCGCGGACCATCGAAGGGCTGATCCCCGCAGCAGACCAGCCGCTGCACGTCGTGCTGCTGATCGACTACTCGGAGAGCATGCTCGAGGAGCTGCCGGTGGTGAAGACGGCCGCCAAGCAGTTCGCGCGCGCGCTGCTGCGGCCGCAGGACCGCATCGCGGTGGCGGGCTTCAACCAGCAGACGTTCTGGCTGACCGGCTACACGAACGACTGGAACGGCGTGGCCGCTGCGGTGGACCGGGTGAAGCCGATCGGCGAGACGCACCTCTACGACAGCGTGATCCAGATGCTGTACGAGATCCAGAAGACGCCCGGCCGCCATGCGCTGGTGGTGCTGACGGACGGCGTCGACCAGGGGAGCAGGTTCAACCTCGATCACCTGATCCACTACGCCCGCTACGCCGGCGTCCCGGTCTACCCGGTGGTGAAGAACAAGTCGCTTTCGCGCTGGATGAAGCTCGGCGTCGGCCGCCTGCAGGCGCGCCGCCTCTCGCGCGTCGCCGAAGACACCGGGGCGACGTACTTCATCATCCAGAGCGAACGGGAGCTCGACGCGGTCTACGGCCGCATCGCCAGCGAGCTGCGGCAGCAGTACCAGATCGTCTTCCACTCCGAGTCCGACATTCCCGACCAGTGGCGCTCGCTACGCATCGAGTCGAAGGGGGGGCACAATCTGCGGATTCCTCGGGGGTATTTTCCGTAGCGCGTTGCTGGTTGCTGGTTGTTGGTGGCGTTTCGCCTGACTGTTATCGGGTGTCAGGTGTCTGGGATTTCTCGCCTGAGCCTCACGATCCGTGGCCGCCCAGGCCATAAACCGCAGACACCTGACACCTGACACCCGGTAACAAACCCCGCGTGGCTCAGGCATAAACGCCCCTCAATGAGCAACCAGCAACATCTTCCCGGCACAGCTCGTGAAACTCGCGAGCGCGAGTGGAGCATCATGGGTCACCTCTCTTTCCGGAGTCGCCGCAGAGGCACCGGATTCATCGCGGTCTCGTCACCGCGCGGCAGGAGCACATCTTCAACTGGGTGCTGGTGGTCGTGGTCCTGCTGTATGTGACGGCCTGGATCGCGACGCTCATCGAGATCAACCGCGCCCGCGATACCCCGGTGGCCGTCCAGGGAGGGGAGCACATGGAGCCGGCCGCGCCTCCGCCGTCACCGGTCAAGAGCATCACCACGGCGCTCGTGCCCGACGTGCCGAAGCCGACCTTCCTGAGCGACTCGATGCTCGGGTTCCTCCATCCGCTGCGCGGGTTGAGCGGCGACCTCCGTTACGCGCCGGCGCTGCCGGGGTCGCGGGTCGTGCAGACCGCACCCGGGGGTGCGAGCGCGGTGATCGACGGCGCTAAGGCACCCGGCTTCGTCGCACCGCGGCAGCCCGGCATCTACGACTTCTCGGTGGAGATGAACAGGGCACAGCGGGAAATCGACGACATGAGCATCGTCACGCTCGTCCCACGGGCGCAGAAGCAGCGCGGCAAGATCGGCTCGTACCAGCTCGGTACCTGGCCGTTCGAAGGGGGCGGCAAGCCGAAAACGCCCAGGTATGCGGCCCCCCCGGGCTTCATCCAGGTGACCCAGGCAAACCAGGACTTTCAGGTGTCGGAGCACTTCCGCCTGCGGCAGTTCCTGACCAAGGATCAGCACAATGTCTGGCCGAAGTACCTGCTCCTCGATCCGCTGCTGATCGACAAGCTCGAGCTCACCGTCAACCAGCTGCAGAAAGAAGGAGTGCGCGTCGAGCACGTGCACGTGATGAGCGGGTTCCGGACGCCGCGCTACAACTCCGGCGGCGGAAACACCGCCGGCCGCGCCAACCTCAGCAGGCACATGTACGGCGACGGCGCGGACGTCTACGTGGACAATAATCGGGACGGGCAACCCGATGACATCACCGGCGACGGGCGCGTGACGGTGCGCGACGCGGAGCGTTTTGCGGCCGCGGCGGAGAAGGTCGAGCGCGAGCACCGCTCGCTGGTCGGCGGAATCGGCATTTATGTCGCGTGTTGCGGGCACGGTCCTTTCACACATGTGGACGTGCGCGGCTACAGAGCACGCTGGAGAGGAACCGGGAATGGGTAGTCGTGAAGGAGGTACCGTGGTCGAAACAGAGATTCACTGTCCGGAGTGTCAGAGCCGCCGCACCGATCCGTCGGTCGTTTGCCCGACGTGCGGCGCGCCGCCTGTGCGCGAGGGCGATAAGCGCGCCACCGAAGAGGAGGTGCGCTCCCAGGATCTCGAGCCGTACATCACCCTGCGTTACATCGCCCGCCTGTTCAAGGTGCTGGCGGTGCTGATGGTGGTGATGATGATCGGCGAAGTGATCGCCGGCCTCACCTCCGATTCGTCCGAAGTGCTGTACACGCTGATCGCCGAGATCACGCAGATGCTCGTCCTGGCCGGGCTGATGTGGGGCGGCGGCGATCTCGCGCTGCTGCTCATCGACGCCGGACATGACCTGCGCGTCGTGCGCATCCTGCTGGGCCGCGTCAATCACGAGCTGCACCGGCGCGCCACCGAGGACGAGAAGAAAACGCTGCCGCGGTAGCGGCAGCGGCTAAGCGGGACGCGGTCAGGTCCGCGTCCTGCTTAGTTCGCCGTGGCCACGATGGCGCGGTTCATCACGTCGCGCAGTTCGCGGAAGACGTTTTCCGGCGGGATGCCGAGCTCGCGATAGCCGGCGGCGCGCTTGACGATGTTCTCGGCGGCCTTCTCGTCGAAGATCCGTGAATCGATGGTCCGCTCGTTGAGGGCGCAGAACGCGAGCAGGGACGCCAGCGCCACGCGGCGGTTGCCGCCGCGGAACGGGCGCGACT
Source organism: Thermoanaerobaculia bacterium (assembly GCA_035630815.1). Taxonomy (GTDB): domain Bacteria; phylum Acidobacteriota; class Thermoanaerobaculia; order Gp7-AA8; family Gp7-AA8; genus QHVT01. Next base: position 57,986 of record DASQJY010000029.1, read on the forward strand.
GCAGGAGCGCGAAGACCAGCGCCGCGGCTTTGTCGGGAAAGTTGGGATAGGCCTCGCGCCCCAGGGTGGTGATCTGCGGCCGCTGCACCGCGCTCACCAGCCCGAACTGCGACTCGATCACGCCGGGATGGGCCTGGTTGCCGCCGAACTCCGTCGACACCGCCTTGTGCAGGTCGACCACGTCCTGCACGGTGAGATAGCGGACGCCGGCGTCAGTCGGTGAGCTTGCGGAAAGCGTTGGGGTACCTTTTGAGGCCGTTGTGGAAGGCGTCGGCAACGATGGGGTTGGAGAAGCCACCGGCTTCTTCGGCTCCGCCACGGCCTTTGCTGCCTTTGGAGGCATCGCTGCCTTTGGCTTCGGCTGCGGCCTGGCCGGCGGCTCCGGCTTTCGCACTGCCGCCTTTGCCGGCTGCTTTGGCGTCTGTTTTTGCGGCGGGGCCGCCTTTTTTGACGCTGACTTTGCCGCCGGCTTTGCCTTCGGCGGCGCTTTTACCGCCGCTTTCTTTGCCGGGGCCTTTACCGTTTTCGCCGGCTTTGCTTTCGACGCCGGCTTTGCTGCTGCTTTTGCTCCCTGAGGCTTGGCTGGTTTTCCCTGCTTTGGCTTTTGCTTTGTCGCCATGCGTCATTTCAGTCCTCAGGGAGGCAAGGATACCTCCGGTAAGTGACTGAGTCAATGCAGGTTACGCGAGCATCAGTGTTTGACCCGTCACAAACGGAAACCAGACGCTCCACCTAAGTAACTGAAAAGGATCAGCTTACCGGCAATCTGCGAAGTGCACCGAAGCGTGTGCAGATCAGACGCCGTCAGCCTCAGGATCCACGGCCGCCGAAGCCGCGGCGCCACTCGTATCCTCGAACATCGGGCGGGCGTCGATCGCCAGAAAATCCTTCGCCTGCTGCGTCAGGGTGAATCCGTCACCATTTCCGGTGAGAAAGCCCTTGCCCACCAGCCCGGCCGCCGGTGTCTCGCCGCCGCCCGCCGGATGCTTGATCGCCTTGATCTGCTCGGGGGTGAGCGTCTCGCCGTTCAGGCGCCGGAACTCCTGGAGGACGCGGATCTCCTGCGGAGTGAGACCGTGCGGGAGGATGATCGCCATGGCGCGCGATTATAGCTGGCACCGGCTGCACCAATACGTTCCGCGCACGTCCTTTCCCTGTTTCGCGTACTGCACCGGCGTTCCGCAGCGGCGGCACGGCTGTCCGCCCCGCCCGTAGACGTACTGCTTTTCGTTCGGGTTGAGGCTGAACGTGGTGATGCGCGCGCCCGAGCGTTTGTTGACGTTCGCCACCATCACCTTCCGCGCGACGCGTAGGACGTTCATGAGCTGTTCGTCGGTCAGGGCGGCCACGCGCGCGAACGGGCTGATGCCGGTCATGAAGAGCAGCTCCGACTTGTACTCGTTGCCGATGCCCGAGACGACGCGCTGGTTGAGGAGCACGTCGGCGATCTCCTCGTCCGGCCTTCCCCGGATGCGGCGCAGCGCTTCCTCGAAGTCGAACTCCTCGCCGAGCAGGTCCGGTCCGATCCTGAGCAGGTCCTCCTGCCGCTCCAGGGAACGGGAGTCGTGGAACTCCGCGACCGGGACGTTGAACGCGACCGCCACCCATTCGCTGGTCTCGAGCACGATGCGCATGTCGCTGCGGCGCATCCGCCAGCGCTCGCCCGGCTTGTAGACGTGCCACGAGCCGTTCATGCGCATGTGCGTGCGCAGGTGGAGATCGCCGGAGAAGTGCATCAGCAGGTTCTTGCCCGCGGCGCTGACGCGCTCGACGGTGCGTCCGGCCAGCGGCGCGTCGTGGTCGACGCGCGCGAGCTGCGGGAAGACGGTCTCGAAGCGCGTGACGACCCGCCCCGCGAGCGCCGCGTGCAGCGTCCGCGCGGCGCGGTGGATCGTGTCACCTTCCGGCACGGCTGATGTTCGGGTTCAGCGACAGGAAGTACCAGCCGTCTTCGTCCATTCCGTCATTCACGACCACCGCGTTGATGCGATGCGGCAGCTCGTAGGCGCTGCCGTTCGGCGCGCGGACACCGTCGATCACGCCGTCGCATTCGCAGACGGCTGCTGTCTCGGAGAGCTGCCGGATGGTGAGCTGCTCGAAGCGCCAGCGGCTCTCGCGCATCGGCCCTTCGTGCTCGCCGGCCAGCAGCCGCGCGATCTCCTCCCGTCCCGCGGCGAACGCGCCCCAGGGATGCGTGACGTTGCCGCGGGAGACGAAGCAGTTCGCCATCGCCTCGACGTCGTGGATGTTCCATGCGCTCGCAAATGCGTCAAACCGCGCGCGAATCTGCTGTTCGGACATGCGTCACCTCCGCTCTCAGTTGCAGGCCGAGCCCCGTCGAGACGAACCCCTCTTCGACCAGGAACGGCGCCAGCGCGCTGCGCGTCGCCGGCTCGTTGTTGATCTCCGCGATCAGCAGCGCGCGCCGCCGTCCGTCATGCACGAGCGACGCGAGCTTCTTCGCCACCTCCCGCGCCACCGCATTCCGCAGCGGCTGATCCTCGGGGAGGAAAACATAGAACTGTTTCTCGCCCCGCGAGACATAGCACGCCAGGAGGCCGTTCACCAGGATCACTTCCGCACCGACGCTGCGGGAGAGCGTGTACGGCGACTCCGGCCACTTCGCGATCGCGCCGTACGGATTCGCCGGATCGGTCGCGGAGAGCATGATCGTCTCCGCCTTCTCCGGCTCGTCTCGCAACGAGCGCAGCAGGTCGATGGCGCCGGCGCCCGCGAACTGCGTCGCACCGAGCCCCGCCACGAAGTAGCCGCGGCGAATGCGTCCGGCGTCTTCCATCGCCCGCAGGATCGGATAGACCGCCGAGAAGCCGCCGTAGATGTTCTCGAGCGCCGGCGCTTCTCGTGTCACCACGCCGTAGCGCGTGAGCAGTTGCTGCGCGAGGGCGTTCGCTCTCTGGGTGTCGTTCGCCGTGGCGGTGGGAACGAGCGACCAGCGTCCCTGCGTCGACGGCGGCGCGACGCGGCGCGAGCGGAAGCGCGTGCCGCCCGCGCCCGGGCGCGAGCTCTTCGGCTTCGTGAACGCGCGCAGCGCGTGGAACGTGTCGTTCGTGAGCACGCCCTTCCACACCAGGTCCCACAGGGTGTCGACGATCTCGGCCGGGAAGCCGCCCATCGCCACCTGGATCTGGTTGAAGAACGAAGCCCCGTGCGTGCGGAGATGGTCGAGCAGCGGCGACGGCTCCACCTCCGCCGGCTTGTGCAGGAGCGGCAGATGGTCGGTGAGATAGAGCGCGATGCGGCCGTCGCGCTCGCCGAGCGGCTCGACGCCGACCCAGACGATCTCGCCCGCGGCACTCAACGTGTCGAGATCGGACGGCTTGTACTCGTCGATGCGCGCGCCGAGGATCTCGCTCTCGAAGATCGAGGCCGCCATCGGGAAGCCTTGCAGCGATTCGATCACTTCGAGCAGGGCGTCGAGACCGCGACGTTTGCGCGTGACTCCTTGCCAGGAGGTGAAGAGCCGCGCCAGCACCGGCTGCTCGACCGGTTCCGCTTCCTTGCGCAGCTTGGCCAGCGAGCGGCGGCGAACGATGCGCAGCACTTCGTTCTCGCACCATTCGCGCTGCGTTCCGCCGGGGCGGAACTCCCCTTCGATCAGGCGTCCGCGCTCCACGAAGCGCGAAAGCGCGTGCTGGATGACCGCCACGCCCAGGCCGTAGCGGCGGGCCACATCGGCGGGGGTGAAGGGACCGTGGGAGCGTGCGAAGCGGAGCACCAGATCGCCGACCGGATCGGCCACCGGCTCGAGGTAGCGCTCCGCGACGCCGTGCGGGATGGGAGTGCCCAGGGAGTCGCGGTAGCGGGAGGCATCCTCGACGGCAATGAAGCGTCTGTCGCGCGCGATCGTCACTTCGAGGATGCGGCGCTGCTTCACGAGCTCGCGAGTGGCGTCGTTCACGTCGATGAGCGAGCGCAGTGCGAGCTCGTCGAGCGACAGGTCGCCGAGGCGGAGCAGCAGGTCGTGGATGCTATCGATCGACTTCGCCTTGTGCCGCTCGTCGAGATGCTGCAGCTCCATCTCCGTCTGCGCCAGCGCTTCCTCATCGAGCAGCTCGCGGAGCTCAGGCTCGCCGAGAAGCTCGCGGAGCTGCGACTGGTCAATCGCAAGTGCCTGGGCGCGGCGCTCGGCGAGCGGTGCGTCGCCGTCATAGAGGAAGTTGGCGACGAAGCGGAACAGCACCGACGCCGCGAACGGCGACGGCTTGGCGGTGTCCGCTGTGTGCACGCGGATGGTGCGCTGGCGGATGCGCTTCATCATCTCGACCAGCGCCGGCACGTCGAACACGTCGCGCAGCGTTTCGCGGTACGCCTCCAGGATGATCGGGAAGGAACCAAAGCGCGACGCCACCTGCAGCAGGTCGTACGCGCGCTTGCGCTGCTGCCAGAGCGGCGTTCGTCCCTGGATGCGCGTGCGCGGCAGGAGCAGCGCGCGCGCCGCCGCCTCCCGGAACTTCGCGGCAAAGAGCGAGCTGGCGCCGAGCTGCCGCAGCACGAGCTGCTCCACTTCGTCGGGATCGGGGATCACGAGCTCGGTCGCGGGAGGGCGCTCGGTCTCGGGAAAACGGATGATGAAACCGTCGTCGCTCCACATCGACTCGACGTCGATGGCCAGCTCGTTGCGCACCTTCGCCGTGACCGCCATCGCCCACGGCGCGTGAATGCGCCCGCCGAACGGCGTCAGCACGCAGACGCGCCAGTCGCCCAGCTCGTCGACCACTCGTTCCACGACGATGGTCCGGTCGTCCGGGACCACGCCGGTCGCTTCTTCCTGGTCCGACAGGTACTGCAGGAAGTTTTCGGCCGCGAGCTTGTCCAGGTCGTGACGGGTGGTCAGGCGCTTGATGGCGTCGGCTCGTTTCGAATCGCGGATCTCGCGTACGAGCTTGCCAATCGCCTCGCCGAACGGAACCGTCCGCTCCGCGGCGTCGGCCTTCCAGAACGGCATCTTCCCCGGCTGTCCCGGCGCCGGGGTGACGATCACCTTGTCGTGGGTGATCTCCTCGATGCGCCAGGTGGACGCGCCGAGGATGAAGGTCTCGCCGGCGGAGGCCTCGAAGACCATCTCCTCATCGAGCTCGCCGACGCGGGCGGACTGGTTCTTCTCCGTGCCGGCCAGGAAGACGCCGTAGAGACCGCGGTCGGGGATGGTGCCGCCGCTGGTGATGGCGATCCGCTTCGCTCCCTGCCGCGCGGTGAGGATGTTCGAGACCCGGTCCCACGTCACGCGCGGGCGAAGCTCCGCGAACTCGTCCGAGGGATAGAGACCGGAGAGCATGTCCAGCACGCCGTCGAAGGCGGTCCGGGACAGCTCCGCGAACGGCGCGGCGCAGCGGATGGTGGCGAAGAGCTCGTCCGACTGCCAGTCGTCGACCGCGACCATGGCTACGATCTGCTGCGCGAGCACGTCCAGCGGATTGCGCGGATACCGCGTCGGTTCGATCGCCCCTTCGTGCATCGCCTCGGCCACGGCGGCGCAGGCGATGAGATCGCCGCGAAACTTCGGGAAGATGATGCCGCTCGACGACGCGCCGACCTGGTGGCTGGCCCGCCCGATGCGCTGCATGCCGGACGCGATCGACGGCGGCGACTCGATCTGGATCACCAGGTCGATCGCCCCCATGTCGATGCCGAGCTCCAGCGACGACGTGGCCACGAGCGCCGGGAGCTTGCCGGACTTGAGCGCATCCTCGATCTCCACGCGCTGCATGCGCGCGATCGAGCCGTGATGGGCCTGCACGAGCGTCTCCCCCGCCAGCTCGTTGAGCGCCGCGGCCATCCGCTCCGCCAGCCGGCGCGAGTTGACGAAGATCAGCGTCGACGTATGAGCTTTGATGAGCTCCAGCAGCCGGGGGTGAATGGCTGGCCAGATGGAAGGCGCCTTCGGTCCCGCGGCAGCGGGCCCGCTCGCGATCTCCGTCGCCTCAGCCACCTTGGCCATGTCTGCCACCGGCACTTCGACGCGCAGCAGGAGCTTCTTCTTCTCCCCCGTATCGACGATGGTCACCGGCCGGAACGTGGCTTTCGCCCGCCCAGCGAACTCCTCATGCACATCGTCCTGCGGTTGTGGCGCGGTGGGCAGCTCGCCCGCGACGACTGCACCCGCGCGCGCAATGTCCGCTCCTCCCAGAAACCGCGCAACCTCTTCCAATGGTCTCTGCGTGGCCGAAAGCCCGATCCGCTGCGGCTGCTTGATGCACCGCAACGCCATCCGTTCCAGCGACAACGCCATGTGCGCACCGCGCTTGCCGGGCACGAGGGCGTGGATCTCGTCGATGATCACCGTCTCGACGCCGCGCAGTACATCGCGCGCGTTCGAGGTCATGAGCAGATAGAGCGATTCGGGCGTGGTGATCAGGATGTCGGCCGGGTCTCGCGCGAACCGCGCACGCTCCGACTGCGGCGTGTCGCCGGTGCGGGTGGCGATCTCCGGGATCACGAAATCATCGCCGCGCTCCCGGGCCACGTTGGCGATCCCGGCCAGCGGCGAACGGAGGTTGCGCTCCACGTCGACCGCCAGCGCCTTCAGCGGCGAGACGTAGATGACGCGGCAACGCTGCTCTTTCGGCGGCCGCGGCGTGAACATCAGGCGGTCCAGCGCCCAGAGAAACGCGGTCAGGGTCTTGCCGCTGCCGGTGGGCGCGAAGATCAGCGTCCAGTCGCCGTTCGCGATCGCCGGCCAGCCGAGCTGCTGCGCTTTGGTCGGCTCCGGAAACGACGCGTTGAACCACTCCCGCACCGCGGGATGAAAGGGTTCCAGTCCTGTCGCTTTCTTCGTGGCCATGTTCGGGCTCGATGATTCTACGCAACGCGCGTGCGCGTCGCGGCGCCACGGACGCGAACGCCAAAGAAGTGTCAGAGAAAGGTGAAGTGAGCCCGATCACTTTGCTGGACAAGCGGTTGCGGCACTGCAACAATAGCGGCCAGTCCCCAGCGCGATAGCTGAAGTGAAGGACGGGAGATGCGGCTGAAGGTGCTCGGCGCCTATGGGGCGTCGGATGCAGAACATAATCTGACCGGGTACCTGATCGACGACTGGTTCGCGGTGGATGCCGGCACTCTCACCTCGAAGCTTTCGTTCGCGCAGCAGGCCCGCGTTCAGGCGGTTTTCATCACCCATCCGCACGCGGACCACATCCGCGACCTCCCTCACCTGATCCATAACCGTTTCGCCCAGTCCACCGGCGGCCTGACGATCTTCGCCTCTCGCGAAGTGATGGAGCTGCTCGCACGCGACGTCTTCAACGGCGTGGTCTGGCCGGATTTCTCCGACATCATCGCCCCCGCCACCGGCAAGCCGGCCGTGCAGTACCGAGCCCTCATCCCCGGTAAGCGCATCGTCTACAACGACATCGGCATCACCGCCGTGAACGTCGACCACCAGATCCCCGCCTCGGGTGTCCTGTTGGAGATGAACGGCCAGTCGATCGTCTTCACCGGCGACACCGGTCCGACTTCCGAGATCTGGAAGCGGACGAACAAGATGCAGAACGTGGTCGCCGTCGTGACCGAAGCATCGTTCCCGAACGACCAGCAGGCGCTGGCCGACGAGACCGCACACCTCACGCCGCACACCTTCGGCGAAGAGCTGAAGAAGATCACCGTCGACGCCCCGGTCTACGCGAGCCACCGCAAGATCCCCTTCGAGCGCGACATCGAGTCGCAGATCCGCAACCTCCGCGACCGCAGGGCGAGGGTGCTGCTCGAGAAGAATTACACGCTGTAAGGAACGTTCGGCTCACGGCCGCACGCCAACCTCCCCATACAGCGCGTTCGGATCGAACACGAGCCCATCTTTCACCACGGTCACGATCCTGCGGATGTCGCTCATGTTCTGCGTCGGATCGCCGTCCACGATGATGAAGTCGGCCAGCTTGCCCGGCTCGATCGTGCCGAGGTCGCCGTCGCGCTTCAGGACCTGCGCGGCGGTGAGCGTGGCGATGCGCAATACATCCGCGTTCGGAATCCCGGCCTGCGCGTACAGCTCGAGCTCCCGGTGCAGCGAGAACCCGGGCAGCGCGTCCGTCCCGGCCACGATGGTCACGCCGCCGCGATGCAGCTCTGCCACGAGGTCGAGCATCCTGCGGAACGAGGCCCGGTACTTTTCATCCATCCCCTCGGGGACCGGCAAGCCGCCGCTCAGATACTGGCGGCGCACCTGCGGCGGGAAGCGGTCCGCCACCATCGCGTAGCCTTCGGCCATCGTACCGGCGCGGGCGGTGAACATGTTCTCGAAAATCGCCACGGTAGGATCGACGACGATCTTCCGGTCGCGCAGCTTGGCGATGAAGGCGCGCACTTCCTCCGACTGCAGGTCGAGGTCCGCCGCCCGCTTCCCCACCTCGGTGAACCGCGCCGGCGTACGTGTGTCGGTGACGTCCGGCATGAAGTTGAGGAACAGCATGTTCGCGTGCTGGATCTCGTCGTAGCCGGCATCCACCGCTTCGGTCGCTCGCATGCCTGCCGGAATGTGTCCGCTGACGCGCAGGCCGCGCTCGTGCGCGTACCTGGTCAGCACGGGGACGAGCTCCGGCTTGATGGAGCTGTAGATCTTCAGCCCCTCGTAGCCGCGGCCGGCGAAGAAGTCGACCGCCTTCCGCGCCTCTTCTTCGTTGCCGGCGAGGATGTTCGTCGGCCCCTTGAACGGTCCCGGTCCGTCGACGAGTCCGGCGAGCGAAATGCGCGGCCCGACCCAGCGGCCTTCATCGACGTTTCTCCTGAACGCGACGATCGTGTCGCTGTCGTTGCCGAGATCGCGCACCGAGGTGATGCCGGCGGCGATGTTGAGCAGGCCGTCCATGTCACCGAGATGCGTGTGCATGTCCCAGAGTCCGGGCAGCACGACCTTGCCGGCGGCGTCCATGATGTCCGCCGCATTGCGCTCCTGTTCGCCACCGATCTTCGCAATGCGGTTCCCTTCGACGTGGATGGATGTCGGCGCGGAGAGCGTGCCGCTGCGCGGATCGAAGATGCGCGCGTTCATGACCGTCAGGCGGCCCATGGTGGGACGCTTCGTGAGCTTCCGCGTGAGCTCGGCGATCCGCGTGGTGGCGCGCGCGTCCTGCGCCTCGATGAGCTGCTTCGCGTACGCTTCGAAGCCTTCGCGGATCGTCGATTGCCAGGCGGAGACGAAGCCGAAGAGATGCCGGTCATCGTCCAGCCAGACCTCGAACGGCGTGAATCCGAGGCCGGAGATCTCGTACGCGGTGACGTGCGTGCCGCGGACGGAGGCCTCGCCGACTTTGCGGATCGACGCTTCTCCTCCCGGCAACAGGGCCATGCGCCCGCCGTTGCGCAGCAGTGCCCTCGCGAGCACGGCCAGCTCCTCGGGGGGCCCGTACATGCTGGCGTAATACCCCTGCGATACTGCCTCGCCGTTCTCGGCGGTATTCTTCCAGCTCGCTTTCCCCTTCTCGAACGAGAAGCGCTCTTCGATGTCTTGCTTGAAATAGTCGTTGCCGGCGATGGTCATCGACACCGGCAAACCGCGGTCATCCAGGCGGATGACGCTGTGCGTCTTCGGGCCGCGGCCGCGGTCGTTGTATTCGTAGTCGACCGTGATCTCGTCGCCGCGCGTCGTGACGAGCTGCGTCCCGGCGGTGTTGGTGCTCATCAGCACCGTGTACCGCAGCGTTTGTTCACGCGGAGCCGGAGGCTGATGCGCGCAGGCGAGGGCGAAGAGCGTGAAGAGAGCGAGGCGTCCGATCCGCATGGCGGGATTATCCATGACCATTTCGTGGCGCCATCTTAGAATCTCCCCTTCATGCCGCGCCCACCCGTCACCGCACTGATTCACACTCTCAACGAGATCGAGCACGTCGAGGAGTGCATCCGCTCCGTGGAGTGGGCCGACGAGATCTACCTCGTCGATTCGTTCTCGACCGACGGGACCGTGGAGCGCGTCCGCGAGAAGTTCCCCCAGGTCCGCGTCGAGCAGCGCCAATACCTGGGCGCCGCCTCGACGAAGAACTACGCCATCGACCGCGCCTCCCACGACTGGATCTTCGTCATCGATGCCGACGAGCGGGTGACGCCGGAGTTGCGCGACGAGCTGCTGCGCACGCTCGCCGGACCGCTCGACCACTGGGCCTACTCCGTCGGCCGCCGCAACTTCATGATGGGGAAGGAAGTGAAGTACAGCGGCCTGCAGCGCGACCGTGTGACCCGCCTCTTCCACCGCGGGCATGCCCGCTATCCGAACAAGCGGGTACACGCGGACCTGCTCGTCGACGGTCCGACGTTCGACCTGCGGCAGAAGATGCTGCACTACTACATCCGCACCTTCGATCACATGATCGCGAAGATGACGCGCTATGCGAACTGGGGCGCGGCGCAGATGTTCATCGAGGGAAAGACCACGAGCATGGTCGACATCGTCGGCCACACGTTCGGCAAGTTCCTGCGCGACTTCGTGGTGAACCTCGGGTTCCTCGACGGCGTGCGCGGCCTGATCTCGGTGGGCATGCACGTCTACTACACGTTCTGGAAGTACGCGAAGCTGTGGGAGCTCACGCAGCTCGAGCGCCTCGGCAAGCCGGTCCCGCTGCCGGAGCTCGACCAGGAAGAAGAGCGCTGGGAACTGCCCTGGATGAAGAAGACGTCCTGAGCAGGACACGTTCACTCCGGCCACGGGAGAGAACCGACGAGAGGCCTCCGGCGGGCCGGCGTGGCCGGCGGCACTTGTTTGCGCACGGACGGCGCTTTCTGCGAGAGGCGTGCGTTCAGCCTTGGGCGACCCGTGCTGCCGGCCACGCCGGCCCGCCGGAGGCCCCGGTCGTGCTCTCTGTGGGCGGAGTGAAACGCGCTTGCTCAGTCGGCCGCTTCCACGACCACGCGTAAGCCTTCCACGGCTCGCACCCGCACCCGCGTGCCGGCGGCGATGTCGCCCGATGCGGTGGCATTCCACAGCTCGCCGTGCACGAAGACTTTTCCGTCGGGTTGCAGCGTCGTACGCGCGACGCCGATCTCGCCGATCATCGCCTCGGTTCCGGTCGTCACGCGGTTCTTGTGTGCCTTCATCACGAGCGTCATCAGGAACACCGCGATCGCGCCGAGCGGCACGCTCACCACCAGCGCGGTGACGAGATGCACGCGCATCTCCGGGATCGGACCGTCGACGAGCAGCAGCGCGCCGAAGACCATGCAGATCACGCCGCCGATGCCGAGGATGCCGTAGGAGGTGAACTTCGCCTCGAGTGCGAAGAGGGCGAAGGCGGCGAGGATCAGCACGAGCGCGGCGTAACGCGTCGGCAGGAGATTGAGCGCGAAGACGGCGAGCAGGATCGCGATCAGCCCCACCACGCCCGGCAGGATCGCGCCGGGATGGTTGAACTCCGCCCAGAGCGCGAGCATGCCGAGGGACATGAGGATGAAGGCGACGTTCGGGTTCATGATCCAGGAGAGGAGGCGCTGCTTGAGCGACATCTCGTAATCGACGATGGGCTTGTTCGCGGTGCGCAGCACGGTAGTCGTCCCGTTGAAGCGCTTGATGGTCCTGCCATCCGCCCACCGCAGCAGCGACGCTACATCCGTCGCCACGACCTCGATCAGCTTGAGCGACAGCGCTTCATCCTCGGTGAACGACTTCGCCTCGCGCACCCCGCTCTCCGCCGCCGCGACATTGCGCCCGCGCCGCTGCGCGAGGCTGCGTATGAACGCCGCCGAGTCGTTCTGCATCTTCATCTTCATGATGTCGTCGAGCTTCTCGCCGCCGAACATCACCGGGTGCGCCGCCCCGGTATTCGTCCCCGGCGCCATGGCCGCGATATCCGCCGCCTCGAGAATGAAGAACCCGGCCGAGGCAGCGCGCGCCCCGCTCGGCCCGACCCAGACGATCACCGGCACCTGCGACCGGATGATCTTCTCGACGATCCCCCGCATCGAAGTCTCCAGCCCGCCCGGCGTGCGCAGCTCCAGAATCACCACATCCGCCTTGCGGATCACCGCTTCGTCCAGGGCCCGGCCGACGAATTCGTCGGAGATGGGATGGATGATGTCGTCCACGACGACGCGGAGGACAACCGCGTGCGCGTTCAACGAAGTGAGCAGGATGAGGAGCGCCAGTGCGGCTCGCATGACGCCTATTGTCGCGCGTTTGGAGTGCGGTGACCGCAGTCACCGCTTTGACTCGGTACCTGCGACGTCGAACGCACGAGGCGGCAGCTGCGGCTGCCGAAGGAAAAGCGGTGACTGCGGTCACCGCACTCCATACCCTCTCCGCTCCCTACCCGCCCGCCGGCATGTAGTCCGGTTGTGGCTCGTAGTTGAAGAACTTGGTGATGTCGTTGCGGAAGACGAGCTTGAAGTCGCCGATGGGGCCGTTGCGCTGCTTGCCGATGATGATCTCGGCGATGCCCTTCTCCTCGGTCTCCTTGTTGTACACCTCGTCGCGGTAGATGAAGCAGACCAGGTCGGCGTCCTGCTCGATGGAGCCGGACTCGCGCAGGTCGGAGAGCTGGGGGCGGTGGTCACCGGTGCGCTGTTCGGAGCGGCGGGAGAGCTGGGACAGCGAGAGCACCGGGACGCTCAGCTCCTTGGCGATGGCCTTGAGGCTGCGGGAGATCTGCGAGACCTCCTGCTGCCGCGATTCGATCTTTCCCTTGATGGACATGAGCTGGAGGTAGTCGACCATGATCATGTCCAGCCCCATCTCCATCTTCAGGCGCCGCGCTTTCGCGCGCATCTCCAGCGGGTCCATGCCGGCGGTGTCGTCGACGTAGATCTTCCCTTTCGCCAGCCGCGACGACGCTTCGGCCAGCTCGCGCCAGTTGCGCTCGGAGAGCATGCCGGAACGGATGAGGTGATTCGAGACGCCGGACTCCGAGGAGAGGATGCGCAGCCCGATCTGTTCCTTCGACATTTCGAGCGAGAAGACGCCCACGCTGTACAACCGTTCGCCCGCACGCGGCTGGCCGTCCTTGCCGGGGATGGCAATCGACTCCGCGATATTCATCATAAAACTAGTTTTCCCCATCGAGGGGCGTGCCGCGAGGATGATCAGATCGCCGGGCTGGAAGCCGGAGGTCATCTCGTTGAAACGGTCGTAGCCGGTAGGGAGGCCCGTGACGAGGCGGCCCGGGTTCGAGTGGATCTGCTCGATCGCCTGCATGTTCGCGCGGGTGATCTTTTCAAGGCTCAGGAACCCTTTGTCGGTGGACCCTTCCGCGATCTCGTAGAGCGTCTTTTCGGCGATGTTGAGCACTTCGGCCGGCTCGCTCGGGGCGTCGAGGGCGGCGCGCATGACGCTGTTGCCCATGACGATGAGGCGGCGCAGCATCGACTTCTCTTTCACGATGCGCGCGTAGCGCTCGACGTTCGCCACGTCGGGCACGGAGTCGAGCAGGGCGGAGACGTAGGCGACGCCGCCGACCTGGTCGAGGAGCGCGTGCTTCGCCAGCTCTTCCTTGAGCGTGAGCGGCTCGATCTCCTGGCTCCGCTCGGCCATGGTGCGCATGGTCGCGAAGATCGTGCGGTGCGCGTCCTTGAAAAAGTCCTCGGTGTCGATGGTGCCGATGACGCGGTAGAAGGCGTGGTTGTTGATGAGGACCGCGCCGAGGATGGCGCGCTCCGCATCAGGGCTCTGCGGCATCGGCCGGTCGAGCGTGACGTTGGTGTCGATCTGGGCTACGGACATCGGAAAGTGGGCGCAGGATATGGGCCGTTTTCCGCGTCCTGGATGGGCTGCACAAGATACTCGCAGGGGTGGACTGCGGCATGCTCCAGAACAGCGGGTTTCCGTCAAGTTTTCCACAGCTGTGGATAACTCCAAAATCACACTTGACACCGCTGACGGCAAGGACTGCCGTGGCTCTACAACCGGTAGAGTCGGGGTGCGCGTTCCGTGCTCGAAAATGAGCACGGAACGCGGGAGGCGGGGAACGCTACGGACGAACGGAGATGTCGGGGTCGTTGACCTTGCCGTTCGCGGTGATCGAGTACTTGTGGCTCTTGCCGCTGAAGTATCCGGTCTTCGCGTTGTACGGCGAGGAGTTACCCGCGCCGTTGGTGGTGTACTTCACATCGGAGTAACCATCGATATCGATCGTGAACTGAAAGTCGGCGGACCAGCGGATCTTCTGGTTGCCGCGATTGACCTCGACAGGATCTTGATCGGGAACTGCGAAACCCTCACCGTTGAGGCTGAGACGTACAACTTTATCGGGCAAATCTGCCATGGCTGAAGCTCCTCTCTTATTGGATCAGGATTCGGGCGCGGACCGGGCGCCCGAAATGATTGCGTTCAGCCTACCCTTTTTTGCGAGGTTCGCAAACTCCGGATCACGCTTGATGCGCTCTACTGTCGCGCCGAGACGCACCGCCTGCTCAAGTCGCGCAACGGCTTCTTCCTCAGAGCCGGCGATGTTTGCGATGACGCTCGCCTCGTATACGTTCGCCGGCATTCGCGGCTCGACCTCGAGCGCCCGCAGAATGGCTTGGCGCGCGGCGTCCGTGCGGCCGAGTTTCGCAAGTGCTACCGCGCGTGTTCGATAGAGCTCCGCGTCATCGCGGTTTACACGAATCAGGTCGTCGCACAAATCCACGGCCCGCGTATAGGCGGCGCGCGCCTTCGCGTCGTTTCCGGCCAGCCAGCGATAGGCGTCGCCGAGATTGCGCCAGTACATCGCAATGCTCGGCTCCAGTTCCACGCTCTTCTCGAACGCCGCCGCGGAGTCACTGAATCGGCCGGCGTAGTAGTAGAACGATCCAAGATTCGAAAATGCCTGCGCCGTTGGTTTGCGCTTGATCGACTGCTGTGTAACGGCGATGGCTTCGGGGTAGCGGCCGAGCTGCTCGTACATGGCCGCTACGTTGTTGTAGCCGTGCTCGGCATCAGGCACCAACTGAATGACCTTTTGGAACTGAGCGATGGCGTCATTGAAGCGAGCCTGCCTAAAGTAGAAGACCCCGAGACGGTGATACACGTTCCAGAAGTTCGGCTGCAGAGCGATCGCATTGCGGTATGCCTCTTCGGCGCGCTTCGTGTCCCCGGAGCGTCCGTAGGCTTCGGCGAGGCCAAGGACTGCCTCTGCATTGTTCGGTTGCTGGGACAGCACGCGCTGGTAGGCGTCAACCGCTTCGCGATAGCGGCCGGTGTCCCGGCGCAGATGGCCGAGCGTCACGTTGACATCGAGACTCTGAGGGTCCGCTTCCAGCGCCCGGCTCGCAGCTTCGCCTGCGGCCAATGAGAATTGCGGCTGCTGGGTCACCTGAAACTTCAACATATACGCCCGTGCCAGTGCCGCCTGCACGGTCGGCGACGGCCCGAGCTCCTTCAGGATCGAGATCGCGGCGTCGAGCGACTCTTCTTTGTCAAAGCGGCGCAGGTGGCCGACGGCTTCGAGGTACCGCCGCTGCGACACCGCCGGATCCAGCTGGACGCGAATGCTGCTCGTACCGAGGTCGAGATTCCGCGCCACGCTGTCCGCCACCTGGTCCTGTACGCTGAAGAGATCGGAGGCGGTCCCGTCCACGAGGTCGTCCCAGCGGCGGCCCGTGCTGGCGTCGACAACGGTGTAGGTCACGCGAATTCGCTCACCTTCGCGCTGCATGACGCCGCTCAGCACGAGGTTCGCTCCAAGATTCCGGGCAAACTCGCGGGCATCGTTGGACATCGGGTCCGACGTGACGGGACGCATCACCTGCACGCTCGAATAGCGGGAGAGACGGGCGGTGAGCGTCTCCGTGAACCCTTCGGCCACGAGTTGGCCAGTGGGATCGCCTGCTTTGAAGCCCATCACCGCGAGGTACTTCTTCGGCACAGCCACCGCGGCGGCCGTCCCGGGACTCGCGTTGTCCGTCCTGTTCCTGCCGAGAAAGATCACGCCGGCGATGAAGACCGCGAGCGCGAGCGCGGCGACGATGGCCACGATCGGCTTCCGCGGCACCTCCACCTGCTGGTGGAACCCGCTCTCCTCGGCGATGACGCGGTCGCGCAGCATGCGGATCTCGCGCGCGAGGTCCCGCGACGAGGTGTAGCGCTCGTCGGCCGACTTCGAGAGCAGGCGGCGGACGATGTCGGCGAGCTGCACCGGCACGCGGACGTTGGTTTTCGTGAGCGGCACCGGATCGTGGTGCAGGATCGCCGAGAGCGTGTCGATCGCCGTCTCGCCGTCGAAGGCCGGCTTGCCGGTGATGAGCTCGTAAAGGATCGCGCCGAAGGCGAACTGGTCGGAACGGAAGTCCAGACGGCGCCCGGTCGCCTGCTCCGGCGACATGTAGCCGACTGTGCCCAGGATCGTGCCGGGATTGGTGCCAGGCATCTCCAGCTGCAGCGTGTCCTCGCCGCTCTCGGGCGAGGGCGTGATGATCTTCGCGAGCCCGAAGTCGAGGATCTTCACGAAGCCGTCGCGCGTCACCATGATGTTCTCGGGCTTGAGGTCCCGGTGCACGATGCCGCGGTCGTGCGCCGTCGCGAGGCCGTCGGCGATCTGGCAGGCCAGGTCGAGCGCCTTGCGGACCGGTGTCGGCCCGGTCTGGATCAGCGTCCGCAGGTCCTGGCCGTCGATGTACTCCATGACGATGTACGGGACGCCTTCGGCGGCGCCGACCTCGTAGATCGTGACGATGTTCGGGTGGTTGAGCGCGGACGCGGAGCGCGCCTCCTGCGTGAAACGCGTCAGAGTGTCCCGCTCCGTGGTGAGGCGCAGCGGCAGCATCTTGATCGCCACTTTGCGGCCGAGGTTGGGATCGCGCGCGACGAAAACTTCGCCCATGCCGCCCGCACCGATAGGGCCGAGGACCTCGTAGTGACCGAAGGAGGGATGCGCCATGACCATGCGTCGACTGACCGGAACCGCTGGATTCTAAGTCGGCGAGCGAGCTCCGCGTCTATAATTCGCGGCGTTCCCCTGAGGATTCGCAGATGGTCCGATTCGCGCGCATGCTCACGGCGGCGATCGCCTTCCTCGCGGCCGGAGCGAACGCGCTCGCGGTGGGGGAAGCTCGTGTCACGCTGGTGCCGTGGGAAGTGCTCGATCCGGCCGAACCGGTCGATGCCCCGCTGGTGCTGTTCTGGATCCCGGCCACCCCCGACGAGCTGCGCCGCTCCGAGCTCCTCACGTCCTACGACCTGACGCTCTTCTCCTCCCGTTGCGTGGCCATGCGCGTGGTGCGGTTCAACGATTCGGCCCGCCTGACCAGGCTCGACGTCGGACCGGATGTACCGATGGTCGTGCTCACCGACCGCGAGGGTACGGTCCTCGGGCGCGTGGAAGCGGAGGACGGCGAGCTGCCGGTATCCGAGGTGGAAGAGCTGGTGCGTGAGGCTCTCGACGAGCGCGAGGCACACGCGGACGCCCTGCTCGACCGCGCGCGTGAACGGGCCGCCGGTCACGACCACGCCACAGCCATGACGCTGTACCAGCAGGTGTGGGCGGAGCGGTGCGTCTGCCCACGGCAGGGCCGCGATGCGAAACGGGCCATGCGCAAGCTCGAACGCAAATGAAAACGGCGGGCTCGAAAGCCCACCGTCGGAAAAGAACGAAGTCAGAGTTACGCGGTCTGCAGCATACGCACGGCCGCTTTCCACTCGCGGCGCGAATGGCGGACGTGGCGGTTCGACATCTTGCGCGTGGTGCGCCACGAGGTGCCCTGCTTCTGCTGCTCGATCGCTTCGCGCCACAGCTTCACGGCCTTCTCGATGTGTTCCGAGGCGACGTGCAGGCGGCGGCGTGCTTCTTCCGCCAGCGAGCCCGTGGCGGTGGCCATCTTCGGCTCCACGTCCTTGAGCGCGGCGCTCATGCGCGCCTGCTCGATCTGCGGCAGCGGCGTGGTCAGGAGCGAGTCGGCAAGGCCGACACCGCGCAGTGCGGCGATGAACCACTTCGCCGGATCCCAGTCGTACCAGCGGATGCCGTTGCGGAAGTCGGCCGGGAAGCGGTGATGGAACGAGTGGTAGCCCTCGCCGAGCGTGACGAACGCGACCATCCAGTTATCGCGCGCCGAGGCGTCGCCGTTGAAAGCCGGCTTGCCGAACATGTGCGCGAGCGAGTTCACGAAGAAGGTGGTGTGGTGAATCACGACGATGCGCGAGAAGCCGCCCCAGAGCAGGCCGGCGATCGGATCGCCGAACGCGGCGCCGATCAGCGTCGGAAGGCCGAAGCCGCCCACGATGAGGAGCACCTTGTTCCAGCGATGCTGGAACATCACGATCTTGTTCGCCAGGAGGTCCGGCGAGTTCGAGAACGTGTCGTCCCGCTTGTCGTTCCTGTAGAAGATCCAGAGGATGTGCGCCCACCAGAACCCGCGCTGGATGTTGTACGGATCCCAGTCCTTGTCGGCGTACTTGTGGTGCACGCGGTGCGCGGACGACCACCAGAGGATCGAGTTCTCTGCAGCCATGGCTCCGAAGAACGCGAAAAACGACTGGACGATCGGGTGCGCTTCGTAGCTCTTGTGAGAGAAGAAGCGGTGATAGCCGGCGCAGATCGACATCCCGACGGCCAGGTACATGCCCAGGAGCAGCAGCGGCATCCAGAGCTTCAGCCCGACGGAGTACGTGTAGGCGGCAGTTCCGACGATCCCGATGACGGGCGTCAGGCTGAGGAACGCGATGTTCACCCAGTCTTTCTTCATGTCCTTTTGAGCTTCGATGGTCACACCTCCAAAAAATCCGAGCGCGTAGTATGCACCTGCGGAGTCTGTCTGAGAACGCTGCTTGCCTCTTCGGTATTCGCACTCGCGCTCGCTGCCGGGCCGGTGGACCACCATGCGAACGCGCGCCGGCTGGTCGCGGAAGCGGAGCAAACCTCGAACCCGATCCGTCTTTTCCTGCTCGCCCTCGACATCAGGAAGGAGCTCGAGGCGGCGCTTGCAGAAAAACCTGACAACGCCGAGGTACGGCTGGACCTGGTCCGCTTCTTCACCGTCACCCCGCGCGTGGCCGGAGGCGATCTCGACGCTGCCCGCGCCCACGCCGCGAAGCTCGCCCAGCTCGATCCACCCCTCGGCCACTTCGCCCGCGGCTACATGTCCTACCGCTCCAAGGACTTCGGCGTGGCCCGCATCGAGCTGCGCGAGGCGATCCGGACCACGAAGAGCCCCTCCACCCGCACCCTGGCCATGCGCTGGCTCGGCTGGTTGTCGCAGGAGTCTCAGCAATGGGACGACGCCTTCTCGATCTTCGAGGAGCTCGGCGATCCGTACGAGATCGCCCGCACCTCGGCCTTCTGCTCCTGCCGCATGGCCCAGGGGCGTGTGGCGCTCGACAGGCACCTCAAGGCGAAGCCGGACGACAAAGAGGCAAAGAAGCTGCGCGAGAAGTTTGGAGTGCGGTGACCGCAGTCACCGCTGTTACTGCTGGCTGCGTGCGGTCAGACGTTCCGGCGCGCCGCGCAATGCCGAAAGTGCGCTTGACGAATTGCACGCGCCGACGCACACTGATTGCATTCAGCAGGACCGGTAATCCATCAATAAATTAAGTGAGGGTGAGTCCGAGTTGGCGTGCGACCAGCGCGACATCGCGACGTTTGTCTGCGATCGGGCCGGCGCGGCAAGTCCAGAATCAACTCCTCGGGCAACATCACCCGCATTCGAAGAGCGCGTCTCCCCCGGATTTTCGTTTCTGAATAAGGAGGGCTGATGGCACAGGCCTGGTCGATCATCGTTAATGCATCACGCGGAGTTCCGACGCAATTGAATCCCGACGTGTTCGGCATCCCTCCCGGACAACCACTCAAGGCGCAGATCGGCGATCTGGTGAGCTGGAACAATCAGTCCGGCTACTCCTGCTCAATACAGATGGACAGTTGGTCGGCCAACCATATCCCCCCTTTTACATCGTCGCCGGGCTACGTCATTCTGGATGAAGACATCGACAAGGCGGGCGCAACTGGCGAGGTGGTGGGAACCATCCAATACGTCGCTTCCGCTAATGGATTCGCCACGGGCTGGATCACGGTGTTGAAGTCATGAAGAAAGCACGTTTACTCCTGCTTCTCTGGTCCGCTCTTCCACTCGCGGCGCAGACGAGCTCGATCCCCTGCGGCACGAACATCATCGGCGTGAACCTGCCGGCCATCCCCGAGATCAGCTCCGGCGACACCGGTGTCCTCAGCGGCACGCTCTACACGGTCTCGGAACAGGTCCGGATGCCGGCTGGCAACCCTGTCCGTTGCTATCCGCAGTGGGTGCGGGCGTACCGCAACGAGAAGCCGAAGGGGAAGGACGGCTGGAATCCCGGGTCGGACAAGATCAGCGATCCGATGCCCGGTCCGACGCTTCGGGCGCAGGTGGGGGACGTCGTGAACCTCACGTTTCTGAACTCCATCGACGCGAACAAGTTCCCGAACTCCGACCAGGGCTGCGATGAGACGAACGTCTATCCCGACCTCTACGGAACCGACATAAACGACCCCAAAAAAAAGGTCCAGGTCGGCAGGGACACTTATCCCGATTGTTTCGCTCACTCGGTCTTCACCAACGTCCACTTCCACGGAACGCACACCAGTCCGAACACGACCGCGGACAATGTCTTCATCACCGTGCGGCCGTCCCCGCGTTGTACCCGAGATTGTTCCGGTCCTGACCGTTCTCCTAACAGTCCGATCGTGACCGCCGAGGCCGTCAAGGAGAACTTCGACGCCTTCTTCAAGCAGTGCAACGCCGAGCTCAAGACCGCGACCGGTTCCAAGGTGTGGCCGCTGAAGTGGTCGGACCTGTATGTGAACAACCAGCCTTCCGGGCTCCAGAGGCAGCTCATGGACTACGTGAAAAACCCGGAACGGTCAGAGAATCAGGAACAGATCGAAGCCGACGGCTGGCCGCAGCACTACGTCGGCGCGTATCCGTATTGCTTCAAGCTGCCGAAGTGGACCGGCCCGAGCGATTCCCTACGCATGGGTCAGGCGCCCGGCACACACTGGTATCACGCGCACAAGCACGGCTCGACGACGATCAACGTGTTGAACGGCATGACCGGCGTGTTCATCATCGAGGGGGACTACGACAAAGCGCTCAGGGACTACTACGGAGAGAGCTTCAGGAAGGCGGAGAAGGTGCTGGTCATCCAGCAGCTCGGAACCGTTCCTCCGATGGTCACGGGCTCTCTCCTCACGGGCCTGGGCGGCGACGTCAACTTCTTCGTCAATGGCAAGTTCCAGCCGGTGCTGGAGATGGCCGGCAACTCGGTGCAGATGTGGCGCATCGCGAACACGGCCGGCCGCGCCGGCGCGTACTTCGCCGCTCCCGACCCGAACACGCTGCAGTGGAAGCAGCTCGCGATCGACGGCGTTCAGCTCGCGCCCGACAACTACGAGCAGCGCCCGAGCGAGTTTCTCATTGCCTCCGGCAACCGCATCGATCTGCTGGTCAAGGCTCCTCCGTTCAATCCCGGCGGCGACAACACGTACCCCGTGATCGTCTACAACACCGTCGCCCCGACCGACCGCCCGCCGATCAAACCCACGGCGGCGCGGCTCACACTGTTCACCGTCAAAGTGACGGCCAACGGTCCGAGCCAGGGCTTCATCCCGAAGGACAAGCTCGCCCCGCTGCCCGGGTTCCTCTCCGACATCAGGGACGCGAAGCCCGGTAAACCTCTGACATTCGCGACGTCCCAGGTGAATCCCGAAAAACAAGGCGGAGCGACGCCGACGAAACACACGATCGACGGCAAGCTGTTCGACGACACGGTCGGCGCCTCCGTGGTGCTGAACCAGTCGGAAGAATGGACGGTCGTCAACCAGACCTACGCCCCCGCGATCTCGCATCCGTTCCACATCCACGTCAACCCGTTCCAGCTCACCGAGATCTTCGACCCGAATGCTTACATCCCGTACCCGGAGGGCGGCACGGGCGGAGGCACCGTCTCCGTGACGGAAGGTAGCAAGACCGTCGTCGGAACGGCGATGTCTGACAAGATCCGCGTCGGCGATGTCATCAACTTCAACATCAAGATCAACAACATCAACAAACCGCAGGGAGGTGTGATCAAGGCGATCGCGGGTGACCGCAAGCAGCTGACGCTCGCGAGCGCCGCGACGGCGACGGGCACCACCAACAGCTATTCGATCCTCATCCCGCAATACACCATCGACACGCCAACCCGCGCCAACCAGTGCTACCTCGATCCCCAAAGAAAGAACACGTGGGTCTCATGCGTGAACGAGCCGTCGGAGCAGCGCGTCTGGTGGGACGTCTTCCCGATCCCGTCCGGCAGGACCTTCACCTCCGGAACGACGACCAGGGACATCCCCGGCTACTTCAAGATGGTCAGCCGCTTCGTCGATTATCCCGGCCACTTCGTGCTGCACTGCCACATCCTCGCGCACGAAGACCGCGGCATGATGACCGTTGTCGAAGTGACACCGCCCCGGAAGAGCCCACACTCGCACCATTAGTAGTCCGTCAATGTCGAGTGGCTCGCAGCTCACGGAGTGGCCGTGGGGCTGTTGTCATCCGGCTGTGATCCCATCCCTCGTCTTCTCGCAGAACGCGCCTCCCGCGCTCTGCGCGAGTCCAGCTCGAGGGAACAAACCTACCCCTGGCGGTGCTGAACCATTCCCAAAGGATGCTTAACCACCTCCGGGAGATGCTTAACCACTCCGAAAGATGCTTACGACCTCGGCGAGATGCTTAACCATCCCGGGGGAGATGCTTAACGACCTCCAGGAGATGCTTAACCATCTCCGAAAGATGCTTAACGACCTCCGGGAGATGCTTAACCATCCCGGGGAGATGCTTAACGACCTCGGAGAGATGCTTAACCATCTCCGGGAACTGCTTAACGGCCTCCGCGAGTTGCCAACGACTCTCCGGACATGCCTAACGACCCCACCGATCCGCCTGAAGGCGATCCGGAGTGCGGGCCGTCTTCTGCGGTCGCCGCACTCCAAGCCCCGGCCGCGAGCGTCCTGGAAAGCCGCTCAACTCACAGCTTCGGCATCTTCCCGGTCGCGCCGGGCGGACGCTTGCGGTCGCCTTCCAGCGTGCGGTACTCCAGCTCCTTCCCTTCGCGGGCGGCGCGGAGCATCAGGCCGCCGCGGGCCATGTCGCCGAGGCCGGCGAAGGCGGTGGGGAAGCGGAGCCGGCTACCGAGGATCGGCCAGAGCACATCGACGTACTTGCCGGTGGCGACGCTGCCGAGGAGGATCACCTGCGCGTCGTCCTCCAGCGCGCCGGCGAGGAGGTTGGCGTGCTCGCGGAGCGGCTTCACGTAGTTGCGCGTGGCCACGTCGACGTCGATCTTGCGCATCCGCTTCATCCGCTCCTCGGTGATGCGCCAGTGGGGCGGCACCAGGCCGTATCCCGGCGTGATCACGAAGATGCCGTCGCCGCCGATCACCGGGGACGGCACCGCGAAGCGGCGCGCGTACGCGAACTTGCCGCGGAAGTAGAGCGCGCTCATGAATGCGAACGCGTCCCCGATCTCCACTCCCGCTTCCGTCCGGTAGCGCTGCGCCAGCGCGAACTTCGCGCGCAGCGACATGAGCTGCTGTGCGCGCAGGCCGTTCAGGCTTGCAGGCGAGAGGAGGAAGAGCTTCGGGGGCATTCTCGCGCGTGAACGGTGCGGCAAAGTAACATTCTTCCCATGGACAAATACTGCACCATCACCACGGACGCCGGGAACATCGAGGAGATCCGCGCAGCACTCGAGCCGCTCGGCTTCACCCTCGAGTTCGCCGCCAGCGTGCCGCTGGCCGGAGTCGTGGCCGCCGAAGCGATGGAGGAGCCGGTTCGTGCATTCCTGGCCGGCAAGGCGATCCGGACCGCCGTCGACCTCGGGCGCCTGCAGCTCGACGAGCTCGTGGCCGCTCCCGGCGTGACGCGCCAGGCGCTGACGCGGTTCGTGCGTGAGCTCGCCCGCAGCGAGCGCTATCCCGACCCCGACGCCCTGCAGGACTTCGTGGTCCGCCGGGGCATCTTCATCTGACAGACGTCTGTGCGGCGTTCTTCTGCTGCACCTCGACCGACCGCGCGTAGTAGCCGCGGATGAACTTCGTCAGGAATTCGACGAAGACCGGGTTGTAGATGTCGCTGTGCTCGCGCATCACGCCGCGTGAGGCCCGCACTACCAGATAAGGCGAATGCACGTCCCAGCTCGCCGGGTCGCGCGCCAGCTTGAACTCCAGGTCGCCGAAGTCCTGCGTCTCGCGGGAGGCGACGTCGAGCGGCTTTTCGTCGATGTTCACCGGCGCGTCGAACTGCTTCGGGCAGCCGCACTGCTGCGGCGTCTCCTTGAACTCGACGTCCGGATAGGAAACGGTGTGCGTGACGTGCGCCCCGTAGTGTCCGATGCCGATGCGCTTGGCCGGATCGGCCGCGATGGAGGGATCGCGGAATGCCGAGACCCACCGCCCGGCTACGAACGCCACGCCCACCGCCTTGTCGGCTTCCGACGCGATGGCCATGAGCACCGGCAACTGGTCCGGATCGTACGGGAGCGCCTTGTCCGGCGGCGGCCGGTACTTGCCCGGCTCGGAATCCGGCAGGTCTGCATCGAACGCCTTGTACTCGTGCGCCTCGATGGCCGGGTTCACGAGCACGACCAGGTCGCCGAGACGGGCGCGGGTGGCCTTGACTCCCTTCCGCGCGGCGGCAACGCGATCGCCTTCCGCGCGGACGACGCGCCAGGTCTGCCCCTTCGTCGACCCTTCGATCACACCGCTGCCGTCGCCGGTGGCGAGGCCCTTCATGGCCGAGAACACCAGCGCGCCGCCCAGCGAGTGACCGACCGTGATCATGGTCAGGTAGCGCGACGGGTGCGCTTCCTTCGCCTCGTGGTGGATCGCGTCGAGCTCGAGGAGCGCCTCTTTTGCGCCGGTCCGGCCGATGTGCTGGGCAACCCTCTTCCGCCCCCACAGCGTGAAGTTGTTCCAGGGACTGCTCATGGACTCGCCGCGCCAGCCCACGTAGATCCCGGTGACCTCGACATTGCGGCTCAGGAGCTCTTTCGAGTTCGCCAGCCGGGCCAGGATGCGGCGGAAGCAGGCCAGGTCGCGGTCGCAAACGTGCGGCCCG
Organism: Thermoanaerobaculia bacterium; assembly: GCA_035630815.1. Taxonomy (GTDB): domain Bacteria; phylum Acidobacteriota; class Thermoanaerobaculia; order Gp7-AA8; family Gp7-AA8; genus QHVT01. The sequence goes on from DASQJY010000029.1 coordinate 82,961, forward strand.
TGGTGCCAGCCGTGGACGAAGACCACCAAAAGCGCGTCCTTGTTTTTGATCCGCTCCTTCACCAGGTCGAACACCTGCTTCTTCTGCGCGGGGTTGATCACGCCATCGTCGGTGATCTCGAGGACTCCGAGCGACATGTCGTCGAAGTGCTCGACCGAGCGCGCCTCGAAGTTGAGCTGCGCGTCACGCGACGTTTCCAGCGTGTCGACGGTGAAGTCCTCGGTGGGAGGAATCGGGGTCTCGGTCCCGCGCACCTGGTAGCGCGACGTCGAGCCGCAGGCGGCAAGGAAACAGACCACCACTGCCGCGAGCAGGCGCTGGAACATTTTTGGGACTCCCCTTTATGAGAGGAGAGTCCCCGGACACCCGTTTCCCTACCTCACCGCGAGCGATGCGCCGCGCAGCGCCTTCATCAGGTACTGGCCGGTCGGGCTCGACTTCACTTTCGCGATCTGCTCCGGCGTCCCCTTCGCGATCACCAGTCCGCCGCCGTCGCCCCCCTCGGGACCGAGGTCGAGGACGTGGTCAGCGGTCTTGATGACGTCGAGGTTGTGCTCGATCACCACCACCGTGTTGCCCTTGTCTACGAGTCCGTGCATCAGGTGCAGGAGCTTCGCGACGTCGTCGAAATGGAGGCCGGTGGTCGGCTCGTCGAGGATGTAGAGCGTCTTGCCGGTGGCGCGCTTCGCGAGCTCTTTCGCCAGCTTCACGCGCTGCGCTTCTCCGCCGGAGAGCGTCGTCGACGACTGCCCGAGCGTGATGTAGCCGAGACCGACCTCATCGAGCGTGTGGAGGATGTTGAAGATGCGCGGGACGGGGCGGAAGACGTCGAGCGACTGCTCGACGGTCATCTCGAGAATCTCGGCAATCGAGAAGCCCTTGTACTTCACCTCGAGCGTCTCGCGGTTGTAGCGCTTGCCGTTGCAGACATCGCACTTCACGTAGATGTCGGGCATGAAGTGCATCTCGATCTTGATCTGGCCGTCGCCCTTGCACGCCTCGCAGCGGCCCCCCTTCACGTTGAAGGAGAAGCGTCCCGGCCCGTAGCCGCGCATGCGCGCCTCGGGAGTCTGGGCCATGAGGTTGCGGATCTCGCCGAAGAGCTGCGTGTAGGTGGCGGGATTCGAGCGCGGCGTACGGCCGATCGGCGACTGGTCGATGTCGATGACCTTGTCGATCTGCTCGAGACCGTCAATGCGATCGTGCTCGCCCGGCGTGTCATACGCGTCGTAGAAGTGTTGCGACAACGCCTTGTAGAGGATGTCGTTGACGAGCGTCGACTTGCCGGAACCGCTGACACCGGTCACGGCGATGAAGACGCCCAGCGGGATCTCGACGTCGAGGTTCTTGAGGTTGTTCTGCCGCGCGCCGCGGATCACGAGCTTGTTGTCTCCGATCGGGCGGCGGTGCTCCGGCACTTCGATGCGAGCCTCTCCCCGGAGATAGCGCGCGGTGAGGGAGCTCGGGAAGGTCTTGATCTGCTCGAGCGTCCCCTCGGCCACGACATGCCCGCCGTGTACGCCGGCGCGCGGCCCGAGGTCGATGATGTGGTCCGCGGTCTCGATCGTCTCCTCGTCGTGCTCGACGACGATGACGGTATTGCCGACGTCGCGCAGCTCGAGCAGTGAGTCGATCAGCTTGCGGTTGTCGCGCTGGTGAAGACCGATCGACGGCTCGTCGAGCACGTAGAGGACGCCCATGAGCTTCGAGCCGATCTGCGTCGCGAGGCGGATGCGCTGCGCTTCGCCGCCGGAGAGCGACGCCGCGTTGCGGTCGAGCGTGAGATAGCCGACGCCGACAGAGTTCAGGAAGCCGAGACGGTCGCGGATCTCCTTGAGGATCTTGCCGGCGATGGCCTCCTCGCGCGCGGAGAGGTTCACGGTCTGGAAGAACTCCTGCGCGTCGCGGAGCTGCAGCTTCACGATCTGGTCGATGCCGTGGTGCGCGACGAGGACGCTCAGCGCTTCCGGACGCAGACGCCGGCCGTGACACTCCGGGCAGTTCGTCGGAGTCATGAAGCGCTCGATCTCCTCGCGCATGTCCTCCGACTCCGATTCCTTGTAGCGGCGCTGCAGCATCGGGATGATGCCTTCGTACTTGCCGTTGTAGGAGTACGCGCTCTCACTCCCCTGGAAGGCGAAGCGGATCTTGTCCTCGGAGCCGTAGAGGATGACGTTGCGCGCCTTCTCCGGCAGTTTCGACCACGGCGTGGCCATCTTGAACTTGTAGTGCGTGGCGAGCGTGCTGATCTGGCGGAAGCGCCAGTTGTCGGAGCCTTCCTTCCAGAGGGCGATCGCTCCCTGCTCGAGCGTCAGCGACGGATCGGGCACGATCTTCCGCTCGTCGACTTCGAGCAGCATGCCGAGGCCGGAGCAGCGCTGGCAGGCACCGTAGGGGGAGTTGAACGAGAAGAGGCGAGGAGTGATCTCGCCGATGGAGATGCCGCAATCGGGACAGGCGTAGTTCTGCGACATCAGCTCTTCGCGCTTGTCGGCCTGGTAGAGGATCTTGACCAGCCCCTTGGTGACGCGCGTCGCGGTCTCGAGCGAATCGGCGAGCCGCTGGGCGATGCCTTCCTTCACCACGATGCGATCGATGCGGATGTCGATGGTGTGCTTCTTCTGCTTGTCGAGCGTGGGGGGATTGGAGAGCTCCACTTCCTCGCCGTTGACGATGGCGTGGGTGAACCCTTCCTTCATCATCTGCAGCATCTGCTTGCGGTACTCGCCCTTCTTGCCGCGGACGTACGGCGCAAGGATCGTGAACTTCGTACCGGCAGGCTGCATCAGCAGACGGTCGACCATCTGCTGGATGGTCTGCGGACGGATCTCCTGGCCGCAGGACGTGCAGTGCGGCACGCCGACGGACGCGTAGAGGAGACGGAGGTAGTCGTAGATCTCGGTGACGGTGCCGACCGTGGAGCGCGGGTTGCGCGAGGTCGTGCGCTGCTCGATGGAGATCGCGGGCGAGAGCCCTTCGATGGAGTCGACGTCCGGCTTCTCCATCTGCTCGAGGAACTGGCGTGCGTACGCGGAGAGTGACTCCACGTAGCGGCGCTGCCCTTCCGCGAAGATGGTGTCGAACGCGAGCGAGGACTTGCCCGATCCCGACACACCGGTGATGACCACGAACTTGTTGCGAGGGACGACGACGTCGATGTTCTTGAGGTTGTGCTCTCTGGCACCGCGGATGATGATCGAATCCATGAGGGAACCACGTTAACGCCGCAGGACGGCGGGCGTGTTCCCGGCTACTCGGTGTAGAGACGTTCCTACTTCACCGGCCCCGTCTTCACCGGCACAAACTTGTTTCCCGGCCCGAACTGCTTCGCCAGATACGCGACAACCACGCTCTTGTCGGACTCAGGCACAACTGCGCCCCAGCGGATCATCTTGTCCACGGTCGCGGTCCACTGCTTCTCGGTGAGGCGCTGCTGCACGAGGATGTCGGCCGAGTGGCAGGCGTAGCAGGCTGCTTCCACTTCGGCCCGGCCTTTCCCCTGCGGGAGCTGCTTGAACTGCGTGCCGGGAGTGGGAAGAGCGGCGAGGAGAAACACGAGCAGCCAGTTCATCCCTTCACCTCGACCTCGACGGAATGCCACCCGTTGTAGAGATAGCCGCTCTGGTTCCAGACCGTCTGGCGCGGCTGAACCGCACCGCGGCTGTCGGTCGCGCGGGCGAGGAGAGTCGCCCGGCCCGCTCGCACCGGCGTCCAGCGGAAGTGCCAGAGCCGCCACGCGTGCGGCGAGTGGCGCGCGTCGAGCTCGGCGCGTTTCCACGTCGCGCCGTCATCGTCACTCACTTCGACTTTGGCGATGTCGGGCGCGCCCGAGAAGGCGAAGCCGCGGACGTCGTACGCCCGTTTCGCTTGCGCCTGCTTCGGCGCGGTGGTGATGTTCGACTTGACAGCCAGCTCCGTCACCGGATGCATCTCCTCCGGCTTGAACGCCACGCCGGGTGCGCCGGGCGTGTTCGGCCAGCGGTAGGCGGTGTCCATGAAGAAGCCGGTCTGCGGGGCCGCGCTGAGCGTCAGGCGCGTGACCCACTTCATCCAGTGATCGCCGGCCCAGCCGGGCGCGACCAGGCGCAGCGGCGCACCGTGCTGCGCCGGCAGCGGCTGGCCGTTCATCTCGAAGGCGAGGATGCAGTCGTCCATCGCTTTCGCCAGCTCGATGCTGCGATGGAACGGCGGCACCTTCCCGGGAGGATCGTCGCTGCCGAAAAGCTTCAGGTGCTTCGCCGACGACTTGACGCCCGCCCGCGCGAGCACGTCCCGCACGCGCACGCCGCTCCACCGCGCGTTCCCGACCGCCCCGTACCGCCACTGCACGCCCGGCATCGGCGGGTTCTGCAGGCCGCGCCCGTTGCCCGCGCACTGCAGCACGCAGGTCGCTTCGGCACGCGGCAGCTTCCTCAAGTCCGCGAGTGACAACGCCAGCGGCTTCGCTACGTCCCCATCAACGCGCAGCCGCCACGTCTTCAGGTCGGGCACCCGCGGGATCCAATGGCTGCGGACGAAGAACAGCGGCACCGGCGTGATGTAGTCGGTCAGCAGTTCGAGCGGCGTCTCCGCATTCAGCGGATATCCGTTCATCTGCAGCATGTGCGGCTCCGCCGCCAACAGCGCCGAAGGCGCCAGCGACGCCAGCGCGGAGTAACGAAGAAAATCGCGACGATCGAGTTTCATCAGCGGCGTTAGCTTACCGAAATCGGGCGGCGATGCACCGTACCAGGACGCTTTCAAGCCGTGCACGAGCGAGAACGACCGGAGGCCCCTCGTCGGTTCTCTCTCGTGGGCGGATCGAAAGTGTTCGAGTTCAGTAGTGATAACGCGCCTGCAGGAAATCGATTCGCTCGTTCGACACGAGATAGACGATCCGATGCTCCTGCGTCAGGCGGCGCGACCAAGTACCGGAGGCGAGTTACTTCAGCGGCTCCGGTTTGCCGATCCCTTCGAAAGGATCCCTCAGGATCGCATCGACGATATCGAGCGCGCGCAGCGCGACGCGCCGGTCCGTATCCACCCAGAATCGCAGATCCTCGCGAAACTCAGGATGGAAAACCGCGACGCGTTCTCGCTTCACGGTCACGACTAATCGTCAGAGTCGAGGCCGAGATCCGCGCGCAGTTTGGCGAGCGGCTCGGCTTTACCCTTGCCTGCCTGGGCTCTCCGAATCGCCTCGAGGAGCCGTTGGGCGTTCTTCGGCGAGCGGAGGAGGTGCGCCGTCTCGATGAGCCCCCGCAGTTCGTCCGCGGCAATGAGCGCCACGTCATCCCCTCCCCTCCGGTGAATGATCACCTGCTCGTGGTTCTCCGCCACCTCATCCAGAAGCGACTTGAGATTCGCGCGCGCCTGCGTATACGTCGTTTCGATCGCCATTCGGTCTCGCTTACCTGTACCAGCTTACTGTACCAAGTATTCCGACGACGAACCCTCAACTCACCGAATCGAGCAGCCACGCGCCGTACGCATCCGACGTAGCCCCTACCGGCACGACCACAAACTCCGGGACGTCGTACGGGTGGCGCTTGAACAGCTCTTCGCGGAGGGCGTCGACGCGCGTATCGGCGGTCTTGATGATCAGGAGCTGTTCGGCGTCGTCCTGCACACGGCCTTCCCAGCGGTAGACCGAGTGGATGCGCTCCACGATGTTCACGCAGGCGGCGAGGTGCGCTTCAACGAGCGCGTGCGCGAGTGCCTTCGCGTCGAATTCGGGGCTGACGGTGGTCAGGACGATGACCGCGGTCATCGAACCGCGTCGGCCACGATGTCGGCCGCCGTGCGTCCCGCCGCCCGCACCACGCGCCGCACCTGCGCGCGCTCGATGTACGGCAGAGCGATGTACGCGAACAGCGAGGCTCCGCCGATACCGACTGAGGTCGGAACGACGGCGGTATTGCGCTTCGTGAGCTCGTGCGTCTCGACGAGCTCCATCGTCTCCCCATCGTAGATGCGCACTTCGGCGGCCACGCGCGAGACCAGGACGCCCAGGGACACGCCCACATGGCGGGTACCGATGCCGATGCCGCCGTACTCGCTGCTCCCGGCGTCGCCGCCGGCGATCTCGACGTAGTAGTCCGCGACCGCCGCACCGTCGCGTACCGCTTCGTCATAAGTACGCACCGCGTCGAACGCTTCGAAGCCGCGCGCGCGCAGCTCGTTGCGCAGCGCCGCGGCCACATCCATCTGGAGCGCGTCCGTTCCCCGCAGCACGCCGATCCGCGTTGCGCGCGTCGCGTCGAACGCGAATGCAGCACTCGGCAGCACGAGCAGCAACAGGGCGAAGAGCAGGCGTTTCATGGCGAGTGTCGTGTCAGGCTTGTTTCCGTGGGTGATTTGCGAGCGCCGGTGGGCCGGATGCGAGTCGCCGCGACGAGGCGATGCTGGGACATCGTCGAGGAGCGGCGACGTAGCAGACGGTCCGCCGCCGCCGCAAAACATCCATGGAAACAAGTCTGACACGACACTAGTTTATCCTCGGGTTGTGTTCAAGCGCATCATCCTGATCGCCCTCGCCCTCATCGCGATCTGGCTTGTTTACGAAATCGTCGCCTTCCCCGACGTCACGGAGCTGAAAGCGTCCCCGCCGAAGACCACCGCCTTCATGGAGCTGCGCAAAGAGCAACTGCGCGACGCCGGGAAGAGCGACAAGCTGGAATGGCGCTGGGTGCCGTACGGGCGCATCTCGCCGTACCTGCGCCGCGCGGTCCTGGTCGCGGAGGACAACTCGTTCTACGAGCACGAAGGCGTGGATACGAAGGGGATGAAGGAAGCGTTCGAGCGCAACTGGAAGCGCCGCAAGCTGACGCACGGCGGCTCGACGATCACGCAGCAGCTCGCGAAGAATCTCTACCTCTCGCCGTCGCGCAATCCGCTCCGCAAAGTGCGCGAGTACTTCATCGCCCGCTCGCTCGAGAAGCACCTCACCAAGAAACGCATTCTCGAGCTCTACCTGAACGTGGTGGAGATGGGAGAGCGCGTCTACGGCGCGGAAGCGGCGTCGCGGCACTACTTCGACAAGTCCGCGTCCGCGCTCTCGACGCGCGAGGCAGCGCTGCTCGCCGGCTGCCTCCCCAACCCACGGGTGATGAATCCCGGCAAACCGAACAAGCGACTGCGCGCGCGGCAACGGATGATCCTCTCGCGCATGAAACGCTGGGGCTACGCGTTCGAGCGCGAAGTGCTGACCGAGAAAAAACCCGCCGCGGAAACGACGCAGACCGCGCAGACGGAGACGACGGACACCGCGCCCGTCACCGATACCGACATGCCGCCCGCGGAAACCGAAACGACGTCGACGGAACCGGAGCCGGCAGAAACCGGGACCGCACCCGAACCCGCGGAAACGACGATGCAACCAACGACCACCGAAACATCAGAGCCGCCCCCAACGAATACATGAGCGAGGGAGAAGCATGGACCAACACATCAGGATCCTCTCGGTGCTGTTCATCATCTTCGGAGTCCTCGGTCTCCTGGCCGCGGTCGTAGTCTTCATGGTCGGCGCCGGAACGGTCGCGTCGATCCTGGCGGACGACAACAGCGACGAAGCGAAGGTCGGCGCGGCGTGGGCCGGCGGCTGCATCACCACCGTCTCCGTGCTCGTCGGATTGGTGTCGATCCCCAACATCATCGCCGGCTGGGGTCTCTCACGGCGCAAGCGCTGGGCGCGCATCCTCACGATCATCCTCGGCGTCATCGCGCTGCCGCAGATGCCCATCGGGACCGCCCTCGGCATCTACGCGATCATCATCATGTTCAACGACGAGACGAAGGTGTTGCTCAACGCGTAAAATCAATAACTTCCGCAGGGTGGTCCGTCTTTTGCCGTTGGCGTCTGCCGTGGCACGACACGGAAATAGGCGACGCGAGCGAAAGTGGACGGGGCGGGAAGACTTCCGCACCATCTGCGATTGCCAGCGTCACGCACGCCGCGAGAAGAGCCTCTGGCGCCGCGCCGCGCACCTCGCATCGCGCGGTGTCGCGGTAATGGTGAGCATCCCTCTCGCGTTCGCGGCGTTCGACATCCCGACCTCGGCGATGAACATCGACCTCGATGGCGTCCGCGGATTCGATTTGCGCGCGCCGAAAACCCCGTCAGTGCAGCAGGCGATCCAGAAAGAGCCCGATCCTCGCGAGCTGCCGATCTTCACGACCACCCAGGTGCGCGAGCGATTCCTCGACCCGAAGGTGATGGCGCCGACGCTCGAAGTGTTCAAGGAAGAGTACTTCCGCCGTCACGTTCCCTACGGGGAGATCATCTTCCGCGAAGCGCGCAGGAACAACCTGCCGCCGGAGCTCGTCGCGGCCATGGTGCACACGGAATCGGACTTCCGTCCGAAGCTGGTTTCGCACAAGAGCGCGCAGGGGTTGATGCAGATCGTCCCCGACACGGCGCGCATCCTCGGCATCCGCGACCCGTTCGACCCCCAGCAGAACATCGCGGCCGGGACGAAGTACCTCCGTTACCTCATGAATCGCTATAAAAACGAGACCATGGCACTGGCCGCCTACAACGCCGGGCCGGGCAACGTGGCCCGTTTCGGAGGCATCCCGCCGTTCGGCGAGACGCGCAGCTACATCGCCAAGGTGAACCGCCGCACCCACCGCTACCGCCAGCGCGTTCACAACAATTACATCGCCACGCTCCGCGTGCGCCACGCAACGGCAAGCGCGTATTGAACGCTCTCGCGTAAAATGCGCCGCAATGCAGGTGCCGCAACCGAAGGGCGAAGAGCGTCGCGAGTTCCAGCGCCTCCGCTTTGAAGCTCCCATCCCCGGTACGTTTGGAACGACCGCGGTGTCGATCGCCGAAGCGGGCGTTCTCGGCGCCCGCATCCAGCACGCCTCGCCTCTCGACGTCACGCGTGGCGAGCTCCGTTTTGCGTACGCCGGAAACGACATTGCGATGCGCTGCGAGGTCGTACGCACGTTCGACGCCGACCACGCGCGCTATCCCGGCTCCGGCCTCATGTCCGGTTTGCGCTTCGTCGCCGCGGTCGGCGATTCCGGCGATCACCTCCGGGCCATGCTCGCGCAACTCGTCGGGCGCGCCCTGGAGAGACGCTACGACGGCTCGGCCACACGCCTCCGCCTGCGTACCGTGGACGGCGACAAGACGGTGCGCGGCGTCGACGCGCAGTTCACCGCATACCGGCTCGAGAACGGCGCGTGGCGCAAGCGGAACGTGTTCCTGCCGGAACAACCGGCCGTCGGATTCACGGTCGCCAAAGGCGAGGACCTGGAGGAGATGCAGCGCCTCTGCGCGGTCTACGAAGCGTCGGACGAAGAAGGCCGCCGCCTGATCCGGCTCTTCGCGGAGCTGAGCGTCAGCGACGCGCTGCAGATCCCGCCGTCGGCGTGAGCGCCGCGCGCGGCGCGTCCGCGCTCGTATCGATCGGCAGTGTGAAGTAGAACTGCGTCCCGCTGCCCGGCTTGCTCTCCACCCAGATCCTGCCGCCGTGCGCTTCGACGATTCCCTTGGCGATCGGGAGCCCGAGACCGGCCCCCATGCGCTCGGTGCGCTTGGCCTGCCAGTAAGGGCTGAAGATGTCGCTGAGGTGCTCCTTCGGAATGCCGGGGCCGGTGTCGGAGATGGAGAGCAGCACCTCGCCGTCACGACGTGTGCCGCGCACGTCGATCCGCCCGCCGGGAGGGGTGAACTTCATCGAGTTCCCGATCAGGTTCGACAGCACCTGCATCACGCGATGGCGGTCGGCGCGCACCGACGGCAGGTCCTCGTCGGTGTGGTACGCCATCGACACCTGCGCCACGCCCGCCTGCGCGCGGAACAGCTCCTCCGCCTCCTGCAGCATGTCGGACACTTCGACGCTTTCGAGCTCCACCGGCAGGCGCTTGCCTCCTTCGAGGCGCGTCACGTCGAGCAGGTCGGCGATCAGGCGATTCATCCGCTTCGCGGAGACGACGATCGTGTCGAGCTGTTCGCGGTCATCGTCCGAAATGCTCTCCGACATCTGCAGCAGCGACGCGCCGAGGGAGACGGCGCTGAGCGGATTGCGGAGATCGTGGGAGACGATCGCCAGGACTTCCTCGCGCGCACGCACGGCCTGCTGAGACTCGAGATAGAGACGGGAGTTGTCGATCGACAGCGAAGCACGGCGCGCCAGTTCGGCGAAGAGCGGCAGGTCCGTGGCCGTGAACGGCCGACCTTCCGCGGAGATCGCGGCGGCGATGCCGATGGTCTGGCCGCGGCTCACCATGGGCAGGAAGATCAGCGTGCGGCTGTCGCCATCCGGCTGCCCCGTGAGATACGCGTAAAGGCCCGAGGACGATCCGACCAGCGAAGGCTCGCCCGACTGCATGATCCGCACGAGCCCTTCCGGCACTTCGCGCCGCACGCTGCCGATCTCCGATGCGAACAACGCTTCATCCTCGGGATTGCGGTGCGCGACCGCCACGCGGCGCAGCGCCCCTTCCGGCTCCGCGATGTCGACCACCGACATTTCGGCGAGGTTCGGCACGATGAGCTTCGCGAGCGTGGCGATGGTGTGCTCGTAGTCGAGCGACGTCGCGAGCTCCTGTCCCGCTGCCGCGAGGAACGCTGCCCGCCGCTCCTCGCGCTCCGCCATCTCCCGCGCGCGCTTCGCTTCATTCGTCTCCCGCTCGGCCTCGAGACGGCGCTTCATCGCTTCGCGGGCGAGGAGGCGCATCTGCCGCCCCAGGCCCGCCACCAGCAGCGCCGACGTCAGCGCCAGCAGCGTCAGGCCGATCGTCAGCCACCGGTTGAGCCATTCTGCTTCGCGCATGCGGCGGAGGCGCGAATCGATCGCGTTCTGCAGCTCGATCTCGAGCTCCGACGCCGCCTTGAGCGAGCTCTCGTACGCGGCGTGGCTTTCGAAGAGCCGGGAGAGAAACACTTCGTTCGGGAGTTGCCGCTGCACGAACTCCCCCTGCATCACGGCGTTATGCCAGCGGCTCGTCTGCACGAAGAGGGCGGTGAGGTCCTGCTCGAGCTCCTCGTCGAGGCGCGGCAGATATTGCGCGAGCTTGCGGCGATTCGTCTCCTGCCGCTCGACCAGTGCCAGGTATTCGCGCTTGTAGTTCTGCTGCCCCGTGACCTGATACGCGATCAACTTGTCGACCTCGGCCGACAGGTCCATCTGGATGAAGTTCGCCGCCTGCCGCGCCGGCTCGGCGATGCTCGTGATCTCCTCGCGCATCTTCCTGGTCTTGCTCGCCACGACCACCGGCAGCAGCGCGAGCGAGAGCAGAGACACGATGATGAACACGACCGGAACGACAGTCGTCCACGTGCTCTCCGGTCCGACGCGCCAGATGCTGCGCCGTTCGCTGAGTCCCGCTGGCTTCAAACCACTCCTTCAGCCTGCCCTGCTCTCTCTCGGTCCCACGCTCTGGGTGAGCAAGTGGCTTACCACGTTAAACTTTGCGCCCATGCGCGATGACCGGCGCGAGTTTCAGCGCCTGAAGCTGTCCAAACCCATTCTCGCCACGATGCGCGGTTCGAACGCTCTCATATTGGACGTAGGACTGGCCGGGGCGTTCCTCGAGCACTATGGCACGGCCGAGCCCGGCGAACGGTTTCCGCTCGCGTTCCGCTGGCAGGGGCACGACGTCGAGTTCTCCTGCGAAGTCGCGCGCACCGTCATCGTCCGCGATCCCGGGGGCGACGGGAAGAGCCTGGTGTCCCACACCGGCGTCCGCTTCCTCGAGGCTCACAACGACGCGATGCAGCAGTTGCAGGACCTGATCACGAGCTTCGTGGGCCGCATCCTCACCGCGCAGAAGGCGAACGCCTCCGGCGAGCTCGGCGAGTCTGCCGGCGCCACGATCCTGGCCCGCGTCGGCGAAGCGCGGCGCATGCGCTCGCGCGGCTACATCAGCTATCACCTCAAGGACGGCACCTGGTGGCGTGCGCCGAGCGAGTCAGCCAAGCAGCCGCTCGACGGCTTCACGGTCGGCGCCTACGAGGACGACGACGATCTCGAGTCGCTCTGCCGCACGTACGAAGCGGCCGACGAAGAAGGGCGCCACCTGATCCGCCTCGTCGCGGAGCTCAGCGTCCGGCAGGAGCGCTGAGGTTCAGCTCGCGCATGCTGTCGATGATGACGTCCGCCGCACCGAGGTCCTGACGCGTCTGCGCGCGCGGGTTGCGCACCGCGATGCAGTACATCCCCGCGCGCTTCGCCGCCACGACGCCGACGTGCGAGTCTTCGAAGACGATGCACTCCGCGGGATCGACACCGAGCTTGCGCGCGGTGACCAGGTACGCCTCCGGATCGGGCTTCCCGTGCACCACTTCGCTCCCATCGACGATGAGTGTGAAGGCATCGCGGAGCTGCAGGCGCTCGAGGATCGCTTCGATCGACGAGCGCACCGCGGAGGATGTGATCGCAAGCGGCACGCTGCGCGCCTGCAGCGCCCGGATCGCCTCGACGACGCCATCCATCGGCTGGAGTGGAGCGTCGCGGCACACCGCATCGAAGATCTGCTGCCGCTCGCCGAACAGCTCCTCCTCGGATTGCGTCCACCCAAAGTGCGCGCGCATGTCCCGGATGTCGTCGATGATGCGCCGTCCCGATCCCGTGCGAAAGCTCTCCGGCATCTGCTGGTAGTCGTCGCCGTGAGCCCGGCAGAGCGCGTCGTACGCGGCCGTGTGCTGCGGCTCGAGATCGATGATCGTCTCGTCGAAGTCGAAGATGTAAGCCGCGGGTGTCAAGAGGCGCGCACCTCGCCCGTGGCACGACCCCTCATCCGCCCTTCGGGCACCTTCTCCCCTTGGAGGGGAGAAGGGCTACTAATTACCCGTCTCGCGAGAGTGAAAGTTAGTAGCCCCTCTCCCCGCGTCGAGCGGGGAGAGGGTGGCCAACGGCCGGGTGAGGGGCGATGCCACAGGCGACATGCGTCCCTCTCGGCGAATCCGTCGACCCGCGTGATAGCTTCCCCTCGTGGATCCTGAGTCTCAGAAGGCACTGATCGTCGTCCTCGTCGTCGGCAGCATCATCGCCGCCATCGGCACGGTCACGCTGGTCTTCATCTTTCGCCAGTTCGGCGAAAAAAAGGCCGGCAGCTCATCGCACCTTGGCCTGATGGCCGCGCTCCTGATCTTCATCTTCGCGGTCTGCGGCGCGCTGTTCCTGCTCTCCTACCGCTAACTCGCGCCGGATGGCCTCCGTGTGCTCCCCCAACCTCGGAGGCGCGGTGCGGATCGGCAACCGCTCCCCATCGAAACGGACCGGGTGACGCACCGTCTCGTAGTTCTCCACCTTCACGATCAGCGGCCGCGCCGCCTCGCTGCGCAGCGCCTCGAGCACGCCCTGCACCACGCTCGCCGGAATCCCCGCCCCGCGGCACCGCGACACCCACTCATCCGCGGGCTTCGTGGCGAAGATCTCTTCCAGCACCGGCACGAGCACGTCGCGTTTCGTAACCCGCTCGCCGTTCGTCGCGAACTGCTCCGCCAGCTCCGGACGCTCTACCACCTGCTCGCAGAGATTCCGGAAATGCCGATCCGTTCCGCCGCCGATCGCGAAGGGGCGATCGCTGGCGTGGAACAACTGATACGGCACGATCGACGGATGCGCATTGCCGTAACGCTTCGCCTCCGCGTTCGTCGCCAGCGCACCCTGGGCGACGTTCACCAGCGACGCCAGCGTGGCCGAGAAGAGCGACACCTCGATTCTTCTCCCGCCGCCCGCGTACAGCGCCGCCAGGATCGCACCATGCGCGTAATGCGCGGTCAGGACATCCGCCAGCGCGACGCCGATCTTCGCCGGCTCCCCGTCGGGCGTTCCGGTGATCGCCATCAGCCCCGAGGCAGCTTGGGCGAGGAGGTCGTACCCCGGCGTGTTCGCTTCGTTCGTATCCCCGTCGAAGCCCGTGATCGAGCAGTGGATCTTGTCCGCCGGCACGTCGAGCAGCACCGCGCGCTGAGAAGGGAGGAAGTTGTCGATCACGACGTCCGCGCGCGCGATCAGTTCCCGAGCGATCGCCTGCCCCTCCTCCGTCCGCAGGTCGAGCGCCAGCGACTCCTTGTTCCGGTTCACGGACAAAAAGTACGTCGCCACGTCCCCGAGGAACGGCGGCCCCCACCTTCGGGTCTCATCGCCGCGCGCCGGATCTTCCACCTTGATCACGCGCGCCCCCTCGTCGGCAAGGAGCTGCGTGCAGAGCGGCCCCGCGAGCACGCGCGAAAAGTCCGCCACCAGGACGCCTTCGAGGGGGAGCCGCTTCACCGGTACGTCGACTTGAGCGCGTCGAGATCCGCGAGCGTCTTGCGCAGGATGTTGACGACCTTGTAGATCTCGTTGCCGTAGGTCCGGAGCTCGGCGTCGCAGTCCGTCATCGAGTAGACGGCCTCATCGCGCTCGAGCCGGTCGCGCTCGAACCGGAGCCGCTCGGCGAGCTCTTCGATCTCGGTGAGGATGACGAAGTGCAGGTCCTTCTCGCCGAGGTAGCGCTTGCACTGCGGACAGTGAATGGACTGATCGCTGGCCGACTCGACCAGTTCGACCACGAACTGCCGCTTGCACTGAGGACACTCGAAGACTTCGGGCAACATGTCGAATCCAACTGGGAAGATTGTGCCACGTTGCGCCTCCGCGCGCTTGGAATGCAGATCTTGACCGTCGCGTTAGCCGCCGTGTAGCATCCCACCCCCTGCCGATCCTGGGAGATCGTTCAATGGTAGGACAAGCGGCTCTGAACCGCTCAATCGGGGTTCGACTCCCTGTCTCCCAGCCACACTTTCCAACCTGTTGATGCACCGCAACTTACGCAGTCAGACAGAGGCAAGGACTCGAACCGCGTCGCCCTGCCATGAGCTGCGCCCCAAGCATCCGCATATCATGGTCGGCGGATGACGGATCAGGGGCCGAAGCATGCGTACCGCGTCCGGCGACGCGTCATCAGGGGATGGCGTATTGCTACCAGACAGCCGCGAATTCTCCTCGCGCAAATTCGCACGGCGCTTGAGTTCGGCGCGTTTGACGACCGTCGCATCCGCGTGAAACGGTCACCGCAATATCACGACCTACTTATTTCGGTCCTCCAGTTCTCCAACGAGGCCGACGCACACTTCGTCGTTTTTCCGGAGTGTGCTTGGCCGATCGATTGGGCGATTGACGTCCTGCAGTGGCTGAATGACGAAGGCCGCGACCATACCGCGTACGTCCTTCCGTTTGAGCACCTGTCGTTTGAAGAGTACGACCGACTGATGCGCATCTTGTGCGTCGAGGATAGTCTTCGGCGCGCAGAGTTGAGTGATGTCGCGGCGAACGCACCCGGAGTCGAGACGGACGACGTGTTCGTCAATCCCCTCGTCACTCTAATCCGAACGTCGCGCGGCGTCCAAGCCGTTCCGCAGCGCAAATTGCGTCCGGCGAGACTGGAAGGAACGGCGCATACGGGGCGATGGAGATTCGCAGGCGGTACGGAAACTCGGAAGCTGGAGGGAAACGCGCTTCACCGAAAGGTGACGTTCGCGACGATGATCTGCTTCGATACGATTGCCTACGATCAACGCTACTCCGACGAGCCGTTTGAAATCGTTCTCGACAGCCAGCCAAACTACATCTTCATCCCGGAGTGCAATCCTGACCCGCTTCACGCCGCCTACGCTCGTTCCACGATTCGGCTCACCGGCGGCGGGCAGGTCCCGCCACTAGTCTGCTTCTGCAACGTTGCGGACGGCTCAGACATCCCTATCTCTAATGCGCGGCTCGGCTTGACGCGCATCATCGGTGAACTAGGTGTCGTTGCTCCCGATCGTCCCTTAAGCGCAGTGGTCGTCGACGGGATTCTTACCGACGACGAGCCGCAGTCGCTGGCAGACATCGCTGGGACAACGAAAGTCTTCCATGATCGCCACATCCGCTCCCTCTACGTCCGACGCGAACAGACGCTGACATTGCTCCAGCCTCCACCCGTCGGCGAGCCCCCATCGAAGAACCCTACCTTCGGGTCCGCAAATACGACGGTTGAGCTGTATCACCACCTCGGTGAACACGGATGGCATCGTTTCCTTGATATCGGGGCGCCTCCGAAGCCGGAGACGCGGCTCGGCATCCCGACGGGATATCTCGTCCGATGGAATCTTTACGGGGTCGAGGCTGCGCGATCACGACTCCGCGAGCTCCTCGACGACATCACGCCGATTCTTTGGGTGACGGGAGAAGGCGGCGGGGGGAAAACCGCCGTCGTGGCGCACGTGCTTAAGGACACCGCCGGCGAGCAGCGGGTTGTGTGGGTCGATCTCGGTCAGATCCAGCATCACAGCGATGCACTGGTCGAGGAATTACTCACCGCCCTTGGCAGAACGGATGCGCTGACGGAGTCGCACGAGCAGCGACTCGATGTCATTCGTCAGGTTGGCGGTGAAAGGTCCACGACGTTTGTACTCGACAGCGCGGACCGGTGGCGCGAGGATAATGTTGCGCTCCCCGACTGGCTGTCGGAGATTACGGGCTGGAACCGACGCTTCGTTATCACCAGCCGGTATGACTCTGTCGATGGCGCTGTTCCGAACATTCCGATCTCAAAGTTGTCCACGGCCAACGCCGTGGCGCTTATCAGCGAAGTCGCCGAGGAAATCGTTCCTCTTTTCTATTCGGAAGCCCTTGCTCGTGCGACCGGGAACCTGCCGCTCGGCTGCGTATGGGCCGGCGAACTCTATCGGACCGCGCCAGACTACGCCCTCGCCCTCGCGAGCAGGATCTCCGACGAAGAAAACCCACTCGTATCGCTCTTCAACGCATGCGTTGACGGGCTGAAACCAACTGCTCGCGACGCTCTCGGGGTTCTCTGCAGCGTACCGGCGCCGCTGACGGAGAGGGATATCGCTGACATACTCGGCGTGTCAGAAGAGGCAGCGAGAGTGTCAGGGCATGTTCTCCGAGACCGGAACCTGGCAATGTACTTCGATCCTGCTGGTGACATGCCGCGCATGCTTCACTTTCGCCATCCGTTCGTCCGCCAGTTCTGGACTGCAGCAAACGTCGGCATGTCCTACGACGACCACTTGCTGGCATGGGCGGAGCGGTTGCTCACAGAGCACGGCGGCGAGCGGAACTGGCGCGGAATCGAGCCGCTCGACCTCCGCTGGAAGAACGTCGGTTATTTGTTACGTACCAAATTAGCCAATGCCTCGAATGACGCGCAGAAAGGGCGTTTCCTGCATTTTTGGAGAATGGTCGACACCTTTCTCTGGACGTCGAAGAAATGGCGTGAGCGTCTCGAACTCGGCGAAAACGCGCTCCGCTTCAGCATCGACCTGAACGATAAGCGAAGCGAGGGGCATGCGCAATACGAGTCGCTCGCTCAACCGAAGTGGCACATGCATTCCAATCGCGCCGAAGCCGAGCCGCTGATCGATCGGGCTATCGAGATCTTCCGGGAACTCGGCGAAAACGTGCAGTTGGCGCGAGCAATGTGGTATCGGTCCAGAATGCTCCGCGCTTGCGGGTATGCGAACGAGGCGCTCGAAGCGTCGAAAGAAGCGCTCAGCATCGCCGAGGCGATCGTTTCGCTGTCGCCCGACGAAGAACGGGCCCGCACACATGCGATCGCGTTGGCACACCATGGCATCGGGAACGCGCTGGTGTCGCTGGAACGCGGAGCCGAGGCCCTCGCCGAGTATCAGATCGCACGACCGCTGTTTGAGGCTACGCATGATCCCGAGATGGTCGCTGTTATCGACCGCCGCATAGGTATCGTTCATCTCGAAGCGTCACGTTTCGGATCGGCGGCCAAAGAGCTTAAGGCGTCGGTCGAGGCGTTCCGTAAAATGCGAATATCGCTGGAAGAAGCGGAGTCAATCAACTTCCACGCACGCGCACTCGCGGCACTCGGCGAGATCGATGCCGCTCGTGCGGAGCACGCCTATGCCGAACACGTGCTGAGGCCGCTCGGGTCCGACGCCCGAAACCGGGAACTGGAAGAAACGCGCAACTACATCGAGTCGGTAGCAAGTAACCGCTCATGAATCCGCGCGGCGAGTGCGGCAGCGTGGTCGGCCGACACACCGTTGCGGCGCGCAAGCGCCTCGATAAATTTCGCTGCTTCGCTCCACGTCGATGAGAGGGCATAGACAAAATGCGGCTCCTCCTCGACCAACTCGCGCCAAAGCTGTCGGTGCTGTCGCCGATGCTCGACCAATATCGCGCCGCAATCCGTGTCATACCGATCGAGCGCCTCATAACCGAGAGGAATATACGCGGCGGGGTTCGGCTGATCGTAAGGTTGCCAACCGTTCGCGAGCACTTCACTTCCGTAGAAGGCAAACCTGATAGATGCCGCATCATCGCTTTCGAAGACCGTCGCCCGGCCACGCTTCGATACGGCAGCGCCGTGAAAAGCGATTACTTCCCCCGCGACCGAGCGGCCGGCACGCTCTGCGGCGACAACGGCGAGGCCGTGTTCGAGCTGGACACCGTCAGTCACACGCATGTGATCCTCCTAGCAATGTGCGTCGTCAATTGCATCGCAACGCGCTGAAACAGCGTGACTTATCAGCCTTCCGCTACGCCGTTCCAACGGGAACCCGGTTGCCTGCGTTTGGGAGAATTATACCTGAAGTGACCAAAGATTAAAAACTACCCGTTCTCCCTGCGAGAGTATGCTTTCCTACGTTTTACGAAACGAGTTTCATGGCGTGTTGGGCGGATTAGACCATGGCGCGTGGCGATCATAAGGTGGAAGAGGCGTTCGGGCGCTTCCTTGTCGCCACCGTCGACATCCAGCAGCGGGTGCGCGTTCCTCTGGAACTTGGCAAAGCCGTGAGCTGGTTGAACGCTTCACCCGGCGCCGTCGTCGAGTGCGCCGCCTCGCCCGGCTCAGCAGGGGGTATTCGGCTGGAACCTTTAGGCAATTGGCAGGCGCGTCACGAGCGGTTCGAGACGGCACTGCAGCGCCGCGGTAACCCGACCTCGTTGGACGCCGCGGAGAATTGGGTCGAGCTTGCTCGTCTCCTGGTTACGACTTGGAGGGTCACGATCAATGTCGAAGAGACTCGATATAGCTTCACGATCCCTGAGCCCGTGAGACGTACCCAGTTGCTTCCCTCCGCGAAAGGAACTGTGGTCGTGTTTGGCTTCGGCGAGATCTTCGAGATCTGGGAAGCTGCTGCGTGGTTCTCACGCGTGCGCACATTAAAGGGGAACCCCGGCGCTATTGCCGACGCCTTCGACGACATCGAAGCGCTCTGACTAGCGATTCTCGACGCGCCCGGAGTCGTACGTGAAGGCGCGTCGCGTCGCGAACGTCCCCCATCACTGAAACTTCAGAACCAGACAGGAGATACTCTGCCGGTCAACGGGGGTCAGGCGGAAGCGAGCACGGCAGTTCGATACTCCGCCAGTACTCCCAGCCAAGGCCCGAACCTGCTCTGTCGTGACTTGCTACGAAGCGCCGTGGCGACACAGCTCGCGTTGGCGCGTCAGCAACCGAGGTTCGGCGGGTACCTAGTCAGCCTCGGTTCCCCTCGTCCCCTTTGATCGATGCTATCTAACGGGAGTACGCGCGCGTCAGTTCCGCACCGAAGAAGACGATCTGTGCGGAGTAGTACACCCGGAGGAGGAGCACGATCAATGCGCCCGGCCGCGCTGTGGCTCGACTCCGTCGCTTTTTTGCCGAGGTACAAGCCGAGCGCGAACTTCCCGATGCTGAACAGCACTGCGGTGACGATCGAGCCGAACCAGACGTTACGCCACGCGATTCGGACATCCGGCATGTAACGGAAAACCAACGCGAACAGCACCGTGATCATCGCGGTGGAGACGAGGAGCTCCACGACATGCCAGAGGCCCTCACCGCCAGTTTATCGGTGCTCCATGTAGTCACCCGCGGCCGAGATCGCAGTGTCCACGACGAGTGCGACGAGCAGCAGAAAGCCGATCACGATCACCGTCGCCACGGACAGGAACCGCTCTTTCAGAAAACCCATGACGATCGGCGTGTCCTTCGGCTGGACATGAAAATCGTCTTCGGCGCCGCTCGCAACTGGCCGAATACACCGGACGCGCCGAACAGGAGTACCGCGATTCCGAGGGTCGCCGCGATCGCTCCCGTGTGCGCATGCGAGGCATCTTCACCATCTCGTTGACGACTTCGGCGCCCGTGTCTCCGGTGAGCCCACGCATACGGGCAAGGACCTCGCCCCGCGCCGCCTCCTCGCCGAAGATCCCCCCCGCGATCACACCTCAGCGTTCGAATTGGCCGTTGCGCTCGACCACACGGTTTACGACAGCCTCTATCTCGCCCTGGCCATTGCACAGGACGGCGCGCTGATTACAGCGGACCAGAAATTTCACGCCACGGTTAGCGACAGTCCGTTGGCGAGCCACATCCGCTGGATCGAGGATGAATGGTGAACCTGGTAGCGGCGCAAGAGCGGCAACCGGCTGCTTCAGCGGAACCGCGCCAGCACGCTGCCGCTCTCCGAGAGAAGCTCGAGCTCACCGCTCGTGATTCGAAACCGCTTGGTCGCTTCCACTGCGCGCACGTACGCGGATTCGAGTGCATTCCCTTCGGCGGCCACGCAGGCACGCTTCGTCGAGATCAGCGCGTCGATCGTGAGGCGATCACCCTCCGCCCTGTACGCGGCTCCGGCGCTGTTGCACCCGGTGTTGCCGCTGAGACGACCGTCGGTGCCGAAGCGGATGGTGGGCGTCTGCACGCCTGCCGGCATCGCCGCGAAGCCTTCGACCCACGTCAGCATCCACTCGCGCCCGCGCAGTTCCTCCACGGACGCAGTCGAGATGCAGCCGAGGAATGTGAGAACCAGGGAGATCGTCAGCATCGTTCGTCGCATGGTGGTACCTCCTGAACAGGATGCATACACGCGCAAACCGTGCCCGCGCGAGCTCGCGCTATGCTGAGCTCATGGTCAACAACATCGGACGCCCAGCGCGCGACGAGACGGCGGACTACTACTTCCCGTACATCGATCTCGTCCCTGACGGCGACATTCGTCAGCTGCTCGAGGAGCAGCGTCGGGAGACGCTCTCGTTTCTCGAGACCATCCCGGACGCACTGGCGAGTCATCGCTATGCGCCGGGGAAGTGGAGTGTGAGCGAAATCGTGAGCCATGTGAACGACTGCGAGCGCCTCTACACGATGCGGGCGTTCTGGTTCGCGCGGGCGATGGAGCTGCCGCTCCCGAGCTTCGAATCCGAGCTCGCGGTGAAGACTGCGAAGCCCGAGGACCGTCCGTGGAGCACGCACGTCCACGAGTTCGCCTCCATCCGCGCGTCGACCGTGGATCTGTTCCGCCACCTGCCGCCCGAAGCGTGGCTGCGGCGGGGCACCGCCAGCGACTACCCATTCAGCGTTCGGGCGCTGGCGTACCTCACCGTCGGCCACGCCATTCATCACATGCGGGTGCTGCGACAACGCTACCTGTAGCGTCGTCGTCAGCCGGTCTGAGCATGCTACGATCATCGCAGTGCGACGCGTATCGAAGCGTTCCGAGGGTGAAGACCTCGTCCGAGACATCGCAACGATGCAGCGGACCATGAACCGCCTCCGCGGCACCGGTCTCGTCCCGCGCGGCGTGTACCGGTTCGCCCGTCACGAGGAGGCTGACGAGTGGATGATCAGGACGATCGCGGATACTCACGCGCACCTGAGCTCGAAGATCTCCTCTCGCTCTGCACGGCGCTGAATGCTGAGGGCGTCCGGTACCTCCTGATCGGCGGCTTCGCGGTCATTCTTCACGGCTTCGTTCGCGCGACGAAGGACATCGATCTGCTCGGTCGGACGTAAGGAGCTGTTGATCGAGACGAAGCAAACAGTTCGTCCCAGCGACGCAGCGGATGTCCAGTTCCTGCGGCTGCGGATCGCGGCGGAGCGCGATCTGTCATCGAAGTAATCGGTTCCCGACGCACCGTTTGCCGGTGCAACGCTCAATCGTGCCGGTCCGCTTCCGGCCCGCCATCCAACCCGAAGATCGTCTCGACCGGGACGTCCAGCGCTCGCGCGATTCTGAGCGCGAGGAGGACCGAGGGGATCATGCGGCCGGCTTCGATCGCATTTACGGAGCGGCGTGTCATGCCTGCCTTCGTCGCCAGCTCGGCCTGCGTGAGATTCCGTTTCGCACGCTCGACTTTGATCGTGTTCCGCAGCGGTTCGTCGTTCATGAGCGCGATTCGCGGCCGAAGAAGAGGAACAGTGCAATCACGGTCATGAGGCCGAGCGTCATCGATGCGGCAGCCATCGCCATCGCGGTTCTCACCGATGGCACGCCGCCCAGGAGGCCGATCAGCAGCCCCAGCGGCCATTGCGCCGCCAGCACGACGATCAGGGCAAACCGGGAGGCGCGGTCCATGTTCGTGCGCCGCCACTCGTCCTGCATGATTGCGGCGACTTCCGGCGAGGCGGGGTTCCAGCGGCGACCTTTCAATGAAGACTGAGTCGCGACCCCCGCGATCACGATCGCGACCGGGATCAGCCACGCCGCTCGTGCCGCAGACCGTCCGACCGCCCCCGCCGGCGAGAGGATCAACGCGAGGGCCGTTCCGCCGAGGATTGCCACCACGAAAAGCAGGATGACCATGCTTCTCCGGCTGAAGCGCTCGAATACTTCCAGTGTGTTTTCGTTCAATTCGTTCATCCTCAACTCCTTCATCAACTGGTCGCGCAGTGTAATCGATCGTTCTCACAAAGGGAAGCATGATTCTCATTAAGAGAAGCACTGATCCCACTCTGCGTTCGCGGAGCAGGATGGAATGACGAAGGTGACGCTCTATCATGCCGTCGCTCCGTCGGTGCCGAAGCGCTCCGGGATGCAGCAGGGGTGGAGCGAGATGCTCAACCGGCTCGCGGAGGAAGTTACGAAAGGCTGAGGATTACGATGGCTGGATTGGATCAACTGACTACGAGCTGGGCGCCGAGGATCCTCGCCGTCTTCCGCATCCTCATGGGGGTGATGTTCGCCTGCCACGGCGCGCAGAAACTCTTCGGCGCGTTCGGCGGCCTGCCTCCCGGCGCAGGCGGGTGGATGGTCAATACCGCGGGCCCGCTGGAGTTCTTCGGCGGCATCCTCATCGCCGCGGGGCTCCTCACCCGTTTCACGGCGTTCATCTGCAGCGGCCTGATGGCGGTGGCCTATTTCTACGGCCACGCCCGCGGCGGCTTCTGGCCGAAGGCGAACGGCGGCGAGCTCGCCGTCATCTACTGCTGGTTCTTCCTCTTCCTCGCCGCCCACGGCCCCGGCGCCTGGGCCCTCGACAACCTCTTCCGTCGTCGCTCTGTGACCTGACGCGCGCGCCGGAGGCCCCTCGTCGTCTCTCCCGTCGCCCCGCTCAGTGGTCGCGCAGCCACGACAGGAGAGGTTGCCAGACCAAGGCCTGAGCGTCGTGGGCGAGGAACAGGTCGGCGTGGCCGAAGTCGAGGAGGCGCTGGGTGTCGGGGGTCTTGTCGACGATCAGCGTCGTCACGTCGGAACTGCCGAGGAGGGTGGTCGTGTAGACGCCGAATTCGCCGAAGCCTCCGCCCGCGCCGATGTAGAGTACCGGCACCCTGATGTCGTCCAGGTGATCGTCGAAACGGACATCGTTCGCCTCGCACACCACCGCGTCCGCGTCGGCCAGCTCGCGATTCGGCTGCACGGGCGACGAAGCCTGCTCGAACGAGAACAGGTCCGACTCGTTCGAATACAGCAGGCCGGCCGGCTTCCCGGTCTCGTCGAAGACGCCGCCGGTGAAGTGGTAGAACGGCGCCGGCTCGAACGGCGCGAGGAACGCGAACGTCGCCTCGCCTACGAGCAGCCCCGCCTGCCGGTTCGTGAAACCGGAGAGATTGAATGGCGGCCCGTTGAGGATCGACGAGCCGTTCGGATCCGTCACCGCCAGGTTGCCGAGTGTCGCGATGAGCGCGCCGGACGCATTCGCGAACGTCCCCGCCGCGATCGCCGCCTCGGTGTTCTGCTCGCGCTGGCAGGCGGCCGCCTTCAGCTCCGGGACATCCGTCTTCAGGTAGATGTCCACCGGGATGAAGCCCTTCACCTGGCGGAAGAACGGCGGGAGCTGGCTCTCCGCGTCGAGGTACGCGTAGCCGATCTGGCCGCCGCGGCTCCAGCCGAGGAGGAACAGTCTGTCGAAGCCGCCGCCGGTGAAGATGCGCGCGAAGCGTGCGACGGCCAGCGCGGCGCCGAGGTCGCGCGCATCCTGCTCGAGGCCCCAATCATCCATGAACGAATAGTCGGTGAGATCGCCCGGCACGCGCGTCCAGCGGTAATCGATGCCCCAGACGTCCACCCCCTGCTCGGCGAGGAAGACCGGCAACGGATGGGCTCCGGTCAGGAACGCGGCGCGGAAATCCCAGATATCGCCGGGTGCCAGCATGACCGCGGTGCGCGTGCGCTCGGGACGATTAGGGGAACGCTCCTTCACCACGCGGTGAACGCCGATCTCGTCATACGGACCGGCGCCCACGCGCACGGTGAACGTGTATTCGGCGACGTCCGCCGTCAATGCGCGCCGCTCGTAGTTCTGCGCGACCGCGGGAACTGCGAGCAGGGCGATGACGACGAATCGGCGCAGCATGGCTATTGCCTGAACGCCGTCCAGGCCGCCTGCATGCGTGCGGACTGGCCGGCGGTGAACTCGTACATGCAGGAGTCCTGCGTGTAGTCCATGAAGTTCGTGATCGGGTCGAGTCCCGCCTGCGAGGCGCTGGCGCAGCTGTCGCGGCCCACCGGGCAGTTGAACGCGGGGCCGAACTCGGCCGGCGTATCGGCGACGTAGTCGCCCTTCTGGCTGCAGGCGCCGTCGAACGTGTGGTACAGCGAGAGCCAGTGCCCGACCTCGTGCGTGCCGGTGTCGCCTTCGCTGTAGATCGCGAAGGAGCCGCCGGGGAGCGTGCGCCAGTCGAGCACGACGCCGTCGAGATTGCTGTAGCGCGAGTCGCTCAGGATCGACGGGAAGTAGGCCCAGCCGAGCCACGGACCGCCGTCGAACGTATAGATGTTGAGGATGTTCCCGGTGCCACGGCGGAGGGCGGTCTTGATCTGCAGCTCGACGTTCGTGTCGTACGCGGCGGTCTCGAACCACACCTGGTTCGTCGTACGAGTGATCCCCACCAAGTCGAAGCCAAAGCCGGTGTTCGCGCCGCCGGTGCGGCCGTTGTACGCCTCATTGAGAACACGGATCTGGTTGCGGATCATCGTGTCGGACAGCTCGCCGTTCGCGAAGCCTGCGCCGCGGCTGATGACGTGGAACCAAACCGGGATGACGTCGGACGTCTTCCCTTTCATCCCCTTCGCGATCCCGCTCTCGATGGCCGCGACCTCGTCGGTGCCCGGCTGCTTGGTGCCGCAGCGCGCAGGCTGCGCCGCATAGAGAGAGGTGGAGAGGAGAAGCACTGCGACAAACAACGCAACCGCTGTACGCCGATGGCTCATAGGAGCTCCTATTCAGTTTTAGAGTGGGGGAAGGGTACATCAATATATGTACGTCGAGGCAGTCCTGTTTCCCATGATTGCGCGTTGCGCGGAATCGAACGACCGTGCTATTTTGCTCGCATGGTGAGACAGACCACTTCCCTCACCCTCATGCGCGGCGCCATGGGGCTTCTCTCCCGTACCGTTCCCGACGTCGCGTCGCGGGTAGCGGCGGATCTCTTCATGAAGCCGCGGCGGTTCGACGCTCCGGCACGCGAGCGGACGGTCCTCACGGATGCGACCCCCTTCGAAGTCCGTCTCGGCACGAGCACACGCATCCAGGCGTGGCGGTGGGGACGCGGTCCGCTGGTGCTGCTCGTCCATGGCTGGGAAGGTCGCGGTTCGCAGCTCGCGCCGTTCGTGCGCCCGCTCGTCGACGCCGGCCATTCCGTGGTGACGTTCGATGCGCCGGGCCACGGCGCGTCGAGCGGCAAGCGTTCGTCGCTCCCGCACTTTGCGTTCGCCGTGCGCGGCGTAGCCGAGTCGATCGCCGCCCCGCACGCCATCGTCGCCCATTCCCTGGGATGCGCCGCCACCACGCTGGCCCTGCGCGACGGCCTTACCGCGCAGCGGCTGGTCTTCATCTCCCCGCCGCTCAACCCCTCGGATTACGTGGGCCGCTTCGGCGAGATCCTGGGCATCGGCGGCGCGGTGCTGGACCAGATGAAGGCGCGCATCGAAGAGCGCTTCCTCCGGAAGTGGAGCGACTACTCCCTCGAAGCGACGGCACAGGAGATGACGGCGCCGCTGCTGGTCGTGCACGACCGCGATGACGAGGAAACGTTCCACTCCGAGGGGGCAGCGCTGGCAGCGGCGTGGAACGGCGCGCGGCTGATCTCCACGAGCGGGTTGGGCCATCGCCGCATCCTGCGGGACGAGAACGTGATCGCGGAAGCGACGCGCTTCATCGTGGCCGCGTAGGCAGACAGCTGCTGAGCAACCCACGCCTCTGGGTTCCGACCCCGCGCATCGGGGTTCGGAGGGCTGCGAAATGCCCTCCCTGGGCTCGAGCCATGCCTCCGTGCCCTGAGAATTGCCTTCGTACCCTTCGCGAGAGGGTTCAGACCCCTCGCTACTGCGTCCCGATCCCAGACTCCATGGGGTCCGACCCCTGACGCCAGCCCTGCGACCCCTTTCGGTTACCCGCGGACCCCTCCGCTCGAGGGTCAGAGCCCTCGGCCCAGCCGACGAAGGGTGGGGGGGAGCCTACGGCAGGCTCGTTCGAGGGTTCCGTAGGCTGAAAATTGGGTTCGTCAGGCTCGCGCCCTGCCTACGGAAGGCAAAAGTTAGTCGTGGCACGACTACGGCGAGGGTTCCTTAGGCTGACTAAATGCCATCACGAATTGCCGCGGAGCCCTCGGATGTCTAATTCCTGGACACAGAGGGCTGGGCGGAGCCCACGGAGCCCATTTCCCAGCCCTCCATAGGCAATCGCGTGGGTTCGGAGGTCACAGAAAAGTGAACGGGACCCCTCCGCCGAGCCTCCCGAAGCCTGCCGCGAGCCCTGCGTGGGCTGCCGGCAAGGGTCCGAGCCCATTTCTCAGCCCTCGCCAGGCTGCTTCGAGCCCTTCACAGGCTGTAACAAGCCTGCCGAACCCACGACGGAGGGTTCCTCAGGCTGGGTCGTTGCCTGGCGAACCCAAATCCGAACCCACCGAACCCAAATCCGAGCCTACCGAACCCACGCCCTGACCCTACCCGATCCAACGGCGTCCAGATTCCGGACAGGCGCGAATCGGCCGATTACCGAGAGGAACAGGCGCTGCGTCTCCGGTTCGTGACAGCGACTGTCCGGAAACCGGACGGCCCGAGCAGGTTCCAAAGGTGGCAGTCATCGATGTGTAACAGCAGAAACAAGCCGAAAAGGGAAACGACTCCAAACTACCAGCGGTTGACGCCCAGCTTCGCCTCGAGCTCTTCGCGGCGGCCGCGGCTCACGCTGAGCTCCGTGCCGTCCCTGAGGCGGACTGCGTAGTCGCCGCCGGCCGCGTGCAGCAGCGTGTCGACGCGATCGAGGCGGACGATGGCGGAGCGGTGGATGCGGAAGAACACCGCCGGATCGAGGCGCTCCTCCAGGCTCTGCATACGCTCGCGGATCGCGTATGTCCGTTCCCCCACGTGCAGCTCGGCGTATGGACCGCTGGCGGTGATGTAGTCGATCTTCGACACCGGCACCACACGGATCTGACCGCGCGACTCCACGGAGATGCGTTCCAGGTAGTCCGCGGGCGGCGGTAGGGCGGCCGGGGGCGCGGCGTGCAGCACGGAGAGGAGCTGCTGCGTCATCCGTCCGACTTCCTGCAGCTCGATGGACTTGCGGGCGCGGCGCAGCGCCTGCGCGAAGCGCTCGTCGTCGAACGGCTTCACCAGGTAGTCCACCGCGGCCAGGTCGAACGCCTTCAGGGCGAACCTGTCGAAAGCGGTGGTGAAGATCGTGGCCGGCATCTGCTCGGCGCCGATCGCCTCCACGACCTCCAGGCCGGTGCGACCCGGCATCTGCACGTCGAGGAAGACCAGGTCGGGCTGCAGCGTGCGGATCGTCTCCACCGCGGCGTTGCCGTCGCTCGCGGTGCCGGCGATCTCGACCCGTTCCTCCTTCGCCAGCAGGTCCTCGATGCGCTGCCGCGCGAGCAGCTCGTCGTCGACGATCACCACGCGCAGGGTGCGGTCAGGCATCGGCGCGCCCCTCGAAGCGGTCGGAGCGCGTGTGGAACGGCAGCACGATCTCGGTAAGCACGCCGCCGCCGGCCGCGTTCGCGAGGGTGAGCGTGGCGAACTCGCCGTAGAGCTGCTCCAGCCGCGCGCGCGTGTTGGCCACGCCCACTCCGGCCGCGGCGCCGTCTTCGAGGCCGGGACCGTTGTCGCGGACCGCCAGACGCAGCTCGTCGCCATCGCGGCGCGCGGAGAGCTCGATCCGCCCTTCACCCTGCGCCCGGGCGGCGCCGTGCTCGAGCGCGTTCTCCACGATCGGCTGCAGCACGAGGTTCGGCACCAGCGCGTCGAGCGCGTCTTCGCCGACGTTCATCGCCACCTGCAGCTTCCCCTGGAAGCGGATCTCCATGATCTCGATGTAGCGGCGCAGGAAGGCCAGCTCCTCGCGCAGCGGCACTTCGTCGGTGCCGCGGCTGTCGATGGTGTGGCGCAGCAGCTCGGAAAGGCGCGCGATCATGCGCCGCACGCCGCCAGGATCGCGCTCCACCAGCGCCGAGATGGCGTGCAGGGTATTGAAGAGAAAGTGCGGATTGATCTGCATCCGCAGCGCGTCCAGCCGCGCTTCGGCGAGCTGCGCCTGCAACCGCACCTCGTGCTGCTGCCGCCGCCGGTCGCGCAGGAAGAACTCGCGCGCGAAGCCGGTGGCGAGCACCGCCGCGTAGACGAGCAGCTGGTTGAGGAAGCGGAAGCGTCCGATCTCGCGCAGCGGCGCGAACACCGGAGGGCCGCCGCCGCGCCGGCGCGGCAGGATGATGATCTGGCTGCGCGCGAAGTCGAGGAGCACGTACACCGCGACGGCCACCGCGATGCCGCTCACGATTAGCAGCAGCACGCGCAGGAGCTGGGACCGCACGGCGCCGGAACGGCTCCCCAGCCAGAAGATGAGCGGCGTGAACGCGGCCCAGGTCCACGCCTCGATGAACGCCAGCGCGATCGGGCCCGCTGGCGACATCACCCGCCCGAAGCCGAAATCGCGCGCGTCGATCAGGCGATTCACCGTGGATACCGTCGCCAGCGCTGTCCAGAAGAGGAAGATCAGGGCCAGCTCGCGCGTACTCAGGCTGAACCGTTCGTCGTGCATCGGCCCGTCATGATGCGCCCTTCGTGCCTCAGCCGTGCAGTTCATGACATGGCGGTGCAGCTCGTTTCAGGGACGAAAGATACGCCCGGCCGGCCTTGTCTTATTGGGCCAAAGGAGACACGCAACATGAACAAGAACAAATGGATGACGATGGCAGCGGTACTCGCGCTCTCGACCTCACTCGCGATCGCGGCCCCGCACGGTGGTAAGGGCGGCGGCAAGTTCGGCGGCAAGCACGGCCGCGGCGAGTTCGGCGAGCGGTTCGCCGAGAAGCTGAACCTCACCGACGCGCAGAAAGAGCAGATCAAGACGATCCGCACGAACAACCGCGAGCAGAACAAGGCGTTCTTCGAGCAGTCGCGCGCGACGTTCGAGCAGTTCCGCGAGGCGAAGAAGGCCAACGACACCGCGAAGCTCGAACAGCTGAAGCCGGCTCTCGAACGGCAGCGCGCGCAGATGAAGCAGTTCCGCGACGCCGAGCGCCAGCAGATCCTGGCCCTCCTCACTCCCGAACAGCGCACGAAGTTCGACGCGCTGGAGCAGGAGCGAGCCGAGCGCCGCGGCGTGCGCGGCCAGCGTGGCCACCGCAACCGCCAGTAATCTCCAACCTTCCGCTTTGATGGACGCCGGGCCGTGAGGCCCGGCGTTTTGTTTCGCTGCGCTTTGGTGACACCTGACACCCCTTCATGCCTCCCCCGTGCAGTTCATGACACCCGCGTGCATCTCGTTCAAAACGCGAAAGATGCCCTCCGACGCGCCGGTTGAAAGAGCCATGATGACGAAGAAGAGATCAGCAATCGCGGCCGTACTTCTGGTCGTCCTCGCGTCCGTCGCAGTGCTCGTCCATCGCGCTGCCTTCGCACGTGAGACGACCGGCTACCGCTTCACCAGCGTGGAGCGGGGCGACATCGAATCCACCGTATCGGCCACCGGCACGCTCAGCGCGGTGCGCACGGTCAGCGTCGGCACGCAGGTGTCGGGGCAGATCGCGGAACTGCTCGTCGACTACAACGACGAGGTGAAGCAGGGACAGCTCCTCGCGCGCATCGACCCGACGCTGCAGCAGCAGGCCGTCACCGACGCGCAGGCCAGCGTCGAGCGGGCACAGGCGCAGCTCCTCCAGGCACAGCGCGACAACAACCGCAACGGCGAGCTGATGTCGAGCGGCCTCGTGGCGCGCAGCGCGTACGAGCAGACCGACTCCGCGCTCGACGTCGCCCGCGCCAACGTCAAGTCGGCGCGCGTCGCGCTCGACCGCGCCAGGCAGAACCTCGAGTACACCAACATCTACGCACCGATCGACGGCGTGGTGGTCGAGCGCAATGTCGACCACGGCCAGACCGTCGCGGCCAGCCTCTCCGCGCCGCAGCTCTTCCTCATCGCCAACGACCTGACGAACATGCAGATCCTCGCCAGCGTCGGTGAAGGCGACATCGCCAGCATCAAGGAAGGGCAGAAGACCAAATTCAAGGTCCAGGCGCTCGCGAACCAGACCTTCGAGGGCGTGGTGCGGCAGGTGCGCCTGCAGTCCGCCACGAGCGAGAACGTCGTGAACTACACGGTCGTGATCTCGGTCGCGAACGCGGAGCGCAAGCTCCTCCCCGGCATGACCGCGCGCG
This sequence comes from Thermoanaerobaculia bacterium, assembly GCA_035630815.1. GTDB lineage: Bacteria > Acidobacteriota > Thermoanaerobaculia > Gp7-AA8 > Gp7-AA8 > QHVT01. The sequence continues at coordinate 113,787 of DASQJY010000029.1, forward strand.
TCGAGTTCCTGACGAACTCGGCCGAGGACGTGCTGAAAGTCGCGAACGCCGCGCTGCGGTTCAAGCCGGCCGATGACGCGAAGGTCGCCACCGTCGAGCGCCCGCAGACTGCCACCGCAACCGGCACCGCTACGGGCACGGCAGGCCAGGGAACCGGCAGCCGCCGCACCCGCACCGGTGCGCGTCCCGCCACCGGCACGCTCTACACCGTCGACGAGAAAGGCACGCTCACGCCGGTCCGCGTCCGCACCGGCCTCACCGACGGCTCGACCACCGAGATCCGCGGCCAGAACCTGAAGGAAGGGCTGAAAGTCATCGCCGGCACCGCGCAGCCGCAGAGCGCGGAAGCGCAGTCGGGCAGCAGCAGCCCCTTCGGCAGCAACCAGCAGCAGCAGCGCGCACCGCGTCCGGGAGGGTTCTGATGAGCGTCATCCGCACGAACCAGCTCGTGAAGACGTACGTCACCGGCACGAACGAAGTGCACGCCCTCCGCGGCATCGACCTGACCATCGAGAAGGGGGAGCTCGTGGCCATCATGGGCACCTCCGGCTCCGGCAAGTCGACGCTCATGAACCTCCTCGGCTGCCTCGACTCGCCGACCTCCGGCTCGTATGACCTGGACGGCGTGCGGGTCGAGACGATGGGGAAGAACGAGCTCGCCGCGATCCGCAACCAGAAGCTTGGCTTCGTCTTCCAGGGCTTCAACCTGCTACCGCGCACCACCGCGCTCGAGAACGTCGAGCTGCCGCTGCTCTACGACCGCAGCGGCAGGAAGCTCGACACCCGCGCGCTGGCCGTTGCGGCACTCGATCGGGTCGGCCTCGGCGACCGCCTCGACCACCAGCCGAGCGAGCTGTCAGGCGGCCAGCAGCAGCGCGTCGCCATCGCACGTGCGCTCGTCACCTCGCCGGCGCTCGTCCTCGCCGACGAGCCGACCGGCAACCTCGACTCGCGCACCACCATCGAAGTGATGTCCCTCTTCCAGGAGCTGAACGAGGAAGGCGTCACGATCGTGCTCGTCACGCACGAGCCGGAAGTCGCGATCTACGCGAAGCGTGTCGTCGAAGTCCGCGACGGCCGCATCGTGCGCGACGAGCCGGTGAAGAACCGCCGCAGTGCGAACAAAGACCTGTTCGAGCTCGATGAAAGGAGCGCCGCATGAAGACCACCGTGCTGGTGAAGCTGGCCACGCAGAGCATCATGAAGAACAAGATGCGCGCCGCCCTGACGATGCTCGGCATCATCATCGGCGTCGCGGCGGTGATCGTCATGGTCGCCGTCGGCTTCGGCGCGCGCTCGCGCATCCGCGCCCAGATCAACAACCTCGGCACGAACATGATCGTCATCACCCCCGGCGCCGCGCAGCAGGGAGGCGTGAGCCAGGGCGCGCAGGCGTTCCCGAACCTCTCGATCGAAGACGTGGAGATGATCCGCAAGGAAGCGCAGGTCGTGACCGCCGTCTCGCCGGTGGTGGTGACGCGCGCGCAGGTGATCGGCGACGCCGGCAACTGGCGCACGCTCATCAACGGCGTCGACGTCGACTACCAGACCATCCGCGACTGGCAGACCTCCTCCGGCGACTTCTTCTCCTCCGACGATGTGGATGCGATGCGCAAGACCGCCGTCCTCGGCAAGACCGTCGCGGACCAGCTCTTCCCCGGCAGCGATCCGGTCGGGCAGGAGATCCAGATCCGCAACGTACCGTTCGACGTCGTGGGCGTGCTCGCACCGAAGGGACAGACCGCGAGCGGCAGCGACTCGGACGACGTCGTGCTGATCCCGCACAGCACCGCCCGTACCGCGCTGTCGGGACGGACGTTCATCCCGCAGATCCTGGCCAGCACCGCGTCCGAGGGGGACATTCCGGCGGCGCAGGAAGAGATCCGCGTGCTGATGCGCGAATCGCGGCGCCTCGGAGCCGGCGACGCCGAAGACTTCACGGTGCGCAATCAGAACGACCTCGCGCAGGCAGCGGAAGGGAGCACCAAAGTGATGACCATGCTCCTGGCGGCGATCGCCTCGATCTCGCTGCTCGTCGGCGGCATCGGCATCATGAACATCATGCTCGCCAGCGTGATGGAGCGCACCAGGGAGATCGGCGTGCGCCGCGCCATCGGCGCCAAGCGCCGCGACGTCATCCGGCAGTTCCTGATCGAGACGACGATCATCTCGCTCGCCGGCGGCATCATCGGCGTGCTGACGGGCGTCGGCCTGTCTCAGCTCATCGGCTATCTCGCCGGCTGGTCCACCATTGTCACCACCTGGTCGATCGTGCTCGCGTTTGTCGTGTCGGTGGCCATCGGCCTGGTGTTCGGTCTGTATCCGGCCGCTCGGGCCGCGGGGTTGGATCCGGTCAAGGCGCTGCACTACGAATAGCCACGCCTCATGCAGCCTTCCGGCTGAAGCCGGAAGCCACACATTTTCTCTGGTGGCTTTTCTCTTGTGGCTTCTCTCTTGTGCCTTCCGCCTTCAGGCGGAAGGCGGCGGCTGTCGCCCGTCGTTGAGCTCGTCATGGCGCCAGAGTTGCAATTGCCCAGAGCCATGGAAAACAGACGCGCCGAGGACTGGGGCTCAGCACTCATAGCGGGCATCTGCGGCGCCGTCGCGCTGACGGCGGTGCACCAGCTCGCCCGTCGCGTCACCGACGACGCGCCGCGAATGGACGTGCTGGGGGAACGCGCGATCGCGCGTACGGTCCGGGCCGCTGGCGGCACGCTGCCGATGCAGCCGACGCTGCATCGCTGGGCGCTCGCGGGCGACTTGGTTGCGAACTCAGCCTACTACTCGCTGGTCGCCTGCGGCCGTGACACCCACATGTGGACGCGCGCCATCGCGATGGGGCTGGTGGCCGGCGCGGGCGCGCTCGTGCTGCCGAGACGGATCGGGCTCGGCGACGCGCCGAAGCGCGACCACCTTCCCAACCAGATCATGACCGTCGCGTGGTACCTCGTCGGGGGCCTCGCCGCGGCCTGTGCCGGGCGGGCGCTCAAAGGAGCGGCCCCGGCGGCCGCGTGATACTAGTCTTAACAGGAGCCCAAGAGCTTCTAACAGGAGGAACAGGAGATCAGGAGTGCTCTTTTCAGAAAACCAAAAAGCTTCCTCCTGATCGCCTGTCCCTCCTGTTAAAAAGCTCTTGGACTCCTGTTGATGCCAGGCATCACACCCGCATGAGAATGCCGCGCGCGGCGCCGCCCTGCAGGGCCGTGAGCGCGCGGCAGTAGATGGCCAGCTGCCGCCGATAGCGCTCCGTATCGAGCTCCCGATCCCGATCCGTCTTGAAGTCGAGCACGACCAGGCGCCGTTCTTCGTTCGTCTCTCCGCGCTCCTCGAAGGCAAGATCGACAGTGCCTTCGATCAGCGTGCCGTCTGGCGCCTGCCAGATGAGCGGCAGCTCGCGGTGGCACAGCCCCGCAGCGTTCGCGGCGCGTACCTGGTCGAAGAGCGGATGGCGCAGCACGGCCAGCACGGCCTCCGCAGCGGCATAGACCTCTTCTTCAACGCCTTCCCCCGAGCCAAGCAGCACCCGGCCCTGCGTTGCCGCGACACGGCGGACGATGGACTCGTCGGCGTCGAGGGGAACGGTGGCGAGCGTGGTGTGGACGAGCGTGCCGAAGCGCGGCCCGAAAGGCCGGCCGATCACGCGCGGGACGTCGACGACGTCGATGCGGGCCTCGGCCAGGTCGACGAGCGGCAGGTCCCGTTCGGCGGCCATCTGCGTGACCGTGCGAGAGGCGATCGACGGTGTTCGTCCCTCGGCGATTGCCGCACTTCGCGATGACTCCCATTGCCGGTATGCGGCGAGCCGCTGTGCCGAGCCCCCGCCGTCGCCGTCCTTGGCAATGAGATCGTCGCGGCGCAGGCCGAACGACGCGCCGGCGTCGAGCGCGAGCGCGTGCGGGTCCCACCACACAACTCGATACTTGTCCGCGGGTCCGCGGTCCGCGGTCCGCGGGTCCGAAAATCCCGAATCAGCTCCGAAGACGAACTGACCCGGGGCGACCGTCGTCGCTCGCGCGGGGTCGCCGTCGGGGCGCCACATCACGGTGTCCTTCGACGGGAAGGCCGGACAGCCGGGCGCCGCGGACGGCGTGCGCCGTTCCCCCAGCGAGGGATAGATCGCCGGCATCAGCGGATCGAGCCAGCCGCCGTCGTAGGCTTCGTCGCCGATCGCCGGAATGATCAGCACGTCGCGCGCCCGCGTCGCGGCGACGTAGGCGAGCCGCTCTCCTTCGGCGCGATCGCGGGCCGACTCCTCGGCGCCGTGCAGCAGCAGGTCGGTGGGTGCCCATCCGCCCAGCTTGATGGCGCACATATGCCCCGCGGGATCGATCCACCGCCCGGCTTCGGCGCGCGACAGCTTGCACGTGAGATCGACGAGGATGACGATCGGGAACTCGAGGCCCTTTGCCTTGTGGACGGTCATCATCCGGACGCCGTCGCTGTCCTCTTCCAGGATCGGCGCTTCGGCCGCCTGCGCCGTGTCCGCGGCGGTGCGCAGTTCCTCGACGAAGCCCCGGAACGAGATGCCACCGCCGAGCTCGTACTGCCGCGCCAGTTCCGCCACGTGCAGCAGGTTGGCGAGGGCCTGTTCACCGCCGATGCGCAGCGCGAAGCCGACGTGCGCCCGCGTCGCCCGGACCAGCTCGTTCAGGACGCCGGCTGCGCCGCCCCATTCGCGCCCGGCACCGCCGTCGGCGAATACGCTGTTGCGATGGCGATGGAGCCGTTTGAGGAGCTGCAGGGCGCCGGCGATCGGACGCAGCTTCTCGACGTCCGGCGGCGTGTCGCGCGCGAACACCTCGGGAATGCGATGCGGATGGAAGGCGTGGCGCTTGAACCCCTTCTCCGTCTTGCGCCCGAAGCGGTACGCCCACTCGAGGAGATCCTCGTCGCTGATCGCGAAGAAGGGCCCGCGCAGCGTCGCGAACACCGACAGCTCGTCGTCCGGCCACTCGACGGCGGCGAGCGCCGCGCGGATCGCCTCGATTTCCTCGCGCTCGTGGAAGGCGCGCCCTCCCACGAGCACGTGAGGAATGCCGCGCGCCTCGAGCGCCTCGACGTAGGGCCGCGTCACGTCCGTCTGCCAGCTGACGAAACGGCGGAAGAGCAGGCAGACGTGCTTGGCGCTCACCGCGACAGGTGCCTCGCCACTGCGCTCGGTGACCTTCCAGCCGCTCTGGTTGATGATCCACTCGACCATCGCCCCCACTGCCGAGGGCAGCGACTTGTCGATCGCGGCACCCGACACGTATCGAGTCGCGTACGGCGACGGCACCGGCAGCGCCACGACCGCGGGCTGACCGGGCAGCGCCGGCCGGCTCGGCGCGAGCGGCACGTACGGCGCCTGCAGCGTCAGCTCGTCGCCGGTCATGACCGGCGCGAACGCGGCGTTCACGCATGCCTGGATCTCCGGAACGCTCCGGAAGCTGGTGTTCAGCTGCAGCAGTTGCGCTCCCTGTGCGGCGAGCTGCTGCGACACTTCGCGGTAGATGCCGACGTCGGCCCGGCGGAACCGGTAGATCGATTGTTTCGGATCGCCGACGAGAAACAGCCGGCCGCGCACCGGCCGGACCAGGCGCCAGTCGGTTTCGGCGGCGTCGTCGGCCGCGAGCAGCAGCAGGATTTCCGCCTGCAGCGGGTCGGTGTCCTGGAACTCGTCGACGAAGATGTGCGTGAACCGCACCTGGAAGCCGCGGCGGACGAGCGGATTGCCGCGCACCAGATCGCGTGCACGCACCAGCAGATCGAGGAAGTCCAGCGCCCCGGCGGCGGCCTTCAACTGCTCGTAGCGGGCGATGGCGCCGCGCAATTCGCGCTGCAGGAGCGCCGCGAGATCGGCGTCCGCCTCCATGCGGAACCGGTCCAGCCGCGAGCGCAGCTCTTCGACCGCGGTCAGTACCGTGTCCCGCGGCACGCCGTCCTTGTACATCGCGCCGCGACCGTGCCGCACGTTTCCGAGCACGCGATCTCTCGACAGATCCACGAGACCGGCTTCCCAGCCGTCGTAGTCGGCGGCGCCGGGATCTCCGAACTCCTGCTGCAGCGCGATCTCGTCGGCGAGGCGCCGCGCCGGTTCGGTGCTCGTGCAGAGCGGATCGTTGCGCGACGACGGCTGCCGCGTGAGCCTTGCGGTCTCACGCAGGACGGCGATGGTGTCGTTGATTTCCTGTTTGCGGTCGAACGGGTTTCTCGTCCACTCGCCGGTGAAGTCGCGCCACTGCGTGAGCTCCCACGCCGCGTTGCGCAGCCGCTCGATCGGCCCGTCGTCGCCGCTGAAGGCGGTACGCCGCAGCGCCCGGCGCACGCCCTCGGGCGGATCCGCCAGCTGCTCCTGGAGCCATCGGCCGAACGCACCGTCGAACAGCCGCGCCGCCGCCGGCTCGGTGAGCACTTCGAACAGCGGATCGACACACGCCTCGACCGGCCGCTCGCGCAGCAGGTCGGCGCAGAAGCCGTGAATGGTGCCGATGTGCGCCTCTTCCAGCCTCGTGAGCGCAGCATCGAGCAGGCGACGACGTTCGTCGTCGCTCTCGACCGCCGTTCGTTCACGATCGAGCCGCTCGCGCAATCGCAGTTTGAGTTCGCCGGCGGCCTTCTCCGTGAACGTAACGGCGACGATCTTGTCGACGGTCGTACGCCCCTCCGCGAGGATGCGCACGATCCGGCCGACGAGCTCGGTCGTTTTCCCGGTGCCGGCTGCTGCCTCGACGACGAGCGTGTCATCGAGGGCCGTGGCGATCAGGTGCCGCGCCTCAGCGTCGGCCTGCCCGCCGGGTTTTGGCCCAGGCTTCTTGAAGGGAACGACGTTCATCTATGGCATCCCCCGCAGCGCGGTCAGGTCGGCGATCGAGTCGGCCGGCTTGCGGCGCAGGTGCAGCGGTTCGTCCGGTCCGCACACCGGGCGGAAGTCGCACCAGTTACAGGCCCGCTCCGCCGGGGCGGGAGGAAGAAACCCGAGCTCGATGGCGCGGTCGATGATTTCGAGCGCTTCGAGCCCGGCGCGGCGATTCGCTTCGGAAAGCGGCACCGGGTGATCGGTGAATCCACCCGCGGCGGTGCAGTAGAACAACCGTCCGCCGCTGACCGGTTTGCCGAGCAGCTTCTCGACTGCGAGGCCGTAGATGACCGGTTGCAGCGTGGCGCCACCGCCAATGACCGTCCGCGGCGTCGTCCGGTTGCGGCCGGTCTTGTGATCGGTGATCCGCAACTCTTCCGACTGGGTGCGGGACTCGATGACGTCGATGGAGCCGCGCAGCACGAAGCGCCCGTCGATCGTGACCGGCTCGGGGACGCTGCGCTCGTCGCGTCCCTCGTCTGACAGGCCGAAGCTGTACTCGAAGTACTCGGGCGTCCACCCTTCGGCCTCGGGCAGCTTCCTGACCCAGACGCGCAGGTCGCGGCCAAGGGCCGCGATCTCGTCGGACCAGACGCGCGGAATCGCCGGGGCGAGCTGCTCTTCGTAGCGCGCCGCGACGTTCGCGAGCACGCCCTCCATCACGCCGAGCGCGCGGCTGACGCCCGCGGCCGTCACCGGAAGACGTCCGTCGTCGCGCATCGCGCGGAAGAACAGCGCCTGCGCCTCGTGGAAGATCGAGCCTTTCGTCAACGGGTCGAGCCGCTGCAGCGGCTCCGGTTCCTGGTTCGGCTGCAGCCGGTAGATGGCGGAGAGCGCGAACTGGTATGGACAGAGGGTGAACTTCTGGAGCGCAGACACCGAGTAGGGTCTGGCGCCGAGCCGTTGCGTCGCCAGCATCGGCTTGATGGCGTCGTTGAGGACGACCAGGCCGTCCTGCGTGCGCCAGCGTGACTGGGCGCGCGCCCAGCGGCGGATCACCGATCGGCGCAGCGCGTCGTTCAGACCGAGCAGATAATGCGCGTGACCGCGCACGGCCGCGCGGTCGGACTGTCCGATCAGCTCGCGCAGCGTCGAGAGGTCGTGCTCGATCTCGTCGATCGCCTCGGTGGCATCCGCTGGCGCGGGCCAATCGAGCTTCGCACCGCCCGCCGCCGCCGCGTGCCGCTGCAGCTCTTCGTGCTGCGGGATGCGGCCGGTGATCGCCCGCATGACGTCGAGCATGTAGAACGACGGCACGCGCGGCCGCGCGCCGCTGACGTCGAGCCGCGGGTACGACAGCCACAGCCGAGCCGTCGCCGCGCCGGCCGCGAGGCGCAGCATCAGGCGCTCGCTCTTGAGCCGATCTTCCTGGATGAACAGCCCGGCGCCGAGCGGCACGCGCATCTCGGCGTCGAGCAGCATCGGATCCTCGCGCGGTTTCTGCGGAAAGAGCCGCTCGGCGAGCGAAGGCACGAAGACGATGTCGAAGACGCGGCCGCGCAGTTGCTGCGGCGTGCCGACGAAGACGCAGCCGTAACGATTCGCCGGCGGCTGTTCGTCGAGCGTCCGCAGGCGTTCCGCGAGAATGCCGCGGGCCTCTTCGAGCGAGACGGGGCCGACCGCTGCCATAGGCCGCAGCTCGCCGAGTACCCGCAGGACGCGACCCGGACGGCGCAGCACGCGCGGCGCCAGCGCGGTGAAGCGTTCGAGCCATTCGCCCCACGTCGCGCTTTGCGGCCAGGCCGCCAGCTCGTCGACGAGCGGCAGGGCGAAGGCCGTCAGGTGGGCGAGATTGTCGATGTCGCGCTCGATCTGTCCGACGCGCGCCGAATCCGGGTCCTCACGCTGCGCTTCGCGCAGCTGCCCGTCGAACTCGCCGCGCAAGCCGCGCAGCCGGCGCCGCCAGCGTTCCGGATCGCCGCCGATCACGGCCGAGTCGACGATCAGCTTTTCCCACTTCCACGGTGCCCTCAACGCACCGGCGACGACCATCTCGTCGTCGCCCTTCACTCGATCCGCCGTTGGGCCGTTTTCCTCGAGCTCTTCCGGCTGCGCTTCGACGCGCGCAAAGCCGGTGACCGCATCGTCTGCAGGCATGGCGGGCTCGGGTGCGCGCGCGGCCTCCTCGCCGTCCGGTACCTGTCCGAGGGACAGGTATTCGGCGAATCGGATGGCCGAGAGGCGCTCGACCGCGCAGGCGAGCATGGCCAGAAATGCCCGGCCACCGGGATGCGGCCGGCGAGCGCCGCGCTCGAACCAGCCCGGGATGCCGGCGCGATCGAAGGCGTCTTCGAGCAGACCGACGTAGTCGGCCGTGCTGCGCAGCACGACGGCAATGCGATCGAAGCGAACCCCGGAGCGCGCCTCCTGCACGATCCGGCGGGCAATTTCGACGCACTCGCGGCCTTCGCCGGGCGCCGAGAACACCTGTACCTCGCCCGTCGGCACGCGTTCGGGCGGCTGCCGGCCGGCGAACAGGTTGCGGCGGAGCGCCGTGAGGTCGGATGTGGCGACGGGCTCGAGCACCTCCCGCTTGACGCCGAGGGTTTCGAGATGATCGAGGGTGGCGAGATCGCCGAACGGCACCAGCGCAAGCGCCTGGCTGGCGTTCTCGATCAGTCGGCGCGCCAGGCTGAACTCGACGGCGGACTCTACGGGGACGTCGAGGAGCAGCAGCGGGAGGCCGGCGAACGCATCCGCGGCCTCGGCCGCCGCCTCGAAGAGGGTGGCGCGATCGGTTGCCGACGCGGCCACGAACTGCGCGTCGAAGCGTTCGAGCAGCGCGGCGAGATCGGCGCCGCCGAGC
>DASQJY010000030.1:0-89388 GCA_035630815.1 Thermoanaerobaculia bacterium
TCTTCCAACGATCGCGGAAACAGAAACTGTGTCGTGTAATCCGCTCGAAGCTGTCGACTCATCCGCTCGCCCTCTCCTCATCTAAGGAGTGACGCAAATCGGACTTTTGAGACACCCTCCTGCGGTCACCGCACTCCAAACCGTCCCAGCAGCAACCCCACCCACGCCCGCCAGTGCCACGGGTTGCGCGCGACCGCATCGCACAGGTATCTCCGCCACTTTGCGTTGCGCTGCTGCAGGAGGCACTTGCCGATGAAGTAGAGCGCGGCGGCTTCGCCGCTTCGCGACGCGCGTGCCGGGACGATGCGTGCGGCTTCGTCGAGCAAAGAGGCGTCTCCACCGTCGCGGAGGGCGATGGCGAGGGCGGTGAGGCGGACCTGTTCGGTGCGACTGAGGCCGCTGAGGCTGCGGGCGTCGAGCGTCGCTTCGTACAGCACGTCGGGGAGGATGGCGATCGTGCCGAGTTGCGCGATGCGGAGCCAGAGGTCGAGGTCCTGCGCGAGGCGGAACTGCGGGCGGTAGCCTCCCGCGGTCACGTAGGCATCGCGGCGGAACATCGCCGAGCCGTGGTGCGGCAGCGCGTGGATGCGTGCAGCATCGTCCGCGAGGAGGCTGCGGCGCACTTCCTCTCCCTCGGCACGTGCGACGTACAGCTCATCCCCTTCGCTCGTGCTGAACCGCGCCGCGCAGGAGACCAGAACGTGCCCTTCCTCGAGCAGCGCGAGCTGCCGCGCGAAACGTTCCGGATGCGAGCGATCGCCGCAATCGTGCCGCGCAATGACGTCCGCGCGCGCTTCCCCGCACCCGCGGATCAGCGCGCGCGTCAGGCCGCTGTTCGCTTGCGACAGCACGCGAATGCGTCCGTCGCGCGCGGCGTATTCGACGAGGATCGAAGGCGTCGCATCGCCGGAACCGTCGTCGACGACTACGACCTCGAAGTCGCGCATCGTCTGCCCGAGGATGCTGTCGAGCGTCGCCGGCAGCTCGGCCGCGCCGTTGTACACCGACATCACCACGGAGAAACTCACCATCGCAGGCGGTCCGAGATGCAGGCGAGCCGCCCGGTCAGGTTCCAGCCGAGCAGCGCTGCCGCGGCGCGGTATGCAAGGAACTGCAGGCTGTGCCGGCGGCTGCCGGAAGCCTCGCGCGCGAGCTCGAACAGCATGCGCGACTCCTCGGCGAGGCCGGCCGCGCCGCACTGGCGCGCCAGCAGGAAAAGCTCGCGCGCGTAGTGCCGCATCTCCGGCGCCTCGGCGTCGATGCCGGCGCGGAGCGCGTGCTGATAGATGAGCGCGTGCGCCTGCGCGCGGTCGCGCATGATCCTCGGGACGTAGCCGCGGCGCGAGAGGCGCTCCCCTTCATGGTGGCGGTATTCGCCGATCCACTCCGCGACGTGCGTCAGGCGCACGCCGAAAGCCGCGATTCGCGCGTCGTACTCCCAGTCTTCCTCGTTGATGAACGGCATCCACGATCCGGCACCGTCGACGAGTGCCCTGCGATAAAGCGGTGTGACGGTCTGCCAGATGCGCGACTGCAGCATGGCCGGGAACATCGTCTCGAACACCACACCCGTGCCTCGCTCCGGCGCCTCGCCGAGGCTGCCGTTGCGCGTGCGGCCGCGCGTCCAGCCATAAGCGACGCCGCATTCCGGCCGCGCCTGCAACGCCGCGACCTGCAGCTCGAACTTGCGCGGATAAAGGATGTCGTCGCTGTCGAGGTACTGGATGAATTCGCCGCTCGCCGCCAGACGCCCCGTTTCGCGCGCCAGTCCGACGCCGCGGTTCGTCTGGTGGATGACCCGTATTTCCGGGTGCTCGGCCGCGAGCGCGTCCGCGACACGGGGAGTGTCGTCGGTGGAGCCGTCGTCGACGACGACGATCTCGATCGGACGGTACGTCTGCGCGAGCACGCTCGCCACGGCTTCGCGCAACATGGCCGCGCGATTGAAGACCGGGATGATGGTGGTGACGAGACCGGACTGCATTGAAGTGAAGGATACTTGAGCTGCATGCGCCTCTTCATCGCTACGCCGTCGTACTACGTCGCCGGCGGCGTCGAACGCATCCTCGAAGCGCTGGCCCGCCACCTGCCGTCGCGCGGCTTCGAGGTGGTGGTCGGATTGGCGAAAGGGGCCCGCTTTCACGATCCGGAACGCTTCCGCCGCGCCTTTCCGGAGATGCGCACCGTCGACGTCGACGGGTCGAGCGGAACCGCGTACGGCCGCCGCCGCGCGCTGCGGCGCACGATCGTCGACGCCGATCCGGACGTCGTTCTGAACGCGCGCCTGTTCGACGTGTACCCGGCCTGCGCGGAGCTGAAGCTCGCCGGACACCGCCTCCGTCTGGCCACGACGGTGCAGGCGTACGAGACCGACTTCCTGGTCGACCTCGCGCGCTACGGCGCGTTCGTCGATTGCGCGATCACGAGCGGCGAGCTGATCGCACGGGCGGTGCGGCGGTTCACGCCTGTCGAACCGGTAATGAGCGTTCCGGGCGGAGTCGCGCCGCCGCGGCGGATCCGTGCGCCGCACGCAGGTCCGCTGCGGATCGGCTACGTGGGACGCCTCGAGCAGACCCAGAAACGCATCCTCGATCTGCCGCTGCTCGCCGAGGAGCTCGAGCGGCGGGACGTGCCGTTCACGATACGCGTGGCCGGCGGAGGGAGCCTCGCCGATGAACTGCGCGCGCGGATGCCGCACATGCAGTTCGACGGCTGGGTGGCGGTCGAGGAGTTGTACGAGCGCGTCTATCCCGAGCTCGACCTGTTCGTCCATTTCGCGGGGTGGGAGGGGTTGACGATCGCGCCGCGCGAGGCGATGGTGCACGGCGTGGTTCCCGTCGTGTCCCGCTTTACCGGTGCCGAAGACTTCGCGGACGGCGTCAACGCGCTCACGTTTCCGGTCGGTGACGTCCGCGCCGCCGCGGACTGCATCGAACGCCTCCATCACGACCGTGCGTTGCTCGAACGGCTCTCCGCCGCCGCGCGCGCATCGCAGAACGGGATCCGCTCCGAGCAGGGAGCGGTCGATGCCTGGGCGGTGATGCTGAGCGGCACGCTCATGCGTCCGTCGCGCATCGGCACTTCACTCCCCGCCGCACCCGAAGACGACGGCCTCCTCACGCGCCTCCGCGTGCCGGCAGGAGTGTCGGAGGTGCTGCGCCGCGTCCGCCGCCGCGAGCACGCCGATCCCGGCAGCGAGTGGCCGCACTGGAGCGGCCGGCACGACGCCGCGCTCGAACGAGCCATCCTCGACTTTCCTCACGGAGAGCCGGCATGAGCCTGCGCCACCGCCTCGGTGCGCTCGTCTATGACTGGCCCCGCTTCCTCCGCCACCTGGCCGGCAACTGGACGCGCATCCGCAACCGGAACGAGCGGCTCGCGGTCGATGAGCGCGGCGCGCGCTGCGAATGGCTCTACACCTCCGACCTGCACGTGGCGAAGGTGTACCCGTCCGCCGGCCGGCTGCTCATGCGCCGCACGTTTCGCCAATGGCCGATCGCGGAACGCGAGGCGCCGCTGAGCGTCTCGGATGCTCCCGCCGTCTCGTTCATCATCGGGCACCGCGGTCTCGCGCGCCTGCCGAACCTGCTCGCGACGCTGCGCAGCATCGCGGGGCAGCGCGACGTCGCCATCGAATGCATCGTCATCGAGCAGTCGGCGGAGCGCGAGATCGAGCAGGCGCTGCCGCCCTGGGTGCGCTACCTTCATACGCCCGTCGCGCCGGCCTTCGACTACTGCCGCGCCGCAACGTTCAACGTCGCGGCGCGCATCGCCCGCGGCTCGGTGCTCATCGCGCACGACAACGACATGCTGGTGCCGGAGCGCTACGCCGCCGAGATCTACGCGCGCGTTACCGAAGGGGCGCAATTCATCGATCCGAAACGCTTCGTCTTCTATCTCGACGAACGCGAGCGCCTCACGAACGTCGTGCAGAATCTCAAAGGCGGCAGCATCGCCGCGATGAAGGAGGCGTACTTTGCGATCGGCGGCTTCGACGAGGATTTCGTCGGCTGGGGCGGCGAGGATCTCGAGTTCTGGGAGCGCGCACGCGAACACGGCCGCGTGTATGAATACGGCTGGCTGCCGCTACTCCACCGCTGGCACGCGCCGCAGCCGGGGAAACTCCAGCAGGAAACGGCCCCCGCGCAGGTGCGCTATCACGAGGTGAAAGCGATTCCGGCGGCGGAGAGGATCGCGCGGCTGCGCTCCGCGAACTTCCCGAACGAGAAGTAATCGAGCCCCGGCGGCACGCGCCGCTCGCCGCGCGCGAGCGTCTCGACGATCGCCGCACGCAGCTCGGCGGGATTGGCCGGATCGACGAGCAGCCCGAGCTCGCCGTCGCGCAATGCCTCGCGTCCGCCGTCCGCCTTGCTGCCGATCACCGGGACGCCGCAGGCCATCGCTTCGAGAAAGACGAACCCGAAGCCTTCGCCGCGGCTCGGCATGACGTACGCGTCGGCGAGATTGTAGAGATCCGGCTTGTCGCGCTCGTCGAACAACCCGGTGAAGACGACGCGATTCGCGACGCCGAGGTCCACCGCTTTCTTCTGCAGCCGGGTGAAATCGTTGCCGCCGCCGGCGATCATGTAGACGACGTCCTCGGGCAGCTCGCGCAGCACGTCCAGCACTTCGTCGAAGCCTTTCGACCGTTCACCGGAGTCGAGCCTGCCGACGGTGAGCAGCACGCGCTTTCCTTCCAGCTTGTACCGCTCGACGAGGTCGGCGCGCTTCGGCCGGATGCCGTACTGCTCGAGCCGCACCGCGTTGGGCAAGACGTACGTCGGCCCGGTGTACCCGGACCAGCCCACCAGGCGGTCGCGCGTCAACGCGCTCACCGAGATCACGCCGCGGCACTTGCCGAGCGCCGCGCGCCGCCGTTTCCATGCTTCGTATCCATGCACCACCAGCAACGGCCGGTTGAACGCGACCGGCAGCAGGTTCAGATGCCCGCAGATCACCAGTTCCGGCTTCGAACGCCTGGCCGCCGTCAGCGCGCGCAGGTACGCGAGCGGGCTCTTGGCCGCCTCGGCGACGAAGGTCACGTTCGGCGGTACGTCCCTGATCTCGCCGCGCACGACGCGGGGGATCACGGTGATCGGGACGCCGATCGCTTCGCAGAACTGGCGGTTGAACAAGGCGATGCCGCCGTGCCCGCCGTATGCGTCGGTGACCAGGAAGATGATGCTCACGCGAACGACTCCCAGACGCGGCGCGCCCAGCTGCGCATGCGCGTGGTCGTGCCGTCGGGGCGGAGGTCCAGCCACTCTTTCATCGGCACGAAGAACCCGGTCTTGGGCCGGTCGCGCAGGTACGGCGGCAGCGTCGAGCCGAGCACGCTCTTGCCGTCGCCGCGCAGGAGCACCGGCGCGAGCTGGCGCAGCAGCCAGGCATCGACGAGCGGCGTCCGCACCTCGACGGAGTGGGCCATGCTCGCCCAGTCGGCGTCGCGCAGCAGCTGGTTGCGCATGTAGAGCGAGGCTTCGAGCGTCGCCACGCGGCCGAACGCGGTGAGCGGATCGGGGTCCAGGACCGCGTCCACGCGATCCAGAAGGGCGAGCTGTTCGATGCCTTCGCGGGCCATGTCCTCGCCGAGGATGTGCGGGAGCTCGTCGGGGAAGAAGAGGCTGCGCTGGAGAAAGTACGCGCGGCCGTACGTCTTGGCGTGCGTCGGGATCTGCCCCGCTTTGGGGTGGCGCCTCGCGCGTGCCGCGAGATGGGCGAGTCGCGGGAAGTGCACGATGCGCGGGACGTTCTTGAACGACGGATAGCCGCCGAACAGCTCATCGCCGCCCACTCCGGAGAGCGCGACCTTCACTCCCGCCTCGTGCACCGCCTTGCTGATGAACCAGGTGTTCACGCCGTCGATGGTCGGCTGGTCCATCCGCTCCAGGATGCGCGGCAGGTCGTCGAGGAACTCTTTCGGCGAGACGAGCCGGGTGGTGTGCGTCGTCCCGAGCTCTTTCGCGAACCGCTCCGCGAGCGGCGCTTCGCTGAATGCGTGAAAGGAGAGCGTGAACGTGTGCAGCTTCGTCTGCCGCGCCGCGATCTGCGCCAGCGCCGAGGAGTCGATTCCGGCGGAAAGGAAGAGGCCGACCGGGACGTCGCTGACGAGGTGGTGGCGCACCGATTCGTCGATCCTCTCCCGCACGAACACGGCGGGATCGACGAGGTGGTCCTCGGTCGCGCGCGCAAAGACCTCGGCGATCGAGTAGTACCGCCGCACGTCGACGCGGCCGCGCTCCTCTTCGAGGAAGAACGACGTGCCGGCGTCGACGGCTCGGATGTCTTTCCTGATGGTGAACGGCTCCGGCACCGAGCCGTTGAGAAAGAAGCCTGCCGCGCCGGCGGGATCGATCGCGGCGGAGACGGCGCCGCCCGCGAGCAGCGCCTTCACTTCCGAGGCGATGCGGATCACGCCGCCGTCATCGGCGAGGTAGAGCGGCTTGATGCCGTACGGATCGCGGGCCACGAACATCCGCCGCGTACGCGTGTCCCAGATCGCAAACGCGAACATCCCGCGCACCAGCCCGAGCATCCGCGCCCCGTCGCGCCGGTACAACTCGAGCAGCACCTCGGTGTCGGTATGCGAATGAAACCGCGCTCCGCCGCGCTCGAGGGACGCGCGCAGCTCCGCGTAGTTGTAGATCTCCCCGTTGAAGACGATCGCCAGCTCGCCCGCCGAGTCCCACATCGGCTGCGCCCCCTCGGGCGAGAGGTCGATGATCGCCAGCCGCCGGCTCCCCAGCCCCACCCGCCCATCCGGCGAGATCCACGTCCCGCCGGCGTCCGGCCCGCGCGGAATCATCCGCGCAGTGATCGCCTCGAGCTCCTCCCGGCGCGGAGCCGCGGCCGTGGAGCGGTAGGCGAAGAAGGCAGTGATGCCGCACATCGGTCATGAAGCATACGCGAGCGTCACCGGCTTCTCCGCAACGAAGCAGATGCTCGCCGCCCGATGAAGCTCGTCCACCGCTTTCTCGCGCGCGGACCAGTGCAGGAACTTGCGCGGTGCAACGAGCGGGATCTTTCCGATGCGATGGACCACCTCGATGAGTCCCCGCAGCACGCGCGGGTAGCGTCCCATGGTCGCGAGTGCGTGCAGCGTGTCGTACGACGGCCACATCACGACAGGGCGCAGACGCGCTTCCTGCAGCACGCTCAGGACGCCGAACGCGGTGTGGTGAAAGTACGAGTCGTGAAACGGCTCTCCCTGCGACACCACGGCCACGCACGCACCTCCCGGCCTCAGCACCCGCGCCACCTCCTGGATCGCCACGAAGGGGTTGTACAGATGTTCGAGGACCGCGTAGGAGAGCACGACGTCGAACGTGCCGTCCGCGAAGGGGATGGATTGCGCGTCGGCGAGGAGGTCGGCCTTCGGCGACGAGTAGTCGACGCCCACGTACCGCAGCGAATAGTGCTCGGCCACCACCGCCTGGTCGCGCGGACCGCACCCGAGGTCCAGCATTTTCGCGTCCGGCGTCAGCCATGGTGTGATCGCCGAGAACAGCTCCGAAGAATCGCGCAGCGCGGATGGACCGGAGTACGTCATGGCCGGACGCTCGATCCGGCAGGTCTCCAGTTGCGAGGCGGGCGAGCCGCCGACGTGGACGTCGATCGTCCGTCGGAACGGCCGTTGCGGACGCAGATCGAGTGGCGACGTCGAGGGAACGGTGAAGCCGCATGAGCAACCGCCTGTCTGCAATGACAGCGGTTCATGACACTGCGGACAAACGAGGTGTTCCTCGTACCACCGGCTCACGCGCCGATCATATCGAACGCGCCAACCTCGGCTGTGGCACCATCACTGCCGTGCAGACCGGCTCATTGGCCGTCCGACTGTTCGTCGCTGCCGGACGCATCGCCGCCCGTCTGCCGCGCATTCGCGGCAAGACCAGGCTGCTGCTCGTCCTGTACAGGCTAGCGGGGCTGGAGCATCAGCACGTGCCGGTCCGTGCGCGCCTGCGCCGGCCAGTGCCGTTCGACGTGCTGCTGGATCTTCATTCGTGGCTGCAGCGCGTCGCATTTCTCACCGGTGGCTACGAAGAGGACACGGTCGAGTTTCTCGTCGACCTGCATCGCAGGGATGGCCGCGGCGGCACGCTGCTCGACGTCGGCGCGAACATCGGGGTGATCTCGATTCCGTTCGTGCGCAAGTCCTCCGCCTCGGCGGTGGCCGTGGAAGCCGTTCCGGACAACGTGGCCGTGCTGCGGGCGAACATCGACCTCAATGGGCTTCACGAAAAGGTGCAGGTCGTGCCGTTCGCACTCGGCGCGACTGCGGGAACGGCGCAGATCCAGGTCGAGGGCGACCTGCACGCGGGGGAAGGCACCGGCACCGCAAACATCCTTCCGGACCAGTCGACGTACGAATGCGTGCGGCAGGAGATCGTCGTACGCACCCTCGATGAGCTGGTCGCGAGCGGCGAGCTCGCGGCGCGCTGCTCGGTCGTGAAGATCGACACGGACGGTTATGACCTGAAGGTGCTGCAGGGCGGGACGCGCTTCCTCGAGCGCGACCGGCCGGTGATCTTCGGCGAGTTCTCGGCGCATTGCCTTGCCTGGCACGACCAGACCATCGGCGACGTCCTCGCATTCGCGCGCGAGCAGCGGTACGAGACGTGGTTCCGGACGCCGCTCACGTGGGACTTCACCCGCGAAGCGCCTGTGCAATTCGATCAGGACGTGCTGCTGGTGCCGGCCGAGTCGGCGACCACGTTCGCCTCTCTCCTGCGCCGCGGCACGTAGCGCAGCACGAACAGCAGCACCAGCGCCACTCCGCCCGAGGTATAGCCGAGCCACTTCGTCGCCTGCACGGCCGTCATCACCGCGGACGCCGCGAACAGCAGGGTCACCAGCCAGATGCCGAGGATGGCCTTGTTCACGCTGCCGTAGCGGGCCACGAGGATGTGGTGGATGTGGCGGCGGTCGGCGGTGAAGACCTGCGACACGCGGTCGCCGATCGGCTGCTTCCTGCCGCCGAAGCGCTGCTTCATCACGATCAGCGTATCGATCACCGGCAGCGCCAGCGCGAGCATCGGCCCGCCGATGATCAGCGCCGTCGGCGACTTGCTCGGCTTGGCGATCGAGCCGGCGGCCAGCAGCAGCCCGATGAACAGCGCCCCCGTGTCGCCCATGAAGATCTTCGCGGGCGGCTTGTTCCACGGATAGAAGCCGATCAGGCTCCCGGTGAGCGCGGTCATGATCACGAGCGAGAAGGCGTCCGCGCGCAGGATGGCGATGACGCTGAATGCCGCCGCGATCGTGAGCGCGACCACCGTGGCCAGCGAATCCATCCCGTCG
Organism: Thermoanaerobaculia bacterium; assembly: GCA_035630815.1. Classification (GTDB taxonomy): domain Bacteria; phylum Acidobacteriota; class Thermoanaerobaculia; order Gp7-AA8; family Gp7-AA8; genus QHVT01. The sequence goes on from DASQJY010000030.1 coordinate 9,301, forward strand.
ATGAAGTTCATCGCGTTCATCACGCCGACGATCCAGACGATCGAGGCGAGGACTCCGAGGATGCCGAGGTTGAATTCACGCCCGGCCAGGGAGATGAAATCGAAGTGGAAGCCGAACGCGACCAGGATGAACGCCGCCGCGAACTGGACGACGAACTTCTGCGGCGCATTCGTGCCGATCAGGTCGTCGTAGACGCCGAGGCCGATGATCAGCGACCCGCTGGCCAGGACCGCAAAGAGGTATGTCAGGTTCTTCGTGACCAGGTCGGCGGCCCGTTCGTTCGCCGCGAGCAGCAGCAGCGGAAAGCCGAAGCCGAAGATGATCGCGATGCCGCCGAGGCGGGGAGTGGCGGTGGTGTGGATCTTTCGATCGCCCGGCACGTCGACGAGGCCGATATGCTGCGCCCCCTTCCGCACGATCGAGGTGGCAACGTACGAGGTGAAGGCACTGCAGATGAAGAGAAGCAGGAGCGGTGCGTAGAGCTCGGACATCGGACCGGGAGCGAAGGATAGCAGGACTCCACTAGAATGCCCCCCGCGCGCAGACCGCGCACCAGGAGCAACGATCGATGGCCGAACTTCCCGGAATCGAGCGCGAGACCCTCGACGTCGACGTCGTCATCGTCGGCGCGGGCCCCGCGGGACTCGCAGCCGCTTACAAACTCTCGGAGCTGATCCGCATCCACAACGAGTCGGATGCGGAGAAAAAGCTGGAGGGCATCTCCATCGCCGTCCTCGAGAAGGGGAAGGAGATCGGCTCGCACGGCATCTCCGGCGCGGTCATGGATCCGCGCGGGATGGCCGAGCTGATGCCGGACTGGCTCGAGCGCGGCTGCCCCGTCGAGTCGCCGGTCACCTCCGACGCGTTCTGGTACCTCACCGAAACCAGGAAGCTCGTCTCGCCCGTAACGCCGCCGCCGATGAACAACCACGGCAACTACGTGGTCTCCCTCGGCGAGGTCGTGCGCTGGCTGGCGCCGATCGTCGGCGACATGGGCGTCGATCTCTTCCCCGAGTTCGCCGCCACGCGCGTGCTCGTCGAGAACGACCGCGTCGTGGGCGTGCGCACCGGCGACAAGGGCATCGACAAGACCGGGCAGCCGAAGCCGAACTACGAGCCGGGCGTCGACATCCGCGCCAAGATGACCATCCTCGCGGAGGGGCCGCGCGGCACGCTCACCAAGCAGCTCTCCGGCATGTTCGACCTGTACGCCGGCAAGAACCCCCAGGTGTACTCGGTCGGCGTGAAGGAGCTCTGGCAGCTCCCCGACGACCGTTACCCGGCCGGCACCGTCGTCCATACCCTCGGATACCCGCTGGACATGGACACGTTCGGCGGCGCCTTCATCTACGGGATGAAGGATCGCGTCGTCGATATCGGCCTCGTGGTAGGCCTCGACTACAAGAACCCGACCCTCGACCCGCACGACGAGTTACAGCGCCTGAAGCTCCATCCCGCCGTGCAGGAGATCCTTCGCGGCGGCAAGATGATCGCGGCCGGCGCGAAGGCGATCCCCGAGGGGGGCTACTTCTCGATGCCGAAGCTGTACGGCGACGGCTTCATGATCCTCGGCGACTCCGGCGGCTTCCTCAACGGCGCACGGCTGAAGGGGATCCATCTCGCCATCAAGTCCGGCATCCTCGCGGCCGAGACGGCCTTCCAGGCGCTCCTCGGCGAGGATTACTCGGCCACGCAGCTGTCGCAGTACGCCGCCGCGTTCGAAGCCTCGTGGGCGCGCGAAGAGCTGTGGAAACAGCGCAACTTCCACCAGGCCTTCAACCACGGCGTGCTGGCCGGCATGGCCAACGCGGGCCTCGGCATCGTCACCGGAGGCCGCGGCTTCGGCTTGGCGAACCGCTTGGAAGGGCACGAAGGGTGGGCGCGCATGGTGCGCATCAAGCGCTACTTCGGCGCCGAAGATCCGCACCCGCCGGCCAAGGTGAAGTACGACAACCAGTACACGTTCGACAAAGTGACAAACGTGTACAACGGCGGCGTGCTCCACGAAGAGAACCAGCCCGCGCACCTGCTGATCCTCGACACCGAGGTCTGCATCACCCGCTGCACCGAGGAGTTCGGCAACCCCTGCTTCCACTTCTGCCCCGCGCAGGTCTACGAGCCAAAGGAAACCGCCGACGGCCGCGGCCGCGTCCCGTTCCTGAATTTCACGAACTGCTTCCACTGCAAAACCTGCGACATCATGGACCCCTACCAGGTCATCACCTGGGTCCCCCCGGAGGGCGGCGGCGGCCCCGATTACAAGAAGCTGTAAAGCCGGCGAATACACTGCGCAAGTGCAGACGGTCATCATCGAAACCTGGATTCGCGCTCCGCTGCAGGCCTGCTTCGACGCGGCACGGGACCTCGACCTGCACGTCGCGTCGCTCGCACACACGAATGAAAAGGCGATCGCCGGGCGGACGTCCGGTCTCATCGAGTCAGGGGAGGAAGTGACTTGGCGCGGGCGTCATTTCGGCGTGTATCAGCACTTCACCTCGAAGATCACCGCTTTCAACGCGCCGCACTATTTCCAGGACTCCATGCAGAAGGGCGCGTTCTCGTCGTTCGTGCATGATCACTTCTTCTCCACGAGCGGCGACGGCACCAACATGAAGGATGTTCTTGTTTTCGCGGCGCCGTTCGGGGTACTCGGACGGTTGGTCGAGAAATTCGTGTTGCGCCGATACCTGACGCGTCTACTGACCGCGCGTGCGGCGGTGATCAAGGACGCCGCCGAAATCGCGTCGGGCGTCGCTTGAGATGGGCGGGGGCATCTCGCCCGCGTAGCGGGGGCAAGATCAGTAGCTCCCGGCTTGAGCCGCAATGGCGTCAACTTAAGGCCGAAATGGCCCGGCACGCCGTGAGGCACAGCCCCTCACCCCGCCCGGCACCTGGTCTTCTAACGCCACTCGCGAGGATCGTGTCGGCAGTGCACGTTGGCGCGCGCAGGTGCCGGGCATCCCTCTCCCCGCTCGCCGCGGGGCGAGGGGCTACACCCCTACCTCGTTGATATCAATTACGTTACCCGCCCCCGTAGCCCCTCGCCCCTTCCAGGGGAGAGGGAGATGGGCGCCTGCGCGCGGCAGTTTCGAACGACGTCCGAGTCGGGAGGAACGGATGTCAGAAGACCAGGCGCCCAGCGGGGTGAGGGGTCGTGCGATCGGCCTTAAGTTGACGCCATTGCGGCTGAAGCCGGCGGCTATTCATCTTTCGCCGCCTACGGCGGCTAACCGGAAATGACTGCGCCCCGCGCAGTCCCTTCGCTCGGGACGACGCGGGACGCGATCCATTCGCCATCGAGAGGAATCGCTTCCCGAGTGCCGAATAGCGGCCGCCGGTGACGTTCGTCAAACGTTTCAATCGCGTGTCGTCACGCCGCGCGAGGCACTCTGCGAGAATCGCGGACATGCTTCGACAGCTCGCGCTTGTGCTCTTCTTCGTGGCCACGCTCCATGTCGCCGCCGCGCCGAATCCCGCTCCGGTCAATCTCGACTTCGAGAGCGGAGCGCCGGGGGAAGTGCCGCCGGGATGGATCTCGCCGACGGTGAAGTACGGGTATACGGGCGCGCTCTCGGCCGAGAAGCCGAAACAGGGGAAACAGTCCGTCCGCCTGAGCGGTCCGGCCGCCGGGGCCGAGGGAGGGAGAGCGGGGTTCGGGAACCTCATGCAGACGATCGACGCGACCGCGTATCGCGGAAAGCGGCTCCGGTTCCGCGCTGCCGTGCGGGTCGAAGGGGAGAACGCCACGGCCGCCCTCTGGATGCGCGTCGACCGGGCAGCGAAACAGCGCGGCTTCTTCGACAACATGGGCGACCGTCCCATCGCCTCGGCCGAATGGCGCTACTACGAGATCTCCGGTGACATTGCCGTCGATGCCGAGACCCTGAACGTGGGGATGATGCTGCAGCAGGAAGGAAAGGCGTGGCTCGACGACGTCACGATCGAGATCGTCCCGAACCTGGTGATGCGCTCCGGCCCGCCGCGCGCCGTCACGCCGCGCGGGCTCGAGAACCTGGTCGCATTCACCCGCCTGTTCGGCATCGTGCGCCATTTTCACGCGAGCGATGAGGCGGCGGCCGCGGACTGGGATGCAGTCGCGGTCAACGGGATCGACCGTGTGGAGGGTGCGCAGGATGGAACCGAGCTCGCGGCCCGCCTCCGCGAGATCTTCCTCCCGCTCGCACCCACGGTCGCCATCTATCCGTCCAACGCACCGCCGAAGAGGGGCAATGCGAAACCGGCCGGCGCCGTGGCCATCGTGGCGTGGGAGCACCACGGGCTGGGGAAGGACGCGAACAAGACCGAAAACGTGTACGCCAGCGAGCGTGTCCGGCACGACGTGACCAAGCCGGATTCCCGCTTCCCCGATCCGCTGAAACCGCTCCGGCTCGACCTCGGCGGCGGCGTCTCCGCGACCGTGCCGCTGGCGGTGTATGCGAACGCCTCGCGCACGCTGCCGGTTCCGGCGCTCGAAGCGACCCCGCATTCGAAGGAGGCGTTCACGGGAGACGATCGCGCGACGCGGATCGGCGCAGTGGTGGTCCTCTGGAACGTGCTCCAGCACTTCTATCCCTACTTCGACGCGGTCGACGTCGACTGGCCGGCGGAGCTGCGAACCGCATTGCGCGCGGCGGGGGAGGATCGCGACCAGGCCGCATTCCTGCGCACCCTCCGGCGCCTGATCGCCTCGATCGACGACGGCCACGGTTCCGTCTTCCATCCCGCGGTGCCGTGGCAAACACCGCTTCCGTTGGTCTGGCGTGTCATCGGCGACGCGGCCGTCGTCACTGCGGTCGACGCCGCGGTGAACGGCCTGAGCGTGGGAGACGAGGTGGTGGCGATCGACGGCCGTCCCGTACCGCAGGTCCTGCGGGAAGCGGAGGCGCTCATCTCGGGAGCGACGCCGCAGTGGCGGCGCCACGTTGCCGTCCGCCAGCTCGGAGCCGGCGACGCCGGCACGCAGGCCACGCTCACCGTCCGCAATGCCGATGCGTCGACGCGAGTCGTGATGTTGACGCGCGTCCACCTCATGGAATTGCTGCTCGAGAAACGCCCGGAGAAGCTCGCGGAGCTGAAGCCCGGTCTCTGGTACATCGACCTCGATCGCATCGAGGACGCCGACTTCGATGCCGCGCTCCCGAAACTCGCGGCGGCGCGGGGCATCGTCTTCGACCTCCGCGGTTACCCGAACATCGGGAACAAGCCGCTGCGCCACATGATCGACAGCGTCTCCCAATCGGCACGGTGGAACGTGCCCATCCTCCGCCGACCCGATTTCGACGCGGTGGAGTGGTTCACGGAAGGCCGCTGGAAGCTCGAGCCGCTGCAGCCGCGCCTGCCGAAGAACATCGTCTTTCTCACCGACGGCCGCGCGATCAGCTACGCCGAGTCGTGGATGGGCATCGTGGAGGCCTACAAGCTGGGAGAGATCGTCGGAGAGACGACCGCCGGCACGAACGGGAACATCAACCGCCTGCAGTTGCCGGGCGGATACCGCGTCGTCTTCACGGGCATGAAGGTCCTCAAGCACGACGGCTCCCGCCACCACGGCGTCGGCATCGCGCCGACGGTGCCGGTGTCGCCGACCGCAGCCGGCCTCCGCGCCGGCCGCGACGAACAGCTGGAGAAGGCGCTGGAGGTCCTGGAGAAGAAAGCGGCTGGGGCTGGGAACTGACACGACGATCGCGCGTACCGACGATATGGAGTGCGGTAACGCGAGTTACCGCTCTTACTGCTTCTGTTCGTGCAGCACTCCGAGGCTGGTGCAATCTCGCCTGATGGCACGAGCGAAGGCTGGACCTGCTCGCGTTGCAGGACGAAGAGAATCAGTCAAAGCGGTAACTCGCGTTACCGCACTCCATAGAGCCTGCCGTGAGCCGTCGCGCGCGTCGCACACTCCGTTACCTTGCTCCGCGTCGCGACTTCCGTTCTGATGTCTCCCGGTATGCGCCGACTGAAACTCGTCCTGAAGATCCTTGCCACGATCTGCGTGGTGCTCGCAATCGCCGCGTACGTCGTGTTCCAGCTCCCGCCGTTCGGGGGGAGGTTCGAGGGGGCGCGGCTCGAGCGGATGCGCCGCTCGCCGGAGTTTGTCGATGGACGGTTCGAGAATACGCCGCGGCAGGACACCGACTCCTCGCTGGTGAAGACGTACCGGCTCTATTCGCAGGGGCAGGTTCGGGAGCCGCGGTTCGACATCCCGGTGTTGCCGGTGTCGTTGAAGGCTCCGGCGTCGCGGGAGCTGCGGGCGATCTGGTTCGGGCATTCGAGCGTGCTGGTGGAGCTGGACGGGGTGCGGGTCATGACCGATCCGGTGTTTGCGGACGTCGTGTCGCCGGTTCCTCCGATCGGCCCCTCGCGCTTTCACCGGCCGCCGGTCGAGCTGCGCGATGTCACCGGCGTCGACGCGGTGGTGATCTCGCACGATCACTACGACCATCTGGACATGAAGACCGTGCAGCATCTGGCGCCGCAGGGGACGCATTTCTATGTGCCGCTCGGGATCGGTGCTCATCTCGAGCGGTGGGGCGTTCCTGTCGCGCAGATCCATGAGCTGGACTGGTGGCAGGAGGCGGAGCTGAAAGGCGTGAAGATCGCCTGCACTCCGGCGCGCCATTACTCCGGCCGGAAGCGGATGAACAACCCGACGCTGTGGGCGTCGTGGACGATCCGCGGATCGCGTTCGGTCTACTACAGCGGCGATACCGGATACGCCGGCCATTTCAAGGAGATCCGGCGGCGGATGGGAGCAATCGACCTGACGCTGATGAAAGTCGGCGCGTACGGCGAGACGTGGCTCGACATTCATATGGCTCCCGAGCCGGCGGTGCAGGCGCATGTCGACCTCGGTGCGAAGACGCTCCTGCCGGTGCACTGGGCGACGTTCGACCTGTCGTATCACGCCTGGGACGAGCCGATCGTACGCACGCTGGCCGCGGCGAAGGCGAAAGGGGTGCACGTGATCACGCCCCGGATCGGCGAGGCGTTCACGTTCGGGCAGCCGTTCCAAAGCTCGGACTGGTATGCGGCTTCGCGGTGATCGGGAGGGGAGAGAATGCCGCTCAGGCCGTTCCTGTTCCGGCGGGCATGGTTTTCGTTAGTAGCAGGCCGGCGCGGCGAACCTTCCCGGGCCTCCGCACGTAGAGCTAGACAGTATGGCGACTGAACCGCTTCCTTCACGATCCATCGACCGGATCTCGGCGCTCCAGGCGAACGTCGAGCGCGTCATCCGCGGCAAGTCCGAAGTGGTGCAGTTCTGCATCGCCGCGCTGCTCGCGAAAGGGCACATCCTCCTCGAGGACGTCCCCGGCGTCGGCAAGACCACGCTCGCGCACGCCCTGGCGCGCTCCCTTTCCCTCGGGTTTCAGCGCATCCAGTTCACGAGCGACCTCCTGCCGGCGGACATCGTCGGCGTGACGATCTACAAGCAGGATCAGCAGGAGTTCGAGTTCATCTCCGGACCGATCTTCACGAACGTGCTGCTCGCCGACGAGATCAACCGCGCCACGCCGAAGTCGCAGTCGGCGCTGCTGGAGGCGATGAGCGAGGGGACGATCACGCTCGAGAAGCGGCACATGCCGCTGCCCGATCCGTTCCTGGTGATCGCCACGCAGAACCCGATCGAGCATGTAGGCACATACCCACTGCCGGAGTCGCAGCTCGACCGCTTCCTGATGAAGCTCACCATCGGCTATCCGAACGCGGCGGACGAGAAGCTGCTGCTGCGCTCGGGAGGTGGCCAGGTGGCGCTCGATCACCTGGAGCCGGTGCTGGACGAGGAGGAGGTGCGCGAGCTGCAGGCGCGCGTCCATACCGTCCACGTGAGCGAGGCGCTGGTCGAGTACCTGATGCTGATCGTGCAGACCACGCGCACGCACCCTGACGTTGCCCTCGGCGTCTCGACGCGCGGCGCGCTGACGTACTTCAAGGCCTGCCAGGCGCTGGCGATGGTGGGCGGCCGCGATTTCGTTGTCCCGGAGGACATCAAGCGGCTGGCGGCGCCGGTGCTGTCGCACCGCATCCTGATGAAGGACCGCAGGATGTCGCGCGGCGAGGTCTCCCCCGAGGCGAAGTTCATCCAGAAGATCGTCAACGAGATTGCCGTACCGCGGTAGGGTCATGACCGCAGCCGCCCTCCACCCGTTCGAGTTCAACGGCGTCGTGCGCCTGACGAAGGTCGGCACGACGTACATCCTCGGGACCGTCATCCTGGCGATCGCGGCGATCAACACCGGCAACAACGCCATCTACATCGCGGTCGCGCTGATGCTGGGCTGCCTCCTGCTTTCGGGCATCGCGTCGAAGGGGGGACTCAAACACCTGCACGTGGAGATCCGCGGCATCGACGAAGCGTGGGCCGGACGGCCGGCGGACGGCATGCTGCGCATCCGCAACGACTCGCGGATCTGGAACGTGCGCGACGTGGTGCTCTTCTCCGAGGGATTCGCGGCGCCGGTTCTCGTGCCGGTGGTCGCGCGGCGCAGCGATGTGCTGGTCAACGTCCAGTTCCTCTTCCCACGGAGGGGACTGGCGCACGTGAACGCGGTCGACTCCTACACCCGTTATCCGTTCGGCTTCTTCCTGAAGAAGCGACGCCTGCGCGTGGAGAGCGAGGTGATCGTCTATCCGCGCCTCGTCCAGGAAGACATCGCGCGGGAGCGATTCCGCCCGGTCATCGGGGAGGAAAGCACCGCCACGCGCCCCGGCGCCGGCAGCGAGCTGCACTCGTTCCGCGAGTACGTGCGCGGCGATTCGATTCGCCAGGTGCACTGGAAAAAATCGGCGAGCCTCGGCCGCTGGATCATGAAGCAGCATGAGGCGGAGGCGTCGCGCTCCGTGGTCGTGGTGGTCGATCCGTACAAGCCGCGCGGCGCATCGGACGAAGACTTCGAGGAGATGATCTCCTCCGCCGCCACGTTCATCTACCACGCCGCACAGCGCGGACTCGACGTGACGCTCGTGGTGCCGCGCGTGACGCTGCGGGCGCGCGAGTCGGAAGCGGCCTCGCCGCTGTTCCGCGCGCTGGCGCTGCTCGAGCCGCTGCACGAGCCGTTGCATCAACTGCTCGAGCGCGAGGCCGTGCTCTTCGCCGTCGGCCGGAGCGCCGCATGACCCGCAAGGCGCGCGAGCTCGAAACGCTGCTCCTGACCGTCTTCGCGGCCGTGCCGCTCTACTTCACGAACGCCGTGGGAAAGGCGCCCGTGCTGCTGTACCAGCTGGCCATGGGCGCGATCGCGCTGCGCGTGGCGATGGGGAAGGGGCCGGACATCCTCCCCGCGAACTTGATGCGCTGGCTGGCGATCGCGTACATGCCGTTCTACTTCGTCGACTGGCGCTTCTTCAGCGGCAGCGCGATCGCCGCGTCGACGCACCTGGTGCTCTTCATCGCCGTCTACCAGCCGATCGAGTCGATGCAGCGCGACAACCAGGCGCAGCGGATGCTCACGACGGCGCTGATCTTCGTGGCCAGCCTGGCGACGTCGACGCACATCACCATCGTCGTCTTCGTGCTCGTCTTCGCGCTGCTGATGTTCCGGCAGTTCATGTACGTGAGCCACATCGAGACGGTGCGCTCGATCGGCGCGGCCTACGCGGAGCCCCCCTCCGGGCGCGCGGCCCTGTTCTACCTGGCCGGGTCGATCGCCATCGGCGCGCTGCTGTTCCCGATCCTCCCGCGCGTCCGCAATCCGTTCGTCTCCGGCTTCGCCGGCTCCCTCGGCTCGTCGGCGACGTCGCTCAGCGACACGATCGACTTCGGCGATCCGCGCCGCGGCAACGCGGATGCGACGGTCGTCGCGCGCGTCTGGCTGGACGACGACGCACGCGCCTCGTTCACGCCGATCCGCCTGCGCGGCATGATCTACGACCGCTACACGCGCGGCGCCTGGGCGCAGACGCTGCGCGGAATCCGCGAGGTGCCGTCGCGCGGCGGTGCGATCAACATCGGCCGCGCCCGGGGACGGGAAGGCGGCGCGATCGTGCAGCAGCGCGCGCAACGTGGGAAGCTCTACCTGCCCGTCGGCACGTACTCCGTGGATGGGCTGCCCGGGCGCCTGTACGAGGGTCCGGCACGCGAGACCTACTACACGTACGCCGACGGCATGCTCAATCTCAGCGTGCGCATGGCCGCGGACACTGAGCCGCTGCGCCTGACGCGGATCGCGCCGGTGGACTTTCCCGTGACGCCGGAGGTAGCGGCGCTGGCGCGCCAGATCGTCGGCAACGAGACGCGCCTCGACCGCCGCGCGGCGCTGATCGAGCAGCATCTCGTGCGGAACTATCGCTATCTCCCGAACACCGCGGCCTCCACCGCGGGGATGACCATCGAGGACTTTCTCCTCGTGCGCCGCGAGGGTCACTGCGAATACTTCGCGGCCGGCATGGTCGTGCTGCTGACGTCACTCGACATCCCGGCGCGCATCGCGGGAGGTTTCTACGCCGGCCGCCTCAACCCGCTGACCGGCTACTACGCGATCCGCCGCGAGGATGCGCATGCCTGGACCGAGGTGTGGGACGGCACGCGCTGGCTGACCTTCGACGCGACGCCCGCCGACCTCCGCCCCGGTTCGGCGCCCTCCAGCGTCCTGCGCGAGTACGCGTCGGTCCTCGGCGATTCACTGACGTTCATCTGGGACCGCTACGTCCTCACCTTCGGCCTCGGCGACCAGATCTCGCTCGTGGAAGACCTCATCGACTGGGGACGCACCGCGATGGCGCGAGCGCGCGCCCGCGCAGCGCAGGAAATCGGCGCGCTGACCTCCACGCCGTACGTGACCGCGTTCGCGCTGCTCGTGCTTTCGGGAGCGCTGGTGGTGTTCTTCGCGCGCAGGCGCGGGCCGCTGTTCGAGGAGCTGGCGCGCCATCTCGCCCGCCACGGCATCGAGGTCGGCCCAGCCATGACCATGGAGGACGCACTCCGCGAGCTGCGCACGCAGAAGCCGGACGCCGCCCGCGCGCTGGAGCCGCTCATCGCGCTGTACGAAGAGGAGCGGTTCTCGGCGCGGCCGGAGCGGGGGCGGGCGATGAAACTGCGGCGCCGGCTCCGCGAATTGCGCGCTTAGCGCGAGAACAACCCCTCATCCGGCCGTTGGCCACCTTCTCCCCTCACGAGGGGAGAAGGGCTACTAAGGTAGCCTCTCGCGAGAGGGGAAATTAGTAGCCCCTCTCCCCGCGACGAGCGGGGAGAGGGTGCCCGAAGGGCGGGTGAGGGGGCGTGCCATGGACGGAGAGTTGTCACCGCGGCATGCGGCGGGGATTCCGCATCAGCGCCGCCATCTCGCGTACCGCGGCGTCGAGGCCGACCAGGGCGGCGCGGGAGATGATCGAGTGGCCGATGTTCAGCTCCTCGATCTCCGGGACGGTCGCGATCGCGTCGATGTTGCGGTAGGTGAGGCCGTGGCCTGCGTACACCGTCAGGTTGAGCTTTTTCGCGGCGCGTGCGGCTGTGGCGACCTTCTCCAACTCCCCCTGCCAGTTGCCGTTCTTCCAGGCGTCCGCGAACTTGCCGGTGTTGATCTCGATCTTCGGCGCGCGCAGTTTGTGGCATTGCCGGATCTGCTCGAGATCGGGATCGACGAAGATCGAGACATCGATGCGGGCGTCGAGCAGTTGCGCGACCACCTTCTCCACGTTTCCCGAGTGCAGCACCACGTCCAGCCCACCCTCGGTCGTCACCTCGTCCTTGCGCTCGGGGACGAGCGTCACCTGGTGCGGCTTGACGGTCTGGGCGATGCGCACCATCTCCGTCGTGCCGGCCATCTCCACGTTGAGGTGCGTCGTGACCGTCTTCCGCAGCAGCTCGACGTCCCGGTCCTGGATGTGGCGGCGGTCGCCGCGGAGATGGACGGTAATGCCCTGCGCCCCCGCGAGCTCGCAGATCATGGCCGCCGCCACCGGATCGGGCTCGTCGGTTTTCCGCGCCTCGCGGATCGTTGCGATGTGATCGATGTTGACTGCTAACCGCATGGCGGTAGTGTAACGGCGAAATTCGCGCAGGTTCGTTCGTCGTTCATCGTTCCGCGTTCATCGCTCACTACCATGCTCTATCGCTTCGACAACGTTGAGAAATCCTACGGCCCGCACGACGTCCTGAAGGGGGCCACGTGGCAGCACAACCCCGGCGAGCACGTCGGCCTGGTCGGCCGCAATGGCGCCGGGAAGACGACCCTGTTCCGCCTCCTGCTCAAGCAGGAAGAGGCGGATCACGGACAGATCCTCCGCGCCTCGGGGCTGACCACCGGCCACGTCGGCCAGCACCTCGACGCGGAGCCCGGCATGTCGCTCTTCGACTTCGTCGAGACCGCGTTCGCCGAGGTGCTGCGGATCGAGCGGAAGATGCGGGCCATCGAGCACGACCTCGCCGACACCACGAAGAGCGAAGCGCAGCACGCGAAGCTCCTCGAAAAGTACTCCGAGCTGCAGCACGACTACGAGCACGCGGACGGCTACACGCTGCACGCGGAAGTCGAGCGCGTGCTGACCGGGGTCGGCTTCCACGACAGGAACGAGTGGGAGCGGCCGATCCACGAGTTCTCCGGCGGCCAGCAGAACCGGGCCATGCTCGCGCGCGTGCTGCTGACGAAAGTCGACCTGCTGCTGCTCGACGAGCCGACGAACCACCTCGACCTCAAGGGCATCGAGTTCCTCGAGGAGTTCCTGCAGGACTTCAAGGGGAGCTACCTGCTGATCTCGCACGACCGCACGTTCCTCAACAGGACGGTCTCGAAGATCGTCGAGCTGACGCACGGAAAGCTGAACGAATACAACGGCAATTACGAGCGCTTCCTCCAGCTCCGCGCCGAGCGGATGGAGAAGATGGCCAAGGACTACGAGCGGCAGCAGGAGTACATCGCCGAGACGCAGGACTTCATCCGCCGCAACCTCGCGGGGCAGAAGACCAAGCAGGCCAAGTCGCGCCGCAAGCAGCTCGAGAAGCTCGACGAGTTCGAGCGTCCGGAGACGGACGAGACGCTGGCGAAGTTCAACCTCGACGGCGGCGCGCGCTCCGGCATGATCGCGCTGACCGCGGACCGGCTGAGCATCGGCTACGGCACGAAAGCGGTGGTCGAGAACTTCAGCATCCAGATCCGCCGCGGCGAGCGCTACGCGATCATGGGGCCGAACGGCTCCGGAAAGTCGACGCTGCTCAAGACGTTCGCCGGACGCGTGACGCCGCTCGCCGGGTCGGTCAGCTACGGCCAGAACGTGCAGGTCGGCTACTACGACCAGACCCTCGGCGACCTCAATCCGAAGGGCGGGGTCATCGACGAGATCTGGAACCTCGACACCCGGCAGACCGAGGAAGAGGTGCGGTCGTATCTTGCCCAGTTCTCGTTCTTCGGCGAGGACGTGTTCAAGAAGACGCGCGACCTCTCGGGCGGCGAAAAGGGACGGCTCGCGCTGGCGAAGATCATGTTCAAAGGCGGCAACGTCATGCTGCTCGACGAGCCGACCAACCACCTCGACGTCTATACGCGCGAAGCGCTGGAAGAGGCGCTGGAGAACTTCACCGGCGCGCTGATCGTCGTCTCGCACGACCGCTACTTCGTCGACCGCGTGGCGGAGAACATCATCGTCGTCGAAGACGGCGAGGCCGAGGTGTACACCGGCAACTACAGCGAGCTGGTTGCGAAGATGAAGGAAGGGGTGGCGGCGCCCGTCTCCCAGGCCGCGTTCAGCGCACCGCCGGCGGTGGATTCGTCGCCGAAGAAGGAAACTCCCGCTCCGCCACCGCCGCCCGGGCCGCGAATGGTGGTCGATCGCAACGAACAGCGGAAGCGCGAGAAGCGCATCAAGAAGATCGACGAAGAGATCGCGCAACTCGAGGCGCGGATCGCCTCCGTGGAAGCGGAGCGCGAGCGGAACGACCTCCTGCTCTGCTCCGAGGAAGTGTTCAAGGACGGGGATCGCTCCAGGAAGATCCAGCAGCAGAATCACGACCTGAAGTCGATGATCGACCTGCTGTACGGCAAGTGGGAAGCGCTGGCGAAAGAGAAGGAAGAGCTGGAAACAGCGACGGTCTGATGAACGCCTCCATCATCGCCGTCGGCTCCGAGATGCTCGGGCCGACCCGCGTCGACACGAACTCGCTGAAGATCACCGCCGCGCTGGAGAGCTTCGGCGTGCCGGTGGTGCGGAAGTCGATCGTCGGCGACCTGCTGTCCGATCTCGTCGCCGAGATCCGCTCCGCCCACGAGCGCTCCGATCTCGTGATCATGACCGGCGGCCTCGGCCCCACCGAAGACGACCTGACGCGCGAGGCGCTCGTCGAAGCCTTCGGGCTGGAGGTGCGCGTCGAACAGTCGATCATCGACCGGCTCGAAGCACGCTTCGCCGCACGCGGCTGGAAGATGCCGGACGTCAACCGGAAGCAGGGCAACGTCTTCGTCGGGCGAACCACGCTCACCAACGAGCGCGGCACCGCCCCCGGCTTCCACCTGGAGCTCGGCGGCAAGCACGTCTGGGTCTTCCCCGGCGTCCCGCACGAGCTTGAGTGGATGGTGGCGACCTACCTCACGCCGTGGCTCGAAGAGCTGAGCGGCGGCCGCTCGCGCTACCGCCGCGTCATCAAAATCTCCGGCCTCACCGAGTCAGGCGTCGAAGAGAAGCTGCACCCCTACTACGAGCTCCACCCCGGCGAGCTGGTGACCATCCTCGCCAGTTCCGGCCACGTCGAGATCCACCTCCACGCCGACGGCAGCGAGTCCGAGGCGCAGGCCACGATCGCGACCCGCGAAGCCGAGCTGCACGCAATCTTCGGCAAACGCATCTTCGGCTACGACGACGACACCCTGGAAAGCGCCGTCGGCGCGCTGCTCCGCGACCGCAACCAGACCCTCTCCACCGCCGAATCCTGCACCGGCGGCCTCCTCGGCTCCCGCATCACCGACGTCCCCGGCAGCTCCGCCTACTACCTCGGCGGAGCCATCTGCTACACCGCCGCCGCCAAAACCGCCCTCGCCGGCGTCGACCCGACGCTCATCGCCCAACACGGAGAAGTCTCCGAAGAAGTCGCGACCGCCCTCGCCCGCGGCATCCGCGAGCGCTTCTCCTCGACCTGGGGTGTAGGCATCACCGGCATCGCCGGCCCCACCGGCGGCACCCCCGAGAAACCAGTCGGCACCGTCCACATCGCCGTCTCCGGCCCCGACGGCGACACCCACCGCAAGCTCCTCTGGCAAGGCCCCCGCACGATCGTGAAGTGGTACTCGGCGCAGCAGGCGCTCGATCTGCTGCGGCGGGCGGTGTTGACGTTTGGAGTGCGGTGACCGCAGTCACCGCTTTGACTTGCGGCGGAGCCGCCGCTCTCCGCGATGAACGATGCCGCTCCGCGGCAAGTAAAAGCGGTGACGAAGTCCCCGCACTCCAAACCGCTGGCGAGCGTAATGGCGTCTGCACCCCGACCGGCGACTGGCGTATCACGCCGGAGGCGTGTCGTAAGGTAGCCGGTGGCAAGTGCCGAAGGCCCGCCGCCACCGGATAACATCGGCCTCACGTTCCGACCCCGGTAGGGGTCGCGTACTCGATCGGCTGACGCGGCCAACCTTGACCCTACGCACGAATAGCTAACATTGTGTGTATGAAGCGCATGAACCTGATGGTCGACGAGGAGTTGCTGAAGCAGGCCCAGGCCGCGACTGGCGAGCGCACCTACTCCGCCACCGTGAAGACCGCTCTCGACGAGTTGGTGCGGAGGCGAGACTTCCGCGTCGCATTCGACGCGTTTTCGGAACGCGTGGCAAACGGTGAGCAGTTCGCCCCCGGCTACGTCGAAAAACAGTGGCCGGAAGTGGCGAAGGAACTGAACCGGCCGAAACGGACGAAACTCTCGGCGCACGCGGCTCGCGCACGGTCGTGAGGGGGTCCTCGATCCAACAGGCGTTGGATGTGCGGCGCGCGATCTTGACGTATACACACTAAGGCCTTAAATTGTGTGTATGAAGCGCATGAACATCATGGTCGATCAGGCGCTGCTGGAGCAGGCGCGTATCGCCACTCACGAGCGCACGTACTCGGGTGCGATCCAGAAAGCGTTGGAGGAGATCGTCCGCAGGAATCGCTTCTTCGAGTTGCTGGACGAATTGAGCGAGGCGGCCCAGAGAGGCGAGCTGTGGGCGCCGGGGTTCGTCGAGGAGAACTTCCCCGAAGCGGCGGCGGAGTTGAAGCGCGAACGCGAAGAACTGGCGCGCGCCAATCGCGTCTCCGATGCTCCGCGTACACGCTCCTCTGAAGAAGGCAGTCGCCGCCGCCGTGCTACTCGTTGATTCCAGCGCCTGGATCGTGCTCGAGTCGCCCAGGAGCACGGGCGCGCTTCGACGCCTGGCCAACTACGACGAGATCGCGGTCTGCCCGGCGGTGATCAGCGAAGTCCTGCGCGGAACGCGCGACTCGCGGCACTACCAAGGAGTCCGCGATGCGCTTCTCTCGACGGTGGTTCTGGACCGCGACGTGCCGCTCCTGCGCTTTGAAGAGGCGGCACAGTTGTACGTGCGCTGCCGCGAAGCGGGATTCACGGTGCGAAACAGCTTCGACTGCCTGATCGCCGCCACCGCCCTCGCCTTCGACGCCACCCTGCTGCACCGCGACAGCGACTTTGAATACATCTCCCGCGTGACGCAGCTGAAGGCGAAGCGAATCTAGGGCGTTCCGGACGACGACAAAAAGGCGGGCGCGTCTTGCGACGCGCCCGCCGGGTGTCTACCTGGGATTCCTTGTTACTGCCGCGGTTTGAGCTCCGGCTCCGGCGGGGTCTGCTCATCGGACAGCTGCTTGCGCGGCTTGCCGCGGGCGAAGAACCGCTTCATCGACTCGAGGTGCGGCACGAGCAGCGCCTTGTCCTCGGGGCGGACGAGCCCTTTGGCCAGGCGGTAAACCTTCAGCACCTGCCTGCCGGCGTCGAAGCGCCGGCCCGCGATCTCGTAGGCGAGCTCCTTCGTGACCAGGCGGAGCTCCTCGAGCAGCGGGCGGTACGCGCGGCTGAACGCAACCGTGTCGCGGAGCGGCTGCGGCGCGACCTCGCTGGCCGCAGCGAGCCGCTCGTCAACCTCCAGCGCGTAGGCGATGCCCTCGATGAGCTCGTCCGGAAAGCCGGCGATGCCGTTCAGGCGCCCGCGGTCTTTCGAGGCCGAAAGCGGCCGGGTGATGGTCTGCCCGCGCATCGTCCGGATGCGCTGCAGCAGATCGCGTGCAGCCTCGGCGTGAGTGGAAGTAGGGGTGGTATCGATGACTGTCATGTAACTGATTTCCTTTCTGTGTCGGGCGTTAGTCGTTCTCCTTTCCTGGCCAGGACGGTCTCCGGCGAGCCGCGCATCCTCCGACGTTCGAATGCAGCGGGCCGACCGGATGCTGACAAGATAGCGCAGACCTATATATATGTCAAGGGTCTTATTAAAGATACTTTGCTTTTCCGCCGATGGGGGCGAAGAGGAGGTTGTGATGACGGGCATCGTCCTCGCCGAGGCCGTCGAGACGCTGCCGGCTCGCCGGGGCCGCGCAACCTGGCCGCGTCAGGTCCGCAACCTGGCCGCGTCAGGTCCGCAACCTAGCCGCATCAGGTCCGCAACCTAGCCGCGTTAGGTTCGCAACCTAGCCGCGTTAGGTCCACAACCTAGCCGCGTTAGGTCCACAACCTAGCCGCGTCAGGTTCACAACCTAGCCGCGTTAGGTTCACAACCTAGCCGCGTCAGGATCACAACCTAGCCGCGTTAGGTTCACATCCCGTCCGCCTTGGGTGTTGGACCCAGCCACGTGGGGTTGCATGCGCGGTGTGACCCGACGGCGTTTGACGTATACGCACGAATAGCCCACATTGTGTGCATGAAGCGCACGAACCTGATGGTGAATGAGGAGTTGCTGGAGAAGGCCCGCGTCGCCGCCGGGGAGCGGACGTACTCTGCCACGGTCAATACCGCACTGGAAGAATTGGTGCGCGAGAGCCGCTTCCGTGAACTTCTAGGCGAGTGGGAAAAACTCGCAGCCGAGCGTCCGATCTTCCGAGAGGGATATCTCGAGGAGATCTGATCGCTGCGTGTGCGATCGCGCACGATGTCCCTGTGCTGACGGAAGACACCGACTTCTACTACATGGCTCGCTTCACGAAGCTGCAGATCCTCAACCGTTCCTGAGCCGCAGCACGTTCGTGATCACGTCGTTGTACAGCACGACGATCATCAGCGTCGCCAGCACGGCAAACCCCGCCTGTTGAATCCTCTCCTTCACCCTCAGCGAGAGGTCGCGGCGGGCGATGCCTTCGATGAGGAGGATCATGATGTGGCCGCCGTCGAGGACGGGGATGGGGAGGAGGTTCATGACTCCGAGTTGCAACGAGATCATGGCCATGAGGGCGATGGTGGGGAGCCAGCCTTCGCGGAACATGGCGCCGGAGATGCGCGCGATGTTGATCGGGCCGCTCAGCTCCTTGACGCTGCCTTCGGGGCGGAAGAGGCGGCCGAGGGCGGACATGGCCAGTTTCAGCATGCGCCAGTTGTGCTCGACGCTGTACTGCATGGCGGGGATGAAGGAGTGCTTGACGAGCTTCGACGGGACGGTCACGCCGCGGGAGAGGACGAGGTCCTCGTTGCCGGTGGCGGGGGCGATGGTGAGGTTCAGCGTCTGGGAGCCGCGGACGACCTGCACCGCCACGGGCTTGGTGGGATTGGCCTCCGAGGCGGCGCCGTAGTCTTCCAGCGTCGCCGCCGGCTTGCCGTTCACGGCCACGATGCGGTCTCCGGCGCGCAGGCCAGCGGCCGCGGCGGGCGTGCCGGGCACGACGCCGCCGATGATCGGGGAGGTGCCGAAGGCGACGAAGGCCTTGCCGACCGGGCCGTACTCGCCTTCTTCCTTGTCGGGGGTGAGCGTCGTTTCGCGCTTCACGCCGCTCCGCTCGTAGACCACGTGCACCGGGGTGCCGGAGTTCATCGAGACGATCATCCGGACGTCGTTGACGTCCGCGACCGGCTCGCCCTTCATGCTGATGATGCGGTCGCCGGGCTGCAGGCCGGCCCTCGCGCCTGCCTTGCCGGCGTCGACCGCGCTGATGACCGGCTCGGTCACGCGCTGCTGGAAGCCGACCATGGCGATGCCGGTCATGAACGCCAGCGCGATCAGGATGTTCATGAACGGGCCGGCGAAGAGGATCAGGAAGCGCTGCCACTTCGGCTTCGAGAGGAACTCGTCCGGATTGCCGGTGAGCTGCTCCTCGGCGGCGTCACCGGCCATGCGGACGTAGCCCCCGAGAGGGATCAGCGAGACGCGGTAATCGGTGTCGCGATGGCGGAAGCCGAACAGCCGCTTGCCGAAGCCGAACGAGAAGACGAGCACCCGCACCTTGAAGAACTTGGCCACGAAGAAGTGGCCGGATTCGTGGGCGAAGATGAGGAACCCGAGGACGATGACGACGGCGAGCAGGTTGGTGGCGATATCGTTCATGGAGAAATCTCAGCGCCTGACTGCAACATCAATTCCGCGCGCCTCGTTCCTGGCCCACGCATCCCAGCTCAGGGCGTCCTCTACGGATGAGATCGCACTGACGTGGCCGGCATGCCTGTCGAGCACGCGTCTGACTATGTCTACGATTCCGACGAACGGAAGTTCTCCGGCAAGGAACCGTTCCACCGCGATCTCGTTGGCAGCGTTGAGCACGGCAGGCATCGAGCCGCCGGCGCGCGACGATTCGTAGGCGAGCTCCACCGCCGGAAAGCGCCGCGCATCGACGGGCAGGAACTCGAGCGTGCGCATCTTCGTGAGGTCGAGCCGCGCGAACGGCGCCGGCACGCGCTCCGGGTAGAGGAGCGCGTACTGGATCGGGAACTTCATGTCGGTGGTGGAGAGCTGCGCGATGATCGAGCCGTCGACGTACTCCACCATCGAATGCACGATCGATTGCGGATGGATGGTGATGTCGACGCGGTCGACGTGCACGTCGAAGAGGTGATGGGCTTCGATCACCTCCAGCCCCTTGTTCATCATGGTCGCGGAGTCGATGGAGATCTTGTTCCCCATCCGCCAGGTCGGATGCGCGAGCGCCGCTTCGATGGAGATGGCGTCGAACGTGGCCAGGTCGCGATGCAGGAACGGCCCGCCCGAGGCGGTGAGGATGATGCGCTGGACCTCGGAGTGCAGGCCGCAGCGGATCGCCTGATGCACCGCGTTGTGCTCCGAGTCGACCGGGAGGATCTCGCCCCCGAACTCCTTCGCGGCGCGGGTCATGACGTCGCCCGCGGCCACGAGCACTTCCTTGTTCGCGATGCCGACCCGCTTGCCCGCGCGCAGCGCTTCGTACACCGGAGGGATGCCGGCCGCGCCGACGATGGCCGCGATCACCGCATCCGCCGAGGACATCGCCGCGACGGCGCAGGCTCCTTCGATGCCGGGGATGATCTCGACGTCCGCGTGGATGAGGGCGCGCAGGCGTTCCGCGTCTTCGACGCTGCGCACCGAGACGAGCTCGGGGCGATAGCGCGCGACCTGTTCGGCCAGCAGCTCGACGTTCGCGCCGGCGGCGAGGCCGACCACGCGCAGTTCTTCGGGGAAAGCATCTACGACGGCGAGCGTGCTGCGGCCGATGCTGCCGGTACTGCCGAGGATGGAGATTGATCGCATGTCAGGCGGACATGATGTTCAGCGAGCCGAAACCATGCACGATGAGAGTCCAGTAGGAGTAGAGGATGGGAGCGGTGAAGAGGATCGAGTCGAAGCGGTCGAGGAAACCGCCGTGGCCGGGGAGGAGCGTACCGGAGTCCTTCACGTCGGCGGAGCGTTTCCACATCGACTCGGCGAGATCGCCGATGACGCCCGAGATGGAGAGGATGACCCCCGCGATGATGGCGTGGAGCAGCGGGAACTCCCGGAAGAACGTGAAGTGGATCACCACGGCGGTGATGACCGAGGCCGCGACGCCGCCCATCAGCCCTTCGATGGTCTTCTTCGGGCTGATGCGCGGCGAGAGCTTGTGCTTGCCGAACGTCTTGCCGACGTAATAGGCGCCGGAGTCGCCGAGCCAGACCACGAGCAGGAGGAAGTAGACCAGCTTCGAGCCTTCCGGGAAGTCGTGGCGCAGCCGGATCAGCGAGCCGCTGAGCATCCCGACGTAGGTCGTGCCGAGGACCGCGATCGCGCTCGAAGGGAGCGAGTCTTCGAGCGCCTTCTTCCCGACCACGTACGACGCCGGGATCAGCAGCAGCGCGGCGAACATCCCGAACTCGACGGAGAGCCCTTCGAGGATGAAGGCGGCCATGATGATGAGCATGATCGCGATGCAGAGGGGGATCGGGATGTCGTAGCCCTTGTGGCGCCCGAGGTCGAGGAACTCGTACATCGCCAGGACGGCCACGATCGCGATCACGCTGTCGAAGACGTACTCGTGGCTCCATCCGATGATCCAGATGATGACCGGAGCGGCGACCAGGGCGGTGATCTCGCGGGCGAAGCGCATTCGTTAGGAGGACGCGGAGTCGTCGGCTTCGACGAACATCTCGGCGTCGGGAGGCTCGACGCCTCCGTAGCGCCGTTCGCGTGCCTGGAAGTCGATGATGGCCTCCAGGAGATGACGGCGGCGGAAGTCGGGCCAGAGCACTTTCGTGACGTGAATCTCGGCGTAGGCGATCTGCCAGAGGAGGAAGTTCGAGACGCGCAGCTCGCCGCTGGTGCGGATGAGCAGGTCGGGATCGTCGACGTTGGCGGTGTAGAGATGATCGGCGAAGAAGGCCTCGTCGATGACCGCGTCGGTCATCTCCTTCTCGCGCAGCGTGGCCATGATGCGGTTGCAGGTGTCGACGATCTCGGCGCGGCCGCCGTAGTTGAGCGCGATCTGGAAGAGGAGGCCGGTGTTCTCGGCGGTCTTCTCCTGCGCGTACCGGAGCTCGCGCTGCACGCTCGGGTCGAGGCCGTCGACGCGGCCGATGGGCATGAAGCGGATGTTGTTCTCCATCAGCGTCTGCAGCTCTTTGCGGAGGTACTCCTTGAGCAGCATCATGAGCGTCGCGACTTCGTAGCGCGGGCGCTTCCAGTTCTCGACGGAAAAGGCATAGAGCGTGACCACGCCGAGCTCCAGGCGAGCCGCGGTCTCGACGATCTCGCGCACCGAGGCGATCCCGGCGCGGTGGCCCTCGACGCGGGGGAGGCTGCGCGCGCGTGCCCAGCGCCCGTTGCCGTCCATGATCACGGCGATGTGCCGCGGCATGCGCTTGAGATCGATCCTCTCGAGGAGAGTCTCCTCGAGCGAGCCGGGCTCGGCAAGCTTGCGCACGTCGATCATCAGACGCGGGATGTTAGCACTAGGTCGAGTACCGGATCTCCCGCAAGACCAGCCCCTTTGCCGGCGCGGTCCAGCGCGCTTCCTCGAAGAGCGCCCGCGGATCGAGCTTGCCGCGCCCGACCTCGATCAGCGACCCCGCGATGCGGCGGACCATGTAGCGCAGAAAGCCGTCCGCGCTGACGGTCATGATGACGCGCTCTCCATCCCGCACGAGGGAGATCCCGGAGATCGTGCGCACCGTCGACTGCACCTCCGGGTCGGCGACCGTGAAGACTTGGAAGTCCTGCGTTCCCGCGAGTGCCTGCGCGGTCTTGTGCATGAGCGGCCCGTCGAGCCGCGAGGCGACGTGCGCGTGCGTTTCGGCCGCGAACACGTCCGCCACTTCCGCGTTCCAGATGCGGTACTCGTACGTCTTCGTCTTCGCGGAGAAGCGCGCGTGGAAGTCGTCCGCGACTTCCTCGACCTGCGTCACCCGCACGTCGGGAGGGAGGATCTGGTTGAGCCCGTGGATGACGCCGCGCGGCGGGATGGCGAACGGTACGTCGACATGAGCCCGTTGCGCGGCCGCGTGGACCCCGGCGTCCGTGCGCCCGGCGCCATGCACGCGCAGCTCGGCGTTGAACAGCTTCCCGAGCGCCTCCTCCAGCACCTGCTGCACGCTCGGGGCGTTCGTCTGCAGTTGCCATCCGCCGTAGCGGGTGCCGAGGTACTGGAGGGTGAGGAGGAGGCGCATTTTGTTGCTGGTTGCTGGTTGTTAGTTGTCTGTGCTGTGTCGCCCGGGCGAGGACTCACAAACAACCGACAACCAGCAACCAGCAACAAGTCTCTACCTGTTCTGCGCGATGATCTGCTCTCTCGCGAAGCCGCTCACGCTCGAGACCTGGTCGACCACGCCGAGAGAGATCTTGTTCAGGCCCGGCTCGATGATGAGCTCGAGCGTGTACGAATAGAACTTGCCCTTGATGTTGGCCATGTCCGCGGCGGGGACGCGCAGCTGGTGCGACTTGCGCGCGACGTCGGACATGTCGTTGTCCCTGTTGCCGACCACGACGTAGACGTCGAAGCCGCCGACGTATTCGGTGTCGCCCTGCGGCAGGAGCGCCAGCGCCTGCATCGGGATCTGGATGTCGACGGCGACGCGGAAGAGGCCATCCTCGACCGGCAGCGGCTGGCCGATGCGCGCCAGGATGCCGAGGTCGTTGTCCTTGACGCGATAGAGCAGGCTGGCCACCACCTTGTCGCTCATCTCGGCGTAGACCGACTTCTCGACGAACGTCTGACGGGCGCGGGCGCGGTAGTCCTTGTTCTTCATGCGCACCGACAGGTAGCGCTGGCGGTCGACGCGCTCCGTGCCGGCGCGGTAGCCGAGGGAGTAGTACGACTCGAGATCCTTCTGGATCTTCTGGAACGCGAGGGTGAAGTTGTTCGTGTTCACCGAAGCGACGCCGCCGGTCATCTGCGCCATCATCTGCATCGACTCGGTGGTGTTCATCGACGCCGCGTAAGAGACGGTGGAGGAGGTCGGTCGGGCGTTCTCGGCCGACATCTCGTCGCCGCCCATGAGGCCCGCCGCGTGGACGGTGTAGAGGGTGATGTCGTTCGCGTTCGCGGTCTTGGCGACGGACTGGATCAGGTTCGTGCCGTCGAAGGACATCCCTTCGAGCTGCGTCCCGCCGATGTTCGTCCACCCCTTTTCGCGGGCGATGTCCTCGATGAACGCGAACATGTCGCGGCCCGGCTGGATGGGGAAGCCTTCGCTCGTCAGCACGAGGATCTTCTTCCCTTCCACGCCGGCCAGGGTGGACATCAGCGCGTTGAGCGAGGCGACGCCCTGGCGGAGGTCGTGCTCGACGGACGAGGCGTAGGTGCGGGCCGTGGCGATCGCTTCCTCGTAGGTGCGCGAGTCGCGGATGCGGTCCTGGGTCGTCTTCACTTCGCTGCGCCCGGCCACGCCGAGGCCGGATTCCTTGGCCAGGGAGTCGATGATCGACGAGATCTGGGCGTGGTCTCGCGTGAACGGCACGCGCACCTTCATGCTCCGGTTGTACGTCGCGATCATCGCCTCATCGCCCGGGCGCATGGCCGTCTTCACGAACTCCTTCATCTGGGTGAAGACGCGGTTGCGGTTGAAGGGATTGAGGGAGAGGTTGTCGACGTAGAAGATGATGCGGCGCTTCATCTCCTCGGTCGGCGCGGGGGCGGGTGGGGCCGGCTCGGTCACGCGTCCTCCGACCTCGTCGGCGATCATGTTCCTGGCGCGGTTGCCCTCGACCTCGTAGAAGTTCGAGATCGTCTTCGGGACGCCGTTCTCCAGGATCTCGAAGTCTTCCTTCTTCAGCCCCGGGACGGGGTTGCCGCGGCGGTCGGTGACGACCACGTCGACGTTGATGATGCGGACGTCGATGTTCTCGACGAGGCGGGGCGGTTCCGGTTCCGCCGGTTTACGCTGGGCGAAAAGCGGTGCTGCTGCCGCGAGCGCCAGGATCATTGCGAGAGTACGGTTCAAGGGCGTGGCCTCCGGGATATTGGACGCTTTGCTCCACCCGCACGTTACAGACCCGCGTTGCAGACCGGCGGGCGCGCTCCATGCGAGAATACAGAGCCGCGGATACGAATCCCCGCGACAGGACGAAAATTCCGATGAGACCGTCCGGCCAAGTGCAATCAGGAAAACAAGATCCGCTCGGCTTCTCCAAGATGGCGGGCGGCGGGAACGACTTCGTCGTGCTCGACAATCGCGCCGCCAAAATCGGGGACGCGAGCGACCTCACGCGCCGGATCTGCACGCGCGCGCTCTCGGTCGGCGCAGACGGTCTCATCCTGATCGAAAGCTCGGCCCGGGCCACCTTCCGGATGCGCTACTACAACTCCGACGGCTCGCTGGCGGCGTTCTGCGCGAACGGCACCCGCTGCGCGGCCCGGTTCGCCTTCCTGAACGTCATCGCCGGCCGGAAGATGACCATCGAGACCGATGCCGGCATCGTCGGCGGCGAGATCGGCGAGGGGGGCTACGTGACGCTCTCCCTGCCGCCGCCGCACGCGTTCAAAGCGCAGCGGCCGGTGATGGTCGGGAAGACCGCCGTCTACGGCAGCTCGATCGTGGTCGGCGTGCCGCACTACGTGGTCTTCCTCCGCGACGAGCTCTGGTCCCAGGACATCGTCCCGCTCGGCCGCGCGATCCGGATGCACAAGGAGCTCGAGCCGGACGGCGGCGCGAACGTGAACTTCGTGAGCGTGCGCGACGCGCATTCGATCGAGGTCCGCACCTACGAGCGAGGGGTGGAAGGGGAGACCCTTTCCTGCGGCTCCGGCGTGGTCGCCTCGGCCGTCGTGAGCGCGCTGTTCCGCAAGGTGCAGTCGCCGGTCTCGGTGCTGACGCGCAGCGGGATCACGCTGGAGGTGTCGTTCGAGATGAGCGGCGGCCACGCGGAGTCGGTGCGCCTCAAGGGTGACGCGCGCCTGATCTATCGCGCTACGATCACGCCTGAGACTCTCGACGGTTTCGATGCGGAGTTCGTCCGCGACCCCGCCGCCAGAGTCACGGTCGGTTCGTGAAGCGATTCAGTTGGATCATCACCGCGGCGCTCGCGGCGTACGCCTGCCAGCTCGCCGTCCACCACGCGACGCCGGTCGATCGCGCGTTGCCGTTGCTTGCCGTCGCGGTGACGGTCTGCGCCGCGCTTTCGTATCCCGCGGTGATGGTGGGAGTGCCGCTGCTGGTGGTTGCGTCGGTTGGGCTGTTTGACGAGCAGGTGCGGTTGCTGGCGTATGGGGCGGTCGTGGCTCTCGCGATCAGCGCCGCTTTGTTTGGAGTGCGGCGACCGCAGTCGCCGCTTTTCCTCGGTGCGTTCGGCGACACAGGCAGTAAAAGCGGTGACTGCGGTCACCGCACTCCATATGTTCTCGCGGTGGCCATCGTGCTGCTTCGTTGGATTCCGCTGTCCGAGGTGCTCGTTCTCCGGGAGCTGTTCCTGCTCGGCATCTGCGTGGGCATCGTGGTCGTGCTCGGGCGTACGCCGTTTGCGGTGATGTTTGGCGTCATCACGGCCCTGATCACTCCGGCGATTCCGCTGCGGACGCTGGCGGTGCCGCTGCTCGTCCTCGGCGTGGCGGTCGCGGCGCGGGCGTTCGGGATGCGGCGGCTCGTGCTGAGGTGGCCCTCGGCGGTGGTGGTCGCGTTCGCGATGCTCTTCTTCGCCTGGAGCGGCGTGGTCGCGCGGGCGTTTCCCTATCTTCTGACGAAGCCGAAGGAGCTGCCGCGCCACGTGATCGCGATGTCCGTCGCGCCGGCGCAGTCGCTGACGCTCGACGTTCCCGAGCATGCGACTTCGCTGATCCTCTCCGGCGCGAACGTGGCCCACTTCCGCCGCGGCAAGCTCCTCGGGCGGATCGAGCCGGGCGGCATCGACGTGCGCATCGGCGACGTCATCGACTGGGGTGCGCTGCGCCGCGAGCAGGCGTACGGCGCGCACAATCCGCTGCCGCGCGATCCGGCCGGGAAGATCCGGGGCTACGGCTACAACGCCTGGCTCGACGGCGCCGGCCGCATCGCGCTGCCGAAAGGGGCGCGCACCATCCAGGTCACGACCGACGCGTTGCTGCCGGCGAACGCCTCGCTGCAGGTCGAAGGGTTCGAGTGATCGTCGCCGCCGTCATCGCACTCCTGCTTGCGCCGCTCGCCGTCCTGCGGCGGCGAACGCTAGTCGCGTATACCGCGGTCGACGCGGCCACCTGGTTGTTCGCGTTCATCCTCTGGCTGCGAATCCCGGGGTTCGATCCGTGGCTCGGCGCCATCGGGATCGCGGTGGTGAAGCTGGCCACGCTCTCGCTGTTCATTGCGAACGGCACCGAGGTGCGCTGGTCCGCGAATCGCGCGGCGTTGCTCGCGGCGCTCGTCTACGCGCTGGCCTTGCCGGTGATCGGACGGCATCCGCTCGACGGGGACGAGCCGTTCTATCTCTGGGTCACGGAGTCGATGGTGCACGACTTCGATCTCGACCTGCGCAACCAGTACGCCGCGCACGGCAGCGGCCCGCAGTTCAATGATCCGACCGGCCCGAACGGCGAGCAGTACTCGCGGCAGGAGCCGTTCCTCTCGCTGCTGCTGGTGCCGGGTTTCGCGCTGTTCGGCGTGCAGGGGGCGCTGGCCACGATCGCGCTGTTCGGCGTGCTGCTCGTCCGCTCGACCGTCCGCTGGATGGAGGACGAAGGGATCGCCGACGCGCACGTGCGGGCGGTCTTTCCGTTCTTCGCCTTCGCGCCGCCGGTGCTGTATTACGCGGTGCGGATCTGGCCGGAGGTGCCGGCGGCGTTCTTCTTCGTCGAGGCGGTGCGCGGCGTGCGCAATCAGCGCCTCAAGCGCTGGCTGCCGGCGCTCTTCGGGCTGGTGATGCTGAAGTTGAGGTTTGCGCTGGTGGCGGTGGCGCTGGTCGGGACGATGTTCCGGCGGCGTCCGCGCGCGCTCGCGATCGGCGCCGCGGTCCTGGTCGTGCCGCTCGGGCTTCTCTATTTAATCACCGGCTCCGCGACGAACGTCCATGTCTGGGGCGAGCTCCTGCCCGCGCCCGGCGAGCGCTACGTGACCGGCTTCTTCGGAATCCTGACGGACGGCATGAGCGGGATTCCGTTCCAGGCGCCGTTCTATCTCTTCGGGTTGTTCGCCTTGACGCGCTGGCGCTCGACGCCGAAGGGCTTCCGCACCGGGATCATCGCCGGGTCGCTGTACTTCCTCTATCTGCTGCCGCGTCCGGAATGGTTCGGCGGCTGGGCTCCGCCGCTGCGCTATCTCGTGTTCCTGATGCCGGTCCTGGCCCTCGGCGCCGCCTCGGTCTGGGACCGGCTCTCGCGCGGCGCGATCGCCATCGCGGCGCTCTGGACCATCGGCCTGACCATCCATGGCCTGAGCTTTCCGAACCGCCTCTTCCACATCGCGAACGGCGAGAACGCGATCGGGGAGTGGCTCTCGTTCTATCACCGCGCGGATTTCTCGCGGCTCTTCCCGAGCTTCATCCGGATGAACGGCGCGTCGTGGATCGGCGTGTTCGCCGTGCTCGCGCTCATCGTCATCGGCGTGCGCCGCTGGAAGCACGACTTCGCGATCCCGATCTTCGCGCTGGCCCTCGCGGCGGGTTTCGCGCACGCGAAGAAGCCGGGCACCCGCGTCGAATTCGAAGATGCGCACGTGGTGAAGGAGGGCGGCGAGCTCTATCCCGAGATGTACACGATGATGCGCGTGACGTATCGCGGCGGCTGGATCCTCCAGGCTGGCCAGGCGATCTCGTTTCAGGCGCAGCGTGGTACACACACGCTCCACGCGATCACCGGCCTGGGCGCCACCTTCGAGCTCGGCGGCCACGCGTATCACATCGACCCGCATCCCGAGTACCAGCGCGTCCGCGTCATCATCCCGGAGGATGGGCGGGTGACGTTGCGCTGCGTCAGCGGTGCGATCAACGTGGACCGAATGGAGCGCGAATGATCGACGTGATCGTGCTCGACGTCGACGGCGGGACGATGCTGGAGGAATGCCTCGCCTCGATCCGCGCGCAGACGGTCGAGGCGAACGTCATCCTCTTCGACAACGGTTCGCGCACGCCGACACCGGGTGCCATCCGCAGCGAGAAGAACCTCGGCTTTGCCGGAGGGGCGAACGCCGCGTTCCGCCACTCCACCAGCGCGTACGTAGCGCTGGTGAACAACGACGTGGTCCTCGACCCCGACTGGCTGGCCGCGGTCCGCGGCGCGCTCGACCGCGATGAAAAGCTCGCCGCCGTGCAGACCATCATCCGCCGCCCGGACGGCCGCATCGACGGCGCGGGCATCGACGTCAGCGACGGCACGTACCGCCAGATCGGCCATGGCGCGGAGCTCGGGTCGATGCTGGCCGTGCCGTGGGGCGTCTCCGCGACCGCTACCCTCTATCGCCGCGCCGCGGTCGGCGACCGGCTGTTCGACGAGCGCTTCTTTGCTTATTACGAGGATGTCGAGCTCTCCGCGCGCCTCCGCGAGAGCGGCTGGCGCACGGCCGTCCTGCCGGTCGTGAAGGCGACGCATCGCGGCTCGCAGAGCGCCTCCATCCTCGGCGGCGACGCGCTGCGCCTGCGGACGCGCAACCGTTATTTCGTCGCGCGCCTGCACCGCGGCGCGGGACGCATCCCATCGCTGCTGTGGGAAGATGCGCGGCTCGCGCTGCGCGGGCGCACGTCCCTGCGCGGCATTTTCGAAGGGTTATGTTCCAGGTTGTAGTCCACACGCCCGACGTCGTCGGTGATCGCATGGCCGGACCGGGCATCCGCGCATGGCATCTCGCGTCGGAGCTGGGGAAGCATTTCGAGACGCGCCTGATCGCGAAGCGGGAGGGCAGCGCTCCTGAGGATGTCACCCTCATCGAGCACGGGACGCCCGAGGCCCGAAGGGCACTCCGGGAAGCCGCGGTGCTGATCGGCCAGCCCGCCCGCGGCTTCGGCAAGCGCCGCCGCGAGCAGCGCATCGTCTACGACCTCTTCGACCCGACCGTCCTCGAGCTGCGCGAGCTGTACGGCAACAAACCCTCTGCCCGGCAGCGCGTCCATCTCGCCGCGGAGTGGTGGCGGCTGTCCTCGGCCCTCAGGCGTGCGGACCTGCTGGTCTGCGCCGCGCGCAAGCAGCGCGAGTTCTACGAGGGCTTGCAGAGCAGCGACACGCCCTGGATCGAGGTGCCGTTCGGAGTCGACCTCGCCGAGACGCGGGTCTGCGCGAAGCCGCAGGACAACCTCGTGGTCTGGGGCGGAGGAGTGTGGGAGTGGCTCGATCCGGCCACCGCCATCGAGGCCATCCTGCGCGTCAACGAAGAGGGCCTCCGCGCCCGGCTCCTGTTCCTCGGACGGTCCCGTCCGAATCGCGACCTCATCGACCGGCGCCGCGACGACCGCTTCGAGCAGCTCCTCGCGCGCGGCGGTGAATTGGTGTCGGCGAATGACCAATGGGTGCCGTACCGCGAGCGGCTCGCATGGCTGCGAGCGGGTAAAATCGCTATCATGCTGCACCGTCGGACGGCGGAGGCTGACTACTCCATCCGCACGCGGCTCTTTGACGCGATCGCTGCCGGGATTCCGGTGATCGCCTCGGCAGGTGGGTTCGCCGCGGAACTGGTGGAGTCGGAAGGCCTCGGCATCGTCGTGCCTCCGGGCGACTCCGGTGCGGTGGCGGTGGCCATCCGCCGGCTGCTCACGGACGACGGTTTGCACTCCACCTGCGTAGAAAGTCTCGAGCGCATCAGGCCGCGGTTCGCGTGGGAAGTCGTCACGGAGCCGCTCGTCCGAGCAATCAAGCAATGGCAAACGTAGTTTTCGAAGCGCGGCACGAGCTGCTCCCTCACACGGAGACGCGCCCGCTCGACCTCTCCATCCTCATCGTCACCTGGAACAGCGAGCGCTGGATCGACCGCTGCCTCCGCTCCATCCCCGCCGCCTGCGAAGGGCTCGAGTACGAAGTGCTCGTGCACGACAACGCCTCGAAGGACGCGACCATCACGCACCTGCGCGACGTGCAGATCCTCCGCAGCGCGTTCAACGCCGGCTTCGCGGCCGGGACGAACCGCGCCTTCGACGCCTCCCGCGGCCGCTACGTGTTCCTCCTGAATCCGGACTGCGAGCTCGCGCCGCGTGCGCTGACGACGCTCTTCGAGTTTCTCGAGACTCATCCGAACGCCTCGGCCGCCGCGCCGCTCCTGATCGACGAGAGCGGCGACTCGCAGCGCGAGTTCCAGCTGCGGCGGCTGCCGTCGCTGGCGACGCTGACGGCCGAGGTGCTGCTGCTCGACAAGCTCTTCCCGAAGAACTCCACCACGGCGCGGTACCGCTACCGCGACCTCGACCTGACCGAGCCGCGGCGTATCGAACAGCCGGCTGCCGCCGCGCTGCTCATCCGCCGAGAAACGATCGACGAGATCGGACCCTTCGACGAACAGTTCGCGCCGGCGTGGTTCGAGGACGTCGATTACTGCCGCCGGCTCGCGGAGCAGAAGAAAGAGATCTGGGTCGTCCCGGCCGCGCAGGCGCGGCATTTCGGCGGCGCGAGCCTGGAGCACATCCGCTTTGCCAGCTTCGTCGACGTCTGGTACCGCAACATGTGGCGGTATGCACGGAAGTGGTTGCGGCCCGCGCACTCGGAGGCGCTCCGGTGGGTGATCATCGTGGGGATGCTGCTGCGGTGCGCGGCGGGACTGGTCGGGCTGAAGCCGCGCAACGTGGGTCGCTGGGACGCGTTCCGCGCATATGCGAACGTGCTGAGGAAGGCATTCGATAGATGGAGCGCGGACTCGTCTCCGTCGTCCTCGTAACCTGGAACAGCGCGCGGTATCTGCGGCGCTGCCTCGAGGGAATCGGGCAGCAGACGCATCGAAACATCGAGCTGATCGCGATCGACAACGCGTCCGCCGACGATTCGGTGGCGCTGGTCGAGCCGCACGCGACGACCCTCGTGCGGAACCGCGACAACCGCGGCTTCAGCGCCGCTGTGAACCAGGCCATCGCTCTCGCCCGCGGCGAGCTCGTGCTGGTCGTGAATCCCGACTGCTACCTGCTGCCGGAGTACGCGGAACGGCTGGTCGGCCTGTTCTCGATTCCTGACGTCGGGTCGGCGACCGGCTTGCTGATCCGCGCCCGAGGAACGGAAATCGAGCCGACCGAGGAGATCGACTCGATGGGCATCCGCATGACCCGCACGGGGCGGCATCTGGACATCGGGCAGGGTTTGGAGTGCGGTGACCGCAGTCACCGCTTTTCCTCCCGAGAGTCACAGCTCGTGCGATCCGGAGTGAAAGCGGTGACTGCGGTCACCGCACTCCAAACTATCGAAGTGTTCGGCGTCTCCGGTGCCGCGGCCATGTTCCGCATGTCGTTCCTGCACGACACCGCCATCGACGGCGAGGTGCTGGACGAGGACTTTTTCGCCTATCGCGAGGACGCGGATCTCGCGTGGCGCGGGCGGCTGTTCGGCTGGCGATCGTTCTGCGATCCGGAGGCGGTCGCGTATCACGTGCGCCGCGTGACCCCCGAGGCGCGGCGCGAACTGCCTGCGGACGTGAACATGCACTCGGTCAAGAACCGGTTCCTGCTGCGGCTCAAGAACCAGGGGGCGTACCTCGCGCTGCGCAACCTGCCGTTCGAGCTCGCGCGCGACCTCGTAGTGCTGGTGGCGACGCTGACCATCGAGCGGACGTCGCTCCCGGCGTTCTCCTGGCTCTGGCGCAACCGGAAACGGGTGCTCGCGAAGCGGCGGGAGATCCAGCGCCGCCGCAAGGTGAGCGATCGGGCATTGGCGGGGTGGTTTGCGTGAGCAAATCCCGACCGCAGGGAGGGATCGCGATGAAGCTGGCCATCCTCGGCACGCGCGGCGTCCCGGCGAACTACGGCGGCTTCGAGACGTTCGCCGCCGAGCTCTCCACGCGGCTCGTGCAGCGGGGGCACGACGTCAGCGTCTACTGCCGCGAGGAGGGGCCGGAGTCTTGGAACGGCGTCCACCGTATCCTCCTGCCGGCCGCGAAACACAAATACCTGGAGACGGTCTCGCACGCCTTCCTCTCCGCCCTCGACGCCATCCGCCGCGATTTCGACGCCGTCCTGGTCTGCAACGCGGCCAACGCCTTCGTCCTCCCGATCCTCCGCGCCGCGCGGATCCCCTGCGCGATCAACGTCGACGGCATCGAGCGGAAGCGGCGCAAATGGAACATCCTCGGCCGGGCGGTCTACTCGATCGGCGAGGCGATGTCCGTCAGTTTCGCGAATGCAGTGATCGCGGACGCGGATGTGATCGCCAGCTATTACCGGGAGAATTACGCCGCGAACCCGGTCACGATCCCGTACGGCGCCGACTTTCCTCCGGACGAGGAAGACTCCGACGTGCTGACCCGCCTCGGGCTGCAGCCGCGCGGCTACATCCTCTACGTGAGCCGCTTCGAGCCGGAGAACAATCCGCTGGAGGTCGTGCTCGCCTGCGAGCAGTTACCCGCGACGGCGCCGCCGCTGGTGATGCTAGGTAAAGGGCTGTACGCGCACGACTTGGTCGCCGAGCTGCACCGCCACGAGGGGGAGCGCGTCCTCTTCCCGGGGGCCCTTTACGGCCGCGATTACCGCACCCTCCAGCGCAACGCGCTCGTCTACATCCAGGCCACCGAGGTGGGAGGGACGCATCCCGCGCTCATCGAGGCGATGGCCTCGGGGGGCGCTGTCCTGGCGCACGACACGCCGGAGAACCGGGAAGTGGGAGGGGATGCGGTAGGTTATTTCTCGCTCAGGCCCGAGGAAGACCTGAGCGGCATGCTTCGCGAATGGCTCGCCGATGAGGAGCTTCGCGATGCGTACCGGGCCCGGGCGCGGAAGCGGGCAGGACAGACGTATTCGTGGGACCGGGTGACCGGCGCCTACGAGGTTTTGTTCGAGCGGCTCTAGACAGAGACCGCTTCCGCTCCGTATATCGTTGCGGTATAGATAGATCCAGATGCTGAAACAGAAGGCGCAAGTTGTTGCGCGAATCGTTTTCGGAGTCGACCTGGCGTTGACTTCGGTCGCATTTTTCGCCGCCTTCTTTATTCGCGACACGATCCTGCCGTTCGTCGCCCCGGCGCACTTCCCGACCGGCCTCTATCCGCTGCAGGAGTACCTGAAGATCTACCCCCTGGTGCTGATCATCTGGTCGGCGCTCCTCTTCAGCTACAACAGCTATCACTCCCACCGCACCATCCCCCTCACGCGCGAGGGGCTGACTACGATCCGCGTGGTCTTCGTCGGCAACGTCCTCCTGGCGACGCTGGCGTACCTCCTCCCGCTCCGGCAGCTCTCCCGTTCCTGGTTCATGATCTTCGCGGTCCTCGGCGCGATCCTGCTGGTGGCCGAGAAGATCCTGGTGCGCGTGCTCGCGCGCTGGGTGCGCTCGAAGGGGCTCAACTACCGCACGGTGATCATCGTCGGCACCGGCCGCCGCGCCACCGACATCGCCCGCATGATCGTCGGCCACAAGTACTGGGGCTACAAGATCCTCGGCTTCGTCTCGGACGGCCACCGCCTCTCCAACGGCTGGGCGCGATACCGCGTCTACGGCAACGTCCCCGACCTGAAGCGCATCGTGGAGGGCCGCGAGATCGACGAGCCGATCGACGAGATCGTGTTCGCGGTCACGCGCAAGAAGCTCGACGAGATGAAGCAGATCTTCATCATGTGCGAGGAGCTCGGCATCCGCACCCGCGTGGCGATGAACATCTTCCAGAACCGCGTCGCCCGCCTCGAGCTCGAAGAGCTGGAGGGGGTGCCGTTCCTGACGTTCACCACCACGCCCTCGAACGAGACGCAGCTCGCGCTCAAGCGTTCGCTGGACGTGGCGGTGTCGCTGCTGCTCCTCGCGCTCGCGTTCCCGGTGGTTGCCATCGCGGCGCTGGCGATCAAGCTGTCGTCGCCCGGATCGGTCCTGTTCAAGCAGCAGCGCATCGGCCTCAATGGCCGCATGTTCACGCTCTACAAGTTCCGCACGATGATCGCCGACGCGCACGCGCGCCGCGAGGAAGTGGCGCACCTCAACGAGATGAACGGCCCGGTGTTCAAGGCGAAGGACGATCCGCGCGTGACGCCGGTCGGCCGCTGGCTGCGCCGCTTCTCCCTCGACGAGCTGCCGCAGCTCTGGAACGTGCTGAAGGGCGACATGAGCCTCGTCGGCCCGCGTCCGCCCATTCCGGAGGAAGTCGCGTCGTACCACCGCTGGCACCGCCGCCGCCTCTCGATGAAGCCCGGCCTGACCTGCCTCTGGCAGATCAGCGGCCGCAACGACATCCAGGATTTCGATCACTGGATGAAGCTGGACCTGCAGTACATCGACAACTGGTCGCCGGGGTTGGATCTGAAGATTCTGCTGCGGACGATTCCGGCGGTGTTGACGGGGAAGGGCGCCTCGTAACCGGCTGTCGGTGGCACAGACAACTGACAACCGACAACCGACAACATAGACTCGGCGTCATGCCGAAGCTCGACCCCTCCAGCACCGACTTTCGCGCCGCCGCACACCAGGCCGTCGACTGGGTCGCGGACTATCTCGAGAACATCGATTCGTATCCGGTGCTCTCGCGCGTGCAGCCGGGGGAGATTGCGAAGCAGTTCGGCGACGGTCCTTCCGAGGACGGCAAGCCGTACGACGCGCTGTTCGCCGAGTTCCAGGAGAAGATCCTGCCCGGCATCACTCATTGGAACCACCCTTCGTTCTTCGCCTACTTTTCGATCACGGGGTCGCAGGCGGGCATCCTCGGGGAGCTGCTTTCGGGCGCGATCAACGCGAACGGGATGCTCTGGAAGACGTCGCCCGCGCTGACGGAGCTCGAGACCGTGGCCCTGCGCTGGCTGCGCGACGCGCTCGGCCTGCCGCCGAATCTCTTCGGCATCATCAACGACACGGCGTCGATCAACGTCTTCCTCGCGCTGGCCGCCGCGCGCGAGGCGCTGGGGTTGAACATCCGCAGCGAAGGGATCGCCGGACGCGACCTGCCGCCGATGCGCATCTACTGCTCCGAGCACGCGCATTCCTCGGTGGAGAAGGGAGCGCTCGCGCTCGGGTTCGGCCAGAAGGGCGTGATCAAGATCGCGGCGGACGAGCAGTTCCGGATGCGCGTCGACGCACTCGAAGAAGCGATCGCGCGCGACCGCGCCGCCGGTGCGCTGCCCTGCGCGATCGTGGCCACTGCCGGCACGACGTCGACCGCGGCCGTCGACCCGGTGCGTGCCATCGGCGAGATCGCGAAGCGGGAGAACTGCTGGTTCCACGTCGACGCGGCGTACGCCGGCTCCGCGACCATCGTCCCGGAGTACCGCTTCCTGTGGGACGGCATCGAGCACGCGGACTCGATCGTCACCAACCCGCACAAGTGGCTCTTCACCCCCATCGACTGCAGCGTGCTGTATACGCGGCGCCCCGAGGTGCTGCGGGAAACGTTCTCGCTCGTGCCGGAGTACCTGAAGACCACCGACACCGCCGAGATCAACTACATGGATTACGGCCTCCAGCTCGGCCGCCGCTTCCGCGCCCTCAAGCTGTGGCTCGTCCTCGAGCACTATGGCCTCGACCACCTGCGCGACGTGATCCGCGGCCACGTGCAGCTCGCGGAACGCCTGGCCGGGGAGCTGCGCCGGCGCGAGGAGGTGGAAGTGCTCTCGCAGTCCTTCAGCGTGGTCGTCTTCCGCCTGCGGGCCGGCGACGACGCGACGCTGGCGCTCCTGGAGCGGTACAACGCCGGCGGCAAGCTGTTCGTCTCGCACACGAAGCTGCGCGACCAGTACTGCGTGCGCGTGGCCATCGGCAACGGCGCCACGGAGTGGCGGCACGTGGAGGAGTTGCTGCGGTTCTGATCGCGGCGCTCCTCGCCTGTGGCGCGACCCCTCATCTGCCCTTCGGGCACCTTCTCCCCTTGCAGGGGAGAAGGGCTACTAACTACCCTCTCGCGAGAGTGAAAGTTAGTAGCCCCTCTCTCCGCGTCGAGCGGGGAGAGGGTGGCCAACGGCCGGGTGAGGGGCCGTGCCACAGGCGATAGCCGCGCTCGTTCACACCGCTGCCGAGGTTGAGGTGATCACCCCGATCAGCGCGTCGCCGAATGCTTCGAGCTTCGCATCTCCGATTCCATAGATCCCGCGCAGTTCATAACGCGTGGTCGGTCGCACGCGTGCGACCTCGCGCAAAGTGCGATCGCTGAAGATGACGTAGGGAGGGACGCCGCGCTCCTGCGCTTCTTCGCGGCGCCACGTGCGCAGCGCCTGGAAGAGGTGGCGATCGTAGGGGCCGTCGTCGACGGCGGCGGAACGCTGCGACCGCGGCATCGAAGCGGAGGTGGCGTCCTTCTTCCGGACGGCGGGCTGGCGCAGCTTCACCTCGGCGTAGCCCTTCAGCACCTCGCGGGAACGGGCGCCGAGGCGGAGGACCGGGTACTCGTCGCGCGTCTGGGAGAGGAACTCCTGGGCGATCAGTTGATAGACCCATTCGCGGACGTCGTGGCGCGAATGGCCTTTCAGCAGCGCGTACGTGGAGAGCTGGTCGTGCCGGCGCTCGCGGATCCTCTCGGTGTCCTCGCCGCGCAGCACGCCGACCACGTGGGAGACGCCGAACGACTCCCGCACGCGCACGACGCAGGAGACGATCTTCTGCGCGACGATCAGTGCGTCCGCTACCTCCTCCGTCTCGCCGAGGCAGATGTCGCAGGCGTTGCAGGGCCCGGAGTCGAAGGGTTGGCCGAAATACTCGACCAGCGCCTTGTGGCGACAGGCCGCGCCGGAGCAGTAGCGGTCCATGTCGTTGAGGTGGCGGATCGCCGACTTGACGTATTCAGGGTCGGTGGCGGTGTCGGTGATCATCGACTTCCAGGTCATGAAGTCGGCGCCAGAGTAGAGGAGCACGCACTCCGCCTCCAGGCCGTCGCGGCCGGCGCGACCCGACTCCTGCTGGTAGTGCTCGACCGACTTCGGCATGGCGGTGTGCAGCACGTAGCGGACGTTCGAGCGGTCGATGCCCATCCCGAACGCCACCGTGGCCACCACCAGGTCGCACTTTTCCGTGGAGAACTTCTCCTGCGCGTCGCGGCGCTCTTCCTGGGAGAGGCCGGCGTGATACGCGACTACGTTCTGCCCGCGCTTGCGCAGCTTCTCCCCGAGCGCATCGACGTCCTTGCGCCGCGTGCAGTAGATGATGCCCGCCTCGCCGCGATGGCGTTCGATGACGTCGATGACCTGCTTCGACTCGTCCTGCCGCGGGAGGACGCGGTAGGTGAGGTTTGGGCGGTCGAAGTCGCCGACCAGCACCGCCGGCTCGCGCAGCCCGAGCTGCCGCGCGATGTCCTCCCGCACCTCGGGCGTCGCCGTCGCGGTATACGCGTGCATCGACGCCTCCGGGAACTCGTCGCGCAGCATGCGCAGTTGTCTGTACTCCGGACGGAAGTCGTGCCCCCAGTGGCTGATGCAGTGCGCTTCGTCGATGGCGAACGTCTTCACGTTCGCGCGCCGGAGCATGTCCCGGAAGCCGGGCATGGCCAGCCGCTCCGGCGAGACGAACAGCAGCTTCAGGCGCTTCGCGAACAGCTCCCGCTCGGTCGCCTTGACGTCGGACAATGACTGCGAGCTGTTCATCTGCGCGGCCACGATCCCGTTCGCCAGCAGGCCGTCCACCTGGTCCTTCATCAGGGAGATGAGAGGGGAGACGACCACGGTCACGGAGTCGCTCAGGAGCGCCGGCGCCTGGAAGCAGAGGGACTTGCCGCCGCCGGTCGGCATGACCACCAGCGAGTCGCGCGCGGCGAGGGTGGCGAGCATCGCTTCTTCCTGTAACGGGCGGAGGGAGGAGTAGCCCCAATGCTTCTGGACGATCTCGAGAAGACGCTGTCGCACTGGTGCTGATTATCGCATCTGTGTTATCTCTCGCCGCTCAATGCACCCTATCCGCGCGACGGCGCGTTACTCCCGGGCCATTCACGCCACGGCCGAGCTTCTCGGCAGACTCAAGCTCGATACGATGTTCGTCGGCAATGTCGCACGCGCGGCGTGGCTGAACGTCGAGGTGAGCAGCGGCGCGGTCGACGTGCTGGCCGTCATGACCGGGCAACAGAAGGGACAGGTCGCGATGATGGCCGCAAACCGCGGGTTCCGGGTCGATCGCGATGAAGTCGAAGCGACCGAAGAGCTGGACCTCATTCCGCTGAACTTCGTCGATCCGGAAGGCGAGGTGCGCGTACATGTCCTGCTCGCCTCGAACGCGCTGTACGGCCGGATGGTGTCGGTCGGCATCGCCACGGAGCTCGACGAGCGCACCGTCAAGATTCCACGGGCGGAAGATCTCGCGCTCATGCTGCTGATGGCCGAGGATCAGGAAGCGGTGCAGCACCTGACGTCGCTGCCGGAGTTCGACTTGCAGGCGTTCCGCGAGCGGCTCGCATCGATCGGACTGGGAGAGGCGGCGGCGCTATGAAGTGGATCGACAATCAGCCGGGGCTCGACGAGGCTATCGCGCAGCTCTCCGCGGCACCGCAGCTCGCCGTCGACACGGAAGCCGATTCGCTGCACTCCTACTTCGACAAGGTCTGCCTGATCCAGCTGTCGGTGCCGGGCGACGATTTCATCGTCGATCCGCTGGCGGGAGTGGATCTGGCGGGATTCGGTGCGCTGCTCGCCGATCCGGCCATCAACAAAGTGCTGCACGGCGGCGACTACGACCTGCGCATCCTCAATCGCGATTTCGGCTTCACCGTGCACAACCTCATCGATACCTCGATCTGCGCGCAGCTCCTCGGGTACGAGGGGATCGGGCTGGCGGCGCTGCTCGACCGCCATTTCGGCCTGAAGCTCAACAAGGTGCACCAGCGCGCGGACTGGTCGATGCGGCCGCTGTCGCCCGAGATGCTCGACTACGCGGCGACCGACACGCATTACCTGATCGAGCTCGCCGCGAAGCTGCGCGCGGAGCTCGAGGAGCTCGGGCGCTGGGAGTGGGCGGTCGAAGAGTTCGCGCGCCTGGAAATGGTGCGCTACCGCGAAACGACCGACGAAGACGCCGAGCCGTGGCGGAAGATGAAGAACATCGGCGGGCTCGACCGGCGCACGCTCGCCGTCGCGCGCGATCTCTACAACTGGCGCGACGCGCTGGCCCGCAAGGCCGACCGGCCGCCGTTCAAGATCCTCGGCAATGACACGATGGTCGAGATCGCGAAGGCCAAGCCGCAGACGCATCGCGACCTGGCGGCCGTCGTTTCCGTTTCGCGCTACCACGCCGACCGCCACGGCCGCGAGCTGGTGGCCATCGTGCGCCACGCGCTGGAGATCCCGGAAGCCGACCTGCCGGAAAAAGCCGAGCCGAAGCCGTGGATCCGCGACAAGTCGCTGGAAAACCGCATCAATCGCCTCAAGACGGTCCGCGACCGCTACGCGAAGGAGCTGAAGATCGACCCCTCGGTCCTCGGCGCCCGCCACATCCTCGCCGCCGTCGCCACCGCCGGCTCGCTCGACGTCCCGGCCATGCGCGAATGGCAGAAGAAGGTCATGGGAGAAGCGCTGCTGGCGGCGATCCAGCCGGAGAAGAAACTGTTCTAGCGCCTTCGGCGCCTGAAGGCAAAACCGGGTTCAGGATTTGCAGCCCGTGGCGGCGACATGCTGACGCTCTTCCTGCACTCCGCTCCCAACGCCCACTCGCATCCGGACCAGATGGCTGTTGCTGTTCTGTTCGCCGCCGCCGTCGTTACAGCCAGCTGGATGTTGCAGCGCCGCCGGTCCTGACATCGGGACGCGCGATACAATTCGCGCCGTCATGGAACGCATTACCGATTACCAGGTCATCATCATCGGATCGGGTCCGGCCGGTTGCACGGCCGCGCTCTATCTCTCCCGCGCGAACATCAAGGTGCTGGTCCTCGAGGGGATGCAGCCCGGTGGGCAGCTCACCATCACCACCGAAGTCGAGAACTACCCCGGCTTCCCCGAGGGGATCCTCGGGCCGAAGCTCATGGAAGAGATGCGCAAGCAGGCGGAGCGTTTCGGCGCGACGTTCAGCGCGCTCGAACCGGTGGAGCACGTCCGTTTCACCACGCATCCGTTCGAAGTGCAGACCGATTCGAAGCTCTATGAAGCGCCGGCTGTGATCGTCGCCTCCGGAGCCTCGGCCAAGCAGATCGGGCTGCCGAGCGAGCAGGCGCTGCTCGGCTTCGGCGTCTCGTCGTGCGCGACCTGCGACGGCTTCTTCTTCAAAGGGAAGGAGATCGTCGTGGTGGGCGGCGGCGACTCGGCCATGGAGGAAGCGACCTTCCTCACGAAGTTCGCCACGAAAGTGACGGTCGTACATCGCCGCGAGGAGCTGCGCGCCTCGAAGATCATGCAGGACCGCGCGCGCAACAACCCGAAGATCGAGTTCATCTTCAACACCACGGTGGACGAGGTCATCGGCGCGAAAGAGACCGGCGTCACCGCGCTGAAGCTGCGCAACCTGGTGACGAACGAGATCACCGACTTTGCGACGCAGGGCCTCTTCGTGGCCATCGGGCACACCCCGAACACGGCGCCCTACGTCGGCCAGCTCGAGCTCGACCAGGCCGGGTACATCTGCCTTCCCTATCGCAACTCCACGGTCACGAACATCCAGGGCGTCTTCGCCTGCGGCGACGTCGTCGACCACATCTACCGCCAGGCCATCACCGCCGCCGGAAGCGGCTGCATGGCCGCCCTCGACTGCGAGCGCTGGCTCACCCACGAGCGGATCACCGAGCGCTGGGATCTGCCGAAGGGGGAGGAAGAGCGAGTAGGACCCTGACGGGTAGGTGTCGGGTGTCAGGTGTCTGGGGTGTTTCGCCTGGGCGACAAGCCCCGGATGCCTGATACCCGACACCAACAAAAAAGCCGCGCGGATGCGCGGCTTTTTCGTGTGCGGCTTCGAAAGCGCTCAGAACGCGTTCAGGATGTACTCGAGTGGGTTGACCGGGTTGTTGTTCACGCGGACCTCGTAGTGGAGGTGCGGGCCGGTGGAGCGGCCGGTCGAGCCGACGTGGCCGATGATGTCGCCGCGCTTGACGCGCTGGCCGGCGCGGACGGCGAAGCTCGAGAGGTGGCCGTAGCGGGTCGAGTAGCCGTAGCCGTGCGAGATGTAGATCACGTTGCCGTAGCCGTTCGCCCATT
This sequence comes from Thermoanaerobaculia bacterium, assembly GCA_035630815.1. GTDB lineage: Bacteria > Acidobacteriota > Thermoanaerobaculia > Gp7-AA8 > Gp7-AA8 > QHVT01. The sequence continues at coordinate 51,205 of DASQJY010000030.1, forward strand.
CGGACTTGACGATGATCCCGTCAGCCGGGGAGCGGATGGGCTGCCCGACCGCGGAGGAGATGTCGATGGCGTGGTGCTGGCCCGCTTCGCCCGTGAAGGGGTCGGAGCGGCCGCCGAAGCCGTCGGTCAGGATGCCGCGGACCGGGGCGATGGAAGGAGTCGAGGAGAGGAGGCGCGACTGCGCGGTGAACTTCTGCTCCAACACGGAGAGGTCGCTGTTCAGGCTGTGCGAGCGGAACGTCATCTTGTCGACGTCGTCACGGTAGGGGTTGGCGCTCTGCTCTTCGTTGCGGACACCGCCCGAACCACCCTGGCTCGACTCGTCGAGCGTGGTGATGCCGGCGATGATCGCGAGCTTGCGGGTGCGATCCTCGACCGTCGTCAGCTGATTGCGGAGCGACTCGACCGACTTGCCGAACTGCTCGTTCGCGGTCTGGAGCTCCTTGTTTTCGCGGCGCAGCTTCGAGAGCTCGTGCGTCTGCGAGAGAGAGGTGAAGTACTGGACGGAGAAGAACGTCGAGAGGCAGAGCGAGGACGTTACGAGTGAGATGATCGAAAAGAGCAGGCGATGGGACACCTTCAACTTTCGGAATTTCGCCCGCGCGTGCGGGACGAAGATGATTGTTGAATAGCGCTTATGCATGCATGCTCCCGAGTCAATAAATTGTGAACTGGGCCGTTCGTGAGGGCGTATTCTTGATGAAAGCGCTGCGCCGAGTCAACGAAAAACTGACCCGAAAGCGGGCATTATTGGAAGATCTGCCGATTAAGCTAAACCTACGGAAAGTCAGCACTTGCAGGCGCCATTTATGACGCTTCAGCATATTACAGCGCTCCGGCGGGATGTCTCCGTGCATATTGTCGAATAACTTCCGGGCGCGAGATTCCGGTCCGTGACGGGCGTCACGCGAGTGCTAGAATCCCGCGCACTTTTTCGTCATGACACGCGCAGACTGGAACACCTACTTCATGGGCATCGCCCACCAGGCCGCCACCCGGGCGACCTGCCTCCGCAAGCACGTCGGGGCGGTCATCGTCCGCGACCGGACGGTCCTCTCCACCGGCTACAACGGCTCGATCCGCGGCCTCCCGCACTGCGAGGACGGCGGGTGCGTGGTCGAGGATGGGCACTGCATTACCACCGTGCACGCCGAGGCGAACGCCATCCTGCAGGCGGCCAAGAACGGGGTCTCGGTGGACGGCGCGGAGCTCTACACGACCGCCTCCCCCTGCTGGAACTGCTTCAAGCTGATCGCGAACGCCGGGATCCGCACCATCTACTACGGCGAGTTTTACCGCGACGAGCGCTCGGTGGAGACGGCGGCGAAGATCGGGATCACCCTCACCGATCTCGGGATGTCCTCCCCCCAGCCGGTTTGAAGTAACGTACGCCGGTGCTCGTCCTCGCTGCCGACACCTCTCTGCCCATCCTCTCGGTTGCCCTCGTCAGCGACGGGACGCTGATCGGAGCCGCTGCGCTCGAAGGCCGCGGCTCGCGCAACGAGAAGCTGCTCCCCGCCATCGACTGGCTGCTGGTGGAGAACGGCATCGACCGCCGAGCCATCGATTTGTTTGCGACCACGCGCGGCCCGGGGTCGTTCACCGGCGTCCGCATCGGCCTGGCCACGCTCCAGGGCCTGGCCCTCGTCCTCGGCAAGCCGGTCTGCGCGATGTCGACCCACGAGGCGATCGCGTACGGCGAAGAGGGGCTCGTCTCGATCGCCGACGATGCCGGCCGGGGCGAGCTTTACCTCTCGACGTTCGAAGATGGCCGCGAGACCGTGGGTCCGCACCTCGGGAACATCGCGCCGGAAGGGCGGGTGATCCGCGTCGCCGAGTTCCTGCAGCACGGCAACGTGGCGCTCCGCTGCGCGCGCCGCGCCCTCGAGCTCGAGCAACGCGGCGAAGGGGAGCGCTATCGCGACGTCACGCCGATCTACGTCCGGCTCGCCGAGGCCGAGGTGAAGCTGCAGCAGAAGCAGAATGCGTGACCTGCTGATCATCGAGCCGGCGACGCGCGCGGATGTCGACGCGATCCACCGGATCGAAGAGGTGTCGTTCCCCGCGCCCTGGCGCCGCGAGTTCTTCATCAGCGAGATGAGCTCCGACGGGCGGTACAACCTCGTGGCGAAGAAGGAAGGGTCGGTGGTCGGCTATCTCTTCGCGATGTGGATCTTCGACGAGATGCACGTGAACAAGATCGCGGTCGCCGAGAGCGCGCGCCGGCAGGGGATCGCGGACGCCCTGATGGAGCGCTGTTTCACGTTCGCCCGCGAGCACGAGGTCGAATCGATCTCCCTGGAAGTGCGCATCTCGAACACCGGCGCCCAGGATTTCTACAAGCACCTGGAGTTCAAGTCGTCCTACCTGCGCCCGCGGTACTACCCGGACGGGGAGTCGGCGGTGGTGATGGTGCGGGAGATGACGAAGGATTGAGGATTGAGGATTGAGAATGAAGGAGCTCGAAATCCTCAATCCTCAATTCTCAATCCTCAATCCATGTCGTCATTCGCGCCACCTGATCGAGTACGTGTCCGGCCGCGAGAACTGCTCCCGCAATGCCGCCTCGATATCGCTCGCGCGAACCCCGAATGTCGACGTTCGCGGCAACCGCGCCAGGTCGGCGGCGGTCACGGTCTCCTCGCGCATGAACGCGACCAATGGATCGGGGGAGATCCAGCGCCGTTCCAGCGTCTTCACTTTTTCGTAGAGGTCGATCGGCTCGATGACCAGCGGCTTCACGTCGCCGGGGACGTTCACCGTCACCTTGGCCGGGAAGGGATTGAAGAGCAGGTCCGCCTCCTCGGCGTACAGCAGCGCGTCCCGCTCTTCTTCGTCCATGCGCGCTGCCAGCTCGTCCATCGTGCGGAGGAGTTGATCGACGTAGGGCTGTTCCTCCTCGAAGAGCGCCGGGAGCAGGACGTCCTCCGGCGCGAGGACGGCCTCGTAGAGCGCCTGCACGCGGTCGGGATTCGCGTCCATGTAGCCGTAGAGGCGATGCACCGCGTCGTAGTAGCGCGCCACGGCGGCGGACCAGCGCGTGAGCGCGGTATTGAAATGCTCCTGCTGCTCGCGTGTGGCGCGGGTGCTCGTGCCGGGGTAGAACGTCAGCTCGCCGATCGAGTCGGCGCTGGTGACGTTCACGGTGATGCTGGTGTCGGAGAAGACCTGTTGCAGGTCGCGCCGCGGGATGCGGATCGTGTGTACCACCCGGTCGAGCGTGCCGCGGGTCTTCTCGAACATGGTCCGTTCGAACTCCGCGTTGACGCGCGCCAGGCGCACCGCCCACGGATCGACACCGGCGATCGCGGCGTCGCGGGCGGCGGTGGACTGGAGTGCGCTCTCCGCCGTGACGATGACGTGGTCGTCGTCGCGCGTGAAATCGATCGTGAGCTCGTCGGCGGGGCGACGGGTGCAGGCCGCCGCGAGCAGGAGCGCGGCGGCGACAACCATCCACTTCGACATCAGTCCTCCTTGATCGCGGTGATCGGGTCGAGCCGGGACGCGATGCGGGCCGGATACCACGTGGCCACGATCGAGAGGATCACGGCCACGATGTTCACGCCCACCACATCTTCTACGTCCAGGGCGAACGGGAGGTAACTGGTGAAGTAGATATCGGGGGGCAGCGGGATGAGATGCCACCGGTTCGCGGCCCACGCGAGGCCGATGCCGAACAGGTTCCCGAGCAGCGTGCCGGTCAGGCCGATGAGCAGTCCGAGCTGCATGAACAGCGAGCGGATGTTCTTCTCCGTCGCGCCGAGCGTCCGCAGCACGCCGACGGAGGGGCGTTTCTCGAGGATGAGCATGGAGAGGGAGGAGACGAGGTTCAGGGCCGCGACGAAGATGATCAGGGAGATGGTGGCGAACATCACCACCTTCTCGAGCCGCAGCGCCAGAAAGAGCGGCCGGTTGATCTCTTTCCAGGTCTTGAACTGCAGCTTCGGGAACTGTGCCGCCAGCGCCGCCTGCACTTCCTCGGCGCGGGCAGGGTCGCCGTACATCTCGATCGCGGTGGGGCGGCCGCTGGTGCCGAAGAGGTTCGAGGCCTCGTCGTGCGTGAGCCAGGCGTCGGACGGGTCTTCCTCGCCGCCCGGCATCACGATGCGCGCGATGCGGTAGCGCCGCATCACCGGTACGGGCCCGAACGGCGTGAGGCGCATGCGCGGCGCGATCACGGTCACGAGATCGCCGGCGTCGAGCGACACCGACGCCGCAAAGCCGCGCGTGACGAAGATCCGCGGCTCGTCTCCCTGCGGGACGGGACGCGCGTTCGACCGGTCGCTCACCGGCTCCCGTCCGGCCACGTAGGAGCGGACGCGCATCGGCCGCCCGGCGCTCTGGTCCTCGTTCGCGCCGTACGCGATGCCGCGGACGAACGGCCGGATATCGCGCACCCCGAGGCGTTGCGCGGCGGCGATGACCTGCGGGGCGCCGTCGATCATGTTCTGCCCGGCCGGTTCCACCAGCACCTGAGGACTCGACTGGATCAGCCGCTGTTTGATCTGCCCCTGCAGCCCGGAGAGCAGCGCGATCGAGATCAGCAGCGTCGCCACCCCCACCGCCAGCCCGAGCATGCTGATCCCCGACAAAAACGCGGTGTGCGCCTGCTTGCGGGCGGCCCATAAATAACGGCGGGCGATTCTTGATTCGAGAGGCATCTTCGATGGTGTCGGGTATCAGGTGTCAGGTGTCTGGGGGTGTTGCGCTCGCCGGAACGGTGCCGTGAGCCGCAAAGCCCCAGACACCTGACACCCGACAACCTCTGACAACTCTACAGCTTCTTCAACGCCACCACCGCCTCCTCCAGCTTCTCCATCTCCAGCGAGAACGACATCCGGAGATGTCCCTCTCCTTCCGGGCCGAAGACGGCGCCGGGGACGGAGGCGATGGAGGTGCGGTCGAGGAGCGTTTCCATCGCTTTCCAGGAGTCGGCGCCGAGGCGCTTGCGGACGTCGGGGAAGGCATAGAACGCGCCGGGAGGGGTGAGGCAGTCGAAGCCGGCGTCGCGGAAGCCGGAGACGAGGAGGTCGCGGCGGCGGCGGTACTGCTCGCGGATCGCGTCGAAGAACGACGGGTCGTGCGTGACGGCGGCGAGCGCCGCGTACTGCGTCGGCGTCGAGACGCCGTTGACCGTGTTCAGCACGAGCTTGCGGAGGAACTCCATGAAGGGCGGCGGTGCGACGACGTAGCCGATGCGCCAGCCGGTCATGGAGAAGCTCTTGGAGAACGTGTAGACCGTGAGCGTCCGCTCGAGCATCCCCGGCAGGGAGGCGATCGAGACGTGCTCGCCGTCGTAGAGCAGGTCCTCGTACGCCTCGTCCGCGATCACGGTCAGGTCGTGCGCTTTCGCGAAGTCGGCCACGGCGGTCAGTTGCTCGCGCGTCAGCACGTCGCCGGAAGGATTCGCGGGAGTGTTGACGTAGATGACGCGCACGCGCTCGCTGTAGCGCGACTCCAGCGCTTCCCGGATGTCGCCGCGGTCGCGGACGTCGTCCCACGGCACGCGCACGGCCACGCCGCCCGCGTAGCTGACCTGGTCCTTGATCGGCGTCCAGTACGGAGCGAAGAACATCACCTCGTCGCCGGGGTTGACGCTCGCCGAGAACGCGCAGAAGAGACCGTGCGCGCCGCCGGAGGTAACGATGATGTCGTTCGTCGACACCTCGAGCCCGTTCTTGCGCGCGAGCTTCGCGCGCAACGCTTCGAGGAGGGGCAGGATGCCGGACGACGCCGCGTAGCGCGTCTGGTCCTCATCGAGCGCCCGCTTCATCGCCTTTTTGACGAAGTCCGGCGTGGCGATGAACGGCTCACCGCCTTCCAGTTGCAGCACGCGCTGCCCGCGCGAGCGCATGTCGAGCACCCGGTTGCGGATCTTGACGATGTCGGAGAAGCCGAGGAGGGAGGAGCGGTGCGCGACGTTCAAAGCGGGCGGATTGTACACAAGGGTGTCGGTTGGAAGGTGTCAGGTGTCTGGGGAGCATCGCCCGGGCGACACACCCCAGATACCTGACACCCGACACCAACTACGTGTTCGTCGCCGGCGGTGCCGGAGTCGGCGTAGCAGGCGGCGTCGCCGGGGGCGTCGTCCTGCGCGGCCTGCGCGGCGCGGGCGCCGGAGGCGCCTGTTGCGACGGATCGGTGGTCGGTGCGACCGGGGTCACGATCGACGAGGCAGGCTGCTGTGGCGATGGCGCTTCCTGGACCTGCGGGGTCGTGGCTGGTGCGGGCGCGGCGGCAACGGGGCCGCCCTGGAACTGCATGCTGCGGCGCGTGTGCTCCTTCGGATACATGCGGAGCAGGGCGAGATGCATCAGCTTGCTGTCGAGGACGCGCGGGTTCACGCGCACGTCCATCAGCGCTGGATTGATCGAGTACGCCTTCGCGTAGAGCTCGACCGCGCGGTCGCGGTGGTGGCGCTTCTCCTCGACCAGGCCGAGCTGGAAGAGCGCCGCGGCGTGGCCGGGCTTCAGGTCAACGGTCTCGCGGAACGCGCGGCGCGCTCCAAGCTCGTCGCCGTGGGCCGCGCGTACGAGGCCGAGGTTGTACCAGGCCGCGTAGTAGTCATCGTCCGCGTCGATCGCGCGCTCGAACTCGCGCTCGGCATCCTTCGGGAAGCCCTTCTCGACGAGCATCGCACCGAGGCGGTTGTGCGCCTCGGCCGAGTGGGGGTTCTGGCGGAGCGACTCGAGGGTGCGGCTGATGTCGGTGTCGAGCTGGCTGCCGGTGTTGAGGTACTTCGCGTAGAAGGGGTTCTCGTACGCGTTCTTGTCGTCGCGCCCGAGGTTGTCGATCGCCGCGCAGCCGGCCGTCGCCACCATGGCGAGGGCAATGAGGAAAGTTCGTGTCATCGATTAGTCCTGAAGTGGTTTTGCTTTCAACTTCACCTTCCCGTCGACGGTCTCGACGCGGAAGGCAACGGTCTTTACGTGGTACTTCTCGCGAACCATGTCGCTCTGCTTCTGGATCATCGCCGCAAGCTGTTCGAGCGTGAGCGATCCGCGCTTTCCCAGCTTCCCGTTCTCGCGCTCGATCTCGTCGTAGAGCTTGCGGACCTGTTCGCCGTTCGAGCCGGGCGTCATCCTTACATACGGATCGGCCCCCTGGGACGTTACACGCTGTGCCGGCGGCGGGGGAGGCGGCGGCTCGGGAGCGGTGTTCATGAGCGCCTGCCGGCGCCGGAAGTCGACCGGACCTTCTTCCCGTTCCCGCATCTTCCGCCCCCACATCTCGCGGAACTGGTTGTAGCGCGAGAGGATCGTGTTGAAGCGGAAGCGGCGCGTGTTGTCGCGCATCTTCTGCTTGCTGATCTCGTGGATGTAAGACTCCACCTGATGCCGCTCGAATGAGGGCGGCACCTTGGCGATACCGGAGAAGAACTGGTCGTACCGGTTCTTCAGGCGGCGGATGTCTTCTTCGAGCTTATCGAGCTCGTCGTCCTGTTTGATCACGCTGGCTCGGAATAAACTAACTCAACGATGGCAAAAACGCCCACCGAGGCCAGAGATTCCTCTTTTCGCTCCATCCCCTCGGTCGAGCGGATTCTCTCCGCTGCATCGTTCGGGCCGCTCGTCTCCGAGTTCGGGCGCGAGCGGGTGAAAGAGGCGGTGGTCGAGCACCTCGTGACCATCCGCGCTGGGGGCGGCTCGTGGGACGAGGCGTCGGCGATCGATGCCGTCGATGCAACCCTCTCCGCCGCGACCGCGTCCACGCTCACCCGCACCATCAACGGCACCGGCGTGATCATCCACACCAACCTCGGCCGCTCGCCGATCGATCCGTCGATCTGGCTGGAGGCGGAGAGCATCGTGACCGGCTACTCGAACCTCGAGCTCGACCTCGACAGCGGCGAGCGGGGTGCCCGGGACGAGCACCTGACGAACATCTGCCGCGCGCTCTTCGGCTGCGAGGCCGCGATCCTGACGAACAACAACGCCGCTGGGACGATGCTGCTGCTCGCGTCGGTTGCCGCCGGGCGAGAGGTCGTGGTCTCGCGCGGCGAGCTGGTCGAGATCGGCGGCGCGTTCCGCGTCCCCGACGTCATCCAGCAGGGTGGCGCCAGGCTGCGGGAAGTAGGGACGACGAACCGCACCCGGGCCCGCGACTACACGGATGCCATCTCGCGCCGCACCGGCGCCATCCTGCGCGTGCACCGTTCCAACTTCGACATCGTCGGCTTCACCGAGACGCCGGAGATCGCGGAGCTGATCGACGTCGCGCGGGCGAAGAAAGTGCCGCTGCTCTACGACGAAGGGAGCGGCCGCCCGGTCGACCTGTCCCGCTACGGCTTCGCCCCGGCGCCCACGCTCGCCGAATTGATCGCCCGCGGCGTCGATGCCGTCACCTGTTCCACCGACAAGCTCCTCGGCGCCACGCAGGGCGGCCTGATCCTCGGGCGCGAAGAGCTGATCGCGAAATGCAGGCGCCACCCGCTGATGCGTGCGCTGCGGGTGGGGAAGGAGACTTACGCCGTGGTGGCCGCAACGCTCCGAGCATTCGCGACCGGGAAGCATGAGGAGCGCATCCCGATCTACCGCATGCTCGCCACGCCGCTCGAGCTCCTGCGCACCCGTGGCGAGCAGGTCATCCGCCACACGAACGCAAGACTCATCGACAGCCGCTGCGCGCTCGGCGGCGGGACCACGCCAACGGAGACGATGCCGTCTCTTGCAATCGAGGTTGCAGGCGATGCCAACGCGCTGCACGCGCGTTTCCTGCAGAACGACCCGCCGATCGTCGGGCGCGTCCAGAACGATCGCTTCACGCTCGATCTGAGGACGCTGCAGGAGAGCGACCTCGGAGCGGTGGCGGCGGCGCTGCGCCTCCTGTCAGGATGACAGCGAGTTGGGCTCCGCCGCTGTCACCGGTGCGCCGAACAGCATCGTCTCGATCTGGGTGCGCGACTCCGTGAGCAGCGTCTCCTTCGCCTTGAGCTTGAGGTTCGCGGTCTCGATGGGCGTGCCGACGCGGATGGTCACGCGGCCCGGTTTCACCCGCTTCGCGCCGACGGGGAAGACGTCGTACGTGCTGTCCACGGCCAGCGGGACGATCGTCTTCTCGGACTTGATCGCGAGCAGGAACGCGCCGCGCTGAAAGGGGCGCATGGTGCGCTCGCGCGAGCGTCCCTCTTCAGGAAAGACGACGATCGTGTTTCCTTTGCGGATGCGGTCGGCCGCGAGGTCGAACGACTTCACGGCGGTGCGGCGGTTCTTCCGGTCGATGGGGATGAATCCGGCGCGGCCGATGGCCCAGCCGAAGATCGGGACCTTGAACAGGCTGACCTTGGCCATGAAGCGGATCGGTTGCGGGATCGCGGCGACGATGCACGGGATGTCGAGGTAGCTGTAATGGTTCGCGACCAGGATGTAGCGCTTCGCCGGATCGAGGCGCTCGACGTTTTCAGTCGCCAGCTCGATCCCCGCCGCGGCGACGATCAGCTTTCCCCACAGACGCACGATCCGGTCGATGAGCGGGGAGGTGGACCGGACCATCGCCACGGCGATCGTCGCCATGGCGAGCGGAATCGTGACCAGCACCGCGGCAACGGCAACCCACACAGTACGCAGCATCGGAGCGCATGATAGCGACTCAGGCGCCGAGTCAGACGCTCGCTTTGATCCGTTCGAGTTGCGCCAGGTGCTTCTCGTCGTGCCGCGCCATCCGTTCGGCGGCACCGCGGACGGTGATCGGGCCGTACTGCGGATGGATCCCGCTGCGTTCGAGCTCCTCGGCATTCAGCCGTTCCAGGAGGGCGAGGTTGTGCGCGCGCTGCTCCCGGAACCGTTCGAGCAGCTCGCTGAGCGGCTCGCGCCGGTGGACGCGCTCGATCCACGCGTTCTGGTCGAGCGCCGCCAGCGGCGTCTCGCCCGCGCCGGCGAGGATGGTGCGGATGCGCACCGCGTAGACGAGCTCGAGGTCGCCGAGGTGCGCCACCACGTCGGCGACGGACCAGCCGCCCTCGCGCTCGAGGCGAGTGGCCTTCGAGGCGTCGAGACCTTCAGCCGCCGCGGCGAGGCGTGACGGAAACGCGCGGAGTTTTACAAGTGTCTCGTTCATGATGACCTCGATGCTCGTTCGGGAGCCGTACGACTGGGACGCGATTCTCGCATGGCTCGCCGCGCGCGCAATTCCGGGCGTCGAGCGCGTCGAGGATGGGGCCTACATCCGCGGCGACGTCCGCGTCTGGCGTGAGGACGACGAGGTCCGCACGACCGGCGACGAAGCGCGCGTGCGCCGCCTCTTCGACCTCGACTTCGACCCAGTCCCCATGCACGCTCTCTTTTCGCGTGACCGGATGCTCGCCCGGCTGCTGGGCAAGCGTCCGGGGGTGCGCGTCCCGGGAGCGTGGGACCCGTTCGAGCTGGCGGTCCGCGCAATCGTCGGCCAGCAGGTGAGCGTCGCCGGCGCACGCACCATCCTCGGGCGCATCGCCGAGGCGCACGGCTTCGATCCGGCCGTCCTCGCGGAGGTGACGCTCGGAGGGATGCCCCGCAAGCGGGCGGAGACCATCCAGCGGCTCGCGCAGGCCGTCGCGAATCGTCACGTCGATCTCGTCAAGAGCGACCTCACCGAGCTCCCGGGCATCGGTCCCTGGACCGCGAACTACATCGCCATGCGCCTCGGGGACCGCGACGCCTTCCCGGCCGGCGATCTCATCCTCCGGCGCCACGCGGGCAGCCTTTCCGAACGCGAGCTCGGCAGACGGGCCGAGGCGTGGCGGCCGTTCCGGGCGTACGCCGCGATGCTCCTCTGGATGGGATGAGCTACAATTCAGGCCTTCGCAAAAATGGAATATCCCCCGCCCGAAGTGCGTCCCCTCCATGACAACGTAAGGAGATCTGTGTGTCCGGAACCCTGATCGCGGCGGAAGTCGCCGAAGCTGTGGACCGCGAGACCGAGCCGATCGTCAACGACCTGACCATTCACGTCGCGACGGTCAACGGCTCCGGCTCTCAATCCTCGAACAATGTTCTGATGCGCTCGATCTTCCAGATGGGCGTCCCGGTCAGCGGGAAGAACATGTTCCCCTCCAATATCGCCGGCCTCCCGACGTGGTTCACGATCCGGGCGAACAAGGACGGCTGGATCGGCAGGAAGAAAGAAGTCGATCTGATGGTCTGCATGAACGCGCAGACCGCGCGCGAGGACGTCGAGGCGCTGCCTTCCGGCGCCCTCTGCATCTACGACGCGCCCCTCAACTGCAAGACCATCCGCAACGACATCCTCTTCTTCGAGGTGCCGTTCGCCAAGCTCGCCGCCGACCTCTCCGAGGACTCCAAGCTCCGCAAGCTGCTCACGAACATGGTCTATGTCGGCATCGTGGCGGAGCTCCTCGGCATCGACCGCGGCGAGCTCCTGACCGCCCTCGACAAGCAGTTCAAGGGAAAGCAGAAAGCCATCAACGCGAACGTGGCCGCCATCGACAAGGGGATCGGCTACGCGAAAGAAAACCTGCCGAGCCAGAACCGGTGGCGCGTCGAGCGGATGAACGCCACCGAAGGGAAGATCATCATCGACGGCAACGCCGCCGCGGCGATCGGGTCGATCTTCGGCGGTGTCACGGTCGTGACCTGGTACCCGATCACCCCCTCCTCCTCGCTCTGCGAATCGATCATCGAGTATGCGAAGCAGACCCGCATCGACGAAGACGGCCGGGCCACGTTCGCCGTGGTTCAGGCCGAGGACGAGCTGGCCGCGGTGGGCATGGTCCTCGGCGCCGGCTGGGCCGGTGCGCGCTCCATGACCTCCACCGCCGGTCCCGGCATCTCGCTGATGGCCGAATTCGTCGGCCTCGGCTACTTCGCCGAGCTGCCCGGCGTGATCTGGGACATCCAGCGCGTCGGTCCGTCCACCGGCCTCCCGACGCGCACCGCGCAGGGCGACGTGAACCAGGTCGCCTACCTCTCGCACGGCGACACGCAGCACATCGTGCTCATCCCGTCCAGCGTGGCCGAATGCTTCGACTTTGCGATCGAAGCGCTCGACCTGGCGGAGGAGTTCCAGACGCCGGTGTTCGTCCTCAGCGATCTCGATCTCGGGATGAACAACTGGATGTCCGATCCGTTCGAGTACCCCACCAAGCCGATCAAGCGCGGCAAGGTGCTGACGGCGGAGAAGCTCACCGAGCTGGAAGGCAAGTGGGGCCGCTACGACGACGTCGACGGCGACGGCATTCCGTGGCGCACGCTGCCCGGCACCGACCACCCGTTCGCGTCGTACTTTACGCGCGGCTCCGGCCACGACACCCAGGCGCGCTACTCGGAGCGGCCGCAGGATTACAAGGACACGGTCGACCGGCTCGCGAAAAAGTACGAGACCGCGAAGCTCTTCGTGCCGAAGCCGGTGGTCGACATCCGCGACGGTGCGAAGATCGGCTTCCTGGCTTACGGCACCACCACCTGGGCGCTCGAAGAGTCGCGCGACCAGCTGCGGCGCGAGCGCGGCGTGGAGACGAGCTACTTCCGCCTCCGTGCGCTCCCGTTCACCGAGGAGCTGAACGACTTCATCGCCACCCACGACCGCGTCTACATCGTCGAGCAGAACCGCGACGGGCAGATGGCCGACATGATCCGCCTGCACGTCGGCGAGGATCAGCGCAAGCTGCGCAAGATCCTCCATTACACCGGCCTGCCGTGCGATGCGCGCACGATCACGGATGCGGTCCTGAAGATGGAGTCGACGGTCGAGCTGCCCGAGCCGCTGCTGCTCGTGCGGGCCGATGCGAAGCTCACCGCCGGAACCGTGCCTTTGAATTCGAACGCCGCGCCCCAGCGCGAAGTGCGGGCGGAGGATTGATCCATGGCTGAAAGCACACTGAAAATCGGAACCGGCGAAGCGATCAAGGAAAACCGTCTCGGCCTCAAGGCGACGGACTACCAGGGCGGCAAGTCGACGCTCTGCGCCGCCTGCGGCCACGACGCGGTCTCGAACCAGATCGTCCGCGCGTTCTTCGAGATGAGCGTGAAAGCGGAGAAGGTGGCCAAGTTCTCCGGCATCGGCTGCTCGTCGAAGACGCCCGCCTACTTCCTGCAGCGCTCGCACGGCTTCAACTCCGTGCACGGCCGCATGCCGGCGGTAGCCACCGGCGCGATGCTCGCCAATCACTCGTTGAAGGCGATTGGCGTCTCGGGTGACGGCGACACCGCGTCCATCGGCCTCGGGCAGTTCATGCACCTGGTCCGACGCAACATTCCGATCATCTACATCATCGAGAACAACGGGGTGTACGGCCTCACCAAGGGGCAGTTTTCCGCGACCGCCGACGAAGGCTCGAAGCTGAAGACCGGCGTGATCAACGACATGCCGCCGATGGATCTCTGCGCGCTGGCGGTGCAGCTCGGCTGCGGGTTCGTGGCCCGCGGGTTCGCCGGCGATCCGAAGCAGATGGTGAACATCCTCAAGGCCGCCATCGCCCACGACGGCACCTGCGTCATCGACGTGATCTCGCCGTGCGTGACGTTCAACAATCACGAGGGCTCGACGAAGGGCTACACGTACTCGAAGGAGCATCAGGAGCTGCTGCACCAGATCGGCTTCGTCCCCGAGTACGAGGAGATCACCGTCGACTACGAGCCCGGCACCGTGCGCGAAGTGACGATGCACGACGGCTCGACGATCCTCCTCAAGAAGCTGGAAGAGGACTACGACCCGAGCGTCCCGATCGAAGCGTTGCAGCGCCTGCACCGCGCCGCCGACGCCGGCCAGATGCTCACCGGCATCGTCCACCTCCGCCCCGAGAAGAAGAACTTCCTCTCCCTCCTGAACATCGTCGACGAACCGCTCGCCACGCTCCCGCTCGAGCGCGTGCGGCCGCCGAAGGAGAAGCTGGAGAAGATCATGCGGGATTTGATGTAAAGGTGTCAGGTGTTGGGTGTCTGCGGCTTGTCGCCCGGGCGTAACACCCCCGACACCTGACACCAGATACCCGCGGCGCAAGCGCCGCGTCAGCGTTTCTTCAACCCCTGCAGCCTCGACTTCGCCTGCTGGTTCTCCGCGGAGATCTTCAGCACATCCTCGTAGCAGGTCTGGGCGCGGCTGATCATGCCTTCGCTCTTGTACAGATCGCCGAGGGAGATCATCGCTTCGACGTTGTTCGGGTCGATCGAGAGCGCCATCTGGAAGCTCTCCGCGGCGTCGCGGCGCCATTTCGGGTTGCGCTCCTGGCAGGAGCCCAGCAGGTGCCACGCCTCGGCGTGATCGGGGACGTAATTCACGGTCTGCTTGAGCAGCACGATCGCGCCGTAGAAATCCTCGCGCACGGCGAGCTCCTTCGCCTTCGTGAAGTTCTGCTCCGCGATCGAGCGCTGCGTCAGCCGCTGGTGCAGCGACGCCGCTCCTTCGCCCGTGCCGCGCGACTGGATCAGCTTGTCGTACGCGCCGCGGCGTACCGCGTCCTTGAGCACGTCGATCGCTTCCTCGACGCGGCGGGTGATCGCATTGACCGACTCGCGTACGACGGGAGGGAACGTCGTCGCGTCGTAGCGCTTCTTCATCTCCTCGCCGGCGTTGATGATCTGCGCGCGAGTGGCAGCGCGCGGGACATCGAGCACCTGGTAATGGTCGAGCGACGGCAACTGCCGCGACAAACCGACCGCTCGCAGCGATCGCGGATCGCTCGAGCCGATGGCGGCGAGCAACTCCAGGTCGCGCTGCATGTCGGCGAAGTCGGTTGCCGGCGGGGCCACGCGCTCCTCGACGATCGAATAGACGCCCAGTGCCAGCATCGCGATCACGACCTTCGCCACGACCACCGAGTGCGAGGAAAAGCGCTTCAGGAACATCTCGATCGACGCCGGCTCCGTCAGCGAAGAGGCGATGTTGCGCTCCTGCTCGTTCAATGGCAGCGACTCGACGTTGAAGCGGCTGTGCCGCGCGAGCTGGATCTCGCGTTTCAGGTCGCCCAGCGACCGGCGCAGCACGAGGCCGTTCGTGATCGTGCGGATGCCTTCCACGAGCAACGCCGCCGTCGACTGCAGGAAGATGCGTTTGTCCGGCGGCAGCGGCTCGTCGTCCGTGAACACGGCCGTTCCTTCATCGAGAGAGAAGAGCGGGATGAACTGTGACGTCAGCCATTCGCGCAGCAGTGTCTGGCGAGTCGACAGGTCCAGCAGCCCCGATTCGTGGACCCGCGCCACGACGTCGTTCACATCGTCGCCGAACAGTTGCGCGGCGCGATCAGGCGGCACGGCACCCCGCCGCACGAGGAAGTCGCCGAGGGAATCGGACGTGGTGCTCGGGGCGGCCATGACCAGCTCCCCTTGCGACCAATAGAGCACCTTTCGGAGCGGCGGCTTGAGCAGAGTCAGGTAGCCGGTTTTCCGATTTTGCAGGATCTCACCCGCGATCACCGCAAACGGCGTGATCTCGATCCTCTCCAGGCTCACGTATTTTTTATCCCCGTTTGACGCTTTTAGCACATTCCCGACCAACTGTCGTGACTGGCTCTTTGCTGGCACCTGAAATGCGTTCGGACGCCTTTGAGTTGGCATTAGTCCGAGTGACCACGATGAAAATGACGATGAAGTCGTTCCTGGTCCTGCTGGCGGTTCTCTCGTTGACCTCCGCGGCAGGCGCACAGGACTTTCCAACCGAGCCTCACGAGTTCCTTCTGGCCAAGCTCGCATCCGAGGAAGGCCGCTATGACGAGGCGCTGAGCCGTATCGACCGCGTCATCGACAAAAACCCTGGGAATCCGACTTTGCTCTACGAGCGGGCGATGATGCTCATCGACGCCGGAAAGATCGACCGCGCCGCCGACGAGCTGCGCGACGTCGTCACCAGGGCGCCCGAGTTCTACGACGCCAACCGCGTCCTCGGACGCATTCTGCTCGACCGTGCCGGCGCCGACCGCCCGAGGATCGAGGAAGCGCTCCGCTACCTGCAGGCTGCCTACAAGGCAAATCCCGACGATCTCTCCAGCGGCGTGACCGTGACGCAGATCCTCCGCTCCCTGGGACGCAACGCCGAGGCCGAGCGCATCCTCGCGGCGATGGTCGAGCGCGCTCCCGATCAGCGCTCGCTCAACTTCAATTACTCGCAGGTCCTCGGCGCCCTGGGCCGCGCCGCCGAATCGAAGCAGTACCTCGAGCGTACCGTGGCCCTCGACCCGACGTTCGGTCCGGCGGTGATGCAACTGCTCGACCTTTACCAGCAGCAGAACGAGTGGCGCAAAGCGGCCGAGGTGATCGAGCCGATCGTCGCCGACGACCCGACCAGCATCGAGCTCCGCCGCCAGCAGGCGTACTTTTACCTGCGCAGCGGCGACGCCCGTGCGGCGCGCGACCGCTTCCAGTCGCTCGTCATCGCCGATTCGAAGGACGTCCGCTCGCTCTTCTACCTCGCCGAATCGCTGAACGACCTCGAACAGTACGCCGAGGCCGAGAAGATCTTCCGGCAACTGCTCGCGCTCGACGCGAACGATCCCGACCTCCTGGCCAGTTTCGCGTTGAGCCTCGCCGGCCAGAAGAAGTGGGACGAGGCCACGCGCGCCTTCACGCAGCTCCTCGCCGTGCCCGAACTCCCCGACAATCTCGCCGCGCTCGCGCGCACGCAGCTCGCGTACATCAACGTCCAGAGGGGCAACTACGCCGCCGCGATCGAGACCGCGCAGGACGTCTTCGTCTTCCGCGACAAGCCGAATCCGCAGGCGATCAACATCGCTCTCGAGGCGCTGAAGAAAGAGAAGAAGACCGCCGAAGCGGTGACGCTGCTCGAGCCGCTCGTGCAGAGGTTCCCGGACGATCCGTTCCTCAACGCCCGCTTCGTCGAGGCGCTCGTCCGCGCGGGCAAGGCGGAACAGGCGCGCGAGCATGCGGTCGCGCAGTCGAAGCGCGGCACGCGCAATGCGATCGCGGTTGCCGAGGCTTATTTTTCGGCCGAAGACCGTCCGTCTGCCCTCGCCCTGATGCGCACCGCGATCGCGGCGAAGCCGGACGACCTCGACCTGCAGTTCCAGCTCGGCTCCCTCCTGGAGCGGGCCGACGACCGCAAGGCCTCGGAAGCGGTGTTCCTGAAGATCCTCGAGCAGAAGCCGGATCACGCGCCGTCGCTCAATTACCTCGGCTACATGTGGGCCGAGACCGGCCAGAACCTCCAGCGCGCCGAGGAGATGCTGACGCGTGCGGTGGGGCAGGAGCCGAACAACGGCGCCTACGTCGATTCGCTCGGCTGGGTCTACTTCCGCCTCGGCAACCTCGAGCTCGCGGAGCAGTACCTGACCAATGCGACGCGCCTCCTCCCGCGCGACGCCACGGTGCACGAGCACCTCGGCGACGTCCTCGCCAAGCGCGGCGACATGCAGCGCGCGCTGCAGTCGTACCGCACCGCCATCGATCTCGATCCGGAGTCGAAGGACGTGGAGAAGCTCCGCTCCAAGGTCGCCGAGATCGAGCGCAAGGATCCGGCGTCGCAGACGCACCGATGAAGCGCGCCGCGGTACTGGTCCTTCTCTCAGTCGCTTTCGTTGCCTGCCGCACGGCGCGCCCCACCGGCGCGCCGCTCGCGCCCCTGACCTCCGCTTCGGCCGAAGAGGCGGCCATGCAACTGCGCGAGCAGCGCCCGAGCTTCACGAACGTACGCAGCCTGATGCGCGTGCGCGCCACGACGAACGGCAAGACGCAGTCGTTCCGCGCCCAGCTCGCCGTCCACGACGCGCAGCGGATGGAGCTCGTGGCCTACACGCCGGTCGGCACGACGGCACTGACGCTCAAAGCGAACGGCAACCAGGTCGCGACCGATCCCGAGGTCGCGCCGGAGTCGTTCGCGTTTCTGCGAGCGGCCGGCCTGACCCCCGCCGAGACCGCAATGCTGCTCCTCGGCATGCCCCCCCGCGACGACGTGCCGGTGACGCTCGCCGCGACCGGCATCGCCTCCGCCTCGGCCGGAGAGCTGACCGTGACCTTCGACCCTCCCTCGTTCCCCGCGAAGCGGGTGATCATCACGAGAGGTGCGGATCGGGTCGAGATCGAGCACCTGGAAGTCGTGCGTTGAAGTCTTTCGCCAAGATCAACTGGTCCCTCCGCATCATCGGCAAACGCGCCGACGGCTTTCACGACCTCGAGACCGTCTTCCAGACCATCTCCCTGCACGATGAGCTGACCTTCCGCGATTCCGATCGCATGTCGCTCACCTGCGACGATCCGACCATCCCCACCGACGACACGAACCTCGTCCTCCGCGCCGCCCGCGCCGTGAGCGCGCCGCCGACAGCCATCGAGTTGAAGAAACGCATTCCCACGGGCGGGGGACTGGGCGGTGGGTCGTCCAACGCCGCGACGACGCTGCTCGCGCTCGGTGCAGAACGCGATGACCTCGCCGGGATCGCGCTGAACCTCGGCTCCGACGTCCCGTTCTTCCTCCTCGGCGGCACCGCTTACGCCACGGGACGCGGCGAGGTCCTGACGCCCATCGCGCCGATGAACGGCATCCCTCTGCTGCTGCTGCTGCCGGAGGCGCGCGTGCTGACGAAGGACGCCTTCGCCCGCATCACCCGCTACTCGCAAACACTGGGCATCGACGCCTACACCCGCGGCTTCGAAGTCTTCACGAACGATTTCGAGGAGCCGGTGTTCGCCATGCTCCCACGCCTGCGCGAACTGAAGGAACGCCTCTATGCCGCAGGCGCGCAGTTCGCCGCCATGAGCGGCTCCGGCTCGACCCTTTTCGGAGCCTTCGCCACCAAGGCCGCGCGGGACGCGGCGGCAACGCTGTTCACGGATGTGCGCGCGGAGAAAGCCGAAACCCGCGAAGGGTTTGGAGTGCGGTGACCGCAGTCACCGCTTTCCCACCGTGCAGGATCAATGAGTAGCGAACCTAGCGAGCCGGGCAGCGAACCTAGCGCGGCTAGGTAGCGAACCTAGCGAGCCCGGGTAGCAAACCTAACGAGGTTGGGTTTGCGAACCCGCCAAACCTTGGTTGCCATGCTCCCGCAGTCACCGCTTTTACGATCTCGCGACGAGCCCTGTAGGGAAGCAAGGACCTTCTCCCCTGCGGGAGAGAAGGTCCTGCCGGGGGCTACGTTCCTGCCACGCTGACGTTCTCGAACACCAGCGTCGGCGTTCTCATCGACGAATAGGGGAAGGGATCGTTCCCCACCGCGACGAGCTTCTTCCAGAACTCGAGATGGTTGCCGGAGAGGTTCATCTCCGAGAGCGCCTCGGCGCGGACGCCGTCGCGGATGCGGAAACCGACCACGCCGAGGGAGAAGTCGCCAGTGCCGCTGTTCGAGTTGCCGCCGATGAAGCTCGTGATGAGCAGTCCGTTTTTCACGTCGGCGAAGAGCTCCTGCTGGCTCTTCGCGCCGGCCCGCCAGGTCAGGTTGGAGATGCCGCCGGACGTCGGCTCCATCTTCAGCTTGCGGCCGTAATACGTGTCGACGTAGAAGCTCTTCAGCACGCCGTCGGCGAAGATCGCGCGCGGCCTGGCGGCGATGCCTTCCATGTCGAAGCGCCGCGACCCGAAGCCTTTCGGCACGAGCGGATCGTCGGTGATCGTGAGCAGCGGGCTGGCGACCTGCTCCCCGAGCTTTCCTTCGAAGAACGAACGCTTCTGCTGCAGGTTCCCGGCGTTGAGCGCGGCGCCGAGCATACCCACGATGCGGCCGGCAGCGCGGTGATCGACCACCACCATCATCTCGGCGGTCTCGCCTTTCTTCGCGCCGAGGCGGTCGAGCGTGCGCTGCGCTCCGCGTGCGCCGAGGGCGGCGGGATCGCCGACCGAGCTCCAGAACCGCGAGCCGGCGTAGTCGTACTCCTCGGGGCGGCGGCCGTCCGCATCCTTCGCGCTGACGTCGGCGGAGAGGAAGAACGACGTCCCCCGGTTCGTGCCGGAGAAGCCGTTCGACGTCACCATCCAGTTCTCGACCAGGTTCGACGAGAATGACGAGGTAACGCTGAGGATCGCCTCGTTGCCTTTGATCCCGCGGGCCGCGTCGTGGACGGCCTTTGCCACCTTGCGTCCCTCATCGGCGCTGACGTCGGCGTACTTCGGATCCTCGAGCTGCAGGTCGGCGTTCGACTGCCCCTTGTACAGGCCGGAGTCCGGCAGGGCGCGGAACGGATCGGGAGCGATCGCTTTGGCGATGGCGATCGTGTCGGCGATGAACGTCTTCATGGCATCGGGCCGGAGATCGCTGGTCGAGACCGTGGAGTAGCGCCCATCGACGTAGAGCTGCAGGCTGACGCCGCGCGTGGTCGATTCCGAGATGCTCTCGACCCGTCCGTCGCGGTAGCTGAGTGAGACGTCACGCACGCGGTACGCGCGGGCCGCGGCGTCTTTCGCGCCGCTGCTCTTCGCGATCCCGATGCACGACTGTGCGATTGCGAGCATGTCTTGTTCGTTTTTCGCCATGACTCAGCCCTTCTTTTCCGCGCGTCCGCCGACGGTGATCGACGACACGCGCACGGTCGGGAGTCCCTGGGAGACCGGCACCGACTGCCCGTCCTTGCCGCACGTCCAGCCGCCTTCGTCGATCTTCAGGTCATCGCCGACCATGTCGATCAGCTCGAGCACCTTCGGGCCGTTGCCGATGATGTTCACGTCCTTGATCGGCTTCGTCAGCTTGCCGTCTTCGATGAGATAGCCGTTCTTGACGTAGAACGTGAAGTCGCCGGCGCCGATGTTGACCTGACCGTTGGTGAACTGCTCGCAGTAGATGCCTTTCTTCACCGAGGCGATCATGTCCGACGGCTTGTGCGGGCCGGGGAGCATGTACGTCGAGCGCATGCGCGGCATCGGTGCGTACTCGTATCCCTGGCGGCGGCCGTTGCCGGTCGGTTTGACGCCGTAATGCCTGGCGGAGATCGAGTCGTGCAGGTAGCTGGTGAGCGTGCCGTTCTGCACGAGCATCGTCTTGCCGACGGCATTGCCTTCGTCGTCGACGTTGATCGCGCCGCGCGCTCCTTCCTGCGTCCCTTCGTCCACGATGCTGACGAACGGCTTCGCGACCTGCTTGCCGATCTTGTCGGAGAAGATCGAGGTGTCCTTCCGGTTGAAATCCGCTTCCATGCCGTGGCCGATCGCCTCGTGCAGGAGGATGCCGGCGGCGCCGGCGGCCATCACCACCGGCATCTCGCCCGCGGGCGGCTGCACGGCGTCGAATAGGATCATCGTCCTGTTGATGACGTCGCCGACCAGCCGGTCGAGCCGTTCCTGCGTGTAGTAGCCGATGTCGGCGCGCGCGGCGCGGTTCGCGCCATTGTTCTCGCGGCGGCCATCCTGCTCGGCAACGACGTTGAGGTAGAGCTGCGTCATCGGCTGCGCGTCCTCGACGATGCGGCCGGTCGAGTCGGCGACGAGGATCACGCTCCCCTGGTCGTTGAAGCCCATGCTGACTTTCTTGACGCGCGGGTCGGCTTTGAACGCCTTCTCATTCAGGCCGTTCAGCACGGAGAGCTTCTGCGCCGGACGGATGTCTTCCCAGCGCACTTTGACCGGATAGCGGTTCGGCTTCCCTTCCATCACCTTGAACCGCATCGGCGCTTCTTTCGCGGGGCCGTCGGCGATCGCGGCGGCGGTGAGCGCGGCGCGCTTCAGTCCCTCGGCCGTGATGTCTTCGGTGAAGCCGTAGCCGGTCTGGTCGCCGCGGATGACGCGCACGCCGACGCCGAGGGCGACGTTGGCGGAGGCGCGGTTCACCAGTCCGTCTTCGAGCGCGAGCTGGTTGTTGACGCGGTGCTGGAAGAAGACATCCGCGTAATCGCCGCCCTTCGACATCGCGGCTGCGAGCGTGTTGCGGATGAGCTGTTCGGTCACCCCGAAGCGCCCGAAGTAGCCGACGCCGTTCGTCGGACCCGGTTTCGCGAATGCGTGCGACATGGAGAAAAGATCCGAAACCGCGACGGACGCCAGTGCGGCAGCTCCGGCGCCGATCACGGTGCGGCGGGTGAGGCCCGATGATTCATCGGCCATGCGTGATCCTCCTGTTCGAAATGTGATGACTATTGAACGAGCGAAAGGCGTTCTGGTTCGGTTACGGACGGGCAACGTTTCGCACGCAACCCCGCGGGGATTACGCTACTGCCGGCGTGATTACGCGCGCACGGCGTCCGTGCGCAACGCTTCCAGCCGCGTCCGGACGGCACGCTCCGCTTTCTCCAGCGCGAGCGTGTCGTTCCGGAGGTAGTGCGCAAAGTTCGCCCCGAAGAAGAGCGAATTGAGCTCGAATGCGAGCTGCCCCGGATCGACGTCCGGATCGAGGTGTCCTTCCTCCTGCGCCATCCGGATCGCCTTCTCGAGCGCGCCGATCCAGTCGTCCATCAGGCGCCGCACGAAATCGCGCACCGCGCCGGGACGGCTGTCGAACTCGAACGACGCCGCGGCGAAGAAGCAGCCGCCGGGAAACACCCCGCGCTTGATGTACGACAGCCACGAATCGCAGATCGCCACGAGCCGCGGGTACCCGCGCGGCTGTTTCAGGGCAGGAGCGAAGATCTCGGCGATATAGCGCTGCGACGCCGCTTCGACCGTTGCGAGCTGCAACTCTTCCTTCGAGCCGAAATGCGCGAAGAGGCCGCTCTTCGACATCTTCAGCTCGTCGGCCAGCCGGCCGATGGTCAGCCCCTCGAGCCCTTCCAGCGATGCGACGTCGACCGCCTTCTCGAGGATGCTCTGCCGCGTCCGCTCACCTTTCATCGGTGAGTATTATGCGTACGCCGGGAGATCTTTGAGCAGCTCCGTATGCGCGATCCGGAACTCGCTGCTCCATTTCGTCGCCTGGTGCGTGGAGAGATCGACGTTCACGACCACCCGCTCGCCGCGCGCGACCGGCACCCGGCCGTTCTCCGACAGCACGACAAAGCCGTACGTGCAGGTGTAGTCGTCGAGATCGTTCACCCACAGCTCGACCCGCACCGCCGCGGCATCGAAGACCGGGTTCAGCAGCTCGAGCGTGCACCCGCCCCCGACCGGCGCCCGCCCATCCAGCGCAATGATCGCGCGGTCGACATGCTCCGCAAGCTGCTCCCGTCCCGATAGGGCCTGAGTAAGGGGGGAGAAGAAGATGAACTTCGGGTTGAGATCCTCATTGGCGAACGTCATGTGCCTGTGCCTCCTTCGACGGAGCGCAAAATAGCACGATCGTTCGCTTTTGTGAAGCTGTCGCTCGCTCAGACGGACGCTCCGATGACCTCGAAGTGCATGGCGGCTGCGGCTTTGGCGAGCGCGATGTCGTGCGTTGCGAACAGGATCGGCCGTTCGTTTTTAGGCTGGGTGCGCCGGTACGTGATGGCCGTCGCGAGGTGAATTGCGTCGAGCGAGTTGACGAACCGTGGGAAAGGCTTTGCTGCGAGAGCGATCACGTCGTCGTCGATCGCGGCGAGATGAACGTGGCGCAGCATGTCGTCAGCCTTCGTTCGCGCCGCCTCATATTGTGAATCGTTGAGGTCGCGGTTCCGCCACACGCGCTCGATCGTCCGGTGACACTCGACGCGCAGCAGCGTGCTCGAGATGCCGAGGTCGATGCTGTCCCACTCCCGCAATAAATGCTCCTCGTTCAGGATGATGCGGATGTAGACGGACGAATCGAAGTACGCGCCAATCAAAGGTCGTAATTCTTCCCGTGATCGAATTCGGAATCGCGATCTTCCCGAAGCAGCTCAGTGGAGCTCTTACTGAACTTCCGCCGAGGCTCATCGGAGACGAACCCGCGCAACGGAAACGGCCGTCCGTGCTGCACGATCGTCAGCCCCTGGCTCTTCTCCCGGACGATCTTTACCTCTTCGCCGGCTTCCACCTCAGCGATGATCTCGTCCAGCCTCTCCCGCAATTCGGCGACCGTCACTTCCCTGCTCATGGCTCTAGAGTCCCTCGGTCGTCTCCCCCTGTCAACGCTTCTACGTTCCGCAGCATGCCGGCCAGCTTTGCCCGTTTGATGGGACTCTTCCGGAAAAGCGACGAGAACGTATCTTGCGAAATGCGAAGCAGATCGGTCACCGGCGTA
This sequence comes from Thermoanaerobaculia bacterium, assembly GCA_035630815.1. Classification (GTDB taxonomy): domain Bacteria; phylum Acidobacteriota; class Thermoanaerobaculia; order Gp7-AA8; family Gp7-AA8; genus QHVT01. The sequence goes on from DASQJY010000030.1 coordinate 75,140, forward strand.
GCCCGGTATTCATCCCGCGCCACGAACGACGGGTGCCCTTCCGGGGCGCGGCGGTTCCAGGGGCAGACTTCCTGGCAGATGTCGCAGCCGAAGGCATTGCCTTCGAGACGCGTCGCCACGTGAGCGGCCAGCGGACCGCGGTGCTCGATGGTCGCGTAGCTGATGCAGTGCGCGGAGTCGAGGGTGCGGTCGGGGAGGATGGCGTCCGTAGGGCAGGCGTCGAGGCAGCGGGTGCAGGTTCCACAGCGGTCGGTGACGAGCGTCGATTCGATGTCGTTCTCGAGCGCGGTGAGCAGCGTGCCGATGAAAAAGTACGAGCCGTCGCGCTCGTGAATGAGCATGCCGTTCTTGCCGATCCAGCCGAGGCCTGCCTGCGCGGCGAAGGCGCGGTCGGAGAGGGGGCCGGTGTCGACGTAGCGCCACGTCTTCACGCCCGGCAGCGCATCTTCGACCTTCCGCAGAATGCGTTCGAGCACGTCGTGGTAATCGTCGCCGAGGGCGTAGCGAGCCAGGTGATGGCTGAGCGCTCCCTCGGGGGCCTCGGGGCGCGAGGGGGAGTAGGGGACCAGGATCGCGACGACCGAGCGCGCCCACGGGTAGCGTTCGAAGGGATTTGAACGGATCGCGGCGTTCTTCCCGAGGTACGCCATCGACGCGTGGTGTCCCCGCTCGATCCATTGCGCGAACAGCGACGCGTGTGCGTCTTCGAGGTCGCTCGCGCCGAGGTGCACGACTCCCTCCGCGCGTGTAACGCGCTCAATCGCGGGCCAGACCTCGGAGAGTTTCGTCGGCATCAGGTGCTCGGCGCAGGATGAACGTCGCAAGCTCGGGTTTGCAGAGAATGCGCAGCGGCGGAATGGCGCCGAGTCCGCGGCTGACGTACATCAACACGCGTCCGGCGCGGTGAAATCCGCTGGCGTAGCGCGCCTCGTGCTTCGACGGCACCACCACCGAGCCGAAGAACGGGAAGCGGATCTGTCCGCCATGCGTGTGGCCGCACAGCAGGAGGTCGATGCGCCGCTCTTCGACCATGTCGATGACGTCCGGATGGTGGCTGAGGCCGATGCACGGAACGCGTGGATCAACGCGGCCGAACGCGGCGTTCACGTCGGGCCGCCCGCGGTAGATCTCGTCCACCCCGGCCAGCGCGATCATGTCGTTGCCGCGGCGGATGGCGACGGAGCGGTTCATGACGAAGTGCACGCCCTTGATCGTCAGCGCCGCGATCACGCCGTCCGCGTTCGCCCAGTAATCGTGATTGCCGAGGACCGCATACATGCCGTCGCGTGCGGAGAGGTCGGAGACGAGCACGTCGGCCATCAGCCCGATGTGTCGCTCCCAGTGCACGAAGTCGCCGCCGAAGAGAATGAGGTCGGGCTCGAAGCGCATGGTCTGCGCGACGATCTCCTTGTACCAGGCGCGGCGCACGAACGCAGCCACGTGCGTGTCGGTGAGGAACGCGATGCGGTAGCCGTCGAATGCCGGCGGCAGGTCGTCCACGAAGACTTCGTGACGCGTGATCTCCAGGTCGTACAGATCGTTGTGTGCGCCGAGGGCGCGGAGGATGGCGAGCGGGACGTGCGCTTTGCGGAGGGCGACGACCTCGGATGGATGCGTGCGCGTGCCGGGGACCTGCTGCTCCCCCTGCCACAGGACGCGCGCGCGGTCTACGATCCAGTAGGCGCCGATGCCCGCGGCGATGAAGAGCCACGACGCGCCGATTTTTGCGAGGGTGAGCGACCAGAGCACGCGCTCGAGCGGCTCGGGGGTGATCCGCTCCACGAGCCGGTTGTCGGCCACCAGGCGCACCCATTGATGCAGCGGCCAGAAAAGCAGCGTCAGGACGAGCAGCAGCGGCGGGACGACGAACAGCAGCCAGTGAAACGGCGGCTTCTCATGTTTGTGGCTGCCGAAGACGATGCGGTTGGCGACGAAGAAGAAGACGCGCGCGTCGCCGACCAGTGCCAGCACGAGCAGGGAGAGAAAGAGCGACTGCAGCACGCGTGCTATTTTCCGTCAGGTGAGGGCGCGCGCCGCATCATTCATTTTTCTCGTGCTTGCGGCGTGCAGTCCCGCGCCGGCGCCGGATGGCCTCGATCCGCGCGGCAGCGTTCATGTGGCGATCGGCATCCCCGGTACGGTCGATACGCTGAAGACGTTCGTCGAGGCTGAGGGCGGCTTCTCGCCCGGCGTGGGGAGCTACGGCATCTCATTCTGGCTGTATGACGGCAAGCTCACCGCGCCGACGATGCCGCACGTCGAGGTCGCGTACGGCGGTATGCCGATTCCGTGGAGCGAGTGGCGCGCCGGCGATGTGGCCGTACGCAGCGAAGTGTGCGAAGTTCAGCGCGCGCCGAATCAGTTCGTGACCGCCGCACGCGTGACGCTGACCAACCGCGGCGCGAAGGAAGCGCGCGTGTCCCTGTTTGCAGCGTTGCGCCCCCTCGGTCCGGCAGGGTGGCCGGTGCACGCGATCTCGGTCGACGACGGAGCATTGCTGGTCGATGGACAACTCGCGCTGGAGCCGGATGTGAAGCCGTCGGCCGCCGGAGTCGCGAAGGATGACAGTGCCGGCGGATACGCAGCACGCGGCGATGTACCGCGCCGGCAGAAAGCTCAAAGGCGCGACGGCAACGCCTCGGGAGCGCTGCGTTTCGATCTCGCGCTCGCGCCGGGCGCATCGCGGACGGTCGGCTTCATTGCGCCGGTCCTGTCCGGACGCCGCGCAACCGGCCACCGCTGGGATGAGACCGCGGCGGCGCGGCTCGATACGAGCGTTCCGAACACGAGCGGCGCGCTGCAGCGCGAGGCGCAGCGCGGCCTGAACGCCGACGCACTTTTCGCCGAGGCGAGGACATACTGGAGCCGGTTGCTCGGCAGTGCGGCGATCGAGACCCCGGACAAGCAGTGGAACGAAGCGTTCGCCGCGATCCCGGCACACATCGCGATGACGCTCGACGAAGGGGGCGCCCCCGACGTCGCGGTCGTGAACTACAACACGTTCACGCGCGACGCCGTGTATTCGATTCGCGTACTCGACCAGAAGGGGATGCATGCGCTCGCGGAGCGCGGGATCGACTACCTATTCGCGCATCCGTTCAGCGGACGTGCGCAGCCGGAGGCCGACAATCCGGGGCAGGTGCTCTGGATTGCCGGGGAGCATTGGAAGCACACGCGTGACCGCGCATGGCTGGCGCGCGTGCAGCGGCACGTCGTGAAGCTGGTGAAGCTGATCGAGCATTACCGCACGACACCCGAGCCGCATCACGTGGACGTGGACGGCAAACAGCAGCGGCTGATGCCCGGCGCGTGCGACGGGATCCATCCCGAGTACACGGAGGCGTTCGACATCGCAGGCTTGCGCGCGGCGGCGCTGCTCACGAACGACGGGCGATGGAGCACCCTCGCGGCGGATTTGCTGCAAAAGTACGACGCCCGGTTCGGCCGCGATCCCGCTGCCGGCTACGGCGCTTACACATGGCCGGCACGGTTGTATGACTCGCACGAACAGTTGAGAAAGATCCCGCCGCAGAAGCCGTCCGAGTGGCGTTACTTCGCGCTTGCGGCGGCGCATCAGGCGCTGCTCGCGGGAAACCGCGAAACTGCCGCACGCACGCTGCAGATGCATTTCGACGAGCCGCAGCTCCGCGGCTGGTACGTGCTCGACGAAGGGGGCGGCAGCGCGCCGGGGAACTGGCCGAAGCTGCGTACCACGTGGCGGCCCGAGGTGGCGATGCCGCATGCGTGGGCCATCGCGGAGTTGTGGCTGCTGATGCGCGACAGCCTCGTGTACGAGGACGGCCATCGGCTGGTGCTGCTCGGCGGCGTGCCGGAGGAGTGGTTGTCACGCGAGATCAAGGTGCGCGACCTGCCGACGAGCTTCGGGAAGCTCTCGTTCACATATCGCGGTGGTCAGCTGACGATCGAGAGCGACGTGAAACCGCCCGGTGGGATCACAGTCGGTCGAGGATCGGGCGGATCAGGTCTTCCGAGACCCTGACGGTGCCGAGCGTCTCGCTCGTCTTCACCTTGCCGTGGTCGTCGGAGCCGCCGGTGGTGAACTTGCCGCGGAAGCGGACCAGGTTCGTGTAGCGCTGGCGGTCGGGCTTGTTCACGTCGGGGTGCATGACCTCGATCGCATCGACGCCGCGGTCGAGGAGTTGCGGCACGAGCTTCTCGTGGTTGGGGTAGAGCGAGGGGTGCGCGACCGAGGTCAGGCCGCCGGCGGAATGGATCAGCGTCACCGCTTCCTCGATCGCGAAGCGCTCCTTCTCGATGTACGCCGGCTTGCCGGTGCCGAGGTACTTGTCGAACGCCTCGCTGACCGAGGCGACGTAGCCTGCCTCGACGAGCGCGCGGGCGACGTGCGGGCGTCCCATGGCACCGCCGGCCGCGAGCTCGTCGACGCGCTGCTCGGTGATGTTGATCCCCAGCGTGCGCAGACGCTCGACGATGGCGTAGCCGCGGCGATGGCGTGTGAGACGGAAGCTGCGCAGGCGCGACTCGATCCGCTCGTCGTGCGGATCGAACGCGTAGGCCAGCACGTGCACATCGACGCCGCCCGACTCGCAGGACAGCTCGATCGCAGGGATGAGCGTCACGCCGACCGAATCGGCGTACTGCTTGATCTCGAAATACGCCGCCAGGTTGTCGTGGTCGCTGATCGCCAGGATCTCGAGCCCGTGCGCGCGCGCCACGTCGACCACTTCCCTGGGCGAGCGGGTGCCGTCGGAGTGGTACGTGTGGGTATGCAGGTCGGCGAAGCGCATCAGACCGTCGGTTGCTCCGGCACCGCCAGCTGATCGACGACGCCCGCGCAGCGATCGCAGAGATCGCCGTCGTTCGCCACTTCTTCACGGTACGTCCAGCAGCGGCCGCACTTTTTGCCGCGGGCCGGCGTCCAGGAGATGCCGATGCGACCCGAGCCTTCCATCTCGACGAAATCGGCGACCGCATCGTCGGCCGGCTTCACGTCGACGTGCGAGACGATGAACAGCTTCGCGAGATCGACGCCGAAGTTTTCGACGTTGCCATGCAGGGCGATGTCGGCTTCGAGCGACTGACCGATCTGCTTCGCGGCGCGGGCGCGCTCCAGCACGACCATGACGCCGTCGCGGAGGCGGAGCACGCGCGACCAGGCGCTCATTTCCTCGGCGCTGAGCGGTGCGTCGAGCTTCGGGAACTCGGTGAGATGCACTGACGCCTCTTTCTCCCCCGGCATCGCTTCGTAGATCTCGTCTGCGGTGAACGTGAGGATCGGCGCCATCACGGAAGTGATGCCGCGCAGCACGTGGTACATCGCGGTCTGGCCGCTGCGGCGCTCGCGCGAGGCCGGCGCATCGCAGTACATCGTGTCCTTCGACGCATCGAGGTAGATCGCGGAGAGATCGGTCGTGCAGAGCTCGAGCACGCGGTGATAGACGGCGTGGAACTCGTACTCCTCGTACGCCTGCCGGCAGCGGTCGACGACGCGGCTGGCGCGGTCGAGGATCCAGCGGTCGAGCGGCAGCAACTCGTCCGTAGCCACGACATCCGTGGCGGGATTGAAATCGCTCAGGTTCGCGAGCAGGTAGCGCGCGGTGTTGCGGATCTTGCGGTAGCCGTCGCTGGCCCGCGCGAGGATCTGCGGGCCGTACGGCATGTCGTCGGTGTAATCGCTGACCGAGACCCAGAGGCGGAGGATGTCGGCGCCGTTCTGCTTGATGACGTCCTGCGGCGAGAGCGCGTTGCCGCTCGACTTGGACATCTTGTCGCCCGCTTCATTGAGGATGAAGCCGCACGTCACGACCTCGCGATACGGCGCCCCTCCTTCGATCGCGGCGCCGACCAGCAGGGAGGAGTGGAACCAGCCGCGGTGCTGGTCGTGCCCTTCGAGGTAGACGTCGCACGGCCAGCCGAGCTCCTGGCGCCGCTTCATGACCGCGATGTGCGAGCAACCGGAGTCGAACCAGACGTCGAGGATGTCGGTCTCCTTGCGGAACGACGTGCCGCCGCACTTCGTGCACGGCGCGGTGTGAAAGTCGCTGACGAGGCGTTCGTACCAGGCATCCGCCCCTTCCTCGCGGAAGTACCTGGCGACGCTCGCGAACAGCTCCGGCGACGACACGGTCTCGTTGCAGCCTTCGCAATAGAGCACGGTGATCGGCACGCCCCAGAGGCGCTGGCGCGAGATGACCCAGTCGGGACGGTTCTCGATCATGCCGTAGATGCGGTCGCGGCCCCACGACGGCACCCACTTCACCTTGTCGATCTCGGCGAGCGCTTTCTGGCGCAGCCCGGTCTCGTCCATCGACACGAACCACTGCTCGGTGCCGCGGAAGATGATCGGGTTCTTGCAGCGCCAGCAATGCGGGTACGAGTGCGTGATGCTCTCGCCGTGCACGAGTGCACCGGTCTCGCGGAGATGCTCGACGATCTGCGGATTCGCCTTGAATACATGCAGGCCTGCCCACATCGGCACGTCCTGCGTGTACTCGCCGCGGTGATTGACGGGGGTGTAGATCTCCATCCCGTACCGGCGGCCGGTGGCGAAGTCGTCGGCGCCGTGACCCGGTGCGGTGTGCACGAGTCCCGTGCCCGCGTCGAGCGTGACGTAATCGCCGAGGACGAACGTCCCTTCGCGGACGATGAACGGGTGGCTGTACTTGAGGTGCTCGAGCGTCGAGCCTTTGTAGATCTTCCCGGCCTTGTAGTTCGTCCAGCCGAACTTCTGCGTCACCGCGGCCACCAGCTCGGTGGCCAGGAGATAGTTCTCGCCGTCGTGCTCGACGACCGAGTATTCGAAGTCGGGCTTCACCGCGATGGCGAGGTTCGCCGGCAGCGTCCAGGGCGTCGTGGTCCAGATGACGGCGTATAGGGGCTTCTCGATCGGGAGGTCGAGCGCGGTGACGGCGTCTTCGCTCATCCGGAACCGGACGTAAACGGACGGCGACGTGTGATCGCGGTACTCGACCTCTGCCTCGGCCAGCGCGGACTGGTCGTATGTGCACCAGTGCACCGGCTTGAGGCCCTTGTAGACGGCGCCGGTCTGGAAGAAGCGGCCGAGGGCGTCGGCGATGTCGGCTTCGTAATCGAATGACATCGTGGTGTAGGGGTGATCCCAGTCGCCGAACACGCCGAGGCGGACGAAGTCTTCGCGCTGGACGTCGACGTACTTGGCGGCGAACTGCCGGCAGGCGCGGCGGATCTCGGCGGACGACATCTCGGCGCGCTTGGAGCCGAGCTCCTTGCCGACGGCATGCTCGATCGGGAGGCCATGGCAATCCCAGCCGGGGATGTACGGCGAGTCGAAGCCGAGCATCGTGCGCGACTTGACGACGATGTCTTTGAGGGTCTTGTTGAGGGCGTGGCCGATGTGGATCCTGCCGTTCGCGTAGGGCGGCCCGTCGTGCAGCACGAACTTCGGGCGGCCGGCTGATTTTTCACGGATGCGCTGATAAAGGTTCATCCCGCGCCAGTGCTCGAGCCTCTTCGGCTCGTTCTGCGGCAGGTTCGCCTTCATCGCAAACGTCGTTTGCGGCAGGTTCAGGGTCTTCTTGTAATCGCTGCTTTCGGCCATGGGACCGCGAAACTAGCAGCGCTTGGTCTGCATTTCAAGGAAACCGACGCCGGAGGCCTCCTGGTCGGTGTTTTCCTTTACATGCCGCCGGCTGTCAGTCCCCGCGGAACGCTGACGCGCAGCTTCTGTCCAGTGCGGAGCGCGACGTTCTTTCCCAGGTCGTTCAGTTCGCGGAGCTCGGCCACGGAGAGGCCGTTCCGCTTCGCGATCGAGAAGAGCGTGTCGCCCTTTTTCACCGCGTAGTAGATGTCCTCGTCCTCGCTGTGGGCGAGCAGGGTGCTGAGCTCTCGCGCGCGCACCGGGAGGTAGATCGAGTCGCCGGCGCCGAGGCGGTCGGTCTCGTCGAGGTTGTTCATCGCCAGGAGCGTCTCTTCCTTCGTCCCGATGGCGCGAGCCAGGCGCGCCATCGAATCGCCCTTGCGGAGCTGGAACGTGCAGAACTTCACGTAGGCGTCTTCCTCGCGCAGCGAATCGGCGCGGGCGAGGAGCGTCTCCGCCGCTTTCGATGGCACGCGGACGGTGGTCCGTCCGGGAGGCACGACGCCGCGCCGCAACGCCGGGTTCATCTCCTTGAGGAGGTCTTCATTCAGCCCCGTTACCTCGGCCACATAGGCGAGCGACAACGGCCCGCGCAGCTCGACCTCTTTTTCGTCGTGCTCCTGCACCTTGCCGAGCGTGAAGCCGTAGGTTTCAGGATCGGAGGCGATGAGGAGCGTGGCATAGAACGTCGGGACGTAGCCGCGCGTCTCCTTGGGCAGGAGACCGGCGTCGAGCAACTCCCAGAACGACGACACGCCTGCCTCGGTGAGCGTACGGCGCACGCGGCCGGGGCCGCAGTTGTACGCGGCGAGCGCCAGCGACCAGTCGCCGAACATCCGGTGCAGGTCCTTCAGGTACTTCGCGGCGGCGCGGGTCGAGAGTTGCGGATCGGCGCGCTCGTCCACCCACCAGTCGACGCGCAGGCCGTACTCGCGCGCGGTGGCGGGCATGAACTGCCAGATCCCGTACGCGCCGACGCGGGAGGTGAGGGTGGGCATGTACGCGCTCTCGATGACCGGCAGGTAGGCGAGCCCTTTCGGCAGCTTCTGCTCCGCGAGCGCCTGGTCGATGAGCCTGCGGTAGCGTCCGGAGCGGATCAGCGACGCCTGAATGCTGTCCTTCATGTCCACGCTGAAGAGGCGGACCGCGGAGTTGATGGTGCGGTGCTCGGGGATCGGGATCGACGCGGCGGCCTCGAGATCGACGACCGGTGCAGAAAGGGGGACCTTGTCCGTGCTGCGGGTCAGGATCCGGGCGTAGACGGATTCGAGCTCCTTCCGGAGCTCATCGGCGTCGGCCTGGGCAGAGACGCGTGGCGTGGCGGTGACTGCCGCAGCGGGGACTGCTTGCGGGGCCGGTGCTGAGCTCGCACAGGCGACCGCGTACAACGCCACTACCACCAACAGCAATGTGTTGCGCATCGCGCTTCCCCCCTCGCATCCAGGCCTCGCGTCAGGCCAGATCGATTTTCAGGTTGACCGAAAGTGACTGGACGTCGGAGGTGTCGCTCAGCTCCAGTTCGTGGTGCTGGGTGTCGATGACCCCCTGCTCGCCGTCGTCGAACGACAGTGTAACCCGAACCGTTTTGGTCCGGGCCAGCACGTCGGCGGGGAGCTGGAGGTGGAGCGTGCGGTTGACGTCGCGCTTCGGGCGGAGGGATGCGAGGTCGGCAAAGACGTCGCGTCTTTGCTTCGCCGGCGTGGTGTTCGTGGCGCGTTTGCGCAGCGCTTCGAGCTCGGCCATCACGTCGACCGAGTTGCGGACCTTGACCGTCTTGACCTCCGGCTCGGGCGCAGCCTGCTGCGGCTCTGCTTCGGCCTGCGGGAACGTGAGCTCCGGCTCGGGTGCCGGCGGCGGGACGGATTCGGCCGCGGGTGCCTGCGCAACGAGGTCGTCGAGCGTGAGCGGTGCCGGCTCGGGAGCGGCAGCCGCCTCCGGTTCCGGCGGAGCTTCGTCGACCGGGACGGGGAGAGGTTCGGCGACGGTTTCTGCCGCGGGTTCTGCGGCCGGAGCGGTCGCCGCTTCCTCGGATACTGCTTCCTCGACCACAGGCGCCTCCGCGGGCGGTTCCGCGACGGGAGCATCCATGATCATGCGGCGGTCGATCTCCGGCGCCGCGACGGTGGCGTCGGCGTCGAATGCCGCCGCGGCGGGGACTTCGACCTCTTCCGCCACCTCGGCGGCAAGCGTCGAGACCGCATTCGTGAACGAGGGTCCCGGCGCGGGCAGCGGAGTCGAGCCGGCCATCGTGCGCGAGTTGTCCTGCACGCGGAACGTCGCGCTCGTGCGGGACGACGGCCTGGCCGGCTCGTCGCCGGTCATGCGGCGTCGGAGGGTGCGCAGGGTCAGCTTCGAGATCAGCTTCAGCGTCTCGAAGACGCCGATGCCGCTCGCGGCCACCGACTCCACGTACTCCCCCTTGCGCTCCGGGTCGAGCGCCTTGACCATCGTCTCGACGTCGGCGATGTTCGGGAGGTCGCGTTTGTTCAGCTGGAGGACCAGCGGGATTTCGTCGAGGTCCGTCCCGATCTCGGCCAGGTTCTCGCGCAGGTTCTTGATGCTCTCCACGTTCGCCTCGAGCATCGCTTTCTGCGAATCGGCGACGAAGACGATCCCGTCCACTCCTTTCAGCACGAGCTTGCGGGTCGTGTTGTAGAAGACCTGTCCGGGGACGGTGTAGAGCTGGAGGCGGGTCTTGAAGCCGCCGATCACCCCGACGTCGATCGGGAGGAGGTCGAAGAAGAGCGTCCGGTCGGTCTCGGTCTCGAGGCTGACCATCTCGCCGCGGCTGCCGGGCGAGGTCTTGGTATAGATGTGGTGGAGGTTGGTGGTCTTCCCGCAGAGGCCCGGACCGTAGTACACGATCTTCGCCGCCATCTGCATTGTTGCGTAATTGAAGAAGACCATCGATTTACGCTCTCACGAGGACGTTTACGCTCTCGCGGGCCGCTGATGCTAGCACCCGCTACTTTGGCCTAGCAAGGAGCGCTCCGGCGATCTGAGCGGCAAGCAGCTCATAGAGTTGCGCGAGCTCCGGATGCTCGCGCAGCGCCTCGACGTGCCGCCGCATCACTTCGCGGTCGCCGCGGGCGGCCGGCCCGGTGAAACGTTTCGCGTCCTCGTGCGCTCCCCAGTTCTCGACGGCCGAGCGGGCCAGCGCGACGAGGTCTTCGCGTGCGTTGTCCACGCCCGACTCGCGCATGAGGCGCTCGGCGACGTCCAGCGCCGCGGCGACGTAGTTCGCCCCGAAGACGGCCGCGGCGTGGTACAGCGGCTTCTGGTCCGGGGCCACTTCGCAGAAGCGTGCACCGACCGCGGCCGCGATCAGCTTGGCGGTCCGGCGATGCTGCCCTTCGAAGACGAGCAGCGTGCCGTCGAGGTCGGAGGGATTGCCGACCGGCGGTAACGACTTCAGGGGATGCAGCGAGAAGCCGTCGCGCACGCTGAGCAGCGCACCGCTGGCGTGAAAGACGAGCGCGTCGGTCTCCGGGATCGAGCCGGCTACGTCGACGATGGCACGGTCGCTGACGGCCACGAGGAGCAGCTCCGAGTCGCGGGCCAGGTCGGGGAGGTCGACGCGCGCCGTCTGGAGCAGCTCGGAGATGTGGCTGTGCGACTCATCCCGCAGCCAGACTCCGGACAGGGGCCAGCCGATCCGCTTCCACGCGGAGCCGAATGCCCATGCGGCGCGGCCGCCGCCTAAGATGCCGAGGCGCATAATGTCGCCGACAACACGATGCGCTACCTTCTCATACTCCTGCTGGTTACCACCACTGCCCTGGCCGCGACCCCTCCGACGACCTGCGGCCAGGAGGGCGAGTACGAACGCGCCCTCTGCTCCTACCAGCGTCGCAATTTCGCCGACGCCGAAGCGGGCTTCCGGAGGATCGTCGATGCAGGGGAGAAGGATCCGCAGACCATCCGCTCGACCTACTTTCTCGCGCGGACGCTCATGAAGACCGGCCGTTTCGACGAGGCCTCGGCACTCCTCATCAGAATCTACTCCCTCGACAAGTCGTTCTATGTCGGGTGGAACTGCGATTTTCTCCTCGGAGAGTGCAGGAAGGCGCTCGGGAGATGATGATCGGGTGTCGGGTGTCAGGTATCTGGGGAGTTGCGCCCGGGCGACCAGCCCCAGACACCTGATACCCGACACCTGACACCCATTCACCATGCCGCAAACCCAATTCGAACTCCGCCGCAAGCTCCTCCAGCTGGAGGCGCTCTACGACGTCGGGCGGGCGCTGAACACGCTCCGTCCGGAGGACGATCTTCTCGAAGAGCTGATGCACCGCGCCGTGGCCGTCCTCGACGCCACGTCGGGGTTCGTCTTCTCGCTCGACGAGAAGCTGAACGTGCAGACCTTCTTCACGTTCGGCGTCGAAGTGGCGGCGCCGGAGCTCCTGCTCGTCGAGCCGCCGGTCAAGCAGGTCATCGCTTCCCGCGAGCCGATCATGCTCACCGTCTCGAAGTTCCTCGGCGGCCCCGGCAGCGATCTGCTGATCGCGCCGATGATCGCGGCCGAGACCATCGTCGGCGTCATCGGCGTGGGCGGGAAGGAAGTGCGCGGCGAGACGAAGGCGGGCGCGTTCGTCGAAGACGACCTCCGTTTCCTCGAATCGATCGCCTCCATCGGCGGCGCGGCCATCGACAACACCCGCCGCTTCCACAAGCTGGCCATGGTGCGGGAGACGCTCGAAGACGAGAACCGCGCCCTCAAGCAGCGCATGCTCCGCGACTACTCCGACCGCCTGATGGTGGGCGACTCCCCGAAGATGCAGCGCGTGATCGACCTCGTCGCGCGCGTGGCCGACTCGCAGGCCAGCGTGCTCATTCGCGGCGAGTCCGGCACCGGCAAGGAGATGGTGGCGCGCCTCATCCACGCCAGCTCGCCGCGGAAGGACGGGCCGTTCGTGGCCATCAACTGCGCCGCGCTGCCCGAGACGCTGCTCGAATCCGAGCTGTTCGGCATCGAGCGGGGCGTGGCCACGGGTGTCGAAGCGCGTCCCGGCAAGTTCGAGCTCGCCAAGGGGGGCACCATCTTCCTCGACGAGATCGGCGACATCCCGCTCACGCTCCAGGCGAAGCTGCTGCGCGTCCTGCAGGAGCGCGAGATCGAGAAGCTCGGCGGCCGGCGGCGCATCCCGGTCGACGTGCGCATCCTCTCGGCCACGCACCGCAACCTCGAGGAGATGATCGAGCGGACCGAGTTCCGCCAGGACCTCTACTACCGCCTGAAGGTCGTCGAGATCGTGCTCCCGCCGCTGCGCGAGCGGAAGGACGACATCCCGAAGCTGGTCCGCTTCTTCCTCGAAAAATACGGCAAGCGCGAAGGGCTGCGCGACGTGCGCATCACCCAGGAGGCGCTGCAGAAGCTGATGCGCTACCCCTTCCCCGGCAACGTGCGCGAGCTGGAGAACCAGATCGAGGCGGCGCTGGCGCTGACCACGGACCCGGTCATCGATCCGGGCGACCTGCTGCTGCCGGACGAGCCGGGCGTGGCCGGAGGGGAGCGGGAGCTGTCGGGAGACCTGCCGACGCTGGACGAGCTGGAAGCGCGCTACATCATGCGCGTGCTCGCCTTTACCAAGGGAAACATGTCCCGGGCGGCCAAGATATTGGGCGTGGATCGCAAGACGCTGTACCGCCGGCGTGACGAGTTGTCCCATAATGTCCCTACTGGTGACATTTGGGACATTCAATAGTAACCCATTGAAAGCAGGTTGTTTGCAGCGGCGATTTTCTGTGGCGGGACGATAGTGGGACAAAACGCTACAGGTGGTCAAAGAGCTTCATTCTGGCTCCTCGTCGTGTAAACTACGTCCCGCCAGAAACTTAGGAGACATTGAGCTGATCTTCACCGTGTGGCGTTCGCGTTGCTCTTGGGTGGTCCCGACGAAAGAGGGGAGACACCACCATGAACAACGTCGCTCAGACCCGCACCACCAAGCTCGAAGCCGCCCTTTCCGCCAACTACGTGCTGCCCGCGATGCTCGCGACCAACACGCTGGCGCTGGTGGCGCTCGATCGCCTCGGCGGCATCCCGCAGTGGGTCAAGACCGCCGTCGCGCTGTTCCTCGCGTTCTAGTCGCCGCCCGAAAGCCGGAGAGAAGGACGACTTCCTCATGAATGCGACCGCCGAGCGGAAAATGGAGCTGACGCTCCCCATGGTCCCGGATATCGAGATCGCGGCCGCGCGTGCGGCCAGCAACCTGGCCCGGGAGCTCGGAATGGCGTCGGAGAGCATCGATGAAATGGCCCACGCCATGATCGAAGCGTGCATCAACGCACGCGAGCACTCCGGTAGCGAAGATCGCCGCATCTATGTAAGAATCACCGGCACCTCACTGGGCGCGGGCAACTCGCGCATCGATATCTGGATCACGGACCACGGCAAGGGATTCAACGTGACCGAGGCTCGCTCCCGGCGCCAGAATCTCGGCGCTGTTCACAAGCGCGGGTGGGGCCTTCAGATCATCGAAGCACACATGGATGAGGTCAGCATTTCCACCAATCCGGATGGTACGACGATCCACATGGTGAAACTCGGGAGGAGTGGCTCTTGAGCCCGACGGCTCGTGAGTACGAAGGAAGAATCATGACGGACGAACTGAGAGTCGCGGTCGACCGCCGCGGCACCGCGGGCGCGGTC
>DASQJY010000031.1:0-189996 GCA_035630815.1 Thermoanaerobaculia bacterium
GAGTGCCTACTACACCGCCAAACTGCACACAAACATGTGCATGCTTGCCGGCGACAGCCCTCGACATCAGTCACCCGCTTCGCAAATCGCGTTTTCCACAGCTCCGACGCGAATCATTTCAACATGGTGAGAAATGCGGGCCTGACGCGAAAGGCGTGCGTTCAGCCTTGGGCAACCAGTGCTGCCGGCCACGCCGGCCCGCCGGAGGCCTCCCGTCGTCTCCCTCGTTCGCACCCGCTACGCGATCGACGCGATGGCGGACGTTTCGCTCGTGTCGAGCTCGAAGTCGAGGGCGATGCTCTCGCGGATGTGCGCCGGATCCGTGCTCGACGTCAGCGGATGCAGCCCGCGCTGCACGAGCCAGCGCAACAGGACCTGTGCGGGGGTGCGGCCGTGCGCCGCTGCAATCGCTCCGAGCAGCGGCGTTTCGAGCAGGTCGCGGCGCAGCGGGGAGTAGACGAGCACGGTCATGCCGTCAGGCTGCTGCCAGCCGGACGGCCAGCATGCGACCTGATTCGCGGCGGGGCGAGGGTCGCCGAGGGTTTCGATCTGCTGCGGGGTGAAATTGCTCACGCCGATCCCGGCGGTCAGTCCCGCATCGCGCAGCGCCCGCATCGCCTCCCACGTCTCGCGCAGCGGCACATCGTCCGTGACCTCGGAGAGGGCGCGCCGCTGGAACTCCTCCCAGCCGATTGCCTCCGGCTCCTCGAGCGGCGCGACGTGCCGCAACGCATCGGGGGCGTGCAGCAGGTAGAGATCGAAGGCGTCGACCCCGAGACGGTGCAGCGAGTCCGCGCAGGCGCGGCGCAGATGCTCCGGACGGAAATTCGTCTTCCACGCCTTGCCGATGAGCTGCAGCTCGCGGCGCGGAGGCGCGCCGCTGCCGCGCAGCGCGCGCCCGACCGCCCGCTCGGTCCCGTACATCTCCGCGAGATCGAACATCCGGTATCCCGCGGCCAGTGCGACTCTCACCGGTTCTTCGACGTCGAGGCGGGCTCCCCCGCGGTAAGGCGACGTGCCGAAGCCGACCGGCGGGAGGTTCATCGCCGCGCGACCTGCATCCGCGTCGCAAAGAACCGGAGCAGCGCTTCGGCCGTCTGCGCGGGCTGGAACGATGCGGCGGTCTCACGTCCCCCCTCGCGCAGGCGTTCGAGCTGCCCGTCCAGCTCGTGGCAGCGATCCATCAGCTCGCACACGTGTTCCACGAGCCGGTAGACGTGCTGGTTCGGAAAGACGATCGCGTTCTCCCCCGGCCGCAGGAAATCGCCGCCGCCGCCGGCCTCGTAACAGACCGGCACGCACCCGGCCGCCATCGCTTCCGGCACCGTCGTGTTGAATGCCTCGTGCGAAAAGACGTTGACCAGGAACATCGACGAGCGCATCAGCGAGCCGATCTCGCGGTGCGAAAAACCTTCGAGCGGTACGAACTGCCAGTCCGGCCTGCGCGCCACTTCCCGTTGCAGCAGGCGTTGTGCGATCTCCTGATCGGGAATCCCGAGCGCGCGGTATCCCTCCTTCGTCGCGAACAGCACGCGACGCTGGCGCGGCCCCTCAACCGGCTCGAAGAAATGCGGTGCGACGAAGGGAGGGACCACGTGTGCGGTCACGCCGAAATGCCGCTCGACGACGCGCGCGACGTGAGGCAGGATGGCCAGTGCTTCCTCGAATCCGAGCTCGGCGTAGTCGGCATGCCGCTGCAGTCCGCGGAAGATGAGGAAGCTCCCCTGAACGAACATGACGCGACGCCACCGGTAGCGCTGCACGATCTCGCTCGCGGCGAGCACTTCCGGCACGACCACCACGTCATCCCCGGCCGGCGCGAAGCCCTCTTCATCGACGTAGCGAATGGGGACGTTCAGTTCGAGCCAGAGGGGGCGGAACGGAGCCTGATGGTGGAGCGCGCAGGCGTCATACCCCGCCTCGCGGAGCATCCGCACGTGCTCGTAGATCATGCCGTTTCCCCAGCTGCTGGCTGCGTAGTCGGCGATCAGGTAATAGATCATCAATCCGTCAGCGCGTAGATGCAGCCGCGGCAGATGAAATCGTCCGGCGCGTTCTCCATCCCGTACACCCAGCGGCGCAGCAGCGACATGCGGGGACCGGAGAGGATCTCGTCGAGGCTCTGTTCGGTGAGATTGCCGACGATGTGCTGATCGTAGTAATCCTGGCAGCAGAGGACACAGTCGGCCTTCGGCGTGATGTGCACCCACTGCACGACGCGCGAACCGGTCTGCTCGCATCCGCGCAGACGCTCGTGCCGCGATTCCGGGTGCAGTCCCACCGGTACCGCGCCGGCGCGGTCCATCACGGGATAGAAGTGCATCTTGAAGCGCGTGTTGGCAAATCGCTCGCTGATCTCTTCGAAATCCCTGCGATGGACGTCGTCGCCCTTGCCGAGGACGGCCATGTCCATCTGCGGGGCCAGCGGCTTGTCTTTCAGGTAGTCGAGGTTGCGCAGCACGAGACCGAGGTGATCGCCGCCGCGCTCCTGCTTGTAGCGCTCGCGGTCGAGAGTGGAGAGGTTCACCGACAGATACCGCAGGCCGCCCATCTCCAGGATGGCATCGACGCGATCGCGGGTGAGGCCGGTGGCGTTCGTGAGCACCGCGGGCGGCAGGCCGTAGCGCTTGAGCATCCGCACCTGGTCGAGGAACCGCCGGTCGGCGGTCGGCTCGTTGTAGTGGATCATCGACACGCCGTCGATGGTGTCGCGATGCTCGGCGAGCTGCGCCACGATCTTTTCGTAGAGCTCCATGCTCATCGAATGGTCTTCACGGCGCTCCACGGAGACGGGGCAGAAGTAGCAGCCCTGGTTGCAGACGGTGCTCGCTTCGAGCGAGACGTATTTCAGGCGGAAGCGTGCACCGAGGTCGCGTTCGCCCGATTCGACGAGCCAGGCGTTGGCGAAGAGCATCTCACGCAGGCTGTCGGAGAGCTGGCCGGGCGAGAGCTCGCCGTTGCGGATCTGCTGCAGCTCCTGGAAGCCCGGCTGCCCCGCCAGGAGGGTCTGATCGGTGAGCGTGTTGTAGATCTGTTGGGCGCTGTAATGCAGGAACGGCTCCGCGATGTGCCTGCCGCGTCCCGCGGCGGAAGTGGGAGCAATTGCTAGAAGATCGGAGGACATCATCGGCTGTCGGAGTATACGTTAGCCCCTCGGTAAACGTCGGGGATGCCGAGTTTCATCCTTCATGGCGGGTGGTGACGATGAACCAGGCCACCGAGAGGTCCTCCTGCGCCGCGCGCAGGGCGGCGGGCAGCCGCTCGTCGGGCGCTTCGATCGTGGCGATGCTCTCGACGTTCCATCCGGCGATGTCCATCAGCTCTTCGACCGACTCACGGGTGAAGAAGCGCATCTGTTTCGCGACCTCGAAGTGCCCCTCGAGGAGATCGGCGACTACCGCGGCATGCGCGACGTTGGGGATGCTGGTGATGAGCGTGCCGCCCGGCGCGGTCAGGTGCCGCAACCCGGCGAGGAGCGACCAGGGATCGGCGCCTTGTTCGAGTCCGCTGGCGAGGATGCAATCGAACGGCTCGTGGAGGATCGGGACGATCTCCGCGACGTCGCCGATATAGACGTCATCGAGCCGCCGCCGGGCGGCAGAGGCGAGCTCGCGGCTCCTCTCGATCCCGACGACGCGGCAGCGTTGCCTCCGCTTGATCTGCTCGCCCAAGGTCCCGTCGCCGCATCCGACGTGCAGCAGCGCACGGGCGGCGGGGGGGATGAACGGGAGGAGATCCGGTGGCACGGGGCGCTTCCACCGTTGGACGGAGACCGTGGCGGTCTCGAGCGCACGGCCATCCAGTACCTGCCGCAGCGGCCGGCGTTCGTGCCGCAACGTTTCGAGAGTGCAGAGATAGACAAGCGGCTCCGGCTGCACCGGGACAACCACCGACGCGCCCGGTGCCAGCTGCGCGCGCAGCCGCGCAGCGAACGCGCGCTCGACGATCGCCAGCGGGTCGAGCACGACCAGCACGTGAGGCACGAAGACGTCCGCCGCGACGTCGGCCGCCGGTTCGTCGTCGTCGTAGTAAACGACCTCCGCGACGTCATCGCCGCGCCGCAGCCGCGACAGTGTTTGCCACGCCGCCGTCTGTTCCGCGGTCTCCGCATACTCCCGCCTCGGATAGAGCACCGCGATGGTCATAGGACGATGTCGGTCAGGCGCCAGAGCGCCATCGAGCGGTCGGTGAATGCACCGCCGGCGAGGGCGCTGCGCTCGTTGACGACCTGAAGGGGCGGCGGGAGGTGGAAGGGCGGCGCACAGAGGTTGACGGGGCGGAAGTCGCCCGAGACGATCTCCGTGTTCGTGATCCGGCCGGCGAAGTGGCTCGTCAGCAGCAGCCGCGAGCCGCTGGCCACGAAGTTCGCCAGCGCGGCGCGGCAGTCCCGGTTGCTCAGGTGGATCAGCAGATCGCGGCAGTGGATCAGATCGGCCTTCGGAAGCGGGTCGCGCGTCACGTCGAGCAACACGAAGCGGCGCCGCGGTCCGCCGTATTGCTGATGATTTCCGGCGACGATCTCAGGGACGACGTCGGCGCCGGTGTAGTCGACGTTCCACGCCACGTGCTGCATCCAGTGAAAGTCCCCGCACGGGATGTCGAGGACCGTTTCGACGCCGTGCTGCTGCGCGATGCGCGGGAGCGCGTCCCGCAGCACGGCTGTCTCTTCGAGGGTCGCCGCCGCGCCGGAAACCGATTCCGGATGATGGTAGATCCCGAGCCGGTGCAGGAGGTCGAATCGCTCCGGCAGCGTCAGCTTCTCGACGACGACGCGAAGGCGGTCGTGCAGTTCGGTCGACTGCAGGTGCGAGAGCTCTCGGACGAGACTGGAGATGTTTTCAGCCATCGGGTTTCGATTCTCGCTCAGGCGGTGCGCGTGAACTGCAGCAGGCGGTAGCCGTAGGCGCCACTATGGTACAGCTCGCGGTACTGCCGGCCGCTCTCGATCAACTCGTCGACCTGCTGGCTGCTGATGCCCAGATCGGAGACGAGACGCTCGCGGTAACGGGGAAAGCGGGTCATGAAATAGTCGATGGACGCCGGCACCTTTGCCGAGACGTCGACCTCTTCGATCCGCCGGAAGCCGTGCTGCTCGGCGGCCGCGAGGAAATCGTCGTACCGGTGCAGCACGCCCACGGGACGCATCGCGAATTCATCGAGCACGAACACGTGCGACGTCAGCTCGCGCGCTTTCGCGAACAGCGCCTGCGCGTCGATGTACTGCGACGATTCCTGAAAGAGGACCATGTCGAAGGGGTCCGGCGACGCAAACTGCTCGAAGGCGATGCACTCCGCGCGAACGCTGTCGCCATACCGGTCGCGCACCACGGCGATCTGCTTGTCGTCGGGGGTGATGCCGGTCACGTCGTAGCCCATGCGCGTCAGGCGATCGAGCGTCGTGCCGAGCCCGATGCCGACTTCGAGAAGGCGGGCCGGCGGGGAAGGGAGCCGCGCGAGCAGCAGCTCCGTCGACCGCTCCTGCGCCACCGGAAGCGTCTCCTGCTCGCTCTCGAAGAGACCGTAGTGCAGATAGGGAACGTCGCCTTCCTCGTGCGTGAGAATGTGCATGAAGACGTTCAGGGGATAGTAGAAGTCGCGATAGGGGAGGGTCGTAGGCACGGCGCGCATTCTAATGTGGCATCAGCCAGACGCGCCGCTGTTCGACCGGGAGCGTGCGCAGGCTCTCGACCTGCTCGGCATTGAACTGCGTGGCGTGCGTTTCGGCGACGCGCACCGCAAACTCCCAGTCAGCGTTGGTTACGTACACCGAGGAGCGGTCGCCGCCGCCGTTCGCGAGCACGAAGCCGTTGCCTGCGAAGGTGGCCACGGTCTCGACGAGCCAGATGTGCGGCACGCCGGTCTCGAGCACTAGGCTGCCGATCTCGCGATGTGCGGGATGGCCGGTGGAACCGTGCAGCGGATCGAAGGTCAGGACCATGTCCGCGCCGCGGATCGCGTCCCCGAGCTGCCGCACGAGCGTCGCACGGTCGCCGGCCTGTGCCGCCCACGTCGCGGCGATGTCCGTCATGACGTCGGCGTAGTTCCACTGGATGAGGCGCGTGTTGAGGATGGCCGCGGCACGCGCCATTTCGCCGGCGCGGACGTCGCCGAGGCCGGCGGCGTTGCCGGTGGTCATCACCAGCAACGTGCACACCGCGCCGCCGCGCACGCAGCGGTTCGCGAGATACGGCGCCAGCAGCAACTCGTCGTCCGGATGCGCGGTGACGACCACGATGGTGCGCGGCTGGTCGAGCCGGCTGCCGACGGCGCGCACGCGGGCGGCTGCAGGGAAGGTTGAGAGCAGAAGCGCGAGGGCGACGAGGGAGCGCACGTTGAGGTGATACGGAGCCGGTCAGTTGTGCGTCGGGTCGCCGCTGCGCCTGTAGCCCGAAAGGAAGCGCAGCGACTCGATGCGGCCGGTGAGCTCGCTGCCGATCTGCTCGGCGCGGGCGATGACGTCGCTCAGCTCGAGCAGGCGCTGCTTCTCGTCGTTGTCGAGGTTCAGCGACATGATCAGGGCGTTCGCGAGCGCGTCGAGGCTCACCGTCTCGATCTCCGGCACCGCCGTCTGGTCCGGCAGATACTGCAGATACTGGCGCGAGACGTCGGCCAGCCATTCCCGTTTTGCGTACGCCTCCTGCGGGTCGCGCGTCCGCTCGGGGTCGGCGATCACGCGCGCCGTGCGGTACGGCACGCGCGAGACTTCGTCGAGGATGCGGAAGCGGACGTCGCCGCGGAGGACGATGTTGAACCGCCCGTCGTCGAGCGGCACTGCCTGCTCGATCGTGCCGAGCGTCCCGATCTGGTGCACGGCCGGTGCGCCGAAGTAATCGGTCTCCCAGCCGGAGCGCAGCAGCACGATCCCGAAACGCTCCTCGCTCTCGATCGCGTCTTTCACGAGCTGGCGGTAACGCGGCTCGAACACGTGCAGAGGGAGACGGGTGTGCGGGAAGAAGACGATGTTCGGCAGCGGGAAGAGCGGCAGCAGGAACTCGCCTTCGGGCAGCAGCGCCATAACGTCGGCCGATTCTACCGAAACCACGCCGCCGCGAGGCGCTCGATCTCGCCGTGCGAGGCACGCGTGCGTGTCAGAAACAGCTCGCCGATGCGCGGCGTGCGGAGCGCCGAGAGAGAGAGGTCGAGCAGGCGGGGGCGGGAGAGGAGCATCGCCACGCGCCGGCTCCAGGCGATCCGCTTCGCGAAGAAGGCGCGGTGCTGCGCGCGGTATTCGTTCTCCAGCTCCGTGCGCCGCGACGGTGATTCGAGGAGGCGCAGCAGCACCGGCGCGACGAGCAGCGCGGACTGGATGGCCATGGCCATGCCGTTGCCGGTGAGCGGATCGAGGACGCCGGAAGCGTCGCCGATCATGAACACCCCTCCCTCGACGGCGCTGCGCGCGCGGAAGATCACCGGCTCCGAGGAGAGGTAATGCTCCTGCGCCGGCTCGTGCCGCGAGTAGAGCGTCTCCAGCCGCGGCTCCTCGGCGCGGATCGTCTCGACGAACGAATCCCACCGCCCTTTGTGCCCCGCCAGCCGCGACGCGTGCACCAGGCCGCAGATGTTCGTGAGGCCCCCTTCGACGCTGTTCACGCCGAGGTAGCCGCGGGCGAAGGAGTAGAGCTCGATCGTGTTGCTCTGCGTCCCGCGGTAATGCCGCTTGAACCCGAAGTTGCGGTGGTCGCGATCGCGGACGAACGCGCGGCCGAGTTGCTGGTCGAAACGCCCCCACCGTCCCCACGCGCCGACCGTCACTTTCGCGTTGATCTCCTGGAGCGAAGTGACGGTCGTGCCGTCGTGCCGCATCGCGCCTGCTGCCGCGGCGGTGCGGATCAGGAGGTCATCGAGGAACAGCCGCGATACCCCTCGGGCAGCGTGCGGCAGCGCGAATTCGTACGTCCGTGTCGATCCGACCACCCGGCAGCGCTCGATGCGCGGTGCGCCTGCCCGGTCGATCGCGTCGAGCACGCCGAGGGGCTGCAGGATCGGGAGCGCGTCATAGGAGAGGAACTCGCCACAGAGCTTGTCGCGCGGAAAGGTGTCGCGGTCGAAGAGCGCGACGCGCGCGCCGCGCTGCGCGAGCAGCGCGGCCAGCGTGGAGCCGGCCGGACCGGCGCCGATGATCGCGACGTCTACTTCCACAGCAGGATCGCGTACCGGTACGGCATCTTCCGCACCACCTTCCATTGCGCCCCGACTCTCGCCGCGATCTCCCTTGCCTCGGACAAGGTGTACCCCTGCCGGACCGAGGCCGGCGCATCGAACCGGGTGATCCTCCCGACCAGCCGCAGCGCGCCGAGGAGCAGCACGAACAGCAGCGGGGCGTAATGGCGCCGCGTGTCGTTCACCGCCACCCCCTTGCGCGACACGCGCAACGACTCGCCGAGGATGCCGGCGTTCTCTTCGGCCGAAAAGTGATGAAAGAAATGAGACGAGGTAACCAGGTCGACCGAGCCGTCGCGAAAGGGGAGGTTGTGCGCATCGCCGACTACGCGGCGGATGGACGTGTCGTCGCGCTTGTAGAGCAGATGATCGATCTTGAAATCGAGCCCGATGCGCGTGCGGACGTGTGGGACCGCTTCGAGCAGATCCGAGGTGCCGGTGCCGATGTCCAGGATCGACGTTGGCTCGAACAGGCGCACCAGCGACCGGTAGATGCGGATCCCGCCGCAGTACTTGTTGATGAAGCGCAGGTCGCGGAGGGAGCGCTCCATGTCCTCTCGGGGAGCATCGAGCTCGTCCAGCAGCTCCTCGGATTCAACGCGTTTCATGACAGTCACACTCGTTTCAGCACCAGCGCCGAGTTCTTCGACCCGAACGCGATCGTGTTGCAGACCGCGACGTCGATCCGCGCGTCCCGGGCCTCGCGAGGAATGTAATCCAGGTCGCACTCCGGGTCCGGCGTGTCGAGGTTGATCGTCGGAGGGAGCACGTTGTCGCGGAAGGCCATCATCGTGGCCGCTACGCCTGCGGAGCCGCAGGCTCCCTGCGGGTGGCCGATCATCGACTTGGTCGCGGAGCCGGCGAGTTTCTCGGCGTGGCTGCCGAAGGCGCGCTTCACGGCGCGCGTCTCGATGCGGTCGTTCAGGTCGGTCGACGTGCCGTGGTAGTTGACGTAGCCGACCTCGGACGCGTCGACGCGCGCGTCCTTCATCGCCAGCATCATGGCGCGCGCCGGCTCTTCGCCGGAGTCGTCCATGCGCACGCGGTGGTACGCGTCGCACGTGGAGGCATACCCGGCCACCTCGGCGTAGATGTGCGCGCCGCGCGCGCGCGCCGTCGATTCGCGTTCCATGATGAACATCCACGAGCCCTCGGCCAGGACGAAGCCGTCGCGGTTCGAGGTGAAGGGGCGGGAGCCGGCCGTGGGGTCGTCGTTGTGCGAGTTCGTGACGATGCGCATGATGCAGAAGCCGGTCAGGACACCCTCGGTGATCGTGGCGTCGGCGCCGCCGGTCACGACGTAGTCGCAGACGCCGAGCCTGAGGTTGCGGTACGCGTAGCCGATCGCGTCGGTCGACGAGGTGCAGCCGGTGGAGATCAGGTGCGAGTAGCCGTGAAGGTCGTACGCCATGGAGATCTCGGAGGCGATCGTGCCGATCGTTCCGGAAGGCACCGAGTACACGGAGGCCTGCTTCACCGCGCCGCGGTACCAGAGCTCGTACATCCGCTCGCTGAACTCCACCGCGCCTCCGCCGGAGCCGAGCATCACGCCGATCGTGCGGCGCTGCTCGAGGTCCATCGCGGCCGGGTCGAGGTTCGCGTCGCGCAGCGCCTCGTCCGTCGCGGCGATCGACATCGGCACGACGCGCGCGACGTGCCTCAGGTTCTTCTCGTCGACCCAGCGGGTGGGATCGAAATCGACCTCGCCGGCGATGCGGCAGGGGAGCGAGCCTGGATCGAACTGGGTGATGGTGCGGATGCCGCTGCGCCCCTCGCGCATGGCCTCGAAGTAGTTCTCACGGCCGACGCCATTCGGGCTCACTGCCCCGACGCCGGTAATCACGATGCGTTCGCTATTCAGCATGTTGGGCTTAAAGTAGGCCGATGACACGCCGCTTCATCATCAGCGCTTTCGTTCTGCTCTCGACTTTCGCTGCTTACGGACAACCAACGGCGGACGCCGCGGCACAACGTGCAATCGACGTGCTCGCCGGGCCTGCGTGGAACGACGCGCGCTATTTCTCGTTCGCTTTCAACGTCGAACGGGACGGGCAGATTCTCGCATCCTGGAAGCAGCAGTGGGACCGCTTCACCGGCGATTACGCCGTCAGCGGCAGGAATCGCGAGGGGGAAGACGTGCGCGTGGTGATGAACGTCAACACGAAGCAGGGGCGCGCCTGGAAGAACGGACAGCCGGTGGCCGATCCCGCCGAGCTGCTGAAGTTCGGCTACGGGCGGTTCATCAACGACACGTACTGGCTGCTGATGGGCTTCAAGTCCTTCGACCCCGGCGTGACGCGCGCGTACGACAGTGAGAACAAGAACGACTGCGGCGCGGTGTACGACGTGGTGCGCTTCTCGTTTCAGGACGTCGGGCTCACCCCCGGCGACGTGTACTGGATGTGGGTGAACCGCCGCACCGGGCTGATCGACCAGTGGCACATGAAGCTCGAAGGGTCGAAGCCTGAGGATGCGCCGTCGGTGGTCTTGTTCCAGGACTACCGCCGTCTCGGCGGGCTGCTGATCTCGACGCGCCGGGAGATCGTCGGCAGGAAGCAGTTCATCCGTCTCGACGACCTCGTGGTCAGTAAAGACGTACCAGCCTCCGCGTTTCAGTAGTGATTCACCGCGTCCGGGTGTAATCTTCCTTCCGTAAGGAATGGTCCTCCTTTCTATCCGGCTGCTTGGGGAGTTCTCTGCCGTCGATTACCGGGGAGATGCGCTCTCGATCGGGAATCGCCGCACGCAGGCGCTGATCGTGTATCTGGCGCTCAAGATCGGCGGCAGGACCTCGCTCAACGAGCTCGGCTCGCTACTGTTCGGCGATCCGGGCGCGGAAGCACAGGTGCGCGACGTGGTGCGCGCGCTCCAGTACGCGCTGCGGTTCCTCCCGCACGAGATCCTGATCGACGAGGGCGCGTCGGTGCGCTTCAATCGCGAGACGGTGGAAGTCGACGCGCGGCGCTTCGACGAGCTCCTCGGAGCGCCGTCGATGAACTCCGTCCGCCAGGCGGTCGAGATCTACCGCGGGAACCTCCTCGAACAGTTCTCGAGCGGCATCCGCTCGTTCGACGAATGGCTGGCCGAACGCCGCCTGACGTACTGGCGCGGAGCGATCGCGATGTTCGGCCACCTGCTCACCACGCAGATCCGGGCAGGCTGGTGGGAGGAAGCGGTCGAGACGGCGGGAAAGCTCCTCTCGCTCGATCCGTCGCAGGAGGTCGTGCATCGCACGCTCATGCGCCTGCAACTGGAGCAGGGACGTCCCGACTCCGCGCTGCGCCGCTACCAGGAGTGCGCGGACATCCTCCGCCGCGAGTACAAACGCGACCCCGTCGAAGAAACCGAACGGTTGCACCGCGAGATCCTTCGCGCGCTCGAGCTCACCCCCGCGCCGCGCGAAGTGCTTCGCGTGCAGCCGGCCCGTCCGACGCTCGTGCTGGTGGTCGAGGACGATCTCGTCTCGTCCGCGCTCATCGAGAACTATCTCGCCGAGGCAGGGTACGAGGTCGTGACGGTCGCCGACGGAGGGCTGGCGCTGGTGGAGCTGGGACGGCGCCACTTCGACCTGCTGGTCCTCGACATCAACATCCCGACCCTCAGTGGCCTGAAAGTGTTCGAGATCATGCTGCAGAAGCAGATCGACACGCCGGCGCTCTTCATCACCGGCATGCCGGGCGTCGAGGTCGAGATGCAGAGCCTGGAGATGGGGGCGGCGGGGTTCCTCCGCAAGCCGATCCGCAAAGAGGTGCTGCTGCCGAAGATTCGTGGCATCCTGCAACGGAGCCAGCGCGACGCTGGCGCGGCGAGCTCGTAAAGACGCCTAACGGCGCGATGACACTTCTTCCTACCGACATCGCCATCGATCCCGAGGAGATCGAGAGCCGGCGCCGCGCGCGAACGTGGCGGCTGGCGGCATTCGAGCTGCCGCTCGTGCGCGCGGTCGGGTCGGTCTTCCTCTCGCTCGCGGTCTACGTCCACAACCACTATCTATTGCAGGACGCGGCGACGCGCGGATGGCTGCTCACCACCATCGTCGTGGGCGCGTGGGCGATCGGCTCGTGGATCGCGATCCTGGCGGCGCTCCGGCGCGATCCGCCGCTCGACCTGACGCTGCACGCGCTTGCGGGCGACCTGCTGGTCTGGACGTTCGCGATCTACCACTCCGGCGCCGAGGGGAGCTGGTTGTTCTTTATCCCCCTGCTGCGCGTCGCCGATCAAGTGCAGACGACCTTCCGCCGCGCCCTCGGGTTCGCGCTGTATGGAACCGGACTTTACGCGGCGATGCTGGCCTGGGTGGCGTTCGTCGACGAGCGGCCGCTGGCCGTCGCGCCGGCGCTGGCGAAACTGATCTTCCTCCTTTTCGCCGGCATCTACATCGCGCTCAGCGCGCGCACCGCGGAATCGCGCCGGTCCGCCCTCACCAACGCTGTTCGCGTGTCGCGTGAGCTCATTCGCAAGCTCGAGGAAGCGCACATGCGGGCGGAGGAGGCGAGCGCCGCGAAGAGCGAGTTCGTGGCCAACATGTCGCACGAGATGCGCACGCCGCTGCAGGGGGTGATCGGGATGCTGCAGCTCGCGGCCGACGACGAGCTGCCGGAGGCGACCATCCGCCGGCTGGAGACCGCACGCGGCTCGGCCGAGACGCTGATGGCGATGATCGACGACGTGCTCGACTTCTCGCGCATCGAGGCGCGCAAGCTCGACCTCGAGCCGGTCTACTTCCCGCTGCGCCAACTGATGACCGAGACCATGAACTCGGTCTCCTCGCTCGCGGCTTCGAAGAAGCTGTCGCTCTCGTACTACGTCCATCCCGACACGCCGGAGACGGTGTGGGGAGATCCGGTGCGCCTGCGCCAGATCCTCTTCAACCTGGTCGGCAATGCCATCAAGTTCACGCACGAAGGGGAGATCGCGGTGCAGGTGTCGCGCGTGAAGTCGAAGATCCGCTTCGACGTCCGCGACACCGGCGTCGGGATCGCGCCGGCGGTGCGCCAGCGCATCTTCGAGCCGTTCACGCAGGAGGACTCCTCGCTCTCCCGCCGTTACGGAGGCGCGGGCCTCGGCCTTTCGATCGTGGTGCGCCTGCTCGAAGCGATGGGCGGCACGGTGGACGTGTCGAGCGAGCAGGGGGCAGGGAGCGTCTTCTCGTTCACGATCCCGCTGCCAGCCGACGCGATCGGCGCGGCGCCGCAGCGCGAGCCGTGGGAGAGCACGCTCGCCGGCCGCTCCATCCTCATCGTCGAGCCGGCCGAGATGGCGCGCGGCACGATCGCGCAGATCCTGCGCACCCGCGGCGTCTTCGCCAGCGCGTTCGCACGCGCGTCGGAGGTGCCGCCGCAGGCGCGCTTCGCCTGCGCGATCACGGCCGACCCGTCGCTGAACCTTCATCCGCAGATCGTGATCACGTCGCCGCTCGAGCACACGGCGCATCGGCTCCAGATCACGCGTCCAGTGGGGGAGCGCGAGCTCCTCGACGCGATCGCGGCCGCGCTCGGCGAGACCACGCGCGCCCCGCAGTATCCGCTCGAGCCGGCGTTCCGCACGCACGGCGGCCTGCGCGTGCTGGTCGTGGACGACAACGAGGTGAACCGCGAGATCGTGGCCGAGATGCTGCGCCGCCTCGGACACGACGTCACGACGGCCGCCGACGGCGAGGAAGCGCTGGCGATCCTCCAGGCGCGAAGCTTCGACGCCGTGTTCATGGACGTGCAGCTCCCCGGCATCGACGGCCTGGAGGTGACGCGCCGCTTCCGCGCGATGTCGCGCGCCACTCCGGTCATTGGTCTGACCGCCCACACCTCGCGTGAAGACCGCGACCGCTGCCTCGCCGCCGGCATGAGCGCCGTGCTGACGAAGCCGGTCGTGGCGAAGCAGCTCGAAAGCGCACTCGAATCCGTCGTCACCCGCGACGCCATCGCCGAGATCACCGGCGGCAACCCCGCCCTCCTCGCCAAAGTCCGCGACGCCTTCGCCCGCCAGACCCCCGAGCTCCTCGGCGGAATCCGCGACGCCTTGGCGCGCGGCGACTCCGAGGCGCTCGCGAGACACGCGCACAAGCTGAAAGGCTCGGTGAGCTACTTCGAAGGAAGGGCGGTGGTGCTCGCGCGCGAGATCGAAAGCGCCGCCAAAGCGGGCGACCTCACCATCGCCGCCGGGCTGCTGCCCGACCTGGAGATCGCGATCGACGCGGTCTCGGACGTGCTGGGAGTGGTGCGATCATAAGTATCGCGCGAGTTCGATCCCCAACGTTGCTGCCGACGGCAGCACAAGTTCTGTAGCCCCGGACACCGTGACGCCTCCGGCGTTGGTCAAAGGTGGGTGTCCTTGCGAGCAAAAAACGCGCGTGCGCTGTAGCATTTGCCGGTGTCCAAAATCGACGCGCTGTGGATCTCATGTGCCGTGCTCCTGCTCGGCGCGCCCATCGCACGTGCCGATCACCCGCTGAGCACGAAGTGCTGGCAGCTCGCGTCGTCGGACCCGAAGAAGGTGGATGCGTTCGTCGGCGACGCGCTTCGCCGCCACGGCAACGATCCGGCGCTGACCGGGCACCTGCGCGCGTGCCGGGGCTGGGTGCTGGAGAACGTCGAGGGGCGGATCATCGAAGCGGCCGCGGAGTACGAGGCGGCGGTGGTGCTCACCGAGCGCGGCGGCGACAAGGGCGCGCTTGCGGACGCGCTCGTGCTCCGTGGCGAGTTGCGCTACTACCGCGGGCAGTTCGATGAGGCGATCGGGGACCTGCAGAAGTCGTACGCGGTCGGAACGACGTCGAAGCAGAAGCGGTACGCGCTGAACGCGATCGCCAATCTCTACGCCGATCGGCGCGTCGGCGCGTACGACCGCGCCATCGAGTACTACCGCCAGCTCCTCGCGTCGCACGAGCAGGACGGCGACGCGGCCGGCATCGCTACCGCGTACTACAACATCGGCGCGACACTCGATACGAAGGGCGACCTCCTCGGCGCTCTGGCGTCGTATCAACGGGCGCTGGCGATGGAGCAGAAGCGGGGCGCGGCCGGAGAGATCGCCCACGTGCAACGCTCCCTCGGCGTCACGCTGCACAAGCTCGGTCGCTACACCGAGGCGATGGCCGTGCTCGAGCCGGCGCTCGCGCATTTCACGAAGAACGAAGACGCCGAGTCGATCGCGCAGGTACGCCTGGCGCGCGGCAGCGTGCTCTTTCGCCTCGGGCGCAGGGCCGAGGCGATGCGCGATCTCGACGCCGCCCGCGCCCACTTCAAGACCACGGAGAGCAACCGCTTCCTCGAGAAGGCGGAGGAGGAGCGTGCGAACGCGCTGGCCGCCCTCGGCGACTGGCGCGGCGCGTTCGAGGCACGCGGCGCGCTGCTGGACATCCGCAACAAGATGAATGTCCGCGCGCGCGAGGAGCACGTCTCCCGCCTGCGCGTGCAGTTCGAGACCGAGAAGAAGGAGCAGGAGAACCTCGCCCTGACGCGCATCCGCCGGCTGCAGGGCATCGCCATCGCCCTCGGCGTGCTGGTGATCGGCTTCCTGATCTACCTCGCGCGGCGCATGCGCAATCTCGCGCTGACGGACGAGTTGACGAAGCTCCCGAACCGCCGCCACGTGCTGCGCTACGCGGACGACCAGCTCCGCACCGCGCGTGCGAACGGGAGCGCGTTCTCGATGCTCGCGCTCGACATCGATCACTTCAAGCGCATCAACGATACGTACGGCCACGACGCGGGCGACGTCGTCCTGCGCCGCGTCGCCGACACCTGTCGCCGCACGCTCGGCCGCGCCGGCAGGATCGGCCGCACTGGGGGCGAGGAGTTCCTGGTCGTGCTCCCCGAAACGGACGCGAAACGCGCCGCCGAAATCGCCGAACGCCTGCGCCTGGCCGTGGAAGCGATCGATTGCAGCGACATCGCGCCCGACCAGCGCATCACGATCAGCGTCGGCGTGAGCCAGTCGACCTCCAACGACGACTTCATGGCCATCGCCAAACGGGCGGACGATTCGCTCTATCGCGCGAAGGAGATGGGCAGGAATCGCGTGGAGCTTGCGTGGGCGTGAGGGGACGCCTCTACACGATCACGCCGTCTTCGCGGTTCTTCAGGTGGAACGAGAGCGACTCGAGGTTGATCCTCAGGTCCACCGACTTCACCTTGACGTGATCGCGCATCTTGATCTGGATCGGGGCGAAGTTGAGGACGGCCTGGATGCCGGCGTCGGCGAGGGCGTCGTAGACCGCCTGGGCTGACTCGGCGGGGACGGCGATGATGCCGATCTCGATGCGGTTGCGGCGGACGAGCTCCGCTCGCCGCTCCCACGGGAGGACCGGGATGTCGGCGCGCGAACTGCGGCCGATCTTGTCCGGGTCGGCGTCGAGCAACGCCACGATGTGGAAGCCGTTCGTGTTGAAGCCGGAGTAGTCGGCCAGCGCCATGCCGAGGTTGCCGGCGCCGACGATGACGATGTTGCGGGTGCGGTCGATGCCCAGGGTCTCGACGAGGTTCGACTTCAGGCGCGAGACGTCGTAGCCGACGCCGCGCGTGCCGAACTCGCCGAAGCAGGCCAGGTCCTTGCGGATCTGCGCGGAGTTGAGGTGGAAGCGCTCCGCCAGCTCGTGCGAGGAGACGGTCCTCTGTCCCTGCGTTTCCAGGAACGTGAGGCAGCGGAGATAGACCGAAAGTCTCCCGGTGGTCAGCTCCGAAATTGCCTCACGTTCACTGTTGGCCATACGCAGCGATTACTGCTGCAGAAACGCTCTCGCCGCGTTCCCCGCGGCCTGGAAGAGGGGAGAGGGATAGACGCCGATGGCGATGATGCCGACCACGGCGATGGTCAGTGCGCCGAGGGCGAAGACGCCGCCCTGCGGCGTGGCCGCGTAGCCTTCCGTCGGCTCCTTCATGTAGAGGTAGTAGACGACGCGCAGGTAGTAGTAGACCGAGATGATGGACGCCAGGATGCCGAGCAGCGCCACGGTGGTGTGCCCCGACTCGATGGCCGTCTTGAAGATGTAGAACTTCGAGATGAAGCCGGCCGTCGGCGGCAGTCCGGCGAGCGAGAACATGCAGATCGCCAGCGCGAAGCCGTAGAACTTGCGGCGGAAGCCGAGTCCCGCGATGTCGTCGAGGGTGTGCGGATCGTTCTCGTTCTTCATCAGCAGTGATACGACGCCGAACGCCCCGATGTTCATGAGCGCGTACGTGATCGTGTACACCGCGATCGCCGCGACGCTGTCGTCGCGCACGGTGAGCATGGCGATCATCATGTAGCCGACGTGCGCGATGCCGGAGTAGGCGAGCATGCGCTTGAGGTCGCGCTGCACGATGGCCACGGCGTTGCCGACCACCATCGAGAGCACCGCCAGCACCGCCACCATGCCCATCCAGTTCACGCGCGGAAGGACCGGCTCCATCGCGTCGAAGAGACGGATCAGCGCGATGAGCGTGGCCGCCTTCGGCGCGACGGAAAGCCAGGCCGCGACCGGCGTCGGCGCGCCCTGGTAGACGTCCGGGGCCCATGGATGGAACGGCGCGAGCGCGAGCTTGAAGCCGAAGCCGGACATCATCAGCACGAAGGCGACGGTCAGCAGCGGCGTCGCTTCATTCGCGGCGAACCAGCGGCCCATGGTGGTGAAGTTCGTGGAGGCGGTGGCGCCGTAGAAGAGCGCCGTACCGTAGAGGATGAAGCCGGTCGCGAACGCGCCCATCAGGAAGTACTTCAGCGAGGCTTCGTTCGAGACCGGGATGCGGCGGTGGAAGCCGACCAGGACGAAGATGCAGACCGAGAGGATCTCCAGGCCGAGGATGACCAGGATGAGGTCGAGCCCCTTGGCCATCATCATCATGCCCACCGTGCCCCACATCAGCAGCGCGTAGAACGCGCCGTCCTCGATCCCTTCACGCTCCAGATACTCGCGCGCGAAGAGCGTGGCCAGCATGCCGGCCAGGAGGAAGGTGAGGTCGAAGATCATGGTGATGCCGCTGATCTCGTACGTCCCGCCGAAGAAGATCCCGCCGCGGGTGAAGAGGTTCTCGGTCCACGCCGCGGCGATGAAGAGGATGAGCGCGATCGGCGCGAGCAGCCCTTTCGCCCGCGGGACGAAGGCATCGAAGAGGATGAGGAACATCCCGCCGACCGAGAGGAGGATCTCGGGGAGGATGGCGTTGACCCAGCCGGGCTCGAGGAGCGGTTGGAGGTTCATCGCGCACCTCCGGTGAGCTGGTTATCGGTTGTCGGTTGTCGGTTGTCCGCGCTGTTTCGCTCGGGCGACGAGGTCCGGACAACTGACAACTGAGAACTGACAACCCTGGCCAGCACCGGCGTTCGCGACTCCGCGCCCCCATTTACCACCGTCAACAGGTGCTTCACACTCGGCTCCATCTTCTTGAGGAACGTATTCGGGTGGACGCCGATCCAGACCATGAAGAAGACGATCGGGACGAGGGCGGCGATCTCGTTCCAGGCGATCTCGGGGATGTGCTTGTTCTCGTCGTTCGTGATCGGCCCGAAGAAGACGCGCTGGACGAGCCAGAGGAGATAGATCGCGGCCAGGATCACGCCCGTTGCGGCGAGCGTCGCGGCGACCGGGGAGGTCTTGAACGTGCCGGAGAGGATCAGGAACTCGCCGACGAAGCCGTTCAGTCCCGGCAGGCCGACCGACGACAGTACCGCGATGACGAAGAAGATCGTGAAGAGCGGCATCGTCCTGCCGATCCCGCCGTAGTCGGCGAGCAGGCGCGTGTGGCGGCGCTCGTAGATCACGCCCACCAGGAGGAAGAGCGCGCCGGTGGAGAGGCCGTGGTTGACCATCTGCAGGATCGAGCCCTCGATGGCGGTCTGGTTCATGGCGAAGATGCCGAGCACGCAGAAGCCGAGGTGGGAGACCGAGGAGTAGGCGACCAGCTTCTTCATGTCCGGCTGCACCCACGCCACCAGCGCGCCGTAGATGATGCCGATCACCGACAGCGCGATCATCAGTCCCGCCCAGCGCACCGACGACTCGGGGAAGAGCGGGAGCACGAAGCGGAGGAAGCCGTACGTCCCCATCTTCAGCATGACGCCCGCGAGGATGATCGAGCCGCCGGTCGGAGCTTCGACGTGCGCGTCGGGCAGCCAGGTGTGCAGCGGGAAGAGCGGCACCTTGATCGCGAACGCGAGCGAGAAGGCGAAGAAGAGCCACATCTGCGCGCTCGGCGTGAGCACGGTGCCGTAGAGGTCGGTGATGGTGAACGACGGCAGCCCGGTCTGGTGGTAGTTCTGGAAGACGAGGTAGAGGATCGCCAGCAGCATCAGCAGCGAGCCGGCGATCGTGAAGAGGAAGAACTTGATCGCGGCGTAGATGCGGTTCGCGCCGCCCCAGACCCCGATCACCAGGTACATCGGCAGGAGCATCAGCTCGAAGAAGATGTAGAAGAGGAGGAGATCGGTGGCCAGGAACGCGCCGATCATCGCCGTCTCCATCACCAGGAACGCGATGAGGTACTCCTTCGGATGCTTGTGCAGCGAGTTCCACTGCGACAGGAAGATGAGCGGCGTGAGGAACGTGGTCAGCAGGACCAGCCAGAGCGTGATCCCGTCCACGCCGAGGCCGTAGGTGATGCCCCACTGCGGAATCCACGGCAGCGACTCGACGAACTGAAAGCCCGCCTGCGTGTCATCCCAGCCGCGCAGCAGGCCGAGAGAGACGACGAACGTCGCCGCGGACCAGAAGAGGCCCCACCCCTTCAGCGCCGTGTCGGCGGTCTTCGGAAAGAAGGCCAGCACGATCGCGGCAGCGAGCGGGAGCCAGAGGATGGTTGAAAGTAGCATCTGGTTGATTACCTCGAAACTGGTGTCGGGTGTCGGGTGTCGGGTGTCAGGTGTCTGCGGTGTGTCGCCCGGGCGAAAAGCCACAGATACCTGATACCTGATACCTGACACCGTTCATGCGAAAAACGCCACGAATACGATCACGCCGATGAAGAACATCAGCGCGTAGTTGCGAACGTTGCCGGTCTGGAAGAAGCGCATGATGTCGCCGAAGCCGCGGACGACGAAGCCGAGCGTGGCGGCGATGCCGTCGATCACGGCGTCGACGCCCTTCCAGAAGAAGCGCGACAGCCCTGCCAGCGGGCGGACGATCGTCGCGCCGTAAAACTCGTCGACGTACCACTTGTTCTCGATCGCCCGCGCCAGGCCCGGTGCGCGCCGCGCGAACGCGGCGTCGGAAGCGAGCTCGCGGTTCTTGTAGAGCCGCATGGCGATGAACCAGCCGGCCACCGCGATCAGCGTGGAGAGGCCGGCCACGAAGAACTCTGTCGTCGCCAGGAGCGTGATCTCCTGGTGCGTCCCCGCCACGGCCGGATAGATCGGGTGCAGCCAGTGCGCAAGGAACGCCGCGCCGGGGACGTGGATCAGGTGCGGCAGGTTGAGCAGGCCGCCCAGCAGCGAGAGCCCCGCCAGGATCCAGAGCGGCACGGTCATCGAGGCCGGCGACTCGTGCAGGTGATGCTCCTGCTCGTGCGTCCCGCGGAACTTGCCGTAGAACGTCATGTAGTAGAGGCGGTACATGTAGAACGCGGTGCAGAAGGCCGCCAGCGTCCCGAGGAGCCAGACGAACTTGCCGACGCCCGGGAAGTAGGGGGTCGAGAAGGCGGAGGCGAGGATCTCGTCCTTGGAGAAGAAGCCGGCGGCGAACGGCAGTCCGGCGATGGCGAACGTGGCCAGCTGGAAGGTGCGGAAGGTCTGCGGGATCTTCTCCTTCAACCCTCCCATGTTGCGCATGTCCTGCTCGCCGCTCATGGCGTGAATCACGGAGCCGGAGCCGAGGAAGAGGCAGGCCTTGAAGAAGGCGTGCGTGATGAGGTGGAAGATCGCGGCCGTGAATGCGCCGACTCCGACCGCGATCATCATGAAGCCGAGCTGCGAGACGGTCGAGTAGGCGAGGACTTTCTTGATGTCGAACTGCCGCAGGCCGATAGTCGCGGCGAAGAGCGCGGTCAGGCCCCCGATGATCGCCACCACCATCATGGCGGTCGGCGAGAGGCGGTAGAGCACGTTCGAGCGGGCGATCATGTAGACGCCGGCGGTGACCATCGTGGCGGCGTGGATGAGCGCCGAGACCGGCGTCGGGCCGGCCATCGCGTCCGGCAGCCAGACGTACAGCGGCAGCTGCGCCGACTTGCCGGCCGCGCCGACGAAGAGCAGCAGGCAGATGGCCGTGACGATGCCGGCCGAGAGCCCGCCCGCGGCCGCGACCTGCTGGACCTTGGCGAAGTCGACGCTGCCGATGTAGGCGAACATCAGGAACATCGCGATCAGGAAGCCGAAGTCGCCGATGCGGTTGACCACGAACGCCTTCTTGCCGGCGGCGGGAGCGTAATCGGTCTGGTAGTAGAAGCCGATCAGGAGGTAGGAGCAGAGTCCCACGCCCTCCCAGCCGACGAACATGAAGAGGTAGCTGCTCCCGAGGATCAGGATCAGCATCGCCGAGAGGAAGAGGTTCAGGTAGGCGAAGTAACGCCAGTAGCCTTCCTCGTGATGCATGTAGCCGACGGAGTAGACGTGGATCAGGAAGCCGATCCAGGTCACGACCATCAGCATCACGATCGAGAGGGGATCGAGCTGGAACGCGATGTCCGCGCCGATGCCTCCGGACATGAACCACTCGTAGACGACGTTGAGGTGGCGCTCGCCGTGGTGGTAGTGCGCGTTGTACTCGAACACCGCGACGGTGCCGAGGACGGCGGCCGCGAGCGACCCGAGCAGCGCCACGGCCGTGACGAAGCCTTTACCGGCGCGCTTGCCGAGGATCCCGTTCAGCAGGAAGCCGATGAACGGCGCGATGGGGATGAGCCAGAGGTTGTCGAGCATTGATACGGGGTGCTCCTCACGTCAGCCGACGCGAGGAGTCTCCCGCATCGGCTACTAACTTTCGTCTCTTACGCGTTCGTTGTAATCGTCGGAGGAAGCCGGATCGAGTTCCCAGCGCTTGATGTCGCGGCTGCGTTCCTTCTCACCGAACTTCAGCTCCTCGTTGTCCTGATACGTCACGCCCATCGCCTGGCCGGTGTCGTCGACCTGGTTCTGCTCCGGCGTAGTCATGCTGCTGACGGCCGATTCATCTCCGGAAAACTGCGCGCCTTCGAACTGCGCGTCGACGTCTCCGCCGGTGATCGTCGTGTCGGCCAGGCCGTCGTTCTGAAGGCGATAATTGAGCTTTGCGGCCCCGGCCGTTACGTCCGGGATCGGCGGCTCGATGTCATCGCTCAGACCGTTGCGGTTCCGGTCTTCACGCTCGTTTTCTTCCCAGTCAATGAGCTTTTCTGTCTTGTCCATTGTTCAGCTCCTGAGCTGAACAATTGCTATGTTCGTGCCGCTGAAGGTGTTAGGTGTCAGGTCTTAGGTCTTAGGCGCTCCGCCCGAGCAGCGGCGGCCTCTGCTAAGACCTGAGACCTGACCCCTGACACCCGCTTCTTACCAGTGCATCAGGTTCGCTTCGTCCACGTCGATGGTGTTCCGGTGATGGAAGAGCGAGATGAAAATGGCGAGCCCGACCGCGGCTTCCGCGGCTGCGACCGCCATGATGAAAAAGACGAAGATCAGTCCGTGCACGTCGTGGAACTGGCGGGCATACGCGAGGAACGTCAGGTTCACCGCGTTGATCATCAGCTCGATGGACATGAAGATCGTGATGCCGTTCTTCCGCGTCAGCACGCCCATGACGCCGATCGTGAAGAGGATGGCGCTCAGGATCAGGAAGTAGTGCGTCGGGATCATCGTCCCACCTCCTCGCTGATCTTCGCGCGTCCGGGTGCCCGGCCGCTGAGCACCAGCGCCCCGACGATCGCCGCGAGCAGGAGGATCGAGACCATCTCGAACGGGAAGACGTACGCCTCGAACATCCGGATGCCGATCGTGCGCGCGTCCGCCTGGAACTGCCCCTCGGGCAGCCTGGCGAAGACCGCGTACTTCAGCAGGTAGTACACGAGGCCGATCCCGAAGAACGCGGAGGAGACGTAGCCGAGGAACTGCTGGATCGGCCTCGTCGCCGGCTCGGCCATGTGTTGCAGGTTCAGCAGCATGATCACGAACAGGAACAGCACCATGATCGCGCCGGCGTAGACGATGACCTGCAGCGCGGCCACGAACGGCGCCTCGAGCAGCACGTACATCACCGCCAGCGCAAAGAACGACGCCACCAGCGACAGCGCACCCACCACCGCATTCCGGTGCAGCACGACCACCAGCGCGAACACGACGGCCACGGCGGCGAAGAAGAAGAAGATGATGAATTCAGCCATAAAGTACCGGGTGTCGGGTATCGGGTGTCAGGTGTCTGAGGTTTGTCGCCCGGGCGATACACCCCAGATACCTGACACCTGAAAACCTAGAACGCTTCATCTAGATCCAGCCTTTCGCGATGAAGGCGGCCACGATGACGATGTTGAGGATCGCGAGCGGCAGGAACATCTTCCAGCCGATGCGCATCAGGATGTCGTACTTGAGGCGGGGGATGGTCCAGCGCACCCAGACGAAGATGAACATCAGGATGCCGACCTTCACCATGAAGGCGAGGAACGAGAGCAGGAAGCCGAGGAAGTTCGCCGGCTCGTTGTACCAGGGGATGTCCCAGCCGCCGAGGTAGAGCGTCGTCACCAGCGCGGCCATGGTGGTCATGGCCATGTACTCGGCCATGAAGAAGAGCGCGAACTTCATCGACGAATACTCGGTGTGATAGCCGGCCACCAGCTCTGCCTCCGCTTCCGCGAAGTCGAAGGGGAGGCGGTTCGTCTCCGCGAACGCCGAGACCGAGAAGACGATGAAGCTGATCCACATCGCCGGCGAGAGGACGTTCCAGGCCGGGATCTTGATGACGTCGAAGAGGACGAAGTAGTAGTTGCTCTGCTGCGCGACGACGTCCGTCAGCCGCAGCGACCCCGCCACGAGCAGCACGCTCACGGCGGCCAGCGTCAGCGAGAGCTCGTACGAGATCATCTGCGCCGAGGCGCGGATCGCGCCGAACATCGAATACTTGTTCGCGGACGACCAGCCGGCGATGGTGATGCCGTACACACCCAGCGAGGCGAGCGCGAAGACGATCAGGATGCCGGCGCTGACGTCGGCCACGATCGGGTTGAAGAAGCGGCCCCCTTCGAAGAGGGTGCGGCCGAAGAGGTGCATCTCCGGGATCACGAACGAGCGTCCCCACGGCACGACCGCGATGGTCGTCAGCGCGGGGAGCAGCCCGAACATCGGCGCGAGCGTGTACAGCCACTTGTGCGCCTGCGCCGGGATGATGTCTTCCTTCATGATGAACTTCAGCGCGTCGGCGAACGACTGTAGAAGTCCCATCGGTCCGACGCGGTTCGGGCCCGGCCGGTCCTGGATCAGCGCGCTGCCGCGGCGCTCGACCCAGACCATGATCGGCGTGACGTTCAGCCACAGCCCGAGGATGATCGCGATCTTGAGGACCGAGAGCAGGATGTCGGTCAGATCGAAAGCCATTACGCGCTGACCTCCGCCATCTCCGGGACGGCCGCACGGAGCGTCTCGAACACGTCGAGCGCGTCCGCGCTGCGGAACTCGTCATCATCCGGGAAGAGGCGCGCGCCGACGCGGCGCAGCGACTCGAGCTCGGTCGCGGCCTGTCCTTTCGGCTGGAACGCCTGGTGGATGCGCTGCACGCGTCCCTGCAGGTTCGTGTACGTCCCTTCCTTCTCCGGATGAATCGCGCCCGGAATCAGGACGTCCGCGACCTCGGCCAGCGGATGGTTCGCATCCCACGACGTGACCACCAGGAACTTCGCCTTGCGCAGGTTGGCGACCACCTCCGGTTCTTTCGCGCGGTCGCTGAACTTCGCGTCGCAGATGTAGAGGACGTCCACGCCGTCGGCGCCTTTGGTGAGCAGGTCTTCGATCGAAGCGTTGCCGAGCACCGCCTTGACGCCGCGGTAGTTCGGGCCGGCCTGCTCGCCGAGGAGCCACTCCGTGCGCGCTTTCATCTTGATCGGGCCGATCGGATCGACCATCACGCCGACGTTCGCGTTGAGCTTCCCGAAGAGCGTCTTCGCAAGCCACGCTTCCTCGTTCGTCATCTGCGCCGAGGCGATCGCGGAGATGCTCTTCGCGCCCTTCACGTTCTTCTCGATCGACTCCAGCGCTTCCTCCCAGGTCGAGATGGCGAGGTAGTCGTCCTCGGTGCGCACCTTCGGCACGACCACGCGGTCGGTCTCGTACTGCTCGTAGGAGAAGCGGCCGTAGTCGCACAGCCAGTGGTCGTTCACGTCCGGGTTGACGCGGGGGCGGTAGCGGAACACCTGCCCGGTGCGGTGGCCGATGAACATGTTGCAGCCGACGTCGCAGCCGTTGCAGACGGACTCGGTGGAGTCGAGGTTCCAGACGCGCGATTCGAACCGGAACTCGCGCGGGGTGAGCGCGCCGGTGGGGCAGATGTCGGTGACGTTCGCGCTCATCCAGTTGTCGAGCGGGGTCCCCGGGAAGACGCCGACCTCGGTCGACGCGCCGCGGCGGAAGAACGCCAGCTCGCTCGTCCCGGTGATCTCGGCCGTGAAGCGGATGCACCGCGTGCAGTGGATGCAGCGGTTCATGTTCTGGATCACGTGCGGACCGATGGCCGTGCGGTCCATGCCGGGGTAGGTGCGCTTGAACTCCCCGTACCGCGAGGTGACGGAGCCGTAGTTGAACGAGTAGTCCTGCAGCGGGCACTCGCCGGCCTTGTCGCAGATCGGACAATCCAGCGGATGGTTGATGAGCAGAAATTCCATCTGCCCCTTGCGCGCTTTGTCCACTTTGTCGTTCCAGACCGAGACTTTCATCCCGTCTTTGACAGGGGTGGCACAACCGGCCTGCAGTTTCGGCATACCCTCCACCTCGACGAGACACATCCGGCACTGGCCGACGATGCTGAGGGAGGGGTGGTAGCAGAAATGGGGGACGTGAACGTCCGCCGCTTTCGCGGCTTCGATGACGTTGATCCCATCCTGCACTTCGACTTCGATTCCGTCGATGGTAACTTTAGCCATAAAGGTGCTTTGCTGATGCAGATGTAGCGCCCGACGAGGGGGCGAGGCTGCGGGGCGGCGAGCAGAATTTCACGGAAGAGTCCGTGAAATCTTTCACAAGGGCGGAGGATACTGATTGACGCGGTGAGCGTCAACGCGTTTCAGCCGCCGATCAAACTACGCTAGTCGTCAAAGGAATCCAGTGAAAAAAGACATGGTCGTTGCAGTGGTTGCGGTCGTCATCGTCCTGGCGGTCGCATTCGGTCTTTCGCAGTTCCGCCCGAACCAATCCGACGAGAAGCAGGAGACCGGCAAGGTGGTCATGCGCGTCAACGACGAGGAGATCACCGACGTCGAGTTCGCGCAGTTCATGGAGAACGTGCCGAACGAGCAGCGCACGTTCTACACGACGCCTGCCGGCCGCCGCGCGCTCGCGGACGAGTTGGTGAAGCTGAAGGTCCTCGAGCAGGAGGCGAAGCGCCTCGGCGTCGCGGAGGACCCGAAGGTCAAGCGGCAGATCAAGATGGCGCAGTCGCAGATCACCGCCGCGCGCGCGCTCGAGAAGCTGGCCGAGATGAAGCTCGACGAGAAGGTGAAGGCGGAGTACGAGAAGGAGAAGGCGACCGCGATCTCGCTGCGCCACATCCTGGTCGCGTACGCGGGGGGACAGGCGCCGGCACGCGGCGGCGCGCAGGCGCCGCCGGAAGCGCAGGCCATGCAGCGCGCGCAGGCGATCGCGGCCCGCATCCGCGGGGGAGCCGATTTCGCGCGGACCGCGATGACGGAGTCGGACGACGAGCAGTCGGCCCCGAACGGCGGCTCCCTCGGGCCGGCCCGTCCGGAAGGGCTGCCGCCCAACATCGCCGCGGTGGTGACGAAGCTCAAGCCGGGCGAGATGAGCGAGCCGGTGAAGACGGAGTACGGCGTGCACATCTTCAAGGTGGAGCAGGCCTCGCTCGCGGAGCTCGACCCGATGCTGCGCCAGAAAGTACGCCAGCAGACGGCGGAATCGGAGATCAAGCGCCTGCAGACGGGAGCGAAGGTCGTGCTCGATCCGCAGTTCTTCCCCGAGGGACCGCAGACGCCGGGCGCACCCGCCGCGGGGGCTCCAAAGTCGCAGGGTTAAGGCGTACACTGCGGTATCCCCATGAGCGAGCGGAAGATCCTGGTCGTTGAAGACAACGACATGAACATGCAGCTCGTCGAGTTCCTCCTCGAGGAAGGCGGCTACGCCATCGTCAAGGCGACGAGCGGCGAGGAAGCGCTCGCCATCACGCAGAACGGCTCGGACTCGACCCCCGACCTGATCCTCATGGACATTCACCTCCCCGGCATGGACGGCCTCTCGGTCGTCCGTGCCATGAAGAAAGACGCCCGCACCGCCCGCATCCCCATCCTCGCCCTCACCGCCCACGCCATGAGGGGAGACAAGGACCGCTTCCTGGAAGCCGGCTGCGACGGCTACATCTCGAAGCCGATCGACGTGAAGACGTTCATCGCGTCGATCGAGCGGTTCATCGCGCGGTAAGGGGGACTGGTTTATCGCGAGTGCGTCGCACGGGCAGTTGAGTGACAATCCGTGCATGCCGACGCTTCGACAAATCGGACAGTACCGTTTCTTCTTCTCGAGTAGCGATGGCTCCGAGCCTCCGCACGTTCATGTCGAGCATGAAGGGAAGGTTGCGCGACCACGACCTGCGGGCGATCGAGCGTCTCGTGATCGCACATCGGCTAGAATTCATCGAGGCGTGGAATGACTTCTTCGGCAATTGACACTGCACCCCGTGCTACCGATGTCTCAACGACCGAGACGGATCTGGTTGTTCATCTGGCGGATGGGCGCACGATTATCGTGCCGCTGGCGTGGTATCCGCGGCTGCTTGCCGCTTCCGAGGAACAGCGCGCCGACTATCGGCTCATCGGAGACGGCGAATACATTCACTGGCCGCAGGTCGACGAGGATTTGACGGTCTCGGGTCTGCTGCGCGGCACGCCGGCACCTACAAAGCGGCGGTAGCCCGCGACTCCAGGAGCGGTGACAAAGTCACCGCACTCCATACCGTTCGGCTAGAATCCGCCGCCTTATGCGTATGCTCGTTTTGGGCGCCGGCCGGATGGGCCTCGGCGCGGTCCACGATCTCGTCTCGCAATCCGATGTCGACGCCGTCACGGTGGCCGACTATGAGCTGTCGAAAGCGGAGGCGATCGCCTCGCGCTATCCGCGGAAAGTCACGGCCGCGCA
This sequence comes from Thermoanaerobaculia bacterium, assembly GCA_035630815.1. GTDB lineage: Bacteria > Acidobacteriota > Thermoanaerobaculia > Gp7-AA8 > Gp7-AA8 > QHVT01. Next base: position 28,378 of record DASQJY010000031.1, read on the forward strand.
GATCGACTGCAACGATCAGCAGGCCGTCGTCGCGTTGATGCGCGGCCACGCCTCGGCGATCAGTTGCGTCAACTACTGGCTCAACGAGCGCCTCGCGAAGGCGGCCATCGAAGCAGGTACGCATTTCTGCGATCTCGGCGGCAACAACGACGTCGTCGATGCCGAGCTCGCGCTCGATGGACAGGCTCGTGCGGCGGGGGTGAACATCATCCCGGACTGCGGTCTCGCTCCCGGCATGGTGGCGGTGCTCGCGGCCCACGGCGCGGAGCAGTTCGAGACGCTCGACTCGATCCACATCCGCGTCGGCGGCCTGCCGCAGATCCCGAAGCCGCCGCTCGACTACCAGATGGTGTTCTCCGTCGAAGGGCTGATCAACGAGTACATCGAGCCGGCACGCGTGATCCGCGACGGCAAGGTTACGATCGTCGATTCGATGACCGAGCTCGAGACGCTCCACTTCCCGGAGCCGTTCGGCGCGATGGAGGCGTTCCAGACCTCCGGCGGCACGTCGACCCTCGTCGAGACCTTCCTCGGCAAGGTGCGCGATCTCGACTACAAGACCATCCGCTACCAGGGCCACTGCGCGAAGTTCAGGACCATGATCGACCTCGGCCTCTGCAACTCCGCCCCGATCACCGTCGACGGCGCCTCGGTGAAACCTCGCCGCGTCCTGGGCGAGCTGCTCGTGGCCAACCTGCCGCACGACGAGCCGGACGTGGTGCTGGTGCGCGTCGAGTTTGCGGGCGGAGGAAAAAAGCTCCGCTACGACATCATCGACCGCGCCGATCCCGACACCGGCCTCTCCGCGATGATGCGCACCACCGCCTTCCCTGCGTCCATCGTTGCTTTGATGATGGCGCGCAACCAGACCACCTCGAAAGGCGCGCTCCCGCAGGAACGCTGCATCCCGCCCCAGCTCTTCATGGACGAACTGGCCAAGCGGAAGATCGAGGTGCAGATTGACCTGTCATCCTGAGCGGAGGGCGGCGGGAAGGGGGAGCGACGGACCCCCTTTCCGACAGCGCGGGTCTCGTGCATCGCAGGGGGTCCTTCGCTTCCCCCCTCTCATCCGCCCTCGCTCAGGATGAGAGGGGAAAACAGCCGTTCGCGTATCGCCTCCCGGTACACCCTTCCCACCGGCACCACCGCTCCGTCCTCCATCACCAGCGCCGCGCGCGGCGTGTTGCGCCAGCCGCGCGCACGCGCGGTGTTCGCGATGTAGGAGCGGTGCACGCGCGTGAAGCCCTCGGGGAGCATTCCTTCGAGGGCGCTGAGAGACTTCTCGTGCAGATGGACCTCGCCGTCGGTGAGGTGCAATTCGCTGTAGTCGTCGGCGCCGCGGATGAAGACGATCTCCGCGACGTTGATCGTGCGCAGCTCGCGACCTTTGCGCACGACGAGCATCTTCGCGCGCTGTTGCGGCTCGCGCGAGACGGCGCGGTCGATGGCGATGCGCAGGCGCTCCTCGCTCCACGGCTTCGCGACGAAATCCGTGACGCCGTACTCGAACGCGCGTAGCGCCTGTTCGTGGTGGGCGGAGACGACGATGGTCTGGAACGGCGCCGCCGCTGCTTCCTCGAGCACGCGGAAGCCGTCTTTCCCCTGCAGGTTGAGGTCGAGAAAGAGCAGATCGATGGTGCGAACGCGCAGCAGCTCCAGTGCCGCGCCGAGGGAAGGGGCGACCGCGATCTCGCTCCCGGTGACGATCGCGCGCACCATCCGTTCCAGCCTGCGCGCGACGACCGCTTCGTCCTCGACGATGGCGATCTTCACGCCGGAACCTCGATCTCCGCGCGCCAGGTCGCGCCGAAGCGGCCCTGCCGGAACGTCCACGCGTCGCCCCACACTTCGCGCAGGCGCGCTTCGATGTAGCGGGTGCCGACGCCCGGCGACGATGTCTCTCCCTCGGATGACGCAGGTGCCTCGAACACATACAACACCCGCCCATCCCGCTGCCTCTGCGACAGCGTCATCACACCCGCGCTCGCATGCGTGGTCGCGTTCTCCACGAGCGTGTGAAAGACGGCGGGCGGCACCAGTCGCGATGAATCGGCGTCCACCTCCAGCCGGTACGTGGCGTCGTTGCGGAGGCTCATGTTCGCGATATGGCTGCGGCACAACCGCAACTCGTTGCCCAGCGGCACGAGGGCGCGGTTCGAGAACTCGCGCAGCGTGCGCAATTCCTCGGAGAGCGCCTCGATCATTCTCACGGCGTTGCGCGGCTCCTGCTCGATCCACTCCGAGAGCGCCGTGAGCGTGTTCATCAGAAAGTGTGGCTGGAGCTGGCGGCGCACCATCTCCAGCTCCAGCCGGGCGCGCTCGTCCTGCTCGCGCCGCACTTCGAGCGCGTGCGAACAGAGCAGGCAGACGAAGAGGAAGAGCAGCGCAAAGTAGACGACGTTGTCCACCCAGCCCCAAGGGTTGAACAGCAGCGCCAGCGTCGTCGCGCCGACGCCGATCAGGGCCAGTGCACTTCCGTGCATTCGCCGCACGGCCGCGAAGATCGTCCAGGCGAGGGCCACGCTGCAGCAGATGGAGAAGATGTAGAGCGACTTCGGATCGTAGGCGTGGGAGAAGAACGGCGCTGCCGTCGCGGCGAGGCTCGTCGCCAGCAGCACCGGCCGTCCGAAGCGGTGAGGGAAGCGGGTGACGGCGAGCGCCACGAGCTGCACGCCGACCAGCCACGAGCCGGCGATGATGCAGCGCAACCGCACGATGTGCCAGTCGTACGTATAGCCGACCAGCGGCCGCCACGCCTCGGCGATCAGCAGCGCCGCCGCCGCAAGACAAAGCGTGCCGAGGAGCAGGAACGAACGGTCGCGGCGCGCGAGCCAGTACATCGCGAACGCGAAGACCGCGGTGAGCAGGATGCCGCTGAGCGCGATCGTGGCGCGGTTGGCGCTGCGCTTTTCCGCCGCCAGGAGCCGGTCGTACCGCGCCACGACGATCGACCAGTAGCCGTGCTTCGGATGGAAGCCGCGATGAAAGGCGGACGTACGGATCGTGACGGTGTGCACGCCCGGCGTCGCCAGCGCATCGGGGATCGGATAGAGCACCTCGATTGGCCCAGGAGTCTCGGCGTCTCGCGATCGCGCGGGAACACCACCTCGGCCGAGGAGGACGCCGTCCCACCAGAGCTCATGGGAGGCGAGCGCGCCGAAGTAGAGCGCGAGCGGCTGGGCGTTCATTCGGGTGGCGCGGCGCGCCTCCGGGAGCTCGACACGCGAGCGGATCCAGATCGTGTCGTTCACTTCCGGGATCTGTGACAGCGTCGTCCGCGTCCATCGCGCCGAGGGATCGTCGCTGATGCGGATCTCCACGTTTTCGGCGGAGACCACCGTCGCGAAGAACAGGACCAGGACGAGCATGCAGGCGACGGTAGCAGCGCGCGAGCGCCGTTCACCGACGACGCCGGTCGTTCGCCGACGGGCGTGCGACCGGTGCCCGGACGCCGCGTACATCGCTGACGGAGGAACACACACCATGCGAATGACAGTACGCATCGCGCTGCTCACAGTTCTCACGACCGCGCTTTACGCCGCCCCCGCGAAGTTCCAGCCGTACGAGTTCAAGGCCCAGGACGGCACCGTGGTGCAGGCGGAGCTCGGGGAGTTCGAGGTCCCGGAGAACCGCACCAAATCGGCATCGCGGAAGATCGCCATCCGCTTCGTCCGCTTCAAATCGACGTCCGCGAAGCCCGGCTCGCCGATCGTCTACCTGGCCGGCGGTCCCGGCGGCTCCGGGATCGGGGCCGCCATGAGCACGCGCTTTCCGCTGTTCATGGCCCTGCGCGAATTCGGCGACGTGATCGCCTACGACCAGCGCGGCATCAACCTCTCCGGGCCGAAGATGCTGTGCACCGAGGAGTACCTGGTCGATCCCGCGGTGCCACTGGAGCGGGCCTCGTACGGTGCCGCGCTCGCCGAGGCCATGCGCCGCTGCGGTGAGCGCCTGACGTCCGAGGGGGTCGATCTCACCGGCTACAACACGGTGGAAAGCGCCGCCGACCTCAACGACCTGCGCCTGGCCCTCGGCGCGAAGAAGCTCACGCTGTGGGGCATCAGCTACGGCACGCATCTCTCCATCGCCGCGCTGCGTTACCACCCGGATGCAATCGACCGCGTAATCCTGGCCGGCATCGAAGGCCCCGACGACACGTACAAGCTGCCGGGCGATCAGCAGTCGCTGATGGAAGAGATCGCACGCCTCGCCGCGCGCGATGGCAAGTCGCCCGATCTTCTCGGCTCGCTCAACAAGATCATGCGCGAGCTCGAAGAGCGGCCGAAGAGCGTGACGCTCACGCATCCGGTCAACGGCCAGTCGGCGACGTTCGTCTTCGGGAAGCTCGACCTGCAGGCCGCCATCGCCGACAGCCTCTTTGCTCCCGATACGTTCTCCGGCCTGCCGGACCTCGTGCACCGCCTGGAGCGGGGAGACTGGCTGGCGCTCGCGCTGCGGATCGGCAGCGAGCGCTTCGGCTCCGCCCCCTCGGCCATGTCCGTTGCGATGGACTGCGCGTCCGGCATCTCTGCCGGCCGCCACCAGCGCATTGCCGCGGAAGCCGCGCACACGATCCTCGGCGACGCGATCAGCATGCCTTTCCCCGAGGTCTGCAGCGCGTTCGCGATGCCCGACGCGGGCGAGGAGTTCCGTTCGCCGTTGCGCTCGAACGTCCCGGCTCTCCTGATCAGCGGCACGCTCGACGGCCGCACGCGTCCGCGCCAGGCCGAGGAGCTGCGCAGGACCATGCCGAACGCCACGACGCTGATCATCGAAGGGGCAGGGCACAGCGACCCGCTTTTCCTCTCGTCGCCGAAGATCTTCGAGGCGATGAAGGCGTTCCTCCGCAACGAACCGGTCCGCGAGCGCTACATCTCGCTGCCGCCGATCACCTTCCTCCCGCTGCGCACGGTGGCGAACGTCAGCGACGACGTACTGGCGCGGCACGTGGGGACGTATCGCATCGACGAAAAGAGCACGCGCCGCATCGTGAAAGCTGGGTCCGTCCTCTACGCGACCCGCGATGGTGGCGCCCCGGCAGCGCTGCGGCCGATGTCGGACACGGAGTTTTTCTACGAAGGACGCTCGGAGACTGTCCGGTTCGAAAAGGATGCGATGACGCTCACCACGGCGGACGGGCAGGCGTACCGGGCGAAACGGGAGTAACGGGGCGTGGTTCTTCCGGTTCACGCGTGTGAACCGCCGGTCCGCACGTGTGAACCAGCGTGTCCACGCGTGTGAACCGGCGGTCCACACGTGTGAACCTGCATGTCCACGTGTGTGAACCGGCGGTCCGCACGTGTGAACCAGCGTGTCCACGAGTGTGAACCGGCGGTTCACACGTGTGGTTTTCGATGTTCACGGGTGTGAACCGGCGGTCCACACGGCAGCGTTGGGCGTAAAATCCGGCGGATGGGAATGCTCATCCGCTGGATTCTCAATACCTTAGCCCTGTTCGTGGTCGTGCAGTTCGTGCCGGGCTTCTACTCCACGTCGTGGGTGTCGCTCGCCATCGCGGCGGCGGTGCTCGGTCTGCTGAACGCGATCGTGCGGCCGATTCTCTTCGTCCTCACGCTTCCGATCACGCTCCTCACGCTCGGGCTGTTCCTGATCGTGCTGAACGCGATCATGCTCGAGCTGACGGCGTGGCTGGTGCCGGGATTCGACATCCGCGGCTTCGGCTGGGCCATGGTGGGCGCGCTCGTCCTGAGCGTCATCTCGTTCTTTACCAGCAGGATCGGTAAGGACGATGAACGATGAACTCCGGTCTGATACACTCCGCCCGTCTCTATGAACATCATTAAGAATCGGGTCAACGACGTCACCGTGCTCGACATCCAGGGCGTGATCAAGCTGGGCGAGAGCGCCCGCGAATTCTCGAGCTACCTCGAGAAGGTGCTGAACGACGAGACCGGCCCGGTCATGATCAACTTCGAGGCGATCAACTACATGGACTCCACCGGCCTCGGCGAGTTGATCGGCTACCTGCAGAAGTTCGAGGACCGCCAGCGCAAGATGGCCCTCGTCAAGCCCTCCCACCGCATCCTGGCCCTGCTCAAGATCACGAAGCTCGACACCGTCTTCAAGATCTTCGACTCGCGCGAGGGAGCGATGGAGTACCTCACCGAGAGCGCGGCGTAAGCGGCCGCAGCCCGGCCCCGGCCAGCAACTCGACGTAGCGCGCGTCCCCGTGCAGGATCGCGAGCTTCGGATCGAGTCCGGCCAGCGGGAACGACAGGTTGCGCGTTTCCTTCGCCTTTCTCAGCCAGATCAGCGCCTTCTCCCGGTCGCCCGCGAGCGCGCACGCGACGGCAGCGCCATACGGATTGCGCGCCTCGATCCGTGAGACCGCCGTGGCGCGGTCGGCCTCGAAGAACTTCCGGGCGTCGGTCCCGACCACAGTTGGATCGCGCAGTTTCCGCGCCGCGAGGGCCGAGTCGTAGTCGCCGCTGAGCAGGTAGGCGTCCTCGAGGCAGTGATACGCCTCCTGAAAGCCGGGCGAGAGCTCCAGCGCGCGCCGCGCCTCCCGCACCGCCTGCGGATACTGGCCGGTGTAGATGTAGGCCCACGCCACGTGCATGTTCGCCCGAGGGGAGATGGGATCGAGCTCCTGCGCCCTCCGGATCTGCGCGATCCCTTCCGCGAACCTGCCGCGCACGAGCAGCAGCCAGCCGTGATCGTGCAGCGCTCCCGGCTCGTTCGGATTGCGGCGGATGGCGTTCCGGTAACTCTCCTCCGCCGCCTCCCAGTTCCACTCGTACCAGAACCGCAGCATCGCCTCGGTCGCATGCGCCTGGGCCAGCGACGGCGCGAGGCGCATGGCGGCCTGGCTGGAGGCGCGGATCTCCTTCGCCGCCGCCCGTGCGTCGACGCGTTCCCGCATCGCCAGCAGGTGCAGCGACTCGGCGAGCGCGATGTGGGGGAGCACGTACGACGGCTCGAGCCGTACCGCCTCCCGCAGCTTGACCACGCTCTCCTGCAGCGCCGGCGTCGTCCCCTCGCTCCAGAGCTGCCGCCCGCGCAGATACGCCTCATGCGCAGCCGGAGTCCGCGCGGTCAGCGATTCTTCAGGGCGGGTCTCCACGAGGAGCCCCTTCGCAATCCAAGCCCCGCCGAGGAGAAAAACGATCACCGCGACAGTTTGGAGTGCGGTGACCGCAGTCACCGCTTTCACTCGGGCCGGCGCCGCGACGTTCATCGCCGCCACGAACCGGTACCCACGGCGGGGGAGCGTCTCGATGTACTGCGGCTCCTTCGCGTCGTCGCCGAGGGCGGTACGGGCCTGGAGCACGCAGAAGTTCAGGCCGCGCTCGAAATCGACGAACGTCCCGTCGCCCCACACCTGCTGCCGCAGTTCCTCGCGCGTCACCAGCTCGCCCGGACGGCTCGCCAGCGCGAGCAGCAGCCGGAACGGCTGCGGCGCGAGCGGCACCACCTGGCCGTCGCGGCGCAGCTCGCCGGTGGTCGCATCGAGCGTGAACGGGCCGAATTGGAGCATCTAAGGAGTCATCGTACGCCGATCTAACGCACTTCTAATGGACGCAAATCGGTGAACGAACCGATATTGCGGTCATGACGAAAACCATCGCGCCCATCCTCCTCTTCATCCTGTTCCTCCTGCTCGCCTTCACCGCCGCGGCCGGCGACGAGACCGTGACCCTGACCGGCGAAGTGGTCGACCTGCACTGCTACACCACCCGCGGCGCCCACGGCGAGGAGCACGCCGGCTGCTCGAACGCCTGCCTGGCCCGCAACGTCCCGGCCGGCCTCCTGGTCGACGGCCAGCTCTACCTGCTCCTCAACGAGAAGCCGACCGTGGTCAACGAAAAGGTCGCCGGCCTGGCCGGAAAGACGGTGAAGGCGACGGGGAAGGTCGTGGAGCGGAACGGGCTGAAGGCGCTGATGCTGGAGAGCGTGGCGCAGTAGGGGAGCGGACACGTTAGAAGGGGGGTGTCAGGTGTCAGGTATCTGGGGTGGATCGCCCGGGCGAAAAGCCCCCGACACCCGACACCCGACACCAGCCCCGGCGGTGCTGCTCGGCGTATCCCGGCACATCCCGTGCTGGCGTTTGCTTCGCTCCCTTCCTCCCTGTAGGATTCGCGCCGCTTTATGACCAACAGTTACATCCCCATCCTGATCATGCTGTTCGTGTCCATCGCGCTCGGCGCGGTGTTTCTCGGCCTGAACTGGCTCCTCGGCACGCACCAGCGGAACCCCTCCAAGCTCGCCCCGTACGAGAGCGGCGTGCCCCTGCTCGACGATCAAAGGAAGCGCGTCAACGTCCGCTTCTACCAGATCGCCATGCTGTTCATCCTCTTCGACATTGAAGCGGCCTTCCTCTACCCCTGGGCCGTCATCTATCGCGACGCGACGCGCACGCCGAACGGACTCTCCTGGTTCGTCTTCGGCGAGATGCTCGTGTTCATCCTTCTCCTCGGCGTCGGCTACGTCTACGCCTGGAAGAAGAAAGCATTCGACTGGAAGTAGAAATGGCCGACCTCCATCCCGCAAATCCTTACGCAAAAGACCGCTTCCCCGATCCAAACAAGACCATCGAGTTCCCGCCTGACGTGAAGGCGCGGTTCGAAGAGACCCTCACGCGCTATCCCACCAAGGAAGCGGCGCTCCTCCCGACCCTGCACATGGTGCAGGAGACGTGGGGCTGGATCTCGCCGGAGGCCGTGCACTACGTCGGCAACCTGCTCGACCTCTCGCCGGCCACCGTATTCGGCGTCGTGTCGTTCTACGACATGTACAACCAGAACCCGGTCGGCAAGTACCAGCTGCGCGTCTGCACGAACCTCAGCTGCATGGTCTCGAACGCGTACGACATCTACGAGCACCTCTGCGACAAGCTCAACGTCAAGCCGCACGAGAACACGAAGGACGGCCTCTACACCGTGGTCGAAGTCGAATGCCTCGGCTCCTGCGGCACCGCTCCCGTGGTGCAGGTCAACAACGACTACCACGAGAACATGAGCGTCGAGAAGATGGACGACCTCCTGACGAGGTTGAAGTGACGCGAGCGCAGCTCGCGTCATCCTGAGCGAAGCGAAGGATCAATACTTGGAACCCATCAAAGTTCTCACCGCGAACATCGACAAGCCGAACTCGACGTCGATCGACACCTACCTCGCCGGCGGAGGCTACGAAGCCGCGAAGACGGCCCTCGGCATGAAGTGGGAAGAGGTCATCCAGCTGGTCAAGCATTCGGAGCTCCGCGGACGCGGCGGCGCCGGCTTCCCGACCGGCATGAAGTGGTCGTTCGTCCCGCGCAACGCGCCCCGTCCGACGTACCTCCTCTGCAACGCGGACGAGGCCGAGCCGGGGACGTTCAAGGACCGGGTCATCATCGAGAAGGATCCGCATCTCCTCATCGAGGGGATGATCATCTCCGCCTACGCGATCGGCTCGAACCCGATGGCCTACATCTACATCCGCGGCGAGTTCCACTACGGCTCGACCGTCTTGGTGAAAGCGATCCAGGAAGCGCGCGACAAGGGCTTCCTCGGCAAGAACCTCTTCGGCAGCGGCTTCGACTTCGACATCACCGTCCATCGCGGCGCCGGTGCCTACATCTGCGGCGAGGAGACGGGCCTCATCGAATCCGTCGAAGGTCACCGCGGCCAGCCCCGCGTGAAGCCGCCGTTCCCGGCGGTCGTGGGCGTCTTCGGCGGACCGACGGTGGTCAACAACGTCGAGACGCTGGCCTGCGTGCCGCTGATCGTGAAGAACGGCGCCGACTGGTTCAAGTCGTTCGGCACGCCGAAGAACACCGGCCCGAAGCTCTACTGCGTCTCCGGCAAGGTGAAGAAGCCGGGCGTGTACGAGTTCCCGATGGGGATGAACCTCAAGGAGCTGATCTACGACCACTGCGGCGGCATCACCGGCGACCGCAAGCTGAAAGCGGTCATCCCCGGCGGCGCCTCGGCGCCGATGCTGCTCCCGGAGGAGATCGATCTGCCGCTCAACTTCGACGCGGTGATGAAGGCCGGCTCGATGCTCGGCTCCGCCGGCATCATCGTCCTCGACGACAGCGTCTGCATCGTCGACGCGGTCTGGCGCCTCTCCAAGTTCTTCGCCCACGAATCCTGCGGCCAGTGCACTCCCTGCCGCGAGGGGACGAACTGGATGGAGTCGATCCTCGACCGTCTCGAGCGGGGAGAAGGTCGCCAGCAGGACGCCGACCTCCTCCTCGACATGGCCGACAACATCGGAGGCAAGTCCCTCTGCGCCCTCGGCGACGCCGCCATCGGCCCGGTGATCTCGTCCGTCAAGAAGTTCCGCGACGAGTACCTCCACCACGTCACCCACAAGACCTGCCTCCCCGGCACGAAGCGCTACCGCAGCCTGGACATCCCGGTCGCGGCGCACTAGTTTGGAGTGCGGTGACCGCAGTCACCGCTTTTCCTCCGAGAGGCGCAACCCGCGCACCTGCCAGTGAAAGCGGTGACTGCGGTCACCGCACTCCAAACATGCCGCACACCATCCGCCACGCCACCCCGTCAGACGCCGCCGCGCTCGCGGAGATCGGCGCGCGCACGTTCCGCGAGGCGTTCGCCGCGCAGAACCGCGCCGAGGACATGGACGCATACCTCGCGCAAACGTATGGCGAAGCGCAGCAACGGCGTGAGCTCGAAGACCCGAAGAACGTCGCGCTGCTCGTCGAGCGCGACGGAGTGCTGATCGGCTTCGCGCAGCTCCGCCGCGAGGCGGAGAAAGTCGAGATCGCACGCTTCTACGTCGACCGCGGCCATCACGGAGCAGGAATCGCCCAGGAGCTGATGCAACGCTGCATCGACGCGGTCCGCGAGCTCGGTGCCGAGACCCTCTGGCTCGGCGTCTGGGAGCACAACCCGCGCGCGATCCGCTTCTATGAAAAGTGCGGCTTCGTCGACATCGGCAGCCACCCGTTCCTCGTCGGCAGCGACCTGCAGACGGATCGGCTGATGTCGCTCGTCATCGAGTCATCCTGAACTGCGGGGCTGTCTCACCGGAGGCACGACCCCTCATCCGCCCTTCGGGCCCCTTCTCCCCTTGCAGGGGAGAAGGGCTACTAATCTTCGCTCTCGCAAGAATCAAAGTTAGTAGCCCTTCTCCCCGCGTCGAGCGGGGAGAAGGTGGCCAACGGCCGGATGAGGGGCCGCGCCACACGCGAGTGCGTGCCCGATTCTTCATAGCCTGCACCTTTCTCCCCCGAACCCTCGTATATAGCCATCAGGATGACGGCTATCGTGGCAGAGGCGATCGAGTTTCCCACCCCGCTCGTGAGAGCGAAGGCGGGGGACCACGATGCGTTTGCGGAGCTGATCGAGCGGCACGAGGCGATGGTGTACAGCCTCGCGTACCACTTCTTCAACGACCGCTCCCGTGCCGAGGAGACGGCGCAGGATGTCTTTCTGCAGCTTTACCGCAACCTCGGCAGCCTCGAATCGGACGCGCACGTCCTGTTCTGGCTGAGGCAGGTCACGACGCGCCGCTGCATCGACCAGGCGCGGCGCGTGAAGCTGAAAGCGGTCAGCCTCGACGACGTGGAGCTCCGCGCCGCCGAGAAGCGCCAGGACCCCATCCTCGACAGCCGCCTTCGCAAACACATCGAATCCCTCCCCGAGCTGCAGCGGGCTGTCGTGACGCTGCGGTATCAGGAAGACCTCGATCCGTCCGAAATCTGCCGGATCGTCGGCATGCCGGTGAACACCGTCAAGAGTCACCTGCACCGCGCACTGCAGGCGCTGCGCAGAAAACTGGAGAAGCAGTCATGAACCTGGAACACGATCTCAAGCACGCCCTGCGGCGCCAGTCGCCGCCCGACGGATTCGCGCAGCGAGTGATGCAGCGCCTGGAGGCGGACGCGCCTCGCAGGCGTCCGGTCTGGTGGCGCGCCGCCGCGGCCTCGGTCACCCTCGGCCTGCTCCTCGGCGGCTACGCCACCCACAAAGCCGTCGAGCATCGCCGCGGCGAGCACGCCAAGGAACAGGTGCTCGAGGCCATGCGCATCACGTCCGAAAAAATGCGCTACGCACAGCAGGAAGTGCGCGCGATCGGTTCCCACGATTAGTCAGGAGACAGAAAGTCATGCGTAAGCTCATCATCTCGATCGCACTCACCCTCGCCGTCGCCGTCCCGGCCTCGGCACAGAAGATCAACCTCGATTTCCCCGGCCTCGCCGACCGCGCCGAAGAAGTGGTCGACATCACCCTCGACGCCTCGATGCTGCGCATGGCCGCGAAGTTCTTCTCCGGCAAGGACGCCGACGAGCGCGCCCTCCGCGACATGGTCAGCGGCCTGGAAGGGATCTACGTCCGCAGCTACGAGTTCGCGAAAGAAGGGGAGTACGACCGCAACCTCGTCGACCAGATCAAGAAGCAGCTCGGTCCCTCCTGGAAGCCGCTGGTCACCGTCCGCAGCAAGAAGAAAGAGAACGTGAACATCTACGCCAACATGCGCGGCGACAGCATCACCGGCCTGGTGATCATCTCCGCCGAGCCGCGCGAGTTCACCGTCGTGAACATCAACGGCCCCATCGACATCGACCGGCTGGCCTCCCTCGAAGGGCAGTTCGGCATCCCCGAGATCACGAAGGAGTAGGCACATGACGAAACGCCTCGCAGCCGCCGCTCTTTTCCTCGTCGTCGTCGCGCAGCCGCTTCACGCCGGTTTCGCGGAGGTCGCGCACGCCATCGACTCGCAGCGCGGGGTCAGCAGGATCTGGATCCCGTTCCTCGGCCTGGCCCGCTTCGCGGTCCGCCTCGTCGCGCCGGAAGGGATCCACGACTTCCAGCTCGTCACGTTCCAGGGGACGGCCAAGGTCGACCCGAAAGAGCTGCAGCAGATCATGCGCGCGAAGATCGGTCCCGGCTTCACGCCGCTCGTGCAGGTGTGGTCGCGCAAGTCGCACGAGTGGAGCTTCATCTACGCAAGGCCGGCCGCCAACGGCCGCATCGAGCTGGTGGTGCTCGCACACGACGACGAAGACACGGTGCTGGTGCGCGTCGACGTCGATGCGGTCAAGCTGGCGCGGGAGCTCAACGACGGTCCCCGAAACGTCACCCGGATGGCGCGTAGATAAAGGAGAGCGGGTGTAAAATCCTCGCTCTCCAAGATGGCCCGCTACGAAGAACGCGACGAGTCGTACGATCTCCTCAATCATTACCTGCAGGAAATCGCGAAAACCCCGCGGCTCACGCCGGAGCGTGAGAAGGAGCTCGGCGCGCGCATTCAGGACAACGACAAGGCGGCGCTCGAGGAACTGGTCAAGGCGAATCTACGGTTCGTGGTGTCGTACGCAAAGCGCTACCGCAACGCGCACGTCCACTTCCTCGACCTGATCAACGAAGGCAACATCGGCCTGATCCACGCCGCGAAAAAGTACGACCCGAACAAGAACGTCAAGTTCATCACGTACGCGGTGTGGTGGATCCGCCAGGCCATCCTGCACGCGCTCTCCGAACAGGCGGGCGCGTTCCGCCTGCCGCCGAAACGGGCCAACCTGATGTACCGGCTCGAGAAGGCGATCGCCACCGCCATGACCGAGGGGAACCACATCCCGACGCCGGACGAGCTGGCGTTGAACCTCGGTGTCACGGTGAAGGAAGTGCAGACGCTCCTGCAGGCGAACAGCGACAACTACTCGCTGAACGCGGAGCTCGGCGACGACTCCCACACCGAGCTGGCGGATGTCGTCGAGCAGACGATGATGCCGTCCGCCGAGGACGAGATGCAGTCGCAGTCCCGCCGGGAAGAACTGCTGCTGCACATGGCCGAGCTCTCCCCGAAAGAGCGGCTCGTGCTGACGCTCCGCCACGGCGTGAGCGACAACGTCCCCAAGAGCGTCTCCGAGCTCGCCTCGTTCCTCAACCGCGAAGTGGCGAACGTCAACGCCCTCCTCGAAAGCGCCAAGACCAAGGTCTGCCAGAAGCTCGACATCACCGAAAGCGAGCTCGCCGTCCTCCTGCTCTACACCAACCCCAACCCCAAAGCCTGGTTCCACTACTGGTACGAGCTCGACGACCGCCGCGACGACGTCACCCCCCAACTCGACAAAGACCGCCTCCCCCACCTCCAAACCGTCCGCGAACACGGGTCCGTGCAGACCGCAGTGGATGAGCTGACTTTGGAGGAGAAGACGATCGTGAAGCTGCGGTACGGGGTGTTGCAGGACGATGAGTTGACGTTGAGGGATATCGGGGAGATCCTCGGACTGTCGCGGGAGAGGGTGAGGCAGATCGAGTCGAGGGCGGAGGCGAAGTGTCGGCGGAGTGTGCGGCGGGAGAGGTAGCGATCAATTGGTGTCAGGTGTCAGGTGTCAGGTGTCTGGGGTTTCTTGCGTGATGGACGTTTCGCCTCGGCTTCACGTCTCTTGATCCACTCGATCAGGCCGGCCAGCTCTCGACCGGCTGCGCGGATGCGTTTCTTCAGGTGCTCAGCCGAGGCATCGTTGAGGAACCCCAAACGATTCGCCACGATCACCTGCGCCTGAACCTCGAAGAGCGAGCCACGTGCCTGGCTGAGCAACTGGCGAGTCTCGCCGTACGAGAGGCGGCCCTGTCCTTCTGCGACGTTACTCACAACCGAGCATGAGGCACGCCGCATTTGCGAAGTGAGGCCATACAACTCAGCTTTCGGAAATGCTTCAGTCGCTGTATACACGTCGACCATCAGGTCGATCGCGCGTTGAAACACACGCAGATCTTCAAATGAACCCATAGAAATGCTGGTGCTGAGACGTCACGCCAGGACGGGCGCGGTCAGTGTGGACGTTCAGTATATCGAAACACCCCAGACACCTGACACCCGACACCAACCGCAACGCGGTAAACTCCCTCGCGATGCACGAACCCACCACCCCCCCAATGGGAAGATTGGACGCCATCGACGTCGGCGAAAAAAAGCTCACCATCCAAACGGAGTTCTTCGTGAGACCGACCTGGCGGGCGGAAACGAAGGTCTACCTCGGCGGCGCTCTCAAGAAGGTCTACACAGCCGATTACGACGTGACCCAGGAACCCGATCTCCAGCGCCTGATCAACGAGTTCCACCAATCCAGGCTCGACGAGATTGCCGCCGGGTTGAGGGCGCGTAAGGCTCAATGACGGTCGAGGTGCGCGGGTTGCGCAAGGCGTTCGGGGCGCATGAGGTGCTGAAGGGCGTCGAGCTCGAGGTCGCGCCGGGCGAGGTGGTGGGGCTCATCGGGCCGAACGGGGCGGGGAAGACCACGCTCATGTCGTGCCTCCTCGGGTTCCTGCATCCGAACGAAGGGACCATCACCATCGACGGGCGCGCCAACGACGACCTCGGCGTGCGCCGCCGTACCGGGTTCGTGCCGGAGCGGATGAACTTCGGGCGCCGCGAGACGGGACGCGCGTTCCTTCGCTACATGGCGCGGCTGGCGGGCGTCCCGCGGGCCGAGGTGAATACTCGCGTGAACGCGATGCTCGAGCGGCTCGGCATCGCCGCCGCGGCGGACAAGCGGCTGTCGCAATACTCGCGCGGGATGCTGCAGCGCATCGGGATGTGCCAGGCGCTCATCCACGAACCGCAGTTCCTCTTCCTCGATGAACCGACCTCCGGACTCGACCCGAACGGCGTCCTCCTCGTGCGCGACCTGATGGCGGAACAGAAACGGCGCGGCGCGGCGGTGCTGCTCAACTCCCACCAGCTTGCCGAGATCGAGAAAGTGTGCGACCGCGTCCTCTTTCTCAGCGGCGGCGTCATCGCGCGCCGCGAGACGCTGCGCCACGTCGGCCACATCGTGATCGCCGTGACGCTGCTCCCGGGGACGTTCGAGCCGGCGGACGTCGAGCGGATCGCCGGCGTCGCACCGAACGGGAACGTGGTCATCGTGGACGTAAACGACGAGAGCGAGATCGCGGCGTTGGTGAAGGCGCTGGTCGACGGTGGTGCGGGCGTGATCGACGTACGCAGGCATACCGCGGACCTCGAGAGCATCTTCCGAGGTGCGGCGTGAGCGGGGTCGTGATCTCGGAGACGCTGCGGCGGCATTACACGAGCGTCGCGTTCGTGGCATACGCGATCGTGATGGTGATGGCGGCGCTGTTCGTCGCCCGGTTCGACCGGCCGGCCTCCGTCTGGCCGGGACTGGTGACGCTCCTGGCCCTCCTCGGGGGCTGCGCACCGATCGGCCCGGAGTTCTCGTCCGGTACGCTGCAGCTCATCCTGGTCAAGCCGATCACCCGCGCCGTCTACCTGCTTTCACGCGTCGCGGGCGTCGTGATCTTCGTCTGGATCGCCGCGAGCCTCGCCGCGGCGACCGAATGGCTCGGACGTGGCTTCAGCGACGGCACGCCGATCGCGACGGCGCTCGTGCACTCGATGGCCGCCGCGCTGCTCGTAGTCTCGCTGCTCACGCTCTTCGGCAGCTTCACCCGCGCCTACTTCAACGTGGCGTTGTATTTCGGCACCATGATGTTTCTCGGCCTCCTGACCGGCATCAGCGCGCGCAAGTTTCCGGAGGAGGTCACGCGCGCGTTGACCGCGATCTCGCGGAACCTCTACCCGGACGCACCTTCGCGCTTCAGCACGGAATGGCTGCTGCTCGTCGCTTCCAACGCCGCGATCGCCCTCGTGCTGGCGTGCCTCGTCTTCCGCAGGCGGGAGGTACCGTATGGCGCAGAGTAACCAGCGCTCGATTCCGGTCTGGCTCCTCGCGCTCGCGGCCGTGCTGCTCGTCGCGCGCATCGTGACCTATGTGACGAAGGCCGAGGTCGCGGACCAGGTGAGCTGGCTGACCATCGAGCAGGGGCTGGCGCGTGCGCGGACCACGAACAAGCCGATCCTGTATGACTTCACCGCCGACTGGTGCGCGCCCTGCCACCAGCTCGACGCGGAGATCTTCCAGGACGTGCAGTTCGCCCGCACGATCAACGAGACGTTCGTGCCGGTGCGGGTGGTCGATCGCAAACAGGAAGAGGGACGCAACACCCCCGCCGTCGCCGCCCTGCAGAAGCGCTACGGCGTGAACGGCTTCCCGACGCTCGTCTTCGCCGACCCCAACGGGGCCGAACGCGCGCGGATGGAAGGGTTTCGGGATGCGAAGGAGTTTGAGCGGGTGATGGAACAGGCCCGCTGATGCGTCTCGAACACCTGACGGAAGAAGAAGAGGATTTCTGGCGCGGCGAGTTCGCCCAGGAGAACTGGATCTTCGGGTCTCTCGCCTTGAGCGTCACCCTCCCCGAATTCGCCGGCGGCGTCCCCGCACTGCGCCAGATGCACTTCGGCTACTACCTCCAGCCGCTGCACCTCAACGTCGACGACCGCGAAGACCTCCCAAGAAAGCTCGTCTACGTCCTGGCCCGACGCAAGCCCCCCCTCGACTTCCTCGAGCTCTCCGGCGCCGGAGTCCGCATCCCCCACTGCTTCCCCACCGGCTTCACGCTGGGCTCGGTCCTGAGGATCACGCTGCAGGAGTTGAAGAGGTTGCCGTTGAGGGAGCCGGTGTGATGGCGTTGGGCGTTAGGCGTTGGTGTCAGGTGTCTGGGGTTCTGCGGCTGGCGAGACAGGTACCGCGAGCCGCAAAACCGCAGACACCTGACACCTGACACCTGACACCAACACATTCATCGGGCAGACACGCGCGCAACAGACACAGACCCCGGCCAACACCCCATAGAATGTCCCCCGCAACCATGACCCCCTTCCGCCGCCTCCTGCACTACTTCGTGCTCTACAAGACCCGCCTCCTCCTCGGCGGAGCGTGCGTGGTCGGGTCGGCGGTCTTCTCGCTGCTCAAGCCGCTCATCATCGGGAACGCGGTCAATGCGCTGAGCGGGACGTTTACGCGCGAGATGCTCATCCGCTATGGGCTCCTGCTCATCGGGGCGGCGGCGATCGAAGGGGCGTTTCTGTACGCGCAGCGGTGGATCATCATCGGCGCGTCGCGCTACATCGAGTTCGACATGCGCAACGACTTCTACCAGCACCTGCAGAAGCTGCCGCTGCGCTTCTACCAGGAGCAGCGCACCGGCGACCTGATGTCGCGCGCCACCAACGACCTCGCCTCGGTGCGCATGCTGATCGGCCCCGCGGTCATGCACTCCTTCTCCTCGCTGCTCGTCGTCGGCGGCGCGTTCTTCATGATGCTGCGCATCGACGTGCTGATGGCCACCATCGCCCTGCTCGCGATCCCGGTCGTGGCCGGCATGGTCCAATACTTCGGCGCGCGCATCCACAACCGCACCAAGGCGGTGCAGGACTACTTCGGCGACATCTCCGCGCGCGTGCAGGAGAACCTGGCGGGCGTGCGCGTGGTGCGGGCGTTCACGCGCGAGGAGAGCGAGGTCGAGCTCTTCAAGCGGATGAACCGCGAGTACGTCGATCTCAACAAATCGCTGATCCGCCTCACCTCGACCTTCTACCCCGCGCTGCACGCGCTGGTCGGCCTGATGTTCGTGTTCGTCTTCTTCATCGGCAGCCGGAAGCTCGTCGCCGGCACGATGACCATCGGGGCCTTCGTCGCCTTCCAGTTCTACCTCGGGCGCATGATCTGGCCGCTCATCGCGTTGGGCTGGGTCATCAACCTCTTCCAGCGCGGCATGGCCTCCATGAAACGCCTGCACGACATCTGGGCCGTCGAGCCGGACACCGACGCCCTCGCACCGGCCGGCGCCACCGTCACCGCGCCCCAGGGCACGATCGAGATCCGCAATCTCACCTTCGCCTACGCCGGCCGTCCCGTCCTGCGCGACATCAACCTCAGCGTGCGCAGCGGCGAGACCATCGGCATCGTCGGCCGCACCGGCAGCGGCAAGTCGACCCTGCTGTCGCTCATCACGCGCGCGTTCGAGCCGCCGCCGGGTACGATCTTCTTCGACCAGCGCCCGATCGAAGCCATCCCGCTGCGCGAGCTGCGCGAGTGGATCGGCATGGTGCCGCAGGAGACGTTCCTCTTCTCCGAATCGATCGCCGAGAACATCCGCTTCGGCCGTCCCGGCGCCACGGATGAGGAGATCGACGAATCCGCGAGCCAGGCCGGCCTCACGAGCGACGTCACCGCGTTCCCCAAAGGGATCAAGACCGTGATCGGTGAGCGCGGCATCACCCTCTCCGGCGGACAGAAGCAGCGCACCGCCATCGCACGCGCGCTGGTGCGCGACCCGCTGATCCTCATCCTCGACGACTCGCTGAGCGCCGTCGACACGCAGACCGAAGAACGCATCCTGCACGCGCTGCGTCAAGTGCGGCAGGGGCGGACCGTCCTCATCGTCTCCCACCGCGTCTCCTCCGTGAAAGACGCCGACCACATCGTGGTCCTCGACGAAGGCCGGATCGTCGAGCGCGGCACCCACGAGATGCTCATCGACAAAGGCGGCTACTACGCGGACCTCTATCGCCGACAGACGATCGAGGACGAGCTGGAGGAGATCGCGTAGTGTCAGACGAGATCGAGAAACACGAAGACGAGGGAGCGAAAGCGTTCGACCGCCAGCTCGCGCGGCGTCTGCTGTACTACCTGCGCCCCTACCGCCTGCGCGCCGGCGTCTCCGTGCTCCTGGTCATCGCCGCGTCGATCTTCGAGCTCGCCGGCCCGGCCATCACCGCCGTCGCCATCGACCTCTTCGTCCGCCCCGCGGGCGCCGAGCCCCTCGGCGTCAGCAAGAGCGTCGGCGACTGGCTCGCGGCGCACGGCATGGCCGCCGATCCGCTCACCGGCATCAACATCGCGGCCGCGCTGTACCTCTTCGTGCTGGTCGGCGGCTTTGCGGTGCTCTACACGCAGATGGTCCTGATGAACGTCATGGGGCAGTACATCATGTACGACCTCAGGAAGCAGATCTTCGGGCACCTGCAGCGGCTCGACGTGCAGTTCTTCGACCGGAACCCGGTCGGCCGGCTGATGACGCGCGTCACCACCGACGTCGATGCCCTCAACGAAATGTTCACCGCCGGCTTCGTGGCCATCTTCGGCGACATCTTCGTGCTGATCGGCATCGTGAGCGTCCTGTTCTGGATGAACTGGCGCCTCGCGCTGGTGCTGTTCTCCATCACCCCGTTCATCATCCTGGTGTCGATCTGGTTCCGCCGCGGCGCGCGCGTCACCTACCGCCAGGTCCGCGCCCGCATCGCCGCCATCAACGCCTTCCTGCAGGAGCACATCTCCGGCATGTCCACCGTGCAGCTCTTCAACCGCGAAGAGGCGGAGGCGAAGAAGTTCGACGGCCTGAACGAACGGCATCGCACCGCCAACATCGACGCCATCTTCTATTACGCGGTGTTCTACCCGGTCATCGAGCTGATCGAGACCATCGGCATCGCCCTGATCGTCTGGTACGGAGGCGGGAAGGTGATCCAGGGGACGCTCTCCGTCGGCGCGCTGGTGGCGTTCTTCCAGTACTCGCAGCGCTTCTACCAGCCGATCTCCGACCTCTCCGAAAAGTACAACATCCTCCAGTCCGCGATGGCCGCCAGCGAGCGCATTTTCAAGCTGCTCGACACCCCGGTGAAGATCAGGGACGAGGCCACCGCACACATCGAGACGCTGGAGTCGATCGAGTTCCGCAACGTCTGGTTCGCGTATAACGAAGGGCCGAGGGAAGAGGCTCCGCCCTCGGCACCCGAATGGGTGCTGAAGAACGTTTCCTTCACAGTTCGTCGCGGCGAGCGTGTGGCGCTGGTCGGCCATACCGGCGCGGGCAAGACCACCGTCACGGCGCTGCTGCTCCGTTTCTACGAGCCGCAGCGAGGGGAGATCCTGATCAACGGCGTCGACATCCGCCGCCTCTCGCTCGAAGAGCTGCGGCGCCTGTTCGCGATCGTGCAGCAGGACTTCTTCCTCTTCACCGGCAACGTTGCGGACAACATCTCCCTCGGCGATCCCGACATCTCGCCGGAGCAGATCCGCACCGCCGCCACGCGCGTGCAGGCCGACCGCTTCATCTCACGGTTGCCCGAGGGATACGCCGCGCAGGTGCGGGAACGCGGCGCCGGCTTGTCGGTAGGGGAGAAACAGCTCCTCTCCTTCGCCCGCGCGCTCGCCTTCAACCCTCCGGTGCTGATCCTCGACGAAGCCACCTCCTCGATCGACACCGAGACCGAGCTCCTGATCCAGGACGCCATCCAGACCCTGCTCGAAGGGCGCACGTCCATCGTCATCGCCCACCGCCTCTCCACCATCCGCTCCGCCGACACGATCCTCGTGTTCCACCACGGCGAGATTCGCGAGCGCGGCACGCACGAAGAACTGATGCAATCCGAGGGGCTGTACCGGCGGCTGTACGAGATCCAGTACCGGGAGGCCGTCCCGGCGTGATTGGACGCACGTTATTTGACTTCCGTACAAAGTAGGCCTAAGGTTCGCAAACATCTGTCCAAAATAGGTAGACACTCGTGAAGGGAGGGGAGGCGATGACCGTAAGGTTCTTCCCCGGAAGCCAGAAGCACAAGACCAGCCTGATTGCAGGCTTTCTCCGGCAGTTCCGCGTAGCACATGAAATGGTTCGTCCGGAAGAGTACAAACACACGCATCATCTCGGATCCGATCCCGCCGTCGAAGTGGACGGCAGACTGTTCGTAGATCCGAACGAAGACGCGCTGAAAAAGATCCTGCACGTGGATCAGTAGAAACGGCGGACCCGAAAGAGTCCGCCGTTTCTGCGTTCACGGCTTGCGGCCGCGATGGTGTCGTTGTCAGGTGTCTGCGGTGTTTCGCCCGGGCGACCAGCCCCAGACACCTGACACCCGACACCACCTCCAACCGGTCCTCACGCGAACATCGAATCCGCCTCCTTCTGCACCGCCTCCTTGATCCGCCCCTCGAACGGCAGCGCGAGGAGCGGCAGTTTCGCGTGGACGATCATCGCCGCGTCCGTGACCTCCACCGTCCCCTGCACCTTCAGCCCCTTCGCCTTCCCCTTGAACCGGAGCGTATCGCCATCCCACTTGTGCTCCATCTCCTCGGCCTGATCGCCGAACTGCCCCAACAGGCTGGCCAGCCGCTCATCGACGCGCTTCCGCGCCTCTTTCCTGTTCATGTTGTGCGGTACCGCAATGCGCATGACGTCCTCCGCCGAGATGCTAT
Organism: Thermoanaerobaculia bacterium; assembly: GCA_035630815.1. GTDB lineage: Bacteria > Acidobacteriota > Thermoanaerobaculia > Gp7-AA8 > Gp7-AA8 > QHVT01. The sequence continues at coordinate 50,411 of DASQJY010000031.1, forward strand.
GCGACTCCCTTGCCTCGGCGCGGTCTCCGAGGGATACTCGGCGCGGGACTTCCGCGGGTCGCACCCGCCATGCTCGGAAAAGTATGGAGCGCAGCGACGCTCGGAATTGATGCTGTTCGAATCGTCATCGAAGTAGACGTCCGGTACGCCAACCAGCCGGGGTTTACGATCGTCGGCCTGCCGGATGCGGCCGTGCGCGAGTCATACGCGCGCGTTCACTCGGCGCTCGCCAACTGCGGGCTCTACGTGCCGGCGCGCTACTACACCGTGAACCTCGCACCCGCCGACGTGCGGAAAGAGGGCTCCGGCTTCGACCTCCCCATCGCCCTCGGGATGATGATCGCCCTCGAGCTCCTGAGCGAGGACGACATCGCCGGCCGTGTCTTCGTCGGCGAGCTCTCGCTCGACGGCACGATCACGCCCATCCGCGGCACGCTCTCCGTCTCCGCCGCCATCGCCGGAGATCCGTCCATCAAAGAGCTGATCGTGCCCGCGCCGAACGCGAACGAAGCAGCGGCCGTGAAGCGCGTACGCGTCGTCGGCGCCCCGCACCTCCTCCGCCTGGTCGACCACCTGCGCGGAACGCAGCCGCTCGACGTCGCCGAGTCGGTCGTAGCGGAGGAGAGCACCGAGCTGGCCGACTTTGCCGAAGTACGCGGCCAGCAGCAGGCCAAGCGCGCCCTCGAAGTCGCCGCCGCGGGCGGCCACAACGTCATGATGATCGGCCCTCCCGGGTCCGGAAAGACGATGCTCGCCAAGCGCCTCCCGTCCATCCTGCCGCGCCTCACCCAGAACGAAGCCATCACCACGACCAAGATCCACTCCATCGCCGGCGTCCTCCCGGCCGGCAGCGGCCTCCTGACGCGGCGCCCCTTCCGGGCCCCGCACCACACCATCTCCACGCCCGGAATGGTCGGAGGAGGCACACCGCTCCGCCCCGGCGAAGTGAGCCTCGCCCATCACGGCGTCCTCTTCCTGGACGAGCTCGCGGAGTTCCGCCGCGAAAAGCTCGAAGTGATGCGCCAGCCGATGGAAGACGGAATCGTCACCATCGCCCGCGCCGCCCGCACCCTCACCTTCCCCGCCCGCTTCACCCTCGCCGCTGCCCTGAACCCCTGCCCCTGCGGCTACTTCAACGACACCCGCCGCCAGTGCAGTTGCACCGCCCTCCAGATCGCCAAATACCTCGCCAAAATCTCCGGCCCCTTACTCGACCGCATCGACCTCCAGGTAGAAGTAGCCGCCCTGACCACCGACGAAATCGCGTCAACGGATTCCGCCGAACCATCTTCAGCGATCCGCGAACGCGTAGAAGCCGCCCGCCAGATCCAACGCGACCGCTTCCGCCGCGCCGGCATCCGCTGCAACGCCGAAATGACCACCCGCCACATGCGCCGCGCCTGCGAGCTCGACGAAGCCTCCAAACGCCTCCTCATCAACGCCATCGACCGCCTCAGCCTCTCCGCCCGGGCCCACGATAGGATCCTGAAAGTCGCGCGGACAATCGCCGATCTCGCGGCATGCGAGAAGCTGGAGTCGGGACATGTCGCAGAAGCGGTGCAGTACCGCGCGCTGGATCGGGGGTATTTCAGGTGAGGGGAGGATGAGGAGGTCCGCCAGGGCACCTGCCACGCGGCGACCCGTGACCTCCGGCGTGACAGGCTGGAGGTCTAACACCGTTCGCTCGCGCTTCTCAGCGCAGTCCGCATGGCTGAGCGCCTAATAACAACGGGTGAGCGTCAAGACGGCTGGTAATGGCCAAGCGTGGATCCGGTCAGCGAGTGGATGGCATGATTTTACTGCGCCGAAACGGATGCGCCTCCGTGTTGAAGATGACTGAGTCGAAGTCGAGCGTCGGCGCTCGTCGCCGGTCATCTCGTACGCGCTGAGGAGACCGCCGAGGACGCGGATGGTGATCTCGAAGTTCTTCACGACGATGTCTTTGTCGAAGGCAAGCGTGTCGACGATGATCTGCTTCCCCTCGTCCGCTTCCTTCGTCAGGCCGAGCAGCAGCAGCTTGTCGAGCGTGTCGACGGGCGTCATCAGCAGCGACTCGGGCGGGTGCCAGTCTTTGAAGGATTTGCTGAGCGGCTTCAGCTCGTCGTGAGGCCACGCGTGTTGTTTGTACGCGGCCCACGACTTGGCCAGCGCGCCGCGCACGCGCGCGGCCATGTCCAGACGCTCGGCGGCGGACCAGCGTTCGCCGCCGAGCGCGAGGGTGCAATCAGAAGAGTGAGAACGGCAATGCGATTCACATCGCCGATGGTATTACGCCGGCGACTTGAACAGAATCAGGCCGTCCGCACGGGCGTACGAACTGGAGTTCGTCGCGCGCAGGCTGATGGTGACCGTCAGGATGTCACCGGCGTTCCAGCTGTTGGGCCAGTCGCTGGCCACGCCGCAGGGCCACGAGTCGCTGCGGTTGAGGAACGTCCCTGAGTCGATCGACGACCCGCCGCGGGTGACGTTGTACGACGCCTGGATGAAGTTGCTGCTGTCCCCGCCGTTGTTGAAGTCGTAGTCGAGCCGGATCTGCCAGCCGGTGCTGGTCGACGGGATGGTGTACTGATACGTCACCGTCTCGGTGTTCGGGTCGTTGGCGGCCTCGTGCATGTCTCCGAGGCTGCAACTGTTGGTGCTGGTCACGGAGATCCCGCCCGACACCGTCGGGCAGTCCGTGGTGAACGTGTACTTCTTCCACGTGACGCCGCCGCAACACCCTTGCGTCACGATATCCGGACAGTCCGCGAAGAGGGCGCCGGGGGACAGCATCAGGAGAACACCGACTGCTGCAAAAGCACGAAATGAAGCTTTCATGAGTTCCTCCATGCCGTAAGAAAATAGGGACGGGGTCGGCCTTTGCCTAGGGACAAAATGTGACGTCAGGCAGGCTCGGCGGCGGGCCCGAAGACCCGCCGCCGAGGGGAAACGTCACGGTACCTGGATGTTGCCGCCGGAGAGCGTCACCGGCGACAAGCTCAGATCCGCACGGCCGTCGACCTGCAGGCCCAGCCCATCGCTCGAGCCCGGCTCGCCGTTGTCGGTGACCGTCAAACGGAACTGGAAGTTGCCCACGCCGTCGATGACCGCCTTGCCGAGGATGATGGCCGTGTCGCCGGCGATGGAAGCGTGCTGATGTTGTTGGCCTTCACCTTCACCGGACCGCTGGCGCGGTGCTCCATGTAGAGGATCTGGCCCTGGGCGTTGCCGTTCTTCTGGTACTTCACGTTGAAGCCGAAGTTGCAGCGGACGCCGTCGCGGACGATGGTGCCGCCGCCGCGTCCCGTCCGTGACTGATCACAGCCGCCGGCGGGCGTCGTGATTGCGCACGATCTGCGCGCCGACGGGGACGACAGCCTGGACCCGAGCCCGCGACCTCCCGGCGTGACAGGGTGGGGGCTAATCGATGGCGGCGTCAAATGATCTGCGGAAAGGCACCACGGATCGAGCCGGCGTGAAAGCGAATTTCACCGCGTGCGAGCGCGTGGCGGAGAGCGGCGCCGTCGCCGCGAAACAACTCTCCGCCGCGAAGGACGCATTGGCCGACATTCCGGTACGGCAGTAGCGCGACGATTTGCGTGGCATTCTCGAGGACTGCGTGCCACTGACGGGAAAGGTCTGCTGCGTCAGGAGCCGGCCCGTCGAACGCAAGCGCGGCGATCTCCACCGCTGAGTAGCGCGCCGACCGTCCGGCTTCCTGAAGAATGGCATCGGGAGCGAGTCCCGGATCTTTTCCCGTTGCCGCCCACGCGAGGTATCCGAGCGGCTGGACCGCCGAGTCGCATCGCAGGACATCGATCCAATCGCGCGCCTCCACACGGCCGACGAGCGCGAGCACCTTATTCGTTGCAAGGTCGAAGGGATGCAGCGTGAGACCGAGCTCCGGATGTTCGACGAGCGGAAAGAAGCGGAACGCGCTGTCATGTGTCCACTGCAGGATGACGGACTCCGCCCCGCGCCGTACGATCGCTTCGACGAACGCCGGTCGTTCCCGAACGACTTCGATCTCGCAACCGGCGCCGAGCAGAGCTGCACGATCGGCATCCCATGTCGCTGCCAAGGCTGCAACCGTGTCGTGAAAGAGATCGAGATCCTGCGAAATGCGTGGTGCGTCGAGGATCGTGTTCAGTGCGGCGCCACCAGCAACATAGCTCTCGCCCGATGCAATCCGCTGCCTCGCTATGAGACGGCAGACTTCTCGCTGGATGTTCGTGAGAGCCATTCCTCGATCTTCCCCGCGCGCTGAAACGCTTCCCTGTCGCCCCGTGCGCGAATCCACCGCAGTACGCGCCGGATCTCGTCGGGGGTCGATGGATGGTAATCCGCGCGGACAAACCAGAGGCATCGTTCCCGGTATTCATCGACGAGGGAACGTACCTCCGCATCGAGCGCCGGATCAGGTGTCATCGCTTCGCAAGGTAACACGTTCGTCCCGAGATGACGCGCGAGCGCACCGTTCAGGTGGGGTGAGCCTCTGCGCGCGGAATCATCGTGCTACGCTTCCGATGATCCTGAATGCATTGAGGAGAGTCGCGGATCTGGCTGAGACGAGAAGCGTGGTTGGACGGTTGTGGATCGTGTCGATCAACCGAATTCGTGAATACGAACGGTCGGCGTAAGCGGTGAGGAAATCGCGCGTCACCGGCACGGACCGGACCCTCAGAACCCCAACCGCTCCCCGCACCGCCGCCCTGCAACTCCGCGCCACGGGAACCAGCGTCTCATCCTGCAGCACCAGGAACGGCCGCTCGCTCACGGTCCGGAGCGCCTGCGAGCGCCGGCGCCGCGGGCTACACCGCCGTCCTGAGAATCCGGGTACTCGCTGCTGGTTTCAACGTCGTGCCGCCGTAGCCCGACATCCGCTGATTGCGATCGCGTTCGGCGTTCTGGCAATGCCACGCTTTACGAATGGCACGTCCGCCAGCAGCGCTCCGCAATTGAGCGCGGTCATGGTCGCGGAGAACGCCCAGAGGTGATAGGTCACTGCGATCCCGAGGTGCAGCAGGAGCGTGAGTACGAACCAGACCGTGCGCGTGCGCCGCGAGAAGAGGCACGCGAAATATCCGGTCTCGATCAGCAGGACGGACCAAGCCAGGATCGGCGCGAGCCACGGGACGCGACTGAGCCAGGCGAAGCCGGCGATCGTCACCTCGGGGCGCATGAGGAAGCTCCAGATCGCGTCGCCGCTGCGCCACATTTCGCCGGTGGCCTTCTCGATCCCCGAGGACACGTACACGATCGTCAGGTACAGGCGAAGGAAGAGCTGCGCCGCGCCGGTGGAGATCCAGCCGCGCTCCTCACGAAAGCAGAATTGACGGCCGGCCGGCAGGACGATGCAGAAGAAGAGCGCATTGGTCGCAAGCTCGTGCATCCCGTAGGAAGAGGTGAACGCGCTGCCCTTGAAGAAGAGATGCAGTACGAGCGAAACCGCGGCGAAGAGGGCCGTGCGGTATCCGATCAACAGATAGAACAGGCTGACGGTGTAGCCGGTCAGTGCGGCGTAGAGGACCTGCCGCTCCGTCGCCAGTCCCGACTCCCACAACGCGCTGAGCCACGAGAGCCGCGGCAGCGCAGCGGGTGCGAGCGCGTCGTTGAGGGGGAGCTGCATCAGTCCGCGCTCGCCGGCCAGCAGCGGCAGCAGCGGCGCGGTCTGCAACGCCTGGACGATCAGTGTCAGTGCGAGCAGGATGCGGAACAGAGACAGCGCGCGCGCCGCCCCGTCGGAGTCGTGATCGATGAACGATTTCATGATTTCCGCGCAAACGGCATCACGCGCAGCAGCGTCCAGGCGGGACGGTCGCCGCGGCGATACTCGGCCATGGAAGGAATCCGGTAGTAGTCGATCTCCACGAGCACACCCTCGGCACACGGAACGCAGCCGAACGCGTACGCGGCCCACGAGGCACCGACCGGCGCCTCGACGTCTTCATGCATGATCAGGCTGTTGATGGTGTCGATGCGCAGCCGCGCTTCGCCCTCGCGTGCGGGCGGTGGCACTTCGACCCACACGTGGTCGCACAAGGCGCGAACGCGTACACGCCGCGCGCTCGGCACGCCGGGCGCGAAGAAGCCGTACTTCGTCCCCGCGCCCGTCCAGGTCGCGATTGCCGCCGCCGGCCGCCACAGCGGATCGTCGCGGAGACCGCGACGATCCGGCAGGACATACGCGACGCAGAGCAGCAGATGCAGCCCCAGCACCGTCGCGATGAGTCGTTGTTTCACTTCGTCCCCGGCTCCGCGGGCAACGATCCGAACAGCTCGCCGACCGGGCGCAGCGTCCCGGTGAACTCGTGCTGCTGCAGCACGCCGCTGCCGAACTTCCCGATGGTCGGCTTGCCGGCCAGCTCGGCGCGGATCGCACCGTCGAACTGACGCACGATCTCGCCCCGCATGGCTTGGATCTCGTCCGGGCGGAGCTGCGTGACGCGCGCCGATTCGATGACCACGATGGCTTTTGTGTCGACCCAGTCGCGGAAGATCTTCGTATCGCAGATGACCACCACCTTCGCCTTGCCTCGCGTCAGCGCTTCCGGATTCCGGATGGCGAGATTGAGGTCCGCGATCAGCGCCGATTCGAAGCCGACGATGTTCCGCACCGATTCCGGACGCAGCGGGATTTCGCCCTGCGCGACGAAGTAGGGGGAGTCGTCGCTGCCGGCCGCCGCGGGTGTGGTGAACGCGAACTGCAGCGAGAAGATCGCGATGGCGAGAGGGGGAGCGAGCATCGTTGCACGGCGGAGAAACTTCGAGCGTATGGACATGGACCAGCCTCCTCAAGGTTGATTGTTTCCGGGACTGCGATAAGGATGGATGGATGGGAACGCGTCTCAATCTAAGACCCGTCGCGGAGGCCGGCCACTATCATTTTCTGACAGCGCGGCAGGTCTCCGGTGACGGACTACCTGGCGGAGCTCGAGGCCTACGTGCGCTACTGCTTCGAGGCTCGCACTGCGCTTCGTGTCGACGAGCTAGCCTCGCGCCTGCACATGCATCCGTCGGCCTTGAGCCGCGGCTTCAAGTCGCGTACGGGACAGCGTCTCGCGCGGACGCTGAAAGACCTCCAGCTCTCCGAGGCCAAGCGGCTGCTGGCCACGACGTCGCTGCCGACGCGCGACGTGGCATCGCGCGCGGGCTTCGGTACGCCGAACACGCTCTTCCGCCTGTTCCGCACCCGCCTCGGCGTCACTCCGGAGAGCTATCGGCGCAGAGTTGTCAAAAGGGGTTCACCGAGCTGACACGTCCGGCAACGAGCGCGGTCATAGAATCCGGTCACACAACATCGAGGTGAAGAAATGAGCGGACGTCGTTCGCGGGTCGCCATTGTGCTGTTGCCACTTCTGCTGCTGGCCGTTGGTGCGGCGGCGCAGGTTCCGGGGTTGACGGGGCCCGAAGCGAGTCCGGAAGCGACGGCGTCGCAGGTCGTCGGGCTGACGGAGCTCGCCGTGTCGTATCACCGGCCGGCCACGAACGGCCGTGCGGTGTGGGGCGCGCTCGTGCCTTACGGACAGGTCTGGCGCGCGGGCGCGAACGAGAACACGACCGTGTCGTTCTCCACGCCCGTCACCGTCAACGGCACGGCGCTCGCCGCGGGAACGTACGGGCTCCACATGATCCCGGCGGCCGGCGACTGGACGGTGATCTTCAGCCGGGAAACGGGAGCCTGGGGCAGCTTCAGCTACGACGAGAAGGAAGACGCGGCACGCGTCACCGCAAAGGCGGAGTCCGCGCCGCATCAGGAACGCCTCGGGTACTCGTTCGACGAGCCGACCGCCGATTCTGTGGTCCTGGCAATGCGCTGGGAGAAGCTGCGCGTCCCGCTGGCGATCCGGATCGATCTCGGCCGCACGGTGCTCGAGACCTACAAGGCGCAATTGCGCGGACTGCCGCGCTTCGGCTGGCAGGGATGGAACCAGGCCGCGAACTGGGCGGCGCAGAACGGCATCGACCTCGACGACGCGGTGACCTGGGTCGACCGTTCGATCGGGATGAACCGCAATTTCACGAACCTCCGCACCAAGGCGCTGGTGCTGACGAAGAAGGGCGACACGGCAGGGGCGCACGCGCTCACGAAGGAAGCGCTGTCCATCGCCACCGAGACGGAGATCAACGCGTACGGCTACCAGCTCCTCGGGCAGCAGAAGGTGGACGAGGCGATCGCGATCTTCGAGAAGAACGTCAAGGATCATCCCGCCTCCTGGAACACCTACGACAGTCTCGCCGAGGCTTACGGTGTGAAAGGCGACCGCAAGAAGGCCCTCGAGAACTACACGAAGGCGATGAATATGACCACCGTCGACATTCAGAAGACGCGCATCGCCGGTGTCATCGAGCAGTTGAAGAAGCAGTGAATGGCGTATAGAACGACGAGAGGCCTCCGGCGGGCCGGTGCGACCGGCAGCGTCGGTTGCCATAGGCCGTGCGGACACTTCCTGCACTGAACACGTTCAGCGGGTACAACAAACGCTGCCGGTCGCACCGGCCCGCCGGAGGCCCCTCGTCAGTTCTCTTTTCATGGATCGAGGACGTTTACGGCGCATTACACTCGCCTCCATGAACCACCTCGACCGCCGCCATTTCCTCACCCTCACCGGACTCGCCACCGCCGCCTCATTCGCGCGGCCGCTGGAGCTGTTCGCGCAGAACGTCGACCTCGAGGAACTGACGATCTCGGCGATGCAGGAGGGGATGCGTGGGGGCTCACTCACCGCGCGCCGGCTGACGGAGCTCTACCTCGCGCGGATCGAGGCGATGGACAAGCGGGGGCCGGCGGTCAACGCGATGGTCGAGTTGAATCCGGATGCGCTGGCAATTGCGGACGGGCTCGATCGCGAGCGCAGGGCGGGACGCACGCGCGGGTTGATGCATGGGATTCCGATCGTGATCAAGGACAACATCGACACGGCGGATCGGATGCGCACCACGGCTGGGTCGCTCGCGCTGGCGGAGTCGATTGCGTTGCGCGATGCGCACGTCGTGACGCGGCTTCGTGAGGCGGGGGCGGTGATCCTCGGGAAGACGAATCTCAGCGAATGGGCGAACTTCCGGTCGACGCACTCCAGCAGCGGCTGGAGCGGTCGTGGCGGGTTGACACGCAATCCGTATGCGCTCAATCGCAATGCGTGCGGGTCGAGCACCGGGAGCGGCGCGGCGGTCGCGGCGAGCTTTGCGGCGGTGGGTGTGGGGACGGAGACCGATGGGTCGGTGGTGTGTCCGTCGTCGTCGAGTGGGCTGGTCGGGCTGAAGCCGACCGTCGGGTTGGTCAGCCGGAGCGGGATCATCCCGATCTCGCACAGCCAGGACACGGCCGGCCCGATGGCCCGTACCGTTACCGACGCGGCGATTCTCCTCGGCGCGATGACGGGGATCGACTCGCTCGACGCCGTGACGCTCGAGAGCCGCGGCCATGTCGCGGCCGATTACACGCGGTTCCTCGATGCGAACGGGTTGCGCGGGGCGCGCATCGGCGTGGCGCGAAAGTCGTTCGGTTTCAGCGACGCGGTGGATCGCGTGATGACGGAGTCCATCGAGGCGATCCGCAACCTCGGGGCGACGATCGTCGATCCGGCCGATCTCGAGACGCAGGGGAAGTTCGACGACAGCGAGTTCGAGGTGCTGCTGTACGAGTTCAAGGCCGGCCTGAATGCGTATCTGGCGGGGCTCGCGCCGAACGTGAAGCCGCGCACGCTGGCCGATCTCATCCAGTTCAACATCGAGCATCGCGAGCAGGAGATGCCGTACTTCGGGCAGGAGATCTTCGAGATGGCCCAGAAGAAGGGGCCGCTCACGGACGCCGCTTACTGGAAAGCGCTGGCGAAGAACCACCGGCTCGCGCGCGCCGAGGGGATCGACGCGACCATGAAGAAGCACAAGCTCGATGCTGTGATCGCACCGACCGGCGGCCCGGCATGGACGACGGACCTCATCAACGGCGATCACTACACCGGCGGCTACTCCAGCGCCTCCGCCGTCGCGGGATATCCGCACATCACCGTGCCTGCCGGCTTCGTGCAGGGACTCCCGGTCGGGATCTCGTTCTTCGCCGGAGCCTGGAGTGAAGGGACGCTGCTGAAGTACGCGTACGCGTTCGAGCAGGCCACGAAGGCGCGCAAGCCGCCGCGGTTCCTGCCGAGCATCTAGCGCGGCCCGGGCTGGTCCTGCGGGCGGATGCGTTTCCCGCGATCAAGCGGTGAGGCGCGGTCGTATCATGATTCCGACCCATGAAACCCAGCGCGCCTCCTCCGGCCGTCGAAGACTCGGAGCTCGTCCTCGACGAGCTTTTCCGCCACACGCCGGTCGGCGTGGTGCTGTCGGATCTGCACGGGACGATCATCGACGTCAATCCGGCGTTGTGCGCGATGGTCGGGTACGAGCGCTCGGAGCTGATCGGTCGCATGATCACGGTGATCAGCCATCCCGACGATCTGCCGGACGTCCTGTTGCGTACGGCGGACCTGCGCGAAGGGCGGAGTGGCCATTACGCCGTCCAGCGGCGCTATGTTGCGCGCAACGGGGAAGTGATCCACGCCAAGGTGTCGGTGTCGATCGTCCATTCGAAGAGCGGCGAGGCTGTCTTCGGGATCGGCTTCATCGAGAACGTCACCGACCGCGTGACGATCGAGACAGCGCTGCGCCAGAGCGAGATGCGTTACCGGCGTGTGGTCGAGGACCAGGCCGAGCTGATCGTGCGGTGCCAGCCCGACGGGACGCGCACGTTCGTCAACGAAGCCTACTGCCGCTACAACAACGCCACCGCGGACGAGCTGCTCGGCACGTCGTTCTTCACCTGCATGAACGACGAGGAGCTGCAGCTGGTCACCGCGAAGTTCGCGGCGCTGCATCCTTCCAGCCCGGTCCTCACGGATCAGCACTGGGTGATCGGGCCCGACGGCACGCAGCGCTGGCATGAATGGACCGACCGCGGTTTCTTCGACGAGGCCGGACGGCTCGTGGAGGTGCAGTCCTTCGGTCGCGATCTCACCGACCAGCACGCGGCGCAGCAGCGGCTCGTCGACAGCGAGGAGCGCTTTCGCCGGCTGTTCAGCAGCCTGCCGGTTGCGGTGTGGGAGAACGACTGGACGAAGCTGACCGCCGAACTGGCGCGAAGAGAGCTGACCTCGGCCGAGAAGCTGGTCGCCGCGGTCGCGGAGGACGCTACCTTCTTCTACGAGCTCGGAGCAGAGATCCGCGTCACTGCCGCGAACCCCGCCGCTTTCGCCATGGCCGGCGTCGCGACCCTCGAGGAGTTCGACGGCTGGCTGCCCCTCGCGGCTACGCGCGAGTCCTCGCTCCGCTTTTCGGCGCTCGTCCCGGCGCTGATCTTCGGCACGCAGCCACTGATCATGGACGAGTACACGCTCACGCGCGCGAACGGCGAACCGATCGAGGTGCTGATCCGCATCGCGCGGTCGGAGCGGGCGGGCGAGTGCACGATGTCCACCATCGCCGTCGACGTCACCCAGCGGAAGCGCATCGAGCGCGAGCTGGTGCACAAGCAGGAGCTGTCCGAGCGTGCCGAGGCCGCGGCGCATTTCGGCAGCTGGGAGTGGAACCCGTCCGGGAACCTGATCTACGGCTCGCAGGAGTTCTGGCGCATCCTCGACGGCCGTGAAGCGGGCGGGCCGTCGGAGCGTCCGACCGCCGAGACTCTCGCGCTGCTGCATCCGGACGATGCGCCGGAGGCCGCGGCGTTCTGGAACCGGCTGCAGCTGCCGGCGAGCAAGGAGCGGCCGCCGGTCATCGACGTCGAGTACCGGCTGCGGCGTCCGGACGGGTCGACGGGCATTGCCAGCGGCCAGACCTTCGCGACGTACGCCGAGGACGGATCGATGATCCGGGCGTTCGGGCTGCTGCGCGACATCACGACATCCAAACGCGCCGAGGAAGAGGCGGCGCGGCATCGGGACGAGCTGGTGCGCGCCGACAAGATGATCTCCCTCGGCATCCTCGTCTCCGGCATGGCCCACGAGATCAATAACCCGAATCACGCCATCGGGCTGAACGCGCCGCTGGTCCGCGACGCCTGGCGTGACGCTGCCGCGCTGATCGACGAGCTGGTCGCGGACCAGACCGAATTGCGCGTCGGACGCCTGCCGTGGGGCGAGGCGCGCAGCGAAGTGGCCGCGATGCTCGACGACATCGAGCTCGCGTCGGAGCGCATCCGCAACATCGTCGCGGAGCTGCGCGGCTTCGCGCTCGACCACGATCCCGGCGAGCGCCGCAACGTCGCGGTCAACGACGTCGTGAACGCGTCGCTGCGGCTCCTCGGCAAACACATCGCCCGGGCCACCAAACACTTCGACCTCGTGCTCGCCGAGGAGATCCCTCCCGTCTTCGGCAACACCCAGCGACTCGAACAGGTCGTGATCAATCTCATGCTCAACGCCTGTCAGGCGCTCGAGCGCGACGAGCAGGCCATCCACATCGAGACCGGCGTCGACGGAGAGCGCGTGTTCATCCGCGTCTGCGACGAAGGTCGCGGCATCGCTCCCGAGGATCTGGCCAACATCCGCACGCCCTTCTTCACCACGAAACGCGCCGAAGGCGGCACCGGCCTCGGCGTCCCCGTCTCCGACCGCATCGCCGCCGAGCACGGCGGCGAGCTGACGTTCGAATCGGAGCCGGGGCGGGGGACTACGGCGACACTCTGGTTGCCGGTCGCGAGAGGGTGAGCTCTTCGAGTTCTCCGGATTCTCGCGAGCCACCTCCCGACAACTCGTGAATCCACACCGTCTCCAGACGTCACAAATCCATCTATCTCCCATCTTCCCAACGACTTGACCTCGCGGCTCCCGATGGCAGCTCCCTTGTTCTAAGGGGCGGCCAGAGGAGAAGTCATGAGTCGAAAGAAGATCCTGCTGGTCGATGATTCGGCGACCACTTTGATGATGGAGCAGATGGTGCTCCGCGGGCAGCCCTACCAGATCGTGACCGCGAGGAACGGGCGGGAGGCGGTCGCGGCTGCTGCTGCCGAGAAGCCCGACCTGATCCTGCTGGACGTGGTCATGCCGGAGATGAACGGGTTCGAGGCCTGCCGGCAGATCCGGGAGCAGGAGGCGACGAAGTACGTCCCGATCATCATGGTCACGACCAAGGGCGAAGAGCAGAACGTCGAGACCGGGTTCGAGAGCGGCTGCAGCGATTACATCACCAAGCCGATCAACGGCGCGGAGCTGCTGACCAAGGTCCGCGGCTATCTCGATACGGTGGGTGCGGAATGACCGCCCGCAACGACAACGCCGGCGGCAATTACGTCCAGAAGATCCGCGAGGATACGACCCGCGCACTGTCGGACCTGAAGGGGCAGAACGAACGGCTGCGGGTCATGGTGGCCGCGCTCGAGTCCGACCGCTCGCGTCTGCAGGTCGAAAAGATCCGTCTGCAGGAGCAGCTCATGAACGTGCGCGAGGATCTCTCGCAGCGCGTCGAAGAGCACAACACGCTGCTGCGGCGTGTGTCCGAGGTGCAGCGCGAGAACGAATCGGTCGCGGGACGGTTCGTCGAGATCGAGACGCAGAACACGAACCTCGCGAACCTCTACGTGGCCGGCTACCAGCTGCACGGCAGCCTCGATCGCCAGCAGGTCCTCGGCGCCATCAAAGAGATCGTGATCAACCTCATCGGCTCGGAGGACTTCGCCATCTTCGAGCGCGAAGGAGAGGACTCCCTGCGGATGATCGACTGGTTCGACGAGCCGCCGTCGGTGTTCCTCAACGTCTCGTTCGGCGACGGGATCATCGGCCAGGTAGCCGCCACCGGCGAGGCGTTCGTCGCGAACGGGGACCAGGGCCGCAGCGTCGGGATGGCGGCGTGCGTTCCGCTGCAGGTCGACGGCCGCGTGACCGGCGTGATCGCGATCTTCCGGCTGCTTCCGCAGAAGCACAACGGGGTGGAATCGCTCGACGAAGAGCTCCTCGGCCTGCTCGCCAGCCAGGCCGGCATCGCGCTGTATTGCACCGGTCTCCATGCGCAGGTCCTCGCCGCGCGGCAGCTCGAGGAGCTGTCCCGGTGAACCGCTGCGTCGTTCCCACAATGCCGATGGAGAAGCGCGAACAGTTGGAGCGCAGGATCTATCTGCATCCCGGCGCGCTCTGGGCCGAGCCCGCGGCGGCCGTGATCACGACCGTGCTCGGCTCGTGCGTCTCGGTCTGCCTGTGGGACCCGTACACCACGTACGGCGGGATCAATCACTTCATCCTGCCGCACGGCGGAGCCGTCCAGTCGGCGCGCTACGGCAATCACGCGCTGCCGATGCTGCTCGAGCGCATGCTGGAGCTCGGCGCGCATCGCGAGACTCTCCTGGCGTGTGTCTTCGGCGGTGCGTCGGTGATGCCGGGCACCGGCGCAGGGCCGACGCTGGGCAGCCGCAACGTCGCCGAGGCCCTGGACTTCCTCGCCCGGAACGGGATCGCGCTGCTGCGGCAGGACGTCACAGGCGGGCAGGGGCGGAAGCTCACGTTCCGCACCACCGACGGCTCGACGCTGATTCGAAAGTTGTAGGGAAAGATCGTGCTCGACAACACATCGATGGCCGCACTGCTCGAGGCATTCCTCGCCGAATCCGACGAAGGACTGTCGGCGGCGGAGGAAGCGCTGCTCGTCCTGGAGCGCGCACCCGAGGATGCGGATGCGCTGGGCGCGTGCTTTCGTGCGGTCCATACCATCAAAGGCAACTCCGGCATCTTCGACTTCGACGCCATGACCCGGGTCGCGCACGCCGTCGAGGACCTGCTCGAACGCCTGCGCGCCGGCCAGACCGTCGTCTCGAACGGCATCATCACGCTGCTCCTCGAAGCGGTCGACGTGCTGCGCGGCCTGCTGTCCGACACCGAGCGCACGCGCGCTCTTTCCGCGGCCGAGCTGCACCTCGTCGAACAGCTCCAGTGCGCCGATTCGCTTCAGGTCCCGGCGCACACCGCGACGCAGGCAACGGGGCGTGCAATGTCGGAGCGCGTCTCGCGCACGCTGCGCATCGACCTGGCGAAGCTCGACCGCCTCCTGGATCTCAGCGGCGAGATCGGCATCGCACGCGGCCGTCTCAGCGAGATGCTCGGCGATCCCACCGTCACTACCCGCGTCGCGCTCGAAGCGCAGCGCGACGCCGACCACCTCCACCTCGAGCTGCAGGAGCTGGTGATGAAGCTGCGCATGGTGCCGGTCGGGCCGACCTTCCGGCAGTTCCAGCGCATCGTGCGCGATACCGCACGCTCGCTCGGCAAAGAGGCGGAGCTGCGTATCGAAGGAGTCGACGTCGAAGTCGACATGACCGTCATCGAGCACCTGCGCGACCCGCTCACGCACATGATCCGCAACAGCGTCGGCCACGGCATCGAGACCCCCGCCGTCCGCGCCGCCGCCGGCAAACCCGCCGCGGGGACGCTCGTGCTGCGCAGCTTCCGCGAGGCCGGCACCATCGTCATCGAGCTTTCGGATGATGGCGGAGGCATCGACCGCGACCGCGTCATCCGCCTTGCCCGCGCGAAAGGGCTTGCCGCCGACGGTGAGACGCTCAACGACGCACAGGTCACGGAGCTCATCTTCCAACCCGGTTTCTCGACCGCCGACACCGTCACCGATCTCTCCGGACGCGGCGTCGGGCTCGACGTGGTACGGCGCAACATCGACGCGATTCACGGCTCCGTGAGCGTCGAGACCGAGGCGGGACGCGGCACGACCTTCCGCGTCCGTCTGCCACTCACGCTGGCGATCGTCGACGGCCTCGGCGTCGGAGTGGACGGGGAGTCGTTCGTGATCCCGATGGAAGCCGTCGTCGAGGCGCTCCAGCTCCCCGCCGGCTCGACCGGACACGATCGCGCGACCGGCATGCTCACCCATCGCGGCGAGAGCATTCCGTTCATCCGCCTGCGCGAGCGCCTCTCGCTCGAGCCCGGACGGGCCGGGCGCGAGAACGTGGTCGTGGTCCGCTACGCCCGCGGACGCGCCGGCCTCGTCGTGGACGAGCTCCACGGCGAATGCCACACCGTCGTCAAGCCGCTTCCCAAGTCCCTTCGCGGCATCCCCGGTCTCTCCGGCTCGGCCATCCTCCCCAACGGCAGGATCGCGTTCATCGTCGACGTCCCCGGGTTGCTGCAGGTCGAGATCGACCAGCGCAGCTCTCTTTCCCGCAATCCAACACGCAGCACTCAGGAGTGGTCATGTTCCGCAAATTGAAATTCGTCCACCGCGTCCTTTTGATGCCGGCCATCGCCGCATTGGCGCTCGTGCTGATCCTCGGCACGACCGTGTTCGCCGTCTCGCGCACCGAGGCGTTCAGCACGATGATCGAGGTCGGCTACTTCCCGGCCACCGAGATGCACCACGATCTCCACGAGATCCTCACCTCCATCCAGCGCGCCCTGCAGGATGCCGCAGCCGCCCACGACCCGGCGGGCATCCAGGAAGCCGACGCGTTGAAGGAGAAGTTCCTGGAGCGCCTGCAGAAGGAGAGCGCCAACCCCGCCGTCGACGCGGCCGAGGTGGAGCGGCTGCGCACGCTGCTCAACAGCTACTACGCCCTCGGGCGCGGCATGACCGAGCGGCTCATCGCCGCCGAGACCGGCGTCAGCTTCGCCGAGTCGCTCGACGAGATGCGCCGCCGCCACAACGAGCTCTCCACCGCCCTCGACACCACACGGGCGAAGGGGAAGCAGAACATCCAGACCGCATTCAGCGAAGTGCGCGACCTGCACAGCTCCACCCAATGGCTGGTGGTGGTGATCAGCATCATCTGCCTCGTCCTGCTGGCCGGCGTCTCCGTGATGCTGATCCGCAGCCTCACGCGGCCGCTGCACCAGGCGGTGGAAGTCGCCAATCAGCTCGCGGCCGGCAACCTGGCGGCGAACATCGACGGCACGCGCGACGACGAGATCGGCACGCTGCTGAAATCGATGAAGCGGATGGTCGAGTACTTCCAGGAGATGGCCGGCGCCGCGGAGCGCATCTCGCGCGGCGACGTCAGCGCGACCGTTGCTCCCCGCTCGGACAACGACACCCTCGGACGCTCGTTCCGCGACATGGTGGCGTACCTCCAGGAGATGACCGGCATCGCCGACTCCATCGCCGCCGGCGATCTCACCTCCACCATCAAGCCGAAATCGGGCGACGACACGCTCGCGCTGGCGCTGCGCAAGATGACGCGCAACCTGGCGCAGATGATCGGCGACGTCCGTTCCGGCGTGGCCACGCTTTCCACCGCCTCGACGCAGGTGTCGTCGACCGCGCAGAGCCTCTCCCGCGGCACGAGCAGCCAGAGCGCCTCGGTCGAGCAGGCCACGGCCAGCCTGGAGCAGATGACCGCCTCGATCACGCAGAACGCCGCCAACAGCCAGGAGATGCGCGACATGGCCATCCAGGGCGCACGCGACGCGGAGCTCAGCGGACGCGCCGTCGGCGAGACGAAGGAAGCGATGGCCGCGATCGCCGAGAAGATCAGCATCGTCGAGGACATCGCCTACCAGACCAACCTCCTCGCGCTGAACGCGGCCATCGAGGCGGCACGCGCGGGCGAGCACGGACGCGGCTTCGCCGTCGTGGCCAGCGAAGTGCGGAAGCTCGCGGAGCGCAGCCAGAGCGCGGCGAAGGAGATCGGCGGGCTGGCCGGATCGAGCGTGCGCATCGCCGAACGCTCGGCCACGTCGCTCACGCAGCTCGTGCCGTCGATCCACAAGACCGCGGAGCTCGTGCAGGAAGTCTCGGCCGCGTCGAACGAACAGTCGACCGGTGTCGCGCAGATCAACCAGGCCATGAGCCTGCTCGACCAGATCACGCAGCAGAACGCCTCAGCCGCCCAGGAATTGTCGGCCACGGCGGAGGAGCTGGCCGGACAGGCCAAGACCCTTCGGCAGCGGATGGAGATCTTCACGCTCGGCGCGAAGCGCGCGGGCGTGGACGAGCAGCCTGCATTCAACGCCGATGATGACGGCCCGCCGCTGGCCGGAATGCCCGGCTACCGTCCCACTGCCGCGGAGCTGTCGCAGTTCGATTACGAGAGGTTCTGATGGACCAGCTGCTCACGTTCCTGATCGGCGAGGACGAATACGGCATCTCCATCCTGCGGGTACGCGAGATCGCCGAGTACCGGACGCTCACGCCGGTCCCGATGACCGCGCCGTGGATGCGCGGCGTGATGAACCTGCGCGGCACGGTCGTGCCGGTGGTCGATCTCGCCGCGAGGCTCGGCCTGGAGCGGACGAACGTCTCCCGCCGCACCTGCCTGATCATCGTGGAAATGGACGTCGACACGGAGCGCGTGGTGATCGCGGTGATGGTCGATGCCGTGAGCCGCGTGGTGGACGTGTCGCAATCCGACATTCAGGAGCCGCCGCCGTTCGGCCTGGCCATCGACTGCGTTCCCGGACTCGTGCGCGTCGACGAACGGCTGATCGTGCTGCTCGACCTGACGGCCATCCTGTCGACCACGGAGATCATGGACGCCGCGGCGTTGCTTCCTTCTCTCCGCGAACAGAGCGTGGAAGCGGCCGATGCACGCCAGTGAGCTCGTCCCGATGTCGGAGCGCGAGTTCCGCGGCTTCCGCGACCTCGTCTATCGCGAGTCGGGCATTCACATCGGGGAGCACAAGCGGGAACTGCTGACCGCGCGGCTCTCGCGGCGCATCCGCACGCTGGGGATGCTGCGCTTCGGCGAGTACCTCTCGCTCGTCGAGCGCGAGTCGCAGGAGCGCGTGGAAATGCTCGACCGGCTCGTGACGAACGAAACGCGCTTTTTCCGCGAGCCGGTGCAGTTCGAGTTCCTGGAAACGCAGGTCATCCCACGCTGGCGCGCCGAGGCGGCGGAACAGCGCCGGCCGCGCCGCGTGAGAGTGTGGAGCGCGGGCTGCTCCACGGGACAGGAGCCGTATTCGATCGCCATGACGCTGCTCGCGCAGCTCGAGGGATGGGACCTCGAGGTCGTGGCCACCGACCTCTCCGGCCGCGCGCTCCGCCAGGCGATCGCCGGCGTCTGGCCGATCGCCAAAGCGGCGGAGATCCCGGAACAATACCTGAAGGCGTTCATGCTCCGTGGGGTGCGCACGCAGAGCGGCACGATGTCGGCCACGGATGCGCTGCGCGCGGTGATCCGCTTCCAGCGCCTGAACCTGCACGACGAGCTGCCGGAGCTCGGCTCCTTCGACCTGATCTTCTGCCGCAACGTCCTGATCTACTTCGACGTCGCCTCACGCACGAAGGCCGTCACCCGCATCCTCACGCGCCTCGGGCCTGCCGGCTATCTCTTCCTCGGCCACTCGGAAAGCCTCCTCAGCTCCGGCCTCCGCCTGCGTCCGATGGCGCCCTCGGTGTACTCGCGGATGGCGCGATGAACGCGACGGAGAACCCAGAAATCGCTGGAAGGCGCGAGGAGCGCGCCTCTCGGCGATTTCTTTACAGCCTTTGAGGATGACGGGAGAGAGATCGTGACCATGACCCCTCTCAACGTCCTCGTCATCGACGACTCTGCCGTGGTGCGCCAGGTGATGACGGCGGTCCTCGGGTCGACCATGGCTGTGACCACCGCGGCGGATCCCCTGATCGCCATGACGAAGATGGAGACGCGGCTGCCCGACGTCATCGTCCTCGACCTCGAGATGCCGCGCATGGACGGGCTGACGTTTCTCCGCAAGCTGATGGCCGAGACGCCGCTGCCGGTCGTGGTCTGCTCCAGCTTCGCCGAGGCTTCGAGCGAGCTGACCATGCGCGCACTGCAGCTCGGTGCAATCGACGTCGTCCTCAAGCCGAAGGTGCGGGTGGGAGAGCGGCTCACCGACTCCGCGATCGCCCTCGTCGACACGGTGCGTGCGGCGGCGCAGGCGCGTGTCGGCAGGACTCGCTCGCGTGCCGCAAGTGAAGAAGGGCATGCACGCCTCACGCTCGCACCGGTTGCAGGCAGCGCGCGTGCAACCATCCCGCAAGTCATCGCCATCGGCGCCTCGACCGGTGGCACCGAAGTCCTCAAGCACCTGCTCGACGCGATGCCGGCCGATGCGCCGCCGATCGTCATCGTGCAGCACATGCCGGAGCAATTCACCGCCGCCTTCGCGCGCCGCCTCAACGAAACCTCGGCCATGTCCGTCCGCGAAGCGGCGCCGGGCGACGTCCTGCGTCGGGGCACGGCGCTCATCGCCCCGGGCGATCGTCACATGACGCTCGCGCGGCGGGGGAGGGACTCCATCGGCATCGCCCTGCACGACACCCCTCTCTTCAACCGTCATCGTCCCAGCGTGGACGTGCTCTTCTCGTCGGTGGCACGCACGCTCGGAAACGCCGCGGCGGGCGTGCTGCTGACCGGGATGGGCCGCGACGGTGCGCAGGGACTGCTGAAGATGCGGCAGGCCGGAGCCTTGACCGTCGCGCAGGACGAGGCGAGCAGCGTCGTGTTCGGCATGCCCCGGGTGGCCATCGAGATCGGTGCGGCGGCAAAGGTACTGCCCGCCGATCTCATCGCCGCGGCGCTGCTCCGGGCCGCGCAGGGAGATAATGACTGACAGTCCATTCATGCACATCCAACTGCCGGCAGCGCTCGATGTGAACGAGCAGGCGCTCGAAGAGGTCTTTCGCCACACGCCCGTCGGCGTCGTGCTGACCGATCTCCACGGAGCCATCCTCGACGCGAACCTCGCCTTCTGCGCGATGCTCGGGCGCCACCGCGACGACGTCGTCGGACAGAAGTTCGGCGCGTTCGTTCATCCCGACGAGGCCGAGGCGGCGCAGCACGCCATCGGGCGACTGCGTGAAGAAGAGGTCAGCAGCCTCGAGACGGTCCGGCGCTGGATCGCCAGCGACGGCCGGACGCTCACGACCAAGGTGTCCGCATCGATCGTGCGCTCGAAAGACGGCGAGCCGATCTGCGGAATCGGGTTCATCGAAGACGTCGGCGAGCGCATGAACATGGAGCGGGCGCTGCGCGAGAGCGAAGCGCGCTACCGGCGCGTCGTCGAGGATCAGACAGAGCTCATCGTCCGATGCCTGCCCGACGGCACGCGCACCTTCGTCAACGAAGCCTACTGCCGCTACAGCGAGGCCACTGCCGAGGAGCTGATCGGGACTTCCTTCTTCCCGTGCATCCCCGAGGAGGAGCACGAGCTGATCAGGCGCAAGTACGCCACCATCACCGTGGAGCATCCGGTGGCCACCGACGAGCATCGGGTCTTCACTCCCCGCGGCATCCTGCGCTGGCATCGCTGGACCGACCGCGGGATCTTCGACGCCGCCGGCAACCTCGTCGAGATCCAGGCCGTGGGGCGCGACATCACGGAAGAGCGCGAATCGCAGGATCTGCTGCGGCGCAGTGAAGAGAACTACCGGCGCCTCTACAGCGCGCTGCCGGTGGCGGTCTGGGAGAACGACTTCAGCGACGTGCTCCCGGCAATGCTCGAGCAGGGCATCGACACGTCCGAGAAGCTGATCGCCGCGATCGAAGAAAACCCGGCGGTCTTCTTCGCGCTGGCGAAGTACTTGAAACCTGTGACGGCGAACGATGCGGCGCTGGCGATGGCGGGAGCCTCGACTCCGGCCGGCGTGATCGACTGGCTCACCGCTCGTTACACCCCCGCCGCCGCCCTCGCATACGCGCGCGCGGCGGCGTCGCTGCTCCTGGGCGACGTGCGTGTGGTCGACGTCGAGCTGCCGCTGCGGACGCCCGAAGGCCGGAGAATCGACCTCCTGCAACGGCTGGCCCGGCTTCCCAACTGGCCCGCCGAGCCGCGCCTGATCGCCATCGTGCTCGACGTTACCGAACAGCGCCGTCTCGAGCATGCCGCCCAGGTCGAGCGCGAGGCCATGACCCGCGCCGACAAGATGATCTCCCTTGGCGTCCTCGTCTCCGGCGTGGCGCACGAAATCAACAACCCCAATCACTCCATCATGCTCAACGCGCCGCTGCTGCGCGAGGCCTGGAAGAGGGTCGTGCCCATCGTCGACGAGCGTGCCGCGCTCGACGGCGCGCTCCGCATCGGGAACATCCCCTGGGACGAGATGCGCACCGAAGCCGCGGCCATGATCGACGACATCGAGCAGGCGGCCGAGCGCATCCGCGCCATCGTCACCGAGCTGCGCGGCTTCGCCCTCGATCACGATGCCGGCGAGCGCCGGGCCGTCTCGATGAACGACGTCGTGACCTCGTCGCTGCGGCTCCTCGGCTCTCACATCCGCAAGGCCACCACGCGCTTTTCAACTCTCCTCGCGCCCGACCTGCCGGACGTTTACGGCAACCAGCGCCGCCTCGAACAGGTGCTGGTCAACCTCGTCATCAACGCCTGCCAGGCGCTGGAAGGCACCGACTGCGCCATCGTCATCGAGACCGGCCGTACGCCGACGCACGTCTTCGTGCGCGTCATCGACGAAGGCCGGGGCATCCCGCGCGACGACCTGCGCCACATCAAGGATCCGTTCTTCACCACCAAGCGCGCCACCGGCGGCTCGGGCCTCGGCCTGGCCGTCTCCGACCGCATCGTGCAGGAGCATGGCGGAGAGCTGACCTTCGAGTCAAAGCCGGGACGCGGCACCACTGCCACGGTGTCGATCCCGATCGGGGAGGGCGCATGGCCACCATCCTGATCGTCGACGACGAGGAAGTGGTCCTCAACGGCGTGCGCCGCACGTTGCGCGCGAACGGCTTCGACGAAGTGCTGATGTGCGCCGACTCGCGCGACGTCGAACCGTTGCTCGAAAACGAACCGGTCGCGCTCATGCTCCTCGACCTGATGATGCCGCACATCAACGGCCGCGAGCTGCTGGAGCGCATCTCGTCCTCCCACCCCGAGATCCCGGTGATCGTCGTCACCGCGGAACAGGACGTCCGCATCGCCGTCGACTGCATGAAAGCCGGCGCGTACGACTACCTGCTCAAGCCGGCCGGCGCCGACGAGCTGATGGCCACCGTCCGGCGCGCGCTCGAACATCGCGAGCTCCGCGACGAAAACGCGCGCCTCCGCTCCAAGCTCCTCGAACAGGACCTCGAGCAGCCGCGCGTCTTCGCCAACCTGATCACCGCCGACGCGTCGATGATCCGCGTCTTCGCGTACCTCGAGGTCATCGCCCGCGGCTCGCATCCGGCACTGATCACCGGCGAGACCGGAAGCGGGAAGGAGCTGATCGCGCGCGCGCTTCATGACCTCAGCGGACGGCGTGGACCGTTCGTGGCCGTCAACGTCGCCGGCCTCGACGACACGATGTTCTCGGACACGCTCTTCGGCCACCGTCCGGGCGCGTTCACCGGTGCGAGCGGCACGCGCCGCGGCATGATCGAGCAGGCCGGCCGCGGGACGCTGTTCCTCGACGAGATCGGCGATCTCGCCGAAGCGTCGCAGGTGAAGCTGCTGCGCGTGCTGCAGGAGCGCGAGTACCACACCCTCGGCGACGACGTGCCGAAACGCCTCGAGGCGCGCGTCATCGCCGCCACGCACCAGGATCTCTCGCGCCTGCGCCGCGACCTCTACTTCCGCCTCCGCTCGTACCACGTGCGCATTCCGCCGCTGCGCGAGCGCCTCGGCGACCTGCCGCTGCTCGTCAACCACATCGTCCGCGAAGCGGCGCAGGACCTCGGCAAGCAGCCGCCCGTCGTCCCGGAACGCCTCTACCGCGCCCTCGGCCGCTACGACTTCCCCGGCAACATCCGCGAGCTGCGGGCCATGGTCTTCGACGCCGTCGCGCGCCACACCACCGGCCCGCTGCCGGTCGACCCGTTCATCGAGTCGATGGGCACCCACGACGTCGACGATGACGACACCGTGCGCGCCGACGTGACCCGCGGCGACATCATCAGCGAGCCGCAATGGCGCGACATGGAGCGCACGAACCTCCTGAACGCCCTCCGCCGCGCCAACTGGAAGATCTCCGGCCGCGGCGGCGCCGCCGAACTGCTGCACATCAAGCCGTCCACGCTCGAATCGCGCATGAAGGCGTTCGCGATCGAGAAGCCGTAGACGATCGGGGACGCGCAGGACACGCCTCAACGCAAACACCGCGAACTCTCGCGAAATCATCCCGGTAACTCGCGAATCCACGATGTCTCCGCCAGACACAATTCCCGCACAACCACCGCCCCCACAATCACTTACACCCATTCAACCGCATGGTCCTCCGGTTGCCCTTAGAGGCACCCGGAGGAATCAGCAGAATGCATCGTTTCAATTGGATTCATTACGGCATGGTGGTCATGGCACTGGCCGCATCGCCGCTGGTTGCACAGAGCACCGGCAGCACCATCGACATCCACGGGTTCGGCGGATGGGCCTACGGCAAGACCGACGGCCACAAATACTCGCTCGGCACGGAGGGGGGTGAATACGACAACGCCGAATTCGCGCTCAACGTCTCGGCAAAGCCGCTCGAGAAACTCTCCGTCGTCGCGCAGCTGCGCCTCGAGTCGGGCGCGGACCAGGAGCAGGCGGAGCTCGACTACGCGTTCGCCGAGTGGACGTTCAATGACGCCGCCCGCGTCCGCGTGGGACGCGTGAAGCATCCCTTCGGCATCTACGGCGAAGTGTTCGACGTCGGCACCGTCCGTCCGTTCTACTCGCTGCCGCAGAGTCTCTACGGAGCGAACGGCTTCACCGCGCGCGCCTACAACGGCGCCGGCATCACCGGCAATGTCTCCGCCGGAAAGTGGGGCGTGCAGTACGACGTGTACGGCGGCCAGATCGAGGGCGACTTCGAAACGCCCGGTCTCCTGTCGACGTCCAGCAAGTACTTCACCGAGCCGTCGATCAGCTTCGGTTACCGGGTCGAGAACGCTTACGGCGGCCGGCTCAACCTCACCACCCCGCTGGAGGGCCTG
Organism: Thermoanaerobaculia bacterium; assembly: GCA_035630815.1. Taxonomy (GTDB): domain Bacteria; phylum Acidobacteriota; class Thermoanaerobaculia; order Gp7-AA8; family Gp7-AA8; genus QHVT01. The sequence continues at coordinate 75,177 of DASQJY010000031.1, forward strand.
ACCGTCGGCACGTCCGCGTACAGCGGCCAGGCGTATACGGACCTCTCCAACGTCGACACCGACAAACGCGACGTGTTCGCCGCGCACGCCGAATACGCGCGCAACCGCTTCGCGGTGCGTAGCGAATGGGGACACCTGAAGAACGGCAGCGACTTCGAAGTCGACGCCGGCTACCTCGAGACGTCGTATCGCCTCACCGAGCATTGGCAGGTCGCGGCGCGCTGGGACCAGATCGACGTCACGCTTCCGGGGACGAACCTCTCGAACCTCCCGGCGATCTTCCCGCAGCTCCTCGAGCATCGCGAAGCAGCCCTCGGCGTCAGCTACTGGTTCAGCCCGAACTTCGTCGTGCGCGGCAGCTACCAGCGCACTGAAGGAAACCGCTTTGCGTTCCCCGAGACCAGCGACGAGGTCAAGGCAGCCCTGAGCAGCGGCATTCTCGATCGCAGCACCGACATGATCCTGGTCGGCGCGCAGTTCAGCTTCTGAGGAGACGACGATGAGAAAACTGATAGTCGCCGCTCTCGGATTGTTCCTGTTGTTCTCCATTCAACGCGCACATGCAGCGGAGGTGAAACTCGTCGTGCACGGGACGACCGCGCTCGACACCATCACCAAGGCGAAGGTGGCCGACCTGTTCCTCAAGCGTGTCACGCGCTGGGAGGACGGCCGTGCGGTGACGCCGGTCGACCAGTCGGAGAAGAGCGCCGCCCGGGCCGCCTTCACCAAGGATCTGCTCGGGAAGGAAGTGGTCTGGGTCAAGAGCTACTGGCAGAAGATGATCTTCTCCGGCCGGGCTACTCCGCCGGCGGAGCTCTCCACGGACACGCAGGTCCTCGAATTCGTCCGCACCAACGCCGGCGCCATCGGCTACGTCAGCGAGAGCACGGCCATTCCGGCCGGTCTGAAAACCCTCACGGTCAAGGACTGATGCAATACACCGACATCCAGCTCGCGGCGGCGCTGCTCGATCGGGCGTCCCTGGTGTGGTCGACCGACACGCAGCTTCGCTTGACCGCGGCGCGCGGCGCAGCCTTGCGCCAGCCCGGCATCGACGTGGAACAGGTGGTGAGCCGCACAGCCGCGGCTCACCACCGTGTCCTGCGCGGCGAGCCGATCGATCTCGACGTCGAGATCTCCGAACGTGTGTACGAGGTGCATCTCGCTCCTCTGCGCGTTGCGGGCGGACCCATCGCCGGTTGCGTCGCGATCGCACGCGACGCAACCGCGGTGCGGCGCGCGGAGCGGACGGTGGCCTGGCAGTCGGCGCACGACGCGCTGACGTCCCTGCCGAACCGGACGTACCTCCGCGAGAAACTGGCGCAATCGATCCGCGACGCACGGCGCAGCGGCGGGCCGCTCTCGCTGTTGATCGTCGACCTCGACGCCATGCATTCCGTGAACGACGGCGCCGGGCAGGACGCCGGCGACGCGCTGCTGGTCACGGCCGCAGCGCGCATCGTGTCCGCGGCCGTCGATGGTTTCGTGGCCCGGGTCGGCGGAGACTCGTTCGCCGTGCTGACCACTGCCGCACCCATGGCCACGGCCGATTCGATCGGGAACGCGATCGCGACAACACCAATGGCCGCCGGTGCAACCACCGTTCGCGTCACTGCCAGCATCGGCATCGCCGAGTTTCCCCATCATGGCGACTCCGCCGATCACGTGATCCGCGCCGCCGAAGCGGCGCTGCGCCGCGCCGTCGATCTCGGCGGCAATCGGCACCAGCTCGCGTCCGCCGGCCTCACCATCGCGGCGGCGGAGCAGCTCGGAATCGAGACGCGCCTGCGCCAGGCCATCGAAAGGGGAGAGCTCTCCCTCGCATACCAGCCGCAGGTCCACCTCCCGGACGGGCGCCTCCTCGGAGTGGAGGCCCTGCTGCGCTGGCATCGCGACGGCGAGCTGATTCCGGCGGCAGCCTTCATCCGCGCCGTCGAAGAAAGCTCGATCATCATCGACGTCGGCGAATGGGTGATGGATGAAGCATGCCGCCAGCTGCGCGCATGGACCGACGCCGGTATCGCCCCACCGCGCCTGGCCCTGAACATCGGGGCGCGGCACTTTCAGCATCCCGGCTTCCTCGAGACCGTGCGCCGCACCATCGAGCGCCACGGCATCGACAGGAACACCCTCGAGATCGAGATCACCGAGACCACCGCCATGTCCCACGCCGACGCGTCCGCGACCCTGATCGACGACCTCCGCGACCTCGGCGTCGAGATCACCATCGACGACTTCGGTACCGGCTACTCCTCGCTCGCATACCTCAAGCGCTTCGCCATCACCGGAGTGAAGATCGACCGCTCCTTCATCCACGACCTGCAGTCCTCACGCTCCGCCGGCGCCATCGTCAACGCCATCCTCGCCACCGCGCACGCCCTCGGCCTCCGCGTCGTCGCCGAGGGCGTCGAAGAGCCGGAACAAGCGGCGCTGCTCGCCGCCGCCGGCTGCGACGAAGCGCAGGGGTACTGGTTCGGACGGCCGATGTCCGTCCAGGCGATCGAGGAGCAGCTGCTGCTGGCGTCCCGGGCTGTATAGTCACCAGCGAGTGTTCCCGAACCTCGGCATCGCGTCACGAGCAACCGCCGTGGGCGTTCTCTGTCTCGTCGTCTGCGGGCCGGCCCCCGCGGCTCCGCAGAAAGTCGGCCGGGCGGTGGTGACGTTCTACTGGGTCGCCGACGAAAACTCGCCGCAGTACCGGGATAAGGCTTCGGCGGTCATTCGCGATCCCGCCGGCCGTGTCATCGCCCGTACGAGCAAGCAGTTCAAGCTCGACCTGGTCCGCCAGGGCTCCGGATGGTTGCGCGACGGCCGGACCGTGGTCTACATCAAAAGAGTCGCCGGCGAGAGCCGCTTCCGCGTTTCCAAAGCGAAGTACGGCCTCGGCAGCACCGGCTGCCGCCTCATTCCTTACCGGACCATCGCCGTCGATCCGCGTTTCGTGAAGCTCGGCACGAAGGTGTACATCCCGCAGATGAAAGGCGCGCAGCTCCCCGACGGTACGATCCACGACGGGATGTTCATCGCCGCCGACCGCGGCCACTTTCGGGGAGCGCACGTGGACTTCTTCGTCGGCGAACGCTCGCCCGGCGCCCGTCCCTTCATCCGGAAAGGATACGGCTCGCGCTCCCACGTCACCGTCTACATCGCCGCCAGAAACGCCGGCTGCAGGCCGTAGATCGAGCCATCCGTGAGGTCCCGTATCTGTCGCCCGCTGACGCGGGCTCGTCAGGTGGCCCGTACCAACCCCGGCTGAAGCCGGGGTCTATTTCCTGGAGCCGCCTACGGCGGCAGACTTGCCCGCGTAGCGGGCTTCAGGAAATAGCCACCGGCTTCAGCCGGTGGAATGGGTCGCTCATTATTGAGCCCGCGTAGCGGGCGACAGTCATGAAACACCTTTAGTTGACGCCATTTGCCGTCACTGTACGCGTCGCAGCGTCACCGGGAACGGGTAGAGGTGCCGGAGTCCTTCGGGGGAGGCGTACGCGATCATCGTTCCGGAGAGCTGATCGTCGCGATGCACGAGTCGCAGCAGGACGTAGCCGCCTGGGTTCTGCGCGACGTCGCGCCCGCGGGGAGGGTGGCGGCGAAGGTGCCGAGCAGCAGGTCGCCGTTCACGAGCGCGTTGAACGTCGATTCGCGCGGGAGGAGATCGCCGGCGGCGCGGCCGGGAAAAGTCACGGTGATCTTTCCGCCCGCGTCGAACGTCATGGTGCAGCGCAAGGGTTGTCCGTCGATGGTCAGCATGCCTTCCCATCGCCCAACGTAGACGGGCTGCGCGTCGTAGGGAACGAAGCGGTCGGTGGGAACGAAGGTAAGCGGTGACATCGACGGCTCGACCGCGGCGATGAGGCGGTTGGCGATCGACTGCGCGACGTCGTTGCGGTCGTTGGCGTTGATGACTACCGCCGCGACAAGCTCCTGGTCGGGCAGCAGCACGAGGATCGTGCTCCAGCCGGGCATCCCTCCTTCGTGCCAGACCACGCGGGTGCCGTTCGCGGTAGTGCGGAAGTACCAACCCAGGCCGTAATGCGACGAGTCGTAGTACGGATAAAGCGCCCCCGGCTCCATGTAGCTGCGCATCGTCTCTTTCGCCGCGGGGCTGAGGATCGGGGAGGGACGGTCGTCGAGGTGGAACATGCCGAAGCGGACGAGGTCGTGCACGCTCGCGTAGATGTTGCCGGCTCCCGGGGTGTCGTTGAACGTCTCGGGCAGCGGCTTGCCGGCCGCGTCGTACTTGCGTGCGGCTCCCGGCGGGACGGCGGCCGATTCGAGCATCATCGTGTTGCGCATGCCCAGCGGCCGGAACACCTCGCGCTCGAGGAACGCCGCCAGGCTCTCGCCGCTCTGCTCCGCAATGATGTGCCCGAGGAGGCCTTAGCCGATGTTCGAGTACTCGAAGACGATTCCGGGCGGGTGCGCGGCGAAGCCGTAACGCCGGAACATCGTCGCCGCGTCGTGCGATGGCGACGCCTCGCCGCTCCAGCGGATGGTGGTGTACGTCGGCAGGCCAGCGGTGTGGTTGAGAAGCTGGCGGAGCGTGTACCGTTCGGTCGCCGCAACCCAGCCGCCGGCGTATCGATGGGCGGGCTGGTCGAGCTCGACCTGCCCGCGCTCCGCGAGCACCATCAGCCCGGTTGCCACGAGCGGTTTCGTCACGGAAGCAAGCGGGTACGGCGTATCCACGGTGGCCGGCCGTTTCCCCTCGGCATCAGCGAACCCGAACGCGGCCTCGTGCAGGATGACGCCGTTCTTCGCAATGGCTACGGCGATGGAGGGGATCGCGTTCGCGAGCTCTTTCTCGATGGCCGCGTCGACGTCACGGAATGCCGCGGGCCGGTGCGCGCATGCAGAGAAGAGGAAGAGACAGAGAACGGCCAATCGACGAACGAGCACCGAGCCTCACTTCACAACGAATTGACGACGCAGCCAGATACGCCGAGGGACGCGCCGCCGTTGCAGGGAACGGAAAACAGGGCTGAGGGTCGAGGGCCGAGGGAGAAGCGAAGGCTCCGGTCCCCTCGGTCCTCGGTCCCACGTTAGAATACGCAGAATGCGAGTCGCTTCAGGCAAAGTCGTTCACGGACAGATCGTCTACGAAGGGGAGTTCCCCGAAGGCGCCGACGTTACTCTGATTGCCGACGATCATGAGGTTGGTTTCGCAGTAGATCCGGAGCTCAAGGCTGTTCTTCTGGAAGCAATCGCAGGGTGTGAACGGGGCGAGAAGATCAGTGCGGATCAACTTCTGAGCGAATTGCAGAACGAAGAGTGACGACACTGTTTTCGGATTGATGTCGGCCATGTCGCGCGCCGGCAAATCAAGAAGCTGAATACCTGGTGGCGCAAGAACCGCACCTCTGCGCCAACTGCCGTGCAGGACGAGCTCGCACGTGCCTTCCGGTTAATTCTGAATCAACCACGAATCGGATCTCCCGCGTTAGATGTCGAGATTCCGGATGTTCGTCGCATCCATCTGTCACGTATTGGACATTACCTCTATTACCGAGTGCTTGAATCAGAGGGCATGATCGAGATTCTTTCGGTGTGGTCCGACAGCCGAGGCTCAGGCCCACCAATTTAAGCGCGCCGAGGCGCCGGAGCACGGGAAGCATACTGCCGCGGCCGTATGCTCGTCTTCCCCCCGGTCCGAGTGTAGCAGCGGATTCCAACGCGTCTGCTGTCGTGTAATAGGCCTCCGGACCCGGCGTCGCCGAATCGCGACGGTATACTGTCCTCACTCCACAAATGAGGAAGCTCGGGATGTCGCACGTCGGCTATCCGGTAGCCGTCATCGTCGTGCTGCTCGTTGGCGTGACCGCGATGGTCCCGCGCCGCGCAGACCTGGACGGCGAGCTCGCGGCGGCCGTGAATGCGCTCGACCATCGACCCATCGACGGTCGCCTCGCGCGCTCGTTTCACCATCGGCCATACCGTCGCATGGACTCCTCGGTGCTGCCGGAGGTATGGCGTGTCGCGCATGAATTCCGCGGGGAGTGGCGTAGTACCGGCACGGCCGAATCCAGCCGCGCCGCCGCCGAGGCGCTCTTGCTGGCCGGCCGCGTCGACGAGGCGTTTTCAATGTTTGTCGATCTATTGCGCGAGCAATCCGGCGAAACGGACGTGCCGCGCCTGCTTTACGCATCGACCGATGCCCCGCTCCTGACCGACTTCAGTGCGGCGGCGCTGGAGCGAACCGGCGACCGCAATCTCCTGCTCGGGTATGAGGCGGCGGATCGTGCCTGGCAGCTCTCGCGATCCGTCGATGCCGGCTGGAATCGAGCGATCGCCGCGCACCGCATCGGTATGTACACCTTTGCCGAGCACGCGTGGGGTGAGATCCTCGCGCTCGAGCCGGATGCGGAATGGCGCCGTGAGGCCGAGGCGAGGCGGATGGAGGCCGCGCGCCGCGCGGCCGCGCCACCGCCGGTATCACTCGAGCTGTTCTTCTATCGGGAGATGTTCACCCGCGCGCTGGCGGGAGAGGTGCTGACCGACATCGTCCCGAATGACCGGCTCGCGTCGGATGCGAATGCAGCGGTGACGCGGGTGCGTAGCGGTAGCGGGATGGAGCGGCAGCGTCTGAACGCGGCGCTCGCGAGCTACCTGCGGGGCCAATACGCGGTCGACAAGAGTGAAGTCGCCGTTGCGAGTGCGGCGTACGCCGAGGCGGAGGCGGAGCTCGGTGCGCTGCGAGTCCCGCTCGCGTGGATCGCACGCGATCAGCGCATCCGCTGCGACTGCACGCTCGGAAAGCGCGGCTGTCTCGACGCCATGCTCACCTTTCAAGGCGAGGTTCTAGCGACGGGTCGCTATCCGTGGCTGGTGGCCCGAAGTATTCATGGCGAGGGGCAGACGCTCTACCGGCAAGGGCGCGTATACGAGGCAGCGAAACGTCTCGAGCGTGCCCTTGGCGAATTCGAGACGCTGGGGGATCCGACGTCCGCCGCGCACATGCACGTCCTGCTGACCAACGTGTATGCGGCAGGCGGGGAGAGCGAGCTCGCGCTGCGGCACTTTCTCCAGGGCATCGCGGTTCGGACTCCCGACATCGTCGACCGCCGCCGGCGGCTGCTCGAGGACGGCATCATCTTCACGCTGCGCCACGAGTACCTCGCGACGGCGGAACTGCTGCTCGACGAGCTCGCGACGGTCTCGACGACCGTTGCCTCGGATGTGTCGGAGGCGACGTTGCGAGGCGTCGCGGCATTCCGGCGCGGTGATCGACGCGGTGCATCGCAGCACTTCACCGACGCGCGCATGCTGCTGCGCACCCTGTCCGACGAGTCGGTCCGTGCCGACCTGCAGTTCCGGCTCGCGATTGCGGAAGCGGGCTCCCGCATGCAGCCGGCGGCTCCCATCCTGGCCGACCTCGACGCCGCAATCGCCGGCCTCTCGGCCGGCGAGCATTCCATCTGGCTGCCGCAGTTGCTGACGGAGCGCGGTACCGCCTTCGAGAGCAGCCACGATCCTGTTCGGGCGGAGACGGATTATCGCCGCGCCATCGAGATTCTGGAGTCGCGCGAGCCCCGCATCGACCAGACGGTGCTCGCTCTCGGCATCACGGCGCCGGGCGAATCACCTTTCGACCGCGCCATCCGTCTGCTCCTGGAGCAGGGGCGCATCGCCGGTGCGCTTTCGATCGCGCAGCGCGCCAATGCCTTGCGTATCTCCTCCCTTCATGCGCGCGGCGCGAGTGTGCCCGACGTCTTCCAGTCGTTACGCGGTCACGGCGACGGCATCGCGGAGGCGCAGCAGGCGTTGCGCGACGGCCAGGTCGCGGTCGCGCATTACCTCCTGCGCGATGAGCTGATCACGTGGCTCATTACGAAGAGCTCGATCCGCGGGGCGCGGCGTACCGTCCCGCGCGAACAGGTCCTCCGTGACGCGGAGCGCTTGCAGCGATGCCGTGAGCACGCGTGCGCCGCTCCGGTCGCGGCGCTCTCCGCCGTGCTGCTGCATCCATGGATCGGCCACGTCCCCCGCGGAGCGACGCTCCTGCTGCAGCCAGCGGCGGAACTGGAGGCGGTGCCGTTCGCGATGCTCGAAACCGGCGACGGCGAGCCTCTCGTGCTACGCAACCCCACTGCCACCGTGCCGAAGCTGAGCGCTTTTGCGCACGCCGTGAAGCAGGATGCCGCACGTGCCGGTGAGGTGCGGGCATTCTTCGCCGCCGCCCCGGCACCGGGCGGTGCGCTCGACCCGCTGCCGCGGGCGATCCCGGAGGTGACGAATGCGTCGCGGCGATACGCGGACGCGCTGGTCGAGCCGCATGCGACGCGCGCGAAGTTCCTCGCGGAGTCGCCGTCCTACCCCGTTGTGCACTTCGCGGGACATATCGTCGTCGATCCGGCCCGGCCGCTGTTTTCCGCGCTCGTGTTCGAGGGTGACGAACTGCTGTACGTGCACGAGCTCGATGAGCGCTCGTTCGCGAAGGCGCGCCTGATCGTGCTTTCTGGGTGCGACAGCGGACGCTCGCCGCGTCCGATGATGAGCGTCGCGAACGCGCTGCTCAGCCAGAACGTGCCGTCGGTCGTCTACGCGTTCCGCGCGGTCGATGACGAGGTGGCGGAGGCGTTCGCCGTCGCTTTCCACGACGCGCTCAGCAGCGGGAAGTCGCGTGCGGAGGCGGTGCGTGAGGCGCAGCTATTCCTGATGCGGAACCAGCCCGATGACCCGGCGGCGTGGGCGGCCTTCGCGCTCGCCGGCGCCGTGGGACCGTTACACGACGGAGAGAAAGAGGAGGAGTGATGAGCAGGAAGACGATGGAACGCGAGAAACGGCAGCTGAAGATCATCTTCGACGGTGTGATCGCGATGGGGCCGGGGCATCCGGAGAAGGGAGGCCAGCGCGGCCCGTTCTTCGGCGTACTGGCTCGCTCGACGCGGAGGCTCTCCGATCGTTCGAAACGGACGGGGCAGAAAGCGCAATACACCGCGACGCATGTGCCGACGATCTTCACGCGGATGCAACCGGCGAAGACAAGCCGTCCGCCCGATAAGATCTATCAAGTCTCGCCATACCATCCGCGCTGGTACATGTGGCACCCGCTTCGCGAGCGTCTGGAGTTTCGCTTCGACGGCGATGGCAAGCCGGGTTGGCTCACCTATCTGCGCGCCGGCTCGAAGCTCATACCCGATAGTGGCGGCGGTGCGCTCCAGGGGACGCTCACGTTCCACGACATCGAGAACGCTTCCGACATGCGAGAGATCTGGCCCGAGCGCTGCGTCCTGCTCGACGGCCTGCTCTCCCCCGATCCGGGTGTCGACGAAAGGGTCGCGGCTCAGGTGTTCGTGCCTCGGGGACACGTCACCGGCGCCGGTGTTTTCAAGAAAGGCTCCTCGCTGGACGTGGTGTTCGACCCGGCGCGCGGGCGCAAGAGTCACCCCTCACTGGTTCCGAACATCGCGGTTTCGACCAAAGCCAGCACGCTCGAGATCGCAACGTACTCGCTCGATTCCGGCGATCCGCTCGATTCCATCCAATTCGACATGACCGAGGACGCGGAGCTGTGGGTGTCGAACGGCGACCCGACCGATGTCGAGATCGACGTGGGAAAGCTCAGCATCGTGATCGCGGAGCACCTGCGGGGGAAAGGCGTGGCCGCCGGTGATGAGGAGAGGGCGTTGATGCAGCGCATCGGCGCAACATTTCCAATGGAGGGTCTCGATCTCGCCGGCGTGAACCGCTTCATGTTCGAAGTTTGCAACGGCGGTTACGCGGTCGTGCTGCAAGACCTTGTCGACGACTATCCGCGCGCGGGCAACATCGATCTCGACTTCGAGCTCCTGTATACGCTCATGAAGAACGAACACCTCACCCGCGACAAAAAGGGCCTTCCCGTTCCGAGGCGTCCTCGCAAGGACCAGAAATTCTACGGCCCCGACTGCTATGGCGTCATCTGCGACACGTATGACAAAGCGTTCCTCAAATCGGAATATCGCAAAAAATCGTCGTCAGGGTCGAAGTCGCGGCGTTGAGGATGGAGATCATCCCCGTTCCTTCTTCGTGATGAACAGGACGTAGCTGACAATCGTCAGCAGGACGAAGACGAGGAGGGACAGCCAGTGAAGGTTGGCGTAGGCGGCGAAGCGGGCGCCTTTCGGCCGGTCTTTCAGGTAATGGATGATCGTGTAGCCGTATGGCCACCAGATCGCGAACTTCGACGAGACTGCGGCCAGTGCGCCGACCCAGGCCATGAAGCCGATGCCGATGGGGACGAGGAAATTGCTCGAGCGGAGGGACATCAGGTATTGCGCCGCGACGATCGGCAGGCAGTGGATGAAGTAGAGGGCATTCTCCCGGAGCAGCGGTAAGGAGAGGAAGCTGCCTTTCGGATGCGGAACGCCGGGGACCACGACATAAGGGATCATGGCCGAGACCCAGATTCCAGCGTTGAACAGGAGCAGGAACAGGACCATCATCACGAGGATCACGGCGAGCTTCGACAGGAAGATCACGGCGGTGCTGACCGGCAGCGTGTGGACCTGTTTCCAGGCGTTGCTCTTGAACTCGAGCTGCGTGATCAGGCTCGTCGCCAGGATCGCGCCGAGCGGCAGGAAGAAGATGGCCATCGATTCCCAGCAGGACCGCCACATGTTCGGCCAGAACGCGTCCGCGGCGTAAATGGCCGGCAGGCCCCGGTGATTGATCAAGCGCACGATGGCCACGATGACCGGTGTAAAGAGACTGCCCGCCACGACGGCGATGCCGAGGCGCTGCCGCATGCCGAGCGAGAACTGTTTCGCGCGTTTCTTTCCCGATTACGGGAGCTCGCCTGTCAGGCTGTGGCCGCGTTCCCCGAGGGGTTGTTTTTGCTGGGACTGTGGTGGATCCGCGACGCGCTGGCGGCATTCTCCCGTGGTGAGTTGTTCGCGATCCCGATGACGCGGATGCTGGATCGCGTAGGCATCGTGCTGGCCTGCGGTTCGGCCGCGCGCATCTTCCTCGTGCCGGGCATTTGCCGCCTGCTCGGCTTCGACGCGGGCTACTGGATTGCCTTCGATGCGGCGGGGCTGGTGCTCGGTGCAATCGGGCTCGCGCTCAAGGCAATCGCCGGTGTCCTGCGGCACGCGTCGGCGATTCAATCCGAGCTGGACGAGATTTTCTGACATGCCGATCGTGATCACGATCGACCGCGTGCTGGCCGCGCGCAAGCTGCGAGCAAAAGACGTCGCCGCGACGGTCGGGGTGAGCGAGACGCACCTGTCCCTGTTTCGCTCGGGCAAGGTCCGTGGCGTGCGTTTCTCGACGCTGGCGAGGTTGTGCGCGGCACTGGAATGCCAGCCGGGGGAACTGCTGGCGTATGAGCCCGATCCGGACGATCTACTGCCGGTCGACGACGGCGACGATTGATGTGGAGAGCGGCGACGCGAGTCGCCGCTCTCCAAACACGTTTCTCCTATAGAGATCGCAGGAAGTTCAGCAGGTGCTGCTTGTCCGTCGGCGTCAGCGTGCTGTAGTTGAGATACACCGCATTGGCCTCGGAGCCGGTCGAGGAATGGGCGTCGATGGCGCTGATCAGGTTCGACGTCCGTCCGTCATGCAGGAAGTGGAGCCGCTGCCCGAGCCCCCAGAGCGGCGCGGTACGGAACTGATCGCCGCCGGCCGCTCCTTCCGTGATGTTGTCGGCCAGCCCGGTCCCCATGCGGTGGATCTGGAGATCGCTCCACAGTCTCACGGTCGCGTTCCCGAGGTCGGGAGTAATGCTCGACGCGGCGGTCGTGAAGGTGGCTTTGTGGCACGCGGCACATCCGATTTCGGTGAAGAGCGCCTCGCCGTTGATGATCGAGATCGATCCGCCCGGCACGGTCGGCGATTTATCCGGCGGCTTGAGCAGGCGCATGAACATGGCGAACATGACCGCGTCGCTCGGAGTGCCGACCGCCGTGGTGTTGAAGTTGGTGTGGTCCTCCGGCGTCGGATTGAGCCGGCACGGGGCGGGAAGTCCCGAGGCGCGATCTTCGTTCGGCGACGGCCGCTCCTGCGGTGCCAGCTCGTTGCTCACACCCATCTCGATGTTGTAGGCCGCACCGGAAAATGCCTCCAGCGACTTGACGGACGCCTTCCAGCCGAAGCGGCTGATCGTACCGTCGCCGCTGCGGTTGAACGTGCCGGAGATGCCCAGTGAACCGCCCGAACCCTGGAACGCCAGGAGCGCCGATTCGTCGATGTTCTCAATCAGACCGCTGCCGAACAGCGGCGTCGGAATGCGGAAGATGACGTTGTTTTTGGCGACCGCGTTGGCGAAATTCGGCTGCGAGATCACCGACGCGGTGCAGGTGCTGGCATCGGTGCGCCCGGCGATGGTGTAGAGCGCGTGCACGCCCCCGTCCGGCGCACTGGTGATCGGATTCCCGGCGCCGTCGAGGAAGAACTTGAAGCGTGCCTCGCGCACCGGTCCGTTGATGGTGATGAATGACGGCACCGTGTTCGTGGCGCCATGCGCGGTGGCGTCGGCCACCTGGGGATTGACCGGCGGGCTGCTGCCGCCGACGGCCGGCTGGGAATGACAGGCCACGCAGCTTCGCGAGTTGAAGCGCGGCCCGAGTCCGCCGTCCGGCTGGCCGGGAATCGTGCCGAAGACGGAGTTCGTCTCTTCGAAGCGATCCTTGGCGTCGTTGAAGAAGGTCAGGATGGTGGTGGGATTGTTGGCGGCGACGGAGTTGAGAGGCGCGCCGGCCGACGCGCCCCCTCCGCGCGGACCGGGATCGACCTGGGAAAACCCCCGAACGGCAAAAAACATGAGAGCGACGGACACGACTCGTCTCGTGCGCAATTTCACAACAGACCTCCTCTAATGTTTGGACGAAACGCCACCAGGGCCACTGCGGAACGTCAACGAAAGCGATCGACGGGTGGCGACGGCGTTCACTGTCCGTGCCGCGCAAGCGGCCGGACGCCGCTATTTGGGACAAACCCCCGGAATCGTGGTTCGAAGGAGAGGAAGGGGAGAATTGGGATGCGTGGCGTTTTCCACAATGATGGAGTTGAGAGCGCGGGTAGGGCGAGTTCCGGCGGAAGATTTTTCCGCGGCGTCGTACGCGCGTGTTGATTTTGCCGCGTGGACTTTAACGACTTCGGCGCAGCCGCGTGCCGAGGGTTTCGAGCTCGTGGCCGGCGATGACGGTGTCGAGGACGCGCAGGGCGAGCTCCTGCCGGTCGGGGGGGATGCGGTCGAGGTCGCGCATCCGGGCGAACAGGGTGGAGTTTTTGAAGGCGAGCGGCTCGGTTGGCGCGGGCGGCTCGGTTCCGGTCGTGAGCTCGTCGAGCGAGACCTGCAGGACTTGCGCGAGGCGGACGGCTGTTTCCAGGGAGGGCAGGCTTTGTCCCTTCTCGTAGCGGGAGACCTGCATATAATCGACGCCGATCATCCTTGCGAGCTGCGTCGTCGACAGCGAGAGCCGTTCCCGGAACAAGGTCAGGCGTACTCCGAATGCGCGTGCTTTCATCGGTTGTCCTTTCAGCGACTTTGCTGATTGGACGGCTGGGAAGCGCTCCAGGTTTCGCGAAGTGGCTGAAGTTTGAAGCTCACGCGTTTGTGGGTTCAGCGAACTCGCTGAAAATCGAAGCGTGCGCGAAGCAATTTTTAAGCAAACTCGCTTAAAAGTTGAGAGCGCACGCTTGCAAACGAAGCGTGATCGCAGGCTTTTTAAGCGAACTCGCTTAAAAACTCTGCGCGCACGGATGTCTTTTTCAGCGAGTTTGCTTAAATTTGAAGCACCTTCGAGAAGAGTTTCAGCGAGTCTGCTGAAGATGGAAGCACGGTTGCCTGCGGTTTCAGCAAACTCGCTGAATTTGCCGCCAATCACCGTTGAAGAGTTTGGAGTGCGGCGACCGCACTCACCGCTTTTATTCCCGCCCGTAGGGCGGTCGCGGAGGATTTGCCGGTGGGTTCTTCTCCAGTGCTTCATTCAGGAGGGCGATGCCGCGCTCGAGCTGGGGATCGCGGCCCTGCATGACGAGGTCGGGGCGGTTGTCGACTTCGATGTCGGGGTCGACGCCGCGGTTCTCGACGATCCAGACGCTCTTGCCGTCGACCACGTCCCAGGCGGAGATGTTGGGGACGGTGACGCGGCCGTGGTCGATCATCGGGAGCTCGCTGCCGATGCCCATCAGGCCGCCCCAGGTGCGCTTGCCGACGATCGGGCCGAGGGCGTATTTGCGGAAGTAGTCGGCGATGGAGTCGCCGCCGGAGCCGGCGTATTCGTTGATGACCAGCACCTTCGGGCCGAGGATGGCGGGGCGCTGGTAGTGCTCGTCGGCGCCGTAGCGGGGGGCGTCGTATTCGAGATGGCGGCGTCCGAGGCGCTCGAAGAAGAAGTCGGGGATGTAGCCGCCGGCGTTCCACCGCGCGTCGAGCAGCAGACAGGGACGTTCGCTCTGCGCGTAGAACTGGCGTCCGAACGCGGCGATGCCTTCGTCGGCGGTATTCGGCAAATGCACGTACGCGCAGCGCCCCTGCGTTCCCTCGGCGACTCTGCGCCGGTTTTCGGCGAGCCAGTCGAGATAGCGGAGCGGCGCATCGCTGGCCGCCGGCACGACCACCACCGTCCGCGCGCCCGCTTGTTGCGGCTTGTCGTTGACCTGCAGCGTCACCTGTTTTCCCGCGGTCGCTTCGAACGCGGCGAAGAGCGGTTCGGGAGCGCGCAGCGGACGGCCGTTCACGGCCAGGAGGTAGTCGCCTTCGCGGACGTCGATGCCGGGCTCCGCGAGCGGCGCACGCGCCTGCGGCACCGTGTTGTCGCCGCGATAGATCCTGCGGATGCGATAGAAGCCGTTCGCGACGCCGAAGTCGGCGCCGAGGAGACCGGCGGCCGTGCGGCGGGTCTCGGGCGCGTCGCCGCCGGAGGCGTTGATGTGCGACACACCGAGCTCGCCGTTCATCTCGCCGATCAGGAAGTTCAGGTCGGAGCGGAGGGCGACGTACGGCAGCTCAGCTTCATAGCGCCGCTTCATGGCCGGCCAGTCCACGCCGCGCATGGTGGGGTCGTAGAAGTTGTCGCGCAGCATGCGCCATGCTTCGTCGAAGATCTGCTTCCACTCCGCGCGGCGGTCGAGGCTCATGGTGAGGTGCTCGAAGCTCAGCGCGCCGTCGCCTGCCTTGCCGCTGCCGCTCGCTTCGAGGATCCCGGCGGAAGTCCCGGCCCGGTAGATCAACTTCTCGCCGTCGGCGCTGACGGCGTAGGCGGTGATCTTCTCGATCACGCTCCTGTCGCTCTGTTCCGCGACGTCGAACGCGCGCAGCGTCTTCGCGTCATCGGAGCCGGCGAGGTAGAACAGCCGTCCTTTCGCGAAGCGGAGGCGGTCGTAATCACCGGCTTCGACGTCGACGGCGATCACGCGATGGTCGGCGACGCCTGGGTCGATGCGCACCGGGGCGACGGTCGCGGCCTTCGCCGGCGGTTCGGGCGCGGGCTCCTCATCCGACTTCGGTGCGAATGGCGAAGGTACGTCGCGCCGCAGCGGCAGCGCGTAAATGCCGGTGGTCGCGTTGAAATTGAAGGTCTGCTCGAAATCGCTGAAGTGTGGCGTGAACGTCCGTTTCGACAGGAACCAGACGTAACGGCCGTCGTCGTCGAACTGCGGATCGGTGTCGTCGCTCCTGCCGTCGGTGAGCGGCAGCGTAGGCGCGCCCGCGAGGGAGTGCGCGAAGAGCTGGCGCAGGCGATTCGCGCCCGGTTTGGCGTAGACGAGCCAGCGGCTGTCGGGCGACCAGTCGAATTCGTCGATCGCCCCGTAGTCGGAGCGGTCGACCACCGTTACCTTGCCGCTTTCGACGCCGACATACGACAGCGCCAGCGACAGCTCCGCGAAGGCGAGCTGTTTCGAGTCGGGCGACCAGGCCAGCTCCGAACGGAAGCCGGGTCCGAGGGAGGTGAGGCGTTTCTCGCCGCCGCTGCCGTCCTGAGGGCGGATGTAGAGCTCGTACTCGCCGCTGCGGTCGGAGGCGTACGCGATCCACCGGCCGTCCGGCGACCAGGCCGGCCACAGCTCGCGCGCGCCGGAGGTGGCGGTGAGGTTGCGCGGCTCTCCCTCTTTCGCCGGGACGGTAAAGACCTCGCCGCGGGCGCCGATCAGCGCCCGCGCTCCCGAGGGGGAGAGCGCTACGGACTGCAGCCATTTCTGTGCATTGACGGTCGTAACGCGCGTGTCGGGGGCGTCGCTGAGCACGCGCACCGCGACCGGTGCGGCGATCCCTTTCGCGATGTCGTAGACATACAGCGTCCCGCCATTCGTGTAAGCGATGCGGCCGGAGCCGTCGGCGGCGAGGCTCGGCCACTTGACGTCGTACTCCGTGTGGCGCGTGAGCTGCCGGAGGTCGCGCGAGGCGAGGTCGTAGCGGTAGAGGTTCATCACGCCGTCGCGATCGGAGACGAAGTACACCGCCTCGCCGAACCACATCGGAAAGAGGTCTCCGGCATCGGTATGCGGCACCTCGGAATACTGCCGCGTCGCAAAGTCGAAGATGCCGATGTGGGACTGCGTGCCGCCGCGATAGCGCTTCCAGAACTGCGATTCGGTGGCGATCGGGTTGAACGCGATCTTCGTCCCGTCGGGGGAGAAGGAGCTCATGCCCGCGGTGGGGAGCGGAAGCTCCTCCGGCACGCCGCCGGCGACGTCGATCGTGAACAGGCGGTCGTACGACTGCACCGCGCTGCTGCGTTTGGAGCGGAAGACGATCCTGCCGGCGGGCGTCCAGGTGACGACGCGGTCGGCGAGCGGATGCCACGTGAGCCGCTTCGGCTGGCCGCCCGTCGCGGGCATCACGTAGACGTCCATGTTCCCTTCGTACTCGGCGCTGAACGCGATCCAGCGGCCGTCGGGCGAAGTGCGCGGCAGGTATTCATAGCCGTCGTGCCCCGTCAGGCGGCGAGCGTCCCCGCCGCCGGCCGGGACGCTCCAGAGATCGCCGGCGTAGGTGAAGACGAGCCGGTCTCCGTGCAGGTCGGGATAGCGGAGGAGACGCGTCGTTGCGTCTTCGGCGGCGGCGAGCGGCGCCAGCGCCAGTGCGAGGAGAAGGGCAATGCCGCGGGTCATGTCGCGACGATCTTAGTCGCGCCCATCTTAGTCGCGTCACGTCCGGCCAGATACCTGACCAGCCCTGCCCCGAAGATCACGCCGAAGAGGCCGGCGCCCATCACCGTGAAGTGGATCTGGGCGCCACGGATGGCGTGGAACCCGATGGAGTGGGCGATGAACTCGGCCAATGCGAAGGCGAGCATCGCGGCGAGGAAGAAGGCCATCGGCTTCGCGCGGAGACGCAGAGCGATCAGGACGCCGGCAGCGGTGGCCACCGGCTCCACGAGCCGGGCGAGCGGCGCTCCTTCGAAGAGCCGGTTTCCGGCGAAGCCCAGCATCCAGAAGATGGCGAATGCGGCGATGTTGAGTCCGACGGCGATGAAGATCCGGGTGACGCGCGTGTGCAGCAGGACCATGAATGCCTCCTTGCAGTACCACCAGTTGGTTGCGGAGCGGCTCACGAACTCCTCGGCGAGATCGCCCAGGATGGCTTCTCGGTGCTGAGGGGGAACGGCTTGTTCGAGCAGGCGCTCGCAGATGCGGGGAGGGCGCGTCATTGCGTCCCCGCGACGGGGTTCATCGCCCACATCGCTTCCGTGGCGCGGCGGGCGTGCTCGAGCGCTTCGAGCCCGCGCGCTTCGATGGCGAAAAACTTCTTCGCGCGGCCGCCGCGCTCCGGCGTCGGCTCACCCTGGGAGGTCGAGACGAGACCTTTGGCGAGCAGGCGATCGAGCGTGGTGTAAACCGAGCCGAGCGACACGGGGCGGCTGAGGCGCTGCTCGAGCTCGGCTCGAATGGCGACGCCATAAGCGGTGTAGCCGAGGCGGGTAACGGCCAGCAGAACGGCACGCTCGAACTCGCCGAGGGAACGGATTGGATTGCCGGAGCTCATTTGCTCGACAATGTAGAAGAAATCATCGTGCGAAGCAAGGATTCTCTCGACAGCAGCTGATTACCTCGTGCAGTTTCAATAGGTTACGTGTTTTCTGCACGCGATTTGCGTGGATCGGGAACCGTGCGGTTTTGTACGACCTTTTCAAATCACTCAGAATTTCGAACCGCTGTAGCACGTTTTTCCGCGCGAATCGCCGTGCGATTAATTGTTGACAAAAAGCCTCCAGATTTTATGATCGTGGTCTGTCCTGAGGGGTCTGTGATGGGTGAGGAGTCGGTTTATGGCTTTTGAAAAGTGGGAGCCGCAGCCTGAGTTCGAACGCTTTCCCGCTTCGGCGACGATCGTTCAATCTCGATTGATCCGCCTGCCATCTCCCGTAGCCAACATGCTCCGACTCCGCGGAAAAACCAGCGCGAACCTGTACTACGACAAGAAGCGCAAGATCATCGGGATCAAGCCGCTCGACAAGAAGGAAGAGGGTGCGGCGAAGATCCGCCAGTCGGACAAGTCGACCTCCCTGCACGTGCCGAGCTTCTTCCGTTCGTACGACATCGAAGTGCCGGGCATCAAGCGCTTCCACTGCTGGTACGACGAGAAGGAGCGCATGGCGATGATCGACATCTCGCGGCCGTCGCCAAGGGGAAGACCGGCGGGGACGTGAGCGCTTCGCGCAGGTTTCGGGTGTCAGGTGTCTGGGGCGTGTCGCCCGGGCGAAACACCCCAGATACCTGACACCTGATACCTACCAAACCTAAAAAGGCGGCCTTTCGGCCGCCTTTCGCGTGTTCTGCGATGAGGTTGCGTGTCTAGTGGCGGACGCCGCGGAAGCGGGTGGTGGTCTTGATCGTTGGCTGGGACCAGAAGGTCAGGATCTGGTTGAGCGCGCTGGTGGTGATGCCTTTGTTGTTGCCGTTGAAGGTGAGGTTGTCCGCCGCGCCAGGGGCGCCGTCGCCGAAGAAGGCGCCGTTGTTCGCGAAGAGCTGGCTGATCGAGGCGAGCGGGATCTCTGTGTCGTAGGCCTGATTGATGGTGCGGATGTACTCGTTGCCGAACATCAGGTAGCCGAGGTCGGTGAGGTGGAAGAAGTCGAAGCCGAAGAAGCCGCCGGAGACCGGAGCGGAGGTGACGGTGATCGGGCCGAGGTGCACGCCGCCCGGGGCGCTGACGCGCTGGAAGAGGCCGTTGATGTCGGCCACCGGGATGTCGCGGGCGGCCGCGAGCTGCTGGATGATCGCGTTGTACTCGGCAACGCGAGTGAAGACCTGCTGGATCTCTTCCTGCGTGAGGACGTCGTCCTGCGTGAGCGGCTCGCCGACGTGCGGCAGCGAAGCGAACAGCGGGTGCGCCTTGAGGAAGCCCGGGAGGCCGTAGCCCTGCGCGAGCTTGGTGCGTGTCTGCAGCGGGACGAGCGTGGTCGGCGCGATCGGCGCCTGCGTGCCGTTGCCCGTGTCGACCATGTAGTAGATGCGGTTGCCTTCGATGAGCACCGGCTGGCCGTTGGTCGGGTTGACCAGGTACGCCGGGACGAGCGCGAGGTAAGGCGGAATCGCGGCGGGGAGATTGCCGACGACCATCCCGGCGTTCGGGGCTCCGGCGACGAGCGCGTTGAGCAGCGCTTCATAGCGCACGCGGAAATCGGCGGCCGGGGTGATGGTGGCCGGGTTGCCGCTGAACATCACGCTCAGGTAGTCGTTGCCGCCGATCCAGAGGGCGATGAAGGTCGGGTGCTGTGCGATGGCCTGCTGCACCGGAGTGCCGAGGCCGCGCAGGATGAAGCGGCCCATCGAGACAGCGGTCGGCTCGTTCGGCGTCTGCGGCTCGGCGCCGGTCAGCGAGAGGAGCGCACCGACGGTCGCGCCCGGGATGCTGAGGTTGTTGTACGGGCGGCCGAAGTTCAGCAGCAGCGGCTGTCCCTGGCCGGGCGCGGCGGTGATGACCGGCGACGGGATGACGCTGGTCAGCTGCAGCTCGGGGCCGATGCCGGGGAACGAGACGAGCGGCTGGGCGAAGCACTGCACGGCCGCGGCAGCACCCGGCGCGCAGAACTGCAGGCCCGCCTGGCGGGCGATGACCGCGGGCCAGCTCCAGACCTGATGGCGCTCGTTGAGCGAGCCGCCGGTGAAGCCGGCGCCGTAGCTGTCGCCGAGAGCCACGAAGTTCGAGAAGTTCGCCGTGCCACGCGCGGCGAACATCGGCGTTGCGAGGAGGACTGCGACGAGCACTGCCGCTGCGTAATGAATGTGTTTTCTCATGGATTGGGTCTCCTTAGAAACGGTAACCGAGGTTCACGCTCCAGAGAAGCGCGTCGGTCTCGTACTCGCCGTCGAAGCCTTCTGGATTCTGGCCGCGGGTGTCGCGGTCCTTGAAGTGAAGCACGAGGAGCGAGCCGTCCACGACGAACGGCCCGGCATGCCAGCCGGCGCCGAGCGAGGCGCCGATGCGATCGGAGTCCGGCAGCAGCGGGCTGACCGCTTCGATCGGCTGCGGGTTCTCGTCATAGACAGCGCCGAAGCGGACGTCGAAGTTGGCGGTGGCGTTGTGATTGACGCCGAGGCGGTAGGAGTTCGAGTCTTCCCAGTTCTGCTCGCGCACGAAGCTGGCGGTGGGGGTGGTCTCGAAATTCACCGCGAGCGCCTCGAAGCGGCTCCAGCCGGTGCGGATGACGTCGATCTCGACGTCCCAGTTCTCGGTCGGGCTGACGGCGAAGCCGATGCTGGCGATGGAGGGGAAGGGGAACTCGGTGTTGATGCGCTGGTCGGGCGGCAGCTGCGAGGCGACGATGGCGTCGAACTGCGGATTGCCGGTCAGGATCTGCGTGATCTCCGCCTCACCCTCGAGGTCGATGTCCATCGGGGCGCGGTAGGAGGCGCCGAAGCGGAACATCCCGTTCGGCTTGAAGAGCACGCCGGCGTTGAAGCCGATGCTGCTGCCGTAGTCCGAGGCCAGGCGGGTGTTGGCGACGTCGTGGATGCGGCCGGTGAACGGATTCAGCGAGAGCCGGTTCGCATTGAGGATTACGCGCGCACGGCGATACTCGACGCCGCCGCCGACGGCGAAGCGGCCGTCGCTGGTCTGCCACGCCACGGCCGGGTTGAACGACATCGTCTTCAGGTCGGCGTCCTTCGAGATGTAGCGGCCGGCCCAGGGATCGGCCCAGTCGGTGCGCAGGCCGAACGCGGCGAACGCGCCGAAGCCGATGGTCAGGTTCTCGCCGACCGGCATGATCGCGTACATGTTCGGGATGTTGAACGTGTGGCGGTTGTACTTGCCCGTCACGCCCGACGCGACCTCGCTGTTCGGATCGCCGGTGAACTCGTTCGTGAAGTTGATGAGCGTGGTACCACCCAGGACCGAAAGCCCATCGCGCTGCTGCGCGATGCCGGCGGGGTTGTAGAAGATGGCGCTCGGGTCGTCGGCCGTTGCGGCGAAGGCACCGGCCATGGCGCTCGCTTTCGCGCCCTGCTCGGGAATGAGGAAGCCCGAGCCGAAGGCGGAGCCGGCCATGAGGCAGGTGAATGAAAATGCGGTGGTTAATTCAAGGAATCGCAAAGGAGACCTCCTAAGTCTGTTTTGCTACAGAGGATTACAGCGCCCGGGACGGCGCGGATCATAGCACCGAAGTTTCAAAGCTTTTCCGCCAGTAATTCACGAAGAATGCGGTTCGCGAGGTCGGCTTTCGCCTTCCCCCGCATCTCCTTCATGAGCTGTCCCACGAGGAAGCCGAAGACCTTCTCCGCGCCTCCCCTGAACTGCTCGACCTGCGCGGCGTTCTGCTGCAGCACGCGCAGCGCCGCTTCGCGGATCACGGCCGGATCGCTGACCTGCGAGAGGCCCTTGCGCTCGACGATCTGCTCCGCCTCTTCACCGGTCGCCGACATCTCCTCGAAGACCTCTTTGGCCGTCTTGCCTCCGATCGCGCCGCTGTCGATCAGTTGAATGAGGCGCCCCAGCATCATTGGCGTGACGCGGTACTGCGCGATGTCGATCTTCTGCTCGTTGAGCACGCGCAGCACTTCGTTACGCACCCAGTTCGCGGCAGCGCGCACGTTCTTCGCGTGCTCCGCCGTCTCTTCGAAGAAGTCGGCCACGGCGCGCGTGGCCACCAGAACTTCGGCGTCTACGGCGGTCATGCCGTGCTCGCGCTGGTAACGCTCGATCCGTTCGCTGGGAAGCGCGGGCAGCGAGGTGCGCGTCGCCGCGATCCACTCGTCGTCGATGGAGAGGGTGATGAGATCGGGCTCGGGGAAGTAGCGGTAGTCGTGCGCTTCCTCCTTCGAGCGCATGACGCGCGTCTCGCCGGTGGAAGGATCGAAGAGGCGCGTGGCCTGCTCGATGCGGCCGCCCTGCTCGAGCACCTCGATCTGCCGCGCGATCTCGAAGTCGATGGCGGTGCGGAGGAAGCGGAAGGAGTTGAGGTTCTTGATCTCGTTCCGGATGCCGAGCGGCTCGCCGGGGCGGTGCACGGAAACATTCGCGTCGCAGCGCAGCGAGCCTTCTTCCATGTTGCCGTCGCAGACGCCGGTGTACATGAGGATCTGGCGCAGCCTGGTGAGATAGGTGGAGGCCTGTTCGGAAGAGTGGATGTCGGGATGGCTGACGATCTCGATGAGCGGCGTGCCGGCGCGGTTGAGGTCGACCAGCGAGGCGTCGCGCTCGTGCAGCAGCTTGCCGGCGTCTTCTTCCATGTGGATGCGCAGGATGCGCACGCCGAGGACGCTGCCGTGCGAGGCGAGCGGCTTGTCGAACTGCGAGATCTGGTAGCCCTTGGGGAGGTCGGGATAGAAGTAGTTCTTGCGCGCGAACACCGATTCGTTCTGCACTTCGCATCCGGTGGCGAGCGCCATCCGGATCGCCAGCTCCACCGCCTTGCGGTTGAGCACCGGCAGCGCGCCCGGATATCCGAGGCAGACAGGGCAGACCTGCGTGTTGGGAGGCGCGCCGAAGGAAGTCGGGCAGGCGCAGAAGATTTTGGTGCGCGTCTGGAGACGCGCGTGGACCTCTAATCCGATGACGGCTTCGTACATTGTGGCGGGGGGATTCTAATGGCGAAGCGGGTCATCGTTTGGAGTGCGGTGACCGCAGTCACCGCTTTGACTGGGTGCCGGGGACGCTGAACGCACCCGGCGGCAGCTGCGGCTGCCGAAGGAAAAGCGGTGACTGCGGTCACCGCACTCCATACCACTGCCGCGAGCCGAACGTTTAGAATGCACGCGCCCCATGTCCCGCTCCTCGATGTTCCGCTGGTGGAAGGCCGGCCTGATCGTGCTTTCGATCGCTCTGGTGGCCTTCGCGATTGCGACGCGGCCGGCCGCGGAGTTGCACACGGCGCTGGTCCTTGCGGCGCTCGTGCTCGTCGCGACGTTCCTGCGCATCGACGCCGGTGATGCGCCGATCGGCTTCGAGGCGGCGGTGGTGTTCGGGGCCATCGTCGTCTTTCACAGCCCGGCCGTGGCGCTCGTGTCGGTGCTGGTGGGCGTCGGGGCGCATGCGGCGTACCTGTCGTACTCGCGGCGGGCGTGGCAGCTCGACGCCTTTCACAACGCCGCGCAGCTCGCGGTCTCGTACTGGATCGTCGGGCTGCTGTATTCGATCGCGGTGGACGCGTCGGCGCGGCCGGCGGCGAAGATGGCCGGCTTCACGATGCTGCTGGTCGGGTACATCGCCGTGCACCTGCTGTTCGTCTCGGTGCGGCGCTATTTCGAGGAGGACGCGTCGCCGATCGACCTGCGGCGCATCCTGCTGCTGGAAGGGAAGACGCTGCTCTTCGTCACCCCGGTCGTGGTGATCGAGGCGATGCTGTACGCGACGTGGGGCATCGCGGGATTCGCGATCGCGTTCGTGCCGGTGCTGATCGTGGCCTATGCGATGCGCAACGAAGCCGAGGCGGCGCAGCAGAACGTGGAGCTGGTGCGGCGGAACCGCGAGCTGGCCATCCTCACCGAGAGCTCGACGCAGATCCTTTCGGCGGAGACGGACCACGAGACGCTGCGGCGGCTGATGTCGCTGCTGTCGAAGCTGGCCAGGATGAAGGCCTGCGCGGTGGTGACGTGGGAGGCGAATCCTGACGTGGCCGGGACGGTGTACCGCTTCGGCGAATGCCTCCCCACGGACCAGGAGATCCTGCGCTGGGTCGACTCGGCGGGGTTCGCGCAGTCGGCGCCGAGCCGCGCATTTGTGTTCCAGAGCGACATGCGCAAGTTCCCACTGTCGGGAGGGAGCGCGATCCAGGTGCTGATCGGGATCCAGACGCCCGAGGTCATCTACGGGATCCTGCTGTTCGAGACCGAGGACCTGTCAATCCTGAAGGCAGGCAGCATCAACATGCTGACGCTGCTGGTGAACCAGACCGCGCTGTCGCTGCAGGACCAGTTGCTGCGGCGCGAGATGCACGAGAAGACGATCCAGCTCGAGAGCCACGCGGCCACGATGTCGACGATTCTCGAGGTGTCGAACTCGCTCATCGGCCAGTTCGAGATCGACGCCGCCCTCACCCGCATCGCTCACGCCATCCGCAAGGCCCTCGGGTTCGAGAACGTCGTCTTCGCGCTGCGCGACGCGCGGCGCGAGGAATACGTCCGCCGCGCGCACGCGGGGCTGGACGACGTCTGGGAAGAGGTGAGGAAGAAGCACGTCACGGAGGCCGAGATCGCGGCCTTCTTCAATCCCGAGTTCCACGTCTCGAACTCCTACTTCGTCTCGCACACCGCGCTGCGCAAGACGGAGCACGACTTCTTCGTGCGCCCCGAGGATGCGGACGACGGGTTCCTGAAACCGGACGAGTGGCACGAGAACGACATGCTGCTCGTGCCGTTGATGAGGGGCGGCCAGATGCTCGGCTACCTGTCCGTGCGCGAGCCGCACGACCGGCGCATCCCGAGCATCGAGAAGGTGCAGACGCTCGAAGTCTTCGCCACGCAGGCCGTCACGGCGCTGCAGTCGGCGCGGCAGTACGAGGAGATCAAGCGCCTCACGTTCATCGACGCGCTCACTCCGGCGTACAACCACCGCTTCTTCCAGGAGGCGTTGGCGAAGGAGATCAGCCGCCATTCCCGCACCGGGCACGAGCTGGGGCTGGCCATGCTCGACATCGACAATTTCAAGAAGATCAACGACACGTACGGCCATCCGGTGGGGGACGAGATCCTCAAGGGGCTGGTCGAGGAGCTGATGACCAACGCGCGCGACAGCGACGTCGTGGCGCGCTATGGCGGCGAAGAGTTCGCGATCATCTTTCCCGATACGCCCGCGCAGTCGGCGGCCGACGCCGCGAACCGCCTGCGCGAGATCGTGGCCCGCCGCGTGTTCGCCCTGGCGGCGGTCGACAAGACGCTGCACATCACGGTGAGCATCGGCGTGGCCGTGTATCCGCGCGACGGCATGACCAGCGCCGACATCATCTCGCGCGCCGATGCGGCGCTGTATTTCGCGAAGAAGAGCGGCAGGAACCGCGTCGCGGTGGCGGCGGATGTGAATGATCTGGAGGCGATGTAAGCTGCGCGAATGCGCCGCTTTGCATTCCTCTTTCTTCTCATGACCATCCCCGCGCTCGCCCAGACGCTCGACGACCGCGTGCAGCGCGAGATTCCGACGCTACTCGATACCTACAAGACCCTGCACGCGATGCCGGAGCTGTCGACGCAGGAAGTGAAGACTTCCGCGTACGTGGCCAAACGCCTGCGCGAGCTCGGCTACGAGGTGACGGAGCGCGTGGGGCGCTACCGCGAGCCGGATACGACCTGCTACGGCGTCGTGGCCATCATGAAGAACGGGGACGGCCCGGTGGTGCTGGTGCGCAGCGACATGGACGCGCTGCCGGTGGCCGAGCAGACCGGCCTGCCGTACGCGTCGCAGAACGCGGGGGTGATGCACGCCTGCGGGCACGACGTACACATGACCACGCTCCTCGGCACGGCCAAGCTGCTGGCCGACCTGAAGTCGCAATGGCGCGGCACGGTGATGCTCATCGGCCAGCCGGCGGAGGAGATCGTGCGCGGCGCGGAGGGGATGCTCGCGGATGGCCTGTACGAGCGTTTCGCGAAGCCGGACTACGCGATCGCGCTGCACGACTGGGCCGCGCTCGACGCCGGCAAGGTCGGCTACCGCCCCGGCCAGATCATGGCCGCGACCGATTCGCTCAACCTCACGATACGCGGCGTGGGCGGCCACGGCGCGGCGCCGCACCTGACGAAGGATCCGGTGGTCATGGCGGCCGAGACGATCATGGCGCTGCAGACGATCGCCAGCCGCGAGCGCTCGCCGCTCGATCCGGTGGTGGTCACCGTCGGCCGCATCGAGGGGGGGACCAAGCGCAACATCATCCCGGACGAGGTGCGCCTCTTCCTCACCGTCCGCACGATGAGCCCGACGGTACGCGAACGGGTGCTCGAGGCCATCCAGCGGATCCCGAAGGGCATTGCCGTCGCGAATGGCCTGACCGAGGACCGCGCGCCGGTTTACGAGCACCTGCCGGCGGAGTCGATCGCATCGACGATGAACGATCCCGCGCTGACGGAGAAACTGGTCACCGCTATCGGCCGCGAGCTCGGCGAGGCGAACATGGTGCTGATCGATCCGTCGATGGTGAGCGAGGACTTCGGTCTCTTCGGCCAGAACGGCAAAATCCCCACCGTTCTCCTCGCCCTCGGCGCCGCCGACCCGGTCAAGCTCGCAAACGGCACGCAACCCGGCCTGCACTCGAGCAAGTTCGCCCCGGCCGATCCCTCGCTCGTGTTGCGCACGGGCGTGCGGGCCGCGGTGTCCGCGGTGATGGCATTGCTGCCGCGGTAGGCGCGTTTTCTGTCGCCCGCTTCGCGGGCGGCAGACGTTTGCCTAGTGCCGCACGCCCCGGCGCTTCCGTCCTGCCGGCACGGTCAGTTCAGCGCGCCAGGCGCCGCGGCCGTGGGTGAAGGCGTAGATGGCGGGGCCGTTGACGCCCTGGGCGATCACCACTGTCTCCGTGACCACGGCGGCGAAGCCGCTGTTTTCGACGGACCAGGTGTTCCCGCCGTCGAGAGAGACGAAGACGCCGAGATCGGTGCCGAGGTAGAGGCGGTCGCGTCGGGTGGGATCGACGGCGAGGGAGTGGACCGGGATATCGGGAAGGGCGCCGAGGCCGGCGCCGTCGATCGGAGTCCAGGTGGCGCCGAAGTCGGTCGAGCGCCAGACGTGCGAACCGCCGAAGCCGGCGTAGGTCGCGTAGACGACGTTCGAATCGGCGGGATCGAACGTGAGGGATGACACGAAGCCGGCGCGCGGGCGAGCGGAGGCCCAGACCGTGTTGACGTCGGACGACAACGCCTGATCGTTGCGGATGATGTCGCCGGCGGTGGTGCCGGCGACCACGCGCTCCGAGGTGGCGGCGGCGATGGCGGAGATCATCGCGCCGTCCGGCACCTTCGCCGAAGCGCGGCCCCAGCGGTTGAAACTGTTCGTCTTCCAGAGCGACGTACCGCCCATCCAGAGCGAGCGCGCGACCTGCGGATCGAGCGCGAACGGCGCGATGAAGAGAAAGTCCCCCTCCTCGAGACCGCCGGTCAGCGCATTGAAGCGCGTGCGGAAGTCGGGGCCGACCGCATAGAGCACGCGCCCCCACTGCTGCGACGCGTAGACGAGCGAGGAATTCGCGTCGATGGCCACGTAGCCCCCGTCGCCGCCGACGACCATGCGCCAGTGATCGGGACCGGTGTCGGTGTTGCCGACGTTGGTGCCGTTGTCCTGCGCGCCGGCGATGAACTGGCGGCCGTCGGGGAAGACGGCGCCGTGGTAGAACTGGGTCACTCCGTAATTGCCGTTCAGCCCCTGGAACAGCATCTCCGACTGCTCGTCCACGCAGATCGCGTCGCGGCCGGTGGGGACCTTCGCCAGCGCGTTGTCGGTGCGGGCGACGCCGCCGTCGTTGCCGAAGAAGACGGTCGTATTCGTAACGCCGTCGTACTGCGGATGAAAGCGGATCACGTGCTGGTCGGCGTGCAGGTAGGGGAGATTGCTGCGGTCGTCCGCGAACCAGTACGACGCGAGGCCCCAGGTCGAGCCGCCGTCGTCGGAGCGGAAGATGTCCACGCCTCCCGCGAATACGCGATCGGCGTTGGTCGGGTCGACCGCCAGCGTGTTGCAGTACCACCCCATCGTGCCCGGCACTTCGTCGTCCCTGCCGTTGCAGATCTTGTGGTCGATGGAGATGATGTTCGTGAGCATGGTCGGACCGACCACGTCGTGCGTCGAGTCCTTCCGGACGCGTGCGGTCCAGGTGCCGGGATCGCCGTTGCTGTCCGAGCGCCACACCGCGTGCAGGCTGTGGATGTGCGGTCCGGGCGTGATCGTGGCCGACATCCCGTAGATCACGGATGGATTCGACGGCGCGATCGCGAGCGACGTCCGTCCCATGTCCACCTCGGTGTGCACGGCTTCCCACGGGTGCGGTGCGAGCTCCGCGTTCTTGTTCCGGTAGATCGTCGCCTGCGCGAACGTGCCACAGGAGGCGAAGAGGTAATCGCCGGCGGTGTCGCCGCGATACGCCAGGTCGAGGCAGCCGCCCTTGACCGTGGTGGGGTGGATGTTCGACCAGGTCGCGCCCGCGTCGACGGAGCGCCAGACGCCGGTGCGCGTCGCGGCGTAGACGCGCGACGGCTCGTGCGTGCTGATCACGAGGTCGTTGACGTAGTGAAAGTTCTCGTTGTTCGCGGTCGAGGCGAGATGCGTCCAGCTCGCGCCGGCGTCGCGCGTCATGAAAATGCCGTTGCCGCGCAGGGGCAGCGCGGTGCCGCGCTCCGCTTCGCGGAAGTAGCCCTCGCCGGTGCCGGCGTAGAGGACGTTGCGGTCGGTGGGATGCATGACCATCGAGTTGACGGCGATGTTGACGAGGTAGTCGCCGATCGGCTCCCAGCGCACGCCGCCGCTGACCGTCTTCCAGATGCCGCCCGAGACCCCGGCCGCGTACATCACCTGCGGCTCGACCGGATCGATGATCAGCGCGCGGGTGCGCCCGCCGACGTTGCCCGGCCCGAGGAACTGCCACTTGCGGAAGGGAAGCGTGCCGGTCTCGGCGGACGTCGAGACGGCGCTGCCCGGCTGGAAGCTGGCGTCGGAGGCGGTGGCGTAGCGCTGCATGCGCTGCATCTGCTGCTGCGCCTCGGAGTAGGCGCGGAAGACGTCATCGGTCCCGCCGCGCTTCAGGGCGTGGTACGCGGCGGCGTGGTCGGGACTGTCATGAGGCTCTTTCTCGACCTCCGTGACGGGCTTCCACGTGGTCGTGCAGGCGGTGAGGAGCAGGAGAATCGGGATCAGGCGACGGGCCATGGCGATATCTTACGGTTCTTATTACGAGTTACGGCGGAGGGAAGCGATGCAACTGGTGAAAGATTCCTGCGCGTGTGGGCATCTGATCGATCATCACGACGGGGGACGGGGCGGCCCGTGCAACACCTGCGCATGCTCGGCGGGGGAACCGCCGACCGCGTTTCAGGTAGGGCTGATCCACGCGCTGCACGAGGTGACGCTGTCGTTGATGCGGGTGGCGAAGGAGATCCAGACGGCGAAGAGCGGGCCGCAGCAGTAAGGGCATGAAGTGGAGTGCGGCGACGCCGTCGCCGCACTCCTCGAAGTCGCTACGGCTTCATGTCGCTCGCCTTCGGCGGCTCGGGGATCGTGACGTCGATCGTCGTCACCGGGCCGAGCGTCGAGAGGGGCTTTTCGAACTCGTTCTGGTTGCCGACCACCAGTACCGCGAGCTGGTCGGGATGGAGATACGTCTTCGCGACGCGTGCGACATCCGCCGCCGTCACCTTCTCGATCAGCCCGGGCCACTTCACGAAGTAATCGGGTGGGAAGCCGTACATCTCGAGCAGCACCTGCTGCTGAAGCGCCTTGGCGCGCGTGTCCATGGTGAAGACGAAGGCGTTGAGGATCGACTCCTTCGCCAGCGACAACTCTTTCTCCGTGGCAGGGGACTCGATCATGCGGCTCACTTCGCCGCGCAGCGCCTCGACCGATTCGAGCGTGGTGCCGCTCTTGGTCGACATCTGCAGCCGGAACAGGCCGGGATAATCCCACGGCGCGCTCACCCCGCCGCCGACGCCGTACGTCAGGCCGCGCACGGAGCGGAGCTGCTGCATGAGGCGTCCGGAGAAGCCACCGCTCAGGATCTCGTTCATGACCGTGACGGCCGGCATGTCGGGGTTGTTGCGCTCGATGCCGGCATGGACCATGGCGATGTTGGCCTGGGTCACGTCGTCCTTCGCCACGAAGTAGACGCCTGGCTTCGCCGCCGCGATGGCCGGATCCGGTTTCGCCACCTGCGGGCCGCGCGGCCACGACTCGAACGTCTTGCGCAGGCGCTGCTCCAGCTGCGCGCCGTTGAAGTCGCCGATGAAGGACAGGATCATGTTGTTCGGGTGGACGGTCTGCTTGTGGAACGCCAGCAGGTCGTCGCGGGTGATCGAAGCGATCGTGGCGTACTCCGAGTATCGCGCGTACGGCGACGTGCGGCCGTAGCCGAGCGTCTGCGCCTCGCGGAAGAGGATCGATTGCGGCTCGTCGTTGCGCCGGGAGATCCCGGTGTTGGCCTGGGTCTTGGCCAGGTCGATCTTCTCCTGCGGGAAGGCAGGGTTGCGGAGCAGGTCCAGCCAGAGCGGGTAGACGGTGTCGAAGTCCTCCTTCAGCACATCCAGCGAGACGGACGACTGGTCGCTGCCGGTCCCGGTCTCGATGCGCGCCGCGCGCGACTCGAGCAGCACGTCGAGGTCTTCACCCTTCTTCGAGGTGGAGCCACCGTTGCGCCACGCCTGGCCGTAGATGCTGGACATGCCGGTCTTTTCCGCCGGCAGGTTGCGCGAGCCGCCGCGGATCGTGGCCGAGCCGCGGATCAGCGGCAGCTCGTGGTCTTCCTGGATGAAGATGACCATGCCGTTCGCCAGCGCGATGCGCTTCGGCTGCGGCATGGAGAACTTGCGCAGCGGCGGCGTCTTGATGTCCGTGTGGCTCGTGACCTGCGCGAGCGCGCCGGACGCCATCAGCAGCATTGCTGCAATGGATGCGGCTCTCTTCATTTCGCCCCTCCTTTCGCGATCGACTCCAGCTTGGCGACGGTGCGGTTTTCCGGTTTGAAGGTCGCGTTCGCGACCCGCTTCACGTCGGCAGCCGTGACTTTCTCGATGCCTTCCACTTCACGGAAGATCGAGCGCCAGTCGCCGTACAGCGTGTGGTAGCTCGCGAGCTGCAGCGCAAGGCCGGAGTTGCTGGCGAGCTGGCGCAGCACCATCGCTTTCACGCGGGTCTTCACCGACTGCAGCTCCGCCTCCGGCACGTCTTCGGTCTTTAGCCGCTCGATCTCGGCGCGGACCCCTTCGGCCAGCTCGTCCGGCGTGTGGCCGGGCGTCGGGACGCCGAACACCGCGAAGAGGTTCGCGTACTTTTCACCCGGGTAGCCGTTGAAGCCGGAAGCCTGCGCGGCGATCTTCCTGTCGCGCACCAGGGACTTGTAGAGACGCGACGTGCGTCCGTTCGACAGCAGCATGGAGATGACGTCGTACGTGTCGTCGTCGGGATGCGTCACAGGGGGACGGTGATATCCCTCCATGTACAGCGGTTGCGACGCCTCGCGCAGCGTGACCGTGCGCTCCCCACGCTGCGGCGGCTCGATGGTGCGCAGCGCGCCGGGGAGCGGCGCCTTCGGCAGGCGTCCGAAGTACTTCTCGATGACCGGCCACGCTTCGGCGGGATTCACGTCGCCCACGATGGCGACGACCATGTTCGACGGGACGTAATACTTCTTCGCGAATTCCGCGGCGTCGGTCGCCGAGAAGCTCGACAGGTCGGAGGGCCAGCCGACGCCGCTGAAGCCGTATGGGTGCGCGGTGAACGCCGTGGCCAGGAACTCTTCGTCCAGGCGCCCGAACGGGCTGCTCTCGGTGCGCATGCGCCGCTCTTCGGTGACGACGTCGCGCTCCTTGTAGAACTGCCGGAACACCGGGTTCCGGAAGCGCTCCGACTCCATGTACGCCCACAGCTCGAAGCGGTTCGAGGGCATGGAGAAGAAGTAGGCGGTGATGTCCGACGAGGTGAAGGCGTTCATGCCCACGCCGCCGGCGCGGTCGATGACCTCCGAGAACTCGTCGTTGGTCATGTGCTTGTCGGCCTCGGCGATGGCGTCTTTCCACGCCTGCTCGAGCTGCTTCACGCGCGCTTCGTCGCGGTTCGTCTCCGCGCGCCGCGCCTGGTCGTACGCCGCGTACGCGTCTTCGACTTTCACGAGCGCCGCGCGCTCTGCTTCCCAGTCCTTCGAGCCGATCCGGTCCGAGCCCTTGAAGGCCATGTGCTCGAACATGTGGGCCAGGCCGGTGATCCCCGGCACTTCCTGCGCCGAGCCGGTATTGACCACCGTTGCATACGAGAACACCGGGGCGTCGTGCCGTTCGAGCAGGATCACGGTCAGCCCGTTGTCGAGCTTGCGGACCTGCGTCCGTTTCTCGAATGACGCGAGGTCCTGTGCGAATGCGCTCGCGCTCAACACCACGAACAGCGTCGCCATTGACAACACTCTTCTCATTCTTCCCTCCTGAGATCTATTGCCGCGGGACGATTTTACGTACGCGAGATAAACTAGTTTCATGGTCAGCTCTGCAGCAGTCACGCCGGAAGACTATCTCTCCTCCCTCCCCGACGAGCGCCGCGCGGTGATGTCACAAATGCGCGACCTCATTCGCAAAAATCTGCCGAAGGGATACGTCGAGTCGATGAACTGGGGGATGCTTTCGTACGAGATCCCGCTGGACCGCTATCCCGATACCTACAACGGCCAGCCCCTCGGATACGTCGCGCTCGCCGCCCAGAAGAACGCCTATTCGCTGTATCTCCTCGGTCCTTATGGTGACGAGCGGGAACTGCAAAAGTTACGCGACGGGTTCGCGAAGGCGGGGAAGAAGCTCGACATGGGCAAATCCTGCGTGCGTTTCAAGAAGCCGCAGGACCTGGCGCTCGATGCGCTTGCCGAAGCGATCGCGAGCACGCCCCCCGAGGCGTACATCGCGCAGTACGAAGCGGTCAGGAGCAACACGGGGCCTGCCAGTACAACGGTGAAGAAGAAGGCGGCCAGGAAGGCGTGACGCGGTTCGACGTCGCCATCATCGGTGCCGGCGCGAGCGGCACGCTCACCGCCGTCCAGTTCGCCCGCGCCGCCGGCCCCAACGGCCGTGGTGCCCTCATCGAAGCAGGGGCACGCGCGGCGCGCGGGCTCGCGTATGGGACGCCATACGGCGCGCATCTGCTGAACGTACCCGCCGCACGCATGAGCGCGCTGCCCGACGATCCGGAGCATTTCCTGCGCTGGCTGCGCGGCCGCATCGCGACGGCGCAGCCCGGCACGTTCGCGCCGCGCGCGCTTTACGGGGATTACCTCGCGTCGCTGCTCGCGGAGCGCGATACGTACGAGCGGGTGACGCGCGTCGGCGGCACGGCGGTCGGCCTCACGCGCAGCGGCGACGACTGGATCGTGCACCTGCACGACGACCGCACCATCGCCGCGCGCTCGGTCGTGCTCGCCCTCGGCAACCTCCCGCCTTCCGATCCGCTGCAACTGGAAGGGGAGGTGCCGCTCGAATACGTCCGCGATCCCTGGGCACACGGCGCCGCGATCGGCCTTGCCGCCGACGCGCCGGTGTTGCTCATCGGGAGCGGGCTGACCGCGATCGACGTGGCCGTGGCGATCCGGCACGAAGGCCACACCGGTCCGATCTACGCGCTCTCGCGCCACGGACGGATGCCGCAATCGCACGCGCCGGTGACTGCGCGTCCGCTGGCGTCGGTGCCGTTCGCGACTCCCCGGCAGGCACTGCGCTGGGTACGCGAGCAACCCGACTGGCGTGCAGCCATCGACAGCCTCCGGCCGCACACGGTTGCGATCTGGCAGGGGTGGTCGCTCCGGCAGCGGATGTCGTTCCTCCGCCACGTGCGCAGCCTCTGGGACGTGCACCGCCACCGCGCCGCCCCCGAGGTGCTGGGGGAGGTGCAGGTGGAAGTGCTGCAGGGACGGATTCTCTCGCTCACCGGCGCCCTCGACGTGACCTGGCAACCGCGCGGCACGAGCGAGCGCCGCACGCTGCACGTCGCCCGCGCCATCAACTGCACCGGCCCGGCGTCGGATTACGCCAGGCTCGACCTCCCCCTGGTCGTGCAACTCCGCCGCGCCGGCTGGCTGGTCGCCGACCCCCTCCGCCTCGGCGTCGAAACCGCCCCCGACGGCTGCCTCCTCGGCATCGACGGCCAGCCGGTCGAGCGCCTCTACACCCTCGGCCCGCTGCGCCGCCCCGCGCTGTGGGAGTCGACCGCAATCCCGGAGATCAGGGAGCAGGCCGCGGCGCTGGCGTTGACGCTGGCACAGTAGGGATCGTCCTCTGTCGCCCGCTTTGCGGGCTCGAATCATGGGGCCTCCGTACCCCCGGCTGAAGCCGGGGGCTACAGTTCTCGAGCTGCCTTCGGCAGCAGAGCGCAGTGTGGAGCGGCGGCCCCCCGCCCACCGGATTCGCCAGGACGCTCCCGATGACGCGCCAATCGTTTGGAGTGCGATGACCGCAGTCACCGCTTTTCCTCCGGCAGCCGCAGCTGCCGCCTTGCGCATTCAGCGTCGCAGGCACACAGTAAAAGCGGTGACTGCGGTCACCGCACTCCAAACTGATGGCGCGCGTATCGTGTCGGGGTCTGCTGCCGAAGGCAGCACGAGATCTGTGGGACGTCCATGATTCGAGGCCGCGAAGCGGGCGACAGGGGGGACGTTCACTTCACATTGCCCGGCGGGAACCCGAAGCTGAGACGAATTGCGGAGTATTCGGGGTCGACTCCGCCGTCGCGGGTGCGGATGGTCAGCACCGGCTCGACGAGCGCCTGGTACGTCGGCGGGAGGTCTTCCCGCCGCGAGGCGGCGAAGAGCGTGATCAGCGGGGGCTCGCCCTGCTTGAATGCGATGTCGCGCCGGCGGATCAGTTTCAGGTTTGCATCCTCGACGGCGCTCAGCGCGCGGTCGAGCTGCAGCGTCGGGAAGACGAACGCGAACACCCCGCCCGGCGCGAGGATGCGCGCGGCTGCCTTCGCGTAATCGGTGACCGAGCCGCGCACCTCGATGCGCGCGGGGATGGCCTGCCTGTGCTCCGCCTCCGTGGCCGTGCCGGGAGGAAAGTAAGGAGGGGAGCCGGTGACGAGATCGAAGGGCGCTTCGCCGGCGAGCAGCGACTCGTCGCGCAGGTCGCCGTGGTAGAGCGTGAAGCGCGACTCCAGTCCGTTGTACTTCATGGTCTTGCGCGCGAGCCGGATCGAGACGTCCTGCGCCTCGACCGTGCAGAACGTCGCCCCCGGCAGGCGCCAGGCGGAGATGAGCGCGACCGAGCCGATGCCCGAGCCGAGATCGGCGGCGCGGTCGACGCGGGGAGCGTGCGCGGTGCCGTACCAGGCGGTCAGCACGTCGTCGGTCGAGTAGCGGTGCCCCTTGGCGTACTGGAAGATCCGGAAGTGCCCGCAGATGAAATCGAGCGTCTCCCCTTCCTCCGGCTCGATGCCGCCCGGCGGCACCGGTCCCGGCCTTCGCCAGCCGCGATAGAAGCGAGGATCGTCCATTGCGCGCGGTAGAGTAATCGAATGGCGAACTCGAAGCTCGTCTGGACGAGCGACCCCGAAAAAGCGAAGCAGCTCCGCGACTCCGGCCAGCTGGACGCACCGGCCACCGACGCCGAGCCGTCGAAGCAGACCATCCGCGTCGCGCTCGACAAGAAGCGCCGCGCCGGCAAGACCGTCACCGTCGCCTCCGGCTTCCAGCACACACCCGAAACGCTCGCCGCCGTCGCCCAGACGTTGAAGAAGAAATGCGGCTCCGGCGGCACGGCGAAAGATGCCGAGATCGAGATCCAGGGCGATCACGCCGCGCGCATCGCGGAGGAGTTGCGGAAGATGGGTTATCGGGTGAAATAGCTGGCGTCAGCCCGCGAGGGATATGGAGTGCGGTAACGCCAGTTACCGCTCTGACTGCTTTTGTACGTGCCGTAGCCGAGGGTGGTGCGCCCTCGCTTCCGTGGCGCGAGCGAAGGGCGGACCTGCTTGCGTTTCAGGACGAATAGAAGCAGTAAGAGCGGTAACTGGCGTTACCGCACTCCATAACCGCCGCTTCTTACATCGGTCCGTCGTACCGCACGACCTCTCCGAGGTTCAGCTCCCGGATCCCTGCCTCCACCTTCTTCAGGTCGCCGACGATCACCCAGATCACTTCGTCGGGACGGATGATCTTTTTGCCGGCGGCGTTGATGGCGTCGGCGGTGAGGGTGCGGACGTTGCGGGCGTAGTTGGGGTAGTAGTCGTCGCCGCGGCCGAGGACCAGCATGCGGATGCCGGCGGAGCCGAGGGAATCGAGCGTCTCGTAGGCGCCGGGGAGGCGGAGCGTCGAGCTGCGCATCACGCTCTCGTACTCCTCGCCGGCGATGGGGCGCTCGCCCGCCACGCCGCGCAACTCCTTCTGCACCTCAACGATCGCTTCCTTCGTCTTGTCCGTCTGCACCGGTGCGATCAGGAAGAACGGGCGCTGGCCACGCGCGTCGTTCACTCCGGCGAAGCTGCCGTAGGACCAGTGCTTGTCGAGGCGGAGGTTGCGGTTCAGGCGCGAGGTGGCCATGCCGCCGAAGTTGCGCATCATCGTCTCGACGGCCACGTCGTCGGCCGCGCCGCCGCGATCGGCGACATGCGTCGCGACGATCACGCTCTGCGGTGCATCCGGCTTGTCGATGAGGTAGACCTTCCTGCCCGCGGTGCGCGGCACGTCGGGGATGGTCCGCTGCGGCACGTCGCCGCGCTTCCACGAGCCGAACGCGCGCTCGAGCTCCGCCACCGCCTGCGGCAGGGTGATGTCGCCCGTCACGATGATGGTGCTGTTGTTGGGGCGGAACCAGGTGCGGTGCCACTCCGCGAGCTCGTCGCGCGTCAGCGACTTCAGGCTCGCCTCGTAACCCGAGCCGGAGAACGGCTTCGCATACGGATGGTTCGCGCCGTAGAGGATCGGCGGGATGATGCGCAGGGCCGCGGCGTTCGGTTGCGCCTGTTCCTGCCGGATGCGCGCGAGGCGCTCCTGCTGCAGCAGCGCGACTTTGTCCGCGGGGAACGACGGGCGCATCACCACGTCCGCGAAGATCTCCAGCGCCGGCCGCACGTGCATGGCCAGCGTGTCGAGATCGGCATACGAGAGGTCGAGTCCCGTGCTGGTGGCGATCCGCGCGCCGTACGCGTCGAGATCGTCGACGATGCGGAACGCATCGCGCGTGGCGGTCCCTTCGTCCATCACGTCCGCGGCCAGCGCGGCCAGGCCTGCCTTGGCCACCGAATCGGTCGAATGCCCCGCATCGACGGCGAGCGTGAATTTGACCAGCGGCACGCTGTGGCGCTCGAGCAGCACCACCTTCATGCCGTTGGAGAGCGTCGCGCGCTGCACGGCAGGGAAGGTCACGTCGGGCGCTTCGCCGAGGTTGGGGAGGACCTTGCGGTCGACGTCGCTCTTGCCGGGCGAAAGCT
Organism: Thermoanaerobaculia bacterium; assembly: GCA_035630815.1. Taxonomy (GTDB): domain Bacteria; phylum Acidobacteriota; class Thermoanaerobaculia; order Gp7-AA8; family Gp7-AA8; genus QHVT01. The sequence goes on from DASQJY010000031.1 coordinate 112,624, forward strand.
TCGGCATCGGATCGACGTAGAGCGTGTAGTGGTTCGTGTCCAGCCACGTCTTCGCCGCGTTCTGCACCTCGGCCGGCGTGGCCGTTGCGGCGGCCTGCAGGCGGTCGAGGTAGGCGTCGGGCGTCGTGCCGTAGGTCGCGCTCTCCGCGAGGATGGCCGCGCGGCCGTCGAACGCGCCGAGACGCTCGCTCGCGCGGGCGAAGCGGGAAACGATGCGGCTCTGCGCGCGGCGCACTTCATCCGCGGCAGGTCCGTTCTTCACCAGCTCGGCGACCACCTTGTCGATCTCCCGCTCCACCTTCGCCGGATCGGCGCCCGGCTTGACCGTGGCGTCGATCACGAACGCGCTCGCCAGCTCGCCGTCGATCACGAACGCGCTGATTCCGGTCACGAGCTCCTGCTGGTAGGTGAGCACGCGGTCGAGGCGCGCGCTCTTCGAGCCGCTCAGCACTTCCGCCACGACGTTGAGGTGCTGCAGGCGCGGATCGCGCCACGCCGGTGCGTGATAGACGCGGTAGATGCGCGTCTGCGGGACGCGGTCTTCCATCCGGTCCCGCACGTGCCGCTCGAACCTCGGGATCCACTCCTCGGCACGCGCGAGCGGCGGTCCCGGCTGGATGCCGCCGAAGTACTTCTTCACCATCTCCAGCGCCCGCTGCGGCGTGATGTCGCCCGCGAGGGCGATCACGGCGTTGTTCGGGCCGTAATACGTGCGGTACCACTCCTTCACGTCGTCGAGCGTGGCCGCGTCGAGATCCTCCATGCTCCCGATGGTCGGCCAGGAGTAGGGGTGGGAGTACGGGTAGATCATCTCGGTGATGCGGTCGTACGCGCGGCCGTACGGCTGGTTCTCGCCGGTCCGCTTCTCGTTCTGCACCACGCCGCGCTCGCGCGTCAGCATTGCCTCGTTGATGTTGCCGGCCAGGAAGCCCATGCGGTCGGCTTCGAGATAGAGCGTGCGGTCGAGGGCCGAGACCGGGACGTCCTCGACGAAGTTGGTGCGGTCGGTCGAGGTCGAGCCGTTGCGGTTGTTCGCGCCGAGGTCGTCCATGGCCTCGCGGAAGCCGTGCGGATAGTTCTCGCTGCCGTTGAAGAAGAAGTGCTCGAAGAGATGCGCGAACCCGGTCTTGCCGCGTTTCTCGTTGCGCGAGCCGACGTGATACATCACGTGTACCCCAACGATCGGCACGCTGTGGTCCTCGTGTACGAGGAGCGTGAGCCCGTTCTCGAGCACGAAGCGCTCGTACGGGATGTCGAACTGCGTCCGGTCGAAGGACGGTTTCGGCTGCGGCTTCTGCTGTGCGGCAGCGCTCGACGCGATGAGGATCGTCACGAAAAGGGCTTTGACGTTCATGGTGGGCGGAATTGTACCGTCCGGCCCAAAATGAAATACCACTGTTCGCTTCGGGTTATTTATACTCAGGAAAGGTGAGTGACGGACAATTGATCGGGAACGGGTGTGTCATGGCCATCGGCGGCAATGAGGACAAGCGTGCTGCACGCGAGTCGATCCTTGCCGCATTCGTACGCCGCGCCGGAAGCGACCAGGCGCGGATCGTCATCGTTCCGTCTGCTTCGGAGAAGCCGGTGGAGCGGGCGGAGCGGTACACCCGCATCTTCACGAAGCTGCAAGCGGCGGAGATCCGCACCGTGCATGTCGACCTCGGCAGCATCACCGGGGAAGAGCGCGAGTTGATCCGCACCGCGACCGGCATCTTCGTGACGGGCGGGAACCAGCAGAGGCTGATGGAGTTCCTCCGCGCCGCCGACGCCGTCGACCTGATCCGCAGCGCCGTTCGCGACGGCGCCGTCTACGCCGGCACCAGCGCGGGCGCGGCCGCGCTGAGCCGCCGCATGATCGCCGGCTCGAAGCGGAAGAAGGGCACCGACATCGTCGAGTACGACGAAGGCCTCGGCCTCATTCCCGACGCCATCATCGACCAGCATTTCGGCGAGCGCCGCCGCCTGACGCGCCTCATCAGCGCCGCAAGCGCGCACCGCCTGACGGGGATCGGCATCGACGAGAACACCGCCATCGTCTGGAACCACGACGGCGTGGTGACGGTGGAAGGGGCGGGGCAAGTGACGATCGTCAATCCCGACCACGGCGCACGCGTCGACCCGCACGCGGCCTCGTACCGGCTGAAGATTCTGCGGCCGGGCGCGAAGTTCGTGGCGGACTAGCGTCCGCGGTGTCGGGTGTCGGGTGTCTGGGGTTTCTCGCCTGGACCTCGGTTCGTGCGACGCACCCCAGATACCCGATACCCGACACCAACGCGCAGCGTCAACTGACGGTTCCCTTCGCCGGCACCTGTTCCCCGTTCGGCAGGATCGGTCTCTTCGTCCTCAGGTCGAAACCGAACCCCGAGGGGAGCACGTGCATGGCGGAGTCGGTCATGGCGATGACTTCGTCGTCGCTCGCTTCGGGGGCGTTGGTGTAGGTGACGGTGCCGTCGAAGACGAAGGCGGCGCCGCTGCCGAGGACGGTGAACTTTTCGCCAGGCTGCACCTCGATGGCCGTGTCTTCGTCGAGGCCGACGCCGAGGATCTGGGGGTTGTGGGAGAAGATCACGAGCATGCGGCTGACGCGGCCGCGCTGCGAGAAGTGGGTGTCGACGACCGTATCGCGCCAGTAGCCGAGGCCGGGAGCGAGGCTGACGTCGGAGCGGCGCACCGTTCCTGACGAGCTGCCGCTGATCACCATGGTCGAGCTCATCGCGGCCGCACCCGCGCTGGTGCCGCCCGCGATCAGGCCGTCGTTGAAGATGCGGTGGCGGATCTCGTCGCCGAAGGGAGTGCCGGCCACGATCGCGGTCAGGCGCAACTGGTCGCCGCCGGTGAAGAAGACGCCGGTGGCGCGGCGCACCATCTCCACGAGCTCGCTGTCTTCACCCTGATGGCGGCGCGTGATGTCCGGCTCCATCACTTCGGCCACGCCGATCTTCTCGAACAGGTCGCGGTAGACGCGCTCCTTCTCTTCCACGTCTCTGGAGGGCGTGCCGCAGACGAGGATGCGCGCGTTCTTCCCGCCGCACATCTCCACGAAGCGCGGCAGGATCACCATGCTCTCTTCGTTCTTGTCCTCGGCGCCGCCGATCACCAGCAGCCGCCCGATCTTCCGCTCGTCCTGCGAGAAGCTGATCTTGCGCTTCTCAGTCTCGTGTTCCGTAGCAGCAGTCAATGGGTCCTCCCTCCGGCGATGACATGCCGGAGCTCCAGCGATTTCGCGTCGAGCACGAGCAGGTCCGCCCGTTTTCCTTCCGCGATCGTGCCCGCATCCTCCAGCTTCAGTACCCGTGCCGGATTGCGCGTGGCGAGTGCGAATGCGTCCTCGAGCGGCCACACTTTCTCGAGCACGGCCGCGCGGACCTGTTCGAGCAGCGAAGAGACCGGTCCGATCGGTGCGTCCGTCGAGATCGTCAGCATCGACCTGTCCCCGTCGTACATGCGCAGCCAGTGCGTGAGGTTGCGCTCCACCACGTCCAGGTCGACCGCGACACCACGCCGCGTCAGCTCGATCGCTTCGCGGAAGAGCTCTTCATTGCGGTTCACATGTGTCGGATGCAGCGACGCGGCCGGTACGCCGAGCTCCAGCAGCTCGCGCACGATCGAGAGCCGCTCGCGCAGTTCGCCGGTGTGCAGGTGCAGCACGCCCGCTTTCCCGGTGAGCGTCCCGGCGATGTAGCAGTCGGAGGCGAGCCGCGCCAGCGTGCGCGCGTCGTAGTGCGTGCCGCGGCGGTCGGCGATGGCGATCTCGCCCGCGCCAATGATCTCTTCGAACAGCACGATGTCGTCGCGCACGCAGCCCATCAATGAACGGGCGTCGTAGCCGCCGGTCCACATCAGTGCGTTGAGGCCCTGCTCGCGCAGCGCTTTCACCTTCGCCATGAGGGAGGGGAGGGTCCTGGTGGTCGTGTCGGTGCCGAGCAGCCCCACCACGGTGGTCGTGCCGTTCGACAGCAGCTCGTCCGCGGAGATCGGGCCGCTCGCGGAGGCGAAGCCCTGCTCGCCGCTGCCTCCGATGAGGTGGATGTGGCAGTCGATCAGTCCCGGGGTGACGATGCAACCGGTCGCATCGATGCGTTGCGGCGCGAACGACGACGCATCGACGTCGCCGATTTTCTCGATGCGTCCGCCCGCGACGACGATGGTCGTCTCTCCGCGCGGCGCGGGATCGAAGACGTCTCCGTTCTCAATGAGGAGCACTGGTGAGCTGTGGTTCCGGCATCAGTGACTGGCGGATGGTTTCGACGTAGCGCGCCGCGATCTCCGGCTTGTCGGCGATGTAGACGATCAGGTCGCCCGGCTGCCCCTCGGACACCGCATACGCAATCGCTTCCTCTTCGACGGAGCGCTCGACGATCTGCGACTCCCGCAAGCCCCCCGCGATCAGTCCTTCGCGGATGATGCGCGCCACTTCCCCCGGCTTCCGGCCGCGCAGGTCGATGTCGTCGCGCACGATGACGCGGTCGAAGTGCTCCCCGACGATGCGTGCCGCGTTCCGGATGTCTTCGTCGCGGCGATCGCCCGGCAGCCCGATCACGCAGACGTTGCGGTTGCGCCGCAGGGAGTCGGCGAGCTCGCTCATCGCGGCCAGGCCGTGGGGGTTGTGCGCGTAGTCGATCAGCACGCGGAAGCCGTCGAAGTCGACGAAGTTCAGGCGTCCCGGCGTCGTGGTGGCGGACTGGAAGAACGACTGCAGGCCCGACACGATGTCGCTCACCGCGATGTTCGTGGCGAACGTGGCCAGTACCGCCGCCAGCGCGTTGGCGATGTTGAAGCGCGCCTTGCCGCCGAACGAGATCGGTACGTTGCGCACCTCGGTGAGCGGGATGCGGATGCCGTTCTCGTACAGCATCAGCCAGCCGTTTTCTACGGTCGCGCCATGACCGTTCTCCTCGACGTGTTTGCGGAACGTGGCGTTCTCCGGGTCGAGGGAAAAGTAGGCAAGGCGGCAGTCTGCCTGCTCGCGGATGAGCGGGGTCATGCCGTCTTCCGCATTCAGGATGGCGTACCCCTCGGGCATCACGCGTCCGACCGTCACCGCCTTCACCTGTGCAAGGTCTTCGAGCGTGTTGATGTCGCGTATGCCGAGATGATCCTCGGCGATGTTCGTCACCACCGCGGCGTTCGACCAGTCGTAGCCGACGCCGGCGCGCAGGATGCCGCCGCGCGCGGTCTCCAGCACCGCGAAGTTGACGAGCGGATCGCGCAGCACGACCTGCGCGCTGTTCGGTCCGGTCGTATCGCCCTTCTGCACGAGCTGGTTCCGGATGTAGATGCCGTCGCTCGTGGTCAGGCCGACGCTCCTGCCGGCCATGCGGGCGATGTGGGCGCAGAGGCGGGCGGTGGTGGTCTTGCCGTTGGTGCCGGTGATCGTGATGATCGGGATGCGCGCTTCCGATCCCGGCGGGAAGAGCATGTCCACCACCGCTTCGCCGACCGGACGCGGCTTGCCGATCGTCGGCGCGGTGTGCATCCGGAAGCCGGGTGCCGCATTCACTTCGACGATGCCGCCACCGTTCTCCAGCACCGGCGTCTCGAGGTCGGGCGCCACGACGTCGATGCCGGCGATGTTGAGGTCGACCAGGCGGGAGATGCGCTCCGCCATCTCGATGTTGTGCGGATGCACGCGGTCGGTGATGTCGACGGACGTGCCGCCGGTGGAGAGGTTCGCGGTGGTCTTGAGCAGGATCACTTCCCCCGTCTCGGGGACGCTGTCCGGGGTCATGCCGCGCAGGTGCAGCAGGCGCAGGGTGGCGGCGTCGATCTTGATCTTCGTCAGCACCTTCTCGTGGCCGTAGCCGCGGCGCGGGTCTTCGTTGGCCAGCTCGACGAGCTGCTCGATGGTGTGCGTGCCGTCGCCGGTGACGTGCGCCGGGACGCGCTCCGCCGCGGCCACGAACTTGTGGTTGATGACCAGCATGCGGAAGTCGCGGCCGGGGAGGAAGCGCTCGACGATGATGCTCTGCCGGTACTCTTTCGCGTCTTCGAACGCGGTCCGGAACTCTTCCTCGGTACGGATGTTCGTCACGATGCCGCGCCCGTGCGAAGCATCGAGCGGCTTGACCACCACCGGCCAGCCGATCCTGCCCGCGATGCTCAGCCCTTCTTCGACGTCGCGCGTCACGTCGCCCCCCGGCACCGGGACGCCGTGGAAGCCGAGGATGGCCTTGGTGGTGTCTTTGTTGCCCGCGATCTCGACGCCGAGGAAGCGTGTAGTCGAGGCGATGGTGGCCTGGATCTTCCTCGCGTTGGCGCCGTAGCCGAGCTGCACGAGGTTGAGGTCGTCCAGGCGCAGGAAGGGGATGCCGCGCTTCACGGCGGCGTCGACGATCGAACGCGTCGACGGTCCGAGCGAGTTGCGCTCGTACAGCCGGCGCAGCCTGGCCACGCTCCCTTCGACGTCCGTCGGCTCGCCGTCGATGAGCGCGTGCAGGAAGTCCATGGCCAGCTCGCCGGCCAGGATGCCGGTCTCGCGCTCCGCGCATTCATAGATGACGTTGTACACGCCGGGAGGTCCGGCGGAGCGGGCGCGTCCGAAGCCGACCTCGATCCCGGCCAGCGCCTGCAGCTCGAGCGCGACATGCTCCATGACGTGCCCCAGCCAGGTGCCATCCTCGACGCGGCTGAAGAAGCCGCCGCGTACCCCCTCGGAGCAGCGATGCTCGATGAGGGAGGGCATGTGCGTCTTCAACTGGTCATAGAAGCCGTCGATGGTGTTCGTCGGCCGCTCTTCGAACGGGCCGATGTCGACCTTCCATTTGATGCACGGCCGATGGGCGTAAAGGTTCGGGCCCATCAGTGCGAGGCGTTCGAGGACTTTGATGCGGAAGGACGTTTCCTCTGCCATTCGTTCCACTCGGGTAGCTTTTACACTTTCTCTGCGATCTCCGCCACGGCGAGCAACGCGCTTGCCAGAGACGCGCGCTACACTGCGCGCCAGACATGCAAGCCGTCGTGTTGTTTGCGCGCAGCCCGGAACGGGAAGCCATCGCGAAGCAAATGGCCGGCGCGGTGCCGCTGTTTCGCGCCGTCGTGGCCGCCTGGCTGCGCGAGGCGGAAGCGCACGGCGCCCGTCCGGTGATCGCGTGCGAGCCCCGCGATCGCGATGCGCTGGCGGCGATTGCCCCCGAGGTGCCGCGGGACTGGATCGAACAACCGCGCGCCGCGTTCGGGGAGCGCGTCTGCTCCGCCACCTGCGAAGCCTTCGCCCGCGGCTTCGCCTCGGTCGTCATCGCCGCGATCGACGCCCCGCCGCCGCGCCGCCTCGGCGAAGCGCTGGCCGCGCTCGCGAACGGCGTCGAGGTCATCGGCCCTGCCCGCGACGGCGGCGTCAACTTCATCGGCATCACGCGCGCCGCTCGCGAGCTGCTCGCGAATCTCACGTTCGCCCGCTGCCGCGCGGCGCTGCCCCACGCGCTGATCTTCGAGGCGGCCACGGACGTCGATTCGCCCTCGGCGCTGCACGTCGCGCGAACGGAGAAGTGTTGGAGCGGCTACATCCCGCCGCAGCCGACGACCAGCATCCCCTACATCCCGCACGTCCTGCGCGGCGTATGCCGCCCGCTCGCCTCGCGCCCTCCTCCTCAGGTGTAACCCCGGACGCCTGACGCCTGATGCCCGACATTGGAGGAGAACCATGCCCAGCTACTACATGTCCGAGGACCTCGCACGCTTCGGCGAAATCTCGAAAGCCAACCCCAAGGGTTGGGACGGATTCCTGAACTGGTACCAGCAGACCATGGCGCCCGGCGCGCTGGACGAGAAGACGAAGAAGCTGATCGCGCTCGCCGTGGCCTACGCCATCCAGGAGCCGTACTGCATCGACTCGTACTCGTCCGCCTGCAGCGACGCGGGGCTGTCGCCCGAGGAGATGGCCGAAGCGGTCGGCGTCGCGGCGGTGATCCGCGGCGGCGGCACGATCGCGCACTGGGCGCAGTCGTGTAACGCAATCGCACGCCGGGAAGACTGATGCGCGTCCTGGTCATCGGCGCGGGGCCGATGGGCGTGGCCGCTGCGATCGGTGCCGCCGATCGCGGCCACGACGTGACCGTGCTCGAACGGGGAGAGGTCGGTGCGTCCCTGCGCACGTGGGGACCGGCGCGTTTCTTCTCACCGTTGCACATGAATGTCTCCGCGCGCATGCGCGAGCTTTTAGGAGGCATCGACGATGAGGCGCTGGTCACCGGCGATGAGTACGTCGATCGCGTGCTTTTGCCGCTCGCTGAATCATTGCGCGTCCGCACAAATCACGCGGTGCTCGCCATCGGCCGCCGCGGCCTGACCCGCGGCGACTACGCGGGCCATCCGCTGCGCGCGGAGCGTCCGTTCCGCGTCGTGTGTGCGAATGACGAAACCTTCGAGGCCGAAGTCGTGCTCGATGCCTCGGGCGGCTTCACCGTGCCGCGTGCGATCGGCCATGGCGGCCTGCCCGCCCTGGGCGAATCGCAGCTCGTGCAGAAACCGATTCGCACCCTCGGCGAGCTCGCTGCGCAACTCGATGCGCTGCGCGGAAAGCGCGTGCTCGTCCTGGGCGACGGCCATTCCGCCGCGAACGCGATCGGGATGCTCGCCGACGGGTCGATCGAGATTGTCTGGGCGGTGCGCAGCTCGACCCGCCGTCCGTGCGACGAGGTGTTCAACGATCCGCTGCCCGAGCGGCGCAACGTCGTGTCGCACGCGAACGGACTGGCCGAGGCGCCGCCGCCGTTCCTGCGCGTCGAAAGGAAAGCCATGCTCGAGCGTGTCTCCGACCAGACCGTGACGTTGACCGGCGGCCGCACCGTCGTCGTCGATCGCATCGCCGCGTTCACCGGCTACCGCCCCGATGCCTCGTACCTCGGCGAGCTGACCGTCGAAACGTCGCCCGTGACCGAGGGGGGCGGGCGCCTGTACCGCGCCATCTCGAACATCACCGATTGCCTGTCCGTGCCCGCGGTGAAGCCGGAGGATCTGCAGTCGGGGGAGCCGGGATTCTTCTTCGTCGGCTCGCGCAGTTACGGGCGGTCGAATGGCTTTCTGCTCAAGACCGGTTTGCTGCAGTTGGAGACCATCCTCGAATGCATCCCCAAGTCCCTCTAGTCGCGCTCGACACGCTCTGGTTCCAGGTCGCGGGGACGATCTGCAACATCGCGTGTACGCACTGCTTCATCTCCTGCTCGCCTACGAACCATTCGCACGGGATGCTGTCGTTGGCGGAGGTCGAGGAGCGGCTGGCCGAAGCGCGCGAGCTCGGGGTGCGCGAGTACTACTTCACCGGCGGCGAGCCGTTCATGAACCGCGACCTGCTGCCGATCCTCGAAGCGACGCTGAAGCAGGGACCGGCGACCGTGCTCACGAACGGGATGCTGCTGCGCGCCGAGGTGTGCCGGCGGCTGCGCGAGCTGTTCGACGAAAGCGAGTACTCGCTCGACATCCGTGTCAGCCTGGACGGCTTCGACGCGGAATCGCACGACGCGATCCGCGGCGCGGGCGTCTGGGAGCGCGTGATGACCGGCCTGCGCAACCTGGCCGAGGCGGGGCTCAATCCGGTCATCACCGTCACGACCGCGGCCGACGGCGTGGCCAGCGCGGAAGGGCGCAGCCGCTTTCTCGAGATCATCCGCGGCTTCGGCTTCCCGCATCCGCGCCTGAAGGTGCTGTCGCTGTTCCGCATCGGCGCGGAGGAGACGCGTACGCATGCGTACGAAGATTGGGAACGGCTGACCGCGGAGTCGCTGACGGACGAGGAAGCGGGCGTGCTGCAATGCTCGTCCTGCCGCATGGTCACGAGCAAGGGAGTGTTCGTCTGCCCCATCCTCATCGAGGAGCCGGAAGCGCGCATGGGCGACACGCTCGCGGAGACGCTGCGGGCGTTCCCGCTGAAGTACGGCGCCTGCCACACCTGCTGGGTCGACGGAGTGACGTGCACGACGTGATGCGTATCGCGTTCATCGGCGGCATCTATTCGAACTACCACGCGCTCGTGGCCACGCTCGACGACATCGCCCGCCGCCGCGTCGACGCCACGTACTTTCTCGGGGACCTCGGCGCGTTCGGTCCGCATCCCGACCGCGTCCCGCAACTGCTGCTCGAGCGCGGCATCCCCGGCATCCAGGGGAACTACGAGGAGTCGCTCTCGACGCGCGCCACCGATTGCCACTGTGGCTACACCGACCCGCGCGACAACCATTTCGCCCAGCTCTCCTACGACTACACCTTCGCCAACACGAGCGACCGGTACAAGGACTGGATGGGCAGCCTCCCGCGCCATCTCCGCTTCACCGCGGGAGACCTGCGATTCCTCCTGGTCCACGGCTCCCCGAGAAAGATCAACGAGTTCCTCTGGCGCTCCACATCCCCCGATCCCTTCCTCGAAAAACTCTGCACCGACTTCGAGGCGGACGTGATCGTCTCCACCCACACCGGCCTGCACTGGCACAAGCCGCTCCCCTCGGGCCGCCACGTCGTAAACGCCGGCGTCATCGGCCGCCCCGCCAACGACGGCGGCACCAACGTCTGGTACACGGTCGTCGAGGCGCGGGATCGCGCGTTGTCGGTGGAGTTCGTGCCCGTTGTTTACGACCACCTCACGCTCGCCTCGGAAATGCGCCGCGAACAACTGCCGGAGCAGTTCATCGAAACCGTGCTCTCGGGGTGGTGGACGACCTGCCTGGAAGTGCTCCCGCCGAAGGAACGGGCGGGGGGGCGGTTTTAGTATGGAGTGCGGTAACGCCAGTTACCGCTCTGACTGCTTCTGTTCGTGCAGCAATCCGTGGCTGGTGCAATCTCGCCTGACGCGTTGACGGCGTCGGCGGCGTCCGTCAGCGTCGTCGGCAGCCTCCGTCGCCCTCGTCGCCAGCCTCCATCAAGTTCGTCGGACGCGTCCATCAAGTTCGTCGGACGAGTCCATCAAGTTCGTCGGCAGCCTCCGTCGAGATCATCGGTCGTCTCCGTCGAGATCATCGGTCGTCTCGGTCAGTCTTGTCGAAAGCCGGTGTCGATCTCGTCGTCCGCTTTCGTCAAGCTCGTCGAAAGCCGACGTCGACATCATCGGGTGCTTTCGTCGACGGCGTCGGGTGCTTTCGACGATGTCGTCAGGGACCTTCGTCGATGACGACATCTCGTCTCCGACCAACAACCGTGACCAGCAACCTGCTACATGCCCGGCTTCCTCAACGGATCCCGTCTGCGATCGGCGGGATCGCCGTCGTCCCAGAGGAAGGGCTCGCGATCTTCCTTCTCGACTTCGAGCCCCTGCTCGTCGTCGAGCGCGTCGTAGCCGGAGGGTGGGCGGTCGTCGCTGCCGCCCATCGGGACGCCGCGTCCCGGACCGCCATCGAGACTGCCTGTGCCGGAGTGCCGCTTTGAAGTTCGTCCAAACATGAACAAGGTCTTGTGCAAAATGCGGTTCACATCACGAGGCTGGCGCCATCGTGTTGGCGCTGCACGAGATCCACGAGCCAGGTCACGGTCAGCAGCTCCGGCACCTGCGCGGGCGGGAGGATCACGCCGAACTCATGTTCGAGCAGCTGGGACAGCTCGTCGGGGCCGACCGCGAAGGCGTGGGCGCCGTTCCAGAGCTGGGGCTCGGCGTAGCCCTAAACCATTTGCGTCATGAGAGGGTCAGGAATAACGACACGCGGATTGCATGTCCTGCTTTATATGGCGCGGGAAAAGCTGAGCGGTGCGACCGACATCGCCGGACGGTGGATCTCGGCGGCGGTCGAGCTCAACGGGCTGCTGGAGGAGAACGATGCGTTGCTCGAGCAGCGGGCTCGCCTCGGCCGCAAGCGTGCCGAGCTGTTTCGCGCGATCGTCGAAGAGGCGCGGACGTTCGTCGAGCACGTAAACGTCCCACCCCTCCGTGAACGCTAGCCGTTCCTGACCGCCTGCGGGAAGGTCGAGTCGCTCGTCTTCAGAGCAGATAGCGGCGGATCACTTCCACCCGCGCCCGAGCCTCCTTCTCCTTCTCCTCGAACCGTTCCACCAGCCAGTCATGGCCGCGGTCCCGTTCCGTGGCCGCGAGGCGGTGCGAGAGCCGCGCGCTCTCTTCGAGCGTTTTCATCGCCGACCAGAGCGCTTCCTCGAGCACGTCGTCCTGCGCGCTGAGCATCGCCTCGGGGGAAAACGCGTGCCCGACACGGCAGCGGTAGTGGACGAACTGCGTTTCCGGGATCTCCCACAGCACCCCTCCGCAATCGGGGCACGAGTAGGGGGACGGTTCCCCCGGGCGGTCATCGGTGGCGAGTGCATCCCGTTCGAGATCGGCCGTGCGAGCCTCCAGGTCCATCTCTTTGTCGACCGCCGGAGGCGCGGTGGGGATCGGCTCGTATACCAGGCGCGCGAGCAGTTGCCCCATCGCGGCGATCGGCGCCACGTGATCGACTTCGACGTGCGACAGCGCACTTTCCGGCATCGAAGGATACAGCGCGTCGGCAGGATCCTGCACCACGGTGATGCCGTGCTGTTTCTTCACTGCGAACAATCCTGCCGTACCGTCGTCGAGCGAGCCGGTGAGCACCACGGCGATGACGCGCGGGCCGGCGGCCACCGCCGCGCTGCGAAAGAGCGGGTCGACCGACGGCCGGGCGCGGTTCTCGCGCGGCCCGCGCGAGAGGTGCAGAGTGCCGTCGCGGCCGATCAGCAGATGGCGGTCGGGTGGCGCGACGTATACCGTGCGCGGCTGGTACCGTTCGCCGTGCTCGGCCGTCTTCGCCGGAATCGACCCCTCGCGATTGAGGATGGGGGCGAGCAGGCTCGGCGAGTCGGGCGGGATGTGCAGGACAATGCACACGGGGGCAGGGAAGTCGGCCGGGAGGTCGCGGACCACTCGCCTCAGCGCGTCCACGCCTCCGGCCGACGCGCCGATGACGACAATCCGTTGTTCTTCTGACAAAATCCCCTCCCCCTCTTTGCATGAGAAGCAATTCAACTGCCGAGCGGAAGCAGAGCGCCCCTCGATGGCCAGATCGACAAAGAAAACCAGCGGACCCCTTCCCACACCGCCAGACGCCGCGACGGTCGTCGCCGCAGCGTCGTCCGCCCCGCCGTTCCCGGTAGTCGGCGTCGGCGCCTCGGCCGGAGGGCTCGCGCCGTTCCTCGAGCTGCTCCGTCACATCCCGCCGTCTCCCGGGATGGCCATCGTGTTCATCCTCCATTCGGACAAGCACAACTCCGTCCTGCCGGCCGTGGTGGCGCGCGCGACGGCACTTCCGGTCCTCCTCGTCGAGGACGGGATGGCCGTCGAGACCGACCACATCTACATCGCGCCGCCTGGGATGGTGGTGACGCTGGAGAATGCCTGTTTCGCGGTCCGTGATCGGGGGACGGACGACGCCGATCCGATCGACGCGTTCTTCCGCTCGCTGGCCATGGACCAGACCACCAGCGCGGTAGGCGTGGTCCTCTCCGGCAGCGGGTCGGACGGGACGCTCGGCACGCTGGCCATCCGCGCCGAGTCGGGCTTCAGTTACGTCCAGGACGACACGGCCGAGTTTCACCAGATGCCGCGCTCCGCGGTGCGCGACGGCGCGGTGGACCTCGTGCTGGCGCCCGAGGCGCTGGCGATGGAGCTCATCAACGTGGCGCGGAACAGCCTCACCGCGGCGGAGCCTCAGCGGCTGCACCCACGGGAGCTGACGTCGATCGTCCGGCTCCTGCACGCCGCGCGCGACATCGATTTCGGGCAGTACAAGCCGGCCACCATCGAGCGTCGCATCCTCCGGCGCATGGCGCTGCACAAGCTCGAGGCCGCGTCCGACTACATCACGCTGCTCCGCGACGACCCGGCCGAGGCCGAGCAGCTCTGCGGCGACATCCTCATCCGCGTGACCGGGTTCTTCCGCGATCCGGAGGTGTTCGAGGCACTCCAGCGCGACATCCTGCCGAGGATCGTCGAGGATCGTAGCGACGCCAGTCCCGTGCGGGTCTGGGTGCCCGGCTGCGCCACGGGCGAGGAGGTGTACTCGCTGGCGATGGCGTTCGCCGAGGTGGCGGAGAAGATGGGCGGCTGCCCGATCCAGATCTTCGGCACCGACCTCAGCGACGAGGCGCTCGACCGCGCGCGCAGCGGCATCTATCCCGACACCCTCGCCGCCGACGTCTCGCCGGAGCGGCTGCGCCGCTTCTTCACCAAGGTCGAGGAGGGCTACCGCGTCGCGAAGAGCGTGCGCGACTGCTGCGTCTTCGCGCGGCAGAACCTGACCAGGGATCCTCCCTTCTCGCGGCTCGACCTCGTGAGCTGCCGCAATGTCCTCATCTACCTCGGGGGGCCGCTGCAGCGGAAGGTCATGTCCATCTTCCATTACGCGCTCCGCCCGCAGGGATACCTCCTGCTCGGCAGCTCCGAGACCATCGGCACCTTCGGCGACCTCTTCTCACCCGTCGACCGGAGGCACAAGATCTACCGCCGGACCGCCACGGCTCCAAACCGGCTCACGGTCGATTTCGAACCGTCATCCGGACCGCTGCCGGCACGGGCCCGCGCTGAAAGGCCACCGATGCCCGAACAGAATGCACCTCCCCCCAACGTCTTCCGTGAGGCCGACCGGGTGATGCTGGCGCGGCTCGCCCCGCCGGGCGTGCTGATCAACGAGTCGATGGAGATCATCCAGTTCCGCGGCCGCACCAGCTCCTATCTCGAACCGCCGTCCGGCGCGGCCAGCTTCAACATCCTGAAGATGGTGCGCGAAGGGCTGCTGGCCGACCTGCGCGCCGCGATCCACACCGCCCGCAAGTCCGACGACCCGGTGCGCAGGGAAGGGATCCGGGTCAAGGCCAACGGCGACTTCATCACCGTCGATCTCGAGGTCATCCCCTTCACTACCCCGCAGAAGGAGCGGTACCAGCTCGTGCTCTTTCACGACGCCGGGAATGCCGCCGCGGAATCGCCCCGGACGGACCGCCAGCCGACCCTGCAGGAGCAGGAGGGGGAATCGCGCACCGTGACGCGCCTCAAGCGCGAGCTCGAAGCGACGCGCGAGTACCTGCAGTCGATCATCGAGGAGCAGGAAGCGATGAACGAGGAGCTCCGCTCGGCGAACGAGGAGATCCAGTCGAGCAACGAGGAGCTGCAGAGCACGAACGAGGAGCTGGAGACGGCAAAGGAAGAGCTGCAGTCCTCCAACGAGGAGCTGATCACGCTCAACGAGGAGCTGGAGCGCGGCAACGAGGAGCTCGCGGAGGTGAACAACGACCTGGTGAACCTCCTCGCCTCGATCGACGTGAGCATCGTGATACTCGACGCGCAGCTGCGCATCCGCCGGTTCAATCCGCCGGCGCAGCGCGTCCTCGGCCTGATCGGAGCCGACGTGGGACGTCCCATCCAGGACGTCAACAGCACGCTGCTCGTGGACGGCCTGGACCGGATGATCGAGCGGGTGATCGACGACCTGGAAGTGCTCGAGCTGGAGGTGAAGGACAGGCGAGGGGGGGCGCACCTGCTGCGCATCCGCCCCTACAGGACGGTGGAGAACAGGATCGAGGGGGCGGTGCTGGTACTGATCGACATCGATCAGCTCAGGAAAAGGTAATACACCCGCGGATACTGTTACCGGCGCTTGATCTTTTTCCGGACGCCTTCCAGCTCCTCGCGGAGAAAGTCGACTTGCGCGAGCAACTCCTCGACGTGCTGGGCCATCTGCCGCGACTCGCTGCCGCGAGCCCTGCCGCGCTGGGTGCGGCGCTCGGCGGCGAGCTCTTTCCAAAGCTCGAGCCGGTCGGCCGGGCCGAGGGAGGCGATGCGGCGCACGAGCGGGTCGAGCTTGCTATGGCCGTTGCCGTTGCCATTCCCGTTACCGTGCTCTTCCGCTTCCTGGGTCCCGAGGAGCTCGTGTGCCGGAATGCTGAGCACGCGCGCAAGCAGCAGGAATAGTCCCACCTCGACGGACTGCTTGGCGTTCTCGATGCGTGAAAGGGTGGCCACGCTGATCTGCGCCTTTCCCGCCACATCTGCCAGCGACCGGTTCTGGGCCAGCCGTGCCTCCCGAATGCGTTCTCCAACCATAGGTATATCCTAACCTGCGAATCTGCTTACGCGGCTTGCAAATTTGCTGCGCGAACCTGCGTCTCGACCGGGAGAATACAGAGAGGGCGGCATTCATTCCCGCAACATGTGCACCGAATTTGCAGCAGATGCAAAGCGTGGCTGGATGCCGCGTTTGAAGCACCGGGCCGCTTCCGGCGTAGTTTCCGTCGCACCCGCTGGTCCTTCCGGCGGCCGGTCTCGATCCGAGCCGGTCGCCGGATTTTTTCAGGTCTCGCAACAGCGCCGGAGGGCGGCGGTGAGGTCGTCGAGGGCGAACGGCTTCCGCAGCACGGCCGCCACGCCGTGGCAGTTGTGGACCTGCTTGACCGGCAGGGTGGTCATGACGATGGTCTTCGCCACCAGCTCCGGCTTCTCCTGCGCGAGGTAATCGACCACCTGTTCGCCGGAGGCGGTGTCGGGGAGCAGCAGGTCGATCACCGCCGCCTCGAAATCGCTCGTCGCGAGCAGCTCGCGCGCGGCGTTTGCGTCCCGGGCCATGACCGGGCGCAGGTTCATCCGTTGAACGACGGCCGCCAGCAGGCTGCGGATTGCGGCGTCGCCGTCAGCAACGAGCACGGAGCGTTGTGCTATCGGGGACATGGGCGATTTGCGTGGGATGCAAATCGCAGAGTATCACGAAATGTTTGCGCGGCAGCAGTCGATGGCTTGCGCCACGAGGATCGAGACGTCGAACGGCTTCTCCAGGAAATGGTGCACCGGAGGACAGACCCTCTCGAAGGCGGCAGAGCCAAAGGCGCTCGTGACGATCACGCTCGGGATCTTCTCGGGGTAGTACTGCGAGAGGTACTTCACGACCGCCACCCCGTCGAGGCGCGGCATCATCAGGTCGAGCACGATCACGCCATAGTCGGCATCGGAGAGCTTCTCGATCCCTTCCGCCCCATCCCGCGCCACGTCGACCACGAAGTCGTTCTTCTCGAGAATCCGGCTGACCAGGACGCGGATTGCCGCATCGTCATCGATCACCAGCGCACGTCGTGTCGGTATCACTGCTGAGCAGTACGCAATTGGCGTGCACAAGTGGAAGTGCAGTCACGAGGCGTGGGGCTTCAGGCTTTGGGCGTCCGGGGATCTCGCCATCAGGCCATGCACCCCAAGAGCCTAACGCCCAACGCCTAACGCCTATCTCTCGTCCTCGAACAGCATGGGTGCCTTCTTCCCCTTCACACCCACTCCCTCCACGAACTCCTCCAGCATCTGGGCGAAGGCTTTGCGGTCGCGGGAAGGCATCGCTTCGACGGCGGCGATGATGCGCTGCTGGGCGGGAGGAGGGGAGCGGCGCGTGATGGCGCGACCTTTGGCGGTCAGGCGCAGCACGATGTGCCGGCGGTCTTCCTCCTTGGCGGTGCGGGTGACGTAGCCGCCGTCGACGAGCCGCTGGACGACCACGGAGGCCGAGCTCTGGTCGGTGGCGGTCCGCTCGGCCAGGGTGTTGAGGGAGATGCCGTCCTCTTCCACGAGCGCGTGCAGCACGAACATCTGCGCCGCGGTGATTCCGTGCTTCGCCTGCGCCTCGCGGTCGAACAGCCGCAACGCACGCACGAGCTGCCGGATCGAGTTGAGGATGCGCTTCCCTTCGGTCGGAGGAGTGGGGCTCTTCTTCTTGCCGGTCGCCATCGCGATGCGGATTCTGCCATAGCGGCGCCAACAAAAAAGGCCGGGCGTACGAACGAAGGTGAGTGCCGACGAAAGGAGCTTCGCTGGACTTCGTTCGCCGCCCGGCCACCCTCCCACCTCGGATTGCGAGAGGGCACACACGGATCAGGTGCCCGGAATGGACAAGCGGTGGTACAGAACCACCAGCGGGATCAACAGCAGTACCGCTTGCACACGCCCCCCCTTCTGCCTCTTCAGGCGAGTTGATAGAGGGGCCCCTCAAAAGGGGAGTCTCGGGAGGAGGGAAAACCTTATAGGGGGGTGGGAGGGGTCGCCGCGCTCACGCCTCACTTCATCTTGCGCAGGAGCTCCGCATCGACGTTGTGGATCCTCATCGAGATCAGGTTCTCGACCGGGACCTTGCTGTAGCCGGCGTCCTTCAGCTCGCGGATGTACTCCGGGGTCACGCGGTGGATGCTCATGGAGACGAGGTCGTCCGCGTCGATCCTGTCATAGCCGAGCTGGCGCAGGTCGCGGATGAATTCGGGGGTGACGCGGTGGATGCGGAACGACACCAGCTCGTCGATGTCGATGTCGAGGTCGGGGTAGCCAGCCTTTTTCATCTCCTCGGCGAACTCCGGGGTCGCGCCGTGGATGGAGGTGCTCTGCAGCTCGTCGAGGGTGAGGTTCCACCCGGCCGCCCGCATCCGGCGGACGTAGTCCGGGGTGACGCGGTGAATGCGCGACGCGACGACCTCCTCGTTCGTGATATTGCGGAAGCCGAGGTCGCGCATCTCGCGGATGTACTCCGGGGTGACGTCGAAGATGCGCAGCTCCAGGTATTTGTGGAGCGGCACGCGGTACCCCTCGGCGATCATCGACTTCACGTACGCGGTCGAGACGTCGTGCACGACGTACTGGTAGAGCAGCTCCTGCTCGTCCTGCTTGCGGCCGCGGCGCTCGCGCTCCGGCGAGACGTCGACGCCGAGGGCGCGCATCGACTCGAGGTAGGTGGGATTCGAGGTGAAGACAAACTGCCCGGCACCGTTCCCGTTGCGGAACGTGCCGTCGAACGCGATGGTGCCGGCTTCGTTCTGGGTCGAGAAGCGCACCGGCGCCGTGGCAGCGGAGGCGACCTGCGCGGCGGTGAGGCCGGCCAGCTTCGAGATCGCCATGGTGTTGCCGTTCATGCTGTTCGGCCGGTGGGTCATGTTCAGCTGGATGTACCCCGCCTTCTTCTCCGAGGCCGACGCGGTCCAGGCGCCTTCGAAACCGGCCGCGAAGGCTGACACGGCGGCGAGTAAAGAAACGAGTAGAGACACGACGAGCGTGAGCGTCGCAATGCGCTTGTTCATGAGCGGTTCTCCCGGTTCAGTTCAGGTCAGTTCTTGTCGCGGTACTGCTGCATGTCGCGGACGAAGTCGCTGTTGATGCCGTGGGCGGCCATGCTCGTCAGCTCGTCGATCGAGAGGTTGGTGTAACCGGCCGCGGCGAGCTGCTTCACGAATTCCGGCGTGACACCGACCGCCTTCAGGCTGGTTGCGTCTTCGGCCTTGACGATCTTCACGCCGGCTGCCGCCATCTCGCGGATGTACTCGGGCGTGACGCCGACCGCCTTCAGCCCGGTCGCATCGTCGGCATCGGCGATCGTGAACCCGGCGGCGCGCATCTGCGCGACGTACTCCGGGGTCACGCCGACGGCGCGAAGGGCCATCGCGTCGTCCGCGGCCTTCAGGGCCAGGCCGGCGGCGCGCATCTCGCGAACCCAGGCCACGGTGACGCCTACGGCTTTGAGGCCGGTCGCGTCGCTGGCATCGGTGATGGCGAAACCGGCTTCGCGCATCTGCGAGATGTACTCGGGGGTGACGCCGACAGCTTTGTAGCCGGTCACGGCACTGGCGGACTTCACCTCGAGGCCCGCGGCGCGAAGCTGGCGGATGTAGTCGGCCGTGACGCCGACGGCGCTCATGCCGGTGATGTCGCCGATGTCGGCTTTCGGGAAGAGCGAGCGCATCTCGTTGATGTACTCGGGGGTGACGCCGGTCGCACGGAGCGCGATCAGGTCGTCGACGTCGAGCTTGCCGTCGCGCGATCTCTCGCGGTCACGATCGCGATCGCGGTCGTCATCGTCGTCCATGTGGTTGAGGAAGGCGAGCTTCATCGGGGGCATGGGCGGCATCGGAGTCATCGGCGTGAAGACCGGATGCGGATGCATCACCGGCGGGAACGCCGGCGGCTCCGGCGGAACCATCTGGAAGTCGTCGAAGTCGCCAAAGTCCGCTTCATCGGACGCATCGGCAGGCTCGGTGGGTTCGGTTGGCGTGCCCGGTTCGGCCGGTGCGGCCGGTTCCTCGGGCTGCTCCGGCTCGACGACGTCGATCGTCGAGGTTGAGGCTTTCGCGTCGTCGCGCTGCGCGAGCGCCGGGACGGAGGGCACGATCAGGGCGATGCCGAGGATCGCGAGCATGGCCACGGCAGCGGCCCAGCGCGAGCCGGTGCCGGTCGATTCCGCGCGCTCCGCGGCGATGCGGCGGATGCGGTCGAGGAGCGAGCCGCCGTTCGCGGCCACGACGACCGGCAGCGCACCGGCGCGCAGCTCTTCGAGGCGGGTCAGCGCTTTCGCGTACTGCAGCGCGTTGCCGCAGACGGCGACCGCGAGGTCGTCGCAGCAGTTCTCACGCTCGATGCGAACGCGGCGCGACATCCACCATACGGCCGGGTGGTAGAACATCAGCGTCTCCACGAACGCCTGCAGGAGGTTGATCAGGAAGTCGTGCCGGCGGATGTGCGCGAGCTCGTGCGCGAGCACCATCTCCAGCTGCGCGGGCGTCAGGCCGACCAGCGTGCTGGCCGGGAGCAGGATCACGGGACGGAGCGTGCCGAGGACCGAAGGCACTTCGACGGCGGCCGATTCCAGAAGTCGGACGGCGCGGCGAAGCCCGAGGGCGTCGGAGAGACGCGCGGCGATGCTCTGCCATTCGCTGCCCGCTTCGACCGCGCCGTGGGTGAGCGCGCGGACGCGGAACCAGCTCACGAGCAGGCGCGCGGAGAGGAAGAAGACGCCGAGGAACCAGCACGCGACCACGGTCGGCAGCGACTGGCGTGCGGTCGAGACGGCGTCCATCGCGCGATCGCGCCAGCTGGCGGCGGCGGTGGCGACGATGACCGCCGGGATCTTCGTGAGCGGGACGTTGACCGTGCTTCCTTCGAATGCGGAAGTCTGCACCGGCGCCGCGGCCGGGTCGTACGCGCGGATCGCGGTGGTGACGAACATCGCGAAGACGAAAGCGAGCGCGCTGCAGGCGGCGGCGTAACGCGCGTTCGCGCTTTCACGCGGAAGCAGGGCCAGGACGGCGGCGAGAATGCCGGCGACGATGGTCGCCTGCCAGACGAGGTGCAGCAGCGCCCATCCAATTGCCTGGGCAAAGGGGCCGGTCAGCATTTCCATGGCGTTCATTTCGCCTCTCCTTCCATCTGCTCGAGCAGTTGCCGGATCTGAGTCAGCTCCTCGGCGCTCGCTTTTCTTCCGGACAGCGCCTGCATGACCAGCTTGGCGGGGGAGCCGCCGAAGGCGCGGTCCATCAGGTCGCCGAGGAGCTGGCGCTGCGTGCGCTGCTCGCTCTCACGCGTCGCATAGACATGCGCGCGCTGCCGCTCGTCGCGCACGACGAGCCCTTTGTCGGTCATGATCTGGAGCAGCTTGAGCACGGTCGTGTAGCCGGTGTCCTGGCTGCTGCTCAAGCTGTCGTGAACCTCGCGAACCGTGCTCGGTCCGCGCTCCCAGAGCACGCGCAGGATCGCGAGCTCTGCATCGGTCGGTCGCGGTGTCGGTTTGTCGCCCATGGATCAGCCTCCGTCGAGTTCTACGAGAGGCTATACGAAAGGTTTCGTAAGGTCAACGAAATTGTTCGTAGTTGATCAGGTCGGGCATCACGAATACGCGCCTCGCCAGCTCGGAGCCGAGCGCGTCCTCGCTGTAATAGCGGGAGAGGATGCGGTCGAACAGCTCTGCGTTCGCGCCGGCAAAGTCGTCGAACGAGGCAAAGTCGGCGCGCTGCATCCGCTCGTGGATGAGGAAGAGGAAGGCGAAGGTAATGGTCTCGTGGTACTTGGCGGCGGCGCCGAGGCTGCCAGCGTAGCGCTGGAGCGAGTTGCGGAAGCGGGTCAGCGCGTCGAGAAGCGGCGCTTCCTGCAGGTACAGCCAGGCCAGGCGGACGTGGTTGCGGTGGTCGAACTGCGAGGAGGGGAGGGTGCAGTCCTCGAACCGGGCCACGAACTCACGATCGTCCACGGGACTTCCTCGCTTCGGTGAGCCGGTGGCTCGAGCTGGCGTCGAGATCGAGGCCATAGACGTTTTTCAGCTCGGCGATCTTCTGGAGCGACTCGCGGCCGAACGCGGTCTTGCCGTCGAACGCGTGGAGGACGATTCCTTCCAGCAGATCCCCCAGGGACATGTCGTGATACTCGGCCAGACCCTTGAGGACCTTCACCAGCCGCTTTTCCATGCGCACGCCGGTCTGGATGCGCTCCACGGGAATCGATTCGGTCACCATGTCGACATGGTACATATGTACCAGTGTTAGGTCAAGATAAGTCGTGTTACCATTTTCGGCACCATGTCCACACGGTCTCTCATCGCAACCACCCTGGCTCTCTCTCTGTCCACCACGGCCGCATTCGCCGAAGGGAGCGTGCAGCAGAAGACGCGCGTGCAGCTCGGCGGCGTGATCGGCGGCATCGCGAACGTCTTCGGCGGGAAGGCCGCGCGCGAAGGCGTCACCAGCACGACGGCCATCGAAGGCGACAGGCGCCTGACCACCAACGACCGGTCGGGGGAGCTGGTCGACCTTTCCGAAGAAAAGATCTACCGCATCGACTACGGCCGCAAGTCGTACGAGGTCGTGACGTTCGATGAGCTGCGCAAGCAGTACGAAGAAGCCAGACAGGAAGCGGCCGAAGAGGCAGAGGAAAACAAAAAATCGAATAAGGGCAAGAAGGAAGAAGGACCGGAGTACGAGGTCGATTTCGACGTGAAGGAGACCGGTCAGAAGCAGGAGATCAACGGCTTTGCCACGAAGCAGGTGATCGTCACGGTCACGGTCCGCGAGAAGGGAAAGAAGCTCGAGCAGTCGGGCGGCGCGGTGCTGACCTCCGACATGTGGATGGGCCCCAGGGTCCCGGCCATGGCCGAGATCAACGCGTTCAACGCGAAGTACTTCAAGCAGCTCTACGGCGATGCGACCGCGGAGATGCAGCAGATGGCCGTGCTCATGGCCACCACGCCGACCTTCGCGAAGGCGATGAAGGAGTTCTCGAAGAAGCGCGGCTCGTTCGACGGCGAAGCGATCCGCACCACGTTGACGTTCGAGACCGTGGCCGCGCCGGGGCAGCAGGCGGAGCAGGAAGAAGAATCGTCGGGCGGCATCGTCGGCGGCCTCCTCAACCGCGCCATGAAGAAGCGGCAGGAGAGCAAGGGCGAAGCAGCGCAGCCGGGCCGAGCGAAGCTGTTCGAGTCCACCACGGAGCTGCTGTCGGCCTCGAAGGACGCGGGCGACGTGAGCGTGCCGGCGGGGTTCAAGCAGAAGGGGTGACGAGCAGGTGTCGGGTGTCGGGTGTCAGGTATCTGGGGTGTTTCGCCCGGGCGATACGCCCCAGACACCTGACACCAGGCCCGCCAACTCATTCATTCGGTAACCGCCCCTCGTTCGCGAGCATCCGCTCGATCAGCTCATCCTTCTCGCGCCACAACTGCTCGACCCAGGTCTTGAAGTGCTCGCGCTCCGGACCCGGTTGCGTGATGGCGTCGCTGCGGAACTCGGCCGGCACGTCGATGCGGCGCGCGTGCAGCGCGATCCAGGGCAGGCGGTTGGTGACGAAGTCGAGGATCGTGACGTCGCGCTTGGGATAGACGACCGTGATGTCGTACAGCGCGTCGAGCTGTTCGCTGAAGGAGGCGAGCACGAAGGCGATGCCGCCGACGCGCGGGCGGAGCAGATGTTTGTACGGCGACGCCTGCTCGGCGTGTTTTTCCGGCGAGAAGCGCGTCCCTTCGACGTAGTTGAGGATGGCCACCGGGATGCCGCGGTAGCGGCGGCAGGCGATGCGGGTGGTCTCGAGGTCGCGGCCCCGTTTCTCCGGATGCTGCTCCAGGTATTCGCGCGAGTAGCGGCGCATGAAGGGGAACTCGAGCGCCCACGCCGCCTGCCCGAGGAACGGGGACCAGATCAGCGCCTGCTTGATGAAGAAGCGGATGAACGGGCCGCGATCGAGAAACGCGCGCTGCACCGCGAAGATGTCGATCCAGGAGACGTGATTGCTGATGAGCAGGTAGTGGCGGTCGCGGCGGAGCTCTTCCAGCCCGGTCATCCTCCATTCCGTGGAAAGGAAGGTGTCGAAGACCGCATCGTTGACCTGGATCCACCGCTCGGCGAGCCACGACAGCACGTTGATCACGCGCCGCCGCGGCGCCCCGAACGTCAACAGCTTGAACAACCCGCCGATCAGGATGAGGATCGCCCAGAAGGGAAGGTTCAGGCAGAGGCAGATGCCGATCGCAACGACGCGCAACACGGCCGAATACTACAATCGTGGAGCGTGCTTCCGCCGCTCGAAAACGATCCCCGCTTCGCCGCCGCACTCCGGCACATGGAGGAGGCGGACTGGCTGGAAGCGAGCGATCTGTTCGAGGAGCTGTTCTTCGAAGCCGTCCGCGACGAGCTGCCGCTCGTCCGCGCCCTCCTCCAGATCAGCACCGGAATGCATCACATCGCGAGAGGCCAGAGACGGGCGGCGAGGGAGAGGCTGGAAGAAGGCGTGTTGGCGATGGCGCTGGTGACTAACGCGCGCGGTGTGGATATTGACCGATGGCGGGAGTTCGTCGCGCGACAACTCACTGCATTGCGCTGATGGTGTCGGGTGTCTGGGGGTCATCGCCGGGGCGACAAGCCGCAGACACCTGACACCCGCCACCCGCGCGCAGCGCTGACGCTTCTACTGATCCTTCCTCTGCGCCGGCGGCTCGATTCCTTCCGGCGTCTTCCGCTCGTACAGCTCGCGGACGCAGCCGAGGTGGGCGAGGACGGTCTCGCGGTCGACGCCCGGGACGTTGCCGCGTCCTTCGACCCACGCCTGCGTGCATTCGCCGCAGCAGGGGCCGTTCGCGGAGATGACGTGGCGGCAGTGGCATTCGCCGGCGGTGATGGCGCACTGGCGGCACGCGGGGGTGACGCAGCAGTCGTACTGGCCGTTCGCTTTCAGCTCGTCCTGGTACTTGTCGATCTCCGAGATCAGCGCGGCCTGCCGCGGCGACATCGGCTCCTCGGCGTGCGCGTGGGCCGCTGCCGCTGCTGCAGGCGCGGGTGCCGCCGGTGCTGTTCCTGCCATGGCGTTCGTTTCCGCCGCGCGCACCGGTCGAGGGGCGGCGGCGTGCTGCGCCTTGTAGGCGGCGCACGTCGACAGGAGAAAGAACGAGGTTACGGCAAGGGCGACGGTTTTCACGATGGGCCTCCGGGATTACGGAGCATTGTAAGACGGAACACCCCCGCCGCGGCGAACGCGCCGAGGAAGGCGAAGAGGGCGGCGCGCCAGTCCGGCTCCCTCCAGCCGCCGAAATCGAGAGCAGTGGCCGCTACGCCGAGGAGAATGGCCGCTGAAAGCGTCACGAAAACTTCACCGAACCACCTTGCGGTACGCGCAAAAGGAACGATCCTCGCAACTGCGAAGGCGGTGGCGCCGGAGATGAGCCACAAAACGATACCCATCAGTCGATTATCCCGCAGCTCAGCTGTTAGCATGGAACTCGCAAGAGCGGCCCGCTGAGGAGAGACCACGATGTTAGAGACGCGCTCGAACAAGGTGAACAACAAAATCCTCGCGATCGAAGACGATCCGGAAGTGCTCGCGCTCTACAAGTCGTATCTGCAGAAGCGGGGCTATGAAGTTCTCTCCGCCTCCGGTGCGATGGAAGGGATCAACCTGCTGAACCAGAATCCCGACACCAAGCTGATCCTGCTCGACCTCAATCTCCCGGGCATGAGCGGCGAGGAGTGGATCGCCTGGTATCAGGAGCAGGGGAAGCGAACCCCGGTCGTGGTCGCATCCGGCAAAGGGGACATCCTCACCATCACCAAGGGGAACAGCATGACCGCGGCCCTCACGAAGCCCTTCCACATGGAAGAGCTGCAGGAGCTGATCGAAGTGCTCCTGGCCGACGACTGGCACGATCAGGTCTCGATCGACAAGAAGCTGCACTGAAGCTACGGTTGTGATCCATGTGCCGTAACATCAAGACCCTCTTCAACTTCGAGCCTCCCGCGACCGAGGAGGAGATCCGCGCGGCCTCGCTCCAGTTCGTCCGGAAGCTCTCCGGCTTCAACAAGCCGTCGAAAGCGAACGAGGAAGCCTTCGACCGTGCCATCGAACAGGTGACCGCCGTCGCGCAGGAGCTGCTCGCCTCCCTGGTCACGAACGCGGAGCCGCGCGACCGGGAAGTGGAAGCGGAGCGGGCGAGGCTGAGGAACGCGGAGAGGTTCGGGTAAAGGCGTTAGGCGTTAGGCATTTGGGGTGTTTCGCCCAGTCCACAGTGAGCCCCAAACGCCCAAAGCCTAAAGCCTAACGCCATCTACCCGTCATTCCCGATCGCCTCGACCGGACAGTTATCCAGCGCATCCTTGCAGAGGCGTTCCTCTTCCTCCGACTCCGGCTGCTTGAACACGTACGAGAAGCACTCCTCGTCGTTCCGGGTGAAGTTCGCCGGCGAGGTCTCGCGGCAGAGATCGCAATCGATGCATTGTGTGTCGACGTAGTAGCGTCCTTGTGCCTGTCCTGGCACTCGGTCGTTCGGGTCAGCCATTTCTATTGTTCAGGTTACCTTTGGCGTGAGTACTGCGTGGCGAGGTGAGGCGGATTCTATGCGAATCGACGCCAGCAGCAAGAAACCAGGAGGTTGTATGAAAAGATTTCTCATCACCATGATCGCGGCCGCGTCCGCAACGGCTGCGCTCGCGCAGACGACGACCCACACGATCGCCACCGTCCCCGTGCTCCCGGAGACCGTGAGCGTCACCGGCACCGGCCGCTCCAACGTCGCTCCCGACCGCTTCACGTTCAATGTCGGCGTCCAGACCGTCGCCAACACCGTCGATGACGCCGTCTCGCAGAACAACAAGCGCGTCGCCGCCGTGATCGCGGCGCTCAAGGGCGCCGGGGCCCAGGATGCTGACATCCAGACCTCGAACTTCAACATCTATCCGCAGCAGGACTATCAGGAAGGGCGCCTCCCGCGCATCCTCGGCTATCAGGTGACGAACAGCGTCACCGTCCGCAGCACGAAGATCGGCGATGCCGGCCGTCTCCTCGGCGTGGCCATCAACGCTGGCGTGAACACCTCCTCCGGCATCAACTTCGAGGTCGCCGATCCCGCCCGCGGTAGAGATCAAGGCCTGCGCTCCGCCTTCGACGACGCCAAAGCCAAGGCCACCCTCCTGGCCCAGGCCGCCGGCCGCACCCTCGGCCGCACGATCTACATCAGCGAAGGGGTGCAGCAGGGGCCGCAGCCGTATCCCGTGCAGCGTGCGATGGCCATGGAAGCGCGCGTCGGCGCCGTCTCGGGTGACGTTCCGGTCGAGTCGGGTACGCAGGAGCGGATGTACAACATCAGCGTCACGTTCGAGCTGAAATAGCACTGCCGGGGGCACCTCCGTTGCACTGATACGAGGGCAAGGAGGTCTCATGGAAAACCGCGAAAGAGATCGCGTGAGTCACCGGACCACTCCGACCGAGGCGGGCGAGCTCAATCGCCACGTCGAGGAAGAGAAAGGCCGCGAGCAGAACAAGAACGCCGACTTCGGTCAGAAGATCGGACAGGCGGAAAAGCTCGAAGACACAGGCAAGATCGGCGACGCCACTGAAGGCCGCCACTGAATCGAAGGGCCGCGCGAGAGCGCGGCCCTTCTTCTTGTATGATCCTCTGCGGGTCGCATGTCCGAGATCACCATCAGCGCAGCGTCCGCGGAGGACCTCGAGCCGATCAAGTCGCTGCTCGAGGCGAGCGGACTCCCGACCGCCGGCGTCGACGAGAACTGGAAGACCTTCATCGTCGCGCGCGCCGGAGCGACGTTAGTCGCGTGCGGCGGCGCCGAGGCGTACCAGTTCGCGGCGCTGATCCGCTCCGTGGCCGTCGATCCGGCGTATCGCAGCCACGGCCTCGGGCGGCGCATCGTGCGGCAGTTGCTCGACCGGCTCGCTTCGCGCGGATTGCGCGAGTTCTACCTGCTGACCACCACCGCCGAGGAGTACTTCCGGAAGCGCGGCTTCAAGACGATCGACCGCGATGAAGTGCATCCGCAACTGCTCTCCTCGCGCGAGTTCCAGGACGCCTGTCCCGACAGCGCGGTCTGCATGCGGCTGGTGATGCTCGCGTGAGCGTTTTCGACGCGCACATCCACGTCCAGCCGTGGGAGATGGTCAAGCCCGAGGTACTGGCGCTGATCGACGACGCTTCGCATGCGAACGCGAAAGAGGTGTTGTCGTCGCCGGACAACCTGCTGCGGCACCTCGATGCCGAGGGGGTGGAGCGCGCCTGCTGCATCAACTACGTTTCCCCCGACGTGATGGGCTTCACCCGCGAGGTGAACGACTGGATCGCAAACTTCACGTCCGAACATCGCGACCGGCTGGTCGCGGTCGGGTCGGTGAATCCGCTGCACGAGATGAACGTGCGCGACGAGATCCGCCGCGTCCTCGACCTCGGCATCGGCATGATCAAGATCCACCCGCCGCACCAGCTCTTCTCGCCGAACGCCTACCGCGGTGAGCTGTGGCAGCTCGCGGAGATCTACCGCGAATGCGAAGAGCGCCAGGTACCGGTGATGTTCCACACCGGAACCTCGGTCTTCCCGCGCGCCCGCAACGTCTTCGCCGACCCGATGCCGGTCGACGACGTGGCCATCGACTTTCCGAAGCTCCCGATCATCCTCGCCCACGCCGGCCGTCCGCTCTACGGCGAGACCGCGCTCTTCCTCGCACGCCGCCACCCGAACGTGCACCTCGACATCTCCGGCATCCCGCCGAAGGCGCTGTTGCGCTACTTCCCGCGCGTCGCGAGCGTCGCGGACAAGGTGCTGTGGGGGACCGACTGGCCGTCCCCGGGCGTCGTGTCGATGCGGCGGAATGTCGAGGAGTTTCGCGCCCTCGGGCTGGGGGATGAGGTAGAGCGGAAGATTCTGTGGGACAACGCGGCGCGGCTGTTCGAGTTTGGAGTGCGGTGACCGCAGTCACCGCTTTGACTCCGCGCCTCAGGCGGCACGCGTGCAGTTCCGAGGCACGCAGGGAAAGCGGTGACTGCGGTCACCGCACTCCAAATGTTCACTGCGGTGGCGGGATCGATGCGAGCAGCCCGTCCACGTCGACACCGACGCGACGCAGTGCGTCGAAGCTGCCCACGTCCGACCAGTCGAAATCTCCCCGCAGTGTGGCCACGCGCGGGGCTTTCTCCATGAGGGCGTAATCGATCGAGATCGACGGCATCTCCTCGTACGTTGCTTCGCTCACGCGGGCGATCTCGGGGGCGGCGGCGGTGAGCTCGCGGCGGAAGACGTCGGAGCGCCAGACGAACATGCTGGCGTTCCAGGCGTAGTTGCCGGCGCGGAGGAACTCCTCGGCGGTGGCGAGGTCGGGCTTCTCCTTGAACGAGCGGACGCGCAGTACGTCCTCTTCGAGCGTCTCGCCGAGCTCGAGGTAGCCGTAGCCGGTGTTCGGGTCCGCGGGCTCGATGGCGATGGTCACGAGCTCGTCGTGCGTCTCCGCGAATTCATAGGCGCGCCGCAGCACGCGCACGAACTCTTCCTCGTCGCCGATGTAGTGATCGGAGGCGAGGAACGACACCGTGCACGGGCCGAGACGCTCTTCGATGGCGAACGTGCAGAGCGCGATCGCGGGGGCGGTGTTGCGGCGCGCGGGCTCGGCGAGGACGTTTTCGTGCGGCATCCGCGGCAGGTGCTCGCGGCATTTGTCCGCGTACTGTACGTTCGTCGAGACGAAGATCGCCTCCGGCGGGAGCAGGCGCGCGACGCGCTCCCACGTCAGCTGCAGCAGCGACTTCCCGTCGAACAGCTTCAGGAACTGCTTCGGGTTCTCGTCGGAGGAGAGGGGGCGGAGCCGCGTCCCGGCGCCGCCCGCGAGGATCACGGCCGCACGCGTCAAGACGCTTTCCTCCCCACCGCGATGAGACTGAGGCCGGTGGAGGGATTGTCCCCTTCGAGGCGCCGCAGCAGCGGCACGAGGCGGTCGAAGATGCGCGACTGGCCGCTGGGCAGCGACTTGCGCCGCAACACTTTCGAGTTGATGCGCCACGCCAGGCGGGACATGCGGTTGTGAAAGCTCACGTGCTCGATCACGAAGCCCGCCTGCTGCATCTTCGCTTCCAACTCCTCGCGCTCGTAGCGGCGGAGATGGTCGACGCCGCGGTCCATCGCGCCGAAGAGCGAGCGCCCGGCCGGCGCGTACAGCACGACCCGCCCTCCCGGCACCAGCACCTGGTGCGCGCGGCGCAGCATGGCCACGTCGTCCTCGGCATGCTCGAGGACGTTGATCAGGGTGACCGTGTCGAACGAATGGCGCGCCAGCTCGAGCGAAGCATCCGACTCCAGGTCGACGTGCTCGATCTCGATTCCGGGGCGGCGGCGGAAAGAGTTGCGGAGCCGGTCCACGTACGCCTGCTCCCGGTCGCCGGCCACGATCAGCTCGCGCCCGTACATGAAGCGCGTCATCGCCCCATGGCCGGCGCCCGCTTCGAGCACGCGCTGCCCGATGAACGGCTGCAGCCGTTCCCATACCCAGGTGTTGTAGCGGCGCAGGCGCGAGCGGCGGCGGATCTGCTTGAACGAGCGCGGCTCGCTGGCGGGATCGTGGAAGAGGCCGTAGCGGAGGATCGTCCAGAGGGCGGAGAAGCCGTCCTTCCAGTTGATCTTCTTCCCCTCCCAGTAATCGCGGCCGTAGTAGGCGATCGGGACCTCGAAGATGCGGTAGCCGCGCTTCGCCACCTTGGCCGTGATCTCCGGCTCGATGCCGAAGCGGTCGGAGCGGAGCGGGATGGACTGGATGACCTCGCGGCGGAAGACCTTGTAGCAGGTCTCCATGTCGGTGAGGTCGAGGTTGGTAGTCATGTTGGAGAGGAAGGTGAGGAAGGTGTTCCCCATCCGGTGCCAGAAGAGCATGACCCGGCGCGGGTAGCCTTCGAAGCGCGAGCCGAAGACCACGTCCGCGTGTCCGTCAATGATCGGCTGGATGAGCTTCGGATAGTCGTCCGGGTCGTATTCGAGGTCGGCGTCCTGGATCAGGACGATGTCGCCGCGGGCTTCCATGATGCCGCGGCGGATGGCGGCGCCCTTGCCCTGATTCACCGGCTGCAGGATGTGCCGGATCTCCGGCCACTCCTTCGCCAGCGCGGCCACGACGTCGCGCGAGCCGTCGGTGGAGACGTCGTCGATGACGATGATCTCCTTGTCGACCGGCTGTTTGCGGACGCGCCGCAACAGCTCCGCGACCGTGGCCCGCTCGTTGTAGCAGGGGACGATGACAGAGAGGAGCGGCCCGGCCGGGACGTTGCCTGCTGCTGAGCTCATGGCGGGCGCATTGTAGACTCCCGCGCCGGACCATGCCTCACGCAACGAACGAAACGCTCCGCAAATCGCTGCACATCGTCTTCGGTTTCGCCGCCTTCACGCTGAAATGGCTGCCGTGGACGGTGGCAGCGGCGGTCTGCGTGGTGGCGATCGCCAGCAACTGGCTGCTACTGCACCGCCTCGTCGGGCGGCGCGTGGCGCGCCACGCGCGCGGCTTCGACGCCGGGATCGTGCTCTATCCGGTGATGGTGCTGCTGCTGGTCCTGACGTTCCGGCACCACCTGCGTTACGCCGCCATCGCCTGGGTGATGCTCGCCTTTGGCGACGGCATCGCCACGCTGGCCGGCAAGGCGATGCGCATTGCCCCGCTGCCGTGGAATCCCGACAAGAGCGTGGGCGGGCTGCTGGCGTTCGTCCTCGCGGCGAGCGCCGGCGGCATCGCGGTGGCGTACTGGCTCGACTACCGCGCGCCGTTCGTGGTGCTGCTCACCGCCATCGTGGCGGCGATCGTCGAGTCGTTGCCCCTCGGCATCGATGACAACGTGACGGTGCCGTTCGCGTCCGCGGTCACGCTGATCGTCGCCGGGATCCAGACCACCTCGGCCTACGGCGTCTGGCCCGATACGGTCCCTTGGCTGCTCGCGAACGCGGTGCTCGCGCTCCTCGGCTATTTCGCCCGCTCGGTCAATTTCTCCGGCGCCCTCGGCGGGTTCGTGCTCGGCGCGATCCTGATCCTCGGCGGCGGCTGGCCGCTCTACGTCGCGCTGCTCGCGTTCTTCATCATCGGCAGCGCCACGACGAAGGTCGGCTACGCGCGGAAGGCGCGCGCGGGCGTGGCCCAGGAAGGCGGAGGGCGGCGCGGCTTCAGCCACGCCTTCTCGAACGTCGGTGTGGCGGTGATCTGCGCGATCGCCGTGTCCCGCCTCGCGCGTAGCGCGCACGGGGCGACTGAGCTCGAGCTGCTGCCGCTCTTCATGGGCATCGCCGCGCTCGCGACCGCTGCCGCCGATACCACCGCCTCGGAGATCGGGCAGTGGATCGGCCGCCGAGCCTTTCTGCCGCTGACGCTACGGCGCGTGCCGGTCGGCACCGAGGGCGCGATCTCGGTCGAAGGAACGCTCGCCGGTGCACTCGGCGGCTTCGTCGTGGCGGTCGCGGGGACGCTTGCCGTCGACCGGATGTTCGCGGAGCTGGTCGGCTTCGACTGGCGCACGGTGGGAGTGCTCACGCTCTGCGCGTTCGCCGGCTCGTATCTGGAGAGCATCGCCGGAAGCTGGAACCGGAAGCAGGCGCGCCCGATCCCGAACGGGGTGCTGAACTTCTTCAACACCGCCGCCGGCGCGATCCTCTTCTACTTGCTGTATCGGTAGGAACGAAAAACGCCGCCCCTGCGGGCGGCGTTCGGAAGATCGATGGGATGGTGACTTACTGCTCGGCAGGAACGATCGCCGTCAGACCGGCGCCGTTGTTGACGCTGTTGCCGGCGATGTGGTTGTTGCCGAACGACGAGACCGTGCCGCCCTGAAGATTGATGCCGTTGACGCCACCGGTGATCAGGTTGTTCGAGAGGCGAACGTTCGCGCCGGCGGCCACGCGGATGCCGTCGCTGTTGTTCAGGAAGACGCAATCGTTCACCGCGATCTCGACCGTACCGCCGCTGCCGCCGAAGATGCCGCGGAAGTTGGTGGTAAACGTGGAGCGGTTGACCAGCCCCTTACCGCCGTTCGAGATGAAGATCCCGTTCGACGTGGCGAGGTTGTTGTTCGAGATCACGACGTTGTCGACCATCAGCTGGTTCGCGGTCGTCACGGCGCCGGTCGGCGTCACGCGGATGCCGAAGAGGGCGGTGTTGCCGGCCGTCGAGATCGCGTTGTGAATGTGCGTGTTGGAGACGACCAGCGTTCCGGCCGTGGTCCGCTCATCCATGATGCCTGCCGCCGAGTAGTTGAAAATGTCGCAGCCGATCACGTGGACCACCGCGGCCTGGATGATCCGGATGCCGTTGATGCCGGGGCTGGTCGGCGTGCCGCCGTTCAGGCTGATGTCCTTGATGTTCACGATGATGCCGGCACCGTTGACGATGATGCCGTTCGTCCCCGAGAAGAGGATCGAGGCCAGCGTGCCTGCGCCGTTGAGGGTGATGGACTTCGTGATGTTGACCGCGCCGTAGCCGCCCGGATCGAGCACGCTGATCTCACCACCGGCGGCCGTCTTGCTGATGGCACCCGCAAAGGTCTTGCAGGGAGCCGTGCGGCTGCAGGGGTTAGCATCGTCACCGACGCCGGAAACCCACGTACGCGTCGCCTGAGCGAACAGCGACGGGGCAACGACAAGAGCCAGGGTGAAAGACAAGATTGCTACTGTTTTGCGCATGACGCCCTCCATGACGTGGTACACACGTCGGGTTCTTCACTAAACTAGTTACAAGACCTGCGATTGGTAGCCATATTGTTGCGCCAAGATCGCGGAAACGCAACTATTTACCATTATTCGCAGGTGTGAGCGCGCTGAATGACCAGTCTCAAGAAGGTAGTGATCGTCGGACGACCCAATGTCGGAAAGTCCACCCTGTTCAATCGCCTCGCGGGGAAACGGCGTGCGCTGACGCACGACCTCCCCGGCATGACCCGCGACCGTCTCTCCGAGATCGTCGAGCTGGATGACGGCCGCCGCTACGAGCTGACCGACACCGGCGGTCTCGAGTACGGCGAGTCGCCGATGTCGAAGTTCGCAGGGGAGATCCGCGAGCAGGCGCAGCGCGCGCTCGATGAAGCGGACTTCATCCTCTTCGTGGTCGACGGAGCCTCCGGTCTACTGTCTGAAGACCGCGAGATCGCGCAGGACCTCCGCTCCGAGTCTTCGAAGACGGTGCTGATCGTCAACAAGACCGATCGCAAGGATGCGGAAGCAGCGGTGAACGAGTTCTGGGAGCTCGGCTTCGAGCGGATGATGCCGATGTCCGCCGAGCACGGCCCCGGCGTCGACGACGTCATCGAGGCGATCTCGGAGATCGTCCCGGCTGATTCGATCGAAGACGAAGAGGAAGACGCGAACGCACCGACCCGCGTCGCGATCATCGGACGTCCGAACGTCGGCAAGTCTTCGCTGCTGAACAAGCTGATGCAGGAGGAGCGCGCGGTCGTCTCGCCGATCTCCGGCACGACCCGCGACGCCATCGACTCGGAGCTGGTGCGCAACGGGCGCCGCTACGTCATCATCGACACCGCCGGCATCCGCCGCAAAGGGAAGACCCACGACGAGGCGGAGAAGCTGGCCGTGATCTCCGCGCGCAAGGCCATCGAGCGCTGCGAGATCGCCCTGGTGATGATCGACGCCACCGAGGGGGTTACGGGGCAGGATGCCACCGTGGCCGGGTACGCCGAGGATGCGGGGAAGGCGGCCATGATCCTGGTCAACAAATGGGATGTCGGCGAGCACGCGCAGGACGACGCGAAGAAGTTCGAGGACAAGGTGCGGTTCGAGATGAAGTTCCTCTCATACGCGCCGCTCGAGTTCATCTCCGCGAAGAGCGGCCGCCGCGTCGAGAAGGTGTTCCCGAAGATCGATGCCGTCATCGAAGGCTACCGCCGCCGTTTCCGCACGTCGGAGCTGAACGCGATCCTCGAGCGGGCGGTGAGCGCGCACCATCCGCCGACCGTCCGCGGCAAGCAGCGGCGCTTCTACTACATGACCCAGCTCAAGGCCGGGCCGCCGACGTTCGCGCTGTTCTCGAACGTCGATGAGCCGCTGCACTTTTCATATAAGCGCTACCTCGAGAACCAGTTTCGCGAGGCGTTCGGGCTGGTCGGCGTCCCGATCCACTTCGTCATCCGCGCGCGGAAGGGGATGAAGAAGGATCGGTGAGGGACTCACCTCGAGCGATTTCGGGTGTAGGTGATCGCCGTCACCTTCACTCCCATCATTCATCGGGTTGAAGGTGCTCACGGTCGAGTTGAAGGTGCTCGCCGTCACGTTGAAGGTCATCATTCGTCACCTTCAACCCCATCGCCGTCACCTTGAACTCCATGCGCGATGCCGTGAGTCTCGCCTGGAGGACAGTTCAAGCCGGCGCGCATCACGTTAGTCTCGTCCTGAGGACAGTTGCAGATGAACGCGCTGGCATTCAACCAGCGCATTCACCTCAAAGCGACGTTCGGTTCAGGACGAAGACCGCGGCTCCGCCGAGCGCGAGCATCAGGATGGCCAGCCCGGTCAGGTTGAGAGACGGGATGCCCGCCGCGGCGGCTCCGATCACGAGCGAATACGCGCGGCTGCCCGAGCAGAGGCCGGCGTTCGTGGCGGTGATCGTGAAGTTCGACGTTCCGTTGGCGGTCGGGATGCCGCTGAGGAACCCGGTCGCGGGATTCAGCGTCAGGCCTGGGGGGAGCGTTCCGGAGCTCACCGTGAAGGTGAACGGCCCCGCGGCGCCGCTGGCCGTGATGGTCTCGCTGTAGAAGATCCCTACTTCGCCGTCCGGCAGCGTGGCGGGACTGACGGTAATGATCGGGCAGGCGGATGCGCAGGAGGTGATGGCGTTGCTGTCGAGGGTTACGGCGCCGTTGCGCGCCAGTACCCGGCCGTTCAGGGCGCCGCCCGTGGTCATGGTGATGCTCGTGAGCGCGAGCACGTTCCCGATGAACGAGCTTCCCGTGCCGAAGGTCGCCGAGCTGCCCACCTGCCAGAAGACGTTCGGCGGGCAGGTCGTGGCGCCGCTGTTGATCAGCAGGACGGAAGACGCGCTGGCGGTGGTGAGCGTCGAGCCGATCTGGAAGAGGAAGAACGCGTTCGGGTTTCCCTGCAGGTCGAGGGTGAGCGTTCCGGTCAGCTGTGCCGAGGTGTCGAAGCAGTAGACGCCCGGCGTCAGGGTCAGCCCGCCGAGATTCTGCCCCGTCAGGTCGGTGCCGCACGCCAGGCCCGCGGCCGTGTTGTAGGCAGCGGTGAGGTCGGTCTGTGCCTGAGCGGCCACCGCGTCGGCGGTATGAATCGTTCCGATAACGATCCCGGGAGGGAAGCCGACGACGGCACTGCCGGGGGAGACGCCGACGTCGCCGTTCACGACCGTCGGTCCCGTATTCGTGATGGTGGATCCCCCCAGCACGCCGAAGGCCTGGGCGGTGTTGAGCGAGATTTGGGCGAACGCGGAAGACGACGTGAAGAGCAGCGCGAAGGCGACCATCGCCGTAAGACTCGTGGAGGTTCGTTTCATGGTGGGAATCCCTTTCAGAACTTGATTTCCTGGCTGGCTGCGCGAACGTCACAGGTCACGCAAAGCCACCCGCGGGAGGTGGTCTCGAACGGCCCGTCGTTTTCGTCACGGAAGAGCGTCCGCGATTCGTGGCACCAGCCGCAGCGGACGGCGTGAGGGTTCCCGAACTCAGGGTTCCCGCGAAGGATCCCGACCGCCACTTCTTTTTCACCGGCGGTCAGATCCTCGCTGCGAAGGATCTTGCCGGCGGTCGTGCGTACGACCTGGCGAATCACGCGGTTGTCCGGTACATGCACCGAGCATACGCCTCGATTTCCGATGTGGCAACAAATGTAACGATCATTGCCTATGTGGCAACGATGCGTGGTACCCTCGCGGCGATGTACGGACCGATTCTCAAGAACCTTCGTGAATCGAAAGCGCGGACGCAGGCAGAGGTTGCGCGGAGCGTCGGCATGTCGCCGGCGCAGCTCGCGCGCCTCGAATCGAATCAGCGAGGACTCTACATCGACGACTTCGTCCGCATCGCGGCCGCCCTCGGCGAGAAAGCGGGCAATCTCCTCCCGAACGACCTCGGCGACATCGCGCACCTGAAGCCGCTCATCGACCGGCTGGCCGCCGTGAAGCCGGAGCTGCTCGCCCGCGTGACGTCGCTGCTCGACGGCATCGTGCTGCTCACCGAAGACGCGGCCGTGGCGCCCAGACAGAAGTCCCGCCTGCCGGTCAGAAAGAAGACGTGAGGTCGTGGCCGCGCACGGATCATGTCTCGCGCTCCTGCGCGTAGACACCGTACGCCCAGGGGCACGGCTCGCTTATTGCAATAACTCAGGCAGTCCCACTCCCTCCCGTTCTCTTCCCGCGTTGTATCCATCGACTGCCCGCGCCTTGCGATCGCGTCCGGTTGGCCACACACACCAGGAGGCGATGCATGACCAAACCGCTCGAGTTCTCCGCTGAGAACGTCTTCGACACCGTCCGTGAACCGCTGCTCGTGCTCGACACGGACCTGTCCGTGCGCGCGGCAAACAGCGCGTTCTACGAGGCTTTCCGCGTCTCGCCGGAAGAGACCCAGGGACGCCCCATCTACGAGCTCGGCAACGGCCAGTGGGGCTTGCCGGCGCTGCGCACGCTGCTCGAAGAGATCGTCCCGCAACGCGCCGTGTTCAACGACTTCGTGCTCGATCACGACTTCCCGGTCATCGGGCAGCGGGTGATGCTCCTCAATGCCCGCACGCTGCACGGCCAGTTTGTCCTCCTGGGGATGGAAGATGTCACCGACAGGCGACGCACGCAGACACTGCTGGACCAGATCGAAAGATACGCGCAGGACGTGGTGGATACGGTCCGCGAGCCGCTCCTGATCCTCGACGGCAGCCTCCGCGTCCACTCCGCGAACCGCGCGTTTTACCAGACCTTCGGCGTGGTCGCCGAAGACACCGAGGGTCAGCTTGTCTACGAGCTCGGCAACGGCCAGTGGGACATCCCGGCGCTGCGGACGCTGCTCGAGGACATCGTGCCGATGAGCTCCGTCTTCAACGACTTCGAGCTCGAACACGACTTTCCGAACCTCGGGCGCCGCGTGATGCTGCTGAACGCGCGCAAGCTGCGCCAGCGCAATCACGCGGAGCTGCTCGTGCTGGCGATGGAAGATGTGACCGAACGCCGCCGCGCCGAGGCCGAAGTGGCCAAGGCGAAGGATGCAGCCGAGGCGGCCAATCGCACCAAGAGTCTCTTTCTCGCCAACATGAGCCACGAGCTGCGCACGCCGCTCAACGCCATCCTCGGCTTTTCCGAGATGCTGCAGGAAGAAGCGGTCGAACGGAAGCTCACCGACTTCGACGCCGACCTGCAGAAGATCTCCACCTCCGGCCGCCACCTGCTCGGTCTCATCAACGACATCCTCGACCTCTCGAAGATCGAGGCGGGGAAGATGGACCTGCGCCTGGAGCTCTTCGAGATCCCGGCGTTGATCGAAGAGGTCACGTCCACCATCGAGATGCAGGTCGCGAAGAACGGCAATACGCTCGAGATCATCTGCGATCCCGGCATCGGAGCGATGCGCGCGGACCTCAGCAAGGTGCGGCAGGGGCTGTTCAACCTCGTCTCGAACGCCGCGAAATTCACGCACAAGGGACAGATCAAGGTCGTGGCCGAGCGGCAGGCGATGGATGGCAACGACTGGATCATGTTCCAGGTCTCCGATACCGGGATCGGCCTCAGCTCGGACCAGATCGTCCGGCTCTTTCAGCCGTTCACGCAGGCCGACGCGTCGACGACGCGCCGGTTCGGCGGCACGGGCCTCGGGCTGGCCCTCACGCGGCGCTTCTGCCAGATGATGGACGGCGACGTCACGGTGCACAGCGTCCCGGGTGAGGGGAGCGTCTTCACGATCATGCTCCCGGCGATGACCGGCGAGACGCGCATTGAAGGAGTCGAGGCGCTGGACGATGACCGCCTGTCCTCGAACGTCGCGCACGACGTCGATCTGTCCGACGACGAGCTCGTGGCCGCCGGCACGTGCGTCCTGGTCATCGACGACGATCCGCTGCAGCGCGACCTGATGCAGCGCTACCTGCGCAAGGAAGGCTACACGGTGCGCACGGCCAGCGGCGGCGCGCACGGACTGCGGCTCGCACAGAAACTGAAGCCGGCCGCGATCACGCTCGACGTGATGATGCCGGACATGGACGGCTGGACCGTCCTCTCGGCGCTCAAGGCGGACGTCGCCTTGCGCGACATCCCGGTGATCATGCTGACCATGGTCGACGATCCGGTGCGGGGGTTCACGCTCGGTGCTTCGGATTACGCGACCAAGCCGGTCAACCGCCGGCGCCTCACGCAGATCCTGCAGAAGTACACCTGCCTCACGCCGCCCTGCCCGGTGCTCGTGATCGACGACGATCCGTCGGCGCGTTCGCTGACGCGCGCCATGCTCGAAAAGGAAGGATGGGCGGTGACCGAGGCCGAGAACGGCATCGACGCGCTGGCGAGCATGGAGCAGGCACGCCCCAGCCTGATCTTCCTCGACCTGATGATGCCGGAGATGGACGGCTTCGCCTTCGCGGCGGAAGTGGGGCGCCGCCCGGAGTGGCGGGCGATCCCGATCGTGGTCGTGACCTCGCAGGACATCACCGCGGACGATCGCCGCCGCCTCAACGGCCATGTCGAAAAGATCCTGCGCAAGCATGGCGACTCGCGCGAGTCGCTGCTCGAGCAGGTGCGTGACCTCCTCGCCGGCAGCAACGCCGCGCGCCTGCCCGAGGTGCTGACGCCATGACCACCATCCTGATCGTGGAGGACAACGAGATGAACCGCGACATGCTGTCGCGGCGCCTCGAGCGCAAGGGGTACCAGGTAATGTTCGCCGTCGATGGCGAGCAGGCCGTTGCCGTGGCGGAAGCCGGCGTGCCCGACCTCGTCCTGATGGACATGAGCCTGCCGGTGGTCGACGGCTGGGAAGCGACGCGCCGGATGAAAGCGATCGACGCGATCAGGCACATCCCGATCATCGCCCTGACCGCGCACGCGATGGCGAACGACCGGGACAAGGCGCTGGAAGCGGGGTGCGACGACTACGACACGAAACCGATCGAGCTGCCGCGCCTCCTCGCCAAGATCGAGGCGCTGCTGCCGGCGCCGGCCGGGGTGGTGTCGTGAGCGAGGTCGCCGGGAAGGGCGTCCGGACAAGCGTTTCGTCTCAACTGCTCCACGATCTGCGCAGCCCTCTCAACCAGATCATCGGCTACTCCGAGATCCTGTCCGAGGAGGCGCAGGGGGAGCACCGCGAGGCATCGGTGGTCGACCTCCAGCGCGTGCGCGAGGCCGGGTATCGCATGCTCGCGCTGATCGAGGAGAACTTCACCGTTCGCCCCGAACAGGCGAGTGCGCGCCCGATCGTGCGGCCGGTTGCCGCCGTGCCCGAAGAGGGGGTAGCGGCCTCGCTCCCGCCGGCAGACCTGCCCCGCGGCATGGCCACCGCGCCCGGCTTGCTGCTGGTGGTCGACGACGACGCCATGAATCGCGACGTGCTCTCCCGCCGCCTCGAGCGGCAGGGCCATCGCGTCCACAACGCCAGCAGCGGCGCCATGGCGCTGCAGTTGATGCAGGAGAACGCGTTCGAGGTCGTGCTGCTCGACATCATGATGCCGGATATGGACGGCTATGAGGTGCTCGGCCACCTCAAGGCCGACGAACGCCTGCAGCACGTGCCGGTGATCATGATCTCGGCCATCGACGAGGTGCAGTCGGTGGTGCGCTGCATCGAAGCGGGCGCCGAGGATTACCTGGCAAAACCCTTCGATCCGACGCTGCTCAAGGCGCGCATCGGGGCGTCGCTGGAGAAGAAGCGAGGCCGCGACCGCGAGTCGGTGCTCTATGAGCAGTTGCAGAAGAACTACAGGCGTCTGGAGGAGCTCGAGAAGCTCCGCGACGACATGCGCAACATGATCGTGCACGACCTGCGTACGCCGCTCACCGCGGTCATCGTCGGCGTGGAGATGCTGGGAAGCCACGGCGAGCTGAGTGCCTCACAGCGCGACATGATCAAGATCGCGGCCGGCGGAGGGAAAACGCTCCTCGGCATGATCAACGACTTGCTGGACGTCGAGAAGATGGAGTCCGGCACCTCGCAGCTTCGCTACGAGCGGCTCTCCGCGGCCGCCCTCATCGCCGGCGCCATGGAGCAGGTCGGCTCGCTCGCCGAAATGGAAGGGACCGCGCTCGTGATCGAGCTCCGCGGCGACCTGCTCTTCTCAGGCGACGAGAACAAGTTGAGCCGGACGCTGGTGAATCTCATCGGCAACGCCATCAAGTTCACCCACGCCGGCACCGTGACCGTCTCGGCGTCGCACGATGGAGCGGGAAGCATCCGCTTCGCCGTCCGCGACACAGGCGCCGGCATCCCGCCCGAGGCCTTCGAGCGCATCTTCGAGAAGTTCGGCCAGCTCGACGCCGGCAACCGCGTCGGCACCGGCCTCGGACTCGCCTTCTGCAAACTGGCAGTCGAAGCCCACGGCGGCCGCATCGGGGTGGAGAGCACCCCGGGAGTGGGCAGCACCTTCTCGTTCACGGTGCCGGTGGTGGAGAGCCGGTGAAGAAATCGTTGGTAGCCGCGCTCCTCGCCCGTGGCACGACCCCTCATCCGCCCTTCGGGCACCTTCTCCCCGCTCGACGCGGGGAGAAGGGCTACTAAGCTGGTCTCTCGCGAGGGTGAAAGTTAGTAGCCCCTCTCCCCGCGGTGAGCGGGGAGAGGGTGGCCAACGGCCGGGTGAGGGGCCGTGCTACAGGCGTGGAAGGCGCCTCTCGAGCTTGCGAACGGTCTCAGGCTGCGGCGGCCGTGGTCACCTAAGCGCTTCCGTGCTTGTCCAGCCACTTCAGGATGCCGCTGATGCTGCCTGTTGCCAGCGCGATGCAGGTGTCGGCTGCTCCGTAATAGAGGTTCAGCCTGTCGCCGTCGGGGCCGACGGTGTAGCCGCAGGGGAAGGTCACGTTGTTGACGTCACCGGTCGTCTCGTAGAGCGCTTCAGGTCCGAAGATCCATTCGTCGCCGCGCAGGAGCAGCCGCGACGGGTCGTCGAGGTCGAACAACGCCACGCCGAGCCGATAGAGGCTGCCGGCCGCATTCGAGCGGACGCCATGGTAGAGCATCAGCCAGCCGCGGTCCGTCTCGATGAGCGGAGGGGAGAGGCCGACCTTGTTCGCATCCCACCACCCGCCGCGCCGCGCCGGCAGCATCATCTGGTGATTGCCCCAGTTCCGGAGGTCGGGCGAATACGAGATCCAGACGTGTGCGCCCGAATCGGCGATCGGACGATGCACGAGCGCATACATCCCGCCGATGCGGCGCGGCAGGAGCGCCGCATCCTTGTCGTCTGGCTGCATCACCAGGCCGCAGCGCTCGAATTCGATAAAGTCCGTGGTCAGGGCCAGGGACACGCCGGGGCCGCCGCGGCCGAACGCGGTGTAGGCGATCGCATATTTGCCGAGCTCCGGAACGAACGTGATGCGCGGATCCTCGACGCCCCACAATTCCTCGGGATGTTTTTCCGGGTCGGCGCGCATGGTCGGCTCGGCGTCGATGACCCATCCTCCCACTCCGTCCGCGGAGCGCGCCGCGCAAAGATGCGAGTGTCCACGCCGATCCTCGACGCGGCAGAGCAGCAGGGTCGTCCCGTCCGGGAGCAGCGTTGCCCCGGCGTTGAAGACCGTGTGCACCGGATACGGCCAGTCCGACGCTTCCAGAATGGGGTTGCTGTGGTTGCGCTGGAAGAGCGTTTCGAAGTGCGTCACCGCACCACCGCCGCGCTCACGGCCATCAGCACCTCGGCCGGCTGCGGCAGCGGGACCTGCATCGCGTTCCACCGCACTTCGTCCGCGCGCATGTCCATCAGCGCCAGGAGGAACGAGAGCGTCGATTCCGCCCCCTGGTTCTCGTTGAGCCGGTCGGCGTGCAGGGCGTCGCGGCATCCGCCCGAGAAGGGGTCGTA
This sequence comes from Thermoanaerobaculia bacterium, assembly GCA_035630815.1. Taxonomy (GTDB): domain Bacteria; phylum Acidobacteriota; class Thermoanaerobaculia; order Gp7-AA8; family Gp7-AA8; genus QHVT01. The sequence goes on from DASQJY010000031.1 coordinate 155,563, forward strand.
GAGCGGCTGCTGCAACTGGTTCTGCCCGAGAAACCACGTGAAGGCGCTGCGAGCGTGCTCGGCCCAGCGATGGTCTCCGGTGGCGCGGAACGCCTGCATGCACGCCGACACCGTGGCGCACGCCTCGACCGGCTGCTGATCGAACACCGCCGCGGTCATGCCGCGGTCGAAGAAGCCGTTCGTGCCGATGGGCGCGAAGTAACCGTCCGGCGTGCGCTGGATGGTCATGAGCCATTCGAGCGAGCGCACTCCCGTCCGGATCATCGCTTCGTCTTCGAGCCACGAGCCGGTCGCGATCAACGCCTGCGGCAGGCGCGCGTTGCAGTACGTGACGCGCGGCTCGCACCACGGCCACTCCGGCGCGTCGGTGCGACGGAACAGTCCATGAAGGCGCTCCGCCAGCTCCCGTCCTACAGCCTGGACGCTGCGGTCGCCGTCGAACGCATGCACGTACTCTTCGATCCCGAGGAGCGTGTACACCCATGACCGCGGACTGGTGAAGTCCGAAACCGCCGGCAGCGAATCGTGAAACAGCGCGCCGGCCAGGCTGTGCCGTCCCGGATCGGTCGAGCGTCCGACCACGGTGCCGAGCGCCCAGAGCGCGCGTCCGTGACTGTCCTCCGAGCCCGCTTCTTCCTGCCACTGCCGCGAATAGGACATGAAGTTGCGGAAGCGTCCGATGGGGGCGTTGAAGGCGTGGTTCACGAATGCGAGATAGCGGGATGCGAGCTTGCGCACCGTTCGCGGATCGTCGCACCCGGAGTCCTCGACGAGCGTCATCAGCAGCAGCGCGCGTGCGTTGTCGTCGATGCAATACCCTTCCGCGTAGCGCGGCACGTTGTACGCCGCGTGCTGCAGCATGCCGGTGTCGTCGGTCATGACCTGCACGTGGTCGAGATTGAGGTGCGGCAGGTCGACCGGCCGCGTGGCGAGCGTGCTGGCGCGGAACTCGGTCCGCAACCGCTCGCTCTGTTCGCTGCTCGCGCGCTCGAAGGTGCGCAGGTACGAATGCGCGACCGACGGCCACAGCATCGCCCTCCCGTGTGCGACGGCGCGCTGCTGGAAAGCGAGACGCCGATCCGGGTTGTCGAGGAGGCCGACGATCTCTGCCGCGATGGCCGAGGAATCCTTCCACGGGACTAGAATGCCGCGTTCGTCCGCGAGGAGCTCGCGGGCGTACGCGTACGGCGTCGAGATCACGGCCTTTCCGGCCCCGAGCGCATACGCCAGCGTGCCGGACGTGATCTGTTCCGGATTCAGGTACGGCGTGATGTAGATGTCGGCCGCGGCGAGGAACTCGGAGAGCTCGGCCTGGCTGACGAAGCGGTTGTGGAAGATGACGTTGCCGTCGACGCCGAGGCGTTTCGCACGCTCTTCGAGCATCAGGCGGTACGTCTCGCCGTGTCGCTCGATGATGTGCGGATGCGTCGCGCCGAGGACGATGTAGACCGCGTCGGGGTAGTGGGAAAGGATCGTCGGGAGCGCGTCGATGACGTACTCGATTCCCTTGTCCGGCGAGAGGAGGCCGAACGTGAGGATCACCGGCCGCCCTTCCACGCCGAGCCGGTTCTTGCTGCCGGCGAACGGAACGTTCAGGATTCCGTGCGGAATCACGTCGATCTTGTCTTCGGCCACGCCGTGGACTTCCTGCAGCAGCTTCGCGCCGCCCGGCGTCATGACCACGAGCCTGTCGGACAGTGCGGTGAGCTCGTCCATGACGTGACGCTGGTGCAGGTTCGGCTCCCTCAGGATCGTGTGCAGCGTCGTCACGATCGGCATGCGCAGCTCGCGCAGCATCGGCAGGAGATAGCTCCCCGCCTTCCCTCCGAAGATCCCGTACTCGTGCTGCACCGACATGACGTCGACGGCGTTCACGTTGAGGAAATCGGCGGCACGTGTGTACGCGCCGGCATCGCTGTCGGTCAGCTCGAAGCGGACGCGCGCGGGATAGGCGTGCTGGTGGCGGCCGTCGTTCATCGCCAGGACGAAGCAGTCGAGATCGGGACCGACCGCGGAGATCGCGTCGCTCAGGTCGGTGGTGAACGTGGCGATGCCGCACTGGCGCGGCAGGTGATTGCCGAGCATTGCGATGCGGCGGATGCGTTTTTCCTCTGGCATGTTCGAGATGGAGCCTCAGCCGGACGAGGCCGGCACGGCTAAGAGGGTTGAGTCCAGAGGTTCTGACTTAGTTCAGAAGGACTGAAGGGGCGAGGAAGTTTCCTCGACGGACTCTCACCATACGCGGCAGCCGGGCGAATGTATATGTAAATAAAAAGCTTCGGTTGCGGTTAAAGTAGAGCACGATGAACGCGAAGAGTGCACGCATCGACTACGTCACGATGACTTTCCTCATGCTGACCCCGGTGATCGGCATCGCCGGCACGGCGGTCTACACGTATGTGTATGGCTTCGAGTGGTGGATGGCGGGGCTGGCGCTGGCGATGTACGCCGCGGTCGGCATGTCGATCTGCGCCGGATACCACCGCTTCTTCTCGCACAAGAGCTACGAGGCCGCCCGGCCGGTGCAGCTCTTCTACGCGATCTTCGGGGCCATGGCGGCGCAGAACTCGATCCTCTGGTGGTCGTCCAGCCATCGCAATCATCACCAGTACGTCGACCGCGACTGGGATCCGTACAACATCAAGCGCGGCTTCTGGTGGGCGCACATCCTCTGGGTGTTTCACAAGCACGAGAAGCCGGATGCCGAGGCGAACGCCCCCGACCTGCTGAAGAACCCGGTCGTGCAGTGGCAGGCGCGCTGGTACAAGGTCATCCTGGTGGTGGGCGGCTTCGGCCTGCCGACGCTCATCGGCGCGGTGTTCGGCGACGCGTGGGCTGGCCTGTTGTGGGGCGGCTTCCTGCGGCTGGTGGTCATCCACCACACCACGTTCTTCGTGAACTCGCTCGCGCACTACGTAGGCAAGCCGGCGTACAACGCCGAGGTCTCCGCCCGCGACAACTGGGGCGTCGCCCTCCTCACGCTGGGCGAGGGCTATCACAGCTTCCATCACCGCTTCCCGGCCGACTTCCGCAACGGCATCCGCTGGTACCACTGGGATCCCGCCAAATGGTTCATCGCCACGCTGCGCAGCCTAGGCCTGGCGAGCGACCTTCGCTCCGCAACACCCCCGCAGGTCGAGCAGGCCCGCATGGACGCCGAGCTCCGCCTGATCGAGCCGAAGCTCGCCTCCGCCCACGAAGACCTCGCCGCCCACGTCCGCCGCCTGACGGGCGAAGCACGCGTCCACCTCGACACCGCGCTCGCGCTCTGGCGCCAGTACGCCGAGGAACGCGCCCGCAACGCCTCCAGCGCCTGGCGCAACACGCGGAGAAACGCGCTCAAGCACGTGCGCGAAGCACGGCGGCGTTGGCGCCAGGCGTCGCTGGTGGCGACGAGGGTGCGGGAGGTGGCGTAGGGAGCGTCACCGCGACGCGAGTTAGTCTGTCGATTCGGGAGCAGGACCTAGCTCGCTCGGATCGAGAAGTTGCGCGAAGTTCCGGACGGTGAGAATTGAGATTCGTGCTTCTTCCACGCGATAGGCTCGCCGGTAGATCACCTCGCGAAAGTCACGACGGCGAACATTTTGCGCCTGGCCCTTCTTTGTTTGATTCGGCTGGAAGGGACGGAAATTAGCCTCGCGTAACGCGTGGTCGAGCACCCCGCGCTCGACACAACTCTCGAACCATAGCTCCACGGCTTCCTGAAGGCATCGTCTCGCATCATCCGCCGTCTTCGCTTGCGTCGTGACACCGATTAGTGGGCAGGTGGCTACCCAACGGCGCGGTGTATCGCGTCGGACGTAAGCCCGCAGATTCACGTTCAGACTGATGCTCTCGTTCACGGTCATAGGAACCGCCAATCGCGATGATCGTATGCCGATTGCGTGGGCGAGGCAACGGGAGCGGAGAGCGGCTGATACGAAGTCAGGCCGCGCTGCGCGACGTAATGATGTACCCGTGCTTTGCCGGTAAGTCAAAACGCTCGGGGTTGTTCAGCTCGACCGGCTCGTCTACCCCGGGATAGCTTTCCGTGATCGCTTTGACAGGATCTTCGCCGGCGTCCAGGATCACCATGCGCGCGAGACGCGTCATTTCAGCAGGCGTCAGATGACGCTTGATCGTATCGGCGAGGTAACGAAAGGTGGGGCCGTCGTGCTTCGCCCACGACGCGGACACTACGAAGTCCCACCGGTCGAAGAGATCCTCGCGCTCGAGCAACGCCAGCAGGTTCAACGGTCCCTTTTCGCGAGCGATGTCCTGTTCTACCTGACGAATCTTTGCGGTAAGTTCGTTCATAGCACCCTCAAGAGAGTCGCTGCGGAAAAAAGCATCAGCGCTACTTTTGCCGTGTCGACCTGACCGATGGGACGGTACCGTGCCTCCGGATCCCACGTCGCAACAGCGGACCATTCGGAAAAGTTCTCAGCCTTGATCCGTTGCTCCTGGCCTGTCAGGGAGAGGAGGACATCGAGCTTGTGCGTCCTGAAGCTCCGGAGGTTTTCGAACTCACCCGGCTTGTCGGGGAACCCGCGCCAGTTCAAAGTCCGGCAGATGCGGGCCTTGAGCGCGAGCTCTACTACATAGCCGCAGAGGTACCCCGCGCCGTCGGGCCGATCATTCTCGAACAGAACGGATGCATCTCGCAGTCTCGCCTCAGCAATCGCGACAAGCTCGTCAATCGAGATCACGCGCAAATGCTACCGTAACGATGAGGTTAACGCCCCTACCTTACAGCCGCTCTTTGACGATCGCTACTGCCTGCTGTTCGAGGGTTTCGCAGCAGGTGGTCCAGGTGGCGTCGAACCAGCCGTTTTCGCGGGCGTGGATCGAGACCGAGACTATGCGGCGATCGTGCTCCGCGCAGCGCAGTTCGGCGGCGGTGGCGAGGCGCTGGTGCAGGCGCTCGCGGAGTCGCGCGCCGGCGCGGTCCTCGATGGTGACGCGCATGTCCTTGATGGTCAGCGTCATGTGGCGCTCACCCCTGCCGGGATGAGTGGGGCGGCGGCTGCTGTCTCGGCCGTGCGGCGCGGCGGCAGCATCATGTGCCAGCGGGCGACGACGTCGTCCGGGATCACGAACTCGAAGGTCTGGCTGTGCGTCCGGAGTCGCAGCACCTTGCCGGCCGGCGGAAACGTGCCGGTGGCGAGCTCGGTGTCGTACTCGATCTCGCGCACCCAGTGCAGGTCGATCGAACCTTCCATGTCGGCGTTCTCGTAGAAGAGCGTCGAATGCGTGACCGCGAGCGCGACTGCCAGGTGCCGGTTGCCGTCGACGAACTCGCCGGGGCTCACCAGGCGCGATGACGCGCGGCGCTTTTCATTGAGCAGCGCGATGCGGTCCGTGCCGAAGCGGCCGTACAGGTTCCATCCGAGAATTCCAACAGCGACAACAGCGGCAATCGTCAGCAAAGCCATGATCCGTCTCCCTTGAGCGCGAGGGGAGGACGGCCATCGGGCCGCCCTCCGTAGTAGTGCGGTCGGCGCTTACGCGCCGGCGCCGTCGCGCTCTTTGCGGGGGCGCGACTCGTCGACCTTCAGCGCCTGGCCGTTGACGTCGCGGCCGTTGAGGCCGGTGATCGCCGCGCGCGCTTCGTCGTCGTTGCTGAACTCGAGGAAGCCGAAGCCCTTCGAGTCGCCGCTGGAGCGCTCGACGGCGACGGCCGCCGAGGCGACCGTGCCGTACGGGGTGGCGAGCTCGTTGAGCTGCGCGTCATTGATCTGCTTGGAGAGATTGCCTACGTAGAGTTTCATAGTTGCTCCTGGACCGGCCGGGCCGGCTGTTCCTTCACGGCCGCGCGAACGCGTTGCGAAAGAAAGGAAGCTAAGAGGGGTGAGTCCAGAGCTCTGACTTAGTTCAGAGGGACTGAAGGGCGAGGAAGGTTCCTCGACAGGTATCCACCATACGCGGATTCGGCGCCAATGTCACTGTGCAATCCGTACGGCTGCGATGGCGCGCGGATCGCCATTACATTCCCGCTCGTACACGTCCAGCATCGCGCGGGTCGCGCTGGCGGGCCCGAGGCGCATGGCCTGCTCGAGCGCGTAGTGGTCGAAACGGCGCAGCGGATCGAGCGAATCGTCGCCCCCTCCGAGGAGCGTGACCAGGTGGCGCATGGCATGGGCGAGCATCCAGCGGGCGGACGCGAGCTCGCCGCGCTGCGCCCGCTGCGACGCGACCAGGAGGTTCGAGAGGAACATCCCGTGCAGCCAGGCGAGGTCGTGCGACCCGGGCGGGAAGGCGATGGCCGCCATCCTCTCTTCGATGCGCTCGCGGTCGAGCAGCACCCGGTAGTCGTTCGCCCGGGCAATGCTCAGCTCGTCCGGCGTGAAGACGGCGTACTCGATGAGGTGTCCGTCGTCGTAGACCCCTTTGCAGCCGTGCGGCGTCTCCCGGAACCAGAGCGCGAGCTGCTCGCGCCGCGGCAGCCACTCCGTCGATGCGCGCAGCTCTACTACTGCCGCTGCAGAGATGACGAAAAAGTCGTGGTCCGAATAGCGGTCCGGCTGCCGCCCGCGCGCCGCCATCGAGCCGAGCGCGACGATGCCGAGGACGCGCGGGTCGGCGGTGAGCGTCCGGACGAGCTCGTCGGTGAACTCGTGGTAGTTCATCTGCATGAGCGTACCGGAACGCGCAACCGATAGAATCCCTCCCGCAGCTTACGTGTTGAAAAGGACTGCATGAAACCACCAGACGTCCTCACGCTTACGCCCGGTAAGCGCGTTCTGTTCCTCACCAAAGATCCCGAGCTGATCCGCAGGCAGCTCTGCGGCGAGCTCGACCTGCAGATGAAGGATCTCCGTGTCGAAGATCTCCTCGACGACATCAACACCGACGCCATGACCCCGGCCTGGGTCTGCTTCGATTACAAGCCGGAAGACATCGCCCGCAACGCGTACGCGGGGCTCATCGTCGACGGCGAGCGGCTCGTGCCGCCGGACGCCCTGCGCAACGGCAACTTCGAGGTCATCGTCTCCGGCTACCGCAAAGGCGTCGGCAGCTCGCGCGAGACGGCCACGCAGTGCGAGGTCTTCAGCGGGATCAAGATCGCGATCGCGGTCTCGTTCGCGCCGATCCACGCCGGCAACAACATCAACCAGGGCCTGCTGATGGGCGATCACGACATGCTCGTCCGCCTGCAGGCAGGGGAGGGCGTGCCGCTCTCCGAGTTCTCGTCCAAGTACGACCCGATCACGAAGCTGATCATCGAGTGGGGCGGGCTGTTCCCCTTCAGCAAAGCGGTCGCACGCGGCGAGGCGAAGCTGCCCGTCCCGCACAACGCGCCGCGCCCGATGACCATGGGGGAGAAGGTCCTCGCCCGCCACATGCGCGGCGTCGCAGATTCCGAGCGCTACGTGAAGCCGGGCGATGCGGTGGTGGTCGACGTCGACGGCGGCTACACGCACGAGTTCACCACCGCCCAGGTCCACTACTTCCTCGGGCAGGAGTACGGCGACAGTTACGACATCGCGAACCCGCAGAAGTTCGCGGTGTTCGAGGATCACCTCATCTACGCCGACGACGTCGCGCGCATGCGCCCGTTCATGGACAAGATCCAGACCCTGCGCGACATGCAGCGCGACTATCAGCAACACACCTCCTGCCGCGATTTCTCGGCGAAAGACAACGTCTCCCCCGGCATCTGCCACGAGGTCGCGCGCGAGTTCATCATCGATCCGGGCGATTTCATCCAGGCCACCGACAGCCACACCTGCATGGGCGGCGTGAACAACTCGCTGGCCTGGGGCGTCGGCGCGACGGAGTACGCGAACCTCGTGCACTCCGGCTTCACGACCGTGGAGGTGTCGGAGTCGATCCGCTTCGAGCTGACGGGCGAGCTGCAGCCGAACGTCACCGCGAAGGATGTGATGCTGTACATCCTCCTCGAGTACGCGAAGCCGCAGCTGACGCTCGACCGGATCATGGAGTTCACCGGACCCGGACTGCGCACGCTGTCGCTCGACGAGCGCGCCACGCTCGCCAACATGGCCACGGAGTGCTCCGCGCGGACGGCCATCGTGGAGGCGGACGAGAAGACGTTCCAGTGGATCGCCTCGATGCGTCCGAACGCAGACCTCGCAACCTTGCGCGCCCGTGCGGTCTCGCCCGACCCAGGGGCGGAGTACGCGGGTGGCGTGCACACGATCGAGCTCTCCGCCATCCAGCCGATGGTCGCGCATCCCGGCGATCCGGACCACGGCATCGCCTCCGATCCGACCAACGGCGCATTCGTCGAAGAGATCGGCGACGTGAAGGTCGACATCGCCTACGGCGGCTCGTGCACGGCCGGCAAGGTGGACGACTTCCTCTTCTACCACCAGGTGGCGAAGGAAGCGGTCGACGCGGGACTGCGCGTGAAGGAGGGGGTGAAGTTCTTCATCCAGTTCGGGTCGCAGGCGGTCGAGCAGTTCGCGCGCGAGAACGGGCTGCTCGATACCTTCGAGCGCGCCGGCGCGACGGTGCTGAATCCCGGCTGCGGCGCCTGCATCGGCTGCGGTCCGGGTGTCTCGGAAGTGGGCGAGCAGGTGACAGTCAGCGCGATCAACCGCAACTACAAGGGGCGCAGCGGTCCGGGCAAGCTCTGGCTCGCGTCGCCGCTCACGGTCGCGGCCTCGGCGTTCACCGGGACGATCACCGCTTACACGCCGGGGATGTTCACGAAGCAGGGGGAGCTGGCTACCGCCGCGCCGCTAGGTGCATCACCGTCCACGCTGTGATCGGTCACTGGCTCGGCGCCATCTCGCGCGACGCCTTCCTGCGCGAGCACTTCCAGCGCGCTCCAATCGCGCAGCCGGCACTCGGCCGCGCGATCGCACCGCTGCTGACGTGGGATACGGTGGCACGCCTGGTTGCGGCGCGTGCGGACATGCTCCTCGTGCGCAACAGCAAACTGCGCCGCGACCCACCACCCGCCACGTTCGAGGAGACGCAGCAGCTCTTCCGCGACGGCTACTCCGTCGTGCTGCGCCACTGCGAACAGCACGACCCCGGCCTCCGCGCGCTGGCCGACTCTTTCACGCGTGAGCTGCCGGGCGAGGTAGTCGTGCAGGTCTACGCCACCCCCGGCGACTTTCACAGCTTCAGCTGGCACTACGACGTCGAGGACGTCTTCATCGTCCAGACCGCCGGCACGAAGGACTACTTCCTCCGCCAGAACACCGTGAACCCCGAGCCGACCCTCGACGCGATGCCGAAAGACATGCAGTACGAACGCGAGACTACCCCCACCATCGGCGCCACGCTCGCCGCAGGCGACTGCCTCTACATCCCCAGGGGCTGGTGGCACGTGGCCAAGGCCAGGGAGGACGCGTTGTCGATTTCGGTAGGAGTGCTGGCGCCGAACGCGGGACGACGGTAACGCATCGAAGTGCGCCGCTGTGACTGTTTCTGTATGTGCCTCAGGCGCCGAGCTCGCGCTTCGCGCGGTCTCAATATGGAGTGCGGTAACGCCAGTTACCGCTCTGACTGGTTCTCTATGTGCCTCAGGCGCGACGCGTGCGGGCATCCTCCTTTGCCTGAGGCACGTACAGAAGCAGTCAGAGCGGTAACTGGCGTTACCGCACTCCATAGAAACCGGGCGTCGGCCCTCAAACCCCGCTCGTCCTCGCGTTCAGCACCTTCGCCAGGTCCTCCGCGAAACGCACCGCCTCTTTCGGCTCTAGCGTGGCAATGGTCACTCGGATGGCGGGAGGGGAGGCGATGCGGTAGCGTTCTCCTGCTTTGACTGCCCAGCCGAGTTGCAGGAGGGCGGTGATAGTGGCGCTCTCCTCGGCTACCGGGATCCAGACGTTCAATCCCGACACGCCGCGTGCGGCGATGCCGCGCTCGCGGAGGGCGCGCAGCAGGGCGTCGCGGCGCTCGGCGTAGACGCGGCCGGCGCGTTGAGTGACGCGGTCGCGCCAGACGCTCACCACAATGCGTTGCAGGATGTGGCTCACCCAGCGCGCGCCCAGGGTCTGGCGCCCCTGGACGCGGGCATGCGTGCGCGGATCGGAGGCCATCACTGCCACGCGCAGGTCGGGGCCGAGCCACTTGGAGACCGAGCGGACGACCGCCCACTTCTCGCGCTGCCTGTCGATGATCGTGACGTAGTCCGCCCCTGCCGCGGGCCCGGCGTGATCGTCCTCGATCACCACGAGGCCCGGCTTCGCGGCGAGGACAGCGCGCAGCTCACGTGCACGCTTTGTGGTCAGCGCGGCGCCGGTGGGATTCTGTGCGCGCGGTGTGACGATGACCGCCTCGCACGCGCGGATCGCCTTGCGCAGTTCAGACGGCAGCGGGCCGTCATCGTCGAGGGCCACCGGCACCGCCACGAGGGACAATGCGTTGAGGAGATCGAGCACGCCGGTGAACGACGGGTCTTCCACCGCCACCCGGTCGCCGGCGCGGAGATGCTCGCGCAGCACGCGCTCGATGCCGTCCAGCGCTCCGCTCACGACCGTCACGTGCTCCGCCGCGATGCCGTCGCCGCGAAACTGTTCGCGCGCCAGCTCGATGAGCTCCGGATCGTTCACTTCCTCGCCGTACAGCCGCTGGTCGAGCTCGAGGCGCGGCAGGCGTGGGAGCAGCGCCGCGTCAGGGTTGCCTGCCGCGAGGTCGCGCACCCCCTCGGGATACGCGAGCTCCGACGGCATCGCGATCGGCGGCGCCGACCGGACGCGCGTCCCGCGCCGGCCGTCCGACACGATCACCCCGCGATCCTGCAGCAGCCGGTACGCCGCCGCCACCGTGGTCGGACTGACGGCGAGCTGCGCGGCGAGCGCGCGCACGGGCGGCAGCAGCGAGCCCGCGGCCACCTTCCCGTTCGCGACCGCCGCTTCCACGGACGCGGCGATGTTGACGGCGCTCACGCCACTGATGTACTTTTGTACTATCACGGCGAACAATTGTACTAGAACATTATGATCGAATACAAGCTCACACCCGATCTCGACCTCGACGTCGCGCACGAGCTCTACGTCGCTTCCACCCTCGGCGATCGCCGTCCCATCGGCGACCGCGAGCGCTTCGAGACCATGATGCGCTCCGCGAACCTGACCATCACTGCCTGGGAAGGCGAGCTGCTGGTCGGCATCTCGCGCTCCGTCACCGACTGGGTTTGGTTCACCTATCTCGCCGATCTCGCCGTTCGCGTCTCACATCAGAAGCAGGGCATCGGCAGGGAGCTGATGCGCCGCACCCAGGCCGCCGCGCCGCAGGCGAACCTGCTCCTGCTCGCCGCGCCGAAAGCGGCCAACTACTACGGCCACGTCGGCTTCACGCAGATGCTCAACGCCTGGATGCTCAGGCCGGGAGAGGAGCTCAAATGACCGCAACCATCGAAATGACCGAGCGCACGCGCGTGCGCCGCCTCCCGAAGCGCGGCCAGTACGACGCGCCCACCATTCACGCGATCCTCGACGAGGCGATGATTTGCCACGTCGGCTTTGTGGTGGACGGTGCGCCGGTGGTCATCCCGACCATCCACTGGCGTGACGGCGACACGCTCTACCTCCACGGCTCCGCCGCCAGCCGCATGCTCCGCTCGCTGAAGAACGGCGTCGAGGCCTGCGTCACCGTCACGCTGCTGGACGGCCTCGTCCTCGCGCGCTCCGCGTTCCATCACTCGATGAACTACCGCTCGGTGGTCGTTTTCGGCCAGGCGCGCGAAGTGGTCGATGAGACGGAAAAGGTGCGCGCGCTCGAGGTGCTGGTCGAGCACGTGGTTCGCGGCCGTTCCAAGGACATCCGCCAGCCGAACGACAAAGAGCTGCGCCAGACGCTCGTCCTGGCGATGCCGCTCGAAGAAGCCTCCGCCAAGATCCGCACCGGCGGCCCGGTCGATGACGACGAGGACTACGCGCTGCCGATCTGGGCGGGCGTGTTGCCGCTGACGCTCGCGCCGGGCGAGCCGATCGCCGATACGGGCGTGACGGCGGACGTGCCGGGGTACGTGAAGACGTACGTGCGCTAATCGGCGACCAGCGCGGCCATCTTCGCCCGCGTGGCTGCATCGGGCATCGGCCCTTTGCCCGCGCCGAGGTTGTCGTGCAGGTATGCGAGCTTCGCGGTGCCGGGGATTGCCACGGTCACGGCAGGGTGCGAGACCACGTACTTGAGCGCGAACTGCGCCCAGGTCGTGATCCCGAGCTCCTTTGCCCAGCCGGGCACGTCGCGACCCTCGAACTTTTCGAACACGCGGCCGCGGCCGAAGGGGAGGTTCGTCAGCACGCGGATCCCGCGGTCGGCGGCGAGCGGCAGGATCCGCTCCTCGGCCGCGCGGTTGTCGATCGCGTAGTCGATCTGGATGAAGTCGAGCTGCTCGCGCTTCATGATCGCTTCGAGCGACTCGTACTGCCTTGCGGACGACGTGGAGATGCCGATGAAGCGCGTGCGTGCGTCGTCTTTCCACTTGCGCACCGCCGGCAGCATGAGGTCCACGCCGTTGAGGTTGTGGATCTGCAGCAGGTCGACGCTGTTCATCCGCAGCCGCTTCAGAGATGCGTTCATCTCCGCGAGGCCCGCCGCCGCGCCCTCTTTGCCCGCACCGACTTTGGTGGCGATGAACAGCTTGTCGCGATTCCCGAGCTCCGCGACGAGCTCGCCGACCACCGACTCCGCGTTGCCGTACGAAGGCGCGGTGTCGACCACCTGGCCGCCGAGGCGCGGCAGCTCGCGCAGCACTTCGCGCAACGGTGCGCGTTCCTCTTCCGACGCACCGACGTCGAACCGCCGCGCGGTTCCGATGCCGATCGGATACAGCTTCAGCGGCGCCGGCTTTGCGTCGAGCCGGGTGAAGGTGAGTGCCGCGGTCGCGCCGAGGCCGAGCTTGATGGCGGAGCGTCTGGTGAGCATCAGTCGTTTACCGACCACGGCGGAACGATGCCGTTGAAGCGCGCGTATGCGATCGATTGGCCGAGGTGCTCGTGGAGGTGGTTGAGCATCGTCACGAGGACGCCCTGGTAGTTCGTCTGCTTGCCGAACATCATCACGGAAGTTTCGAGATCCGTTGCACCGCTGGCGGCGTTGCGCAGGTGTACGAACGATTTACGCAGCTCCGCGATCACGTCCGCCTTCTTCGTCACGGTCTTCTCGATGTCGCCGTTGGTCTTAGGCGCATCGACCCCGACGAACGAGGAGAGGAAGTAGTTGGCGCCGGCGATGTGCATGTACACCTCGCTGATGGAGCGGACGTCCTTGGAGAAACGCCAGCCGAACTTGTCAGCCGGCGTGGCGTTGGCGAGGGAGACGATCTTCGATTCGAGATCGTCGAGGTCCGCGAAGAACTGGGCGTGGAAGCCCGTCGGTTTCGCGGCCGCGCGCGGAGGAGTCTGATCTTTCGCGGCGAGCGCGAACGATGGGAGCGTCAGGAGCAGGAGGACGAGCGGGACGGAACGCCGGAACATGCACGTACTATCGAGGGTGCCGCGCCGCCTGTCAAACGCCAGTGGCACTGTACCTGCCGTCGCGCTAGAATGCGCGGCCTGGCCTGATCCGCGGAATACGGCAAACGCGGCGCCGCACGCGCCCTGCCCCGCAGCACACAGCCAATCCTAACGTGGAGCGTTCTCAATGGACTTTCGTCTGACCGACGAGCAGTTGCAGATCCAGCAGATGGTGCGCGATTTCGCCGTGAGCGAGATCAAGCCGCACCTCTTCGAGTGGGACGAAGCACAGCATTTTCCCGTCGATACCTTCAAGCGCGCCGGCGAGCTCGGCCTGCTCGGCGTCACCGTCCCCGAGGAGTACGGCGGTGCGGGTTTGTCCTACATCGACTACTCGAACGTCATCGAGGAGCTCGGCGTCATCGACAGCGGCTTCGCGCTCAGCGTCGCCGCGCACAACTCCCTCGGCACCGGTCACATCTACCTCGCCGGCAACGAGGAACAGAAGAAGAAGTGGCTCCCGAAGCTCACCTCCGGTGAATGGATCGGCGCGTGGGGCCTCACCGAGCCCGGCTCCGGCTCCGACGCCTCCGGCCTGCGCACCACGGCGGTCCAAGACGGCAACGAGTGGGTGCTGAACGGGACGAAGAACTTCATCACCAACGCCACCTACGCCGACATCTCGGTCGTGCTCGCGGTCACCGACCGCAACGACCAGAAGCGCGGCATCACCGCCTTCGCGGTGGAGATGGACTGCGAGGGCATCCGTCCCGGCAAGAAAGAGAACAAGCTCGGCATGCGCGTCTCCGACACCGCGGAGCTCGTCCTCGAGGACTGCCGCGTCCCGGAGGAGAACATCCTCGGCGAGATCGGCTACGGCTTCATCGACGCCATGAAGGTGCTCGACGGCGGCCGCATCTCCATCGCCGCGCTGGCGATCGGCATCGCGCGCGGCGCGTACGAAGCGGCGCGCGATTACTCGAAGCAGCGGCAGGCTTTCGGGCAACCGATCTCCTCGTTCCAGGCCATCCAGTTCATGCTCGCCGACATGGCCACCGAGATCGATGCGGCGCGCCTGCTCACGCACCGCGCCGCCACGATCAAGGACCAGGGGGAGAAGGTGACGCAGTTCTCGGCCATGGCCAAGCTGTACGCGTCCGAGGTGGCGGTGCGCGCGACGGAGAAAGGCGTGCAGATCTTCGGCGGCTACGGGTTCATCAAGGAGTTCCCGGCCGAGAAGTACTACCGCGACGTCAAGCTCTGCACGATCGGCGAAGGCACCTCGGAGATCCAGCGCGTGGTCATCGCGCGCAACCTGCTCGCGGACAAGTAAGAGGCGGTTCGCCACGCATGGCTGACATTACCTCCATCATCGACGGGATCCGCGCCGATCGCTATCGCGCGCTCGGCCAGGCCATCAGCCTGGTCGAGTCGCACGATCCGGCGGCCGTGAAGCTGCTCGCGGAGCTCTACCCGTCCACCGGCAAGGCGCGCATCCTCGGCATCACCGGCTCGCCCGGCGCCGGCAAGTCGACGCTGGTCGCTGCGATGGCGAAGTATTACCGCGCGCAGCAGAAGCGGGTGGGGATCATCGCCGTCGATCCGACGTCGCCGTTCACCGGCGGCGCGATCCTCGGCGACCGCATCCGCATGGCGGACCTCTACACCGACCGCGGCGTCTTCATCCGCTCGATGGCCACCCGCGGCTTCCTCGGCGGGCTGGCAAAGGCGACGAACGACGTCATCGACATCCTCGACGCGGCCGGCTTCGACGTGGTGCTGGTCGAGACGGTGGGCGTGGGGCAAGACGAGGTGGAAGTCGTGCGCACGGTGCAGACGAACCTGGTCGTGCTCGTTCCCGGCATGGGGGACGACATCCAGGCCATCAAGGCCGGCATCATGGAGATCGGCGACGTCTTCGTGGTGAACAAAGCCGATCGCCCGGGCGCCGACAAGACCGTGACCGAGGTGACGATGATGATGTCGCTCGTCGAAGAGCACGGCGACTACGTCCCACCGATCGTGAAGACCGTCGCCTCGAAGCAGCAGGGGATCCAGGAGCTCGACGACGCGATCGTGAAGCACTACGACTACCTCGCCGCCTCCGGCGAGCTCGATCGCCGCAACCGCGACCGCGTCCGCATCCGCATCGAGACCCAGCTCAAGGAAAGCTTCATGCAGCGCCTGATCGGCAAGACCATCGGCCGCGAGCAATACGAAGAGCTCCTCGAAGACGTCCTCCGCAAGAGAAACAACCCGCACGACGCAGCCGAGAGCGTGCTGGCGAAGGTGACGTTTTAGGTTGTAAAAATCGCTACAATCCGCACCCCATGAAAAAGAATCAGACCGACGAACAAACCACGCTCACGGACAACGACGAGGCCGAGATCCTCGAGCGTCTTTCCGCGCGCGTCGAGAAAGCCGTTTCCACGATCCAGGAGCTGCGCCGGGAGCGCGATGAGCTGCGCACCCGCGTCGACGAGCTCGAGTCGCGCGTGCGCGACAGCGATGAGACCTCGAACCGCCTGAGCTCCCTCGAAGAAGAGCACGACCGCTTCCGCAAGGAGCGGGGAGAGATCAGGAACAGGATCGAGACGATTCTCGGGAGTCTGGAAGCGTTGGAAAGCGCCGACTAGAAGTTTGGAGTGCGGTGACCGCAGTCACCGCTTTTCCTTCGGCAGCCGCAGCTGCCGTCCTGTGCGTTCAGCGTCCCCGGCATCCAGTCAAAGCGGTGACTGCGGTCACCGCACTCCAAAGCGCGAGGGCCGCTACATCTCCCCCAGCAACCTCTCCCTGCACTTCTCCAGCCCCCGCCATGCCAGCCCTTCGTTCACGCTGGCGTCGACGAGCAGCACGACGTAGTAGCCATCCTTTACGTCGTAGCTCAGGACCGACATCGCGGCGAACTCGATCTTGAAGCGTTGCGGCTGGCCGGCGTCCACCTGGGCGCATTTGTCGCGAAGCTGGGAGAAGAAGACGCCCTGGTAGGCGCCGAGGATGCGCAAGGCGTGGTCGCTGAGATCGCGGTCGCAGGTGAGGGCGACCGTCTCTCCTTCGAAGTCGAGGAAGATCGCGGCGAGCGCGCCGTGCGTCTTCACCAGCAGCTCGTCGAGGATCATCCGGAACACGTCATCACTCCCACATCACCAGGTACTTGCGCGCTTCCAGCGCCTCGGCGGACCTCGGCGCGGCGGCGATCACTTTCTGCAGGTACGTCGTCGCCACGTCGGCGCGTCCAGCCTTGTGCGCCGACATGCCGAGGCGGAGCATGGCCGCGGTCGATTTCGGATAGCGGGCCAGGTAGTCGAGATACGCGCGGCCGGCGCCCTGCAGGTCCCCGCGGCGCTCGCGCAGCATGCCGACGTAGAGCAGCGCCGCGTCGAGCTTCGCGTCCAGCTTGAGCGCGTTATCGAGCGAGGTCTCGGCCTCGGCGGCGCGCCCCAGGCGGTCGTAGGCGATGCCGAGGTGATACGCGGCGTCGGCGCGGAGCGGGGAGTGCTCGTCGGCGAAGATGCCGGCCAGGTCGGCCGCCGCCTTCGCGTCGTTCTTCAGGCGCAGATA
Organism: Thermoanaerobaculia bacterium; assembly: GCA_035630815.1. Taxonomy (GTDB): domain Bacteria; phylum Acidobacteriota; class Thermoanaerobaculia; order Gp7-AA8; family Gp7-AA8; genus QHVT01. The sequence continues at coordinate 172,485 of DASQJY010000031.1, forward strand.
CGCGAGCGCGCGATTGAAGCGCGCGTGCTGCAGGGTGGGCGTGAGCTCGAGCGCGCGATCGAAGCTGGCGATGGCGCTCTTCGCATCGCCGTCGAGCAGGAGTGCCAGTCCGCGCAGGTTCTCGACCTCGGCCGGCGACGCGCCCGACGTCTTCGCTCCTTCGAGCTGGCGCAGCGCGGCGTCGTAGTTGCCCTGCAGGATGTACCAGACGCTGCGGTCGCAGGCGGAGTTCGGGGTCGCGGCAAGAAGTGGGAAAGCGAAGAGGAACAGCGCGGCGAGCCTGATCAGGCAGCGCCTCGCACTTGCTCTTCGATCTGGATGTCGCCGCGCTTCACCGCGCTCACGAACGCATCGACCACCTTCGGGTCGAAGCGCGTCCCGGCGAAGCTCTTGATCTTCTCCACCACGTAGCCGATCTCCATCGCCTTCTGGTACGGGCGATTGGTGGTCATGGCGTCGAACGTGTCGGCGATCGCCACGATGCGCGCCTGCATCGGGATCTGCTCCCCTTCGAGACCGTCGGGATAACCGCCGCCGCTCCATTTCTCATGGTGATACTTCATTCCCGGGATGATGTCGATGAGCTGCGCCACACCGCTCATGATCGCGGCGCCTTTGGCGGGGTGCTGCTTCATCACCTCGAACTCTTCATCCGAGAGCGCCCCCGGCTTCCGGAGGATGCGGTCGTCGATGCCGATCTTGCCGACGTCGTGCAGGAGGGCGCTGATGCGGAGGTTGCGCATGTCCTTTTCCGGCAGCGCGAGGTTCTTGCCGATGCCGATCGAATAGCGCGCCACGCGCTCCGAGTGCCCGCGCGTGTACGGGTCCTTGGCGTCGATGGCCGCCGCGAGCATGCGTACGGAGTTGAGAAAGAGGAGGTGATTCTCGTGAGCGGCCTTTTTCAGCTGCGCGATCGCTCCTTCGATCGACTCCGACATCACGTTGAAGTTCTGCGCCAGCTCGCCGATCTCGGTGTGTGTCTTGAGGTTCACGCGCTGCTGATAGTTCCCCTCGGCGATCTCGCGGCTGCGCTCCGCGAGGATGCGGATCGGCCGCGCGATCCCGGACGCGAACAGGATCGAGGCGATGATCGCCAGGACGAGCGCGATCGCGATCCACTGCCCCGTGGCGCGGATCATTTCATCGACCGAGGCGAAGGCGAGCTTCTCCGGTTTCTGCACGATCACGCCGACGTTCGGCGGGGCAGGAGCGATGGTGCCGAGGAGCTTGACCCCCTTGTCGTCGTACGCCTCGGTGAGGCGCAGCGGGACGTTCGCCTTGGCGAACTCTTTGACCAGCTTGAGGTGCGAGAAGTTCGGATGCTGGACGTCGATGGCCGGCTCGCTGTGTATCAGCACGCGGCCGTCGCGGTCGACCACGAACGCGGAGACGTCGCCTTTTCCTTCTTCGCGGATGCGCTCCACGATGCGGCGGAGGCTGACCAGGCCAACGATCGCGCCGACCGTCGTTTCGCCGTCTTTCACCGGCACAGCCATCACCACCACCGGCTGGTTCGAGCCGGCGAGGTGGATGATGCGTCCGGTGGAGTCGGCCCCGTTGAGCGCGACCTGCCGCGCGACGTCCATCTCGCCGAGGATCGCCTGGTCGAGCTCGGCCGGGATGGCCTGCGCGCCGAGACCGGAGGGATTGAGCGCGCGGAGGGCGATGAGGTCGCCGGTCGGCGTCATCGACTCCGCGATCCAGTTGCCCTGGCCGGCATAGACGAACGGATCGGCCCCCGCGGGGAGCGCGTGCTTCATCATCCGGAAGCTGCCGGCGATGTTCGTGAGCTGCTGGCGGTTACTGGCGAGCAGGTTCGCCAGGTCGCTGGAGATGACCACCGCGGAGCGCGTCAGGTACTTTTTCTCGAGCGTCTCCATCGAGTCGCGGTTGATGCCGATCAGGAAGTAGTGCGAGACGACGAGCGGGAGCAGCCCCACCAGCACCATCGCGCCGAGGAGCGTCCACAGCAGGCGCGGCCGGCGCAGGCGCGGCGAAGAGGCGGGTGGTTCCTGGATCGGGGTCGCGGACATTGGCGTCGATTATAGGAAATTCAACAATCAACATTGAACATTCAACATTTCACCTTGCTCGGTCTTTACGTACATCTCCCGTTCTGCCACACCCACTGCACCTACTGTCCCTTCGCGATCAGCACCGACCTGTCGCAGCAGGATGCGTATACCGCGGCTTTGGTGCGGGAGATCGAGGCGGCGAGCGCGGCAGGCGTAGCCACGGTCTACCTCGGCGGCGGCACGCCGTCGCGGACGAGTATCGGCAACCTCACCCGCATCTTCGCCGCGCTGCGCTCCCGCTTCGCCATCGACGCGCGCGCCGAGGTCTCGATGGAAGCGAACCCGGAGGACGTCACCCCGGAAAGCGTGGAAGCGTGGCGCGCCCTCGGCGTGAACCGCATCTCCATCGGCGTGCAGTCGTTCCACGACGCGGAGCTGCACGCGATCTCGCGGGTGCACGATCGCGAACGCGCGCTGGACGCGGTACGCACCGTCGTGGCGAGCGGGGCGCGGGCAAACCTCGACCTCATGCTCGGCCTGCCGCACCAGACCGCGGAGTCGTTCCGCGAGACGCTCGATACCGCGGTCGAGCTCGGGGCCGCGCACCTCTCGCTCTACATGCTCGATCTCGAGGAGAAGACGCCGCTGGAGGTGCAGGTGACGCGCGGACGGGTTTTGCTCCCCGAGGACGACCTCGTGGCCGATCTCTATCTCGAAGCGATCGAGCGGCTCGCCGCGCGCGGGTTGCGGCAGTACGAGATCAGCAACTTCGCGCGGGAAGGGGAGGAGTGCCTGCACAACCTCCGCTACTGGACGCGCGGCGAGTACCACGGCTTCGGCCTCGGCGCCCATTCCTTCCTCGGCGGCAACCGCTTCTCGAACACGCGCGACATCCGGCGCTACATCGACACCGCCCCCGAGGCGCGCGACTTCCTCGAGGAGCTCGGCGAGGGGGAAGTGCGCCGCGAGACCATCTTCCTCAACCTCCGCCAGACCTCCGGCATATGCTATGAAGAGCTTCTGCGACTTTGCGGACAGGAGGGTTTGGAATGGACGGAACGCGGACTTCAGGGTGGCTGGCTGCAGCGGGGGAACGAGGGACGCGTGGCGTTCACGCCTTCAGGGTTTCTGCAAAGCAACGATTACATCTCGCAGTTGTTCTAGCGCTCGCGCTCTGCGTCCCTGCCTTCGCGCAGGACGAGCCGGACATCGTCTTCGACCCCGCCATCACCCAGGCGGAGTTCGAGCAGTTCTCGCGCCTCGCCGCGCAGGCGATCTACCACACCCCCGTCGAGCCGGCCCGAGCCGGCAACCTGCTGCGTTTCGACATCGGCCTCGCGGCCACCGCGGTGCCGATCGATCCGGAGTCGAGCTATTGGCAGCGCTCCGTCGGTGACGATTTCTCGGTGAGCGATCACATCGTCGTGCCGCGCCTGGTGGTCTCGAAGGGGATCTCGATCGCCACCGTCTCCGCGTCATACGCAAAGGTGCAGGGAAGCGACATCCAGATGATCGGCGCCGGCCTCGACATCCCGATCCTCAACGGAGGCCTGATCAGTCCCACGCTCGCCGTGCGCGGCTCGTACTCGCAACTGCAGGGCGTGGACGAATTCGATCTCAAGACCTACGGTGTGGAGCTGTTCCTCTCCAAGGGTTTCGGCCCGATCACCCCCTACGCCGCCGTCGGCCGCATGCGCAGCGACGCGACCGGCCGCATCGACGTGCCCGACGACGAGGTGGAGCCGCTCCGCGACGAGTTCGACCAGAACCGCTTCACGGTCGGCGTCCGCCTCTCGATGCTCCTCCCCAAGATCGTCGTGGAAGCGACGCAGGGGGAGGAGAGGAGCTACGCGGCGAAGATCAGCTTCGGGCTGTAGCGCGCTTCGCGCGGGTATCGGGTGTCAGGTTTCTGTGGCTTTGCGGCTGACGAGACAGTTGCCGTGAGCCGAAACGCCCCGGACACCTGACACCCGATACCCGACACCAGCGTCTACTTCCCGCTCTTCTTCGCCGGTGCCGCCGCCTTCGCCTTCACACCCAGGGCGCTCTGGATCTGCTCGATCGTGAACGCGCCGTCCGGGCCGAAGCCGAGGATCTGGCCGTTCACGATGAAGGTGGGGGTGGAGGCGATGCCGATGCCGAAGGCGCGGCTGACCTGGTCGAGGAGCGCCTGGCGCTCGGTCTTCGAGTTATAGATCTTGTTGATCGCGGCCGCGTCGAGGTCGTTGTCCTCGAGGTACTCACGGAAGAACTCGTCGAACTTCCGCTTGCCGATCGCTTCCTGGTTCCTGAACACGTGATCGACGTAGGCCCAGTACTTCGTCGACGCGACGCGCTGGATGGCGCGGGCCCCCATGGCCGCCTGCACCGCCCACTCGTGATGCTCGAAGAGCGGGAGGTCGATGCGGACGTAGTTCACCTTGCCGAGGTTCGAAGCGATGATCGGCTCGAGCTTCTCGTGCGCGCGGGCGCAGGTGGGGCACTGGAAGTCGGACAGCTCGAGGATCTCGACCTTCGCGGTCGCGGTGCCACGGCGTGCCGCGCTCGAGGCGCCGAGCGCATCGCGCAGCGTCTTGGCCGGATCGGTCATCAGGCTGCCGCGTCCGCCGACGATCAGGAAGCGCTCGCTCTGGTCGACGAAGCCGTTGTAGGCGAACGGCCCGAACGGCGTGTCGCGCGTGATCGCCACCGCTTTCAGCCCGTCCGGCAGCGGGAAGGGAGCAACGGTCGCCTTCACCTGTTTCTCGAGCATCTTCGTGCCCGTTTCGGTGATGCGCTCCGCGGCCGGGCGGCCGTCAGCCGGCAGCGGAACGACGGAGCCGACCACGACCTGCTGCGTCTTCGGCGAATGCATCAGGTACTTCTGCGTCCCGCAGTACTGGTCGCTCGACTTGATCTGCACGACGTAGGTCGTGAAGTTCTGCGGTCCCCCGTCGACCGGCTCGAGAGTCAGCACGCCGCCGGGGCAGCGGGGGAGGACTTTCGCCGCGTATTCCTTCAGCGTGGCGGTCGGATCGAGGCGCTGTGCGTGCGCGGCGGAGCAGACGAGGAGCGAGACTGCGAGTAGGGCCCTTTTCATGATCAATGGGCGTTAACAGTGCGGTAGCCGTTCTCAATCCACCCGTTCAGACCGCCAGCCACGTGAACCACGTTCCGGAACCCGGCCAGCGTCAGCAGTCTGGCCGCCACCGGGCCGTCCGCGTCGCTCGTGCCGTACACCAGCACGGTCTGGTTCTGGTAGGGGAGCAGCTCCGGCAGCTGCCGCTCGATGGCCTCGAACGGGGCGCTCACCGCGCCGGCGATGTGACCGTCCGCGCCGCGGTATTCGTTCGCAGGACGGACGTCCAGGATCACCACCTGCCGCGAGTCGAGCATCATTTCATTCGCGATCTGCGGCGACACCTCGGCATACCCGCCGCGTGTCATCGACACGCCCACGGTCTTGCACGACGCCAGCAGCACCGCCACCAATACGATCCACTTCTTCATAAAACCTCCAGTTCGAACTCCGCCCGCACTTCCCCCACCACCAGCCCCGCGTGATTCCGCACCGAAGCATCGCGATACGGCTCCAGCTGCTCCGAATCCGTCTCCGCGCCGAGGAGGTCGAGGAGATGCAGGATGGCAGGATTGCGCCCGCGATCCATCGAGCCGTCCTCGATCTTCAACGCGATCCCGAGGCCGCCATCATCCGTGAGCCGCAGCTTCTCGGTCAATCGGGCGCAGAGCGACGGCGCCAAGCCCATCGCGTAAAACCCCTCCGCCCCCTCCTTCGCCAGCAGCTCGCCGTTGAAGGCGGCCATCAGAGGCGTGGTCATGCTCCAGTTCCCGGCCACGTAGTGTGGATGCGCGGTCATCGCCTCGACCACGTGTTGCCCGCTCTCCGCATACCGCTCGATCGTCCCCGACATCAGCCGGGCGTACCCAAACGCGGCGCGGTAGAGAGAGAGGAAGAACGCCGGCACCCCGCACCCGTCGATCGCGATCGGCACGTCCTCGGGACTGAGCCCGGCGAACTCCGCGACGGTGGAGCGCATCAGGATCTGCAACGGATGCCGCGCGTCGATGTAATCCGCGCTTGGCGCATCCATCGCCTGCGTCGCCAGCAGCATCCCCGCATGCTTCCCCGAGCAGTTGTTGTGCAGTGACGACGGCGCCTCGCCCGAAGCCCGCAGATCCGCCGCCGACTTGTCATCGAACGGCAGGTGAGGAGCGCACAGCAGGTCCTCCTCGTCGAACTCGCCTTTCCGCAACAAGGCCGCCGCCGTCGACACGTGCACCGGCTCCCCCCCGTGCGACGCGCAGGTGAGCGCCAGCTCCTCGGACGTCAGCTCATACTCATCCCGCCCGCCATACTCGAGCAACGGAATCGCCTGAAACGGCTTCGCCGCCGACCGCAGACATGTCCGCGCCGCCGGATCCCCCGCAAAGGCAACCAGCTTCCCCCGCGCATCGACAATGGCAATCGACCCGCGGTGCACCGACTCCACCATCCCTCCCCGCAACACCCGCGTCATCGGAACTGACATTCGGAGGAGAGTCTAACGAATCGGGGCGCGGGTGCTAGCATTTGCCGGTGACGTCGCGATCGGCGAGTGTTGCGCGTAACGAATGATGAACAACTCCCAACATGCACGAGCGGTGATCTGCATCGCGAACGAGGGCAACGAGGTCTCACTCCAACTCTGGAAGGTGTACAAGACACTTCGTGACGACGATGCGGGCTCGGAAGGATTCGTGCGCGTCATCGATGAATCGGGTGAGGACTATCTCTTTCCCGAAGAGTATTTCGCTACGATCGAGCTTCCGGAAGAAGTCCAGAAGCCTTTCGAAAAAGCTGTGCGCCAGCAGCGGCGGGCAGCAACGGCGCCACGCGCGTCGGGATCGATCAAGCGTGCTGGCGCCGCCAGCACGCGAGCAGCGGGACGCCGCACGTCACGCTGACGCGGGCCGCGACCGTGCTGCGCTGAGACGCGTCCTGCTGCCGAAGGCAGCAAAAGATCTTAGCCCCGGCTTCAGCCGGGCTACGGGTGTGCCCCTGATTTCGAGCCCGCGAAGGCGGGCGGCAGAAAACGACACGTCTCGGCGCCGCATGCGTCGCTGTCTAACTGGCCCTGGCCGGCGTCCCGCTCTCCGACGACACCGCTTCTTCCTCGGTGCCGTAGATCTTGAAGACCGCGTCGAGCTTGGCGAGCTTGAGCAGTTTCTGGATGCGCTCGGACGGGTTCACCAGGATCAGCTTGCGGTTCTGACCCGTGAACTTGCCGAGATAGCCGACCAGCTCACCGATGCCCGTCGAGTCGATGTAGTCGATCTTCGTGAAGTCGATGATGACGTTCGTGCTTTCGTTTTTGAGCACGTTCTCCAGCGCGGAGGAAAAGAACTCGGCGCTTTCGCCGAGCTTGATGAGCCCTTCCACGTAAAGAATCGTGAAGTTATCGAGGTGCTTCTTCTCTACGATCACAACTGCCTCCGAACCGAATCATAGATCGCGTAGCAAACGCACTGCCACGACCGCGTTCATCCCGCCGAATCCAAACGAGTTGGAAAGGAACGCCTGCACGTTTGCGTCCCGCGGTACCTGGGGGACGTAATCCAGATCGCACTCCGGATCGGGTGTGTCGAGATTGATGGTCGGCGGCAGGAACCCATCCCGCAGCGCGAGCAGCGAGGAGGCGATCTCGATTGCGCCCGAGGCGCCCATGGCGTGGCCGTGCAGCGACTTGGTCGAGCTGACCGGCGGCGCGTTCCCGCCGAAGACCTCCCGGATCGCGTTCGTCTCGGTGGCGTCGTTGGCGCGCGTCCCGGTGCCGTGGGCGTTGATGTAGCCGACGTCTTCCGCGTTCAGGCGCGCATCGAGCAGCGCCAGCCGGATCGCGCGCGACGCACCGTCCGCCGACGGATCGGTGATGTGGCCGGCGTCACTCGTCGCGCCGAAGCCGGCGACCTCGCCGAGGATCTCCGCGCCGCGGTCGTGGGCACGCTCGAACGATTCGAGGACGAACACCGCCGCCCCTTCCGCGAGCACGAGCCCTTTCCGGTCGGCACTGAACGGCCGGCAGGCCGCCTCAGGATGCTCGTTGTCGATGGCCAGCACGCGCAGCGACTCCCACGCCCGGATGATGCCCGGCACGAGCGGCGCGTCGCTCCCGCCGGCGAGCATCGCGTCGGCCTGTCCGGAACGGATGGCCTGCGCGGCGAGGCCGATGGCGTGCGCGCTGGATGCGCACGCGGAGACCACGGAGTACGAGACTCCCTTCGCGCCGAACTTCGCCGAGACCGCGGCGGAGGCGGCGTTGTACATCGACATCGGGATCGACAGCGGCGGCACGCGCGTGTTGTCGGCGTACATCCTCTTATAGCTGCCGTCGAGTGTCTCGCAGCCGCCCAGTCCTGTGCCGATCAGCACGCCGATCCGCTCGTCCTCCACCCCGAGGGCTCCCGCCTGCGCCGTCGCCTCCTCGGCCGCGATGAGCGCGAACCGCGTGAAGCGGTCGTGTCCGCGATGCAGCCCTTCATGCGCATCCACCGGCACCTCGCCGGCGATGCGGCAGTTGAGCGGCGAGGCGTCGATGCTCGAGATCGCCCGCACGCCGCTGCGCGCGCCGCGCAACGCGTCGAGGGCCGCCGCTTTCCCACGGCCGAAGGGGGAGATGATGCCGATGCCGGTGATGACGACGCGAGTCACGCCTGTGCCGTCAGGTTTTCGACGATGTCGATCATGTCGCCGAACGTCTTCATCGCGCGGGCGCGGTCGTCGGGAATGGAGATGCGGAACTGCTCCTCGATCGCGAAGAGGATGGTCAGCGAGTCGAGCGAGTCGATGCCGGCCTCGGCGAGCGCCGTCTCCGGCGTCAGCAGCGTCTCCGGGATGTCTTTTTCCTGCCGCACGATGGCGACCAACTGCTGCGCGATCTCATCCCGGGTCACGATCCGTATCATAGCAGCCGTGTTTCGACGTCCTCGACGCTGGTGGCCGCTGTACGCCGGCTGGATCGCGCTCTGCGCCCTCCTCTTCTTCGCCCTCGGCGGACTCGAAGATCCGTCGCGCCCGAAGGGACGCTTGCTCTCCATCGACGCCGGCCTCCGCGCCCGTGCCATCGCCCGCGAGCGCGGCTTCCGCGATTACGAGGTCGTACACGTGGCCCGCGCCCGCCGCAGCGAGGGGGGAGCGGAGGACCGCTGGGTGGTGCTCCTCGACCAGGTACCGCATACGAGTCTGCGCGCGGCCGTAGTGGTGGAATTGAGCGAAGGCGATGGTACCCTGCTGCGTCTTCGGAAGCCTCGGTAATGCCCTCCCACCCAGTCACCAAACTCACCCCGATGCTCGAGCAGTATTTCGAGATCAAGCGGCAGGTGCCGGACGCGATCCTCTTCTATCGTCTCGGCGACTTTTACGAGATGTTCTTCGAGGACGCGCAGACGGCCGCGCCGCTGCTCGACCTCGTGCTCACCGCGCGCAACAAGGGGCAGGAGTACGAGACCCCGATGTGCGGCGTTCCGCATCATGCCGCCGAGGGGTACATCGCGAAACTGATCCGCCACGGATTGCGCGTGGCCATCTGCGAGCAGGCGGAGGAAGCGTCGGCGGCGAAAGGGCTGGTGCGGCGGGAGATCGTGCGCATCGTCACGCCCGGCACCGCCACCGAGTCATCGATCCTCGACCGCGACAGCTGCTACCTCCTCGCGCTCGTGCCGAACGAGCAGGAAGTCGGCGCCGCGTATCTCGACGTCTCGACGGGCGACTTCTTCGTCACCACGTACCGCTCCATGGGCGACGCGCGGCTGTACGACGACCTCGCCCGCTTCGCCCCCCGGGAAGCGATCGTCCCGAGGGAGACCGAGACCAACGGCGCGCTGACGATCCCGATCACGCCGGTAGAGCCGTCGCTCTTCGAGACCGCCGGCTCGCACGAATACCTGACCAAGCACTTCGGCACGCAGTCGCTGCGCGGCTTCGGCCTGGAAGGGACCGACTCCCGCATCGGGGCCGCGGGCGGCGCGCTCCGTTACGCGACGGCGAGCCACAAGAAGCCGCTCGACCACGTGCGCGGCCTGCGCGTCGACAACGACGCCGACTTTCTCCAGCTCGATGCGGCCACGCTGGCGAATCTCGAGATCGTCGAATCGCGCGACGCCGCGAGACCGCGCGCCACGCTCTGGAGCGTCGTCAACGCCACCCGCTCCGCCATGGGCACACGCACCCTACGCCGCTGGCTCACGCGCCCCCTCACCAACCGCGAAGCGATCTTCGATCGCCACGATGCCGTCGATGAGCTGACCCGCTCCCGCGTCATGCTCGAACAGATGACCGTCGCCCTCCAGAAGATCGCCGACCTGGAGCGTGTGGCCTCCCGCATCACGCTCCGAACCGCCACCCCGCGCGAGTGCCTGACGCTGGCGGATTCGTTGTTGATGGCGGGGGAGTTGGGTGAGGCCATGCAGCCGTTGCAGGGGCCGTTGCTCTCTTCGCTGCGCGAAGGTTGCTCGTTGCTGGTTGCTGGTGGTGCTTTGCCTGAGCCGCAAGCCGTCGAGTCACAAGCAACTAACAACCAGCAACCAGCAACGCTCCAGGGTGTCGTCTCCCTCATCGCGAAATCCATCGACCCCAACCCCTCCATCACCGTCCGCGAAGGCAACGTCATCGCGCACGGCATCGACAAAGAGCTCGACGAGCTGCGCTCCATCGCGCGTGATTCGAAGAGCGTGCTGCTGGAGATCGAGACGCGGGAGCGGGAGCGGACCGGGATCTCGTCGCTGAAGGTGCGCTACAACTCCGTCTTCGGCTACTACATCGAGATCTCGAAATCGAACCTGGCCAAGGCGCCGCCGGAGTACATCCGCAAGCAGACGCTCGCCAACGCCGAGCGCTACATCACCCCTGACCTGAAAGAGCTCGAGGAGAAGATCCTCGGCGCCGAAGAGAAGTCGATCGCCATCGAGCTCCGCCTCTACGACGAGCTCCTCGGCACGATCGCGAAGATGACTCCGGCCATCCTCGCTACCGCGCGGGCGGTCGGCGAGATCGACGCGATCTGCTCCCTCGCCACCGTCGCCGTGCGCAATCGCTACGTGCGGGCGCAGCTCAGCGACCTCGCGGAGATCTGCATCGAAGACGGGCGCCATCCCGTCATCGAGCAGCTGGCCACCGAGCGCTTCATCCCGAACCACACCAACGTCGTGCGCGAGCAGAACGGGATCCAGGTCATCACCGGCCCAAACATGGGCGGCAAGTCGACCTACCTCCGCCAGGTCGCGCTGATCGTGCTCCTCAACCAGGTCGGTTCGTTCGTCCCCGCCTCGAAAGCACGCCTCGGCGTCTGCGACCGCATCTTCACCCGCGTCGGAGCTTCGGATCAGCTGGCGCGCGGCGAGTCGACGTTCATGGTCGAGATGCACGAGACCGCGAACATCCTCAACAACGCCACCGACCGCTCGCTGATCATCCTCGACGAAGTGGGCCGTGGCACCGCCACGTTCGACGGCCTCTCGCTGGCGTGGGCGATCATCGAATACCTGCACGACAACCCGGCGCGCAGCGGCATCACCCTCTTCGCCACGCACTACCACGAGGTCACCGATCTCGCGAAGACGAAAACCCGCGTCGCGAACTTCAACGTCGCGGTCAAGGAGTGGAACGAGCAGATCATCTTCCTGCGCAAGGTCGTGGAAGGTGCCGCCGACAAGAGCTACGGCATCCAGGTCGCGAAGCTGGCAGGCATCCCGCAGTCCGTCACCGAGCGCGCGAAGGAGATCCTCGACACCCTCGAGCGCAAAGAGCGCGACCTCGTCGAAGAAACCCGCAAACGCGGCCCCGCCACCCGCCAGCTCGGCCTCTTCAACTCCAGGGAGCAGGGCGTTGTCGAAGCGCTGCGCGCGCTGGACGTCGACACGCTCTCGCCGCGGGACGCGTTGAATGCGTTGTATGAGTTGAGGCAGAAACTGCAGTAACTGGTGTCGGTTGTCAGGTGTCAGGTGTCTGCGGTTTTACGGCTGACGAGAACTCCTGCCCGCGAGCCGCAACACCCCAGATACCTGACACCTGATACCCGACACCATGCGTTACGATGCCCCCCGCAAATGACCACTGACGTCCTCGGAATCGGCCTCACCGGAAAAACACTCACCGACCTCGAGCGGCGCATCCTGCGCGAGAACACGCCGTACGCGGTCGTGCTGTTCGGCCGGAACATCGGCAGCGTGGCGCAGTTGCGCGAACTGATCGCGGAAGTGAAGTCGCTGGCCGGGAACAACAAGCCGCCGCTCTTCATGATCGATGAGGAGGGGGGCCGCGTCGACCGGCTGCGCAGCATCCTGCCGGGGCTGCCGAGCGCGCAGGCCTTTGAAGAAGGCGAACGTGCCGACGATCTCTCCGAGTGGTTCGGCAAGTTGATCGGGATGGCGCTGCGCTACTTCGACATCGAGATCAACCTCGCTCCGGTGGTCGACATCCGCGGCGAGGTCGCGCCGAAAGGGCTCGAGCGCCGCACGTTCGGCGGCAGCCCCGAAGCGGTGATCGAGCTCGCCGGCGCGTTCATGCGCGGCATGCACGGCGCCGGCGTTGCCTCCTGCCTCAAGCACTGGCCCGGCATCGGTGAAGGTTCGGCCGACCCGCATTACGGCGCGACCGTGATCGACGTGCCGCTCGACACGCTGCTCAAGCGCGAGCTCGTCCCGTTCGAGCGCCTCGGCCCGCCCGCCGGCGCCATCATGATCGGCCACGGCACCTACCCGCGCGTCGAGGACGATCCCGATCTCCCCGCCACGCTGAGCTGGCGCCTGACCACCGACCTGCTGCGCAACGCCATCGGCTTCGACGGCATCGCCGTCAGCGACGACATGGAGATGCACGCCGTCTCCGACCTCGGCTCGTACGAAGAGATCACCGAACGCGCCCTGATGGCCGGCAACGACGTGATCCTCTTCTGCAGCCACATCGAGCGCATCCCCGACCTGCAGACCTACCTCCGCGACCGCGTCAGCGCGAACCTCAAAGTGCGCAGCCGCTTCGACGAAGCCGTCCGCCGCTGCGAGATCTACCGCGCCCACTGCGACCGCCTCCGCGCCGCCGCCACCGTCGCCCCCTCCTGGGACGCCATCGTCGACGAAGCCGAAGCCTTCATCGAAGAGTTTGAGAAAACCCGCCCCGAACGCGAAGTGATCATCCCCGACGTCGATCGCCGGAAGGGCTCGCGTACACCGGGCAAGGGGAGGACGGGACGGGAGGAGTGGACGTAGCGGAGGCGTTTCGCGCTTCGCGCTGGTGTCGGGTATCAGGTGTCTGGGGTGTTGCGGCTTACGGCAAGTGTCTCGTCAGCCGCGAAACCCCAGACATCTGACACCCGACACCCACGCGCTCCGCGTGTGCAGCACTCGTAGTAACTTTTCCCCCCATCGAACGTTTATCCTTCGAACGTTCATGCGCATCCGGACCCAACTGATCCTTGCCGCGTTCGTGCTGGCGGTCGTGCCGCTGGCGGCGATCGTGACGTACTCGTACCACTCGTCGCGGCGGGCCCTCGAGTCGGCGTACCGTCGGGAGGCGGAGCGGTTGACGCGGCAGATGGACAGGCGCCTCGTCGCCATCCGCGCCGAGCTCGACCAGCGCATGACCTTCGTCTCCGCGCTCGCGCAGGACAACACCGCCGCCGACGTCGGCAACATCGTCACGGTCATGAGTGATGCCAGCGCGCTCGTCGACGCCCTCGAGTACAAACCGTTGATCCCCCCGTCGCCACCGGACGTCGAGGCGGCGGTCGCGCCACCGGCGGAGCCCGCGCCTCCGGCAGAAGTGGCTGTGCGAGCGGATCCGGTGGTGATCGACCTTCCGCCCGTCCCCGAGTTTCCCAGGTACGTCATCTCCGAGGACGAGCAGGAGCTCGTCGCCGAGATCGGCCGGCTCGCCGCGGAGCTGCAGAATCCCGAGCTCACACCGGACGAACGCGAGGACCTGCGCCAGGAGCTCGAGGCCGCGAAGACGGAGCTGCGCGAGGTCGTCGAGGCGAACCGCGGCGAGTTCCGTAAGCAGATGGCCGAGGCGGAAGCGGCGATGCGGGAGCGCGAGCGCATCCTCCAGCAGCGGCGCTCCGGGGCCCCGGTCGCTCCCGCTGCCGTGGTCGCACCCGCTCCACGGCCGCGCCATCAGGCGCGCGAGGCGACGCCGCGCGAGCTCGCGAATTCCGACGCCCGGGCCAAGAAAACCGCGCTCCTGCTCGGCCGCCACTTCGAAGCGCCCGTACGCAAGCAAGGGGAGGTGGTGGGCCAGCTCACCGCGCGCATCAGTCCCGAGCACGTCATCCGCCGCGTCCTCGGCGGGGCCACCGAGGATCGGAGCGAAGTGCCGTTCGCGCTCGACCGCGAAGGGACGCTCTACACCCGCAACGATGACGAGCGCGCGCAGCTCGAGAACCTCGGCATCCCGCAGCGCGTGCGCAACGGGCAGTCGGTCAAGAACATCGAAGGATGGATCGTCTCGACGTCGGTGGACCCGCAGAGCGGCCTCAAGATCGGCGTCGCCCGTCCGGTCGACAACCTCGACGACCTCCGCAACACCGCCGCGCGCAACTTCGGCCTCGGCATCGGGCTGATCGCGCTGGCGCTGGTCGGGATCGTGCCGCTCTCGAATCACCTGACGCGCGACGTGAAGCTCGTCACCGAGGGGGCGGAGCGGATCGCGCACGGCGACCTGATGACCCGCCTGCCGGTGAAGACGAAGAACGAGCTGGGACAGCTCGCGCGCGCGTTCAACCGGATGGCCGAGGACCTCAGCATCCAGCAGCAGCTGCTCGTCGAACAGGAACGGACGCGCAAGGAGCAGGAGCTCCAGCAGCGCCTGCTCGCCGTCGACAACGAACGGAAGACCATCGAGCTCGAAGACGCGCGCCGCTTCCAGCTCTCGATGCTGCCGAAGGAAGTGCCGCGGCACGAGGCGTACGACGTGGCGGTTTTCACACGCACCGCCACCGAGGTCGGCGGCGACTACTACGACTTCCACGTGGCCGCGCCGAAGCTGTCGGTGACGATCGGCGACGCCACCGGGCACGGCGCGAAGGCCGGCACGATGGTGACGGTGGTGAAGACGCTCTTCGCCGGCTACGACGGCGAGACCGCGCCGGCGGTGTTCCTCGCCGACGCGGCGGAGAAGATCAAGCGGATGGATCTAGGACGCATGGCCATGGCCTTGTCGCTCGGCCGCTTCGACGGCAAGACGCTCACCCTCTCCTCGGCGGGCATGCCGCCGGTGCTCATCCACCGCGCCGGAACGGCGGAGGTCGAGGAGCTCGCGCTTTCCGCGACACCCCTCGGCACGTACGGCAGCGACTATCCGCAGGCGGACGTGACGCTCGCCTCCGGCGATACGGTGCTGTTCCTCACCGACGGTTTTCCGGAGCTGATGAATCACGCGGGGCAGCAGCTCGGCTACACCGGCGCGCTCGACGCCTTCGCCTCGGCCGCCGCTGCTCCGACCGCGGACGGCGTGATCGCCGCGCTCGCCGAGACCGCACGCGGCTGGCACGGCGATGCGCCTCCGAATGACGACGTCACGTTCGTAGTGGTGCGCGTCGCGTGACGTACCCGGTGCACTTTACGGCCGGTTCCGTCGCCGGCGTGGAGCTGGGCGAGGGGGAGCTCTTCGACGCGCTCTCCTCGGCGCTCGAGCTCCCGGATTACTTCGGCCGCAACTGGGACGCGCTCGATGAATGCCTGCGCGACCGCGAAGCGCCGGTCACGCTGGTGGTGCGCAATGCCTCGGCGCGCTGGGAGCGTGCGCCCGAGGAGCTGCGGACGCTCATTGACGTCTGGCTTTCCGCGGCCGAAGGGCGCGATGATCTGCAACTCGTGTTCGTGTGGTGATGCGCAGACGTACTACCAATCCGCTGATTCTCATTGCCACCGTGATCGCGCTGGCGATCGGTGCGTGGTGGACGAATGAAGACCGCGCCGTCCAGTCGCCGGCTCCTGCTTCGCGGCCCGCTCCCGTGGAACCGGACGCCGCGCCGAAGCCGTCCGCTGAACCGGAGGACCGGCTCGCGCAGCTCGTTCCTGACAGCGTCGAGCGTGCCGAGCTGGTGAAGACGCTCGACCTCATCGAGCGCGGCGGGCCGTTCCCGCACAAGCAGGACGGTTCCGTGTTCGGCAATCGCGAGCGGCAGCTACCGCAGCAGCCGCGCGGGTACTATCACGAATACACGGTCCGCACGCCCGGCGCGCCGAACCGCGGTGCACGCCGCGTCGTACGCGGCGACGGCGGCGAGCTTTACTACACGCGAGATCATTACCGGACGTTCATTCGACTATGAAACCAGCACCAACGGAATACTCTCCCGCTTACGCCGCGTACGTCGCCCTCGTCACCGAGGACGACGTGCTCTCCGCGATCGAACAGCAGTCGTCGGCGACGCAGAAGCTGCTCTCCGGCCTCGACGAGTCCCGTGCAGCGTTCCGCTACGAGACCAACAAGTGGAGCGTGAAGGAAGTGGTCGGCCACATGGTCGACGCCGAGCGCATCATGGGCTGGCGCGCGCTCGCGATCGCCCGCGGCGAGACGCAGCCGCTCCCCGGTTTCGAGGAGGAAGATTACGTCCGCAACGCGAACTTCGACTCGTGGCGCCTCGGCGACCTGGCCGAGGCCTACGCCCTCGGCCGCCGCGCCAACATCGTCTTCTTCCGCAACCTCCCGGAAGAAGCATGGGACCGTCGCGGCACCGCCAACGGCTCCCCGGTCACCGCGCGCGCCCTGGCCTGGATCATCGTCGGCCACGAACGGCACCACCTCCAGGTGCTGCGCGAGCGCTACCGGTTGTGAGGGGTCAGTTTGGAGTGCGCCGCACTCCAAACTGCTGGCCCGCGTCCTAGAACGGTACTTCTTCGTCGTCTTCCTGAAAGTCCGGCGCCGGTGCCGGCTTGCCGCCGCTGCGCGGCTGCTGCTGGCTGTAGCCGCCGCCGTAGCCGCCCGAGGAGCCGCCGCCTTCGTCGCCGCGGCGGTCGAGCATCTTCATCGTGTTGGCGACGATCTCGGTGCGGTACTTCTTCTGGCCCGACTCCTTGTCGTCCCAGCTGTCGGTGCGGATCGAGCCCTCGATGTAGACCAGCTTTCCCTTCTTCAGGTACTGGCCGCAGATCTCGGCGAGCTTGCCCCACGCCGTGATGTTGTGCCACTCGGTGCGCTCCTGCTTTTCGCCCGCCTTGTCGGTGAACCGCTCGTCGGTCGCCACCGTGAACTTGGCGACGGACGTGCCCCCCGGGGTCGAGCGGATCTCCGGGTCTTTGCCAAGACGCCCGACGAGAATGACTTTGTTGATCATCGTTTCTCCCTTAACAAAACGCGCGATTCTAACCTTTTCTCCCGCGAGTAGAATCCGCGCCTCATGAAGTGCGTGATCCAGCGCGTACGAAGCGCATCCGTGACCGTAAATGACGAGCTGATCTCCAGGATCGGGCACGGATTGCTGGTCCTCGCCGCCGTCGAAAAAGGCGACCGCGAGTCGACCATGAAC
>DASQJY010000032.1:0-17538 GCA_035630815.1 Thermoanaerobaculia bacterium
GAAGCGGTCGCGGATGTCGTGGATCGTGTTCATCAGCGCCCGGGTCTCCGAGTCGTTGAGGCCCGCGGCCGGCTCGTCGAGCAGGAGCAGCTTCGGACGTGCGGAGAGGGCGCGGGCGATCTCCAGGCGGCGCTGATCGCCGTACGGGAGGTTCTTGGCGTAGCTCTCCGCGCGCGAGCGGAGGCCGAAGATGTCGAGCAGCTTCTCGGCCTCGACTTCCGCCTCGTCCTCCGCCTCGTGGAAGCGGTTGGTGTGCAGGACGGCGGACGTGCCGGAGTACTTGTAATGGATATGCCCGCCGATCTTGACGTTGTCGAGAACGGAGAGCTCCTTGAACAGGCGGATGTTCTGGAACGTGCGCGCCACGCCGAGGCTGGTGATCTGGTACGGCTTCATGGCGGTCGTCTTCACGCCGCTGATGGTGATCTCCCCCTCGGTCGGCTTGTACACGCCGGTGAGCATGTTGAAGATCGTGGTCTTGCCGGCGCCGTTCGGGCCGATCAGGCCGAGCAGCTCGTGCGGGCGGATGGCCAGGTTGAAGTTCGACACGGCCGTCAGTCCGCCGAAGCGGATGGTCACGCCGTTCGCCTGCAGGATGATGTCGTCGGCCATGGGTCAGGTCACAGGCGGTCCGGAGTCGCGGTCGAGCTTGTCGTTCGAGTCGCCCTGGTCGCGCCCTTCCTTCGGAATCGAGTCTTTGCGCTTCGGGAGGAACTCCCAGATCTCGCGCCGGCCGAACAGCCCCTGCGGCCGCGTGAGCATCAGCACGATCAGCATGATCGAGTAGATGACCATGCGCGGGTCGCGCATCTCCGGGTAGATGTCTTTCACGTACCGCAGCCCCTCGGGGAGGAACGTCAGCAGGACCGCCGAGACGATCGAGCCCGAGATCGAGCCGAGTCCGCCGAGGACCACCATCGCCACGACCTCGAAGGACTTCACGAACGTGAACATCCCCGGGTTGAGGTACATCATGAAGTAGCCGTACAGCGCGCCCGCGACACCGGCCAGCGAGGAGCCGATCACGAACGCCTTCACCTTGTAGCGCGTCGTGTCGACGCCCATCGCCTCGGCGGCGATCTCATCCTCGCGTACGGCCAGGAACGCGCGTCCGACGGACGACATCACCAGGCGGTGCGAGATGAGGATGGTCAGGCCGGCGAAGAAGTAGACCCAGAAGAAGCTGCTCCAGCCGGGAATGCCGCTCATGCCGCGCGCGGCGCCGATCTCCTCGATGTTGAGGATGACCACGCGGATGATCTCGCCGAAGCCGAGGGTGACGATGGCCAGGTAGTCGCCGCGCAACCGGAGCGACGGCAGGCCGACGATGTAGCCGGCAATGGCCGCGGTGATCGCGGCGGCGCCGATGGAGAGCAGCAGGAAGAGGCTCTGCCAGAGGAACTGCTGCGCGCTGCCGTCGGGCAGCTTGTCGACGAACGGCGCGAAGTACTTCGTGGTCAGGAACGCCGCCGTGTACGCGCCCACGGCCATGAAGCCGGCATGCCCGAGGGAGAACTGGCCGGCATGTCCGTTGATGATGTTGAGCGAGACCGCGAGCGTGATGTTGATCCCCACCAGCACCAGGATGCGGCTCGGGTAACGCAGCGCCGGCCAGTAGAGCGCCCCGTATTCGAGCGCGATCCAGAGGCCGTACAGCACGGCCACGAAGCCGATGAGGAGCACGAGGTCGCGCAGCCACCAGGTCTTCGGCATGAAGCGCTTCATTTGCGCCCTCGCTTCATGGGCGGATTGAGGATTGAGGATTGAGGATTGAGGATTCCCCGAACGCTCATCCACTTCTCAATCCTCAATCCTTCATCCTCAATCCACGCCAGCATCACACCTTCTCCGGCTGGTATTTGCCGAACAGGCCGCTCGGGCGGAAGAGGAGGATGACGATGAGGATCACGAAGGCGATGGCGTCGCGGTAGCTCGAGAACTGCGAGCCGCCGACGAACGATTCGACGATGCCGATCACGAGGCCGCCGACGACGGCGCCCGGCACGTTGCCGATGCCGCCGAGGACCGCGGCGACGAAGGCCTTGAGGCCGGGCATGATGCCCATCAGCGGGTCGATCTTCGGATAGGAGAGGCCGTAGAGGATGCCCGCCACCGCGGCGAGCATCGAGCCGATGACGAACGTGGTGGAGATGACGCGGTCGGTGGGGATGCCCATCAGCGACGCCGTCTCGAAGTTGAACGAGACGGCGCGCATGGCGCGGCCGTACTTCGTGCCGTAGACGATGTACTGGAGCAGGGCCATGAACACGATGGCCACGCCGAGGACGATGAGCTGGTAGTTGGTGGTGGTGACGACGCCGATCTTGATGAGGTGCTTTGGGACGAGCGTCGGGAAGAACTTCGGATCGGGACCGAAGACGAACTGGCCGCCGTACTCGAGCAGGAACGAGACGCCGATGGCGGTGATGAGCGAGGCGATGCGCGGCGCATTACGGAGCGGGCGGTAGGCGATGCGCTCGTTGAGGTAGCCGAGCAGGCCGCAGACCAGCATCGCCAGCATCATGATCAACGCGGCGTAGATCAACGAGGTGTTGGCGGCCCCGGTCTGCTTCTGGAGCGCGTTCCCGGCGTAGTAGCCGGTGAAGGCGCCGATCATGAAGACGTCGCCGTGGGCGAAGTTGATGAGCTTCAGGATGCCGTACACCATCGTGTAGCCGAGGGCGATGAGCGCGTAGATGGCCCCGACGGCAATCCCGTTGAGCAGGTTCTGAAGAATCGTCTCCATCAGTGGGCAAAAAAGGTCCGGCGAAAACTACTCGCCGGACCGTGCGTTGTAAAGCGTTTTTCCCGAAAACTTTACTGCGTGGCGGCGCTGCCGGTGCTCGGTGCGTTTCCGGTGGAGCTCGTGTCCGTCGAGGCGGCACCGGTGCCGGTTGCGGCGGGAGCGCTTCCGCCCCCGACAGGATCGATGTTCGCCTTCAGGATCGTGTCGCCGTTTTTGATCTCGAGCACGACCAGCTTCTTGCCGGCCGGATTGCGGTCCGCTCCGAGGTTGACCGTGCCGGTGACGCCGGGGAAGCCCTTGGTCGCGGCGATCGCGTCGCGCAGCTTCGGACCGTCGGTGGTGCCGGCGCGCTTGATGGCGTCGGCGAGCACGCGCGTGGAGTCGTAGGCGAGCGCCGCGAGCGAGTCGGGCGTCGTGCCGAAGCGGTCCTTGTACTTCTGCACGAATTCACGCACGACCGGCAGCGTGTCGCCCGCGAAGTAGTGGTTGGAGTAGAAGCTGCCTTCGAGCGCCGGGCCGCCGATCTCGGTCAGCTTCGGCGACTCCCAGCCGTCTCCGCCCGCGAGCGGCGCCTTGATGCCGAGGTCGCGCGTCTGGATGGCGATCTGCCCGATGTCGTTGTAGTAGCCGGGCACGAAGATGACGTCGGGATTGGCCGCCTTGATGGCGGTGAGCTGCGAACGGAAGTCGCTGTCGCCCTGGGCGTAGCTCTGCGTGATGACGATCTTTCCGCCGTGGCGGACGAATGCTTCGCTGAAGTACTGGGCCAGGCCGGTCGAGTAGTCGCTCTTATTGTCGATCAGCACGGCCGCCCGCTTGAGGCCGAGCGTCTCGGCGACGTAGCGCGCCATGGCGCCGCCCTGGTAGTCGTCGAGGAAGCACATCCGGAAGATGTAGTCGCCCTTCTTGGTGACCTCCGGATTCGTGGACGACGGCGTGATCATCGGGACCTTGTTGGCCTGGCAGATCGGCGCGGCCGCGAGCGAGCTCGAGGAAGCGACTTCACCGAGCACGGCCACGACCCTGTTCTGCGAGATCAGCTTGGTCACGACGCTGGCTGCTTCCTCGGCCTTCGACTGGTCGTCCTCGGTGATGACGCGGAGCTTCCGGCCGTTGACGCCGCCTGCCGCGTTGATCTCGTCCATCGCCAGCATGATGCCGTTGTGCGTGGAGACGCCGAACGTCGCCTGCCCGCCGGTCAGCGAGCCGTACTCGCCGATCACGATCTCCCCTTCCGTGCCGCCGGCAGTTGCGCCGCCTGCGTTCTCGGTCTTCGGCGGGCAGCCGATGAACCCGAGCGAGAGGATCGCCGTAGCGAGAATGAACCATCTCTTTTTCATGGGTTTCCCATCCATTTCCTGATTGTGTTGTAGCGGTCGAGCCCGGATTCTACAGTAGACAGCGAGCCCGCAACCGCCGTACTACCGGCATGTTCCTGGTGCCCCTGCTGCTCGTCGCATCCACGCTTCATGCCGGTCCCGAGCGTTCCCTCACCGCCCCCCTCCCGAATGCGTCACCGTACAGTCAATTCGCGGGCGAAGTCGTCGCCGGCGACGAGACGGCGCTGCTGACCTGGGCCGGCCCCGGGGTGCATGCCGCGCGCATCGGCCGCGACGGACGGAGCCTCGACGCGAGGCCGATCGACCTCGGCGGCCAGTCCTGCGGCGGCCTGCCGGTCGTCGCGCGTGCCGGCGGCAAGTGGCTGGTGCTCTGGTGCCAGGACCAGCAGATCACCGGGAGGTTCGTCGCCGACGACGGGACCACCGGCCCCCTGCGGCGCTTCGGAGCATGGCCGAACCCACAGGCGATTCGGGTCGCGTTCGACGGGACGCACTTTCTCGTGGCCTGGAGCCAGTGGGACTCACTCCGCGCGCTGCGGCTCGATCGCGACGGCAACGTCGTCGAGCCGGAGTTCGTCGTCGACGCCATCCCGTTCTGGCAGCAGCTGGACCTGGTGGCGTTCGACTCCGGCTTCGCGATCGTCGCCGTGCGCTACTTCACCCTGGAAAACGATTACACCATCGACGCGATCCGGCTCGACACCAACGGCGACCGCCTGGCGCATACATGGCTCGACCGCACCTCGGCGGGTGTCGGCTCGCTCGACGTCATCGCGGACGGCGACCAGCTGGCGGCGGTCTGGACGGCGGCGGTGGCGGGATCCAGGGTCTTCGTCGCGCACGAAGGGGAGCCTCTGCGCGTGGTGTCCGAGGGTGAGTATGTGTCGGAGCGCATCTTCGAGCTGGGCGGCACGGTATACGTGCTGCTGCGCGGG
Source organism: Thermoanaerobaculia bacterium (assembly GCA_035630815.1). Lineage (GTDB taxonomy): Bacteria > Acidobacteriota > Thermoanaerobaculia > Gp7-AA8 > Gp7-AA8 > QHVT01. Next base: position 5,022 of record DASQJY010000032.1, read on the forward strand.
CCGCAGGACGTGCGGCTCGTCGCAGAGGATAGCTCGCTCGAGCGCGCCTGGAACGACGTGTCCAGCGCCATCAATGCGTCGGGGGCGGTGCTGGGGGACCGGCTGCTCGTGGCGGCGACCCACCACTACCCCTCGTCGATCGACCAGGACCTCAGCATCACCATGCTCGATGCGGCGCTGCAGGACGTCCGGCCATTCGAGCGGTTTTCGCACGACCCGCCGCTGCAGGAGCAGCCGGCGATCGCGCGCAATGCGCACGGCGAGACGCTCGCTGTGTGGTTCGAATCGGGGAACCGGGGCGGCGTCGAGATCGCAGCCATGCCGCTGAACGGCGCAGGACAGCCGCTCCTGCGCAGGCCGATCGTGGTGGGCCAGTCGCTCTATCCGCTTCACCGCCCGCGAGTGGCATCCGATGGCACCGATTACGTCGTGGTATGGACCGACTCGGCGGCTCGGGTGAAGCGCGACGGCACGGTCATTCCGCTCTTGCTCCGGGAACAGAGCGGCGTGACCCCGTGCGCGACCTGGAACGGAGAGGAGTACCTGATCGGCTATCTCCGGATCACACGCTACGTCAGCGGCAAGCCGAGACTGCTGCAGGTCTGGAGGAAGCGGGTCTCGCGCGAAGGCGCCGTGCTCGCGGACGAGGCGGTGTCGGGCGAAGGGGACATTCGTTCCGTCGCTTGTGCCGACAATCTCTTCGTCTGGACCGACGACGGCCGCGTCGCCGGTGCGTTCGTCACGAACGGCGCGTTCACGATGGCGCCGGGGCCGACGACGCACCCCGCGGTGACGAGGAACGGCGATCGTTACCTGGTGGCGTGGTCCGGAGCGTTGAATACGGTCCAGCGGGCGCTGGTGAACGAGCACGGGACCGTGACGCTGGTCAGCGACGCGCTCCTGCCGGGTGACACGCCCGGCACGGCGGTGGAGGAAATCGCCGTCGCCCCCTATGGCAAAGGCTTCATCCTGGCGTGGGGTCAGTACGACCTGCACGCGATCACGCTCGATCGCGACGGCCATGCCGCCTCACCCACCATCGACGTATCCGTGACGCCGGCCGTCGAGCGCGAAGCAGCCATCGCCGGCGGCGAGACGCCGATCGTCGTCTACATGCGCGAGCTCGGCGGCACGAACCGCTGGCGCGTCTTCACACGAACCCTCACCGACGATCAACCGCGCCGACGCGCGACAAGGCACTGACCCCCATGCTCCTGACATCCCTGATCCTCGCGGCCACACTCCATGCCGGTCCCGAGCTTGCCGTCTCCGAACCGCTCCCCAATGCTTCGCCCTACCGGCAGTTCGTCGGCGAGATCGCCGCGTCCGATGACGTCGCGCTGATTGCCTGGCTCGAGGAAGACCACGTCGCGGCGGCGCGAGTCGATCGCGACGGCAGGCCGCTCGACGCGCGTCCGATCGCGCTCTCCTCCGGACCGGCCTACACCAGGCCGTCCGTGGCACGGGGGACGAACGAATGGCTCGCCGTCTGGAGCGAGGAGGACGTGATCGTCGGCCGGTTCATCGGCGACGACGGCACGGCCGGCGAGCGCTTGACGATCGCGCCGCTCGCCTTCAGGACGCCGCCGTACGTTGTGTTCGACGGGACGCACTACCTCGTGGCCTGGATGGCATCCAACAGGATCGTGGGCGCACGGCTCACGGCCGACGGACAGGTGGTGGAGGTGAAGGAGCTCGCCCGCACCGAGGGGTCGTACGCCGATTTCGAGCTGGTGTCGCTGCCGAGCGGCTTCGCGATCGTGACCATCCGCGTGACGAACGGGACCGAATACACGGTCGAGGCGTTGCGCCTGACCACTGCCGCGGAGCCGTATGCGTATTCGTGGCTCGACCACACCACCAGCGCGCAACTGCGTTCACTGGTAGTGCTCGCCGACGGCGATGTGCTGGTGGCCGCGTGGGGCAGCACGAGCGGGACTTTTCTGGCGCGCGAGCATCAGCCGCTGCGCAAGCTCGGCTCCGCCGGGACGCCGCAGGAGATCGTCAAAATCGGCGGCACCGTGCACCTGCTGGCCCTCCAGCCCCCCGGCAATGAAGTGGTGCTCGTTTCGGAGGACGGTTCAGAGGTGCGCAGCCTCGAGGGCGGCTTCCGTTCGACGCGCTTCACGTCGGTTGCGGCGGCGTCGTTCGGAGACCGCGCGCTCGTGGCCACGACGAAGCACGACGAGATCAACGTGTTGCCCCCTACCGACGAGAACGTCCGCATGCACCTCGTGGACGAGCTGCAGCAACCGGTGTTGCCTTCGGAGCTGCTGGCCACCGAGCCGTCGCTGCAGATGAATCCGGCCATCGCGCGCCGCACCAGCGAAGAGTCTCTCGCGGTGTGGACCGAAACAGGAACCGACCGGCCGGGAGCGATCGTTGCGGTGCGCGTCGACAATGCCGGGCGCGCGCTCGGTACCCCGCTCGCCGTGACTCCAACCGTCAGCCGGAACGCGCGTGCGCAGGTCGCCTCCGACGGCGTGGGATACCTGATCGTCTGGGGCGATTTCTGGGGCAATCCCTTCACCACCGTCGCGCGCGCGAACGCCATCCGCGCCGACGGTACCGTCAGTCCGAACGCGTACCTCGGCGGCATCCGCGCGATCGACGTCTGCGTCGCCTGGAACGGCACCGACTATCTGGTCGGGCAGATCGTCGCCACCGAGCCGGGGCACTTCCCGCCGACGGCGGTGCAGGTCACCCGAGTCTCCCCGGACGGCGTGCCGGGCGAGGTCTTGCGCGTGAGCGGCGTGGGCCAGCATTCCTCGGTCTCGTGCGCTGCCGCCGGGGACAAGACGCTGGTCGCATGGAACGACCAGGGCACGATCTCCGGCACCATCGTCAGCGCAGGCGGCACGGTTACCGGCGAGATCTTCATCGATGTCGGCACCGGCGTCGGCAACGTCGCCTCGAACGGCGAGGGCTTCGCGGTCGCATATGACGTCGCGCTGGGCGTGGAATGGGCGCTCTTGACTGCGGAAGGAACGGTGACCCGCTTCGGGGAAAAGAGGTTCCCCGGCTCCCACGCTCGCATCGCGGCCAGCCGCGACGGCTGGGTGCTTGCGCGGGAGATCGGCGGGAACCTCGACGCCACGCCGCTGGACCGCGATGGCAACAGGACAGGCCCGCCTTCCGCGATCTCCGATTCGCCGATGCGCTACGAAGGGGTGGCCCTCGCGGGCGGCGACGTCCCGATCGCGATCTACATGCGCGAGTTGGAAACGCCGCTGCTCTCACGCTGGCGCGTGTTCACGCGTACCATCACGGGCAGCAACCCGCGCCGGCGCGCGGCGAGGCACTGAAAACCATGATCCTGACAGCGCTCGTTCTTGCAGCGACACTCCATCGCGGTGCCGAGGTTCCGGTCACCGACCCGGTCCCGAATGCTTCGCCATATCGGCAGCGCATTGGCGCTGTCGCCGCGAGCGACGACGTGGCGCTGCTGGTCTGGTTCGAGGAGCAACAGCTCGGGGCGGTCCGGATCGACCGCGACGGAAACCGGCTCGATGTACGGCCGATCGCACTCGCCTCAGCGCCCGTCCACGCCCTGCCGGACGTAGCACGCGGTACGAACAACTGGCTGGTCGCCTGGAGCGAGGGGCACGATTACGGCTCCTCCCTCGCGGCACGGTTCGTCGACGACAACGGCGTTGCGGGGGAGGGGTTCACGCTCGCGGAGCTCCCGTTCCCGGTCAAGCCGCGCATCGCGTTCGACGGGACGCACTTTCTCGTGGCCTGGAGAGAGGATGGCGTCATGCGCGGCGCGCGGCTCACTGCCGCAGGCCAGCTCGTCGAGGTGAAAGAGCTCGCCCGGGCAGGTGCGACCTACGGCGAGTTCGACCTGGTCGCGCTCAGCACCGGCTTCGCCCTCGTGACGGTCCATTTCGCGGACCCCGAATCCACCGTCGAGGCGCTGCGCTTCACGACCAACGCGGAGCTTTACTCGTATACGTGGCTCGACCACACGAACGCGCAAATCGGCTCGCTGTTCGCGCTCGCCGACGGCGACACGCTCGTGGCGGTGTGGGCAAGCGCAAACGGCCTCTTCGTCGCGCGCGAGCATCAGCCGATCCGGGACCTCGGCCTGAACCTGTCGCCGCACGGGATCGTGAAGATCGGCGGCACGGTACACCTGCTCCTGCGGCGCGCGGAGCGGAATGAAGCCATCCTCAGTTCGGAGGACGGCTCGACGATGCGGATCCTCGCGGGGAGCTCGCCGCGGCCGCAATTCACCTCGCTCGCGGCGGCCTCGTTCGGTGACCGCGCCCTGGTGGCCACCGCGCAGCACGCACAGGAAGTGGGGATGCCGCCCGCCGAGGAGGACCTCTATACGCACGTCGTGAACGAGCTGCAGGAAGAAGCAGCGGCGCCCGCACGGCTGGCCTTCGAGCCGTCGCGACAGGTCAATCCCGCTCTCGCACGGCGCAACGACCGCGAATCGCTCGCGGTGTGGCTGGAGTCGGGAGGCGAGGCGCCGCCGATGCTCATGGCCATGCGCGTCGACAACTCCGGACGTCTGCTCGACCCTGCACCCGTGTCTGTGGCCCAGGTCCTCAATACATATGCGCGGCCGCAGGTTGCATCCGACGGAACGGGATACCTGCTCGTCTGGAGCGACGGCCTGACCGTCCGCACCACGGCGCTCCGCGCCGACGGCACCCGCGGTCCCATCGCCAGCCTCGGCGACACCCGCTCGCTCTTCCCGTGCGTGGCGTGGAACGGCACCGAGTATCTGGTCGCGCAGAGCGTCTTCGGTGAAGCCCCCTGGTTCGTGCGGACCCTGGTGCAGGTGACGCGCGTCTCCCGCGATGGCAAGGCCGGCGCGGTCACGACCGTGTCCGGCCTCGATCAGCACGGGGTCATCTCCTGTGCCTCGGCAGGCGGCCAGACGCTCGTCGCCTGGGGCGGTCCGGAGAACGGGGTGGCCGGCACGATCGTCCGCGCGGACGGCACCGCCACCGGCCAGTTCCCGATCAACCGCGCCGCCATTCACCTCGGCAACGTCGCCACCGACGGCGACCGTTTCGCGGTCACGTGGAGAGGCCCGATGGGAATCGGGTGGACGATCCTGACCACGGAGGGAACGGTGTCGCACGTCGCCGACAGGGCGGTCGAGGGGTACAACCAGCAGCTCGCGGCAAGCCGCAACGGCTGGGTCCTCGCCTGGCAGGCAGGCACCCCATCGAACCTCTACGCCGCCGCGCTCGACCGCGACGGCCGTGTCCTAGGTTCCCCCATCCCCCTCGCCGATTCACCGACGACCGACGAATGGGTAGCGCTGGCCGGCGGCGACGTCCCGATCGCGATCTACATGCGCGAGCTCGAAACCCCGCTCCACTCGCGCTGGCGCGTCTTCACACGCACGGTGAGCGACCTGGCAGGGCGGAGGCGGTCGGCGCGACATTGAGTCGCGCCCCTACAAATTCACCCACACGCTCTTCGTCTGCGTGTACTTCTCGAGCGCGTCGCGGCCCTGGTCGCGGCCGAAGCCGGATTCCTTGAAGCCGCCGAACGGCAGCGCGGGGTCGTAGAGGTTGTACGTGTTCACCCAGACCGTGCCGGCCTTGATCGAGCGGGCGATGCGGTGCGCCTTCGACACGTCCTTCGTCCACACCGCGGCGGCGAGGCCGTACACGGTGGCGTTGCCTTTCGCGATCGCGTCCTCGGCATCCTTGAAGCGGAGCGTCGCGAGGACCGGACCGAAGATCTCTTCTTTCGCGATGCGGTGCTCGGGCTGGACGTCGTCGAAGATGGTCGGCTTGATGAAGTAGCCCTTGCCGGTGCCGATGTCGGCGCGCTCGCCGCCGCAGACCAGCTTCGCTCCTTCTTGCTTGCCGGCGTCGATGTAGGACATGACGCTCTCCATCTGCTCTTTGGAGACGATCGCGCCGAGGCGGGTCTTCGGGTGGAGCGGATCGCCGGCGACCATCTTCGAGGCGCGCTCGCAGACCTTCGCCATCAGCTCCTCGTGCGCCGACTCCTCGACCAGCAGCCGCGAGCCGGCGGCGCAGACTTCGCCCTTGCCGTAGAAGATCGCGTTGAGCGCCCCCTTCGCGGCGGCGTCCAGGTCGGCGTCGGCGAAGACGATGTTGGGCGACTTGCCGCCGAGTTCCAGCGACACTTTCTTGAGCGTCTTCGCGGCGCGCGCCATCAGCCCCTTGCCGACCTCGGTCGAGCCGGTAAAGGCGATGGCGTCGATGCCGGGATGGTCGACGATGGCGTTGCCGACCACGCTGCCGCGGCCGGGGACGACGTTCAGCACGCCGGGAGGAAGGCCGCACTCTTTCGCGTACTCGGCGAACTTGAGGAGCGAGAGCGAGGTGTTCGAGGCCGGCTTGGAGATGACCACGTTGCCGCATGCGAGCGCGGGGGCGATCTTCCAGATCGCCATCATCAGCGGGAAGTTCCACGGCGTGATCGCGCCGACCACGCCGATCGGCTCGCGGAGCGTGTAGGTGAACGCGTTGTCGGCGACGGGGATGGTCTCGCCGGTGTTCTTGCCGCTCCAGCCGGCGAAGTAGTAGAGGCACTCCGCGGCGGCGGGGGTGTCGACGTACTGCGATTCGAAGATCGGCTTGCCGTTGTCGATGGTCTCGATGCGCCCGATCTCGTCGGCGCGCGCCATGAGCATGTCGGCGATGCGCCACAGCACCTTCGCGCGGTCGCGCGGCTTCATCTTCTGCCACTCCGACCCCGGCTCCAGCTGCGCGCGCGCCGCTTTCACCGCGAGGTCGATGTCCTCCGTGCCCGCGGAGGCGACGTCGGCGATCTTTTCCTCGGTGGCCGGATTGATGGTGGCGAACGTCTCGCCCGAACGGGCGTCGACGAACTCGCCGTTGATGAAGAGCCGGTTCTGGATGGTGGCAGTCTCAGGAGTCGCTGTGGCAGTCATGTCGCGCGAATGCTATCGGTTGACGCGCGCCATCGCAAAACCGTCCCACCCTTTGCTGCCGACGGTCTGGATGGTCGTGGCCGTGACGCGCGGCTCGGCGGCCATGACCTCGTGCAGGCGGCGCGAGGCCTGCACCCGCTCGTCGCTGTGCTGCGCGTCCGCAAGCGCACCGTCGCGCACGACGTTGTCGACGACGATCACGCTCCCCGGCCGCGAGAGCGCTACGGCGCGGCGGAAGTATTCCGGGTTGTTCGGCTTGTCGGCGTCGATGAAGAAGAAGTCGAACGGAGCCTCCGCTGCAAGAGACGGCAGCGTTTCCAGCGCCGCGCCGACGCGTACTTCGACCTTATCGGCCAGCCCCGCACGCTCGATGTTCGCGCGCGCAACCGCGGCGTGATGCGGGTCGTATTCGAGCGTGACCAGCCGGCCGCCTTCCGGCAGGGCGCGCGCGAGCCAGATCGTGCTGTACCCGCCGAGCGTCCCGATCTCGAGGATCTTCCGCGACCCGTTCATCAGCGCCAGGATGTGCAGCATCTTCCCCTGCGGCGCCGACACCTGGATGGACGGCAATCCCGCCGCGTCGCTCGCTTTCAACGCGGAATCGAGCGCGTCGTCGGGCGGGAAGAGGGTGGCAGTGATGTAGTCATCGACGTCGGAGAAGTTCATGAGAGCTCCTATGCTGTCAGGTTAATCCACGTGGTACACGTCGATCGATCCTCCGACCGTGGTCACGTACCTCGCCTTCGATGCCGCGAGGTACGTGTCGTAATCGACGTGCGACTCCCGCGGGTCGAAAGAGACGCGGTAGAAGTGGCGGCTGACGGCGAACCAGCCTTTCGGCAGGAGTTGCGGGGCGGGGGCGGGGAAGCGTTCGGCGCGGTTGCCGAATTCGTAGGCGGGCTCGCCGCCGCCGAAGTAGTCGAGGCGGATGAAGCTCACGCCGTTCTCGTCGCACCAGAGCCGCAGGCGGCGCAGGTCCTGGCCCCAGTCGAGATTCGAGTCGATCAGGAAGCGGTCCGCGTTGCGGTTGCCGCCGATCAGCTCATTGAAGTAGCTGATGTACGAGGGGTACGAGCTGAGGCTCGAGACGCAGTGCCACGCTACGAGCACGCCGGTGGCGATGGCGCGGCGTTTCTCCGTCACGACCGTCGCCAGCGCGATCGCGATGGCCGTGTAGAGGAACGGATAGATCGGGAGGACGTAGCGCAGGCCGAGGTCGATGTGGCTGGTCATCGAGACGGCGAAGAACAAGGCCACGAAGAGGAACGACGCACCCATTGCGAGCGACTTGCTGCGCCGCGCGGCGACGAGCGCCATGACCAGCAGCAGGATCGCACCGACCGGCGTCTTCAGGAAGAACGCCACGAAGTAGTAATGCGGCCAGCCGTTCGGCGAGAACTGGCCGAGGAGGAACTGCGTGTGCTCGTGGCCTGCGGCGTACCAGAAACGGATCGCGTCGACGTGCTGCTTGTACTGCAGCCACGGCACGAGCACCCGCGGCGTGTCGCGCCAGGCGCTTCCGAGATACGCGTCGCTGGCGAGCCCGAACGTGATCGCGTAGAGCAGCACAACGGCTGCCGCGAACGCCGCAACGGCCGGCCTCACGAGCGGCCGCCAGTTGTTGTCCTTGCGGATGTGCAGCGCCGCCGCGATCAGCAGGAAGGGCGGGATGAGCACGCCCGAGGCTTTCGAGAGGACGGCGCACATCGCGAAGAAGCCGCAGAACGCACCGGCGACGACGCTGCGCGATTTGACGGCGCGCAGCAGGAACGCGAACGAAATGAACCCGAACGCCGTCAGCGCCATGTCCACCGTGGCCAGCCTGCCGTGCGCGAGCAGGTTCGGGCAGAAGCCGGTCAGCGCGAATGCGATCACGCCCCACGTACGCCCCGCCTCACTCGCCACCACCCGGTAGACAGCAAAACAGAGCGCCAGAAAGAGGGCGACGGTTGGAAGGCGTGCGAGGAAGAGCAGGCGGTGGGCGTCGTTGCCGGCGCCGTAGAGCAGCGCATGGCCTGCGCGCCAGTGACCGCCGCGCCCGAGGTCGTTCTGCCAGACGTCGGGCATCGTGAACTCCCCCAGCGGCAGCGCGCTCAGCACGTTCATGAGCGGCGGCTGTTCGGGAAAGAACGACAGCCACCCGTGGCGCAGCTTGATCAATCCCGCCGCGATGTGCGCCCCTTCGTCCGCGGTGGCGGTGTCGAGGCGGACGCTGGAGACGGCGAGCGCGGCCACCGCGATCGCGAGAACGAGGAGGGCCGCGCGCGCACGCCAGGCGGTCACGAGTGCGCCGCGGCCGTCTCCTCGACGTACGGCGTGATGTCGAAGTCGCGCTCGTACATCTCGTGGATCTGCTCCATCTCCGCGTCCGTGAGCGGCGCGTGCTCCGAGGCGGCCGCGAACTCGTCGAGCTGTTCGTCGCCGTAGATGTTCGGCAGTGCGCTGATGATGCTCGGATGCGCGTAGAGCCAGAGCAGCGCGAGCTGCCCCATGGTCACGCCGCGCGCCTCGCAGAGCGGCTTCAGGCGCTCCACCTTCTGGATCCCTTCGACCAGCCAGGAACGCGGACGGTGCGAGCGGTGGTCGCTCTCGTCGAACTTCGTGTCGATGGTGTACTGCCCTTCGAGCATCCCCGAGGAGTGCGTGACGCGGATCAGGAACTGCGGGCCGGGATCGACTTTCCAGGCGCGGAACGATGGCTCGAACGCGGACGACGTCGCGCAGAGGCGCTTGCTCGCTTCCCCGCGCATCGCCTCCGCCACGCCACCGTACGACGGACCGCGCTCGGCGGCCAGGATGAACTCGCGACCGGGGTCCTGCTCGAGGATGTTGTAGATCATCTGCGTGACCGGCGCGCGCCGCACGGCGGCGGAGTAGATCCCCTCATCGCGCCAGCCGATGGCCGGCCCGAGGGACGGGCCCCACGACGAGATCTTTCCCTCGTCTCTCAGCCTTTCCAGCGTTTCCCAATGCTCGTCCTGCATGAGCGTGACGACGCGCGGGTTGTGCGGCTGGTAGATGGCGATGTGGTCGACGCCGAGGCGCTTGAGCGACTGCTCGCACGCAAAGCGGACGAACTGCGGCGACATGTCCTGCGGCAGCTCGCGCTGCCCGCGCGGGCGCTCCGGGTTGTTGTAAAAGTCGTAGCCGAACTTCGTGCCGACCACGAGCTGCGGATGGTCCTTCAGCACCGGCGCCAGCACGGTCTCCCCGCGCCCGTTGCCGTACGCGTCCGCCGTGTCGATGTAGGTGATGCCGTGCGCGACCGCCTTGCGCACGAGCGCCTCGGCTTGCGCGTCGGTGTAGGTCCCCCACCAGCCGGTGGTGACGGTCCAGGTGCCGAAGCCGAGCTCGGAGACTGAGATGTCGGTGTTGTGGAGTTTTCGGTAGCGCATTGGTCTTGGTCTCCGTTGGTATCGGGTGTCAGGTGTCTGGGGTTTCTCGCCTGGCCGGTGCCGTGAGTCGAGAAACCTCAGACACCTGACACCCGACACCTACGCGAAGCGTTCACCTCCCCGTGAACTCGCTCTTCCTCTTCTCGTTATACGCCGCCAGTCCTTCCTTCGCATCCTCGCTCTGGAAAAGCTGCTGCTGGAGCTCGCGTTCGAGGGCGAGGGCGCTCTCGAAGGGGATTTCCCAGCCGGTCTGCACGGCGCGCTTGATGCGGCCGACGGCTTTCGACGCTTTGTTCGGGGGGCAGAAGCTCTGGGCGTACTCCATCACCCGTTCCCACCAGGTCTTGCCGTTCTCCTCGGCCGGCCAGAGGTAATTGATGATGCCGAGGCGCTCGGCCTCTTCGAAGGAGAACAGGCTGCCGTCGATCATCAGCTCGATCGATTTCGACTTGCCGACCAGGCGCGAGAGACGCTGCGTGCCGCCGGTGCCCGGGAGGACGCCGAGCGCCACCTCGGGCAGGCCGCACTTGCCGGCACCCTGGAGCGCGATGCGGATGTCGGCCGCCATCGCGATCTCCAGCCCGCCGCCGACGGTGTGGCCGTTCATGGCGGCGATGACCAGCTTCGGCGTCTGCTCGAGCCGGTTCAGCGTCTCGTTCGCGTGGACGCAGAAGTAGTACTTGAACGTGGGGGTGACCTCCGAGAGCATCCTGATGTTCGCGCCGGCGGAGAAGAACTTCTCCCCCGCCCCGCGCAGCACGATCACGTGGACGTCCTCATCCATGCGCGCGCGCAGGATGCAGTCGTCGAGCTCCCGGTTCATTTCATACGTGTAGGTGTTGGCGGGGGGATCGTTCAGCTCGAAGATCGCGACCCCTTTTTCCACCCGGTAGTCGATCAGTTTTCCGGACATGGGCGGATTCTATCTCCCGTCGCCGAACGAGATCCCGAGACTCTGGGCCGCCTGGACGACCTGCCCGTCCGGATCGACGTACTTCGGACGCGACACGGCGTCCTTGATCGCGACCGAGACGATCTCTTCCCCCCGGACCGCGACCATCTGGCCGAACTTCCCGGTGGCCACGAGATCCGCCGCGGCCTTGCCGAAGCGGCTGGCCAAAATGCGGTCGAAGGCGATCGGCGAGCCGCCGCGCTGCACGTGCCCGAGGACCGTCACGCGGATCTCGAGGTCGATGTGCTGCTGGATGTCGTTCGCAACCTGGTAGGCGATGCCGCCCAGGCGGCGGGTGGCCTTGTCGAGGTAAGCTTCTTCGCCGCCCTGGCGCTTGGCCCCTTCCGCGACCACGATGATGTCGAATTTCGACCCTTCCTGCTGCCGCTCGCGGATCGTGCGCACGATCTCCTCTGGGCGGTATTCGATCTCCGGCAGGAGGATGATGTCGGCGCCGCCGGCCAGGCCGGCGTAGAGCGCGATCCAGCCGGCGTTCCGCCCCATGACCTCGAGGATCATCACGCGGTCGTGGCTTTCGGCCGTGGAGTGGAGGCGGTCGACGGCGTCGGTCGCGATCGCAACCGCGGTCTGGAAGCCGAAGGTGTAGTCGGTGGCGGCGAGGTCGTTGTCGATGGTCTTCGGCACCGCCACGGTCGGGACGCCCTTGTCGCAGAGGCGCTGGGCGATCTTGAGCGTGCCGTCGCCGCCGATGGCGATGATGCCGTCGATGCCGAGGGCGCGGACGTTCTCAACGACCTGAGCCGAACGATCCTCCACGCCGCCGCCGGGCAATGGGTACTCGAACGGATTGCCGCGGTTGGTGGTGCGCAGCAGCGTGCCGCCTTTGGGCAGGATGCCGCGGATCGTCTCGAGCGTGAGCGGAACGATGGAGCGCGTGAGCAGCCCTTCGAATCCGAGCTGGATGCCGACCGCCTCCATCCCGTGATCGCGCACGAGCGTGCGCACCGCCGCACGAATGACGGCGTTCAATCCCGGACAGTCTCCACCGCCGGTGAGGATGCCAATGCGTTTCATTGCACCGGCAGCGTATCAAAAGGCATGCAGCATCGAGCGGCGAGCGAGCCCGAGCGGAGCACTCGTCCCTCGTGCCTCGTCCCTCCTCCCTAACCGCTGGCACACCTCCTGCTCAGCAATAGGGCACCGGTCGCAACGTTGCGCCGGGCGCGAATTTCTGGAGGAAAGCGCATGAACATTATCGGATGGATTCTCTTTGGTCTCGTGGTCGGCGCGATCGCGAAGTTCCTCATGCCCGGA
>DASQJY010000033.1:0-147811 GCA_035630815.1 Thermoanaerobaculia bacterium
CACTTTCATCAAGTCGTTCGAGGTCGTGGCGATGGTCGTCCTCGGCGGCCTCGGCTCGATCTCCGGTTCCATCGTCGCGGCGATCATCCTGACCTTCCTCCCCGAGGGACTGCGCGCGGTGAAGGACTTCATCCCCGACAACGCGCCGGAGATGCTCAAGCGCGACCCGCGCATGGTCATCTACTCGATCATGCTCATCGTGCTGATGCTCACGCGGCCCCAGGGCCTCTTCGGACGCCGCGAGCTGTGGGACATGCTCTCGCGCCGGAAGGACTCGATCCCCCGCGACGCGCGCGACGCGGGCGATGCGGACGACAAGCTGGACCGCGACGCGGGACCCCCCGTTACATAAGACCATGGCCAACGAAAGTGTGCTGCACGCGAGGAACGTCACGATCCGCTTCGGCGGACTGACCGCCGTGTCGGACTTCAATCTCGACATGAAGCCACGCGAGCTGGTCGGCCTGATCGGCCCGAACGGGGCCGGGAAGACCACGCTCTTCAACATGCTGACCGGCGTGTACAAGCCGTCCGAGGGAGAGATCCTGATCGGCAGGACCTCGACGAAAGAGCTCAAGCCGTACCACATCACCGGGCTCGGCGTGGCGCGCACCTTCCAGAACATCCGCCTGTTCAAAGAGCTGACGGTCCTCGACAACGTGAAGATCGGCGGCCATATCCACTACAAGTACTCCGGCACCTCGGCGGTGCTGCACACGAACCGCTTCCACGATGCGGAAGCCGAAGCCGAGGTCGAGGCGATGAAGCTGCTCGACATCTTCGGCCTGCGCCGCCGCGCCCACGATTACGCGACGAACCTGCCGTACGGCGACCAGCGCCGGCTGGAGATCGCGCGCGCGCTGTCGGCGCGTCCGAAGCTGCTGCTACTCGACGAGCCGGCGGCAGGGCTCAACGACAGCGAGACGCGCGCCCTCATGAATACGATCCACGACATCCGCGACCGCTTCCAGATCGCGATCCTGCTCATCGAGCACAACATGGAGCTGGTCATGGGCATCTGCGAGCGCATCGTGGTGCTGAACTTCGGCAAGACGATCGCCACCGGCACGCCGGAGCAGATCCGCTCGAACGACGCCGTCATCGAGGCCTACCTCGGCGAGCCGGCAGCGGAGGCCGACCTGTGAGCCTGCTCTCGGTTCATGGCATCGAAGTCGGCTACGGCACCATCCCGGCGCTGCACGGCATCGACCTCCACGTCGAGAAGGGGGAGATCGTCACGCTCATCGGCGCGAACGGCGCGGGGAAGACCACCACCCTCCGCACGATCTCCGGCCTGCTCAAGCCGCGCAAGGGCGAAGTCTTCTTCAACGACCAGAACATCACCGGCATCAAGCCGCACCTGATCACCGCCCGCGGCGTCTCGCACGTCCCGGAAGGGCGCGGCATCTTCGCGAACCTCACCGTCCAGGACAACCTCGAGCTCGGCGCCTACCTGCGCAAGGACAAGATCTCGCAGGCCGAGTACAACCGGGTATTCACGCTCTTCCCGGTGCTCAAGGAGCGCATCAAGCAGAACGCCGGCACGCTCTCCGGCGGCGAGCAGCAGATGCTGGCCATCTCCCGCGCCCTCATGGCCAAGCCGGCCGTGCTCCTCCTGGACGAGCCGTCCCTCGGCCTGGCCCCGCAAATGGTCCAGACGATCTTCCGCGTCATCCGCGAGATCAACAGCGAAGGCACGACCATTCTCCTCGTCGAACAGAACGCCCACATGGCCCTCGTCACCGCCCACCGCGGCTACGTGATGGAAACGGGCAGGATCACGCTGACGGACGATACGAAGGCGTTGCTGGCGAGCGACCGGATCAAGAAGGCTTACCTGGGGGGGTAGTTGCCTTCGGCGGGTGTCGGGTGTCGGGTGTCTGGGGTTTTGCGCTGCTGCCGAAGGCAGCACAAGATCTCTAGGCCGACCTTCAAGGCGGATCGTACGACCCCTCACCCCGCTGGGCGCCTGGTCTTCTGACATCCGTTCCTCTCGACTCGGACGTCGTTCGAAACTGCCGCGCGCAGGCGCCCATCTCCCTCTCCCCTGGAAGGGGCGAGGGGCCACGGGGGTCGGGTAAACGTCATTGATATCAACCAGGCGGGGTGTAGCCCCTCGCCCCGCGTCGAGCGGGGAGAGGGATGCTCGGCACCTGCGTGCGCCAACGTGCACTGCCGACGCGATGCTCGCGAGTGGCGTTAGGAGACCAGGTGCCGGGCCGGGTGAGGGGCTATGCCTCAGGGCGATGCCGGGGCCCGCCGCAACCTCGACTCCCGGACAGTTTGCGGCTACCGTACCTCGATGCCGCTGTCTGCCGACGATATCCATCGAGCATTCAGTGCGGAGACGGTGCATGGACCTGCTTGACCTCGTTCGTGCGCTACTCACCGGCGACCTGCTCGCTGCACGTCAGTTCGTTGCAGACGCTCACCGCCTGCACCTCGATTGGGGGCGGCTGGAACAACCGCGCAACGTGAGCGCCCGCGAATTGGCGGTTGCCGCCGGTCTTCTGGAACTGCTCGCCTCACGCGTGGGCGCGACGGCGCCAGCGTGGACGAAGGGAGTCGGACCTGTGGACGAAGCCGTCGTGCTCGACCCGGGACTCGAAAAAATGCCGCGGTCATTCGCACGTGCGAAAGCCGCTGGTCCGGAACCGCTTCGCCGTCGCAATCTGATCGCGTTACCCGACTTTCTGGACGTCTCCCGCCACAAATAAACGGATCTAACTTTCCCGTCCGCGGTCCGTTATCTGGAGTGCGGTAACGCCAGTTACCGCTCTGCCTGCCTCTGTGCGTGCGCCGAGTGGGGAGGAATCAATCGGGCGGGGCGGGGCTTGGCTTCGCTGACTTGCACGCTTTCGGCGTCACGCACGTACAGAGGCAGTAAGAGCGGTAACTGGCGTTACCGCACTCCAGATCGGCATAGCGGGGTGCCACTTGTTACGGTCTCCCGCCCCAAAATAAACCCGTCTAACCTTCCCCTTCTCCCGTCGTCTACCCCACAAAGGAAAGGGGAACATTCAATGCGACGACTCGGATTTGCTCTCGCTCTCGCCCTCACGGCGACGGCTGCTTTTGCTCACGACACGTTCAACGTGCGGGGCGACGACTGCACCTCGCGGAACTTCAACTGGGACGGTGAGGAAGCGTACGTCGAGAAACAGACCATCAACGCGGGCGCGCTGCGCTCGTTCAAGGCTACAGTCACACATGCGCCGATCTCGGTCGTGGGCGGGAACGCCGGCGGCTACTCGGTCGAAGTGTGCAAGGCGGCCGCGCGGCCGGAAGACCTTCAGGCGATCCGCGTGACCATCGACGGCGGCGAGCTCCGCGCCACCGGACCCGAGGGGCGGCGCTGGTTCGTGCACTACAAGGTGCGCGTGCCGGACGGCGCGAACATCGACATCGAAGCGGACAACGGTCCGATCTCGATCAGCGACGTGAACGGCACGGTCGTCACGCGCGCATCCAACGGGCCGCTCTCGCTGCGCAACCTCTCGGGCAACATCGACGCGACCACGAAGAATGGTCCGATCAGCGTCCGCGGCGGCTCCGGCACGATGAAGGTGCAGGCCTCGAACGGGCCGCTCTCGGTCGACCTCGAAGGCAGCTCCTGGCGCAACGGCACGCTCGACGCCTCCACGCGCAACGGTCCGCTCTCGCTGAAGATCCCGCGCAACTACGCCTCGGGCGTGGTGGTGGAGTCGAACGGTCGCGGCCCGGTCTCCTGCAAGGCGGAAGGGTGCCAGCGCTATCGCTCCCAGCGCAGTGATGACGACGACCGTCGCCACGGCTGGGACGACGAGCCCCGCCGCATCGAGCTGGGCAGCGGCTCGGAAGCCGTGCGCCTCTCGACCGTGAACGGCCCGATCACCATCAAAGACGACGAGTAGCGTTCCCCGATACCGGGTGCGGCGGCTCGCGCCGCCGCACCGCTGTTTCGCGGAACGCGTGGATTTGGCTACACTGGACCTCTCTCCATCAAGTACAGATTGCGAGGAGTGTCCGCGTGGAAGACCGGCAGAAAGAGCGAGAGCTCCGCGAGCTGAAAGCTCTCGTGGAGCGCATCAAGCGGGGCGACTGCGTGCTCGTCCTCGGGCCCAGCGTCACCGTTCGTCCCGGCGATCCGGACCGAACGCCGCTCGACGAGCTGCTGGCACGCACGCTGGTCGAGAGCCTCGACGACGTTTCGGAGACCGAGGCGGCATTCGCGGTCACGAGCCTCCGCCGCGCCTCCGAGCTTTACTACCGCAAGATCAACGACCGGGATCAGCTCGAGCTCGCCGTCAACGACTTCTACACGCGGGAAGCGGCGACGACGACCGACTTCCACCTCGACCTGGCCCGGCTGCCGTTCCGGCTGTGCGTCTCGGTCTCACCCGACAGCCTGATGCGCCGCGCGTTCGAGGCCGCGGGCAAGACACCGCAGACCGGCTATTACGACTTCCGGCAGGCGGTGACGACGCGCCTCTCCGCGCCGACCGAAGGCAGCCCGCTCATCTATCACCTCTTCGGCCATCACGAGCACGCCAGCTCGCTCGTCCTCACCGAAGGAGACCTGATCGACTTCATCGTCGCCATCGTGAAGGGGACGCCGGCGGTGCCCGACCAGGTGCGAAGCATCTTGTCCGACAAGGCGACCTCGTTCCTCTTTCTCGGATTCGGCTTTCACAACTGGTATCTGCGCGTGCTGCTGAAAGTCCTCGACGCGTACGGGCATCGCAGCAAGGCCCTGGCGTTCGAGGACAGGCGCTTCTTCGAGCATCCCGAGCACGCGCAGGCGGTCGGCTTCTTTTCGGGCGACCGCCTGATCGACTTCCGCCAGCTCCGTTGGGACGACTTCGCCCAGCTGCTCCGCGATGCCTACGAGGGTGCGGCGCCGGCCGCCGCGCCGCAGCCCGCGGCCGCCAGGCCACCGGCGGCGAACGCCCCCAAGGCCTTCATCAGCTACGCCAGCGAGGACCGCGAGGCGGTCGAGGGGCTGATCGCGCAGCTCGAGGCTGGCGGGATCAACGTCTGGCAGGACAAGCAGAACCTCAGCGCCGGCGACGACTGGGACCGCGTGCTGACCGGGGTCATCGAGAACGTCGTGCACTACGTGATCGTCGTGCAGACGCCGGCCATGGTCGGACGGGTGGAAGGGGTCTTCAACCGCGAGATCGACGTCGCCCTGAAGCGCCAGGGGGTGATGGGAGAGTCCGAAGGGAGGCAGTTCACGTTCGTGCTGCCGGTCCGGCTCGGAGGGTGCGAGCTCCTGACGAAGCTGAAGAACAAGCATGTCATCGACATCGATGAACCGTCCGGCGTGGCGAGGCTGATCGAAGACATCCAGGAAGACTGGCATCGGCGGATGCGGAAGTCGTCCGGGGTCGCGGCATGACGGCGGATGCGCCGGCGCTCACGCGGAACCGCTATCCCGGCACGCGTCCGTTCGGCGACTCGCCCGATGACCGTGCCCGTTTCTTCGGCCGCGACGAGGAGGCGGAGCAGATCTACCTGCGCGTTCTGAGCGTCCCGCTCCTCGTGCAGTTCGGCAAGTCGGGCCTCGGCAAGACGTCGCTGCTGCAGGCGGGCCTCTTTCCGCGCCTGCGCGAGAAGGCCTTCCTGCCGGTGATGATCCGGCTCAACGTCTCCGATCCCTCGCTGACCGCGGCGGTGATCCGCTCGTTCGAGGAGAGCTGCAAGGCCGCGGGAGTAACGTTCAACCCCGGCGACACGTCCGGCCTGTGGGAGCTCCTGTCGACCACCACCATCTGGTCCGACGACCTGCTGCTCACGCCGGTGCTGGTGTTCGACCAGTTCGAGGAGGTGTTCACGCTGCGCGACGCCGCGTTCCGCGCCGAGCTCGCGGCGGAGCTCGGGCCCGTCGCCTGCGGCGTCCCGCCGCCGCGGCTGCAGGGAACGAAGCCGTTCAAGCCGAACGTGAAGATCGTGATCAGCCTGCGCGAGGACTATCTCGGCGGGCTGGAAGCCTTCAGCGAGGCTATCCCCGGCCTGTTCCACGAGCGCCTGCGCCTCGAGCCGCTGAGCCAGGAGTCGGCGCGCGAATCGATCGTGCGCCCGGCCCGGCTCCCCGCCCCGCCGGGGGAGACGCCGTTCTGGTCGCCGCCGTTCGAGTACGACCCGGCCGCCCTCGATGCCATGGTGGTCTATCTGGCCGGAAGCTCCGGTGTCATTGAGCCGTTCCAGCTCCAGCTCCTCTGCCGTCACGCCGAGATCATCGCGCACGGCAACGCCTCCGCGGCAGCGGGCGGTGCGATCACCCTGACGCCGCAGGATTTCCAGGGGGCGCAGCGCTTCGAGTCGGTGCTGAAGAACTTCTACCGCGACACGCTGGCCAAGGTCTCGTCAGGGTCCGAACGAAAGAAAGCCGCGGATCTGTGCGAGGAAGGGCTGCTGGGCTCCGGCGGGCACCGGCTGATGCTCGAAGAGCGGCAGATCATCGGCGACTACGACGTGTCGAAGGAGACGCTGGCCACGCTGGAACGGGAACGCCTGGTGCTGCGCGAGCGGAGGCTGGAAAGCGTCTTCTACGAGATCAGCCACGACCGCCTCGCGGAGTCGATCTTCGCCGCCCGCGGGAACAAGCTGCCGCGAAGGCTGCGCCGCACGCTGTGGGCGATCGGAGTGGTCACGGCGCTCGCGGTCATCGGCCTGGTCGCCTTCAACGTCATGATCCAGAAGGAACGCGACCACGCCGAAGGGATGCTCACCTTCCTCCTGGGCGAGCAGTTCCTCGGCGAGCTGCGCAACACCGGCCGCAGCTCGATCCTCGAACAGGTGCAGCAGCAGATCGACGAAAGCCGGGGCGCGGATGCACTGAGCCCGATGAACCGCGGACTGGCGCTGCGCAACGCGGGCGACATCGCGCGCAACCAGGGGCATTCGACCGCGGCCGTGGGGCGCTACAAGGAATCGCTGGACGTATTCGCGGAGATCAACTCCGGCGACGTGCAGGCGGTGGCGCGCGAAGCGGCGCGCTCGCACGAGCGGCTGGCGCTGGTCCTCGCCGACCAGGGGAACTTCCCCGAGGCGGAGCGGCACTACGTGGCGGCGATCGCGGAATGGCGCCGCGTGGTCGGCAGCGAGCGCGGCACGGTGGTGAAGACACCCGACTGTAATGCGCTCGCGAATGCGCTCACGTCGGCTGCCTTCCTGAATCAGCACCTCCGGAAGCCGGAGCTGGCCCGGCGCGACGCGGACGAAGCCGTCCGGATCGTATCGGACGTGTTGTTCGGCGGTTCTGGCACCTGTGCTCCACCCGACTATCCAATGAGCCGCCCCGAACCCTATCCGGATGCGGATGCGGTCGGCGTCCTCAGCGACGTCGCGTTGCTCCAGTCAGACTACGCGGGAGCGGCCACGCTCGCGCAGGAACTGGGCGCGTGGAACGTGAAGTCCATCGACGCGCGCAAACGCGCCATCAATGCAGGTATGTCGGGCGCCGGTGCCCGGGCCACCGCCCAGGAGATCCTGGACGACTACCGTCAAGGACTGGACGAATACCAGCAGCTGCTCCGCCTCGAGCCGGGGAACCGGCTCTGGCAGCGCGACCACGCCATGGCCCAGGTGCTGGTCGCCACGGGAATCTTCGCGTGTCGAACCGGCCGAAACAAATGCGAGGAGCTATCGCCGCTCATGAACCCGGACGCGCTGATCCTCGATGCGATCGCCGTGCTGCGCACGTTGGTTGCCCTCGACCCAGCGAATGCGGCGTGGAAAGAGGATCTCGCGTGGGCGCAGAAAGAGCTCGACCTATCGCGCGAGCCCGGCAGGACACCCGGCGCCCAATTGGGCCCCGTAGTCGCCGTTGGACCCGATCTCGCCGATCTGGAATCTAGACGCGAGAAGCTGATCGAGCTCTTCTTGCAAGCGACTGCGTTGAAAAGCAAGCAGGACGCCGGTGTCTCGAGCGTACTCGAACAGACTGTGTCCGAGGCTCGCGAGTACATACGCCTAGCCCCGGCACATCCTGCCGGTTACGAGTCGCTCACCTGGGCGTCCTTGCGCCTTGCGAAGGTACATAACGACCACGGCGATATCGGCGCCCGCGCGGCGGCATCTCAGGCTGCCATCAACGCAGCACAACTAAGGACGTGGTTGGACTCCTCCGAGGAGGCACCCGGGATCATCGGGGCACGGCTGCAATTCAGCACGTTTCTTTTCGCCCAAAACCGGGACGAGGATGCTCTCGCGATGCTGGAAGCATTGGTCGCAGCTGCCGAGCGTCTGGTCGATGTGCCCGCCGCGCAACCGCGCCACGTCGCGCATCTCGGGTTCGCACACGGTCTTCTCGGCAGCAGGAGACACGACAACGGGATTGAAGGGTGGGAAGAGGCGATCCGCAGCGGTCTCATTTACACGGAAAAAGCCGTCGAGATGAATGAACCTATGTTCCGGCAACTGGGTAATTTGCACCTGCGTTTCGCCCAACTGCTCGAGAGCGATGACCGCAAGAAAGAAGCCGAAGTGGAGTACCGCCTGGCACTGGACGCCTATCGCCGGACGAAGGAGCTCGGCCTCGCCGACGCTGACGTGCTGAAGGCGATCGGCGAACTCGAAGCCCGGCCCTCTCCCTGACGGTTTACACTGTCGCCCGCCGCTCATGCCGGTCATTTCGACAACAACGCCCGTCTCCCGTGGGCATCTGCTCGCGGTTCTCGGGGTCGGGTTCGGGCTCGCCGTCACGATCGGCAATGCCGTCGGCGCCGGGATCCTCAGCACGCCCGGCGCGATCGCGACCCACCTCCAGACGTTCTGGCCGTTCATCACGGTCTGGATCGTCGGGGCGCTCTACGCGCTCCTCGGCGCGAACGCACTGGCGGAGCTCGGGACGCTGGTCCCCCGCAGCGGCGGGCAGTACGTCTTCGTCCGCCACGGCTTGGGCGACTACGCCGGCTTCGTGGTCGGCTGGAGCGACTGGGTCTCCACCTGCGGCACCACCGCCGCGGTGGCGCTGATCGTCGGGCAGTACTCGGTCCGGCTCTTCCCCGAGGCGCGCACGGAACAGGTCGTGGCACTGACGGTGGTCGCGGTGTTCACGCTCATCCAGTGGGTCGGCATCCGCGGCGGCGCCGTCGTGCAGAACCTGACCAGCCTGGTCAAAGCGCTCGCGCTGCTGCTGTTCATCATCGCCTGCTTCTGGCTCGGCACTCGGCCGCCGCACGGCGGCACCGCCGTCACCGTCGACCATGAGCTGTCGATGTTCGTCGCCTTCATCCTCGCCCTGCAGGGGGTGATCTACACGTACGACGGCTGGTCGGCGGTGATCTACTTCTCCGAGGAAGTGAAGGACTACGGGAAAGCCATTCCCCGCGCGATGCTGATGTCCGTCGCCACCATCGCGGTGCTGTACGTGGCCATCAATCTGGCGTTCCTCTCCGTGGTCTCGCTGCCGACCATCGCCGGGAGCGATCTCGCCGCGGCGGTGGTGGTGGAGCGGCTCTTCGGCACCTCGGGGGCCAACGTCGTGCGCGCGCTGATCGTGCTGGTGCTGCTGAGCGCCGTCAGCTCGAACGTGCTCATGGCGCCGCGCGTCCTCTACGCCATGGCCACGGACGGCCTCTTCTGGCGCGGCGCACGGGAGGTGAACCGCGGCGGCACTCCCGACATCGCCCTCCTGATCAGCAGCATGGTCGCGGCGGCGTTCATCGTCACCGGCACCTTCCAGACGGTCGTGGCGAAGCTGGCCTTCTTCTTCGTCGCCAACTACACGCTCTCGTTCATCACCCTCTTCGCGCTGCGGCTGCGCGAGCCGGATGCGCCGCGCCCGTACCGCTCCTGGGGACATCCGGTCACCACCGGCATCGCCGTGATCGCGTCGGTGGCGTTCCTGATCGGCGCGGCGGCGAGCGATCCGAAGAACACGGTCTGGGCGTTTGGAATCCTGGTGCTGAGCGTTCCGCTTTACCTGCTGATCCGGAAGAAGGCATGATCGATCCCCGCCTCGAATACGCGTCCACGCTCCCGTCGCGCTTCTACTTCGACTCCGCCGTGCTCGCGGACGAGCAACGCTTCGTCTTCGGCCGCACGTGGCAGCTGGCCGGCAATGCCGCGCAGGTGCGGGAGGGGGGGCAGTACTTCACCTGCGTGATCGGCGAGGAGCCGGTGCTGGTGGTGCGCGGCAGCGACGGCGAGCTGCGCGCGATGTCGAACGTCTGCCGCCACCGCGCCGGCCCGATCGCGAGCGGGGAGGGGAAGCGCCCCGTCCTCCAGTGCGGCTATCACGGCTGGACCTACGCGCTCGACGGCCGGCTGCGCACGACGCCGGAGTTCGAGGGAGTGGCCGGCTTCGACAAGGAGAACTGCAGGCTGCCGCAGTTCCAGGTCGGTGTCTGGAACGAGCTGGTGTTCGTCAACCTCGACCCGCGCGCCGAGTCGCTGAACGACTTCCTCGGCGAGCTGCTCGGCGACATGCCGGCGCACGACTACAGCGGCTTCCGGCTGGCAAAGCGGAAGACGTGGGAGCTCGACTGCAACTGGAAGGTCTACGTCGACAACTACCTCGAGGGGTACCACATCCCCATCGTGCACCCGGGGCTGTTCCGCGAGCTCGATTACCCGAACTACCGCACCGAGACGAAACGCTCGTACTCGATCCAGTTCGCTCCGACCAGGCGGCCGGATCGCATCCGTACCGTGGACGGCGACGATCAGGTCCGCTACTTCTGGATCTTCCCGAACCTGATGCTGAACGTCTACCCGGACAACTTTTCGACGAACCTGATCCTGCCGCTCGGCCCCGGCCGCACCGCGACTGTGTTCGACTGGTACTTTCAGGACCCGGAGGCGTCGCGGCGCGAGCTCGATGACACGGTCGCCTTCAGCGACGAGATCCAGCTCGAGGACATCGACATCTGCGAGTCGGTGCAGCGCGGCCTCCGGTCGTCCACGTACGACACCGGACGCTTCTCGCCCCAGCGCGAGAATGGCGTGCACCACTTTCATTGCCTTTACCAGGAGCTGATGGGCCTTCGAATCTCTGCTTGAAGAATCTTCAAACGGAGATTCAAAAACATCCATGGATGGATTCGGCGAGGTCCCTCGAAATCGCCGAATCGGTCCGCGGTCGATTTGAACCGATCTTCGGCCTATTCAAACAGGCGCGCCGTCGATTCGACTCAGCGCAAAGCCTCGATCCGGCTGTAGATCGGACAATTCTCGTCGTGCGCTCCCGGCAGGTAGCCGGTCGAGAGCAGAAATGAGCTCGTGATCTCCCCGCCGGTGAAGACGAACGTCGTTTTGAAGAGCTTCACCCACTCCTCTTTGCTCCGCGGGTGGTGCGCGTCGAGCCAGTTCGCGAAGGAGCCGTGCGACTTGCGGATGGCCAGGATCCGTTTCGCGTTCTCGATGGCCGCGTCCACCTTCAGCCGGTTGCGGATGATCCCCGCGTCCTCCAGCAGGCGGGCGCGCCTGCGCGCGTCGAAGCGGGCCACCTTCTCGACGGCGAAGCCGGCATATGCGTCGCGGAAGGCGTCGCGCTTCTTCAGGATCGTCAGCCAGGACAGGCCGGCCTGGTTGATTTCCAACACCAGGCGCTCGAAAAGGCGGTCGTCGTCCGCCACCGGGAAGCCGTACTCTTCGTCATGATACGGGCCGTGGAACGGGTGGCCGGGGGCAATGTCGCAGTAACTCATCGTTCCCCCTCATCGTGACACAAACATTTTCCTTGCGCGCTCTGCATTCGTTGCCCAGACTGCCCGCACGTATGGGTCCGCTGCAGGTCGTCATCGCGATCTCCGTGGCCGCGGTGTCGCTTGCGATCATCGTGCGCCAGATCGCCGCCGTTCGTGCGGCGCGGGAGCTCGACGACACGAACCGTTTCGCGACCGAGATCATCGAAAACGCCGGTGAAGGGATCGTGGTCTACGACCGCGAGCTGCGCTATCTCCTCTGGAACCGCTTCATGGAGGAGCTGACCGGCATGCCGGCCGCCGACGTCCTCGGGCGTCCGGCCACGGAGCTCTTCCCGCACCTCGCCGAGCAGCAGGTGGACGACCTGCTGCGCCGCGCGTTCGACGGGGAGAGCGTCGCCTCGCCGGATGTGCACTACTACATCCCCACCACCGGCCGCCGCGGCTGGGTCTCGTCCGTCTACCGCCCTCACTACGACGAGGCGGGAAACATCGTCGGCGTGATCGGGCTGATTCGCGACGTCACGCAGCGGAAGGAAGCGGAGCAGCAGATCGAGTATCAGGCGTATCACGATGCCCTGACCGGCCTCGCCAACCGGCGCCTCTTCCAGGAGCATCTCTCGCTGGCACTCGCCCTCGCGCAGCGGCGCAATTCCGCGGTGGCGGTCCTCTTCCTCGATCTCGATCACTTCAAGACCATCAACGACTCCCTCGGGCACACCGTCGGCGACGAGCTCCTGCGCGAGGTCGCGCGCCGGCTCAAAGCGACTGTGCGCGAAGGGGATACCGTGGCCCGCGTCGGCGGCGACGAGTTCACCATCGTGCTCCAGGAACTGCCGCGCGGAGACGCCGCGGCGGCCGTCGCGCAGAAAGTGCTGCGCACGATCGCGGAGCCGATGGAGATCAGCGGCCACCGCCTCTACGTCACCACCAGCATCGGCATCACGCTCTTCCCCGACGACGGCGACGACGCCGAGGCGCTGCTCAAGAACGCCGACACCGCGATGTACCGCGCGAAGGCGGACGGGCGGAACACATACCAGATGTCGACGCGCGACCTGAGCCGGACCACGCACGAGCGGATGACGCTCGAGAACGGCCTGCACCGCGCGCTGGAGCAGGGGGAGTTCGAGCTGCTGTACCAGCCGCAGGTGGAGATCGACGAAGAGGAGACGACCATCGTCGGGATGGAGGCGCTGCTGCGCTGGAACCATCCCGGGCGCGGCGTGATCGCGCCGGAGGATTTCATCGGGCTGGCCGAGGAGCGCGGACTGATCCTGCCGATCGGCGACTGGGTGATCCGGGAGGCCTGCCACGCGGCGCGCCGCTTCCACGACAACGGGTTTCCACGCTTTCGGGTGGCGGTGAACATCTCCGCCCGGCAGTTCCGCGATCCGTCGCTGCTGGCGACGGTCGAGTCGGCGCTGCAGGAAAGCGGGATCGACCCGCGCACGCTCGAGTTGGAGATCACGGAGACCGTGGCCATGGAGGACGTCGAACTGACCATGTCGTCGCTGGCGGAGCTCCGCAAGCGCGGCGTGACGATCGCGATCGACGACTTCGGCACCGGCCACTCATCGCTCAGCTACCTCAAGCGCTTCCCGATCGACGCGCTGAAGATCGACAAAGGCTTCGTCCTCGACCTCCCCGACAAGTTCGAGGACGCCGCGATCGTCAGCTCCGTCATTCAGCTCGCCAATGGCCTCGGCCTCCGCGTCATCGCCGAAGGCGTCGAAAAACGCGAGCAACTCGACTTCCTCCGCGACGCCGGCTGCCGCGACCTGCAAGGCTTCTACTTCAGCCACCCCGTGCGGGTGGAAGAAGTGGAGAAGCTGCTCGCGCAGGGCGTGGGGGTGGGGTAGGGCGGCGGCAGAAATCAGCGGACCAGCGACGGGATGTGCAGTTGCGCCGCTTCACTTGCTACGTACGCCAGGTCTGCGAACGGTCTCGTGTCGAACAGATCGTTGGAGTAATCGCGTTTGATTCGCTGCGCCATTTTCTCGACGACCGTGTAAATGGCGCGAAGATTCGCGAAGGTCGGCTGGTGCTTCTGTCGCGCCAGCGCATTCATGAGGCACCCGAGCACGCTCTCTGGTGAGATGTCGTGAATTCGCGGCCTGATCAGCTCAAAAATCCGATCGAGCTGGTACCGACTGGACGGGTCGCGGACGGCGGCGGTCGGTACCAGGCCGTAGCCCGAGACGCCGACGATGAACGCGAGGTACACCTTCTCGTATCTTCTGGCGTAGGGCAGGTTGATGAATGCGACGGGAGCGGTCGACCGGTTCGCACCCATGGTTCGCGATCGCTGCTACTTCTTCTTCGATCGCGAAGCGCGAACGTTGGCGCGCTGCGGAGCTCCGTCAGCAGATGTTCGCTCTTCAATTCCGAAAAGTCGATCCACCGATCGTGTTGAAGGCTTCTCCGTCGCCGCGCCGCGAGAGCCGGCGATCACGGAATGAGTGCTGCCGCTCCGTGGCGAGTCAAAGCGGCAACTGCGGTCGCGGTACTCCAAACCGTTGACACGTGCCGCTGCGTCTCATCCCGAAGTGGCTTTCGGGGATACGTTCACGACCTCGCCGAGTTGGACGCGGGAGAGCGCTTCGAGGATCTGGGGCACGAGGGGCGTCAGCTCTCGCATGCGCGAACGCACGCCTGATACAACCACAGCTCCAATTCCGATCTTCGAGAGATTCTGCTGGTACCTGAGGCTCTGATCTGCGGAGAGAATCATCGTGAAGCCGCGATCGACAGCGGCGCGGAGGAGCACGCCGTTACGCAGTCCTTTCAAGCGTTCACGACGAACCGTGGACGTTTCAACATCGATGAGAAATGGTTCGAGCTGTTCGGGTAAGGATTCGTCAATGAGCACTCGCAACAGCAGTTACCGCCTCACGAGCAATTTCTAACGCCGCGATCGCTTGTTCACGCGTGACAGTCGGAAACGACTCCAGGAACTCGTCCAGGGAATCGCCCGCTTCGAGATAGTCGAAGAGGTGTTGAAGGGGCACACGAGTCCCGACAAAAACAGGTGTGCCGCCCATGAGCTCGGGGTCGCTGTGCACCACGGTCCGAGGATCGGTCATGCGTGAATGGTACTCCTTCGCCTCTACCGCACCTTGGCCCCGAGGTTCGCCGGCAGATACGTCGTATCCCCGGTGACCACGTCCTCCAGCGTCGTGTAGGCGGCAACGAGGCCATCGGTCAGCACCTCGACCTTGATCAACGCCGCGCGGGGGGTGGTCAGGCCGCGCAGGGTGAAGAGGTCTTCGAAGGACTTGGTGTACGTCGATTCGATGGTGGTGACGAAGGAATCGAGCTCCTGGAGCTTGTCGTCGAAGATGCGGACGCGGACTTCGGGGTGGTGGTCGGAGTTGGTCTGGGAGAGCTCGATGAGGGCCAGGTTCGTGCGGAAGGCGTTGCCGCCGCTGATGCCGAGGATCTCCAGGGTGTCGCCGGGGGCGGCGATCTGGAAGTTGTTGAGCGGGGGGACCAGCGTGCCGTAGGTGCCGCCGTTCGGCGTGGTCTTGTAGGTGCGCGACGTCACGCGGACGCCCGCGCCGCTTGCACCGTCTTCATCGGAGAGATAGCGGAGGCGCGCGACGCCGAAGATGCCGTGGAAGAGGTTCGTCATCACGTCCGGGATGACGCGTGCTTCGAAGGGGTCCAGGTACACGCCTCGGATGATGCGCATCGACTTGTCCCACATCTTCGCTTCGAGGCGGACGTAGCGCTCCTCATCCGTCGGGTTGAAGAGATAGAGGTCGCTGCGGACGCTGCCGCCCGGGCCGTCGGTGTGGGCGATCATCGGGATCGAGCGCGGAACGGTGGCCGGGAGGTCGGGCGGAAAGTACGTCGCGTCGTTGGTGATGTTGTCGATCGCGATGACGGCCGGAATGACCGTGCCGCGGGTCGGCGTGAGCTTCAGCGCGGACACGCCGTAGTGGCGAGGACTGTTCGGGGCGGCAACCTGCAGCACACCGCCGGCCGGAGTGACGAAAGGGGCCGCGCTCAGGATCATGTTCGAGGACCAGCCGTATGCCGTCAGGTTTGTGGCCGTCCCGCGTCCCGACGTGTCGGTGAGGACGACGTTCGTACGGAACCCGGGGCCGGGGAACGCACCGGAGAAGAAGAGCGGGAAGCGCGGGCCGGCGGAGTTGAAAAAGTCGATGGCCTGCATGCCGTAGCCATAGGTGCCCTCTCCCGAGCGCGTGTAGGTGCGTCCGAAGACGTTCACGCCGGCCGCGGGCTCGAAGATGAGCGAGCCGCCGCCGTTCGCGATCATGAACAGCGAGTGGAGCACGTCGTCGATGACGGTGATCCGCTTCGGCGGGATGCGCACGGTCTGCGTCCGGCGCGAGGTCGTCTGTACCGCCGGGTCGAGCGGCATGAAGTGCACCTCGACGTCCTGCGGCTCGTCCAGCGGGTTGTAGATCGTGACGTCGGTCGTCCACGCCGAGCCGAACGCACCGCGCATGCGCGCCACGCCCGGCAGCAGGAGCCGCTGCTTGAACGAGCCGCGGACGACTCCCCACTCCTGGATCACGTCACCGGCGCCGCCGATCGGCGGCGAGATCGGTCCTGACTCCCGGTACTCGACCTCGAACCCGGAGTTGAAGACGAACGGCTCCCCCTCCTCCAGCCGGTCGACGTCCAGGTGGATGAATCCCTTGTTGTCTTCCTCGTTGAGAAAGAGCTCGTCGTACTCGGTGGGATACGGCTGCCCGACGCGCCACACCGCCAGCGCCGGATCGATGAACGGCACGGCCACGTTGACGTCGCGCGGCACGTGCACCTGCACGAGGAGCGTCTGTCCCGACTGGCCGGCGATGAGCGCTTCG
The DNA here is from genome assembly GCA_035630815.1 of Thermoanaerobaculia bacterium. GTDB lineage: Bacteria > Acidobacteriota > Thermoanaerobaculia > Gp7-AA8 > Gp7-AA8 > QHVT01. Next base: position 16,475 of record DASQJY010000033.1, read on the forward strand.
ACTTCCGGTCCTGCCGGATCGCTCCACATCGTCTCGACGCCCCGAGCGGTGCTGTAGCGCATGAGCGTCGTCGGCTGGCCCGGCGCCCGCTGGATCATCCAGGCGCCGCGAAAGTCGTGCGTCGGAACGGCGAAGAAACCGAGCCCCTCCTGCCACGGACCATCGTCGCGGGGGACCAGGCCGTCCGGACCGGCGACGAAGCTCAGTTGGCGCCGCGCGTAGTGATAGAGGTGCCGCCCGCGTGCGCGCTGCATCTCGACGAACACTTCGCCGGCAGGGCTGATCCAGCCGGCGGTGTAATACAGGGTCCCCGGCGGCCGGTCGAAGAGCTTGCGGTAGTAGCTGCCGTCGAGATCGATCATCACGACCTCGGACATGTTGCTGGAGAGCAGAAAGCGCTCACCGGCGCGGTCCTGGCCGATCAACGCTCCCGTGTAGGGGAGAGTCCTGGCGATGCCGTGAGCGTCGATCGCGACGATGCGGTTCCAGGTCGAGATCACGAAGGGATGGCGGCTGTTGCCGATGAGCACCCTGCCGCCGAGACCGCCGGTGTAGGGGCCGCCGGTGTCGATGCCGCTGAAGTGCTGGTCATATGCGGCGATCGGCACGTCGATCCACGACCTGCCGCCGTCGCTGCTGAACGCGGACTCGTAGCGGGCGTAGACGAACAGCATCGGCGCGGCGCCGGCAGGCTCGTAGAGCGCGACGGTCCGCACGGCTTCAGGCCCGTAGATCACGCGCGGCTCTTCTTCGCCGCGCGAGTCGTAGAGCACCACGTGGCGGTGGTCTTCGTCGGCCCCTTCGATGAGCGCGAAGTAGCGGGACGTGCGCAAGTGCACGCCCGACTCGGAGGGCTGGTCCGAGTAGGGGGCGTAGGAGATCACGCGCCCGAACCCGGGAACGGCAAAGGCGAGCGCGAATAGCAGGACCGCGAGTTTCTTTTTCATGAGTGTCAATTCACCTGCGCGGCGAGCTGCGCGCCGAAGTACGTCGTGTCGTTCGTCACGTTGTCGGTCAGCGTCGCGTAGGCGCCGACGAGCCCACCTCCATCGAGCACTTCCACGACGATCAGGGCAGCCGCTGGCGTGGTGATGCCGCGCGAGGCGAAGATGTCGTTGAGCTGCACTCCGCTCGCACGCGGGAGCGACATCGTGAAGGTATCGAGCTGCCGGCGGTCCTGGTCGATGATCCGGATGCGGACCGTGGTCGGTGCGGCCGGGACGTTCGCGGTCGACACCTCGACCAGCCCGATGTTCGTACGGAAGCCCGGGCCGGCGGTGGCGCCGATGATCTCCAGCGCATCGCCCGCGGGGGCGATCTGGAAATTGTTGAGCGGCGGGATCAGCGAGCCGTACGTCGCGCCGCTCTGGTCCACCGTGTAGGTGCGCGAGGTGATGCGCACTCCTTCGCCGAAGTCCTGGTTGGTCCAGTAGCGGAGGCGCGCCAGCCCCTGCTCGTTCCAGAGCGTCTGCAGCGCATCGACGATCACGCGCGCCTCGCGCGGCAGCAGCGTGAACTGGCGCGTGAGCACGAGCGGGCTGTCCCACTTCTTCGCTTCGAGAACGACCGTGCGGGTCTCCGCCGTCGGATTGAAGAGATAGAGATCGCTGCGGAACTGCGAGCCGTTCGCGCCTGCCAGGTGGCCGATCACCGGGATGGTGCGCATCTGGATGGCCGACAGGTCGGGAGGGAACCAGGTGGCGTCGTTGGTGCGGTTGTCGATGGCGATGACGGTAGCGATGGCGGTGCCGTGCGTCGGCTGGATCACCAGGCCGCCGGCGTCGCGCTGGAAGAGGTTGAGCGAGCTGTGGACGCCGTTCGCCTGGAACGTACCGCCCGCGGGGGCGGTGACGATCGAGCCGGTCGAGCCGATCGAGCCAGAGACGCCGAACGCGCTGAGGGTTGCCGAAGCGCCGGCACCCGAGGTGTCGGTGAGCAGGATGTTGGTGCGGAAATGCTCGCCCGGGAACGCGCCGGCGAACGTCATCGTGAAGCGCGGACCGGCCGCGTTGAAGGCGTCGATGCCGGTCATGCCGAAGCCGTAGGTCCCGTTGCCGCTGCGGCTGTAGGTGCGGCCGACGACGTTCATGCCGATGGCCGGATGGAAGTGCAGGGAGCCGCCGCCCGTCTCGAGCAGAAAGAGCGACTGCAAGGCATCGGGGACGAAGCGGATCTCGTGCGCCTTCAGCGTCACGGTGATGGTGCGAGGCGAGGCCGCGGCCTCGTATAGCGGCACGTATTCGATCTCGATCTCCTGCGCGTCGTCGAGCGGGTTGTACATGGTGACGTCGGTGCGCCACTCGGAGCCGAAGCCCCCCTGCAGGCGCGCCACGCCCGGCAGAATCAGGTGCTGCTTGAGCGACGCCTGCACGACGCCCCACTCCTGGATCACGTCGCCGCCGCCGCCGATGGGAGGGGAGATCGGCCCGTCCAGGCCGGTCTCGAACGATCCGGAGTTGAATACGAACTTCTCGCCGTCCCGCAGGCGGTCGGGGTTCACGTGGATGAAGCCTTTGTTCGCTTCTTCGTTGAGATAGAGCTCGTCGTATTCGCGCGGCATCGCTTCGCCGAGCTTCCAGACCGCGAGCGCGGGGTCGACGAAGATGACCTGCTCCTCGACGAGGGATCGGTCGCGATGGACCTGGATCAGCACCGACTGTCCCGAGGAGCCGGCGATCAGCGCCTCGACCTCGGGGCCGGAGATGTCGGTCCAAAGAGTCTCCAGGCCGGTGGCCGGCGTGTAGCGGAGGAGCGTGGTCGGCTGCGTCGTGCCGCGCTGCACCATCCAGGCGCCGTTGAAGTCGTGGGTCGGAACGGCGATGAAATCCATCGCGTTCCGCGGAGCGTGCGGTCCGTCGCTGTTGTGCGGCGGCGCGACGGCGTTGCGCGGGCCGGCGATGACCGAGAGCTGACCGTTGCGCCATTGATAGAGGAAGCGCCCCTGGCTGCGCGTCACGGCGAGGTACACCGTGTTGTCGGACGCGATCCAGCCGGCGTAATGGACGAAGTTCAGGAAGTCGTTCGCGATGACCGCGATGACGCCACGCTCCACGTCGACGATCTTGAGGCTGACGTGCGACTCGACGTTCGGCGCGCGCTCGGCGAGCAGGAACTTCGTCCCGCTCGCGTCCTGCCCATGCACGGTGGTGCGCATTCCGCTGCTGATCTGTTTCACGTCGCCTTGCGCGGAAACGGCGAAGACGCCGTGGTGGAAGCCCTGCACGATGAACGGCCAGGCGTTGCTGCCGATGCGGATCGAGGGGTTGAGGCCCTGGACCCACGGACCACCGACGTCCGTGAGGAAATTCTCGATGCCGACCTTGTTGCGCAACGCGGCGATCTCCTTCCAGGTCGTGCCGCCGTCGGAGCTGATCATGACCGCCTGGGTGTTGCCGAGGTCGGCGTCGACCATGGCCAGCAGCACGGGCGGCGCGCCCGGGATGCTGTCCGGCTCGTACAGCGCCGCGGCGCGCACGCTCGCGGAGCTCGATAACACCACCCGCGGGTCGCCGCCCTGGGTGTCGTACAGCACCAGCTCACGCCTCAGCTGTTGGAAGACTCCGTCGCGCGGCGGCGCTTCGATGAGGAGGAAGTGACGCGAGGTCCGCTCGTGATAGCCGGGCATGGCGACCTGGCTCGTGTACGGCGCGTACGAGAGGACGCGAGCGAACGTCGGAATGGCGGTGCACAGCACCAGCAGGACAGCGCTCAGGCGAAGCTTCATCGAAAATCCTCCAACAGACAGCTTGCAATGCGGCGCAGGTACGCGCGCGGCCGGTTCGAGCAGGGCGCGCACGAGGCCGCGCACCCGGCCGGAACCGTAAAGGCGATGGCGAACAGCAGGGACGAGGGTCTTTATCAGGAGCATCAGTTCGGTCTTGCGGCCAGTTGTGCGCCGAGGTAGGTGGTGTCGTTGGTCATGTTGTCGGTCAGGGTGGCGTAGGCGCCGTGGTCCCTGAACTCACTCTCCGGCGATTCCAGGAGGAGGAAATAGCGCGTCGTCCGCTCGTGGAACGCGGAGATCCCGACCTGGTCCGTGTACGGCGAGTACGAAAGAAAGGACACCAGCGAGGGTGGGAAAGGCGGTGCACAGCACCAGGAGGACTGCGCTCAGGCGAAGCTTCATCGGAAACCTCCAGACGACAGCATGCGATGTGGCGTTGACATGCAACGTATGTCGTCACCGCATAAAAGGCAAGGCTTATTTGCGGAGACCGCACTCCCACTCAGGCGCGCAGCACTTCGCGGGCGGCGCGGCGGCCGCTCTCGATAGCGCCCGCCACGGTCCCGGTCTCGTCGCTGCTCGTGGCCTCGCCGGCGAAGAAGAGGGTCTTCTTCAGCGGTCTGGCGAGATTCGCGGCGGCGTTCTTGCCGCCGACGGCGGCGTAGGAGTAGGCGCAGCGGCTGAACGGGTCGTTCTGCCAGTTGTGGGTGTAGCTGCCGGTGAGGAGCGCGTCGATGCGCTTGCGCGGGACGAGCCACGCGGTGGAGAGCGCCTCCAGCGCGAGGTCGCACAGTGCCTCCGCTCCCTCGGCCAGCAACGCGTCGGCCGCGGCGCCGCCGGCCCAGCCGGTGAGGATCGGCGAGCGGAACGGGGCGGAGGTCCACCAGGTCGGCATGAAGCGGTCGCCGGAGTGGAGGAAGTTCACCGTGCCGTCTTCATCCCAGAAACGCTCGCGGAAGCGGAACGCGATCTTCACCACGTGCCCCGCCTCGATGTGCGAGAGAGCGTTCTCCTTCTCGCGCAACGGCGGCTCGAACGCGAGCGTGCCCGCTTTCCAGACGCCGATCGGGATGGTGAGGATGAGCGCCTTCGCGCGAATGCGCTCGGTGGCGACGGCAGAGGCGCACTCCACTTCGACTTTTCCCGGAGACCACTGCACGCACCTGGCGGCGGTGCCGAGGCGGAGGTCGGTGCGCTCGGGATCGAGTCCGGCGCGGAGCCAGGCGATGATCGAATCCTGCCCCTGGGCCAGGCGGAACTGGCGGTTGCCGCCCTCCGTCTCCTCATCCTGCTCGGAATCGGCGGCGCGCAGGGCCTGCGCGCTGATGCGCTCGGCGTGGGAGGCGTGATACCCCTCGACGAAGTTGCGGGCGAGCTCGCACACGTCGGGCGACAGCTCTTTGCGCGAACGGAGAAAGCCGGCGAACGAGACGTCCTTGCCCGAGGCCGGGATCTTCGCGCGGACAGCATCGATCTCGCCCCAGAAGTCGTCGACCTGTTTCCACTCGCCGCCCTCCGACCACCAGTGATCGTCCGGCAGCTCCGCCGCCGTCAATGCAGCCGCATCGACGATGGAGAAGGTCGAGGAGCCTTCTCCGTGGATGAACTCCGCGCCGAGCTCGATGGGGTGGGGGAGATCGGGGATGTGCAGCGAATGCACGCGCCCCCCGACCCGCTCGCGCGCCTCGATGATGCAGACACGCTTCCCGGCACCGGAGAGAGTGCGCGCCGCGGAGAGTCCGGCAGCGCCGGCGCCGATGATGAGGACGTCGTAGTTCACGCGAGATGTTGTCGGTTATCGGTTGTCAGTTGTCTGCGCCGTGTCGCGATGCGCCACAGACAACTGACAACCGACAACTGATAACAGTGAAGCGCGCTACGCCTCACCCACGATCTCGCTCCATGGCAACCTGCGCACCAGTTCCACCTTCTCGTCGATGGCGGTCTGCGTCGCCTTGTCGCCGAGGACGCGGCGGAGGTACTCGACCTCCGAGGAGACGAGCTTGTTCTTCTTCGGGAACAGGCGCGTCGCGGCGCTTTGCAGGTTACGTTCGGAGACGGAGACGAGCTTTTGCGCTTTCGTTGCTTGTGCGGCCATGACAAGTCCAACCTCGATCCGGGCGGAAATCATCCTAACGCTGAGCTCACCGTTTTCGCGTATTGGCAGTGACGCGCGTCGGCAGGGCAGTTTTGAAGCCGAGCCGTTCCTGCACGAAGGTTTGGCGGGTCGGGGTGCAGCCGCAGAGAGCGCAACGCATTCCGTCGATGTGTGCGGCGCGGGAGTGACCGCAATGCTCACAACGCTTCATGTCTGACCTCCATCATCAAAACAACTCAAAATTAATGCCGTCCGCGCCCAACCCGCCGTTTCCCCATTCCCCGTAGAATTCCAGTCGCGATGACGGACGTACTCATCAATCCGCCGGCCGCGCTCCTCGGAGCGCACAACGCCATCGTCGCGGGCCGCACGGTGAGGCGGCACACCACGCAATTCACCGGTCCGCTCTCGATCAAAGGCGTGATCGAGGGTTCCGCGACGTGGGAGACGCGGGAGGGGCGCTACGAGCTGGTGCCCGGGGCGGTGCTGCTGCTGAACGATGGAGAGGCGTACTCGCTCACCGTCGATGCTCTGCAGCCGGTAGAGACGTTCAATTTCTTCTTCGAGCGAGGCTTCGTGGAGGATGCGTTCCGGACCTCCACCACCTCCAGCGCAAAGCTGCTCGACGCGTCGCCGTCATCGCCGATGACGTTCACCGAGCGGCTGCATTTCGAGACGCCGCTCGCGCGGGAGCTGCAGGAGGCCCACGCGCGCATGCAGAACGGCGAGCCGCTCGCGGAGTCGTTCTACGCGGCGGCGTTGCAGCTCGCGGCGGTCGAGTGCGACCTGCGCGCGCGCGTCGCGAAGCTGCCGGCGCTGCGCGCCGCGACGCGGGAAGAGCTGGCGCGGCGGGTCGGCGTCGGGACGTCGTTCCTGCATGCGAACCTGGAGCGGCGGGTCACCGTAGCCGAGGCGGCGGGGGAGGCGTGCCTGTCACCGTTTCACTTCCACCGGCTGTTCACCGCCTTTCACGACTCCACGCCGCACCGCTACGTCACGCGCCTCCGGCTGCAGCGCGCGAAGATGCTGCTGCGCGCGACCGGCCGCGACGTCGGCGAGGTGGCACTCGCATGCGGCTTCGAGAGCCTCGGCTCGTTCACGACGCTCTTCACCCGCACGTTCGGCACTTCCCCCGCCCGTTTTCGCAGGATTCGAGAAACGGCTTGAGCGTGCGCCGCGCTACGATCGTGGCCATGAGCGAAAACGTCACACCGATCCTCATGGCGCTGTACCAGGGGAAGCCGGAGGAGGCCCGCCTCCTCGCCGAGCGCGCATCACAGCTCACCTTCGGCGAGGCCGCCGCCCTCGGCGACCTCGAACGCGTGCGCACGCTGCTCGCCGACGATCCCTCGCTGCTCGACTCCCGCACCGCCGACGGCTACCCCCCCCTCGGCCTGGCGATCTTCTTCCGCCAGCCGCACGTCGCCCGCTTCCTCATCGAACAGGGAGCGGACGTGAACGCCGCCGCGGACAACCCGCAACGCGTGGCGCCCTTGCACGCCGCTGCCGCGGTGCAGGACCGCGAGTCGATGGCGCTCCTCCTCGCACGCGGCGCTGATCCGAACGCGAAACAGCAACTCGACTACACCCCCCTCCACGGCGCCGCGAGCCGCGGCGATGTGGACATGGCGAAGCTGCTGCTCGCCCACGGCGCGCACCGCGACGCGAAAGGCACGGACGGGATGACGCCGGCGGACATCGCCCGCAAGTACGGGCACCCGGAGTGGGTGGAATCGCTGGAAGGGGCCTAGGATCGCCTGTGGCACGGCCCCTCACCCGGCCGTTGGCCACCCTCTCCCCGCTCGACGCGGAGAGAGGGGCTACAAAGTTTCACTTTCGCGAGCTGGGAACTTAGTAGCCCTTCTCCCCTGCAAGGGGAGAAGGTGCCCGAAGGGCGGATGAGGGGTCGTGCCACAGGCCGGGAACATGGTTCCTGGCGATTTCTTACAGGGTGCCTATTCGTGCTTCGAGAAAATCAACGTCGCGTTCGTGCCGCCGAAGCCGAAGGAGTTCGACATCACGTGGCGCAGGCCCGGGACCTTGCGGGACTGGTTCGGCACGTAGTCGAGGTCGCACTCCGGGTCGGGGTTCTCGTAGTTGATCGTGGGGGGGAGCTCTTCGTTCTGCACGACGAGCGCGGCGATCGCGGACTCGAGCCCGCCGGCCGCGCCGAGGAGGTGGCCGGTCATCGACTTGGTCGAGCTGATCGCGAGCTTGTAGGCGTGCTCGCCGAACACCGCCTTGATGGCGATGGTCTCGGTCTTGTCCCCGATCTGGGTCGAGGTGCCGTGGGCATTGATGTAGCCGATGTCGGAGGCCTGCAGCCCCGCATCCTTGAGCGCGCGGTTCATGACGCGAGTCATGCCGCCTCCGTCCTCGGCCGGCGACGTGATGTGGAACGCGTCGCTGGTCATGCCGTAGCCGGTGAGCTCGCAGTAGATCCGCGCGCCGCGGGCGATCGCGTGCTCGCGCTCTTCGAGGATCAGGATGCCGGCGCCTTCGCCCATGACGAAGCCGTCGCGCTGCGCGTCCCACGGACGGGAGGCGCGCTGCGGCTCGTCATTGCGCGTCGACAGCGCGCGCATGGCCGAGAAGCCGCCCACGGCCAGCGCCGAGATCACCGCCTCGCTGCCGCCGGCGAACATGATGTCGGCGTCGTCGTGGCGGATGATCCTCGACGCATCGCCGATCGCATGCGCGCCCGTGGCGCAGGCGGTGGCGGGAGCGGAGCTCGGACCCTGGGCGTTGAAGCGGATGGAGATGTGCCCCGAGGCGAGGTTGACGATCAGGCCGGGGATGAAGAACGGCGAGATGCGCGACGGGCCGCGCTCGAGGAGCTTCTTGTGCATCTCCTCGATGAGCGGCAGTCCGCCGATGCCCGACCCGATGATGACGCCGACGCGGTCCGGATCTTCCTTCGACGTGTCGAGGCCGGAGTCGTCGTACGCCATCTGCGCCGCGGCGATGGCGAAGTGGATGAACGTATCGGACTTCTTGACCTCTTTCTTCTCGATGAAGTCGCCGGGGTTGAACCCCTGCACTTCGCCGGCGATCTGAGCGGGGTAGTCGCTCGCGTCGAACTTCGTGATGCGGCCGATGCCGGAGCGCCCCGCGAGCAGCGACTGCCAGGTGGCTTCATTGCCCACTCCGACGGGGGAGATCATGCCGATTCCGGTCACCACCACGCGACGTCTGGTCAAAACGAGTCCGCTCCTTTACAAACGTACGGCGGGCATTTGCCCGCCACGGATCAAAGAAGGACAGGCGCGCCGCGCCCGTCCGTACGTTCAGTTGCGATGCTTACTGGGCCTTGGCGCGCTTCTCGATGTAATCGACAGCGTCGCGGACTTTGCGGATCTTCTCCGCTTCGTCGTCGGAGATTTCCACCCCGAACTCTTCTTCGAACGCCATGATCAACTCGACGGTGTCGAGCGAGTCCGCGCCGAGATCCTCGACGAACGACGCTTCTGAAGTGACCTCTTCAGCGTCGACACCGAGCTGCTCGACGATGATGGATTTGACCCTATCCTCTACCGACATCGGAATTCCTCCCTCGTGTGTGTCGCACGAATGCAAGGCGCGTTTTAGCACAAGGCCGCAAACGGTTGCCAGTTGAGATAGATTCGCTTTGCGTGCCTAAACGAATCTTTACGTATGAAGAAGCGACCGCCCTCCTCCCGGAGGCGCAGCGCATCACCACCGAGGCGGTGGACCGCGTCGACGAGATGGACTCCGAGGACCCGGAGGACTACCAGCGCGTCGTCACCGAGTGGGCCGAGGCCATCATGGCCCTCGGCATCGAGGTGAAAGGCCTCTGGCTCATCGACTTCGACAGCGGCGCCGGCTACTACTGCTGGAAGTATCCCGAGCCCGCTCTCGAGCACTTTCATACGTACGAGGAGGGGTTCGAGGGGCGGGTGAAGTTGAACTGATGATGTCAGGTGTCGGGTGTCAGGTGTCTGGGGTCTTTCGCCCGGGCGACACACCCCAGATACCTGACACCCGACACCTGACATCATGATTCAAGCCATCGCCTTCGATCTCTGGGAAACCCTCATCACCGACACACCCGAGCTGTCGCGGCAGCAGGAGCGGCTGCGGCTCACGCGGATGGAGGAGATCCTCCGTGCCCGCGGACATGCCGCGGTGGCGGAGCGGATCGAGCGGGCGTACCGCGCGCTCTGGCATCGCTGCAACGATCTCTACTGGTCGGCGGATGTGGACGTGCCGTGCCGGCGGCAGATCGAGCACTTCCTGGAAGAGCTGGAGCTCGAGCCGCGCTCGTTCGAGGAGAGCGTCATCGCGGAGCTCGAGCATGCGTACGCCCACGCGGCGCTGGAGGTGCTGCCCGCGGTCGTCGAAGGGGCGCAGCAGACGCTGGCGGAGCTGAAGGCGCGCGGGTTCGGGGTGGGGCTCATCAGCAACACAGGCCGCACGCCCGGCTACGTCCTGCGCCCCATTCTCGAAGCCCTCGGCCTGGCCGCTTCCATCGACGTGATGGTCTTTTCCAACGAGCACGGCCAGTGCAAGCCGCGCCCGTCGATCTTCGAGGAGCTGCGCCGCGGGCTGGGCGTGGCGTACGACGAGCTGGTGTTCGTCGGCGACAACCTGTACGTCGACGTGCACGGCGCGCAACGCTGCGGCATGCGGGCGGTGCACTTCGAGCCGCCGGTGCGCGGGACGGCGGTCGCGCCGCCGTTCGATCATGGACTGGAGATCGTCGCCGACGCGCGCGTGACGTCGTTGCGCGAGCTGATCGGAGTGGTCGAAGTGCTCAATGCAGGATAAGGAATTCTTCACCCTCCAGACCGAGCACTTCCTGATCGAAGGGCGCTCGCGGGCGGGGCACGAGACGTTCTTCCGCGTGCGCGATCTCAACATCGCGCTCGACATCGGGCGCTGTCCCGATCTCGTGGTCTCGATGCCGCACGTCTTCATCAGCCACGCGCATCTCGACCACGCGGCCGGCATCCCCTTCTACGCAGGCCAGCGGCATCTGCAGCAGCTCGAAGGAGGGACCATCTACGTCCCGGCCGAAGCGGCGGCAGACGTCGAGGCACTGCTCGAGGTGCAGCGGAGGCTGACCGGCGCGAGCTTCGACGAGGTCGGCATCGTTGGAGTGGCGGCGGGGGAGGAGCTGCGCATCGGGCGTTCGCTGTTTGTCCGCGGCCACGCGGCGCCGCACCGCGTGGCGGCGCGCGGGTACGAGTTCATCGAGCGTCGGCATCACCTGCGCGGGGAGTACATCGGCAGCGACGGCGAGACCATCGCCCGGCTGCGGCGCGAGGGAGAGGAGGTGGAGGAGGAGTACCGCTGCCCGATCCTCTTCTATACCGGCGACACCGACCGCGGCCTGCTCGAGAGCTGCGACGCGCTGTACAAGGCGGAGGTGCTGATGATCGAGTGCTCGTTCGTCGCCGACGGGCATCAGGACCGCGCCGCGAAGTACCGGCACATCCACGTCGACGACATCGCCGACTTTGCGGAGCGCTTCGAGAACCAGCTGATCGTGCTGACGCACTTTTCGCGGCGCTATTCGCGCGACGAGATCCGCAACACCGTTCGCCGGAGATTGCCCGTCTCGTTACACGACCGTATCCGGTTGGGACTACCCGAGCAGTGGCAGAGACTTTCGTAGCACCAACTTTGCACTATGCTCGCGGGCAATGACTGTCCGTTCCCCGCGCCTGGTCGCGCTCATCGCCGTCCTGCTCATCGCGCTCCTCGACCCGGGCGCTGACGCCCAAACCAAGAAGAAGAAAAAGACGACGCCGAAGAAGAAGACGGCGGTGACGAGGAAGGCCACGCCGAAGAAGGCCGCGCCGGTGGCCGCGGTTCCGGTGGGGCGCACCTTCGAGGAGCGGCTCGCGTCGCTGGTCAACGGCTCGGTGGCGAGCAGCTCCGACTCCGGCATCCAGATCGTCGAGCTGGAGTCGGGACGGGTGGTCGCGCAGCGGAACCCGCATACCCCGCTCGCCCCCGCGTCGAACATGAAGCTCTTCACGACCGCGGCCGCGATCGACCTGCTCAAGCCGGGCTTCGAAGTCACGACCGCGGTCTATGCCCGCGGCGACGTCGACGCCAGCGGCACGCTCAACGGCGACCTGAAAGTAGTCGGCCGCGGCGACCCGACCATCGGCGGGCGGTTCCACGACGGCGCCGCGACCGCGGTGCTGCAGCAGTGGGCGGCCGACCTGAAGCGCGCCGGGATCAAGACCGTCACCGGCGACCTGATTTTCGAGTTCGGCTACTTCGACACCGACTACATCCACCCCACCTGGCCGCGCGATCAGCTGGTGGCCTGGTACGAGGCGCCGGTCTCGGCGTTCTCGATGCAGGAAGGATGCGTCGAGGTGCGGGTGCTCCCGAGCTCTCCCGGCAAGCCGTGCGTGGTGCAGCTCGAGCCGCCGACCAGCTACATGCAGGTCGAGAACAACTGCCGCACCGGCGGCGGGCTCCCGTACATCACCCGCAAGCTCGGCACGAATACCGTGATCGTCCGCGGCGGCGTTCCGGCGCGGTCCGGTGCGACCGAGGTGTTCATCACCATCGAGAACCCGGTGCACTACTTCGCGCAGGTGACGAACGAGACCTTCCAGCGCGCCGGGATCCGCGTGCAGGGAAAGATCTCCCTGGTGGCCCGCGACGCGCGTCCCGACTGGCGGATGGTCACCAAGCACACCACGCCGCTCAACATCCTGATCTACGTCGTGAACAAGAAGAGCCAGAACCACTACGCCGAGCAGGTGCTGAAGATCATCGGCGCCGAGACGCGGCAGGAAGGCTCCTGGGAAGCCGGCAACGCGGAGATCAAGGAGTGGATGACGACCAAGATCGGCATCCCCGCGAACGAGTTCTACCCGGTCGACGGTTCGGGCATGTCGCGCAACAACCGGGCCTCGGCGAACGCCTTCATCTCGCTGCTGCGCTACATGTGGAAGAGCCCGTGGCGCGAGGAGTTCGTCAGCTCGCTGCCGTACACCGGCGATCCCGACTCGAAGTTCGGCAACCGGCTCAAACGCCCGCCGTACGCGCGGCAGGTGTACGCGAAGACCGGCTACATCTCGGGCGTGATCGGCCTGTCAGGGTACGTGCACGCGCAGAGCGGGAAGGTGTACGCCTTCTCGTTTCTCTTCAACCGCTACCGAGTGGGTGTCTTCGCCGTCTACAACCTTCAGGATTCGATCCTGAAGGAGATCATCACGAGCGGGTAGGCGTGGAGCGCACAAGTTGTCCAGCAGGAGGACGGCTTCGCCGAGGATCGCCACACAACTCGCCAATCGCATTCGGCGGCAATATACGGATGAAGCGTGCTCAGGTGGTGAACTCCGCGTCACGCTTCGTGAAGTGATGGTGAATCCGGGCCGTAAGCGCTTACCGGTCAGAGGGTCAGCTGCTGGCTGGCAGGGGTGAACTGGAGGGTGTAGACGCCGGTCGCCTTCCGCACCGTGGCCACGGCCTGGAAGCCGGGAAACTTGAGGACGTTGCCGATCAGCTCCGCGTCGTCTTTCCTGATGTAGAGGCGCACGGCATCGTCGATGGTCTCTGCCTCGACGCTGTTGAATTCGACCTCGTTGGAGCTGGAGACGGGCCGCCCGTCGGCCTCGGTGAGATGGCGCTGCTCCACGGTGAATCTCATCGTCACGATCTGCGTCTCCGCCGGATGTGCGTGCAATTCCGGTGCATGGCCTCCCGTTCTATACTCAAATCGGCGGAGGGGACATGAGCGACGAACGTGTATTGAAGGACATCCCGGTCATTGGACGAGTCGAGTTTCGCGAGGTGGAACGGCCCGAGCCGCTGCCCTCGGACCGCTTCGCCGACCCGATCCCGCTGGCGCTCACGTTTGACGACGTGCTCCTCAAGCCGATGCGCTCGGAAGTGCATCCGAACTTCGTCGACGTCTCGACCCGCCTCACCCGCGACATCCGCCTGAACATCCCCATCCTCTCTTCGGCCATGGACACGGTCACGGAGGCACGTCTCGCGATCGCGATGGCGCAACATGGTGGCCTCGGCGTGATCCACAAGAACATGCCCATCGACCGGCAGGCCGAGGAAGTGGACAAGGTGAAGCGCTCCGAAGCGGGGATGATCGTCGACCCCGTGACCATGCGCCCCTGGCAGAGCATCTCCGAGGCGCTGCAGGTCATGGAGAAGTACAAGATCAGCGGCGTGCCGGTCACGGACGCCAACGGCAAGCTGGTCGGCATTCTCACCAACCGCGACCTCCGCTTCGAGACCCGCTTCGATCTCCCGATCGCCGAGCGGATGACGAAAGACGGCCTGGTCACGGTACCCGTCGGCACCACGCTCGAGCAGGCTCGTGAAGTCCTTCACCAGCACCGCATCGAGAAGCTGCTCGTCGTCGATGCGAATGGCGACCTGAAGGGCCTCATCACCGTCAAGGACATCCAGAAAGCGCGGCGCTACCCGCAGGCCGCGAAGGATCCCCTCGGCCGCCTGCGCGTGGCCGCGGCCATCGGCGCCGGCAAGGACGGCATCGACCGCGCACGCGCGCTCATCGACGCCAAGGTCGACGTGATCGTGCTCGACTCCTCGCACGCGCACTCGAACGGCGTGCTCGACACCATCCGCCAGTTCAAGAAGCTCTTCCCGACCACGCCCCTCATCGCCGGCAACGTGGCGACGTACGAGGGTGCGATCGACCTCTGCGAGCTCGGCGTCGACGCCATCAAGGTCGGCATCGGGCCCGGCTCCATCTGTACCACCCGCGTCGTGGCGGGTGCGGGCGTGCCGCAGATCACGGCCATCCTCGAGTGCGTCCGCGCCGCCGAGCGCTTCGACATCCCGGTCATCAGCGACGGCGGCATCAAGTTCTCGGGCGACATCACCAAGGCGCTCGCCGCGGGTGCGCACACGATCATGATCGGCTCGCTGTTCGCCGGCACGGATGAAGCGCCGGGTGAGACGATCCTCTACCAGGGGCGCACGTACAAGGCGTACCGCGGCATGGGCTCGATCGGCGCGATGCAGGCCGGCTCGAAGGACCGCTACTTCCAGGAAGAGACCGACGAGGTGACGAAGCTCGTCCCCGAGGGGATCGAAGGGAAGGTCCCGTACAAGGGATCGATCAGCGCCATGATCCCGCAGATGGTCGGCGGGCTCCGCTCCGGCATGGGCCTCTCCGGCGCCCGCGACATCGAAGAGCTGCGCACCAAGACGCAGTTCGTCCGCATCACCGCCGCCGGCCTCCGCGAGTCGCACGCGCACGACGTGACGATCACGAAGGAAGCGCCGAACTACCGCATCGAGAACGACTGAGACGAGCGGGGCGTCTATGCTGTTCAGGCATAGTCGCGAACATTCCGTCGTGCCGCAGCCGAGGGACAAGCCGAATCATCTGTCCTTCTCTTGAGCTCTGATCCAACTGGTGTATGCTGTAGCACCATAGATCATTGCTGCCGAGGAGGAGCCCATGCTCAGACGCTCCCTGCTGCTGTCCCTGTTCGCTGCCGCTTTATTTGCCGTTTCCGCGTTCGGCGATGAGACCTTTCAGGTTCACGTCGCTCCGCGACTCCCCACCACCATCACCCCCATCGAGCTCCGCTTCCTCACGTATTGCGGCGACGAGGTGGACTCGATCACGCGGACAACGAGCGGCACGTCGAGCATCGTGAGCGGCTCGTTGTACGTCATGTCCTCCTCGAGACGCGGTACCGCGAGAAGCTCCGCGTGTATGCCTTCCTCCCGGACGTGCGCACGTCCGAGGCCAGGGTGCAGCTCGTCGCGCGCGGGGGCGACGCGCAGCCCGGCCTGCACGTGCTCCAGCTCCGCCGCGACTGCGCCACCTGCCCCGAAATGCCGCTCTACGGAGAGCTGGATCTGCCCGCCACCACGACCCTGGGCCGCGTCGACGTCCGCATCGACGGACCGGACGAGGCGCTGACGTGGGGCTTCATCACGGTCACGAACAACGACACGCAGCAGGTCACGACCGTCACACCGCAACAGTAAAACGCTTTAGGAGATTGGAATGATTCGAAGTTTCCGGATCCCCGCGCTCATCGTCTATCTGTTTTTCTCGCTCGTCGCCGCGGCGCAGAGCGTCTCGATCTTTCCCGCAGGACCGACCACGCGCACGCCGATCTACGTCAGCGCCCTGGTGCAGCGGTGCGACGAGCCTCAGTCCTCCGTGCAGGTCGTTGGCTCCGTCATCAAGGTGCATTTCGACAACAGGACCTTCTGCGATCCTCCGTTCTCCGACTTCTACACCGCACGTATCCCGGGTCTGCTTCCCGCGGGCGAGTACCGGCTCGAAGTGTCGACGAACACCACCGCCGCGACGGTGACGACGTTCATCGTCAGGAACGCGGAGCCGCAGGCGTTCACCGCCCATCCGTTCGCGGTGCCGGCGACGCAGCTCGCGCCGATCAAGGTGCGCCTGGTGTCGCCGGAGCCGCTCTGCACGCCCAACAGCACGGCCTGCCGCGTTTCGGTCGACGGTGTCGAGGCGCTCGACGAGCGGGTGGACGAAGAGGGGCACGTCTGGTTCACGGCGCCGCAGCATGCGCCCGGCCTGGCGAACGTGACCATCGATAACGGCCCACGCGCGGTCACGGTCCCGAACGCGCTCTATTACTTCTCCCTCAACGCGGCGCCCGATATCTCCATCTTCGAACGCATCCTCTTTCCGATGCTGACGGAAGTCAGCGGCGTGAACGGCTCGCTGTTCCGGACCGAGGTTGCGATCTCGAACCCGAAGCGCTGGTTCGTGGAGACGTTCAACGAGATCGTGCCGTTCGTCTGCATCGACTACCCGTGCGGCAACCGCCTGTCGCCGGGCGAGCTGGTGAAGTTCTCCGGCGGCGACTATCCGCGCGGCGTCGCCCTGCTCACGCCGCGCGACGCGGCGCCGGAGCTCGCGTTCGCGTTGCGCGCACGCGATGTCTCGCGCCAGGCGGAAGGTTACGGGACGGAGATCCCGGTGGTCCGCGAGTCCGAGATGTACGTCAGCCGCCCGATCGCGCTCCTCGGCGTGCCGGTCTCGTCCGGCTACCGCGCGAAGCTGCGCATTTACTCCTTCAGTCCCGGCGCCGCGAGCGTCCGCGTGCAGAACGGCACGGGAGTGCTCGTGGAACTGAAACGGACCTGCAGCGGCAAGAGCTGCGCGTCCACTCCGTGGTACGGGGAGTACGACCTGCCCGCCGGCACGGCCCCACGCGTCAACGTATTCGTCGAGGCCATCGGACCGGCCTGGGCGTTCATCACCGTGACGAACAACGAGACGCAGCAGATCACGACGATCACCCCGCAGGGGAAAGGCGGCCGCTGATGAACAGACACCTTTCGCTCTCACTGCTTCTGGTCGCACTCGCGCTGCCGTTGGGCGCGCAGAACGCCATCACCGTCGTCCCCGCCACGCCGTCGAGCGCCGACGCGATCGAGTTGCGCATCCCTTACTGCTTCCCCGATGAGCCTCCGGTCGTCGAGCGCTCCGGGTTCGAGATCAAGGTGACGTTCGGCGACTCGTTCTGCGGCAGCCCCCCGATCCTCGGACAGCAGGAAGTGCCGCTTCCGCCGCTCCCGCCCGGCGAGTACCACGTGGCGGTGCATGACGGCACCGACCCGGGGCTCAATCTCGTCGCCACCGCCACGTTCGTCGTCACCGAGGCCGAACATCTGGTCGATGTGCGGCCGTCCGTGATTCCGACGGCACCGGGCGGCCTCGAAGTCTTGTTTCCCTACAGCAACGCCCTGGAGGCATTCTGCCCGGGCGCCTGCACGTTCCGCATCGGTGGTGTCGAGGTCGAATACACGTTCCGTCACCTGGCGGATGGCGAGTACGTCGTGCTCCAACCGCCGCCGCACGCTGCCGGTTTCGTCGACGTCGAGATCTCGAACGCGACCCAGACCCGGGTACTGAAGAACGCGGTCTACTACTTCGACCGCGGCGCACCGCCCGATCTCGCCGTCTTCGAGCGCGTCCTCTTCCCGGTGCTCTTCAATGCGCGGGGCGGGCACGGCTCCGACTGGCAGTCCGAGGCGCTGATGGCCAGCACGTCGCAGGTGTGGCACGTGCCCACCTTCAGCGACGGCGTCTTCAGACCCAATGAGATCCGCACCTGGCCGGGCCAGCCGCAGTATCCGCACGGAACCGCGCTGCTCGTCCCGCGGTCGGAGTCGAACCACCTCTGGTTCGCGCTGCGCGTGCGTGACGTCTCGCGCGTCGCGGAGGGCTTCGGCACCGAGATCCCGGTCGTCCGCGAATCGCAGATGTTCCGCGGCACGATGACGCTGCTCGCCGTGCCGCTCGATCCCGCGTATCGCGTCAAGCTGCGCATCTACGCGTTCGGCGAGCTGGAGACGGACAATCTCGGCCGCATCAGCGGCTTCGGCACGTTCTCGATGCAGCGCTCCTGCAGCAGCGCGGCGAACTGTGCGGCCACGCCGTGGTACGCGGAGATCGATCTTCCTGTCCGCGGCGACGACGAGCGGGTGAACCTCTACGTCACGCCTCCGGCGGGCGCGGGGCTGGCATGGGCGTTTGCGACCGTCACGAACAACGACACGCAGCAGGTCACGGTCGTGACGCCGGACGGCACAGGAGGAGAACCGTGCAACCCATGCACGATTCCATGATGTTCACACGTGAAGAGCTCGAAGCGTTCCCGGTCGTCACCGACTTTTCGGTGAAGCTGTTCGATGCGGGAGAGGGCGGCATGCATCTCGAGTACGCGAGCGCGTCGCTGGGGCGCCTCGCGCACTTCCCGGCGTGGGATCACGTCGACCGCGATCTTCGGCATTTCATCCCGTCGGACGTTCCGCTCGGCACCCTGGCCGAGCCGTACGACGACCGCGACGAAGCGTGGCGCATCCTCGTCTTCGAAGACGGCGGTTGGATCTACGTCGCCGAGGGGGACCAGCCGAATGCAGCGCGGTTCGCCTCCCGGTTCCGTGTCCTTCGCGAGCTCTATTTCCAGGCCTGGGCGGCGCTCGTCGACCAGTTCAACCCCATCACCCCATTGGACGAAGAGGAATCATGAAACGACTCATCCTTGCCCTCGGTCTCCTCTTGCTCCTGCCGCAGCTCGCGTCCGCGGCGCCGCTCGATTTCATCCGCTTCGATCCCGCCCCCGTGCGGGAGAACGAGCCGTTCGACATCCTGATGGGCGGGCTGTGGCCGTCCGGTGCCTATCCGCACAGCGCGACGACGCGCATCGAGGGAAACCGGATCATCGTCCACGTCGACGGCCGCTCCGATGGTCCCCCCATCGTGGTCCCGTGGGGCGAGCGGATCCGCCTGAGCGGGCTGCAGCGCGGCGTCTATAACGTCGAGGTCGTAGCGGACGACATGGACGTCGGAGAACAGGCCCTGGTCGTGCTCGCGCGGGCGTTCAGCGTGACCCCGCCTTTCGGCGAGAACGGCACGTCGGTGCTCATCGAAGGCATCGCATTGCAGCCATGTGAAGAGGCGCCCTGCCCGCAGGCCGAAGTGCAGTTCGGAGCGACGAAGTCGAACGACGTGCGCGTCACCGCTGAGGGAGACCTCCTCGCCACCGTCCCCGCCGGAAGCGGTCTGGTCGACGTCATCGTGCGGCAGAACACGGCCACGTACACGCTCCCGATCGGGTTCCGGTATGGGGAGCCGCGAACCTTCGAGCCCAATCATTACGAGCGCGTGCTGTTCCCGCTGACGTTCGCCGGCCCCGGTGCGCACGGGTCGCAATGGCGCAGCGAGAACATCATCCGCAACGACGCCGCCGTCGAAGCGGCGACGGTGCCGGCGGTCTGGGACGGTCACAGCGTGCCCGAAGTGCAGTTCTTCACCCCCATCCCTCCCGGGGAGCGTGCCGCGATGCCGGAGGAGCCCGAGGACGGCGGCCTGTTCCTCTACGTGCCGCGCGGCCTCGAGAAGTGGCTCACGTACTCCTCCCACATCGTCGACCGTTCGCGCAGCGCGAGCGACCGCGGCTCCGAGCTGCCGGTAATCCGCGTCGAAGACACCTCGGCCGAGATCCGGCTGCTCGACATTCCGCTCCGGCCGCTCTACCGCGCCCATCTGCGCGTGTACGACTTCGACACGGACATGCCGCGCAACATCCGCATCGTGGTGACGAAGGAAGACGGCACGAACGTCTTCATCAGCCGCCGCATCTTCTCCACGTTCGAGTGCATCAACCCTCCCTGCTTCGATCCCCGGCCGCCATACGCGACGATCGACCTCTCTTCGATTCCGGAGCTTGCGAATGCGGGGGAGGTCGACATCTCCGTCCGCTCCGACACGAATGACGCGCGGCTATGGGCCTTCGTCAGCGTCTCGAACAACAACACGCAGCACGTGACCATGTACACGCCGCAGCACGACACGCCCGAGGTGGTGCGATGAGAAAGTCCATCCTCCTGTTCCTTTTCGTGCTGGCGCTCGCGCCGTTTTCATCCGCGCACGCCTGTTCGGTGGACCTGTTCGCCTCCGATCCCGGAACCATCTACTCCGACACCCGCTTTGCCGAGCTGGTGCTGTCGGGCGTCTGCGGCAGCAGCGACACGCCGCTGCTCCGCAACGTGACCGTGGACGGCTCGCTCATCACCGTGGAGTTCCAGTTCTCGGGCGGTGGGCTGGCTGTGATCACGTCCTGGACGTCGCGTGTGCCGTTGCCGATGCTTCGCGCCGGCACCTATTCGGTCAGGCTGACCGGCGGGCCGAGCGGGGCGGACATGTTCGAGGAGCGGACGCTCATCGTGCACGAGCGGGTGGTGAGAGTGACGCCGGCCGTCGGCGGCGAATTCACGGACGTGATCATCGAAGGCTACGAGCGCCCGGCGTGCAACGCGGTGCCGTGTGCCGAGATCGAAGTCTTCTTCGGCAACACCAAGGCGACGAACGTGCGTTTCAGCGCACGCTCCGAATTGCTCGCCACGGTTCCGGCAGGCACCGGTCTGGTCGACGTGCGCATCGTGACCGGAAGCCAGACGGTCACGATCGAGGATGCGTTCCGCTACGGGACGTTGTTCGACGACGATGTCGAGTGGGTGCTGTTCCCGGTCAATTTCATGGCCCGCGGCGCCTTCGGTTCCGACTGGCGCTCCGACATCGTGGTCCGCAACGACGGGCCGGTCACCATCGAGACTCGCCCGCTGTTCTGGGCCAATCCCACGATCCCCACGCTCCCGATCCCGGAGCCGATCGCGCCGGGCGGCAAGGGGAACTTCCCGCAGCTGGAGCGCGACGGCGGCCAGTTCCTGTACGTCCCGCGTGGGCTGGAGGAGAAGCTGTCGTACGCCTCGCACGTCGTCGACCGCTCCCGCTCCGAGTCCGACCTCGGCACGGAGTTGCCGGTGGTGCGGGCCGAGGACACCGATTCCGTCGTCAAGCTCCTGCAGGTGCCGGTGGGCGAGCTCTATCGCGCGAAGCTGCGCGTGTACGACGTCGCTGCGAACCGGAGCGTGCTCGTCAGGTTCACCGATCCGGCCGGCAGGGAGTCCCTCACGGTCGTGGGCCTCGCACTCACCGGCATCCCCGTCTGCCCGATCGCACCGTGCGTGGCCGACCGTCCGGCATTCGGGGTCCTCGATCTCGAAACCATCCCCGGGCTGCAAAGCGGCAACTTCCCGAACGGTGTCGACGTCACCATCACTTCGGTGGGCGACGGCGGACGTCTCTGGGGCTTCGTCACCGTCACCAACAACGACACACAGCACGTCACCGTTTACACCCCGCAGCACCGCCGGCGCGCGCAGTAGAATGCGCGGTCGCTGATGACCGCCTTCGAACGCTCGCGCCGCTTCGCCCACGACCTCGTCGACCTTCTCTTCGATCACGTGGAGAAGGCCGGCGACGGTCCGGTGGTGGAGTGGCGCCCTGCCGGTGAGTTGCGCGAGCTCGTGCGCATCTCCGGCGAGACGATGGAGCCGCTGGAGCTGGCGCGCCTCGTCACGCGCTACTCCAATCACCTCCACCACCCGTCGTACATGGGGCATCAGGTCTGCCCACCGATCCTCGATGCCGCGACCGCCGACCTGCTGATCTCCTTCACGAACAACTCGACCGCGGTCTGGGAGATGAGCCCCATCGGAACGGTCATCGAGAAGGAGGTCGTGCGCTGGCTTGCCGACCTGGCCGGCTACCCCGCCACCGCGGAGGGGACGGCAGTCTCGGGAGGCTCGGCCGCAAACCTGACCGGCCTCATGGCCGCGCGCGCGCGTTTTGCGTCCGACGCAAACGGGCGCCGCCCGGTCGTGGTGACCTCGGCCGATGCGCATTACTCGATCGCCCGCGCCGCCGCGATCATGGGCATCCCGGCGGCCGACGTCCTGAAAGTGCCGACCGACCACGCGCACCGGATGGACAGCGGCGCACTCGAAGAAACCCTTGCCGCTGTCGAGGAGCGCGACGATGCGGCGGTGATGGCCATCGTCGCCACCGCAGGCTCGACCGCGACCGGCGCGTTCGACCGTCTCGACGAGATCGCGCTTTTACGCGACCGCTTCCGCACCTGGCTGCACGTCGACGCCGCGCACGGTGCCTCCGTGCTCCTGAGCGAGCGCCTCGGCCATCTCGTGCGCGGTCTCGAGCGCGCCGATTCGTTCTCCTGGGACCCGCACAAGATGATGTTCATGCCGCTCTCGCTCGGAACGATCCTCGTGCGCGACGGCATCTGGCTGCGCCGCGCCTTCGAAGCCGACGCGCCGTACCTCTTCCACGCCGGGAGCGAGAACCTCGGCGAGATGACCATCCAGTGCTCCAAGCGCGCCGACGCCATCAAGCTCTGGCTCGTCCTCCGCGCCCACGGCCCCGCGCCGATCGTCGAGGCGATGGAGCGCGTGACACAGCTCACGCGCCACCTCTACGACCGCATCGCCGCCTCGGACGATTTCGAGCCGGTCCACGAGCCCGACCTGAACATCCTCTGCTTCCGCCGCCGCGGCTTCGACGACGAGCAGACCGCGGACCTGCGCGAACGCCTCAACCGCAGCGGCCGCGCCTGGATCACGACGACGGTCCTGCGAGGGGAGCGCGTGCTGCGCGTGACGATGATGAACCCGCGTACGACCGAGGAGGATGTGGATGCGATGCTCGACGCGCTGCTGGAACTGGCGCGATGAGGCACAGTTTGGAGTGCGGTGACCGCAGTCACCGCTTTTACTCGCAAAAGCGCGAGCTATGGCTCTTGGCAGGAAAAGCGGCGACTGCGGTCACCGCACTCCAAACAGATGGCGCGAGTCGCACCCCATGAACCTCCGCATCATCCTCGTCGAGCCCAAGGAAGCCGGCAACGTCGGCGCGGCGGCGCGCGTGATGAAGAACTTCGGCTTCGACGAGCTCTGGATCGCGGGCAGGCATCCCGAGCTCCTGCCGGTGTCGAGCTGGTGGGCCAGCGGCGCCGACGACCTGCTCGAGCGGGTCCGCTTCGTTCCCACGCTCGCCGATGCCCTGGCCGGGACGCACGTCACCGTGGCCACGACGTCGATGCGCGGGCGCACCACTCCCGTCACCTTCAACCCGCGCACGCTTGCCGACAAACACGCCTCGCTCGGTCCGGACCAGACGCTCGCGCTCGTGTTCGGGCGCGAGGACAGCGGCCTGACGCGCGAAGAGCTGATGCTCTGCCAGTACACCGTCACGATCCCGACGAACGACGTCTTCCCGACGATGAACCTCGCGCAGTCGATCTGCGTCTTCTGCTACGAGCTCTCGTCCGTCGCCCCGGCGTCAACGGCGGCGCGCGACCTGCCGGATGCGGCGACGATCGAGCGCATCCACCAGCGTGCGCGCGACCTGCTGCGCGAGGTGGGCTTCCTGCACGAGAACAACCCCGACCGGATCTACGACGACCTGCGCGCCATCACGGCGCGGGCCGAGCTCGACGCGCGCGAGGCGACGATCGTCCTCGGCATCATCCGGCAGATTGAGTGGAAGATTCGGAGCGGACCGCCGCATGAGAGCGGCTCAGGCACTCCCCGATGATCCCTATGAACGTGTCGAGATCGAACGGCTTGAGGATGGAGTTGCAGACCGCGTTCGCCGGGATCTTGTCCACGCCGCGCTTGCCGGCGGCGGTGAAGACGATGATGTGCGGCCGGTGGTCGGGATGCCACTGCCCGATGCGCTCGATGAACTCGTACCCGTTCAGGCGCGGCATCATCAGGTCCAGCAGGATGAGATCGTATCCGCCGTTCTTCTGGATCTTGTCCAGCCCGTCCGCGCCATCCTCGGCCAGCTCGACGTCGAACTTCATCCGTTTGAGCACGGCCTGCAGCAGCACGCGTATCGCGAGGTCATCGTCGATGACCAGGATTTTTCGTCCGGTGCCGTCGAGCTTTTGTACGGGCATATCGCTGAGCGTTGCTGACCCGGCAGTAATGCGAACGGCATACCGGACGGGAGCATTCCGTGCTCACAACAGAGTACGGCTTTACCGAGTGTGTGCGCAATGACCGCGGGTCAAATACTTACACAGGTTGCAACGGTCGAGTTTGGCTTCCGGCCGTGGGTGCGCCGGGCCGGGTTTTCGATCGTGGCCACGGCCACGGCTGTCACCGCGGCGATCGTGTTCGCGCTCGTCGTCTCGCCGTCGGCGCGCTATGGCTGGATCGGCGAGCCGTTCGTCTGGGTCTACATCGGGACGCTGTGGCTCGGCGGCGCAAAAGTCTGGCTCGGCACGCGCCGTCCCGTGGCGGAAGTCAGCGAGGCCACGCTGACCCTCCGCCCGCTGCATCAGTTCCGCACGCGCGTCGTGCGCTGGGACGACATCCGCGGCACCGAGCAAATGACCGGCGGCGATCGGCTGATTGTCTATTTCGATACATCACGCGGTCTACGATTTGTGGCGATCAACCTGAATCTGATCAAAGGACGCCGCGATTTCGTCACGCTCCTCGACGGGCGCCTGCGCGCGATGCACTTCGTCGAAAAGATCGTGGAGCGCTCGCGATATCTTTCCCGTCCGTCATGAAGCCCCCCGCAAAAACAGCATCAGAGATCGAAAAGCTCCGTACCGAGCTCGAACGCCACAACCGCCTCTACTACGAAGGCAAGCCCGAGATCAGCGACTACGATTTCGACCAGCTCCTGCGCAAGCTCGAAGCGCTCGAGGCGGCGCATCCCGAATTCTCCGACCCGAACTCGCCGACCCAGCGCGTCGGCGGGGCGCTCATCGAAAACTTCCCGACCGTCATCCACGACCCGCCAATGCTCTCGATCGAGAACGCGTACACGATGGACGAGCTGCGCGAGTGGCACGAGCGCGTCCTCCGCGGCCTCGGCACCGAATCGGTCGAGTACGAAGCGGAGCTGAAGATCGACGGCGTCTCGATCGCCCTGAAATATGAGAACGGCTCGCTCGTGCAGGCCGCCACCCGCGGCGACGGCGTCCGCGGCGACGACGTGACGCCGAACGTCCGGACCATCCGCGTCCTCCCCCTGCGCCTTTCTGAAAGGATCGACCTCGAGGTTCGTGGCGAGGTGTACATCACCAAGCACGACTTCCTCAAGATCAATGCAGCGATCGAGGAAGCGGGTCTCGAGCCGCTCGCAAACCCCCGCAATGCCGCCGCGGGTGCGGTCCGGCAGAAGGACCCGAAGCTCGTCGCGCAGAAGCGCCTCAGCGCCTACCTCTATCACCTGGTCAAGGTGGGCGGCCGGCAGGTGCAGTCGCAGTGGGAGGCCTACGAGCTGCTGGAACGTCTCGGCCTGCCCGCGAATCCGCAGCGCGCGCTCTGCGCCACGCTCGACGACGTGATCGCCTTCATCGAGCACTGGCGCGAGCACCGGCACGATCTCGACTTCGAGATCGACGGCATCGTGGTGAAGGTGAATCGCCGCGAGGAACAGCAGGAGCTCGGCGCGACCTCGAAAGCACCGCGCTGGATCGTCGCGTTCAAGTACCCGCCCGAGGCGGCGCAGACGGTCGTCCGTAACATCAATGTCTACGTCGGCCGCACCGGCAGCGTGACGCCGGTGGCCGAATTCGATCCGGTGCGTCTCGGCGGGACGAAGGTCGTCAACGCCTCGCTCCACAATTTCGAGGAGCTCGCGCGCAAGGACGTCCGCATCGGCGACACCATCGCCGTCGAAAAGGGCGGCGACATCATCCCCAAAGTGGTCGAGGTGCTGCTGGAGAAACGGCCGAAAGGGGCGAAGCCGTTCGAGATCCCGGAAGTGTGTCCGGTCTGCTACCAGCCGCTGCACAAGTTCGAGGACGAAGTCGCGATCCGCTGCATCAACCAGGGCTGCCCCGCCATCGTGCTCCAGTCGATCACCCACTTCGCCTCCCGCAAGGCCATGGACATCGAAGGCCTCGGCTGGCAGACCGTCCAGGCGCTGCTCGACACGAGCCTCATCGCCGACTACTCCTCGATCTACGAGCTGTCCGTGGAGCAGGTCGCGAATCTCGAGCGCAAGGGGGAGAAGTCGGCGAAGAAGCTGATCGAGCAGATCGAGGCGTCGAAGACGAAAGAGCTCTCACGCCTGATCTTCGGCCTCGGCATCCGGATGGTGGGGGAGCGGGCGGCGAAGATCCTCGCGGAGCACTACCGGACGCTCGACGCGTTCATGAACGCGCAGACGGAGGAGCTGGTGGGGATCCACGAGATCGGCCCGAAGGTGGCGGAGTCGATCACGTTCTACTTTGCGGTCCCCGCCAACCGGGAGCGTCTCGAGAAGATGAAACGCCTCGGCGTCGCCCCCACCCACGTCGCCACCGCCAGCGGCGACAAGCTCGCCGGCAAGACCGTCGTCGTCACCGGAACGCTCTCCCGCTTCTCCCGCGAAGAGATCCACAAGCTCATCGAGCGCGAAGGCGGCAAGCCGGGCGGATCTGTGTCGTCGAAGACCAGCTACCTCGTCGCCGGAGAGTCGGCGGGGTCGAAATTGGAGAAGGCGCGTTCGTTGGGGGTGGAGGTGTTGACGGAGGATGAGTTTCTGGAGTTGGTGGGGGAGTAGGTGTCAGGTGTCAGGTGTCTGCGGTTTGTCGCCCGGGCGAAACACCCCGGATACCTGACACCCGACACCCGCGTCAGCGGTTAGCGCCAAGCATACACATCCACATTCGCCCGCGCCCTCAACTGCGTCGTCCACCTTCCCACCTCTTCCTGCAGGCGTGAGGAGCGGACGGCGGTGCGGATCTCTTCGCGGACGGTGTCGAGCGGAGGGACGGGAAGGCCGCGCTCGCGCCGCTGTTCGGTCCAGGGGCCGCGGTAGTACTCGGTCACGTCCTCGTTCGAGACGAAGACCAGCGGCGCGAAGCGCTCGCCGATGTAGGCCTCGACCTGCAACTGCCGCTTGATCAGCGCGCGCACTTCGTCCGGCGTCAGCTCCGCACGCGCGAGCGCGGCGCTGAACTCGGTCTCATTCGGGAAGCGGCGCTGGATCTCGATCAGTCGAGCCTCGATCGTGTCGGCCGGGATGTCCTGAGCGCCGAAACGCTCCACGTCCCGGAACCGGAGAGCCTGCGCGATCAGCGCATCGAGCACCTCGCGGCGATGGTCGTCCTCGCTCTCCGCGGTGCGCGGAAAGAAGCGGATGGTCACGAGCTGCGAGACCTCGCTCACCGTCAGCACCTGACGGTCCACCACCGCCGCGATGCGGTCGACCGTCACCGCGGTTGCGGGGAACGCGAGCAGGAGCAGGAGGGCGAGACGGCGCATCGGCCTTCGATTCTAACTAACCTTTGAAAACAGCGGCCGTCTCTCTGGACATGCGCAAACGACTGCTCGTCCTCCTCGTCGTGCTCATCGCCGCCGCCGTGACCGTCCTCTCCGCCCGGGAAAACCGCAGCTACATCTACAAACGGGGCGACACCACCTACATGCGGAGCGACGGCGACGGCCTCGGACGTTTGAAAGAGCTCGGGCAGCGCTACGGCAGCGAATTCGTCTGGGTCCGCGAAGGCCGCCATGCGTACGTCATCACCGACCCGACGGTCCTGGCCTCCATCCGCGGCATCTTCGCCGAGGTGGAGCGCATCGAAGCGCCGATGCGGGAGATCGAGGAGCGCCTGAAGCCGCACGAGCGCGAGCTGGAAAAAATCGAGTCCCGCCTCGACGCCATCACCGACCAGTTCGACGACGAAGACCTCTCCGACTCCCGGCGCTCAGCTCTCGAGGAGAAGATGCGCGGCATCGAAGCCGAGATGCGCAAGGTCGAAGACCGCATGCGCGAAGTCGAGCGCGAAATGGAACGCGTCGAAGAAGAGATGGACCGCCACCACGAAGTGGCCGAAAAGCGCTTCGAGGAAGCCGTGACCCACGCGCTCAGGGCAGGGAAGGGGCAGCGGGTGGACTGAGGGTGCCTGTGGCGCGGCCCCTCATCCGGCCGTTGGCCACCTTCTCACCCCGCTCGACGCGGGGAGAAGGGCTACTAAGTTTTTATCTCCCGAGACGGTTCATTAGTAGCCCCTCTCCCCGCGTCGAGCGGGGAGAGGGTGCCCGAAGGGCGGGTGAGGGGTCACGCCACAGGCGAGAAGCCTCCCAAAGGGATTGTTGACATCCCCTCTCCCTGTTCCTACAGTCTGCCTGGCACTCGATCCGCCTGAGTGCCAGCATGACCATGGCCGCGAAACACGAGCTTCACGAGCAGGACCTCGACCCGCGCGCCCGCGAGGTGTTGCGCGAGATCGTCCTCCAGCACATCGACAGCGGCGAGCCCATCGGCTCGCGGGCGCTCGCCAAATGCGGGAAGTTCCAGCTCTCGCCCGCCAGCCTCCGCAACGTCATGGCCGACCTCGAGGATCATGGCCTGCTCCAGCAGCCGCACACCTCGGCCGGACGCATCCCCACCGACCGTGGCTACCGCTTCTTCATCAATCACCTCATGAAGTCGCGCTCGCTCTCCCTGCGGGAGCGCGAGACGATCGAGAAGGAAGTCGGCGCGGCCAGCGAGATCGACCAGGTCCTGCACCATGCCGGCACGCTCCTGTCGAAGATGAGCGACCAGGTCGGCGTCGTGTTCATGCCCACGCTGCTCCAGTTCGCCATCCGCTCCATGGACTTCATCCTCATCGGCGACATGAAGATCCAGTGCGTGATCGTCGGGGTCAACGGCGTGGTGGTGAACAAGATCATCGACACCCGGTTCGTCTTCACCCGCGACGAGCTGGAGAAGATCAGCCGCTACATCACCATCGAGTTCGCCGGGTCGACGCTCGACATGATCCGCCGCCGCCTCATCCGGCTCACCGAGCAGGAGCGCGCGCAGCACGACCAGATGCTGCAGAAGACCATCTCCCTCGGCATCGAGGCGGTCAACGACATGGCCCCGTTCGAGCACGACCTCTATGTGGAGGGGGCGGCGTCGATCCTCAACAAGCCCGAGTTCGCCGACGCGGCCTCGCTCCGGAAGACGTTCCTGGCGTTGCAGGAGAAAGAAAAGCTGATCGACATCCTGGAGACGTGCCTGGGAGAGGAAGGGCTGCAGATCCTGATCGGATCGGAGAGCGACTTCACACAGGTACACAACTTCAGTATCGTCGCGCGGCGATACGGCTCGACTTCCGCGCCGCTCGGCATGGTCGGCATCATCGGCCCCATGCGCATGGAGTACGCGCGCATGGCGCCCCTCGTCGACTACCTGAGCCGCGCGCTCAGCCGCAAGATCGAAGAAGAAGAGGAGCACTCCAGCTGATGGACGAAAGAACACCGCGCGGTGCCGATGACACCGACGATACCTACATCATCGAAGACACCGGCGGCTCGATCGAAGAGATCGAGCGCGAGATGCGTGAGACCGCCGAGGAAGCGGAAGAGGCGGTCAGCAATCCGGCCGAGGGCGGCACCGCCGCGGGAGACGCCGCGCTGCGCGACGAGAACCAGCAGCTCAAGGACCGTTACCTCCGCACGCTGGCCGACTTCGACAACCTCCGCAAGCGCACCGAGCGCGAGAAAGCGGACTTCTTCCGCTACGCCCTTGCCGGCGTGCTGAAGGACCTCCTCCCGGTCCTCGACAACTTCGACCGCGGCCTCGAGCATGCGGAAGAAGGGGACGAGTTCCACAAGGGGATGCTGCTCATCTACAAGCAACTGTACGAGGTCCTGCAGAAGCACGGCCTCAAGCCGATCGAGGAGTCGGGCGTGCACTTCGACCCGAACATCCACGAGGCGGTCGTGCGCGAAGAGGATGATTCGGTTCCCTCACAGACGGTGGTGGCGGTGCTGCAGAAGGGCTACTTCCTGCACGACCGCCTGCTGCGTCCGGCGCTGGTGAAGGTGGCGGTCGGCGGACCCGACCGCACCGCGTAGTACGCTGGTTCATGTAACCGAATGGCGAAAATCATCGGAATCGATCTGGGCACGACCAACTCGTGCGTGGCCGTCGTCGACGTGACGACGCCGCAGGTGATCTCCAACCGCGAAGGGAGCCGCACCACCCCTTCCGTGGTCGGGTTCACCGAGGATGGGGAGCGCCTGGTCGGACAGATCGCGAAGCGCCAGGCGATCACCAATCCGTTCAATACCGTCTTCGCCATCAAGCGCCTCATCGGCCGCAAGTTCGAGTCCGACGAAGTCGCGCACGCGAAGTCGATCCTCCCCTACAACATCGTCGCCGCCACGAACGGGGACGTGAAGGTGAGGGTGCGCGACCGCGAGTTCTCGGCCGAGGAGATCAGCGCGTTCGTGCTGATGGAGATCAAGGCCTTCGCGCAGGAGTTCCTCGGCGAGGAGATCACCGAGGCCATCATCACCGTCCCGGCGTACTTCAACGACTCGCAGCGCCAGGCGACGCGCGATGCCGGCAAGATCGCGGGGCTGGAAGTGCTCCGCATCATCAACGAGCCGACCGCCGCCGCGCTGGCGTACGGCCTCGAGAACCGCCACAACCAGCTCATCGCGGTGTACGACCTCGGCGGCGGCACGTTCGACGTCTCCATCCTCAAGCTCGAGGACGGCCTCTTCGAAGTGCTCTCTACCTCCGGCGACACCTACCTCGGCGGCGAGGACTTCGACAAGCGCGTCATGGACTGGCTCATCGAGACCTTCCAGCGCGATACCGGCATCGACCTGCGCGACGACCGCATGGCGCTGCAGCGCCTCAAGGAAGCGGCCGAGCGCGCGAAGTGCGAGCTGTCGATCGAACAGGAGTCGCGCATCACCCTCCCGTTCATCTCCGCCGATGCCTCCGGCCCGAAGCACCTCAACACCGTGCTCACGCGCCGCGAGCTCGAGCGCCTGGTCGACGATCTCGTGCAGAAGACCATCGGCCCGGTCAACGACGCCCTGCGCGCGGCCGGGGTGAGCGCGAAAGACATCGACGAGGTCGTGCTCGTCGGCGGCCAGACACGCATGCCGCGCGTCATCGAGTCGGTGAAGCAGGTCTTTGGGAAAGACCCGAACCGCAACATCAATCCCGACGAAGTCGTTGCGGTCGGCGCGGCGATCCAGGGAGGCATCCTCCGCGGCGACATCAAGGACATGGTGCTCCTCGACGTCACGCCGCTCTCCCTCGGCATCGAGACGCACGGCGGCCTCTTCACGAAGCTCATCGACCGCAACGCCACCATCCCCACCAAGAACTCGCTCGTCTTCACCACCGTCGCCGACAACCAGAACAAGGTCACGGTGCACGTGCTGCAGGGGGAGCGGGAGTTCGCGCGCGAGAACAACTCCCTCGGCAAGTTCGACCTGGTCGGCATCCCGCCGGCGCCGCGCGGCGTGCCGCAGATCGAGGTGACGTTCTCCATCGACTCGAACGGCATCGTGAACGTCACGGCGCGCGACCAGGCCACCGGCCAGTCGCAGGGCGTGCAGCTCAATCCCGCGGGCGGCCTCTCCAAAGACGAGATCGACCGCATCATCAGCGACGCATCCGCTCACCAGCGCGCCGACTCGCAACGACGCGAGCTGCGCATGCTGCAGAACAAGCTCGAGGGAATGATCTACACCAACGAAAAGGTCTTCAAGGAGTTCGGCAAGCTGCTGAGCGAAGACGACCGCGGCCGCGTGCAGAAGATCATCACCAAGGCCCGCGAGCAGATCGCCTCGGAAGACAAACAACCAATCAACGACGCCATCTTCGAGCTGCAGAGCGCCGCGCGCATCCTCACCAGCGTCATGCTCTACAACCCGATGAAAACGATGTCGACGTCGGAACCCAATCAATAAATGGCTACAACCGAAAAGCGTGATTACTACGAGGTGCTGGGTGTGACCCGCACCTCGTCTGTCGACGAGATCAAGAAGGCGTACCGCAAGCTCGCCGTGAAGTACCACCCGGACAAGAACCCGGGTGATGCCGAGGCGGAGGAGAAGTTCAAGGAAGCGGCCGAGGCGTACGGCGTGCTCTCGGACGACGAGAAGCGCGGGCGCTACGACCGCTACGGGCATCAGGGGATGTCCGGCATGGGCGGTTTCGACCCGAACCAGTTCGCCGACTTCGGCGACATCCTCGGCGACCTGTTCGGCTTCGGCGACTTCTTCGGCACCCGCGGCGGACGGAAAGGCTCGCGCCCCGCGCGCGGCAACGACCTCCGCTACGACCTGCAGCTCGACTTCATGGACGCTGTTTTCGGCAAGGAGATCTCTCTCACCGTGCCGCGCCAGATCACCTGCACGGCCTGCTCCGGCAACGGCGCGAAGCCGGGCACCCAGCCGGTCACGTGCACCGGCTGCGCGGGCCGCGGCCAGATCCGCTACTCGCAGGGCTTCTTCGCCGTCGCGCGCACCTGCCCGCAGTGCGGCGGCGCCGGCAAGGTGATCAAGGACCCCTGCACCACCTGCGGCGGCGCGGGGCGTCTGCGCGAGGAGAAGAAGATCTCGGTCAAGATCCCGGCCGGCGTCGACGACGGCTCACGCCTCCGCGTCGCGGGAGAGGGAGAATCCGGCTTCAACGGCGGCCCCTCGGGCGACCTCTACGTCTTCATCTCGGTCAAGGAGCACCCGAAGTTCCAGCGCCGCGAGTACGACATCCACGCCGAGCAGGCCATCAGCTTCACCCAGGCCGCCCTCGGCGGCGACGCGACCGTCGAGACGATCGACGGCACCGACGACCTGAAGATCCCGGGCGGCACCCAGCCCAACCAGGTCTTCCGCCTCCGCGGCAAAGGCGTCCCCTTCCTCGACGGCACCGGCCGCGGAGATCACTACGTCCACACCGTCGTTCGCATCCCGACCTCGCTCAACGACGAACAACGCGATTTGTTGGAGCGTCTGGCCACGATCGAAGGCGAGAATCCTCCGGGAGAGAAGGGCGTCTTCGAGAAGGTGAAGGATTTCTTCTCGTAGGCCGTCCGCGGAAGCTACGACACTACCGCGAAGCACGAAATCGTTGCCGCGGATCATTTAATCGTGATCGCGAACCATGAAATCGTGCCAACCGATCATTTAATAGTGATCGCCGATCATTAAAAAGTCATCGCGGATCATTTAAAAGTGATCGCGGATGACTTAATCGTGATCGCGGATCACTTAATCGTGATCACGGATCATTAAATCGTGTACGTCGGCAGACATTTCGTGTGCATCGCACACCTTTCACCGCACTCCAAACCGTTGGCGACGTGATAGTTACGACGCCAGCGATGTTCCCCGCACGAACGACAGGATCGTCGCCGGCGGCACGTTCCTGATCACCCTTCGCGCTCCCACCAGTCGCAGCCCTTCGGGGGCAAACCCTTCCCAGGCGGCGCGGGAGTAGGTGAACTGGACGTAGACGGCGCGGTCGTCGAGGACGCCGCGGATGGCGTCGAGGACGCGGCGGCGCAGGGCGTCGTCGAAGGAGAGCATCGGAAGGCTGCTCAGGACGGCGCCGATGCGGTGGCCTCTCGGGATCTGGAGGTCGGAGGCGATGGTGGAGACGCAGGTCTCGGCCACGTCGACGCGGGGGAAGCGCTCGCGGAGCATGGCCGCCAGGCGGGCGTTTTTCTCGACGGCGATGACGCGGTTGCGGGGGTAGGCGTTCACGATGGCGCGGGTGATGGCGCCGGTGCCGGGGCCGAGCTCGACGATGACGTCGCGCTCGCCGAGGCGGGGGATGCTTTCGGTCATGGTCCGGGCGAGCGCGCGGCTGCTCGGGATGATGGCGCCGATCGAGCGCGGGTGGCGCGCGTATTCGGCGACGTGGCAGAGCATGTCCGAGAGCCTCTCCATTTCGAGGAGGCGGATGATAGCAATAGAATCGCGCTCCCAATGAGCAACCAGCCGTTTTCCCGTTCCCGCCCCCATCCCTGGCATGGCCTCTCCGCGGGGGCGGACGCGCCGCGCGTCGTCAACGTCTTCGTCGAGATCACGCCGTTCGACCTGATCAAGTACGAGGTGGACAAGCCGTCCGGCTACCTGAAAGTGGACCGCCCGCAGCGCACCTCCTCGCAGCCGCCGGCGCTCTACGGCTTCGTACCGCAGACGTATTGTGCCGAGGCGGTGACGCGCCTCTCGCCGGTGGCGAGCAAGGGGGACGGCGACCCGCTGGACATCTGCGTGCTGAGCGAGCGGCCCATCTCCAAGTCCGAGATCATCCTGTCCGCGCGCGTGATCGGCGGCCTGCAGCTCCTCGACCGCGGCGAAGCGGACGACAAGATCATCGCGGTCCTGCAGGGCGATTACGTCTGGGGAGAGGCGAACGACATCGGCGACGTGCCGCCGGTGCTCATCGAGCGGTTGGAGCACTACTTCAGCACGTACAAGCTCGTGCCCGGCGAAGCGCAGCGCATCCGGGTGGCGGGGACGTACGGCCACGAGCACGCGTTCGCGGTGGTGGAGGCGGCGATGGAAGACTACCGCACGCACTTCGGGTCCGAGGATGCCTAGTGATTACATCCTCGAGCTCTCGTTCGACTCCCGCGGCACCGCGCTCGAAGAGCTGCTGCAGGCGCGGCTCTTCCTGACGGCGTCGACCGGCAGCACCTCGAACGAGATCAATGGCACCACCATCATCGCCGCGTACTTTGACTCGCCGGAGGAGCGGGCGGAGGCCCGCGCCGCATTCGAGGACATCGGGAACGTGGAGTTTCACGAGACGGAGCGGGAGCGCGTCGACTGGCTGGATCTCTACCAGCAATCGCTCACGCCGCTCTTCATCGGCGCGCGCTTCGTGGTCGCGCCGGACGCGTCGCTCGTTCCCGCGGACTCGGATCGCCTGACCATCGTCGTGCCGCAGGAGCAGGCGTTCGGCACGGGGTCGCACGAGACCACCTGGCTCTGCATCGAGCTGCTGGAGTCGATCCCCCTCATCGGAAAGCGCGGCCTCGACGTCGGCGCCGGCAGCGGCATCCTCGCCCTGGCGATGCACCGCCTCGGCTCGCGTTCCGTGGTCGCCTTCGACAACGACACCGACGCCTACGGCGCCCTGCGCGACAACCGCATCCGCAACGGCGTCGACGAGATGGCCATGCCGCTCTTCATCGGCAGCGTCGAAGCGTTGCGCGCGGGGGAGTTCGACGTGGTGACGATGAACATCATCCCCGAGGTCATCCTCCCGCTCCTCGCCGACGTGGTGGTGCGGCTGGCCGAAGATGCACGCCTGCTGCTCAGCGGGATCCTGATCGTGAAGCGGGATGAAGTCGTTGCTGCCGCGCGGACGCACGGACTGGAACTGCTCATGGAGCGGGCGAAGGGGGAGTGGTGGGCGGGGGTGTTTGGGCGGTAATCGGGTGTCAGGTGACAGGTGCCTGGGGTGTATCGCCCGGGCGAAAAGCCCCAGACACCCGACACCTGATACCCGACACCAATTGAGAGACTACCCCCGCTCCGGATAGTCCCGTCTCGTCGCTCCCGTATAAATCTGCCGCGGCCTGGCGATCTTCTGATCCGGATCCAGCAGCATTTCCTGCCACTGGGAGAGCCAGCCGGAGACGCGGGGGATGGCGAAGAGGACCGTGAACATGGCGGTGGGGAAGCGCATG
The DNA here is from genome assembly GCA_035630815.1 of Thermoanaerobaculia bacterium. Lineage (GTDB taxonomy): Bacteria > Acidobacteriota > Thermoanaerobaculia > Gp7-AA8 > Gp7-AA8 > QHVT01. The sequence goes on from DASQJY010000033.1 coordinate 52,089, forward strand.
GCCTGGTAGATGAGGCCGGAGTAAAAGTCGACGTTCGGGTAGAGCTTGCGCTTGACGAAGTAGTCGTCTTCCAGCGCGATGCGTTCGAGCTCGAGGGCGATGTCGAGCAGCGGATTGCGGCCCGTGACCTCGAACACCTGGTCCGCGACGGTCTTGATGATCTTCGCGCGCGGGTCGTAGTTCTTGTAGACGCGGTGGCCGAAGCCCATCAGGCGCCCGCCTTCACCGCTCTTCACGCGCTTGATGAACTCAGGCACGTTGTTGACGCTGCCGATCTCGGTCAGCATCTGCAGCACGGCCTCGTTCGCACCGCCGTGCAGCGGGCCGTAGAGCGCGGCGCAGGCGGCGGCGACGGCGGAGTAGGGATCGACCTGCGAGCTGCCGACGGCGCGCATGGCGTTGGTCGAGCAGTTCTGTTCGTGATCGGCGTGCAGGATGAAGAGGACGTCCAGGGCACGCTCCAGCACCGGGTTGGGCGTGTACTTCGTCTCCGTCATCCTGTACATCATGTTCAGGAAGTTGCCGGTGTACGAGAGGTCGTTGTCGGGATACGCGTAAGGCATCCCGATGGTGTTGCGGTAGTTGAAGGCCGCGATGGTGATGACCTTGGAGATGATCCGCTCGATCTGCTTCTGCCGGACGTCGGCGTCGAAGATCTCTTTCGATTCCGGATAGAACGTGCCGAGGGCCGCCATCGAGGAGATGAGGCGCCCCATGGGGTGCGCGTTGTAGCGGAACGAATCGATGAGGTGGCGGAAGTTCTCGTTGAGGATGGTGTGGTGGGTGATGGTGTACTGCCACGTCTCGAGCTGATTCGCGTCCGGCAGCTCGCCATTGAGCAGGAGGTACGCGACCTCGAGGTAGGTGCTCTTCTCCGCGAGCTGTTCGATCGGATACCCGCGATATTCGAGGATTCCCTTGTCGCCGTCGATGAACGTGATGGCGCTGCGGCACGAGGCGGTGTTCATGAACGCCGGGTCGTACGTCATCATCCCGAAGTCTTCGTCCGAGACTTTGATCTTCCGGAGGTCGATGGCCTTGATGGTTTCGTCGGTGATCGGGACGTCGTAGGTCTTGCCGGTGCGGTTATCGGTGATCGTGAGGGTATCGGCCACGAAAAGGTACCTCCAGGAATTCGGGGGCGTAATCTACTACAAGTCACCAAAGCGGAAAGCGACGACGCTCAGTGCGGCGATGCCTGCCGTTTCGGCGCGCAACCTGCGCGGCCCGAGCCTCTGAAAGAAGCATTCCCGTTCGCGTGCAAGGCGCAGCTCCCCCTCGCTCCAGCCGCCCTCGGGGCCAATGAGCAGCGTCACGTCGTCCAGCGTCTCGATCGGAGTCGGTTCCGCATCGGCGTCGAAAAGGATCTTCGCGCCGGGCCGCGCCACGACGTCCGCGAACTTCGCCGGCTCCGCGAGCTCCGGCACGCGCGTCCGTCCCGACTGCTTCACCGCTTCGAACACGATCTTGCTCCAGCGCTCCATCTTCCCGGAGTAACGCTCGGCGCGCAGCTCGATGCGATCCGTAACGAGAGGAATGATGGAACGGACGCCGAGTTCGGTCGCCTTCTGCAGCACGAGCTCGAACTTCTCGAGCTGGATGATCGCCATCGCCAGGTGCACCGCCAGCGGCGACTCCCGCGACGGCAGCAGCTCGCCGGTGGTGATGACCGCGCGGTCTTTCTCGAGCGCCATGACGATCCCGCGCGCGGCATTGCCGTTCTTGTCGAAAACTTCGACCTCTTCGCCGACACGTAGCCGGACCACGCGTACGGAGTGGTGAAACTCGTCCCCGGTCACGACGACAGCGGGCTCGATGTGGTCGATGAAGATGCGGTGACGCATGAGTGGCGAGGGACGCTATCACGACCCCCGCTGTCATCCTGAGCGAGGTGGCAGGGCGGGTGTGAAGCGAAGGACCCCCTTCCGACAGCGCGGGTCTCGTGCACCGCAGGGGGTCCTTCGCTTCCCGCCCACCCAACCCCCCTCGCTCAGGATGACAGCGGGGGTTGCTCCATGCGCCGCCGCGCCGACACCACCATCGCCAACCCCGGAATCGCCAGCGCCGCCGTCAGCCAGAAATAGCGCGTGAACCCGAGGTCCTGGGCCACGTAGCCGCTGAAGGCGAAGGCGAAGGTGCGGCCGAGGCCGAACAGGGCGCTGAGCATGGCGTACTCGGTGGCGGCGTTGTCGCGGTCGCAGATGAACATCAGGAACGACAGGAACGCGGCGGTGCCCAGTCCGCCGCAGAACGTCTCCACGATGGCCGCGCCGTACAGCGCCGGACGCCCGGCCTCGGACATGGCCACGGCGCCGTAGGCGAGGTTCGAGAGCATCTGCACGATCCCGAGCGTCAGCAGCCCGCGGTAGATGCCGAAGCGGGTCACGAACGCGCCTCCGGCGATCGCGCCGAGAATCGTGCAGATCATGCCCAGGGTGGTGGTGACGTTGCCGATCTCCGTGGCGCTGAAACCGCGCGCCACCCAGTACGGCCGGATCATCGGTGTCAGCGCGTTGTCTCCGAGACGATAGAGCAGGATGACGGCGAGCAGCAGGTACGCCTGCGGGCGTTGCAGCCAGTGCCAGAGCCCGCGCAGCGGATTCTCCTGCCGTTCGCGCACGCCGCGCTCCGGCGGGACGGTAAAGGCGACCAGCGCGAAGATGAGCAGCGGCACGCAGGCGGCTGCGAGGAACGCCCCGCGCCAGCCGGTGCGGTCGGCCAGCATGGCCACGCCGCCGCCGGCCACGATCATCGCGCAGCGGTAGGCGGCCACGCGGGCGGAGTTCACCACGCCGAGGAGGTTGGACGGGGTGATCCGGATCGCGAGGGCGTCGATGGCGATGTCCTGGGTCGCGGAGGCGAACACCAACACCAGCAGCGCGGCCCAGAACGCCGCGCTGGCCGGCGGGAGCGTCCCGAGCGAAGCGAGGGACAGCGAGAGCACGACCAGCGAGCCGAAGATCCAGGTGCGGTAGGTGAAGACGGTGTCGAGGAGCGGCGCCCAGAAGAACTTGAGCGTCCAGACCAGCCCCACGCTGCCGATGAGCCCGATCGTGCCGAGGTCGACCTTGGTGAAGGCGAGGTAGAGATTGACCGTCTCGTTGACGATGCCGAAGGGAAACCCTTGAGAGAAATAGAGGATAGCGGCGAGCGCGGGAATAGTGACTCGCGTGTTATTCGTACTCAATCGGCCCGATCCTTGCTCCTGATTGTGGCTGAAGGAGAAGTGAAATGCGAAGAGCTACTTTCGTTTTGGCGGCGCTTCTGCTGACGGCAGCCTGCGGTTCCATGGGCGGCGACGGCGGCGGACTCGGAAGCATCGGCGACATCATCCTCGGCAGCCCGTCGACGACGACCTCGTCGGACGTGAAGGGCGCCGTGACGTATGTCGACACCGGCGCGCGCAGGATCGACCTGGATGTCACCTACATCAACAACCTGCGCGACAACAATCAGGGACAGCGCGGTTCCATCTACTACGACAACAGCACCCGCGTGGTCTACCAGAACAAGGAGTACAACGTGACCGATCTCGAGCGCGGCGACGAGATCGAAGTGACGGGCGTGAACGACAACGGGCGCTATGTGGCCCGGACGATCACGGTCGTGAGGGACGCCAGCTAAGGAGCGGTTGCTGGTTGTTGGTTGCTGGTTACTTGTGATGTGTCGCGAAGCCTCACAAGCAACCAGTAACCAGCAACCAGCAACGTTTTATCGGCTCGAATACACCGTCACCGGAAACTTCAGTCTTCCCACCGGCGTGTTGTAGTACGCGTTGCCGCGGATCTCGTAGCGGGCGCGCTCGCCGCGGATCACGTCCACCACTTCGTTCCAGAGGGAACGGATCTGCTGGTAGCCGATGCGGGTGCGCAGGTTCACGTCGCCGCGGCCGTTGGCCGGGATGTTGATGTTCTGCTGGCTGATGCTGTCCAGAACCCGCGAGTCGTTGATGAAGAGGTTGAAATCGATCTGGTCGAGGCGCAGGCCCACACGGTTCGGATTGTCCACTTCGATGGCGAAATCGATATCGATCGAGGACGCCGAGAGGGGGAGGGCGATGTCGATCCGGGGGTGGATGTTCCGGATGTTGTAGCGGGGGTTCTCGATCTGCAGGGCGCCCTGCAGCGCCGAGCATCCCGAGAGAAGCAGGGCGATCCCCGAGGCGATGCTGACGAAGGCGAGAAGGCTGCCGAGCTTGAGAGAGGTTTTCATGCTCAGCGCCGTTTCTGCAAAGTGCGTGTCAGAACTTCGGCTAGAATCCGCCGTGGTCCACCCGTTGCACTACCCCAGGCCCGGAACGCCAACTCCCGAGGAGACGCCCCAGTGAGGACGAGGACGACCGCGATTGTCGCGGCTTACAACGAGGAGAAGACGATTGCTGCCGTCCTCCGGGCTCTCACCAGCAGCCCGCTGATCGATGAGGTCATCGTGGTCAGCGACGGTTCGGAAGACGCGACCGTCGAGATCGCCCGTACCTTCGACGGCGTCCGCACGGTCGCTCTCCGGGAAAACCACGGCAAGGGCTTCGCCATGGCCGTCGGGGTGGCGAACGCCTCCAACGACACGCTCTTCTTCTGTGACGGCGACATGTACAACGTCACCGAGGAGCACATCTCCGCCCTGGTGAGCCCCGTCGTGCGCGGCGAGTGCGACATGAACATCGGCGTCCGCGACCGCGGGGCCGTCGCCAACTTCTTCCATCTCAAGCTCAAATGCGGCCCGGTGCTCTCAGGGATCCGGGTGATGAGGCGCGACGTCTTCGAGACCGTCCCGACGCAATACCAGTCGCACTACAAGATCGAAGCGGCCCTCAACTGCTTCTGCTCCCGCGCCGGCTATCGCCAGCAGGAGACCGTGATCTACGGCCTGAATCACGTCATCAAGGAATCGAAGATGGGATTCAGCGACGGCCTGCATGCACGGTGGCGGATGTCGCGGGAGGTCGTGCTGGTGCTCTTCGACCTGCATGTGTTCGAGACGTGGCGCTGGGCGGAGCCGGTCGAGCTGCCGGTCGCCGAGTACGACCTCTTCGAGTAATGCTCTTCTCCTGATGCTCTTCTCGTGATGCATATCCACGACACGATCGACCGCGTCACCCCGACGCTCGAGCCCGACCGGCCGGTCCTGATGCATCAGAACTGGCACCACCTCCTCTTCCTGCACTGGGAAGTGCCGGCCATGGAGCTCCAGTCGCTCGTGCCGCCCGGGCTGACGCTCGATACGTTCGAAGGGAAGGCGTACGTCGGCCTCGTGCCGTTCACCGTCACCGGCGCGCGCCCGGTCATGGTGCCGCCGCTGCCGTGGATCTCCAGCTTCCACGAGATCAACGTCCGCACCTACGTGCACGTCGGCGGACGCGATCCCGGCGTCTGGTTCTTCAGCCTCGACGCCTCGAGCGCGATCGCCGTCGCCGCCGCCCGCGCCGCCTACAAGCTGCCGTACCTCGCGGCGAACATCTCGTTCAACGCCGGCGCCGAGGTCGAGTTCCATTCGCAGCGCACCGACGACCGGGGCGCGCTCCCCGCGAACGCGCATCTCCGCTACGCCCCGATCGAAGGACCGACCTTCCACGCGCAGCCCGGCACGCTCGAGCACTTCCTGCTGGAGCGCTACATCCTCTACACCGTCGACGAGCAGCGCCAGCTCCACCGCGCCCGCATCCATCACCAGCCCTACCCCGCGCAGCGCGCCGAAGTCCCCCTGGTCGACGAGACCATGATCTGGGCCGCCGGCATCAAGCGCCCCGAGCACCCCGCGCTGCGGCACTACGCGCGCGAGGTGAACGTGAAGGTGTATCCGTTGGAGAAGGTGTAGCGCGCTTCGCGCGGGTGTCGGGTGTCAGGTGTCTGGGGTTCTTCGCCCGGGCGACACACCCCGGATACCTGATACCTGATACCCGATACCAAGTCCGGTTGTCCCATATCGGACACCCGGCGAAACCGGTTTCAGTGCAATACTCTCCCGAGAGAGCTTCGCCGTGCCCGAACCCCCGTCGTTTCGTCGAAAGTCCTCGCCGCACCTGGAAACGTTGTTACGCGAAACGGAGCGCCGGCTCCGGAAGCAGAACGGCGTGCTCGTCGAGCTGGCGAGAAGACCTTCCATCCACTCGGGCAACCTGGCCGAGGCGCTGAGCGACATCGCGGAAGCGGCGGCGGAGACGCTCGAAGTGGAGCGCGTCGGCGTCTGGTTCTTCACCCCCGACCGGCAGGCCATCCGTTGCGTCGAGCTGTTCGAGCGCACCCCGCGCACGCACTCCGGCGGCGGCGAGCTCACCGCGATGCGCTATCCGATCTACTTCGCCGCGCTGGAAGCGGAGCGCGTCATCGCCGCGCACGACGCGCGCTTCGATCCCCGCACCAGCTCCTTCACCAAGACCTATCTCGGGCCGTTCGGAGTCACGTCGATGCTCGACGCGCCGATCCGCCGCGTAGGTCACATGACCGGCGTGATCTGTTTCGAGCACACCGGGCCGGAGCGGACCTGGACGGTGGAGGAGGAGAACTTCGCCACCTCCCTGGCCGACCTCGTGGCCATGGCCATCGACGCCACCGAGCGCCGCCAGGCGCAGGAAGCGCTGCGCCACCGGGTCGAGTTCGAGCAGCTCATCGCCAGCATCTCCTCCCGCTTCATGAACCTCGGCGACGACGAGCTCGATGCCGCGATCGGCGGAGCGCTCGACGAGATCGGCCATTTCGTCGGCGCCGACAGTTGCCACGTCCTCCTCTTCGCGGAAGATCGTCTCAGCGCGCGCATGACGCACGAATGGGACGCTCCCGGCATCCCGCAGCGGAAGGAAAAGTACGGAGACCTTCCCGCGGCCGCGTTTCCCTGGTGGATGGACCGCGTCGAGCGCCAGCTCGAGAACATCTGCGTCTCCTCGATCGACGACCTCCCGCCGGAAGCAGTCAACGAGCATCGCATCTTCGAGCGCCAGGGCATCCGCAGCGTCCTCTTCGTCCCGATGATCGTGAAGAAGCAGGTGATGGGAAGCGTGGGCGCGACGTCGTTCACGCGCGAGATCCAGTGGAGCGACGAGACGATCTCGCTCGTGCGCATCGCCGGCGAGATCTTCGCCTCGGCCATCGAGCGCGACCGCACCCTCCGTGCCCTGCAGGCCAGCGAAGAGCGTTACCGCCTGATGGCGGAGAACTCGACCGATCTCATCGCCCGCACGAATGCGAGCGGCGTCTTCGTGTACGCCTCGGATGCGGTGCGAGTGCTGACCGGCTACGAGCCTTCCGAGTTCATCGGCCACGCCGTCTTCGAGTTCGTGCTCGAAGACGACCATCACGTGCTCCATCGCGCCGTGGCCGAGCTGCAGGATGGTGCACACGCGTCCCGGACGTTCAGCTATCGCGTGCGGCGGAAAGACGGCTCGCACGTCTGGTTCGAGACCACCAGCCGCGCCATCCGCGATTCCTGGGGCGGGGTCGCGGAGATCGTGTCGGTCTCCCGCGACATCAGCGAGCGCCGGCAGGCCGAGGCGCAGATCGAGTATCAGGCGTACCACGATGCGCTGACCGGACTGCCGAACCGGCTGCTCTTCCGCGACCGGCTGACCATTGCGCTGGCGCACGCGAAGCGGCAGCAGTCGCCGCTGACGGTGATGTTCCTCGACCTGGACCGGTTCAAGCACGTGAACGACACCCTCGGCCACAGCCTCGGCGATGAGCTGCTGCGCGCCGTGGCCGCGCGGCTGCGGTCCGTGCTCCGCGAAGGGGACACGATCGCGCGCATGGGGGGCGACGAGTTCACGATCCTCCTCGGGGACATCACGGCAGCGGAGGACGCGGCCAAGATCGCGCAGAAGCTGCTCGACGTCGTGGCGTATCCGCTGCGCATCGAAGGGCACGAGCTGTACGTGACGACCAGCATCGGCATCGCCATGTTTCCCGACGACGGCGAGACCGCTGAGGCGCTGCTCAAGAACGCCGACAGCGCGATGTACCGTGCCAAGGAGATCGGCCGCAACCTCTACCAGCTCTGCACGCGCGCGATGAACAGCCGCGCCGCGGAGCGGCTCTCGGTCGAGAACGCGCTGCGCCGGGCCATCGAGCGCGACGAGCTCGTGCTGCACTTCCAGCCGCTCATCCACCTCGACACGCGCGAGGTCGCGGGGATGGAAGCGCTGCTCCGCTGGAACCGCGGCGGCGAGGGGCTGATCCCTCCCTCGGAGTTCATCCCCATCGCCGAGGAGACGCGCATGATCGTGCCGATCGGCGAGTGGGTGCTGCGGCAGGCCTGCCTGCAGGCGAAGGCGTGGCAGCAGTCTTCCTACCCGCACCTGCGCATGGCCGTGAACCTGTCGCCGCGCCAGTTCCAGCAGAGCGACCTGCGCGACGTCGTGGCGGCGGCGCTTCACGAGAGCGGCCTCGAGCCGCGCTACCTGGAGCTCGAGATCACGGAAAGCACCGCCATGCTGAACACCGGCCGCACCATCGCCACGCTCGCCGAGCTGCGCGAGCTCGGCGTCCGCATCGCCATCGACGACTTCGGCACCGGCCACTCCGCCCTCAGCTACCTCCGCCGCTTCGCCATCGACCGCGTGAAGATCGACCGTGAGTTCGTCCAGGAGATCGAGAACAGCCGCAGCAACCGCTCCATCGTCGCCGCCATCGCCACCATGGCCCACGGCCTCGACCTCTGCGTAACCGCGGAAGGCGTGGAGACCGAGGAGCAGGTGCGGTTCCTCGAAGAACAAAGGTGCGAGGAAGTGCAGGGGTTCCTGTTCGGACGGCCGGCGCCGGCGTAGTTTGGAGTGCGGTGACCGCAGTCACCGCTTTTCCTTCGGCAGCCGCAGCTGCCGCCTCGCGCGAGTGGGATCGCAGGCCCACAGTAAAAGCGGTGACTGCGGTCACCGCACTCCAAACGTAATCCCGCCACAATCTTTCCCTGCCTGCGTCACGTCGTTTGCCGAACGCACCCACTACACTGCACGTCGCATGAAACGGATCGGCGTCTTCCTCTTTCTTCTGCTCGCAACGACACTCGCTGCCGCCGAGGGGCTTCGCGTGGTCAGCGTCGGGCCCGTGGGGGAGACGGCGACGCTCGCGGAGGCGAATGAGATCCGGGTGGTCTTCTCCGAGCCGATGGTGGCGCTCGGGAAGATCCCGCAGCCGGTGACGGCGCCGTTCTTCAAAATCGAACCGGCGGTGAAGGGGACGTTCCGCTGGTCGGGAACGACCACGCTCATCTTCACCCCCGCGGCGTCGCTGCCGTATGCGACCGAGTTCGCCGTCACGGTCGACAAGAGCGCGAAAGCAATCAGCGGCCGCACGCTCGACCAGCCGTATCGCTGGACGTTCACCACCCCCACGATCCGTCTGATGCGCACGGACTGGTATCGCCGCGACAACGGTGCGGTGGTGATCGGGCTGTGGTTCAACCAGCCGGTCGAGGCGGCGGTGATCGCTCCGTATCTCAAGCTGCGCACGCAGGCGCACCAGCTCGAGCTGCCGGCGGTGCCGGCGGAAGGGGAGCCGAAAGCGGCCAAGGCGCGCGCTGCCGCGGCCGCGGACGCGCAACCGATCCTCTCGTTCATCGCCACCGACTGGAACAAGGAGCGGTTCATCCCCGGCAAGGAGCTGGTGGTGCTGGAGACGAAGCCGGGCATCCCCTCCGACACCTGGATCGAGATCCTCCTCGGCGACAAGCTCGCCCAGTCGGCGCGCCACGCGCGCAGCGGCCGGGAGCAGACGTTCACGCTCGAGCTCGAGCCGACGTTCTTCGTGCAGGGCGTCGAGTGCGTGGCACAGTGCGATCCCGAATCGCGCAACCTGCTCAACTTCCGCACTGCCTCGGGCGTGAAGTTCGAGGAGGCACGCAAGGCGGTCACGCTCACCGACATCACCGATCCAGCGAACCACGTCACCGTGAAGCCGAAGGCGGCGACCGCGGAGTACGACTATCCCTCCTGGGGCTACGGCCTCGATGAGCTGGGATACACGATCGCGCCGGGGCACCGCTACCGCGTCCGCGTCGATCCGTCGCTCGTCAGCGACGACGGCCAGAAGCTCGGCTACGCCTGGACCGGCACCATCGAGTACTGGCAGAAATCGGCGTTCGTCAGCTTCGGCTCGGGGCACGGCGTCTGGGAGGCGACCGGCGGTCCGGTGCTCCCGTTCCACGCGCGCAATTTCAAGACGGTCCAGCAGTGGCTCTCGCCGCTGAAGCTGGAAGAGCTGATGCCGACCATGCTCCGCCTGCGGGAGAGCGGCTTCAACGTCACCCCTCCCGGCAAGCCGGTCACACGCACGCTCAACACCGCGCGCGACAAGATCGCGGCGATCGGTCTCGACCTGAAGCCGGCCATCGGCGACGACAACCTCGGCCTGGCATGGGCCGCGGTCCAGCCGGGGGAGGCGTTCGCGAAGTCGCGCGTCTACGATCCCACGCCCGTCTCCACGCTCGTCCAGGCCACGAACCTCGGCATCAGCGTGAAGGACAGCCCGCAGAACACGGTCGTGCTGGTGACTCGGCTCGAGGATGCAAAGCCGGTGGCCGGAGCCACGGTCTCGATCCGCGATCTCGCCAACAAGGTCTTCTGGAGCGGGACCACCGACGAGAAGGGAATCGCCGTCGCACAGAACACCGACCTGCGCCGCAAGAAAGATCCGAAGCCGGACGACTACGACTCGCAGTGGGAAGCTCTCGGCAACCTGCACTTCATCGTCACCGCGGAAAAAGACGGCGACGTCGCTTACGTCGGCAGCGACTGGAACGAAGGCATCATGCCGTGGGACTTCGGCGTCGAGTACAACCTCTCGGAGGCGGAGCCGCAACTGCGCGGCACCGTCTTCGCCGACCGCGGCGTCTACAAGCTCGGGGAGGAGGTGCATTTCAAGCTCGTTGCGCGCGCCGACACGCCGAACGGGATGCAACTGCTCGCGCCGGGCACGAACGTCGAAGTCGTGCTGCGCGATGCGCACGCGCGCGACCTGGACAAGCGCACCGTCCCGGTGAACGCCTGGTCGAGCGCGGAGTGGACGTTCCGGATCCCGCAGGAAGCGCCGCTCGGCACGTACACCGTGCAGGCCACCACGCCGCGGCATCGCGGCACCGTGAACGGCGAGCTCCTCGTCGCCGCGTACCGCCGTCCCGACTTCCGCGTCGACACCACGCTCATAGGCAACAGCAGCCTGGCCGGAACACCTCTCAACGGCCGCATCAGCGGCCGTTACCTCTTCGGCGGCGCGATGTCCGGCAAAGCGGTGAAGTGGACGTACTCGAAGGTCGAGGTGCTCGATGCGCCGCAGAAGATCACCGACCGCTGGCCCGCCGACCGCTGGGAGTTCCTCGGACGCGACTGGGATGCGGAGGGTGTCAGCACGATCCAGATCTCGCAGGAGGAGGCGAAGCTCGACGCGAAAGGTGATCTCGCCCTGAAGCTCGAAACCGATGAAGCCGCGGGCGCGCCGTTCCAGTACCGGCTCGAAGGCGTCGTCACCGACGTCACGCGCCAGCAGATCGCCGGCCGCGCCTCGACCGTCATCGATCCCGCGCCGTGGTACATCGGCCTGCGCCGCCCGCCGTACTTTGCGGATGCCGACAAAGGCATCGACACCGAGGTGATCGCGGCGGGGCTCGACGGACTCGCGGTCGCCGGCGTGAACGTGAAGGTGGAGCTGAAGCGCATCCAGTGGACGAGCGTGCGCCAGGCGGAAGGCCACGGCTTTTACGACTGGGAAAGCGAGCGGAAGGAAGTGGCGGCGGGGGAGTGGGACGTCACCACCCGCACCACGCCGGTGGCGCTGCAGATCCCGCTCACCGAGGGTGGGCAGTATTTGTTGATCGCCCGCGCCGAAGACGAGGAGGGACGCTCCACCACCACGCGCAGCTGGTTCTACGCGGTCGGGCAGGGCTACACCGCCTGGGCCCGCGAGGACCACAACCGCATCGAGCTCGTGCCGGAGAAGAAGACCTACCGGCCCGGCGAGCGCGCCCGCATCATGATCAAGTCGCCTTGGGAGGCCGCGACCGCGCTGCTCACCACCGAGCGCGAAGGCGTGCGCACGTGGCAGCCGTTCACGCTCACGTCGACCCAGCAGACCATCGAAGTCCCGATCACCGAGAAGGACATCCCCAACCTCTTCGTCTCCGTGCTGCTCGTCAAAGGGCGCACGAAGCAGGACCCCGGCGTCGACGGCAGCGATCCCGGCAAGCCGGCCTTCCGCCTCGGGTACGTGGAGCTCGAGGTCGAAGACGCGTCGAAGCGCCTCGGCGTCGACGTGAAGGCGAATCGCGACGAGTTCCGCCCCGCGGCCAAAGCGCAGATCGAAGTGAACGTGAAGGACGCCGCGGGCAAGCCGTCGCAGTCCGAGGTGACGTTGTGGGCCGTCGATTACGGCGTGCTCTCGCTGACCGGGTACTCGACGCCCGACGTGCTCGACTCGATCTATCTCGACAAGGCGCTGCAGGTCGGAAACATGGACTCGCGCCAGCGCATCGTCAGCCGCCGCGTGCTCACGCCGAAAGGCGCGACCGACGGCGGCGGCGGTGGCCGCGATGCGGGACCGGGCACGCTGCGCCGCGACTTCCGCGTGCTCGCCTTCTGGGTCGGCTCGCTGGTGACCGATGCGAAAGGACGCGCCCGCACCGAGGTCACGCTGCCGGAGTCGCTGACCACGTACCGCATCATGGCCGTGGCGGGCGACAGGCAGTCGCGCTTCGGCTGGGACCAGGCGGAGATCCGTATCAACAAGCCGCTGATGCTCACGCCGGCGTGGCCACGCTTCCTGGCGGTCGGCGACAAGGCGCGGTTCGGCGCGGTCGTACACAACCAGTTGAAGAAAGGCGGGAAAGCGACGGTCTCGATCGAATCGCTCGATCCCACGATCCTCTCCGTGACCGGGAACCAGACCGTCGAGCTGAAGCCGGGCGCGAACAGCGAAGTGCGCTTCGACGCGCTCGCCCACGCCGTCGGCGACGCGCGCATCAGGATGCGCGTGCAGATGGGGCGCGAGAACGACGCCTTCGAAGACATCATCCCGGTGCGCGTGCTCGTCTCGCCTGAAACGGTGGCCGCGTACGGCGAAGCGAAACCGACCGCCACCGAGAGGTTCGAGTTGCCGCAGAACGTGGTGCCGGGCTTCGGCGGACTGAGCGTCGACATGTCGTCCACCGCGATGGTGGGGCTGGCGGAAGGGGCGCGTTACCTCGTCGAGTATCCGTACGGCTGCGCGGAGCAGCGCGCGTCGAAGTCGCTCGCGCTGATGCTGGCCGCCGATCTCGGCGAAGCGTTCGACCTGCCGGGGATGGACGCCGCGAAGGCGAAGCCGATGGTGCAGGGGAGCCTGCTGGAGCTGTCGAAGTTCCAGTGCGGCGACGGCGGCTTCTCGTTCTGGCCGGGCGACTGTACGGCCACCTCGCCGTACCTCACGAGCTGGGTCGTGCACGTGTTCCAGCGCGGGAAGAAGCTCGGCTACAACGTCGACGAGGGGATGCTGACGCGCGCCTACACGTATCTCGACGGGCGTCTCTCCGAGCCGCCGCCGGTGAACGAAGGATGGCGTCCCGCGTACAACGCGTGGCAGGCGTTCGTCATCAAGGTGCTGGCCGAGGGCGGCCGCAACACCGACAGCCACATGAATCGCGTGTACGAGTACCGCGACCGGATGCCGGTGTTCGCGCTGGCGTTCCTGCTCGACGCCGCGAAGGACGCGAACCAGAAGACCGAGCTGCGCCGCCGGATCAACAACGCCATCCTCACGGAGGGTGGGACGGCGCACGTCGGAGAGCTGCGCGATCCGTACCTGGAGTGGCTCTGGAGCTCGAACGTCCGCACCACCGCCATCGTCCTCGGGACGCTCGTGCGTGGCGGGCAGGACGAGGAGCTGGTCAAGCGGATGGTGCGCTGGCTGATGCAGGCCCGCAAGAAGGGCGGCCGCTGGGACGACACGCAGGAGAACGCGTGGTCGCTCGAGTCGCTGGTCGACTTCTACCGCCGCTATGAAGCGGAGACGCCCGATTTCCTGGCCACGCTCAACCTCGGCAACGAAACGCTCGCGCGGCAGGAGTTCCGCGGGCGGTCGACCGAGGCGAAGTCGCAGCAGTGGTCGATGGCCGACCTGCTGAAGCGCGGCGTGGCGAACGCGCCGCTCACGTTCACGCGCGAAGGAACGGGGACGCTGTACTACATGCTGCGCCTCCGCTACGCCGCGAACGTGATGCATCACGAGCGGCTCGACCGCGGCTTCCATCTCGAGCGCTCGTACGCCGTGGCCGGCTCGCCCGAGTCGAAGTCGTTCAACGCGGGCGATCTCATCACCGTCACGTTACGCATCCGCAATCCGAAGGAGCGCCGCTTCGTCGCCATCACGGATCCATTGCCCGCCGGTACGGAGCCGGTGGAGACCTGGTTCGCCACCACGGCCACGGAGCTCGTCGAAGCGCAGCAGCGCAACCAGCAGGTCTCCTGGGCGTGGTGGGAGCGCGGCGGCTTCGATCACGTCGAGCGCCACGACGATCGCGTGAACGTCTTCGCCACCCGCCTCGGCGAAGGCGATCACACCTTCACCTACCTCGTCCGCGCCACGACCTCAGGCACCTTCATCGCCGCCCCGACCCACGCCGAGGAGATGTACGAGCCGGAGGTGTTCGGACGGACGGAGACGGCGGTGGTGGAGGTGAAGTGACTGTCATCCTGAGCGGGGGTGGGGGCGCGGTGGGAAGCGAAGGACCCCCCGCCGACGGAACGGGTCGTCGCCTGGACGAAGGGGGTCCTTCGCTTCCCCCCGCCCGCACCCCCTCGCTCAGGATGACAGTGGGGGCGGCGGTCGTCGTGATTGGCTTTCTCTCCTGGCTGCGCTTCGGCCCGATCGATGAGCGCCTGCTCACGCAGTCGCAGTCCGTCACGGTCGTCGATCGCAACGGTGAAGTGCTCTACGAATCCCTCGGCGGCAGCGGGACGCGCGGCGAAGCTCTGAAAGCTGCCGCGTTGCCGCAGCGCGTGGTCGAGGCGACGCTGGTGGCCGAGGATCGCCGTTTCTTCAAACATCCTGGTGTAGATCCAATTGCCATTGCCCGTGCGGCGATCCACAACGTCCGCGCGATGCGCGTTGTCGAAGGCGGTTCCACGATCTCGCAGCAGGTGGCGAAGCTGCTCCTGCAGTCGCGCTCGCGCGGCCTCGGGCAGAAGCTGCGCGAGACGGTGCTCGCGCTGCGGCTGGAGCGGCGCTTCACGAAGCGCGAGCTGCTGGCGATGTACCTGAACCACGCGCCGTACGGGAACCGCATCACCGGCGTGGCGCGTGCGAGCCGCGCGTATTTCGGCGTGGGGCCGGAGCAGCTCACCGTGGCGCAGGCGGCGTTCCTGGCCTCGCTGCCGCAGCGGCCGAGCGCGTTCAATCCGCTGCGAGACCCGGAGAAGGCGAGACCGCGGCAGTTGTCGATCCTGGCCCGCATGAACCTGCCGGAGGACGAGCGGAAGAGCGCCCGCGCGGAGCGGTTGCGCTTCTCGCCCACCGCGCAGCCGGTGCTGGCGATGCATTACGTCGAACGAGTTCTGGCGCAGGAACACGGCGCGCGCGTCCAGACGACTCTCGATGCGAACCTGCAGCGCGACGTCACCGGCATCATCGCCGCGCATCGCGCCACGCTGCTACGCCACGGGGCGAAGAGCGTGGCGGTGGCCGTGCTCGACAACGCGACGGGGGAGTGGCTGGCGTGGGAAGGCTCGGGCGACTACTTCGGCGAGACGTTCGGCGGCGCGATCGATGGCGTGGCCACGCCGCGGCAGCCGGGATCGACGCTGAAGCCGTTCACGTACGCGCTGGCCTTCGAAAGCGGCTACTCGCCCGCGACCGTGCTGCCGGACATCCCCTCGCACTTTCCGACCGCGGAGGACGGCGTGGTGTATACCCCGCGCAATTACGACGACCGCTATCGCGGACCGCTGCGCGTGCGCGCCGCGCTGGCCGGGTCGCAGAACGTGCCGGCGGTGGCGATGCTGGCGAAGCTCGGGCCGGAGTCGCTGCTCCGCCTCCTGCGCAACTCCGGCTTTTCCTTCAGCAAGACCTCCGATTACTACGGTCTCGGCCTCACGCTCGGCGACGCCGAAGTGACGCTGGAGCAGCTCGTGCGCGCGTACGCCGCGTTCGCCCGGGAAGGGCAGACGGTGGACGGGCGGCGGATGTTCTCGCGGCGCACCGCGTTCTGGATCAGCGACATCCTTTCGGACCCGGAGGCGCGCGAATACGCGTTCGGCAGCGGCGGCGCGCTCGACTTCCCGTTCCCGGTGGCGGTGAAGACCGGCACCTCGCAGGCCTACCGCGACAACTGGACCATCGGCTACACGCGCGACGTCACGGTCGGCGTCTGGGTGGGCAACTTCGACCGCGCCCCCCTGCGCGGCTCGAGCGGCATCACCGGCGCCGCGCCGATCTTCAACGGCGTCATGCTCGCGGCGATGAAACGCGCGCGCGGCTCACTCCCGATCGGCGACACGGCCGACATCGTCGCGCAGCCGCCGGACGTCGAGGAGCTCGAGATCTGCGCCCTCTCCGGCGCCCGCCCCTCCACGTATTGCCCCGCCATCCAGCGCGAATGGCTGCGCACGAACGAGCCACCCCGCTTCTGCACGTGGCACCACGACGGAGAGATCGACTGGCCCGCCGAGTACAGGACCTGGGCCGGCACCGCCGCCCGCGCGCAGCGCGCCTCGAAACGCCCCGAGGAGCGCTTCCGCATCACCAATCCCCCCGAGGGAGCGACGTACCTCATCGACCCGACACTGCGCATGGAGTTCCAGACGCTGCGCCTGCGCGCGACCGCGAACGTGCAGTGGGAGATCGACGGGCGCAGGGTCAGCGATGAGTGGCCGCTGGTGCCGGGACGGCACATCGTCACGGCCATCGACAGCGCTGGCCGTCGCGACTCCGTCAAAATCTTCGTGAAGTAGCACTAAAGCTGCCTTTTCACCAGGACGCTGGCCCGGTCCCGGAACCGGTGCCCGAACGGCCGTTCGTTCCATTGCTCCAGCGTCCACCTCTCGGCCAAGCCCCAGACACCTGACACCTGATACCCGACACCCTGTATCAGGCACGATCCGAGCAAATCGAACCAGACGTGGCAGTAAAGAAGAAACGTCGCTGGCTCCCGTACTGGCTCACCGGCTCCGAGGAAGTTTGCGCCGGGTGTGAGCGGACGCATTCCGCGGCGGTCGACGCGCGGTGTGTGGCGTGCGACCGGGCGCAGTGTCTGGTCTGTGCGATCCACGTCGACGGCGAGGTCTTCTGCTCCGAATGTCAGGAGGAAGGAGGGCGCAAACGATGGCGGCGCGCGCGATCTGGAAAGGCGTCGTGAAAATCGGCACGCTCAGCGTTCCGGTCAAGCTCTATTCGGCCGTGCAGGACCGCAAGGTCCACTTCCGGCTGCTCCACAAGACCGACCACGAGCCGGTGAAACAGCGGCTCGTCAGCTCCGATACCGGCGACGAAGTCGAGTACCAGAGTGTCCGCAAAGCGTTCCCGATCACGCGCGGGCGGATGGTGATGCTCGAAAGCGAGGAGCTCGAGAAACTCGAGCCGGAAGACTCGCGCGACATCGAGGTCACCCGTTTCGTCGAGCCCTCCGAGATCGACCATCGCTGGTACGACCGCGCCTACTATCTCGGCCCCGACGGCGACCAGAAAGGCTACTTCGCCGCCGCGGCCGCGCTCGAGAGCAAAGGGAAGCAAGGCGTCGCGCGGTGGGTCATGCGCGACAAGGAGTACGTCGGCGCGCTGGTCGCCGAGGATGGCTATCTCGTGCTCATCACCCTGCGGCACGCCGACGAGATCATCGCCGCCGACGCGCTGAAGCCGCCCGGGGGGCGGGAGCTGGCGCAGCGCGAGCTCGACATGGCGGAACAGCTGCTTTCCTCGCTCAGCGGCAAATTCGACCCGGCGGAGTATCGCGATGAATACCGCGCGCGGGTGATGGAGCTCGTCGAAGCGAAGTCGAAGGGACACAAGCCGAAGGTGGTCGCGTTCCGGCCGAAGAAACAGAAGGACGACCAGCTCGCCGATGCGCTCGAGGCCAGTCTCGCGGGCATGAAGAAACCGGCGAAGAGGAGGGCTAGTGGCTGAAGAAGACGAGGATTTCGACCAACCATCCGGACTGCGTCCCTTCTGGAGCGGCACCATCTCGTTCGGCCTCGTCACCGTCCCGGTGGCGCTCTACACCGCCACTCGTCCGCGCGGGATCTCGCTGAAGATGATCGGTCCGGACGAAGCGCCGGTGCAGCGCCGCTACGTCTGCTCGAAGGACGGCAAGGCGCTCGACGCGGACGACATCGTGCGCGGCTACGAGATCGAGAAAGGAAAGTTCGTGGTCGTCACCGATGACGAGCTCGAAGCGATCGAGCCGCGCAAGTCGCGCGAGATCGACCTGCGCCTCTTCGTCGACCGCGACGAGATCGATCCGATTTACTTCCAGCGAGGCTACTTCCTGGTGCCCTCCGGCGGCACGAACAAGGCGTACCGGCTGCTGGCGGAAGTGATGGAGAAGAAGAACCAAGCCGGGATCGCGACGTTCGTGATGCGTGCGAAGGAGCACCTCGTGGCCATCATCGCGGAGAACGGCATCCTGCGCGCCGAGACGCTCCGCTTCGCGGACGAGATCCGCAAGCCGGGAGACGTCGGTCTCCCGGACGTCCCGAAGACGCCTCCCGCGGAAGTGAAAAAGTTCGAGAACCAGATCGCAAAGCACGCGAAGAAGCTCGACCTGCACGAGCTGATCGACGACTACGCGGAACGCCTCGAGAAGCTCGTCGCCGCGAAGGAGCGGAAGAAAGAGGACATCGTCCGCGCGCCCGCGGCAGCGAGCCGCGACGAGGACGAAGGCGGCGGCGAAGTGGTCGACCTGCTGGCCGTGCTCAGCCGCAGCCTCGGACAGTCGGCGACCGGTGCGGCCCGTAAGCCGGCAAAGAAGGCGTCCACCACGAAGAAGCGCGCGCCGGCTAAGAAGAAGACGGCTTCGGCCAGGAAGAAGGCGCCGGCGAAGAAGAAAACTGCAAGGTCTGCCTGATCCGGGTGCGGCGAGTGGCGACGCCGCACCCGGAGCCACGCAGCTTCAGTGAAGCTTCGGTCCGAGGGTCTTCATCATCGCGTCGAAGGCCTTGAGGTACCTCTCGGTAGGCGTGCCGCAATCGGTGACCCACACCCACGAGCCGTCGCTGAATTGCCGGAACCAGCGTTGGCCGCCCGCGGTGGTGTGAAGGGAGTAAGGGCCGACCTCGACCGGGGCGGCGGTGCAGTCCATGATCGTCTGCTTGCCGTTCCAGGAGGTCTCGTAGATGGTGATATGGACGCCGGCGTTCAGGGCAGCGATCAGGGAGCGGGTGCCGGGGTTGAGGGTTACGGTGAGTTCCGGGTCGTCCCCGATGGTCCAGGGTCCGGCGCCTCCGCCGAGCGCGGCGATGATCTGGTTGAATGTGTTCATCTCGTCCTCCGTTTCAGTGACGAGGAGCCGCGCCGCGGGACGCGTATGACGTTCTGCTTGCCGTTTCGTGCAGGAATCCGGGATCATCGCCCGTATTTTGCAAATGCCCGCTCAGGAGAAACATTGAACAAGCCCATCATTGGAATCGGTTCGGACGTGCAGCACCTCGAAGGGCAGCGCGACCGTGCCTTCGCGTTCCTGACCTACGTCGAGTCGCTGCGCAGGGCGGGAGCGATCCCGGTCATCATCCCGCCGCAGCCCGAGAACGCCGCCGCGATCATGGAACAGCTCGACGGCATCCTGCTCGCCGGGGGCGACGACTGCGATCCCGCGCTCTACAGCGACGAGCGTCACCCCTCCTGCACCGACCTGATGGACGCCCGCCGCCAGGAAAACGACCTCGCTCTCGCGAAGTTCGCCCGGCAGCACCGCATCCCGACCCTCGGCATCTGCCTCGGCCTGCAGATGATGAACGTCGCCTCCGGCGGCACCCTCATCCAGGACATCGACTCCCAGTTCGAGACCGAGATCCGCCACGCCAGCCAGCCGGAGGACCGCGCCCGCCACGACATCATGATCGAGCAGGGAACGAAGCTCTCGACGCTCCTGCCGGCCGTCGAGTGCAACGTCAACTCTTCGCACCACCAGGCCATCGGCCGCGTCGCCGAAGGCCTCCGCGTCACCGCCCACGCCCCCGACGGCCTCGTGGAAGGCCTGGAAGACCCGAAACACCCCTTCTACATCGGCGTGCAATGGCACCCCGAGGACATGAACGGCGAGCACTCGGCCACGGCCCTCTTCGAGGCGTTCGTGAAGGCGGCCAGGGAGTATGCGCTGTCGAAGATAGCGGTGGCTGCCGAGTAATGGTGTCGGGTGTCAGGTGTCTGGGGTGTCTCGCCTGGACGTGGCCGGATCGCGGAAAACCCCAGACACCCCCGCGAAGCGGCTCCTGACACCAACGCCAACGTCGGAATAGCGCCAAAACGCCTCCCGTTCACCCACCCCGGAGGCCCTTGCTCTTGAAACGACGCTCAATCCTTGCTGCCGTACTGGCGCTCGCGCTCGCTCCTCAGACGTTCGCCGGCACCTGGCTGAAAACCGTGGCGGCGGCGCAGAAGGTCGCGAAAGAGAAGAACCAGTTGATCCTCGTCGACATGTTCGCCGAGTGGTGCGGCTGGTGCCATCGCTTCGAGCGTGAAGTCTTCCCCTCCGAGGCCTTCCAGAAGGCGACGGACGACATCGTCCTGCTCCGCCTCGACACCGAGGACAAAAAAGAAGGGACGCAGATGGCGCAGAAGTTCGGCGTCACCTCCCTCCCGACGTTCCTCCTCCTTACTCCCGACCTCACCGTCGCCGGCATGATCCGGGGCTACTCCCCGCCGGCCGACTTCGCGCGCATGCTCAAGGAGACGCGCGACAAGCACACCGTCTTCATGGGCCGCGTCAAGAACGAGTCGAAGCTCGCCAAAGACTACGCGGGCCGGCTCGAGCTGGCGAAAGACTTCATCGCCCGCTCCTCCTACGACAAGAGCGAGCCGCGTCTCCGCAAGCTGATGACCGAGAAAGGCGTCCCCGCCGCCATCCGCGACGAGGCGTACTACCAGCTCGCCGTCGGCTTCGTCATGCAGAACAAGCACCCCGAGGCGTTGAAGGTCATCAACGAGCTCAACGGAGTGAGCAAGCTCGGAGAATCGGTGGAGCGCTCGCGCCTGCTGTTGGGACAGATCTACATGCAGCAGGGGAACCTGGTCGGCGCGCGCGACGAGTTCCGCAAATTCAAGGCTGCCTTCCCGAACTCGCCGCTGAACCGGAACATCGACCAGGTGCTGCCTGAGCTCGAGAAACGAACCGGCAGCAAGTAGCGTCCAAAGAAGTACATGAAACGAATCGCCTCTGCCGTCCTGCTGTTTCTCGCCGCCCTCCCCGCAGCTGCTCAGTTCGGCTTTCCGGGCGGTGATACGCTGCCGAAAGCCACCATCGAAGGGTCGCTGCAGCAGCGCAACGGCGACGAAGTGCAGGGGACGATCGTGGCCACGATCGCCGAAGGGTGGCACGTCAACTCGAACAAGCCGCTCGAGGAGTTCGCGATCGCGACCGAGCTCGCCCTCGATCCCGCCACCGCGGAGCTGCTCGGCGAGCCCGCCTGGCCGCCGCACCAGATGAAAGCCTTCGAGTTCACCGGCGGCAAAGAGCTGGCGGTGTTCGACGGCAGGTTCAACATCCCCTTCCGCGCGAAGCTGAAGCCGGGCGCCACGAAGATCGCCGCGACGCTGAAGTTCCAGGCCTGCAGCGATACCGTCTGCCTGCCGCCGAACACGGCCACCGTGGACATCGACGTCTCCAAGATTGCCGCCGCTCCGGCTCCGACTGGCGCCGGGCATCAGGCCTCTGGGACTCCTCGCCCGGGCGACCAGTCCTCCGGCTCCTTCACCCCGCTCACTGCCGCCCCCAAGAACGCCCTGCCGCAGGACCGTCTGGCGCGCACGTTCGCCTCCAGCGGACTCCCGCTCACGCTCGGCCTCCTCTTCCTCGGCGGGCTCGCGCTCAACCTCACCCCCTGCGTCTTTCCGCTGATCCCGATCACGCTCGGCTTCTTCGCGATGCAGAGCGACGGCCGCCGCGGCCGCCGCTTCGCCCTCTCCTCGATGTACGTCCTCGGCATCGTCATCACTTACTCCGCCCTCGGCGTGCTCGCCGCGCTCGGCGGGAAGATGTTCGGTGCATGGCTGCAGTTGCCGGCGGTGCTGATCGGATTCGCGTTGCTGATGCTCATCCTCGCGTCCTCGATGTTCGGCGCGTTCGACATCCAGGTGCCGCGCTTCATCGCCAACCAGTCCCAGGGCCGCGCCGGCCTGCTCGGCGCGCTCTCCATGGGCCTCGTGATCGGCATCGTCGCCGCGCCCTGCGTCGGCCCGGTCGTGATCTCGCTCATCACCCTGGTCGCGCAGCTCGGCGACCCGGTCCTCGGCGGCGTGATGTTCGCCGCGCTCGCCTTCGGCCTCGGCTTCCCGTACCTGGTGATGCTCAACGCGCTCCCGCGTCCGGGGGAGTGGATGGTGACGGTGAAGAAGGGGATGGGCTTCGTGCTCATCGCCATGGCCTTCTACTTCCTCCGCCCGCTCACCGGCGACTTTTACTACCAGTACGGCATCGCCGCGGCGCTGCTCATCGGGGCGGTCTTCCTCCTCGTCTCTCGCGCCAAAGGTGCACGCGCGCTGCGGCTCGCTGTCGGCGTGCTGCTGCTCTTCGCCGGTGTCGCGTTCGCGATCCCGCGCAGGCACGCCGAGGGGGTGGAGTGGACGAAGTACAACGCCTCCACGCTCGCTGCCGCACGCGCATCGGGCAAGCCGGTGGTCATCGACTTCTACGCCGACTGGTGCCTGCCCTGTAAGGAGCTCGACCAGAAGACGTTCAACGACCCAAAGGTGATCGTGGAGCTCGACCGCTTCGTGCGCGTCAAAGCCGACCTCACCGCCTCCGAGGACGCGACGACCAAAGCGCTCACGCGGCAGTACGCGATCGTGGGCGTCCCGACGATCGTCTTCCTCGACGCAAACGGGACCGAATCGCAGGCCGCGCGCCTGACGGGATTCGAGCCGCCGGACGACTTCTTGCAGCGTGCGCGACAGGTGAAATGATGGCAGTTTTGACCACGAAGCAGCGCCAGTACCTCCGCGGCCTCGCGCACCCGCTCTCCCCGATCGTCCGCATCGGCAAAGCGGGCGTGACCGACAACGTGGTCGCCGAAACCCGCAAATCCCTCGACTCGCACGAGCTGATCAAAGTACGCATCGAGGTCGACGAAGGCGCGCAGCGCCGCGACATCGCCACGCGCTTGGCCGAGGCGACGGACGCGCAAGTGGCCGGAACGATCGGCAAGGTGGCGATCCTCTACCGCGAAAAGGACGAGGATCCCGAGATCAAGCTGCCTTGATCCGGCGTCGCCTGAGGCACCGCCCCTCACCCGGCCCGGCACCTGGTCTTCTAAGGACAGGTCACTAGGAACGCGCCGGAACTGCAGATCGGAACGCGCAGGTGCCGAGCATCCCTCTCCCCGCTCGACGCGGGGCGAGGGGCTACAACCCCCCCACGCTCGGGACGCGCTGCTTTGTAGCCCCTCGCCCCTTTTAGGGGAGAGGGAGATGGGCGCCTGCGCGCGGTGGTGTCGAACCAGGTCCGAATCGAGAGTAACGATGCAGAAGACCAAGCGCCCAGCGGGGTGAGGGGTCGTACGATCCACCTTAAGTTGACGCCATTGGGCCTGAAGGCCGCACGGAACGATTCTACTTCTTCGGTGACCCACCCGCCGGATTCGCCGCTGCTCCCGGCACCATCGACGCAGCCACGACTCGCGGCGTGACCGGGGGGAGGGCCTGCTGCGGTGGCTTGGGGGCGTTCGGGTCGGGGAGGCGGAAGACCCAGGTTGCTTCGACGCGCTTGCCGGTGGTGCGGTCGGTGGCCCAGACCACGGCGCGGTGGTACTTCGACTTCAGCGACGCCACCGCTTCCTGCAGGCGGAGGGTGACCTCGCCGCTGCGGGCGTCGTAGGAGTAGGGGAGGGTCGAGCCGAGGCTGAGGAGCGCCATGCCGACCGACTTCGGGTCGAGGTTCTGGAAGCCGGGAATCTTCGCGGAGATGGTGCGGATGCCGCCGTCGACGTTGCCCGGCTTCGGGGTCATCTCTGCGAGCTGCATCGGCGTCGCGCCGAGGTACTTGCGGAAGGCGGCGAAGTCCATCTTGTCGTCGATGACGAAGCGCTTCATCTTCAGGGGATCGCTCCCCTTCTTCACGCGGCCGAAGTCGCAGGTGAGCGCCGCGGTGTAGCCGGCCTTGCCCGCCGCCTCGGCGACGCGGTCGTCGTAATCGCCGTACGGGTAGGCGATGAACTGCACCTTCTTGCCCGCTTCCTTCTCCAGGATGCGCTTCGATTCCGCCAGCTCTCTGGCGAGCCAGCTTGCGTACTGCTCATCGCTCATCGAGCGATGTTTGCGCTTGGTGAGAAAGGGGTGGGTGAGGGCGTGGCTCTGGATGTCGACGCCCGCATTCGACATCTCGCGGATCTGCGCCCACGTCAGGGCGTTCGACGTCTTGCCGATGATGTTCGGATAAATGAATACCGTGAACGGAAATTTGCGCTTCTGCAGCTCCGGGAACGCTTCCGTGTAGGTGCTGCGCCAGCCGTCGTCGATGGTGATGACCACCGCGTTCTTCGGCAGCGAGGCGCGCTTGCCGGTCACGTACTCGTAGACGTGGCGCAGCGGGACGACGTTGTAGCCGGTCATCTCGAGGTACTGGAGCTGCTGGCGGAACGTCTCGCGGTCGATGTGCATCCGCGGCGCTGCCGGCGCTTCCACGATGTGGTAGCAGAGCACCGTCGCCGTCGGACCTTCGGCACCATCACCTGGGGCGGCACTCTTCGCGGCGGTGGCGCGCGGAGACGCAGAGAGAGCGATGGAGAGGAGGACGACGACCAAACCCGTTAACGCGCGCCGCGCGATCATGGTGCTCCCGTTCTGAATCAGAGATCGAATTCTGGGGTCGCCGCACTGCAACATCAATGCCCCGGGATGTGGACGGCGAATGGATGACGACATTGTAGATGTTGTCGGTTGTCAGTGGTCAGTTATCTGCGATTTCTCACGGATGTCGAGTGTCAGGTGTCTGGGGCGTCCAGGCGAGAACCGCAGACACCTGACACCTGACACCCGCGGCGCAGCCGCGCAGCCGCCCCGGGAATCCCCGCTCCGAATTGACGGTTCCCCGCGCCTGAATTAGAGTCACCCCTCTTCTTACGGAGGCAGTTCCCTTCATGGATCGTCAACATCGGCATGACCTCAGGCACGACAAGTTCGTCGACGAGATCGGCGTACTGTCGTCGAGGGCTCGTGCGAACCAGCGCGGGCTCCTCATCATCGCGGGCGCCGCGATCGCCATTGCTCTGATCGCGTACGGCATTTATTTCTACCGCAACACCCGCGAGACCAAGGCGCAGCAGGCGCTCGCCACCGCCATCGAGACCTTCGACGCGCCGGTCGGCGATCCGCCGCAGGGGCAGCCCGCCCCCACCGGACCGCGCTTCAAGACCGAGCCGGAACGCTCCGCCGCGGCCGAGAAGCAGCTCAAGGCCGTCCAGGCCGAGTACTCCGGCAGCGACGCCAGCGACGTGGCCGGGCTCTATCTCGCCCGCATCGCCATGGCCCGCGGCGACAGCGGCACGGCCCGCAAGGCGCTCCAGGAGTTCGTCGACGGTCATGACGACCACATCCTGGTCGGCACCGCGCTCTTCAGCCTCTACCAGCTCCGGCTCGAGGGCGGCGAGGCCGCGCAGGTCGCAACCGAGCTGCAGGGTGAGCTCGCCAAGACCGAGCCGAAGCTCCCGGGCGACGCGCTGCTCGTGCTCCTCGCGCAGGCGTACGAGGTCCAGGGCAACCACGACAAGTCCCTCGACGCCTATCGCCGCATCGCCACCGAGTTCCCGGAGTCGCCCTACGCGCTCGATGCGCAGCGGCGCATCGGAACGGCGTAAAGTCATGAGTGCAGAGCGCTCCCGCGCTCTGCGCTCATGAGATTCCTCGCGCTCGCCGTCCTCGCGTTCTGGCTGCTGACCCTCGGCAGGACGGTCCTCAATCTGCTGTTCGTCCCGCGGCTCCGCCCCCGCGCCATGCCGCGGGCGACGCCGCGCGTCTCCGTGATCGTCCCGGCCCGCGACGAGGAGCGGAGTATCGAGCGCACCGTCCGCGCGCTCCTGGCGCAGACGTACCCTGAGCTCGAGGTGATCGTGGTCGACGACCGCTCCACCGACGCCACCGGCGCGATCCTCGGCTCCATCGGCGACCCGCGGCTGGTAGCGGTCAACGGCGTCGAGCCGCCCGCCGGCTGGCTCGGCAAGCCGCACGCCCTCCATCTCGGCGCACAGCGCGCCACCGGCGAGCTGCTCCTCTTCATCGACGCCGACATCATCTACGCCCCCGACGCCGTAGCCGCCGCGGTGGCGCGGCTCGAGGAGAGCGGCGCGTCGATGCTCTCCCTCCTCCCGCACTTCGAGCTGCACGGCTTCTGGGAGCACGTCGCCATCCCGAACCTGGCCGTGGTCGCGTTCACCATGCTGCCGCTCTGGCTGGCGAACAAGACCCGGATCCCGCTCTTCGGCGCCGGCGGCGGCCCCGGAAACCTCATCCGCCGCGAAGACTACGACGCCATCGGCGGCCACGAGTCGCTGAAAGACGCCGTCGTGGACGACGTGGCGCTCGCACGCCTGGTCCGCCGCAGCGGCCGGCGCAGCGAGGTGGCGCTGGCGAACGACCTGATCTCCCTCCGCATGTACCAGGGCCTGCGGGAGATCGTGGACGGCTTCACCAAGAACTCCTTCGCCGTCCTCAACCGCAACTACGTCGCCGCGGCCGTGGTCCTGCTGCTCGCGCTGGTATGCCACGCCCTGCCGTACGCGCTGGCCGTGACCGGCGACCTCATCGGCCTCGCCACCGTCTCCTTGATCGTCCTGTCGCGGGTGGTGCTCTACACCGCCTTCCGCTACCGCCTCGACAACGCCCTCTTCGGCCACATCCCGATGATGCTGATCTGGGGCTGGATCCTGGTCCGCTCGATGTGGATCACCGGCGTGAAGCGCCAGCTCACCTGGCGGGGACGAACGTACGACGCCGGGAAGACACGGTTTGGTGATTAGCTGGTAGCTGTTAGGTCTTAGGTCTTAGGGATTAGGACAACCGGGGCGACGCCGGTGTTTCTCCTAAGACCTAACACCTGACACCTAATAGCTGCCCCCTGAAATATGATAGATTTCTCTACGTTTTAGCCGTGTTACCTATGTCCAGTCCCGCCACCGAGCGTTACGCCCAGATTCTCGATCAGATCATCAGTTCTTTCGACCTCAGCCATGACTTCGGCCGCAAGGGTGCGTACGAGGCCGCGCTGGAGTACGCACGGCAGAACCTGATCGAAGACCCTCACTGCAACGAGTTCCTGCTCGCCGCAGCGAAACGCCTCGGCTTTGCCGCCGTCACGCGCGAGACGCTCGAGAGCCGCATCAAGCTCCCGAAGGAAGCCTGGCTCGACGTCTGGATCTCCGACGAGGACGACGAAGTCGCCCTCACCGGCACGCGCGAGGGCATCCAGTACCTGATCGACCTCCTCACGCAACTCCGCGACACGTCGGATCCCGAGCAGCACATCCATCTCGACCGCGGCGCACTGCCGATGACCGAGAACTCCGCGAACCTGGTGCTCTTCAAGGAAGAGGAGACCTGGTTCACCGGCGTGGCCGGGGAGGGGCTGCAGGAGTACCCGCAGCGCGACATCGAGCCGAAGGCGATCTATGCCATCCAGTTCATCCACTACCCGCCGGACGACCTCCCGATCAGCGCGCACAAGCTCTATCGCGTGCTGAAGGTGGAGGACGCCGCGGAACCGGCCGCCACGACCAGCATCAAGGAGTTCGGAGAGGGCTCGGAGAACCGCTACTACAAGTTCGCCTTCATCGCCGACAACGACGAGCGCTTCACCTACACGTTCCACCTCGACGACCCGGCCGTGAACTTCTTCACCCACCGCGAGATCATCTCGCTGGCGATGAAGAGCGTCTGACGCGAGACGTTCCGCGTCGCGTCAGACGCCGAGCTCGACGATTGCACCCGGCGTCAGGGTTTGCAGACACGCGAGTGCCTCCGGGATCAGCGGACGAAGATCCGACATGTCGTTACTGACGGCGCGCAGCACGAGTACCGCTATACGCAGCTTCGAAGCGTTCTGCTGATAACGCAGGTTCGCGTCCACCGTCACGAACACGTCGAATCGTTCGGCGGCCCGTCGCAACAGCTCGCCGTTCTTGACCCCGGCGAGTCCCGCCTCCGGGACCGTCTGCACGTCATGCCCGACGAACTCGCGCTTGAGCTGCTTCGGAAGGCACTCATCCAACAGCAGTCGCATGAGTGGTCAGCAACTCCTTGACCTCTTCCAGGGCAGCGATCACCTGGTCGCGGCTGACTGTCGGGAAATCGTCGAGAAATTCGTCGACCGATCTGCCGTGCTCGAGGTAATCGATGAGATTCTTCGCGGGAACGCGAGTACCGGAAAACACCGGCATACCCGACAGAATCTCGGGATCGCGAACGATTACAGATGCGCCGGTGCTCATGATCGCCTCGGAAGAAGAATAGCAGGTCACGCACCAGGGGACCGGCAACCAACTGTTAGACTTCGCCTCGCATGACCATCCGGCAGATCACCGTCCTCGGCACCGGCACGATGGGGCGCGGCATCGCGTACCTCTCGGCCGTAGCCGGCTTCGATACCGTGCTCTTCGACGTCGATGAGGGCGCGCTCGAGGCGGCGAGGTCGGCGCTCGAATCGATCCTGCGCAAGGGAGTCGAGAAGGGAAAGCTCACCGGCGACGCCGCGAACGAGGCGCTGGCGCGCGTGCAGCTCGTGCCCGAGCTCGAGCCGGCCGTCAGCGGCGCCGACCTGCTGATCGAAGCGGTGCCGGAGAGCTACGAGCTCAAGACCGACCTCTTCGCGCAGGCGGATCTCTTCTGCGGCGCCGACACCATCCTGGCCTCGAACACTTCCTCGATCTCGATCTCGAAGCTCGCCTCGAACGTCGAGCGCCGCGACCGGTTCGTCGGGATGCATTTCTTCAATCCCCCGCACCTGATGAAGCTGATCGAGATCGTGCGCGGCGAGCGCACCTCGGACGCCACCGTCGACCAGATCCGCGCCATCGCGGAACAGATGGGGAAGACGCCGATCATCGTGCGCGACTCCCCCGGTTTCGCCACCTCGCGTCTCGGCGTGGCGATCGGGCTCGAGGCGATCCGCATGCTCGAAGAAGGCGTCGCCTCGGCCGCCGACATCGATCGCGCCATGGAGCTCGGCTACAACCATCCGATGGGACCGTTGCGGCTCACCGACCTGGTCGGCCTCGACGTGCGCCTCGGCATCGCCGAATACCTCGCTTCGACGCTCGGCCCCCGCTTCGAGCCACCGCAACTGCTGCGCGATCTCGTCGCGCAGGGGAAGCTCGGCAAGAAAACGGGCGAGGGCTTCTACTCTTGGCCCGAGTAACGACCGGAGGAACAGTCACTGCCAGCGAGGCTTACGGCGCGTTCGCGTATGCCTATGACCGTGCTCTCGGCGAGCGCTTCTTCCGCGCGGCGCAGCGGATGCTGGACGACCTGCTGGCGCAGTATCCGACGGCGAAACGGACGCATCTCGATCTCGCCTGCGGCACCGGCCTGGTGGTCGACTACTTCCGCACCCGCGGCTGGACGTCGACCGGCGTCGACGCCTCGGTGGCCATGCTGGAGATGGCGCGCACCCGCTCGCCGCGGCTCGTGGCCGGCGACTTTCGTGCGCTGCCGTTCAGCGGGCGCTTTGCCCGCGTCACCTGCCTTTACGACAGCCTGAATCACCTCCTCGAGGCTCAGGAGCTCGCGGCCGCGTTCCGCGCCGTGCGCGCGGTGATGGATCACGATTCGCTGTTCCTCTTCGACATGAACCACCCGGAGATCTACCCCGAGGTGTGGGGCATCTCCGATCCGTTCATCGCCAAGGGTCGCGATTACCACCTCGAGATTGCGACCACTTACCGCTCTCGCGAAAAGATCGGCCGGGCCATGGTCACGGGGTGGGCGGACATGAACGGCAAACGCGTCGAGATCCACGAACAGCACCGCCAGCGCGCTTACAGCGAGCGCGAGATCACGAAAGCGCTCTCCGAGGCGAAGCTGGTGCCGGTGGATGTCATCGACTTCGACCCGTACAACGAGGCGGACGCGGTCGACGCGCAGACGGTGAAGCTGTTCTTCGTCTGCAGAGCGGAGTGAGGGTGCGCCGACAGTTTGGAGTGCGGTGACCGCAGTCACCGCTTTCCTTCGGCAGCCGCAGCTGCCGCCTTGTGCGTTCGGCGCCGCGGGCGCAGAGTCAAAGCGGTGACTGCGGTCACCGCACTCCAAAAAAAGCGCGCTGCCGGAGCAGCGCGCTTCGATCAATCGATCAGGGAAGAACTACTTCCCGCCGAGGACCGCTTTCTTGAAATCAGCCCCGGGGCCGGGCTTCGCGCCGATCCAGGTGCTGAGGATGGCGTCGGCCACGGCTTTGCCGCCGAGGGTGCCCTTGTTCTTGCCGGCCACTTCGACCGTCGTGCCGATGCCGGGCACGTAGGTCATCACGATCTTCTGCCCCTCTTCCATGTCTTCCATCCAGGAGGAGAGCGTCTTGAAGGCCGTCTTTACCTCGGGGGAGGCGTTGGGCGTGTTCACGAGCCCTTCCGTCCACGCCTCGGCGATCTTGCCCTTGTCGACGCCCATGAGGAACTGCATGACCATGCGGCGGGGGGTGTCGGCGGTGATGATCGAGGTCGGATTCGTCTGCCTGGACGGCAGGTAGAGCGCACCGGTGTACACCTTGAACATCAGCTTCTTCCGCAGGCCGGCGCCGTTGAGGACGAGCTTCTGGTTGTTGACCGTGATCTGGTCGTCGATGGTCACACCGGCGACAGTTGCGGCATCCACGTTGACAGTCGCGAGCGTGAGCGCCGCGGCGATGATGAGTCTGCGCATCGAATTTCCTCCGTGATGGACGAGTTGGGGCACCGATTGTAACGCCGGAACGGCCCGGTCCATTGCCTCGGAAGAAGCACGCCCGTCCGCACGTTGAACACCACTCCAAATGACGAATTTTCTCGAGCGCTCGTTTTCGATCGGCAGCGTGCACATCGCGCAGCCGCTCGCGCTCGCCCCGATGGCCGAGGTCACCGACACGTATTACCGGTCGCTGATCAAGGAGCTCGGAGGCGTGGGCCTGGTCGTGTCCGAGTTCATCTCGGCCGAGGGGCTGACGCGGAAGAACGATCGCAGCCACCAGATGCTGGCGTTCGACGAGAACGAGCGCCCGGTCGCGATCCAGATCTACGGCGGCGACCCGGAACGGATGGACGACGCGGCGGCAATCGTCGAAGCCGAGGGGGTCGACATCGTCGACGTCAACATGGGCTGCCCGGTCAGGAAGGTCGTCAACAGCGGCGCCGGCTCGGCACTCCTCAAGGACTTCGACAAGGCCGCGCGCGTGGTCGAGAAGATCAAGGCGGCGGTCAACATCCCGGTCACGGTCAAGGTGCGCAAGGGGTGGGAGTCGGACGACGTCATTCCGCTCCTCAAGCGCTTCGAGGGCCTCGGCGTGGCCGCGATCGCGGTGCACGGCCGCACGCGCAACGAGGCCTACACCGGCGCCAGCGACTGGAACTACATCGCCCAGGTGAAGAGCGAGTTGAAGATCCCGGTGTGGGGCAACGGCGACGTGAAGACCGCCGCCGACGCGATCCGTATGTTCGAGCAGACGAACGTCGACGGCGTCATGATCGGCCGCGCCGCGTTGCACAATCCGTTCATCTTCCGCGACATCCACGCCTACGTGAACGGCGAGGAGTCGATCGAGAACGAGATCGAGCGCCGCATCGACGCCATGCAGAAGTACCTCTCGAAGATCGACACCGCCCCGCAGATCGACAAGTGGAAGCTCCACAAAGCCCGCACGGTCATCGGCTGGTTCTCCAAGGGCATCCCCCACGGCAAGGACATCCGCACCGGCCTGCAGGACATCACCGCCGTCGTGGAAGTGCAGCGGTTGCTGGACGCCACGCGGTTGCGGTACGCGGCGTAGAATGGCCTTATGAAAGTCATCGCTGGCCGCGTTGTGGGTGGCAAAATCGAGATCGAGACGGACCTTCAGGAAGGTACGCCCGTGGCGATCCTCGCAGCCGGGGAATCGGGGTTTCAACTGACTCCGGACGAAGAGGAAGAATTGGTCACTGCTCTGAATGACATCCGGCGAGGCGATTTCGTGGACGGACGGGAGCTGCTTCGCGAGCTGAAAGGCCTCCTGTAGCCGTTGAGCTTCCGTTTCAGGGTCTCGCCTCGGGCGGAACGACAGATTCGCGCAGCCGCAAAATGGTGGCGAGCGCATCGCACGGCGGCACCCGCGCTGCTCACCCAGGAATTGGAGTCGGCGTACGTATTGATCGAGGAGCTGCCGTTTGCCGGCGAACGCGTTACGCATCCGATGATTGTCGGTCTACGTAGAATCCTGCTTGGTCGGACCCAATACCATCTCTACTATGTCGTCTCTGAAGAAGAGCGGACACTCGACGTGCTGTCGCTATGGCATACGAGCCGCGGTAAGGGACCCCCCTTGTCGGCGTGACCGGCCGACTTCCCGGACACCTGAAGCCTGACGTCGACTGACCAATGTCCTTCCCTCCCCACATCGAACGCGTCCTCACCGCCTACGGCATTCGCCCCGATACCAAGGCTGCTCTCTACGACCTCTATCTCTCCCTCGGCGGTGAGGTGCTGGAGGTCTTTGCGGACGTGGCTGACGGCGTGACGGCGGCGACGATGCTCGAGCCGGACGACACGCTCACGCTCAAGGAGCAGGTCGTCGAGCGCTATCTCACGCGCAACCATCCGCGCTGGCTGGAGGGGCTGCCGACCGCGAGTCTCTGGCATCCGCGCGCGGCCGAGGGTCGCGCCTCGGGGGCGGCGGTGCCGCTCGGCCCATTGCCCGAGGTCGCGCGCCGCATCGCCGGCGACGGCCAGCCGGTACCCGATGGCATCCTCATCCTCGGCCGCAACGCTCATTTCGGCGGGCGTGCGGAGACGATCTCATTCGACGTCGTGGCGCGCGAGCTGGCCGACGCGATCGCGATCGGAAAAGCGGCGGGGCAGCAGCACACGATTCCCGGCTCCGTCGGCGAGACCTCGGGGACGTTCGACAGCGCGCACAACGTCGCGCTGCTGTGGGAAGTGCAGCCGAACGTCTACAAGCCGGCCGGCGAGCGCAACCGAGCCATCGCGAAGCTCTACCGGAAGCACCGCAACTGGCATCTCGTCACGCTCGCCTCGGCCATCGACTGGCTCGCGGCGCAGAGGACCGCCACGTTCATCCTCCGCGGCGATGCGCTTGCGGCAACGCACGAAGTGAACCCGGAGAAGCCGGTCAGCGAGGCCATCGCGGCGATGCACGACCGCACCGTGGAGCAGGTCGTACGCGCGTTCGGGGCCACGCTCGAGGCGCCGGACGACACGGATGAGATGCTGCTGCTCGACACCTGCGTGATGAACCACGCGCTGCGCAAACACGTTCTTGTAAACGGTGCCGCAGCGGCGATGTGGAAGCTTATGATTCCGGCTCCATGAGACGGACGCTCTTCGCTGCGCTCGCACTGACTCTCTCCCTCACGCTTTCCGCGCAACAGAACCGGCTCGAGCTGACGGTCGACACGATCATGCGCGGGTACGGCCTGTCCGGCTATGCACCGAAGAGCGTGCGCTGGTCGCGCGATGGGCAGCAGGTGTTCTTCGAGTGGAAGCAGTACTCCGATCCCACCGAGGAGAACTTCGATACGTACGTGGTCGGGCGGGATGCGAAAGGGCTGCGCAAGCTGTCGGAGGAAGAGGCGAAGCACGCCACGCCGAACAACGCGCGCTGGACGCGCGACAGGCGGCGTGCGGTGTTCGTCGTCAACGGCGACGTCTTTCTGTACGACGCGGCCGCGAAGCGCCGCCGCGCACTGACCGATACCACCGACGCGGAGTCGAACGCGCGCTTCACGCACGATGAAAAAGGGGTGACGTTCCGCCGCGGCAACAACCTCTTCGTGGTCTCGCTGGGCGATGGCTCGGTCGAGCAGAAAACGAACATCGTCGGCGCCGCCGAGAAAGGGGCGCACGTCACGCTCTTCGAGGACGAGCACAAGGACCGCACCGAGAGCCAGAAATGGATCGCCGAAGAGGCGAAGAAGCTCAGCGACGTCGTCGCGCGCCGCGAGGCGGAGCGGAAGGAAGAAGAAGGGAAGCGGAAGGGGGAGCTCGCGCTTGCGCCGATGAAGCTCGAGAGCGGACAGTCCGTCGCCGACCTGCAGCTCACGCCCGACGGCAGGTACGTCATCGCGTTCGTCACCGTGGAGGCGAAGCAGGCGAAGGAGCCGGTGGTCCCGTCGTACGTCACCGCCAGCGGCTACACGGCCGACCTGCCGGCGCGTACGAAAGTCGGCGACGCGCAGGAAGCGTCGCGCGTCGCGATCCTGTCGACGGCCGACGGGAAGGCGCAGTGGCTGAAGCACGGGTTGAAAGCGGCGGACCGTACCACCGAGCACACGGAGACGACGGAACGGACCGAGCAGACCGCGACCACCGAGAAGAGTGAGACGAAGGAAGTGCCGGAACGGGAGGTCGAGCTGGCGGGGCTCTTCTGGTCGGAGGACGGCTCCCGTGGGGTGTTGCCGGTGCGCGCGGCGGACAACAAGGACTGGTGGCTGCTGGCGATCGATCCCGTGACCGCCACGTCGCGCGTGCTCTTTCACGAGCACGACCCGGCGTGGGTGCACTGGCTGTCCGAGGGGAACGCCGGGTTCGTGCCTGCCACGGGGAACGTCTGGTTCATCTCCGAGCGCACCGGGTGGCTGCACCTCTACACCGTGCCGTTCGCGGGTGGCGAGCCGCGGGCGCTGACGAGCGGCAAGTACGAAGTCGATGACGTGCGGCTCTCCGACGACGGCAAGAGTTTCTACCTGACCACCAGCCAGGAGTCGCTGTACGAGCGGCATCTCTACCGCCTGCCGGTGAACGGCGGCGCGCTGACGAAGCTCACCACCACCGCCGGCTGGCACAACGCCGTCCCATCGCCGGACGGCACCACGCTGGCGGACGTCTACTCGTACACGAACAAGCCGGCGGAGTTGTACGTCGGGAGCACGCGCGCGACGACCTCTCCCGCGCCGGAGTTTGCGACCTATCCCTGGCTCGACGTCCCGATCGTGAACGTCCCCGCGCGCGACGGCGCGCAGGTGCCGGCGCGCATCTACAAGCCGGCGAACTGGAACGGCGGCCCGGCCGTGATCTTCGTGCACGGCGCCGGCTACCTGCAGAACGTGCATCGCGGCTGGTCGAACTACTTCCGCGAGTACATGTTCCACCACCTTCTGATGGAGCGCGGCTACCTGGTGCTCGACCTCGATTTCCGGGCCTCATCCGGGTATGGCCGCGACTGGCGTACGGCCATCTACCGCCATATGGGCGGCGTCGACCTCAACGACCACGTCGACGCGGCGCAATGGCTCGTACGCGAGCAGCGCGTCGACGCGAAACGGATCGGCATCTACGGCGGCAGCTACGGCGGCTTCATCACCCTGATGGCGCTCTTCACCACCCCCGACGTCTTCGCGGCAGGCGCGGCCCTGCGCCCGGTGACGGACTGGGCCCACTACAACCACGGCTACACCTCCAACATCCTGAACACGCCCCAGAGCGACCCGGAGGCGTACCGTAAATCCTCCCCGATCTACTTCGCGGACGGCCTGAAAAACGCGCTCCTGATCTGCCACGGCGTCATCGACGTCAACGTCCACTTCCAGGACACGGTGAGGCTGGTCCAGCGCCTGATCGAGTTGCGCAAGGAGAACTGGGAAGCAGCCATGTACCCGCTGGAAGACCACACGTTCGTGGAGCCGACGAGCTGGGCGGATGAGTACAAGAGGGTGCTTGCTTTGTTTGAGAGGGAGCTGAAGTAGGCGAGGGAGGGATTGAGAATCGAGGATTGAGGATTGAGAATTGAGGAGGCGCGTCAGCGTCGCTCCCCATCCTCAATCCTCAATCCCCGTGGAACACCCCACGAACCCAGGCTGTTACAAGCCATTCCATGACCGTAGCAGCAGAAATGCCTGTCCGCAAAGTGGGGATGATCTCCCTCGGCTGTCCCAAGAATCTCGTCGATGCCGAGATCATGCTGGGGCAGTTGCAGGCGGATGCCGGGCACGTGCAGATCACGAACGACCTCGACGAGGCGGACGTGGTCATCGTCAACACGTGCGGGTTCATCGACGCGGCGAAGCAGGAGTCGATCGACACGATCCTCGAGATCGCGGAGAAAAAAGGGCGCGGCGTGCAGCGGCTGGTCGTGACCGGCTGCATGGTGCAGAAGTACCGCACCGACCTCCAGGAGTCGATCCCGGAGATCGACGCCTTCGTCGGCCTCGACCACCTCGAGAAGATCACCGAAGCCGTGACCGGCCTGGCCGCGCCCACTGATCTACAGAACCTCGCGCCGACGCGGCGCAAGATGTCGCAGCGGCTCTACGAAGACTTCCCGCGCGTCCTGACGCACGGCACCGCGCACGCGTACCTCAAGGTCAGCGAAGGCTGCTCGAACCCCTGCACGTTCTGCTCGATCCCGCAGATGCGCGGCAAGTTCCGCTCGCGTACGCTCGACGGCATCGTGCGCGAAGCGCAGGCGCTGCAGCAGGCAGGGGTGAAGGAGCTCAACCTCGTCGCGCAGGACACCACGCGCTACGGCGAAGACATCGGCCTCGAGCACGGGCTGACGTCGCTCGTGAAGACGCTCCTCGCGGAGACCGACTTCCGCTGGATCCGTTTCCTGTACGCCTATCCCGGCTCGCTGGACTGGAGTCTCTTCGAATTGATGGGACGCGAGGCGCGGTTCGCGTCGTACTGCGACATCCCTCTGCAGCACGTCTCCGCGAATGTCCTCCAGCGCATGCGCCGTCCCGGCTCGCCGAAGGAGTACCGCGAGATGGTCACGCGCATGCGCGACCTCGTGCCCGACCTCACGCTCCGCACCACGTTCATCACCGGCCATCCCGGCGAGACGCCGAATGATTTCGGCGAGCTGCATGACTTCGTGGAGTGGGCGCAGTTCGACAACATGGGCGCGTTCACCTTCTCGCCGCAGGACTCGACGCTCTCCGCGCGCATGGAAGACCTTCCATCCGCGAAGACGGCCGAGCGCCGCCGCGCGAAGCTGATGGAGCTGCAGCAGAAGATCGCCCTCTCCCGCAACGAGCTGAAAGTCGGACAGACCTTCGACGCGCTGATCACCGGCGTCTGCGACGAGACCGAGCACCTCCTCGAAGGGCGCCTCGCCGCGCAGGCCCCGGAGATCGACGGCCGCCTCCTGATCAACGACGGCATCGACCTCCTGCCGAAGGATCTCCCCGCGTTCGCGCGAGTCGAGATCACGGAAGCGCACCCGTACGACCTGGTCGGGTCTGTCGTCGCGTAAACCCCTTCTAGTATCATTTGCGCTCCCATGCGCCGCCTGCTCGTCGTGCTGTCGCTCTGTGCGATCGCTCTCCCTGGTTCTGCCGCCGCACCGCATCAGGCGGCTCCCGGCCTCTCCAATCCGACGCATCTGTTCGCCCACGGCGACCGGCTCTATTTCATGGCCGACGATGGCCTCGGCCCCGCGATCTGGCGCACCGACGGCACCGCGGCCGGCACCGAGGCGGTCATCCGCAACGGGTCGCGCGTCGACCTGCCGGTGCCGCTCGTGTCGTTCGGCGGCACGCTCTACCTGACGAATTTCCAGGAGCTCTGGAAGATCGAAGGGGAAAGCGGGACGGCCGTTCTGGTGAAGACGTTTCCCAACTATCCGGGCGTGACAGAGGCGGGCGTTGCTGGCGGACGGCTCTTCCTCCTCGCGGAAGATGGTGAGAACGGCCACCAGGTGTGGACGACCGACGGCACCGGCGCCGGCACGGTTCCGATCACGAGCCTCGACAGATTCCGCGAAGCTCCGCTGCTGCCGGTCTCGCTTGCGGGGCGTGAATACTTCCTCACGCAAAACGGCAGGGTGTACGAGACGGACGGCACGCCGGGAGGGAATCGTCTCGTCGCCGAGGCGGCCAACGACGACTATCCGGGCACGAATCTCTTCTCCTTCGGACCGTCGCTCTACTTCTTCACGGCCGGGGCGCTGCGGAAGCTGTCCGGGAGCGCGGCGGACGTGCAGGAGCTGGCGCTACCCGGCGAGTATCCCGAATACGCCGTCGGCCGCGATGCGATCTTCTTCACATACAGCCCGCGGTCGGCGCCGGCACAGCTCTGGACCAGTGACGGCACCGCGGCGGGGACGAAGCTCCTTCGCGAGTTCGCTGCCGCCGCGGACGATCGCGAGGTGAAGCCGGTCTCCCTCGGCGATCGCGTGATCTTCGGCGTCGACGACGGCGTGCACGGATTCGAGCCGTGGGTGAGCGACGGCACCGCGGAAGGCACGCGGCTGCTGCGCGACATCAGCAGCGGCTCGAGCGATGCGGAGGTGTACTTCGTCGCGGACGGCATCACCTACTTTGCGGCGACGGACGAGCAGCACGGCCGCGAGCTGTGGCAGACCGACGGGACACCCGAGGGGACGAAGCTGGTGATGGACATATCGGCCGGAACTGCTTCGTCCTCGCCGGAGGAGCCCACGCGTGCCGGCGACACGCTCTACTTCTCCGCACGCGGTGCGGCCGGGAGAGAGCTGTGGGCCTACGAACTGCCGGGTGAGGTCGCCGTCGCGATCGACGATGCGCGCGCGGGCGAGAGCGCCGGCTCGATCGCCATGACGGTCCGTCTCACGCGCCCCTCCGCGCAACCCGTCGAAGTCGATTACCGCACCGCCGACGACACCGCGAAAGCGGGGCAGGACTACACCGCCGCTGCCGGCAGGCTGACGTTCGCACCGGGAGAGACGGTAAAGACCGTGACCATCCCGATCGCCGGCGATTCGGTTCCCGGCAACGTGCGCGGTTTCTTCGTGCGTCTGACGGATGCGAGCGTGGCGCTCGAGCGGGCGGTGGCGGGAGGAATCATCGAAGACGACGACGTCGCCGTCGATCTCGTGGTCTCGCTGGTGCCGTACGGTGAGGGTGCGCGCTTGCGCGTCGAGAACGCCGGTCCGTCCGGCGCATCGAACGTCGTGCTCTGTCACGCGACGCCGCCGGGCCGGGAGTCGTTCCAGTGCACGTCGCCGTTCGCTTTGAAGGCAGGTCAGTCGCGTCTGCACGATCTCGGTGAATTCGAGTTCGGCAGCGGATCGATCGTGGCGAAGGTGACGCAGTGGGAGAGCGACAGCGCGTCGGCGAACAACGCCTCCACGTGGTCCGTCGCGGACCGGTTCGAGCACGTGCTCTACGTCCATCCCGCGGAGCCGCGGGTCGGAGAGCTGGTCACGATCACGGTGACGGCGCGCGGAGTCAGCGATCAGCCGCGCGACATCCGTCTCATCTCCTCCTGGTATCGCGTGATCACGCTG
Organism: Thermoanaerobaculia bacterium; assembly: GCA_035630815.1. Lineage (GTDB taxonomy): Bacteria > Acidobacteriota > Thermoanaerobaculia > Gp7-AA8 > Gp7-AA8 > QHVT01. The sequence continues at coordinate 91,608 of DASQJY010000033.1, forward strand.
CCGCAGACCGTCACCATCCCCGCGAACGAACAGTCGGTCACGATCGCGGCGCCGGCACTGGAGAGCGGCGTGGTCATCATCGCCATCGATGAGCCGACGCAGGCGCACGGGGTGACGGTCTTCGTCTACGGGACTTCGACGCCGCTGAAAGCGACGCCGATCCTGAAGTGGGTGTCGGCTCGAGGGGAGTGGGGCTTCGGACCACGACAACTGACGTTGCAGGTCAGCGGCCTCACCACCGGCGGCGAGCGGCCGACCGGCACCGTCGAATTCACCGACCGCTACTCCGGCGGAACGCCGCTCGGCAGGGTACCGGTTCGCAACGGCATGGCCACGCTGCGGATCACGCCGAGGCTCGGCGCGCACCAGTTCAGCGTCCGTTACTCCGGCGACGCGAACTTCGCCGCTCACGAACACTTGGAATATCTCGAGATCGACGTCGTACCCGGCCCGTCGCGCATCCGCGCCGAGCGTATCTCCGGCACGAACGACCTGCTGATCACGATCATCGGAGTGGAAGGCTATCCGCCGACCGGCCCGATCGCGGTCGAAGACGCCGACCATTTCGAGAACCGCCGCGTTGGCCCGCTGACACCGGTCGATTCAGCAAGATCGACGTTCATCGCCACAGGCCTGGCAACGGCGAACACGGTCTACGTCGACTACCGCGGCGACCAGCACTACGGCTGGGAAACGATCTACATCGACTTCGGCAGGAGCACCAAGAAGAGAGGCGTGCGGAAGTGAAGTTGACACGCCGAGGGTTCGCTCTGAGTGGATGCCGTGCCACAGGCGAGAAGCGCACGTCCCTTCTACTCCACGGGCAACACCTTCGACGTCCGCCCGCCCGCCTCCACCCCCAGCAGCGCTCCCAGCGTGCGCGCCAGGTCGAGCGGTGACGCCTCCACGTCGTACGTGCCGGGCTTCACGCCTTTGCCCCAGAACATCAAAGGGACGTGCATGTCGTTTTCGACCGGCTGGCCGTGTGTCGTGCTGTTGGAACCCCAGGCCCAGATCCAGCCGGGGCGGAGGGCCATGAGGACGTCGCCGGAGCGGTCGGGGTGGAAGGACTCGCGCATCAGTCGTTCGATGCGCGAGGCGCCGGGGTTCGGCGCCAGGAGCTCGGTGTTGGTCCAGGCGCCGGCGAGGCCGTGGTGTTTCAGCGAGCGCATGACGTCGCGCAGAGCAAGTTTCGTTCGCTCGGGATCGAGTCCCAGCGCGCGCACCCGCGGCCAGTTCAGCCAGAGGCACGGTTCCTCGAAGAAGTAGACGAGAGTGTGCGAGAGCGGAGCGCCCGTTTCGAACTTTACGCCGAGGCGGCCCGCGAGGCCGCGCTCGATCTCGATGCGTACGGCGGGGAGGTCGGAGATCTTCTGCGCGCGCGGATCGGGAGTGCGCACGTCGATGCGGCCTACGTCGGCTCGCGGATCGCGCAGCTTCACGATCTCGGGATTCGGCTGCACGCCGTGATCGGCGGTCAATGCCACCACCACCTCATCGCCGAAGCGGCGTTCGAGCGCGTCGAGAAAATCGGCCAGCGCGCGGTCGAGGCGGGCCATGCTGTCGGCCACTTCCATCGAGTCGGGACCGTAGTAGTGGCCCAGATAGTCGGTGGAAGAGATGCCGACGAAGAGGACGTCGGGGCCGTTCGTGCGTGTGCCGAGGTGCTCGGTCGCGATCACGTGCAGCGCGAAATCGAGCAGCATCTGGTGCGCGAACGGGGAGTACGTCAGCGCGCGAATGCTCTTGATGGGATGCGGGAACGTCCCTTCGTAGGTGTTGTTCTTCAGCGGCCATGCCTCCGGCGTATCGAACGTCGCGCGCTGCAGCTCCTCGCGCGGGATGTACGGCGATGGCGTCCATTGCGCGCTCGCCGGGATGTACCCGGGGATGAGCGCGTTGAACGCCAGGACGTCGCGGTTGAAGCGGTAGTACGTCGAGGAGATGAAGCCGGGGAGGCGGTAATCGAACCAGTACACGGCATCCGCGCCGCGGCCGGCCATCAGGATCGCCGCGCGATCCTTGAACCCGACGCCGATCACGCGCGCCTCGGGATGCTTTTCCTTGATGCGGTCGCCGAGCGCGTCGCCCATCAGCGCGGCCGGCGACATGCCGGTGGTCTTCCCCGCCGTCACCTGCACGCGGTCGTCGTACGTGCAGTAGCGCGGCGAGCCGCCCGCTTGCCACCACGCGTCCCCCGCGGCAGTGAATGGCGCCGCCGGGACGTCTTGCGGCCGGTAGGCGGTGATGTCGTCGAAATACCACTCCCACGCCCGCACGTCGACCGGTGCGTCGCGCTCGAACCAGCTGTTGCCGGTGATTCCGCTCTCGGCTGGCGTGAGGCCCGTGCCGATCGCCGCATGACCCGGCCCCGTGAACGTCGCACCGTAGCGGAAGCGCGCATCCGTGAACGTCGCCCCTTCGCTCGCGAAGCGTTTGAACCCGCGCGGCGTGAACCACGGCGCGAAGCGCTCCGGATAGTCGAAGCGAAGCTGGTCGACCGAGATCACGACGACGAGGCGGGGCGGGTCTGCTGCCGATGCACGTGCGGTGAGAAGAAGCGCGAGCAGCGCGAGAACGGTTGCTGGTTGCTGGTTGCTGGTTCCGGGTGCCTTTTCGCGTGGACCAACTCTGATCGCGTCATGGCGCAGGCGAAACAGCCCCCTGAACCAGCAACCAGCAACCAGCAACATTCTCATCGCAGCGCGTCGATCTTCCGCTGGAGCTGTTCGCACGGCGAGCCGCCGCTGCCGATGGCGGCGCGTTCCCATGAGCCGTAGATCGGGTTGGGGAGGATGAACCAGCGCGTGCCCCATTCGTGAGCGCTCGCGGCGATGATCTGCTCGCGCTCCGCGCGCGACTTCTCGCGTGCGTCGGCGAAGTCGTTCAGGTCGTCGCCGAGGAGCAGCAGGACGCGATGAGACTGCTCGACGTAGTTGCGGCGGCCGCTCTTGTCGCTCGTCCAGCCGTTCTCGCCCTTCATCAGCAGCGTATCGGCGCCCGCTTCGAGTGGGAAGCCGAGCGTCTCGAGATTGCGCCGCGTTCCCGGCTCTTCGTCGAGGTCGCGGTTGGTGACGTAGAACGCGCGCACGCCGCGGCTCTGCGCGTACTTCAGGAACTCCGCGGCGCCGGGGATGGCTGGTGCGATGCCCTCGCTCGTCCACTGCTTCCACATCGCCGAGTCGTACGTCATTCCTTTGCGGATCACGCGCGTCTCGAACGGTGTGTTGTCGAGCGCCGTCTCGTCGAGATCGAGGATCACCGCGGGAGGAAGTCCGCCGGAGCCCTGCGCGAGTGCGGCGTCGAGCGCGCGCCGCGCGTTCGTGTACGTCTGCAGCGCCGACGCGTGGTACTCGGCCGAGGACTGCACCCAGAGCGTGGCGTTGAGGATGGAGTGACCGGGGTTGCACTGCGGGCTCGCCACCGGGGTTGCGGTCGCGCAGGCGAGTGCAGAGAAGGTCAACAGCGCGAGCAGAGTGCTTTTCATCGTTCCCTCCGAAAACACGACGGCCACCCGTTTCCGGGTGGCCGTCGGTTTACCACGTTGAGAGGACGATTAGAAGCTGACGCGGACGCCGAGGCGTGCCTGCCAGCGGGAGCGATCGGTGGCCGGAACGAACTGGGAGTTCTCGTTGACGGTGCCCGAGGCGCGCTCGCGATAGATCGGCGTCTGGCTCGCGGCGTCGATACCGGTGAAGGTCACGGGCGTGTAGTTCTGGTTCGACACGAACCGCACGTTGCCGTTCTCTCGGTCGATCATCGCCAGGATGTTCGACACGTCTGCGGTGAGCATCGTGCGCACGCCGGCGAACGCGGGCAGGCCGAGGTCGTAGTGGAGATCGAGCTGGCGCGTCCACGGCTCGGTGAGCTCGTAGCGGTCGAGGATACGTCCCCGATCGTCGATACCTGCCGTCGTGAGGAAGTTGTAGAAGATCGCGGAGTCCAGCGCGGCGATGGGCTCCACGACGCCGTTGACCGTCCGCGTACCGCACGGGGACGTCGCGTTCGGAGCCGTAGCGTTCGCCGGGCAGAGGATCATGTTCTCCGGGACGAAGAGGAGGTCGTTCGTGCTCGAGCCGTCGCCGTTGATGTCGGTCCCGAACATGAGCGAGTACGGACGGCCGGACTGCACGTTGTAGTAGAGGCCCAGCGCGTGCGTGAGGCCGACGGTCTCGAAGTTGAGGGTGCCGCTGACGTTGACGCGATGGGTGGTCTCGTACGCCGAGCGGGAGAGCTCCGGCTCGAAGATGTCGCCCTTGGTGTGGTGGAAGCCCCAGTTCGAGCTGGCCGTCGAGGAGCCGCCGTCGAACGCCGAGTTGGCGTCCTGGTGCGCGTACGAAGCGGCCAGCGTGACGAGGTTGCCGAAGCGCTTGTTGAGCTGGACCGAGCCCATGATCTGGTCGCCCTTGTCGGTGTTCGTGAGCAGGAACGCGTTCGTCACGCCGTTGTTCGGGCGGCGCGAGTAACGCGGACGGCCGTCGAGCGGGCTCGTGCCGTTCGGAACGTAGTTGACGTTCTGGTAGTACACGTCTTCGATGGTCTTCGAGTAGAGCACCTCGGCGGTGGCGTTGATGCCGAACGGCAGCATCTGGTCGTAGCCGAGGGTTGCGCGCCACAGGCGGGGAGCCTGGAAATCCGGATCGGTGATGGAGGCCGCGAAGGCCGCGCCGCCCGAGGGGAAGTTCGTCGGCTGGTTGAACGGATCTTCCTCGAAGGTCGGCGTGCAGGCCGGCTTGGAGCACTCGATCGAGATCTGGCCGATGCCGGTGCCGGCGTAGGCGTTCGAGACCCAGACGTACGGCGTGCGGCCGGCAAAGACACCGACGCCGCCGCGGAGCTGCGAGGTTTCACCGATCTGCCAGTTGAAGCCGAAACGCGGCGAGACCGTGGGGCTGTCATCCGGCGTCGCGGAGCTGTCGAAGCCGGTCGCCGTCTGGATGATCGGGTTGAAGCGCGGGCTGTCGGGGTACTGCGTCATGTCGGCGCGCAGGCCGAGGGTGATGGTGACGTTCGGCCGGAGCGACCACTGGTCGCTGGCGTAGACGCCGTACTGGTTGACCTTGAACTGTCCCGGGTTCACGCCGCCTTCGTTGTACGTGTAGAAGTAGCGCGACGGATTGACGGCCAGGAAGTCCGCGACCGTCGGGAAGTAGTAGTGCCCGTAAGCACTGGACATGAACACGTTCGCGAACTCGAAGAGCTCGTTGTGCGTGCCCACGGTGAACGTGTGGTTGCCGCTCAGGAACGAGAAGTCGTCCGTGAGCTCGAGGATGTCCTGGTCGAGCGAGTTCGCCGTGGAGAACTGCTCCGCGCCGGCGATGATGTCCGCGGCGCGCGGGCCCGTGCCGCCGATCTCGATGCCGGGGAAGAGGCCCGGGGTCGTGCGGGCGTCGCGGATGGTCGTGAAGTTGACGCGCGCCTCGTTGAAGGAGCTGCTGCCGAAAGTGCTGTTCAACTGCGCGACGGTCGAATTGGTCTCGTCCGCGAAGAAGTAGGTCGACGTCGGGAAGCGGAAGCGCTGCGCGGTGCGGTCCTGGATGACGTCGTTGGAGGCTTCGACGTAGTTGTGGCGGACGGTGAACTGGTTCGAGTTGTTGACGTTCCAGTCGATGCGGCCGAAGAGATTTTCGCTGGTCTTCGTACGCGCGATGTCACCGAGGCCGCCCGGGTCGTAGCCGAAATGCTCGACCAGGAAGTCGCGGACCGTCTCGATGCTCTCGATTCCCGGCACGCAGCCCGGGGGCGCGTTGTCAGCGCAGGGACGGTACCGCTCGGCGGTGTAGTCGTCCTGTTCTGCGCGGTCGCTCGACTCGCCGTTGACGAAGAAGAACAGCCTGTCGCGGAGGATCCGGCCGCCGAGGCGTCCGCCGTACTGCTCGGCGTCGAACTCGCTGATCGGGTTGTCCTCGGGACCCGTGCCGACGAACTCGGGATCGCGCCTCGAGTAGAAGACCGAGCCCTCGTAGTCGTTCGTGCCCGAGCGGGTGATGGCGTTGATGCCGCCGCCGGTGAAGCCGCCCTGACGGACGTCGTACGGCGAAACGGCAACCTGGATCTCCTGGATGGCGTCGAGCGAGATCGCCAGCGCGTCCGCCTGACCGCCCGGCGTGCCGGTGTCGGCGAGACCGAAGAGGTCATTGTTGACCGCACCGTCGATGGAGATCGAGTTGTAGCGATTGTTCTTGCCGGCGACCGTCATGCGGGTCGCGGAGAAGTCCTGCGGATCGACGTTGACGTACGGGTTCGTACGCGCGAAGTCCTGCAGCGTACGGTTCACCGTCGGCAGCGTCTCGAGCTGATCTTCCGAGACGCTCGAAGTGGCGCCGCTGCGGTTCGGATTGATGATGTCGTCCGTCGTGGCAGTGACGGTGATCGACTCGGAGACCGCCGCGAGCTGCAGCGTGACCGGGACGTCCACGGTCGAGCCGAGGGCCACGCTGACGTTCGTGGCCTCGAACGTACGGAATCCCTCGAGCGTTGCGGAGATCCTGTAGGGGCCGCCGACGCGGACGCCCTGCATGGTGAAACGCCCGTTCTCCCCGGTCACGGAGTCGTAGCGCGTGCCGGTAGGCGTGTGGATGGCTTCCACGGTCACGCCCGGCAATGCACTCCCATCAGCAGCGGACACGGTTCCGGCGATGTTGCCGGTCGTGACCTGGGCCTGCGCGAGGGGAACGATTGCAAGCAGCGCAACCGCGGTCATAAGAACCAGACGGCGGAAAGCAGACATGAATCCTCCTGAAAATGATGAAGTACTGAAGGGTGGACAGAGCGCGGCGCAAAGTGCGACGCGCGGAACTGAGCTGTGTACGATGCGTAAGTTTAGATCAGTCGGACGCGAACGGGTCAAAGTTCGTGTGAAACGATTTGGCGTTCCTCAGAAGCTCTTGAGGAACGCCTCGTTCGACGGGAACTTCTGGAGCCGCTCGAGCAGCATCTTCATCGCGGTCATCGGGTCGGTCCCGGCCAGCGCCCGGCGCAGCGTGATGACTTTCGCCAGCGTCGCCGGCGGCAGCAGCTTCTCTTCCTTGCGGGTACCGGTCTGGCCGATGTTCATGGCCGGGAAGATGCGCCGCTCGAAAAGGCCGCGGTCGAGCACGACCTCCGTGTTGCCGGTGCCTTTGAACTCCTGGAAGATCACTTCGTCCATGCGGGAGCCGGTGTCGACCAGCGCCGTGGCGATGATGGTCAGGGAGCCCCAGTCCTCGGCGTTGCGGGCCGCGCCGAAGAAGCGCCGGGGCTTCTCCATCGTGCGGGCGTCGATGCCGCCCGAGAGGATCTTGCCGCTGCCGCGCTGTTCGTTGTTGTAGGCGCGCGACATGCGGGTGATGGAGTCGCAGAGGATGACCACGTCCTGCTTCGCCTCGACCAGGCGCCGGGCGCGCTCGAGGATGATCTCGGCGAGGTGGATGTGGCTCTCGGCCGTTTCATCCGAGCTCGACGCGACGACCTCGCCTTTCTCGACCGACCGGCGGAAGTCGGTGACTTCCTCGGGGCGCTCGTCGACGAGCAGCACGAACAGCACGACTTCCGGATGGTTCGTGTTGATGCCGTGGGCGATGTCCTTGAGCAGCGTCGTCTTGCCGGCTTTCGGCGGCGCGACCACGAGGCAGCGCTGCCCTTTGCCGAGCGGCGCGAGCAGGTCGAGGACGCGGGTGGTGAGGCGCTCCGGCTCGGTCTCGAGCTTGAACACCTCGTTCGGGTCGATCGAGATGAGCTCCGAGAAGGGGCGGCGCGACTCGCGGTACTCCTCGAGCGGCATCCCTTCCACCGTCTCCAGCCCGATCAGCTCCAGGCCGTTGCCGGTGCGGCGGGCGGAGCCGCCGAGGAGCAGGCCGGGGAGGAGATGGAGCCGCTCGATCGTCGAGCGCGGCACGATCGTATCGCCCGGCTGGGCGTAGTAGTTGTTGGCGGGGTCGACGAGCAGGCCGGCGCCGTTCTGCTTGATGAACAGGACGCCGCTGGCCGGGAACAGCTCTCCCGGCGCGATGTCGATCGGCGCGGGACTGCCGCCGCCGTTCTGTTCGCGCTGGGGGCGTCCGCCGCCGGCGCCGCCCCCTTCACGGCCACGGCGCGAGCGCCGTCTGCGGCGGCCGGGGCCGCTGCCGCCACCGTCAGCGAACTGCTGCGGTCTCTGTGCTTCGTTGCCTGGTGCCGGGCCGTTGCCGAGAGCCTGGCCCTCGGCGCCCGTGCGGCGCTTGCGGCGCCGCCGCTTACGCGGAGTACGGTTGTCTGGTGTCATTCGAACTCAATCAACGCCTAATGAGCTTTCACCTGCGAATCCTGGGAACCGACGAAATCGGGGCGGAGAGTCAATCTCAAAAACGCCCAGCGGGAAATGCCTGACGCTAGATCGTCGCGCGAGGTGCTGAGTGAGTATGGGGGAAGTGTGTTGGGAAAATCAAGCACGTCGCAGAGATGGTGTCGGATATCAGGTGTCAGGTGTCTGCGGCTTCTCGCCCGGACGACGGTTCCCGGACACCGGACACCCGACACCTGACACCAGTTCTTCGCGATACCTGACACTCGACACCAACTTGTGCCAAAATCCCCCCTCTCAACCCAACCAAACCATGGGCCCTCACGTACATGTCTGAAAACATTCTCGTTGTCGAGTACGAGCCTCGCTACACCGACCGCGTCAGGCAGGCCTTGGCGGGCCAGCCGTTTACCATGACGTTCGCCCGTGACGGCGAGGAGGCGATGAAGGCTCTGGATGGCGACCAGCCTCGGCTCATCGTCCTCTCTTCCGTCGTGCCGAAAGTCAGCACGACGGAGCTGATCCGTGCGATCAGGGGGCGCAAGCCGCTGCAGGAGACGCCCATCCTGCTCACCGTCTCCGGCTATAACGGAAAGAGTCCGAAGGCGGACGCCCAGCGCGTCGGCGCTTCCGACATCCTGCCCAAGCCCTACTCCGAGACCGAGTTCCTCGGCAAAGTGCAGCAGATGCTCGGCATCCGCCTCGACGCGCCCGCCCCGCAGTTCACCTCGAACGAGATCTTCGGCGACCTCGTCGACGACAACAAGCCGGTGAAGAAGACCACCACCTCCCGCACCGGCGACGTCGACAAGATGCTCGCCGACACCCTCGCCGGGATGAACGTCCCTCGGAAGAAGGAAGCGCCGCCCGCGCCCGCTGCTGCCAAGGTGCGCACGAATACGGGCGAGCTCGACAAGCGGTTCCAGGACACGCTCTCCGGTCTCGAGAAGAACGCCCGCAAGACCACCAGCGGCGGGAACGTGCCCGTTCCGCCCGCTCCCGTGGCCACGCCGGCGCCGGCAACTCCTCCACCCGCCGCTCCCGCAGCGCCGCGCTTCAACACCGAGAAGATGAGCGCGTACGTCCCCGACCGCGTTCCGGTCGCGCAGCCGGTGTTCACAGCTGCGCCCGAGCCGGCGAAGGTGGAAGAAGAGGAGCCGGCGGACGGCACGAAGTTCGGCCAGTACGTGCTGGTGGAAAAGATCGCCACCGGCGGGATGGCCGAGGTGTGGAAAGCGCGCATGCGCGGCGTGGAAGGCTTCCAGAAAATCGTCGCGATCAAGAAGATCCTCCCGCACCTCTCCGACAACCAGGACTTCATCGAGATGTTCGTCGATGAAGCGAAGCTGGCCGCGCAGCTCAACCACAACAACATCATCCACATCTACGACCTGGGGAAGATCCAGAACTCCTACTACATCGCCATGGAGTACATCGATGGCTTCGACCTGAAGACCATCCTCCGCCAGGGACAGGAGCGCGACAACCCGCTCAACGTCGAGCTCGCGCTCTTCATCGCCTCGAAGATCGCCTCGGCGCTCGATTACGCGCACCGCAAGAAGGACTATGAAGAGAAGGAGATGGGGCTCGTCCATCGCGACGTCTCGCCGCAGAACGTCCTCATCTCGCAGGAAGGCGACATCAAGTTGTGCGACTTCGGCATCGCCAAGGCGGCGTCGAAGGCGTCCCACACGCAGGCCGGCGCGCTGAAGGGAAAGCTGCAGTACATGGCTCCCGAGCAGGCCTGGGGCCGCAACATCGACCGCCGCTCCGACGTCTTCGCGCTGGCCACGGTGCTGTTCGAGATGCTCACGAACCGCAAGCTCTTCAGCGGCGACAACGAGCTCTCGATCCTCGAACAGGTGCGCGAGGCCCAGGTCCAGCCGCCGTCGCTCTACAACGACGAAGTGACGCCCGAGATCGACAAGATCGTGCTCAAGGCGCTGCAGAAGGATCCGGCCAACCGCTACCAGACCGCCGGCGAGATGGCGCGCGACCTCGACGCCATTCTCTACAGCTTCCGCCCCACGCCGACCAGCGCCGATCTCGCGATCTACATGCACCGCCTCTCCAGCCCCGACGCGGTCATGCCGGAGCCGGAGCCGTTCGCGGAAGAAGAGACCATTACGCCCGCGCCGTCGCCCGGATTCGCGGCGCCGGTCATCGCCCCCGCCGCCGCGATCGCGGCGGCAGCATCGCCGGCGTTCACGCCGGTGCCGGTTCCGGCGCCGATGCTCGCCTCCGCTCCTGCTCCCGCCGTTGCCGTGCCGCCGGTGGACGTGTCGTACGGCGACATCCCGGAGCGGGTGGAGCGGAAGTCGAAGGCCGGCCTCATCGCCGCCGTGCTCGCGCTGATCGCCGTCGGCGGCGGTGCGGCGTACTTCATGACCCGCAAACCGGCGGCAAACGCCGGGCAACCGCCCACGACGTCGACCGTCGCCGCCGGCACGTCGACCGCCGTTCCGGCCGCACTGACCACCGCCCCGCTCACGGCGACGGACACGGCGGCGCTCACCGCCACGACCGCCAGCATCGATCCGTCGCTCGTCGATGCGGAAGTGCAGAAGCGCATCGCCGCCGAGCGCGCCCGCCTCGAGGCACTCGCCCGTCAGCAGGGAACGGCACCGCCGCCTGCCACCGGCACGGCCGCTACGGCCGCCCGTCCGGTTCCGGCGCCGCCGCAGGTCGCGCAGCAGGTTCCGCCGCCCACGGCAACCGTGCAGCAGCAACCGGCTGCCCCGGTTCCCGCGCCGGTGCAGCCGCAGCCGCAGCCCCCGGCAGCGCAGCCGGAAGTCGCCGAGACGCGTCCCGCTCCCGCGCAGCAGCAACCCGCCCCCGCGCAACGCGCCAGGGAAGGGGATCTGATCGCCCCCGGCACGGACGGCCTGGTCAGCCCGCGCGTCCTGCGCCGCGGCACCGTGCCCTATCCGTCCATGGCCCGGCAGCAGAAGGTGGAAGGCACCGTCATCACCAATGTCCTCGTCTCCGAGACCGGCAACGTGCTCGAAGTGCGCGTCGTGCGCGGCATCAGCCGCGGCGGCCTGAACGAAGCCGCCGTCTCCGCCATGCGCCGCTCCAGCTTCGCTCCCGGCACCAAGGACGGCGTGAAGGTCAAGGCGTGGGTCACGGTCCCGGTTGAGTTCAAGCTATGATGAATTTTCTTTTGGAGGGTTGAAATGCCGGTTCTGACCGACCAGCAGCGCAAGTTTTACGAGACCACGCTTCAGGTGACCCGTGAAGAGATCGGCGACCTGAAGGATCAGATCGAAGAGGAGCTGGCGAAGGTGAAGGATCGCATCGCCGAGTTGCAGTCCGCGATCAATGCCTCGAAGCAGATGTATTCCGCCGCCTGCACCCGTCTCGGCGTTCCGAACGATCTCGACGATGACGACGGCAGCGACTCCTAGTCTCCTGCTTGCTGCAGTTGCACGCACCGCGGCCTCGGCCGCGGTTTTTTTTGCGCTCGCCTGCGCCGGAGAGCGTCCCGCCGCGACCGTCAAAGACGATCTCGGCCGCGACGTCGCCGTCCCCTCGCGCGTGACGCGCGTCGTCACCCTCGCCCCGAATCTCACCGAGATGATCTTCGCCATCGGGGCAGGCGAGAGGATCGCGGGCGCGGACGACTTCTCGAACTTCCCCGCCGCCGCCCGCGCCATCCCCAAGGTGGGCGGCATGCAGCCGAACCTCGAAAAGATCGTCGCCCTCCGCCCGCAGCTCGTGATCGCCTCGACCGAAGGCAATCACCCGAACCTCGCCCCCGCTCTCGCCGCCGCAAACGTCCCGCTCTTCGTCGTCCGCACCGACCGCCTCGACCAGATCCCCCCCGCCATGACCCGCCTCGGCAGGCTCTTCGACGTCGACACGAGCCGCGTGGTCCGCGACTTCGAAGCCGCCATCGCCGCGCAGAAACGGGTCCGCCCGAATCCGCCCCGCGTGATGTTCGCCGTCTGGACCGATCCGCTCTACGTCGGCGGCCGCGATACCTTCACCGACGACATCCTCCAGCTCACCGGCGCGACGAACGCCGTGGAAGTAACCGGCTGGCCGCAGTACTCGCTGGAGTCGCTGGTCGCAGCGCCCCCCGACCTCATCCTCTACCCCCGCGGCGCCGTGACGCCCGAACAACTCACCGCCCTCCAGAAACGCGTCCCCGAGCTGAAAGCGAAGATCGTGGCGGTGGACGAAGACATCTTCCAACGCCCGGGACCGCGCGTGGTCGAAGCTGCGAAGCGGCTGAACGCGATCCTCGACAGCCGTCATTGAATTGGTGTCAGGTGTCAGGTGTCAGGTGTCAGGTGTCTGGGGCTTATCGCCCGGGCGAAACACCCCAGACACCCGACACCTGATACCCGACACCAAATCCACGATGCGCCGCGCTCCGCATTCTGCGATGCTTCCCCGCTCACGCATGCTCAAGCCGATCCTCATCCTCACCGCGCTGCTCGCCGTCACGATGGCGCTCGCGGTCACCCTCGGCTCCGTCTCGCTCGATGACGCCGCGGCGCGCACCATCCTCCTGCGCCTCCGCCTCCCGCGCGTCCTCCTCGCCGCCGCCATCGGCGCGACGCTCGCCGTGGCCGGCGTCACGTTCCAGACCCTGCTCCGCAACCCGCTCGCCGACCCCTTCACCCTCGGCGTCTCCGGCGGAGCCGCGGCAGGCGCGGCCATCGCCACCGCCCTCCGCTGGACCCGCTACCCCGGCCTCGTGCCGCTGGTCGCCTTCGGCGGCGCCATCGCCGCCACCGCCGCCGTGTTCCTGCTCGCGCGGCGCCGCGACCACACCGACCCCACGCGCCTGCTCATCTCCGGCCTCGTGCTGAACGCCTTCTTCTCCGCCGTCATCCTCATCGCCTTCTCGCTCTCACGCCAGGCCGACCTCACCGCCGCCCTGCGCTGGATGATGGGCACCCTCTTCGGCGCCACTTGGATTCACGTCGCCCTCGTCGCCACTTGCCTCGTCATCGCGCTGGCCATCCTCGCCTTCCTCGCCAACGACCTCCGCCTCCTCGCCTTCGGCGAAGAAGACGCGAAAGCGCGCGGCGTGAACGTCGAGCGAGTGAAGCTCCTCGGCTTCGGCACCGCCTCGATCATCACCGGCGCGGCTGTCGCCGTGAGCGGCATCATCGGCTTCGTCGGACTGCTGGTCCCGCACCTGATCCGCCTGATCTGGCGCCGCGACTTCCGCTTCCTCCTCCCGCTCTGCGCCCTCGGCGGCGCCACGCTCGTCGTCGGCGCCGACCTGCTCTCCCGCGTCCTCGTCGTCACCACCGAGCTCCCCATCGGCGCCTTCACCGCCGTCCTCGGCGTCCCCTTCTTCCTGTCGGTCCTGCGAGGGGAGCGCTGATGCTCGACGTCCGCAACGTCTCCTACGGCTACGGCAGCGTGCATGCGGTACGAGGCGTCACCCTGCACCTCGGCGCCGGCCAGCTCATCGCCCTCACCGGCCCGAACGGCTCCGGCAAATCGACGCTCCTCAAACTCCTGGCCCGGGTCCACACGCCGCAAACAGGCGAGATCGCGTTCGAAGAAAAGCCGCTCCCCCAATGGCCCGCGAAGGAGTACGCGAAACGCGTCGGCTACCTCCCGCAGGACCCCGATCCCGCGTTTCCGATGCGAGCCGTCGACGTCGTCGTCACCGGCCGCGCCCCCTACCTCGACCGCTTCGCCTGGGAAAGCGACGGCGATTGGGAAGAAGCCCACCGGGCGCTCGCGCTCTGCGACGCCGCCCACCTGGCGGCCCGCTATCTCGACGAGATGAGCGGCGGAGAACGCAAACGGATCTTCCTCGCCCGCGTCCTGGCCGGCACCCCGCGCCTGATCCTCCTGGACGAGCCCCTGTCCGCCCTCGACCTCTCCCACGTCCAACAGTTCTCCCTGCTCCTGCGCGAAGTCGTCGACCGCACCGGCTGCACCGTCGTCTTCGCCGCCCACGACCTCAACTGGGCCGCCGCCCACAGCGACCGCATGCTGGTCATGCAGGACGGAACGCTGGCGCTCGACGCAACGCCCGGCGAGGTGATGCGGCCGGAAGTGATGTCGCGGTTCTTCGGCTTCGAGGCAGAAACGCTCGAGGCGGGTGGGCGGACGTGGATCGTCCCGCGGCTAGGGCGATAGAGTAGTTTGGAGTGCGGTGACCGCAGTCACCGCTTTTCCTTCGGCAGCCGCAGCTGCCGCCTCGTGCGTCCGCCGCGGCAGGCACGCAGTCAAAGCGGTGACTGCGGTCACCGCACTCCAAAAGCCGCGAACGTGTTATCGCCGAATCTCGACCAACTCCTCCAGAAACCCCGCCTGCCCGGCGAGGATCCGCTCCTTCGCCTCGGCGATACCGAACCAGGCGGCACGGTCTACCTCCGGGAACTCCTGCATGCGCCCCGACCTCGGCGGCCAGGGCATCGAGAACAGGTTGCTGCGCAGCTCCGCCGGATCGCAGTCTCCTTCGACGGCCCAGGCGTGCACCACTTTCCCGCCCGCCTGACGTAGAGGGCGCAGCGGATGAAAGTCGCCGGACACGGTGAACCCCGTCTCCTCCGTGAACTCCCGGATCGCCGCCTGCAGCGGGTCCTCACCTTCGCCGAGCTCCCCCTTCGGGATGGACCACGCGCCGGCATCCTTCTTCGCCCAGAACGGTCCTCCCGGATGGACGAGGAAGACCTCGAGCTCCTCGCGGAAGCGGTACAGCAGCAGCCCGGCACTTGTTTTCGTTGGCATGCGCGCACTCTACATGTCGGCTACGGCGCGCATGTATCCTGCGCCGCATGAAAAGATCTCGTGACCTGGAACGCACGTACTCCCGCCGCCAGTTCGTGGAGAAGCTGCGCCGCCTCGCGGACGCACTCGAGGAAGGAAAGGGCTTCGTCATTCAGATCGCCGGCGAGCGTCTGCGCATCCCCGCGACCGCGACGTTCAACATCGAGCATGAGCGTGCCGACGGTGTGAACGAGCTCGAGTTTCAGCTCATCTGGAACGAGCAAGCGGACTAAGGTTCGCAACCACGCCGCGCAGGCTTTGCAGAACGGTGCGCAGGCTTGGCGGAACGGTGCGCAGGCTTCGCGAAACGGTGCGCAGGCTTCGCGAAACGGTACGCAGGCTTGGCGGAACGGTGCGCAGGCTTGGCGGAACGGTGCGCAGGCCTTGCGAGGTGATGTCAACTGCTGCGCACCGCGGTGTCAACCGTGTGCACCGTTGTGCGAAGCGAGTGGCACCGTTGTGCGAAGCGAATGCACCGTTGCGCGAAGCGAGTGGCACAGTTGCGCGAAGCGAATGCACCGTTGCGCGAAGCGAGTGCACCGTTGTGCGAAGCGGGTGGCACCGTTGTGCGAAGCGAGTAGCACCGCTGTGCGAAGCGAATGTACCGTTGTGCGAAGCGAATGTACCGTTGTGCGAAGCGAATGCACCGTTGTGCGAAGCGAGTGCACCGTTCTGCGAAGCGAGTGCACCGTTGTGCGAAGCGAGTGCACCGTTGTGCCAAGGGAGTGCACGGTTGTGCGGAGCGAAGGCACCGCTGCGCGGAGCGTACGGGCGTGATGCAGTGCGACGGCCACAGTTCCTGACGGGTAGGGAAACGGGCGGTGCGGCACTCTCCGGTACGAGGAGAGAGAAACGAATGTCGATGTCTGCAGCAGCTGCTTCGCCCTTTGTGACCTATGCGCCCGAGTTTGGCGACGTGCTGGGGCCTTCCCCCGAATACAGTGTCGTCCCGGGCGTCAATGCGCATGAGGGGCCTGTGTACGTCCGGGAGTGGGATGCGGTGCTGTTCACGACCGTGCCGGTGGTCACGAACATCCCTGCGCCCGGCGACCGCAGCGTGTCGATCGGGATGCTCGCGGTGCAGTCGCTGGAGGTGTCGACGTTTGCCGCCACCACGAACATGGCCAATGGGATGACGCTGGACCGGAACGGCGAACTGCTGATCTGCGAGCAGGGGACGCGGATGACCTCGGCCGCGATCTCGAGGATGAACCTGGAGTCGCGTGAAGTCACGACCGTCGTCGATGCGTGGTTCGGGCTGCCGTTCAATTCGCCGAATGACGTGGTGGTGAAAAGCGACGGCACGATCTGGTTCACCGATCCGGGCTACGGGTACCTGCAGGGGTTCAGGAACCAGCCGCTGGTGGGCGATTTCGTCTACCGGTACGACCCGGCGGATCAGTCGGTAGTCGTGGTCGCGGATTCGTTCAAAAAGCCGAACGGGCTGGCGTTTTCGCCGGACGAGTCGGTGCTGTACATCAACGATTCAGGCGCGATCGAAGGGCCGGGGACGTACTACGTCAACCTGCCGCACCACATCCGCGCCTTCGACGTGCGCGGAGTGCAGCTCTCCGGCGATCGTCTGTTCGCGGTCGTGACGCCCGGGATTCCGGACGGGCTCAAGGTGGACTCCGCGGGGCGGGTCTACAGCTCGTCGGCGACCGGCGTGAAGGTGTACAGCGCGGATGGAAAGCTCCTCGGCGAGATCCTCGCGCCCGGCGTGGCGAATTTCTGTTTTGGCGGCGTGGACAACGACACGTTGTTCCTGATGTGCGACACGAACATCACGATCGTGAAGATTGCGGCGAAGGGGGCGTGACGCTACGGAGCGCTGACGGTCTCACCAGCGCGAGCAGGGACGACAGCGCGCCGACGAAGATGCAGGCGGTCCAGAGGGCGTTGGGGTTCTGCTGGTAGAGCCAGGTGCCCATGAGCGGGCCGAGGATCATCCCGGCGGACCAGGTCGAATGGAAGAGGCCCATGTAGCGGCCGCGGAAGCGTTCCGGGGCCAACCCCGTGACGTACGCGCCGGTGACGGGGGCGTAGATCATCTCGCCGAGGGTCCAGATCACGACGGTGAGGACGAGCATCGGCAGACCGGCCGCGAAGCCGGTGAGAGCAAAGCCGATCGCGGTGAGGCCGTAGCCGAGGGAGATCAGCGGCTGCGGCGGGAACTTCTGCGTCCAGGCGGTGAGGAGCAGCTCGAAGAGCACGATCATCAGGCCGTTGAGCGAGATCAGCATGCCGTAGGTCTTCGGCGAGTAGCCCATCGCCGTGATGTGCAGAGGGAGCGTGGAGTGGAGCTGGAACTCGATCCAGGTCATGCACATCGTCGCACCGAGGAAGAAGACGAAGGCGCGGTCGCGGAGCGCGTAGCGGAGCCCTTCCGCCGGCGTTTCGTCCTTGCCGCTGGAGCGGATGCCGTGCGGCAGCGCCAGAAGCGCCACCACGCCGTACAGGAACGACGTGACGGCGTCGCCGACGAAGATGTAGAGGAAGGAGTGGTCGGCCAGGAACCCCGCTGTTGCGGGTCCGACCGCGAAGCCGAGGTTGATGGCGAAGCGGTACATCGCGAACGCGGCCACGCGCTGCTCCGGCAGCACCAGGTCGCCGAGGAGCGCGGAGGCGGCGGGGCGGTAGATCTCGCCCACCACGCCGACCAGGAACGCGCAGAGGAGGATCGTCGGCAGCGTGTGAGCCTGTGAGAGCGCGATCATCATCACCGCCGAGCCGAACATGGAAAGGGCGATGGTGTGGCGGCGCCCGATGCGGTCGGCGAGATGGCCGCCGAGGAAGGAGGCGAGGATGTGGCCGGCCCCGTAGGTGCTGACCGCCAGCCCCGCCTGCGCGGGCGTGTAGCCCTCCCGCGTCATGTAGATCGCCAGGAACGGCATCACGAACGAGCCGAACCGATTGATGAACGTGCCGCCGAACAGCACCCACGCGGGGCGCGGGAGGGCGCGCAGGTTGTCGATCAGGGACCGCACGTGGGGAGTTTAGGGGAAATTACGGCTTCGCCGCTTCCGCCTTCTTCGGCATTGCGAAGGCGTCGTCCTCGACGGCCGGGTTGATCTCGACCTTGTCGATCGTGATCGTCTGGCCGGCCGGGGCGCCCTTGGTCTTCATCTCGATCTGGGTCGGGATGAGGAGGCCCTCGAACTCCTTGTAGTTGCCGATGGTGGTCTCGCTCTCGATTTCCTGCCCCTGCACGGTGCGCTTCGCCTCGGTCCTGATGTCGAGGAACGAGTTGGCGTCGATGTAGACGAACGTGTCGTTGCCTTCGCGCCTCAGCTTCAGCTTGTACGCGGGGGTGCCCGCCAGGTCGACCTTGCCGAGGGACTCGACCTTGTAGCCCTTCTTCTCCGAGTCGATGAACGGACCGTCGAAGTCCGCCTGCTGCTTCGCTTCCTTCAGCATGTCGCCCGTCATCGCTTCAGGGTCTTTCTTGCCCATGAACGGCATGACCGCCCAGGCAGTGGTGCCGTCGAAGGCCTGCGTGCCGGTCATGCCCTGGAACGTGAAGTCCATGCGCATGCTCTCGGGGCGTTTCTTGATCATGACCAGCGGCGCTTCCAGGCCGCCGCCGAGGGACAGCGTGCCGCTGTAACGGATCGACTTCAGCGCGCGCAGCTTCTCGATTCCGCCCTTCGCTTCGGCGTTCTTCGCGAGGATCTCGTCGACCGTCAGGTCGGCAGCCGTCGCGGACATGGCAAAGAGCAGAGCTGCCGCAAGAATCCAGACTTTACGCATCGGGGTGTCTCCTGGTGGGACTGAGTGCGCGAGATTGTACGCGAGGGAGAGGGGAAAGTTCTCGCGGGAAGTCAGCTCGCGATGTCGTGCAGATTACGCAGGAAACGCTCCACGAGTTGCGGATCGAACTGCGATCCGGCCCCTTCCCGCAGGCGGTTGACGGCCTGTTCCGGCAGGACCGAGGCCTGGTACGACTGGCGCGCGGTCATGGCCACCCACGCATCTGCGATCTGGATGATGCGGGCGGCGAGCGGGATCTGGTTGCCGCTCATGCGGCTCGGGTAGCCCTTGCCGTCGATGCGCTCGTGGTGGCGCAGCACGGCCTGCGCGACTTCCGGGCCGAGGAGCGGCTCGACCAGCGCGGCGCCGACCACCGGATGCTCGCCGAGGCCGCGCATCTCTTCCGCGGTGAGGTTGAGGCGCTTGTAGAGACGCTCGTAGTCGAGGAGGCGCAGTCCGACGTCGTGTACGAGCGCGGCGAGGCGGACCGTCTCGACCTGCGTGGCCGGCAGCTCGAGCGAGCGCGCGAAACGGTCCGCGACGACGGAGACTTCGCGGCAGTGATCGGCGAGCTCGGGATACTTCTGAAAGTCGGGCTCGAGGAGCTTCTCCGCCATGGCCTGCCGGTCGTTGTGCCCCGAGGTGGCGGCGATCGACGATTCGATCGACTGCTCGACCTGCCGCAGGAAGATCTGCAGCGCGCGCTGCGCCTCCGCCTCGGGAGGGCGGTCGAAGGCGACGGTGAGCACGAGCCCTTCCACCGATTGCTGGCTCACCGGCGCGCTGAGGAGGGTGCTGATGTCGCTCGCCATCAACGGCACGACGAGGCTGCCGAACGGGTAGCTGAGCTGCGGCCGCATCGAGGTCGTGTGCGACTGGTTCGCGCGGCGCAGCCAGTTCTGCAGGTGTTGCTGCAGCTTCTCCAGCGCCTCCTCGCTGACCGTGGCCATGGCCATGATGGCCTGGGGACTGGCGATGTGGCCGATCGCGCTGAAGCAGACCAGGACGGCACCCGGGATCGCCAGCGCCGCGGGGAGGAGCAGGCGGACCGCTTCCAGCTCGTCGCTGCCCAGCGTCCGCTTGCCGGTGGGCGAAGCATTGAGCTGGCGCTTCGACATCTGCGTGCGTGCGCTCTCGATGGACCGCATGGCCTCGGCGGAGAAGAACTGCCCCGGACGCACCGGCGGCGGTGCGACGGTGGGGGTGGGCCGGACGAGATTCGGCGCCGCCGGTCTCGACGGGTCCTCGGAGAGCGCGATCGGTGCGAGGCCGAAAAGCTTGTTCGAGGCCAGGACGTGCAGCATCTGCTCGGCGATCTTCGTCGCCGCGCCGAGGTCGGGCGCCTCGAACGGCTTCTTGCCCGCCTTGTCGCGCATGTCGATGAAGCCGAGCAGCCGCCCGCGCGAGAAGAGCGGCGTCACGAGCAGCCGGTCGTTCCCCTGCTGGAACAGCATCTCCGCGAGCCGCTGGTCCGCGCCGAGCCCGTTCACGAAGAACGGCGCCCGCTTCACCGCCAGCCGGTCCACCAGGTCGTCGTTCGCACTGACCACCTTGCGTCCGGCAGGGTTGTACTGGTAGCTCGTCACGATCTCGTACTGCTTCGCATTGAGATCGTGCGACGAGGAGAGATAGAGCGCCGCCTTCGTCGCATGCACGTGCTCCACGCAGCCGTAAAGGATCTGCTTGAGCGCGGCTTCGAGGGCCTTCAGCTCGGGGAGCATGTGAGGGGAGATTGTAGCCGGGGGGAGGGCGTTGGGCTTTGGGCGTTGGGCGTTTGGGGTGCATCGCCGCGCGCGCAAAACCCCAAGAGCCTAACGCCCAAAGCCTAACGCCGGCTCTCGGGCCTACTGAAAATCAAACCTTACCCGCAGCCGCAGGTGCCCTGCGAACGTGCCGAGGACGACGCCGGTGGTGTTCCAGATCACGTCGTTGATGTCGGCGACGCGGGAGGGGAGGAAGTACTGCCACCCCTCGATGCCGAGGGAGAACGAGAAGCCGAGGAGGATGGTGAGGATGTACGTCTGCAGCGTCGGACGGTCGACGGTGTAGAGGGCGATGAACATCAGGAAGCCCCAGGGGACGAACAGCAGCACGTTCGCGATCATCGGGACGATCAGCACCGCCAGGATGTGCGTCGAGACCGGGCGGTCGAGGCGCTTGGCGATGAAGCGGACGTCGTCGAAGGGGATCGGCTCGAAGTTCTCGTAGCTCTTGCCCGCCATCCAGACCGTGATGGCGACGATCGCGAACGTCACGACCACCAGCAGGAGGATCGTGACCGGGCGCTTGATCAGGATCTCGCGAGGCACAACCGCGACTTTAGTTGATTCGGCGGTTGTAATAGAACATCGCCGTCACGCGCTCGTTGGGATTGGGGAAGTCCTGCGGGAGCGGGTTGAGCGGCGACGAGAGCTCGATGGCCTTGCGCGCGGCGAAGTCGTACGGCGGATGGCCGGACGAGTTGACCAGGATGACGTCGGTGATGCGGCCGTCGCGCTGGATCGTGAAGCGGATCGTGACCACGCCCGCGATGCCGGTGCGGATGAGCTGCGGCATGTTGGCGTACCAGTTCACGCGGATCCGGCTGACCATCGACTGCGCGTAGTCGCCCCAGTCGTACCACTGCGTCTCGAACGAGAGCGGGCCCTGCTCCGCGTAGCCCTTGTCGCCGCCGCCGGCGTTGCCGAGGTCGATGCCGTCGCCGCCGCCGATCGGACCGCGGACCGACTTGACCGCGGAGCGCCAGTCGATCGCGGCCGCGGCCCTGGCGGGCTCGCGGTAGACGAAGGTCTCGTTCGAGGCAGCGGTGGCGCGGGAGCGGTCGGAGGTCTGCGGAGCGTCGAAGCCGTTCGACGGCGCCACGCCCTGCTGCGCCTGCTGGGCTTGCGGCTGGTCGGCCTGCTGTGGACCGCGCGGTTGCGGACGCGACGGCGGGTTGTAGAGGCCGCGCCCGTCACCGGGGCGGTTGGTGGGCATCGGGCCGGTCGGCTCGGGCATGCTCGCCTGGCGGTTGCGGTTCGAGAGCGGCGCGGTGAGCGGCGCTTTCATCGAGACCTCGGGGCCGGGTGCTTCGACGAACTCGTTCTTCTTACCCTGTTGATTCTGCTGCAGCAGCTGGACGTAACGGACCAGCGGCTCGTGCCTCTCGACCGGCGTCGCGTCCTTCGGCCGGGTGACGAACCAGACGATCAACGCCGAGTGGAGGATCAAAGAGACGACGGTGGCGATGCTGAGACCGCCGGTCTTTCTCTTTTCCTCGGTGACGACGACGAGATCGATCTGTTCGTGCAAGGGCGCTGGCTACAAGGTATGACGTTTGTTATTTCTTCCAGGTTACACGCGGCGGTTACACTCGTTCCATGAGCGACGTGCAGTACACACCGCCGCCACCACCGCCACCGCCTCCACCGGTCGTGCCTCCGGCGCTTCCCGCGACGCCGCAGTTCGACTTCGCGAAGCCGTTCTCGTACGTCTTCGACGACCCGCGCTGGGTGCAGAAGATCCTGATCGGCGGGCTCTTCTACCTGGCCGGCTTCCTGATCGTCGGCTGGTTCTTCGTCTTCGGCTACGTGGCCCACGTCACGCGGAACGTCGCCGCCGGCCATCCGCGCCCGCTCCCGGAGTGGGACGACCTCGGTGGTTTCTTCAGCGAAGGGGCGCGCCTGATCGGCGTGATGCTCCTCTACTTCGTCCCGATGTTCATCCTCGGGGTGATGTTCGTCTTCCCCTCGATCGCGCTCGACATGGTCGACCATGAAGCGATCCAGGCGCTCGGCGGACTGACGCTCGGCTGCCTGGCGTGCCTGCTCCTGCCGCTCTGGCTGGCCATCTTCCTGTTCCTGCCGGCCTCCCTGCTCTTCACGATGGTGGAGCAGCGGTTCGGTGCGGCCTTTGAGTTCGGCCGCATCTGGCGGTTCATCCGGGTGAACGTCGCCAATTACCTGCTGGCGATCCTGATCCTGGTCATCGCCCGCTTCATCGGCGAGGCGGGCATCGGCGTGCTCTGCATCGGGGTGATCTTCACCGGCTTCTGGTCCCTGCTCATCAGCGCGCACGCGTTCGCGCAGGTCCACCGGCTCGACGCGAGCAGATGAAGCGCGACACGAAAATCGTCCTCAGCGCCGTGGCGCTGATCCCGGCCATGATCCTCGGCCTCTCGGCGCTCTGTTCGTGGGCCATCTCGCACGGCGCGTCGATGAAGTGGCGGCTGCTGTTCCGGACGCTTTGCCACGGTAAGCCGGAGCGTTGTCTCGAGCTCTTCCATGTCCCGATGCCGATCTGCGCCCGCTGCGCGGCCATCTACGCGGGCATCCTCGGCGGGCTGGCGCTCTTCCGCCTGATCCCGCGGCTGCGCGAGAAGACCATGCGCGTGGTCGCGTTCGCTGCACTGGCGCCGCTCGCGCTCGACGGACTGACCCAGTTGACCGGCTTGCGCGAGAGCACGAACGAGCTGCGCATCGCTACCGGAGTCATCGCCGGTTTGGCCTTTGGATTGTGGATTTTGAGCGCGGTCGAGCCCCGCGATGAAGCATTGTTCACCACTCCTTGACCTGTCAGGAACGCTGGGTTAGTCTCTCCGACGACCCCCATGGCATTCCAGGGCTCACTCAAAGAATTACCGCTTCCCGACATCATCCAACTGGTGAGCGTGTCGGGTAAGACCGGCAAGTTCACCCTTACACGTGAGGGTGACCGCGGGTTCATCTTCCTGAAGAACGGGCAGATGGTGCACGCGACGGTCGGCGACCTGGTGGGGGAGGAAGCGATTTATTCGCTCGCGATCTGGAACCAGGGCGAGTTCCAGTTCAGCCCGAGCGAAGAGCCGGACCGCCAGACCATCACCAAGTCGAACACGAACCTGCTGATGGAAGCGGCGCGCCGCCTCGACGAGTGGCGCGTGCTCTCGAAGAAGATCCCCTCGGTCGATCACGTCCCGGAGCTGCTGGCGCGGGAGAACCGCCACGAGCAGGTCACGCTCAACCCGCACGAGTGGCTGCTGATCACCAGGATCAACGGCCACCGCTCGATCGTCGAGATCGGCCACGAGCTGAACATGTCGTCGTTCGACGTGGCGAAGATCCTGTACGGCATGATCACGGGCGAGCTCGTGCAGCTAAAAAAAAAAATTGAGCACGACTTCGATCACGACAATGGCGAGCTAGTCGACCTCGCCGCGCGTATCCGCGCGGTAGCCGAGGAATTCATCGGCGACAGCGCGCACAAGACGATCGAGAAACACTTCCTGCACGCCCTCGACGGCATCATGAACGGCAACGGCAACCAGGCCGTCGACACGATGGTGCTGGAGTTCGAGAAGACTGCCTCACTGCTGCGAGGGATCGTGGTGACGGAGCAGCTGAAGTCGCGCATCGCCCAGGTGCGGGCGCTGGCGTCGTAGGTCACGCGCTGCTCCGTGGCGCGGCCCCTCACCCGGCCCGGCACCTGGTCTTCTAACGTCGCTTCATCGAGGGTCGCACCAGCACCGCAATCGCCGCGCGCAGGTGCCGAGCATCCCTCTCCCCGCTCATCGCGGGGCGAGGGGCTACAACCTCTCACCTCTCGCGAGAGTGAAACTTAGTAGCCCCTCTCCCCGCGTCGAGCGGGGAGAGGGTGGCCAACGGCCGGGTGAGGGGCCGTGCCACAAGCGAAAAGTCACCCATCACTCGAACCGCGCCCGCAACTTCTTCTTCTCGCCCACGCGCTTCTTCTCGTCCAGCCGCTTCGCCTTCACCGACTTCGGGACGCGCGTCTTCTTGCGCGGCTTCTCTTCCTCGAGCGACTCGCGGAGCAGCTCTTCCATGCGCGCCAGGGCGCGGTCGCGGTTGTCGGCCTGGGTGCGGGCCACCTGGGAGGTCACGCGCAGCACGCCTTCGCGGTTGATGCGGCCGGCCAGGCGTTCGCGGACGCGAGCTTTGCGGTCGTCGGGCAGCGGCAGTGCATCGACCGGAACTTCGATCGTGACGCGGGTCTCGACCTTGTTCACGTTCTGCCCGCCCGGACCGCCGCTGCGCGAGGTGACGGCGCGCAACAGGTCGGCGGGAACGGTGATGCCGTTGCCGAGATCGAGGTCTCTCATCGCGCGATAGAGTAAATGCTATGTGGCGTATCGAAACAACAGAACACCTCGGACGCATCGCCGTCCCCGACTCTCTGCCGGAGAACACCGCCGTCTTCTGCACCACGCGTGACTTCCCCGGACGGCTCAATCCGGACATCGCCGCAACGATCGCGCAAACACTGCGCGATCGCTTCGGGATTCAGGCGACGCTCACGACCTGCACGCAGATCCACAGCACCAACGTGAGCCGCGCAAACGCAGGGAAAGACTGGCGTGAATGCGATGCGTGCGACGCGCTCTGGAGCGATGAAACAGAGGTTGCGCTCGGCATTAAGGTTGCAGACTGCCTCCCTGTTGCGATGGTCGATCCTTCCCATTTCGTCATAGCTGACGTGCACTCCGGATGGCGCGGAGCGGTGCAGGGAATCACGCGCGCCACGATCGACACCATCGCGCGCGACACCGCCTTCGACGCGCATTCGGCATACGCCTACCTCGGCCCTTCGATCCGCGTCTGCTGCTTCGAAGTAGGGGAGGACGTGGCGGCGCAGTTCGAAGACCGCTATCTCGACCGCAGCCGCGCGAAGGCACACGTCGATCTCGCGAAATACACCATCGACCTCCTGCGCGAGCGTGGCTTCAGCGACGACCGCATTTCCGACTCCGGGCTCTGCACGCGTTGCGACGGCTCGATCTTTCACTCCTACCGCCGCGACGGAGCAAACGGCGGCCGAAACCTGACGATCGTCGCGCAGTAGCCGCGGCAACAAACAATGAGCGAACCTCCCATCGAGACCCCAACGCCCGAGCCCGAGCCCGAGCCGGCACCGGCGCCGAAGGCCGCGCGGAAGCGCCGCCTCCCGCCGCGCCGCACGATCTTCCGCATCATTTCCTGGACCGTCCTGTCGCTGATCGCGCTGACGGTGATCGCGGGCATCTGGGTGTATCGCGAATCGGTCAGCCGCTTCCAGGTGCGCCGCCTGCGGCTCCCGACGCGCATCTACGCCGACTACACGCCGCTCGCCCCTGGCAGTGCGATGCGCACCGAGGATCTGCTCGAGAAGCTCGACCGCCTCGGCTACCGCGAAGCCCCGCGCCTCGCGAACCCCGGCGACTTCCTGCGCGGCGACGGCGGCATCGACATCTACACGCGTGCGTTCGAACATCCCACCGGCACTTTCCCCGCGCAGCAGTTGCGCGTGGCCATCGACGGCACGAAGGTCGCCTCGGTCGTGGGTCTGCGCGAGGCTCGTCCGATCGAGCAGGCCGCGCTCGAGCCGGAGCTGCTGACGTCCGTCCTCAGCGAGCAGCTCGAGAACCGCAGTCCCGTCACGCTGCAGCAGGTGCCGCAGCATCTGCAGGACGCGGTGATCGTGACCGAGGATGTGCGCTTCTGGCGGCATCCCGGCGTCGATCCGCTGGGCATCTTCCGCGCCGTCTTCCGCAACGTCGCCTCGGGCGGCGTGTCCGAGGGGGCGTCGACGCTCACGCAGCAGCTCGTGAAGAACTACTTCCTCACCAGCGAGCGGACGTACAAGCGCAAGCTCATCGAAGCGTTCATGGCGGTGATCCTCGACGCCCGCTATTCGAAGAAAGAGATCCTCGAGGCGTACCTCAACGACATCTACCTCGGGCGCAACCGCTCGATCTCGATCCTCGGCGTCGGCGAAGCGTCGCGCTTCTACTTCAGCAAGCCGGTCACCGAGATCAACATCGCCGAGGCGGCCACGATCGCCGGGATGATCCGCAGCCCGAACAACATCTCCCCGTTCAACAACCCCGAGACCGCGATGAAGCGCCGCAACACGGTGCTGCAGTTGATGCTCAAGGAAAAGAAGATCACCCAGGCGCAGTACGACGAGGCCCGCTCCACGAACCTCCCGCGCCGCCCGAACCGCAAGCGCACCAGTCTCAGCTCGATGCCGTTCTACGTCGACCGCGTGCTGCAGGAGCTGGCCACCGATTACGGCGTCGAGGACGTGAAGGGACGCGGCCTGCGCATCTACACGGCCATCGACCTCGACGCGCAGGATGCGGCCACGCGCGCGGTGCAGACCAGCCTCGCCAGCATCGAGAAGGGGAGCCGCCGCCTCCGTAACCACGACCCGCGGCTCGAAGCGGCGCTGATCCACATCGACATCCCCAGCGGTGAGATCCGCGCGCTGGTGGGCGGCCGCAATTACGACCAGAGCCAGTTCAACCGCGCGCTGAAGTCGAAGCGCCTGGTCGGCTCGCTGTTCAAGCCGTTCGTCTACCTGACCGCATTCGAGCCGAGCCTTTCGGGGCAGAACATCACGCCGTCCACGCTCGTCAGCGATACGCGGTTCGTGCTCAAGCGCCGCTGGTCCGACGACTGGTCGCCGCGCAATTACGACGGGCAGTATCGCGGGAACGTGACCGTGCGTACCGCGCTCGAGCAGTCGCTCAACGCAGCCTCGGTGCGCATCGGGCTGGCGTGCGGCATCGAGCCGATCCTCAAGACGGCGCGTACGCTCGGCGTCGAGACGGAGCTGGAATCCGACAACCCGTCCATCCTCCTCGGCGCGGCCGGCATTCCCCCGATCGAGATGGCGGAGGCGTATTCGACCATCGCGCGGCAGGGTGCGCGCATGACGCCGCACGCGATCCGCTTCGTCATGGACGACCGCGGCCGCCGCCTGGAAGGAAAAGGGGAGCCGAAGGCGCAGCAGGTGTTCCCGCAGCGCGATGTCTACTTGCTCACGCACGTGATGGAAGGCGTCGTGAATCGCGGCACCGCCGCCGGTGCGCGCTCCATGGGCTTCCGCAAAGTCGCGGCGGGAAAGACCGGCACGACGAACGACAAGCGCGACTCCTGGTTCATCGGGTTTACCCCGCAGACGCTCGCGCTGACCTGGATCGGCTTCGACGACAACGACCCGACCGGCCTCTCCGGCAGCGATTCCGCGGTGCCGATGTGGACGCGCTACATGCTCGTCGCGACCGCGGGCGAACAGAACCAGGCCTTCCCGGTGCCGAACGGTGTGACGTTCGCCGACGTCGACAAGACCAGCGGCGGCCGCGCCACGGCAAACTGCCCCGCGAACATGATCGTGCGTGAGGCATTCAAGCAGGGCACCGAGCCGACCGAACCGTGCCGCACGCACACCACGCCCACGGCCTCCCCGGTCGTCCCGATGTTCGACGAGTTCGGCAACCCGATCGTGACCAACACCACCGGCCTCCCGCCCGCCGACACCGGCGGCTTCGAAGTTCCACCGGATTCAACGCTCACCGGAGGCGTCTTCCGCGACCCGACCACCACCGGCGGCGCCCCGCCCCCGACCACACCTCCACCCCCAACCCGACTCCCGCCGCCGACACAGCCGCCGCCGACCACGACCACCGCGGAACCGCCGGAGGAGCCGGAAGAAGATCCGCCTCCGCCTCCGCCAACGGACACGACGACCACGACGAGCGGGCCACCGGAGATGTAAGTTTGGAGTGCGGCGACCGGAGGAGGGTGTGTCAAAACCCAAATTCGCGAAATTCAAGTGGGCGAAACGCTGCGTTACACGATGTTTTTTACACTCGCAGTGGTCAATGCCATCAATTTACGCCGGCTTATTCGCCTTGCAGTGGATGCGCGAACCACGTGCCAATAGTTTTGAGACAGCCTCCCGCAAGTCACCGCTTTTCCTCCGACAGCCGCAGCTGCCGCCTTGTGCGTCCAGCGTCCTCGGCACTCAGTCAAAGCGGTGACTGCGGTCACCGCACTCCAAACACCTGGTGCATGAGGTGCCGCACGAGCCGGAATTGCCGGACCGGCTGTGATTCGCGACGAGCAGGTCGTGAACGCGTCGTCGCTCTCGATGAGATGCTCGATCGTCAACTTGATCCGGAGCTGCGCCGACGCGCCGGCCACCGATGGCCTGCGAGCCATGGAGGGGTGCCTCGTATCCTAGCGAACGTCGAGAATTACGGTCCGCGTGCTGGTTCGCCCTTCGGCGTCCATAGCTTGAATGACGATCGTGTGCCGGCCCTGTGGGACGCGTTTCCAGAAATGCGTGAACGTTGGCGTCGTAACGGTTGTCAGTGGCTTGCTATCTGCGACGACGCTGATTTGCTTGATCGCCGCCGCGGGAAACGCAACCCAGCCATCGATCTTTATGTCGGCTGGAGCTTTGAACGTCTGATCCGAGGTCGGTGCATTGATAAAAATTTGTGGTTCAGCCCCGCCGATGAGCCCCGCCGCCTCCTCCGCCGTGAGTTCGTGCATCCGATCCTCTTCACGCATCCGGACGCCGACGTAGACTTGTTGGCTCGCTAACTTCCCGTGGGCCGTGTATGCGACGGCGTGGATGCGGTAGCTACCAGCACCGGCCTTGGGGATCGTCATGCGGAATGGTGGGCGGTCGAGCGTGCGAATGACGCCGCCGTTCGACCAGAACTCCATGCGCTGCACGGGCTCGCGCATCTCGATCGCCGCCTCGACCGTAATGTCATCGCCCGCAGCGAACATTGCCCAGTCGTGCGGCGTCGTGATCGTGACGCGATCCGCAGGTACATCGGGGCGGGTCGCGTCAGCGCGCCGGCACGCGCCCCCGCTCGTCACGGCGAGTGCGGCGAGGAGGACGAGCGCGGCGGTCGAGAGTTTGCTCATTTGGTCCCGTTCCGCAGCTCCTGCACGTGCGCCGCTTTGATCCGGGCGCCCGCACTCAACGAGGGGTCGGTGTACGACAGCGCAGGCAACGTCAACGTGGAGCGCGCAGCATCCAGCGCGGTGCGTAGCTCCGTGATCGGCGCAGCTTGAATCGGAGCACCGACTTGAATCGTGGTCCATATTGCGGCAGAGAGTCCTGCCAGCGCGCGTACAGCGTCGACCGCCGTCCGAAGCTCCGTGATGTGGACGAGCTTTGCCCGCGTGACGAACGGGACGATCGGATCGTCCGCGAAGACAACCACGGTGGCGAGATCGGGCGCGCTGTACGCCGACTGTGTGGCAGCGGCGTCGACCGCCCGTGCTTTGAACAGGTACGGCGATCCGCTCACCGTTTCTGCCGGTGCGAGGACGAGCGAAGGCTCGGTCGTGGGAATCGTCGTGGTGCTCCCCGCGCGCTGCACCGAGACATCGTAATACGCAGCGTCCGCGACCGCGTTCCATGTGACGGCGATGTACGGGCGTGCCGCGTCGTCGAGAAGCACGGTCGCGACGAGGCCGGAAGGCGCACCGAACGGTGCCGCGGAGCTCTGCGTCACCGTGAACGTCTGGTCGTTGATCGTGATCGAGCCTGAACGCGCGCTCGTGGTCGGGTTCGCGCCCACCGTGTAGGCGAGCGTCGCCCCTCCGGTGCCTGCGGTCTCCGATAGCAGCATCCACTCCGCCGTGCTCATCGCCGTCCAGGTGCAGGTCGCGGGGAGCGTAATCGTCACAGTCGACGCCCCGCCGCTCGAGCCGGCCCGTCCGGGATGGAACAAGCTCGATTCGAGGAGCAGCGGCAGGCGGCCACCATTCGGGATGCGCGGGAAGTACGACACGAGGAACGTGACCATCTCCTCGACGGTCGCGAACTGTTTGAAGTTGCTGCGACTCATGAACGCCACTAGCGCGCGGATGATCTCGGCGCGAGAGATCGCCTGGTGGTGCCGGAGGGAATGAGCACACTCATCACATCGAAGACTCGTTACGCCGCGCAATTGACTTTCTTGCAAGTTCGCATGCGCGCACCACGCCGTACTCGTACATCGCGGGCCGGCTGCGGGCGCAACTCGCGATGCTCTGCCGGGGGGGAAGGCGCGCCGCTGGCGCTGCGCTGGGGCAGTAGGGCGAGTCCGCTCGCTGGTCTGACGCCTTATCATTGCGACGGCAATGAGCATCTTCCGAAGTACCCGCGAGATTCCCGCCACGCCGGACCAGGTATTTGCCGCCATCAGCGACCCGCAACGGCTGGCTCGCTGGTGGGGGCCGGCTGGATTTACGAATACGTTTGACGTTTGCGAGGTCCGGCCCGGCGGGCGGTGGGAGTTCGTGATGCACGGTCCCGACGGGCACAACTATCCGAACGAAAGCGTCTTTGCCGAGGTCGATCCGCCGCACAAGGTGGTGGTGGACCATGTCTGCGAGCCGAAGTTTCGGCTCACGGTCACCCTCGCTCCATCGGAGGGCGGAACGACCGTCACGTGGGTGCAGGTATTCGAGAATGCGGCGTTTGCGGGCAGCGTCGAGCACATCGTCGCGCCTGCGAATGAGCAGAACCTGGACCGGTGGACGGCCGAGGTGTTGCGCGAACCGGTGTCACCCGTCTGGTAGCACGTTCCGACGTCATCGATCCCGGTCGCTCGTTCTCCGGAGACGGACTCTCCTTGCGATGCCGCAAGCAATGTGGTGTTCAGCGCCTGGAGGGCTCGCCATCGGCGATGCGGCGACGCTGATGGTCGTCAGGGAGCACGCTGACGTCCGTCGAGGCGCACCTCCCCCGCGGCCGGATGCGCCGTGACGGTGGTCAAGGGTGAAGCCCCGTTCTGCTGGATGCACCTCGAGGCGGGTCAGGGTGCACCCTCACCGCTGAGCGAGGCTCGCCCACATGGGGCACGGGCCGTGTCGCAGTTTGAACGACGGCACCAGCACCTCCGGAGCACGAACGATCACCCGGACCGCTCTCCAGGTGCACCTCCACAAGTTGCACGTCCAGCGGCTGGCATTGCACCTGGACCCGGCTGGGCTTGCACCTGGACCCGGCTGGGCTTGCACGCCCACCGGCCTGGAATTGCACCTAGACGGCTGGAGGTGCATGCCCAGCGGCTGGGATTGCACGCCCAGCGGCTGGGATTGCACCCGGACGCCGCTGGCATTGCACGTCCAGCGGCTGGATTGCACCTGGACCCGGTTGGCGGTGCACGTCCAGCGGCTGGAATTGCACCTAGACCCGGTTGGACGTGCACGTCCAGCGGCTGGACTTGCACCTGGACCTCGCTGGGGGTGCACCTCGAGAGCGGTGGAGATGGGGGCGTCATTCGAGGCTGAGCTCACGAGATCCGGGCTTGTGAAGACAACCGTGCATGCAAACGCCCTCCACGCCGCGGTCATCGCACTCCAAACTCTTTCTCGAGACCGTAAGCCAGCTGAGCCATGATCGGCGGATGGGCACGTTTTACAGATTGCTCGGGGTCACGCTGCTCGTGGTGGCGACCGATTTTCGATCGTGTTGCCTGCGTCAATTGCGCGAGTCGCACGAGGCGGATCCCGCGTGTCCCCACCCACCCAGGTCCCTCACTCGACGCTCGGGATGACGAGTTGCGCTGACGCTACTCGTCAGGGCCATGACGACGAGCGCATCTGCTGGCCGGTGTCGAGCACGCGGCGGAAGTCGGAGTTGTCTTCGGTGAGCTTCTCGATGTCGTCGATAAATCCTTGGATGCCGTACGCGACGTGCAGGAAATGCACCCGCGTGGCACCACACTAATGGATCGCGTGCTGGACGAGCCGGAACTGGCGGATCGGCTGCGATTTGCGTGAGGAGCAGGTGGTGTACGCGTCTTCCGACTCGATGAAGTGCTCGATCGTCACCTCGTGCAGCGTGCCGCCGGCTTCGCGGAGGTGGATGCGGATGCGGCCGTCGACGAGGGTCTCGCGGCGGAGCAGGCGGAAGGCGTCGCGGCCGGCGATGTTCGTGGCGCGGCGGACGAAGGTCTCCGCGGCCTGGACGGGGCGGGACATGGAGCTGCGTCCGCGGTAGGCGGCGAGCAGGATCTCGTTGCGGAGGACGCTCGTGACGAGCTGCTCCGCTTCGCGCGGCTCGACCGGTCCGTAGTAGATGCCCCACGGGAGGACGAGCGCGTTTGCGGCGAAACGGTCGCCGCCGATGTGCGAGCACTGCCAGAGGTCGATCTCCGGGCGCTCCCGAAGTGCGTCGAAGAGGGGATAGCCGCGGCGTCCGCAGCAGGAGTCGTGCTGGCCGTGCGTGCAGATCAGGATGAGCGGCCGCTCGACCGCGGGGAACGGCTCGGCCGCGAGGGCGGCAAACGGCACCGTGGCCACCTCGTCGATCGAGGGGAGGTCGAGGGGGAGTACTCCCGGCGTGGGGGAGCTGCGGGCCAGGTAGACGCGGCATTCGCGCGGCGGCTCGACGCGCTTGCGGATGAAGATGACGCGGCTGCGCGGGATCTCGTGCTCCGCCCGCTCGAGCGTCTCCCGGACCGCGGGCGGCAACGCGGCGTCGGTCATCGGCTCGCGTCCCCAGGTGCAAGGGAGCTCGACCAGGATCCAGACGTCCACGCGCGCGGCGGTGGCGACGTTGTCGTCGCCGCGCACCCTCGCGGAGTCGGAACAGAACAGCCGGCGGCGCTCGATCACGCGTCCGGCTCGCCGGCGAGGTTCACCAGGCCATGGCGCGCGAGCTCGGCCACGAACTGCTGCACCGTCGCCCCGTCGAGCGCGCTTTCGGTGCAGAGCTCCGCGACCGTGGCCGGCCCGCGCTCGAGCGCATGCAACAGCGGCTCGGCCGCCGCGGCGAACTGCCACGCACGGCCATTCGCATCGAACCGGATCGAGCCGTCATCGCGGACGATGTTCAGCGCGCGGGGGGCGGCCAAGGTCACACGCGCCGACATCGCCGGTGTCTGGTCGGCGACCGTCCACGGCAGGCTGGCCCAGCCGCGCGATCGCGCCCGCGCGTTCTGGTGCGCGAAGTAGCGCTCGAGGATGCCGTCGTCGACGGCGGCGAGCAGTTGCGTGCGCAGCCCGGCGAGCTGCTCCGCCTGTGCTTCCGGCGAGGCGAAGCGGCGCAACGGTGCGCGGAAGTCGGTCGAGCCGCGCAGCTGGTCCGCGATCCAGTGCATCAGGTTGACGCCCGTGCGCTGGTGGATGCCGAAGGTCAGGTGCAGCGTGACCTCGCCGATGCCTGAAGCCTCGTGCCACCAGCCGCGCGGGATGTAGAGCGCGTCCCCTTCTTCGAGCACGCCTTCCCACACCACCTTGTCCGGCGCGGTCTTGTTCGGCGCGATGTCGTCCTTCAGCGGGTGCGGGCGGCCGCCTTCGTAGACGCGCCAGTACTTTTTCCCGAAGACCTGCAGCACCACCACGTCGTGCGTGTCGCAGTGGCGATGGAAGCCCTGCTGCTCGCGCCAGCCGGCGTACATGTTCACCTGCACCGACTCGTGCAGCACCCGCTCGAAGTCCTCGGCCAGGCGCATCACGCCGTCCGCCATGTCATCGACGGCATCGACGATCAGCGTGTAGCCGTCGCGCAGTTTCTCCGAGAGCTGTTCCGGGACGACGAACGGCACGCGGTTGCCTTCGTAGCGAAGGTATTCGTTCTTCGGCGCGAACTCGCCGTTGCGCACCAGCCGCAGCCGCGGCGGCTCCAGCCGGTGTTTCTGCAGCATCCCGTTGACCTCGGACCAGGAGAGGAGGTCGCGGAACTGTCCGCGCGTGCCGGGGAGATGCGCGAACGTCTGTCCCCAGATGCGCGTCAGGAAGTCGTCGACGCTGACGTTGCCGAGCGCCGAGGCGAAGGTGGTGGTCAAAGTGGAATACCTCGGGAAAAGTCAGGGACGGGCGAGGCGCCCGTCCCTCCACAGCGCACGATACTACGCGTTGTCCGTGCCGTCGGCGTCGCCGGTGTCGGTGCCGTCGGAATCGCCTTTATCCGTGGCGTCGGTGTCGGCCGCATCGGTGCCGTCGGCATCGCCCTCGTTGTCGCCAGGGTCGCCGTCGGTGCGGTCCTGGTCGGACTTCGTGGCGTCCGTGCCGTCAGCAGGGCTGGCCGAGAGTGGATGGGCATCGAGATCACGTACGTCCTGAAGCAAACCCGAATTGATGTCTTCGCTCATTGCATACCTCCAGATTCAAACCGGCGCCTGCACTCGCTGCGCCAGAACATGGCGGCGGTACTCCACCGCCGACACCACAGTGTAGAAAACGGGATAGATCAGCGACAACCAGACCAGCCAGGGCGCAGGCCGGGGGTAGCGCGGCAGCATGGCGGCGATGAGCGCGAGCCAGACCAGCGCGCCGATCATGATGGCCGCCTTCCAGCGCCGCGGGGCGAGGTTGGGGTAGATGAAGCCGACCGGCAGCACGGTCAGCACCGCCAGCGCGAGCAGCACGATGCCGTTGAGCCAGTGCAGCGAATGGGAGGCGGCGATGCCGAGGTAGAAGGCGACGATGTTCCAGTAGGAAGGAAAGCCGAGGAAGAAGCCGCCCGATTCGTCCTTGGCGCCGGCGTTGGCGAAGCCGAGGAGGCTGGCGATGAGGGCGGGGGCCACGAAGAGGAGGATGGGGCGGGGTACCCATTCGAGGCGCGCGACGAGCAGCATCGGGATGAAGGTGAAGGTCAAAAAGTCGACGATGTCGTCGATCGTGCGTCCGCTGATCTGCGGCAGCACTTTCTTCACCTCGAAGCGGCGCGCGAGCGGGCCGTCGGTGGCGTCGATCAGCACCGCGATGGTCAGCCAGATGAACACCATCCGCGCGTCGGGTTGCGCGTCGCAGAGCTCGAGCGTCGCCAGGAGCGCGAAGAGGACGCCGGACGCGGTGTAGAGGTGCACGAACCACGCTTTGCCGCGCATGTCACTCCTTCGGACGATCGGCGCCGGTGGCCGCGTCGTGCGCTTCCTGCTCGAGCTTTTCGTCGGCGATCTTCTCGTCGCCGGGTCTCTTCTCCGACTCGGACTGCTCGACCTCCGCGCCCGGAACGTACTGCAGCTCGATGAGGATCGGGAAGTGATCGGAGCCGATCGACGGACAGCGCTCGAGGCGCACCAGCTTGAAGTGTTTCGAGTGGAAGACGTGATCGAGCGGATAGCGGAAGAGGCGGCTCTTCGCGTTGTAGCTGTTGTAGAAGCCGCGGCCCGCGCGCGGATCGAGCAGGCCGCTGAGCCGCACGAACAGCTCGCTGGTCGGCGACCAGGCGACGTCGTTCAGGTCTCCGGCCACGATGGTCGGCTCGTCGTCGGCGTCGCCGATGCTCCGTCCGACCACGACCAGCTCCGCGTCCCTGGGGGATGACGGCTGGTCGCGGACCGGCTCCGGCGGGCGGGGATGGAGGCCGTGCAGCGTGACCTCGACGCCGCTCTCGAGCCGGATGCGGGTGTGGATCGACGGGATGTCGGCCTGGATCAGGTAGTCGACTTTCGGGTCGACGAGCGGGAAGCGGGAGAGCAGCACCATGCCGTAGTAGTTGTTCTGCGGACGGCGAATGGCGTACGGGTAGCGTTCGAAGAGCGGCTCGAGCGCCCGGTGCCAGCGGTCGTCGATCTCGACCGCCAGCACGACGTCGGGGTTCGCACGCTCGACCCCCTCGAGGAGCCGCGCGTGCTCGCCGTTCTCCATCTGGACGTTCGTCATCATCAGCGTGATGCGGTTGTCTGCATCCGCCTCCTCGGGGCGTACGCGCAGGACGGTCGGGCGCACGAGCGGGGTGTAGGTGCGGATGCGGTAGCACTGCCACGCCACGACGGCCGTCGCGGGAAGCAGCACCGCGAAGTCGGCCGCGCTCCCGCGGAAGAAGCGGAGGGCGTACGAGGTGCCGCCGACCGCGGCCACGGTCGCGATCTGCACGCGCGGGAAGTCCCACATCCGGAAGATCCAGTGCGGACGGCGGCTCAGGCTGAGGAGCGTGCCGATCGCCGGGAGCGCACACGTACCCGCAAGCAGGCGGCGCAACCACTTCGATCGGCTCATCACCGGAAGGACGTAGCACTCGACGTGCCGGGCCCTACGCCCGAGCGGCGGGAAAGTTCGCGCTCCGGCGGAACTGTTGCATCGTTCATCGCCGCGCGAACATCGAAACAGTTCGTCCACCGCTTCCACATCTGACCGTCACCCACGCGTCGCTGCGAGGCGCTAGTTTTCCAGCATCATGATCGCGCGATACCTGATGTTCGCATTTGCAGTTCTCACGATGACCGGTTGCGCCACGCAGCAGCAGAGGCAGGGTGGCGGTTATCAGCTCGCAGAGCTGGGACGCATCTATGCCCACCCCAAAGCCGTGGCCACTCCGTCACAGGTCACGGGCCTGCAGAAGCTCGATCTGTCCGATGCGGCCAACGTCCGCGACGGCTGGTTCTACGTGCCGGCGAACGTGGCGCAACCGGCGCCGCTGATCCTGATGCTCCATGGCTCGCTCGACGACGGCGACAAGATCCTGCAGCAGATCCGCTCGTTCGCGGACGACATCGGAGCCATTGTCGTGGCACCCGATTCGCGCGGTTACACGTGGGAGATCGCGCAGCGCGACGTGGCACAGGACCCGCTCGACCGCTTCGGCAAGGACGTGATCTACATCGACCGCGCGCTCGCGTACGTCTTCGACCGCTACCCCGTCGACCCGAAGCGCGTCGCCATCGGCGGTTTCTCGGACGGCGGCACCTACGCCCTCTCCCTCGGCCTGATGAACGGCAATCTCTTCACGCACGTGATGGCTTTCTCCCCCGGCTTCATCCGCCTCCGCAGCACGAGCGGGCATCCGCACGTTTTCCTCGCCCACGGAACGAGCGACGACGTCCTCCCGATCGCCACCTCCCGCTCCATCGCCCGCGCCATTGACCAGGCAGGCTACGAGGTGGAGTTCATCGAGTTCCCGGGGGAGCACGTGGTCTCGAACGAGATCGCGAAAGAGGCCCTGACGGAGTGGTTCGTCGGCGAGTCGGCGACGGGGGCCTCGAACTAGGCGAACAGCTCGGCGAGCGGAAGACGCCACCCGGGGATGACGTCGTCGATTTCGAGGACGTCATTCACGGACGTGGTGGAGCCGGTGCGGTGGATGCGTACGGTCTCGGTATCAGCGTCGATGATCACCACGGCCGAGGCTCCCGCGCTGAGCCATTCACGTGTTTTCTCCTCGACATCGTCGCCCGAGGCGAGGATGTTGAACGCGACGTCCGGTGCTCCTTCCAGATATCCGGCCGTTCTGGAGACTCGGTCGTTCCGGACGAACCCGATTTCGGCTACGCGAACGGTGTCCGGATTACGCGCGAGCAGGTAACCGGTGGCTGCGTAGAATTTGCCAAACGCCCTCGCGTCCGCGAGGCTGATGGCGAGTTCGGGGATGACCTCGCCCTGTCGCGCGTTCAGAAAGGGCTTGCGGCGGAGTTCTCCGCGCACGAGCTCGTGGCGCCACCCGGGATCGTGCAGTCGAAAAAGCTCGTCCGCGGTCACGTGAATATCGTAGCGCAGTCCCGCCTCGTGTCACATCCCGTCACTGATAAGTGGCTTGCACAAATGCGGCGCATGAGTAACGTTGCAGCATCAATGGCAAAAAGCGCTCTGCTCGGCTGCCTCTCGATCCTCGTCTGCGCGGACGTTTTCGCGGCGAACTGGCCGGAGCGGCCGACGTTGCACGCGGTGCGGGTCACGGCTGCGCCGGCCATCGACGGCGATCTCTCGGATGCGGCGTGGCAGAACGCGCCGGAGTTCACCGACTTCACGCAACACGATCCGGATGACGGGCAGCCTCCGACCATGCGCACCAGCATCCGCATCGTCTATGACGACGATGCGATCTACTTCGGCGCGAAGATGGAGGATACGAACCGGCCGACGGCGCTGCTCGTGCGGCGCGACACCTTCGTGGAGAGCGATTTCCTCTCCATCAACATCGACCCGCAGCACGATCGTCTTTCCGGGAACGCCTTCACCGTCACGCCGGCCGACGTGCAGATCGATTCGCTGCTGTACAACGACATCTCCGAGGACGGCAGTTGGGACGGCGTCTGGAGCTCGTCCGCGAGAATCGTGGCGGACGGTTGGATCGCCGAGGTGCGCATTCCGTACTCGCAGCTCCGCTTTCCCGACCGGCCGGTGCACACCTGGGGACTGAACATCACGCGCCGCACCGTCCGGAACAACGAATGGGTGCGCATCGTCAACACCCGCAAGGGGGAGACCGGGTTCGTCTCCCACTTCGCCGACATCGTCGGGCTCGAAGGCATCCGGCGCGGACGGCCGCTCGAGCTCGTGCCATACGCGGTGGCGCGCTCGGACGTCCGGACCCGTTTCGATGAGAGGAATCCGCTGCTCGAACAGCGCGAGCAGCGCGCCGACGGCGGCCTGGACGTGAAATACGCGCTCACGCCGAGCCTCACGCTGACCGGCACGATCAACCCTGATTTCGGGCAGGTGGAGGTCGATCCCGCGGTCGTGAACCTGAGCGACTTCGAGACGTTCTACCCGGAGCGCCGGCCGTTCTTCACCGAGGGGCTGAACGTCTTCCGCTTCGGCGACACGCCGGCGCCGACGCATTTCAACTTCTTCAATGCGCCGAGCCTCTTCTATACGCGCCGCATCGGCCGTGCCCCGCAACGTTTCCCGACCGACGCCGAGTACGCGGTCGCTCCGGCCGACACGACCATCCTCGGTGCGGCCAAGATCACCGGATCATTGCCGGGCGGCTGGTCCGTGGGCGTGCTGAACGCGCTCACCGCGACGGAGCACGCGCGGTTCATCAGGGCGGGAGAACGGGAGCCCCAGCGGCGGCAGGCCGAGCCGATGACGAATTACTTCGTCACGCGCGCGACCAGACAAGTCGGCGACGCGGCCCGCGTCGGCGCGATGTTCACTTCGGTCACCCGGGACGTTCCCAGCGAGCTTTCGTCATTGCGCGATTCCTCCTTCACCGCCGGCGTCGATGCGTACACGAGCTTCTTCAACAAGACGTGGGTGCTCGAAGGGAGTGCGGTCGGCTCGCGCGTGAGCGGCACCAGCGAAGCGATCCGGCTCACGCAGGAGTCGTCCTCGCGCTACTTCCAGCGGCCGGATGCCGGGCACGTCGAGCTCGACCCGGCGCGCACCTCGCTCTCCGGCTGGGGCGGCCGTGCGATGGTCTCGAAAACCACCGGCATCTGGCGTCCGAACGTGCAGGTACACGCGTATTCTCCGGGATACGAGACGAACGACATCGGCTTCATGCAGCGCACCGACATCATCTCCGGCCACGCGCTGATGCAGTACGTCAACCAGAATCCGACGAAGCGTTTCCGTGAGAAACAGGGATGGTTCGGCGTGTGGCAGAACCGTAATTTCGCCGGCGACACCATCGAGCGCGGCGCGTTCTTCGACGGATCGGCGACGTTCGCCAGCTACT
Organism: Thermoanaerobaculia bacterium; assembly: GCA_035630815.1. GTDB lineage: Bacteria > Acidobacteriota > Thermoanaerobaculia > Gp7-AA8 > Gp7-AA8 > QHVT01. The sequence goes on from DASQJY010000033.1 coordinate 131,464, forward strand.
GGGGGGCACACGCGTCGCTGTTCGTCTCGCCTGGCGCGTTCTCCGACCGGCTGACCCGCGGCGGCCCGCTCGTGCGCACGCCCCGCAGCTGGAGCTCGGACCTTTCGCTCAACAGCGACAGGCGCAAGAACTTCTCCTTCGAGGTCTACAGTCACCTGGAGGCGGATGCCGCGGATTACTACGTGCGCACGGTCGGAGTGGCGCTGACGGCGCGGCCGTCGTCGAGCCTGACGTTGAGCCTCGAGCCTTCGTTCTCGCGCTCGCACGATCCGACGGCGTACGTCGACGACTTCGGAGACGGCACCGCGACGGCTACGTACGGCCGCCGCTACGTCTTCGGCGAGCTCGAACAGCGCTCCTTCGAGCTCGGCACGCGCGCCGACTGGACGCTCACGCCGCGCCTCTCGTTCCAGCTCTACCTCCAGCCGTTCATCGCCGCGGGCGACTACCACGACTATCGCTCGCTCGCCGCCGCTCGAACGCGCGACTACGAGCAGTTCACGGGCGCCGTGGACAATCCTGATTTCAACTTCCGCAGCGTTCGCGGCAGCGCGGTGGTGCGGTGGGAGTTCCGTCCCGGCTCGGCCTTGTACGTGGTCTGGAACGAGAACCGCTCCGACGTCGTCCGCGTGGGCGACTTCAGGTTCAACCGCGACCTGCGTGCGATCTCGACCTCGCCGTCCCATGACGTGCTGCTGATCAAGCTGTCGTACTGGCTGCCGATGTAGCGGGTTTGGAGTGCGGTGACCGCAGTCACCGCTTTGACTTGCGCCTGCGACGCGGCACGCACAAGGCGGCAGCTGCGGCTGCCGAAGTCAAAGCGGTGACTGCGGTCACCGCACTCCATACGACTACCTCGGAATCGCGGGTTTTCCGAGGACTTCTTCTCCGGCGGCGGCCGGAGCGGCCGGAATCTCCTCGGATCGGAAACTCCCTCGGAATCGCGTCCACGATTCGTAGAAGATTCGTGCGGCTGCGCTGCCTCGCTCCGAGGGAAGGCTCGGCGCGAGTTAGAACCGGGCGTAGAGAATGGAGGCGTCGCCTCGGCGCGGCGAGATGCTTTTGCTCGGAGACGACGACGATGACTGAGCAGCACTTCGACGCAGAAATCACGCGCACGCCTCGCCTGGCGGGGAATCTCGAATCCCTCGCGGCCGCGGCGGATCAGGCGGTCTGGACGAGCGCTGCCACCGCGTTGCACGCACGCCTTTATCAAACGGAATCGGGTTCGGTCAGCGTACGTGCGGACTGGAAGGCAGCGAACGCCGAGCAGCCCTCGCTGCGTGTCCCGCTGGTGGTGACCGACGGACGCGAGACGCCTCACGCGCGCGATCTGCCGGCGTTCATCGAGCTGTTCTTTCACGACGCATTTCTGCTGTTCAACATCGCGGTGCCGGGATCGTTCAGCGGCGTGATCGCACCGTCCGGCGGCGAGCTCCGGACCAACGAGATCGCGCTCGATGCTCGCCTGTTCGAGCAGGCGTGGGCAGCGTCAATCGGCGGCGGCGGGAGAGAGCGGATCGAGCCGCTGCCGCTGGCGGCGGTCGTCGCGTGGTACGACTCGCTCGGGATCGGAACCGGGCAGATTGCCTCGAACGGGACGACGAGGGTGCTGTTCCACCTGCTGCATCTCGCGCGGGCGCCGGAGGGAGATCCGCTCTCGGTCGTGCGGCTCGCCCAGTGCCTGGAGGCGCTCGGGCTGGCCTCGGAGACGCTCTTCGCGCTGCGGGATGCGATCTGCCGCGGCGGTGCGCCGGTGGTCCATCCGATGTTCGACGACGGGCTCGATGGCCGTCTGGAGGATGAGTCGTTCGACTGGACGGAGGAGGCGGACGCAGCGGCCAGCCTCATCGTCAGCGCCGTTCAACAACGAGTAGAGCAACAGCGAGTGCGGGAGCGGTAAATCGCGCGGCCGGAATAGATTGCCCGGCCGGCATGCTTTCCGTACACTTGCCGGCCCGTCTCGGGTACCGGACTATTCTTTAACAATCTGCCAGCTCCTTGGATCCCGACGTGTGCGCGGGATTCCGCTAGGCCAGAAGGAGGTCTCATGAGGACTTATGAAGTCCTGTTCATCCTTTCTCCGCAAGTGACGGAGGAAGAGGCGACGACCCTCATCAGCGACTTCAAGGGCATCGCCACCAGCAACGGTGCGACCCTGAAGAGCGAAGATGCATGGGGACGCCGCCGTCTCGCGTATCCCATCCACAAGTTCAACGAGGGCATCTACCACCTCTTCGTGCTCGAGAGCGACGGCTCGCTTTCCGAGCTCGATCGCCGCATGAAGAACGTCGACCGCGTCCTGCGGCACGTGATCGTGCGCACCGATCTCGAGCAGAAGCGCGCCGACAAGCTCGCCAAGCGCAATCCGAAGAAGGAGCGCGTCCGTCCGGCTGCGCCGTCGATGATGACGGCCGCCCCGCAGGGCGACGCCGCTGCCGATGCCATGACCGCGGGTGCCGACGAACCGGCGCCGCAGGCATAAGGAGGAACGACGATGGCAACGATGGCACCGAGAAGGTCTGGTCCGGGCGCAGGTGGCCCGGGTGGTGGTGGTGGCGACGACCGCCGCGGCGGTCCGGGCGCGCAGCAGGGCGGCAAGAAGAAGTTCTTCTATCGCCGCAAGCGCGTCTGCAAGTTCTGCGTCGAGAAGATCGAGTACATCGACTTCAAGGACGTGAAGACGCTCCAGCAGTTCATCCCCGAGCGCGGCAAGATCCTGCCGCGCCGCATCTCAGGCACTTGCGCGCTGCACCAGCGCAAGCTCCAGAACGCGATCAAGCGCGCGCGCATCGCCGCGCTGCTTCCGTTCACCGCAGATTGATTTTTCGATGATCGAAACGTCCCTTCATCAGAGCGAGCCCGTGGCGCTGCCCGGCCGGCCTACGGGCCGCGTCGCGCGCAGCATCGCGGCGCATGCTCTGTTGACGGTGCTGATGGTCGTCACGTCGATGCTGGTGTTCGTGCCGGCGGCACTGCTCCATTGCGGAATCCGCAACGGGCGCCGCGCGGCATGGATCACGGCCGCGATCGTGCTGGCGTTCATCGCGCTGTACGTCGCCGCCCTTCCGGTTGCGAAGGCGGACGAAGCAGGTCAGGCGTGGAGCAACGTGGCGGCCCTGACGTTCGTGCTGCTGCTGCCGTCGCTGGCGGTCCTGCCGCTCGTGCAACGGGCGGAGAAGTTCGGACCGGTGTTGATCTTCCTCGTGACCGGCAGCGCCCTCGGGCTGGCCGTGACGGAGATCGCCTCGCGCACGTTGGTGAACTATTCGCCGTTCGCGATGCAGATCGCGATGGCGAAGGCGAGCAATTCGAAGATCGTCGAGTTCTATCGCGTCAACGGCGCCCCCGCGGACGCGTTGCAGACGATGGAGCGCTGGCTGCACTACAGCATGACGGTGCTGCCGGGCGTGATGCTGATCGCGCTCGCGACGATGTTCGTCCTCAGCCTGCTGATGCTCGGCCGGCTGCAGGCGTGGCGCGAGCTCGCGGCAGCACGCGGCGACGGCGAGGCGGCCGGAGCCTATTTCTTCCGCAATCTCTCGCTGCCGGACTGGGTGCTCTTCGCATTCATCATCGGCGGCCTGACACCGCTCGCCACCGGACTGCTGCAGAAGGTTGCGGCGAACACGCTGGCCGTCGTGGCGTTCCTCTACATCCTTCAGGGGCTGGCGATTTTCCGCTCTCTCCTGCTGGCCATGGGAGGAGGGTTCGCGGGGAAGACCCTCGGCTGGCTGCTGCTGGTGTTCCTGATGCTGACCGGCGTCGCGCCGCTGCTCCTGGGCGTTGCGGGACTGTTCGATTCATTTTTCGATTTCAGACATTTCAAGAAGAAGCGAAAGGACGACTCTCATGAAAGTCATTCTGACTGAGGAGATCCGCGGACTCGGAACGCGCGGCGAGGTCGTGACCGTGAAGGACGGCTACGCACGCAACTTCCTCCTCCCGAAGAACCTCGCGCGTGAAGCGACGACGGGGAACATGAAGCAGATCGAGCACGAGCGCCGCAAGTGGGCGCTGCTCGCGCAGCAGGAGAAGGACGCGGCCCAGAAGGCCGCCGACAAGGTCAAGGGCGTGAAGATCCGCATCGAGAAGCGCGTGGGCGAGAACGGACACCTGTTCGGCTCCGTCACCGCGAACGAGATCGCGGACGCGCTGGCGGCCAAGGGCATCGAGGTCGACAAACGCCGCATCGAGCTGGCGCAGCCGATCAAGACCGCCGGTGTCCACGACGTCGAAGTGCGCCTGCATCGCGACGTCACCGCGCAGATCCAGGTCGAAGTGGTCGGCCAGGGCGCGGAGCAGGTCGCGGAAGCAGCCGCGGCGCCGGAAGCAACGACCGAAGCCGAGTAAGTACAATCAGCGCACTCGTGGAGCGGCGGGCTCTCGGCCCGCCGCTCTTTTTTCTGCATGGCTGACGAACGCTACGTCGATGCTGCTCCCGCCGGTGCGGATGGCTGGCGCGAGGTCTGGCGCGACGATGTGCGCTATCGCCCGCGTCCGTCGAAACAGGAGTGGCTGCTGCGCCTCGTGCGGCGCCTCTTCCGCCGCGCCGGCGAGCCTGACGCCGAGCGCCAGAAGAACTACAACCTCGTCCTGCTCGACCTGCTGCAGGACCTGCGCAACGACGTCGCGGCGGTGCGGAGCGACCTGCGCTCCGACATCGACACGCTGCAGCGCGATCTCTCCGCCGCCCTGGCCGCGGAAAGCACGCGCCTGCGCGAGTTGGTCGTCGTCGCCGCCAGGCGCAACGACGCGCTGATCGCCGCGCTCGACCAGAAGATCGAGACGGTGGCAGTCCGCGTCCGCGATGCGGTCAATCCGGTTGTTCCCGCGACCGCGCCGGACGTGTTGTACCGGCGGCTGGAGGACGCATTGCGCGGCGGAGAAGCCGAGGTGCGCGCCGACGTCGTCGCGTACGTACGTCTGGCCGCGGAGCATCAGCCGGCGCTCGATGTCGGCTGCGGCCGCGGCGAGTTCCTCGCGGCGTGCCGCGAGGCGAAGGTCGACGCCCGCGGTGTCGATACGAACGAACGCTCCGTCTCCGACCTGCGGCAACGCGGCTTCGACGTCGCCCTGGCCGGAGTGCCGGAGTGCTTCGCGCCGTATGCAGACGGCTCGCTCGGCTCCGTGCTGGCGATGCACGTGGTCGAGCATCTGCCCGCCGATACGCTCTTCGCGCTCTTCCGTGAATCCGCACGCGTGCTGCGCATCGGTGGCCTTCTGATGATCGAGACCCCGAACGCGGAGTCCCTCGCGCTCGCCGCCACCGACTTCTGGCGCGACCCGACCCACATCGCCCCACGCCACCCGGCCGCCCTAACCGTCCTCGCGCGCGAGCATGGATTCGAGATCGACGAGGTGCGCGCGGTGCACGAGCTCCCCGAGGGCGCGCGCATCCCGATCCTGCCATCCGACGCGCCGGAGCTGCAGCGCGTGATTCACGCGGTGAACGACCGGTTATACGCCGCGCCGGATCTACGGCTGATTTTGCGCCGCGGCTAGTTTGGAGTGCGGTGACCGCAGTCACCGCTTTTACTCTGCGCCTCGAGCACCACGCGTGCAGCTTCGTGGCCCGCAGTGAAAGCGGTGACTGCGGTCACCGCACTCCATACGCCTACAGCGCCCCGTCCTCCCGCGGCCGTACGTCGATGACCATCTGGGCGGGTGGCGGTGGTGGGGGTGGGCGGTGGGGGAGGATCGCGCCGAGGAGGACGCCGGCGGCGAGGCCTCCGAGGTGGGCGGAGTTGTCGATCTGCGGGATCTGGAAGCCGATGATGATGTTGGCGATGATCCAGAAGAGCAGTTGGTTGACGATGCTGCGCGCGAAGCGCTCGTGGCGGTAGCGCGGCGAGCGCCATACCGAGAGCACGAACGCGCCGAGGATGCCGAACAGCGCGCCGCTCGCTCCGACGGACGGCCCCTGCCGCACGAGCGCGCTGGTGAGCGACGCGATGATGCCGGTCGTGAAGTAGATGACGAGGAAGCGGCGCGAGCCGAACATCAGCTCGTACAGGCTGGCGATCTGGACGAGCGCGATGACATTCAGGGCGAGATGGAGGATGCCCCCCTGCGGTGTCCCGTCGCCGTGCAGGAACATCGCCGAGAGGAGGCGCCAGTACTCCCCCTGCTCGAAGATGTAATAGCGGATGACCGCGCCCAGCTCCGCCAACTGCTCCGGATTGGTCCACGCTCCGGTGTAGATCTCGTACCCGAACCCGATCAGGATCGCGGTGATGATCGCTCTCGTGGCAGGCGTGCGCCTGAGGGGCAGGGTCACCGGCGCTCCAGGAGGCCTGAGACGCGGCGCATCAGAAAATGCGCGAGGCGAGGGAAGACTTCTTTCATTCGCATGTATACGGCGGCAAACAGCGGCAGGATCCGGCGATAGCGCCCATCCTCGGCGGCATCGCAGATCGCCCGCGCGACCCGTTCCGGCGAGACCGCGAGGATCAGCCGCGAGGCGCCGGGCATCTTCCCCCGCTCCGCCGTGACGAAGAACTCGGTCTCCGTCGTGCCGGGGCAGACCAGTGCAACGCGCACACCCCTCGGCAGCACTTCGTCCCGCAACGACTCGGTGAAACCGATGACCGCGAACTTCGTGGCGCAGTAGCCGCCCATCCGCGCGTAACCCATGATGCCGGCGATCGAGGCGACGTTCACGATCGCGCCGCTGCCGCGGGCGAGCATGCCCGGGAGTGCCGCCTGCGTGCAGTGCACCATCCCGAAGTAGTTCGTCTCCATCATTGCCCGCAGCTCATCGGCTGTCGCCTCGGCGATGCCGTCGAAGATCGCAAAGCCGGCGTTGTTGACGAGCACGTCCACATCGCCTGCCGCCGCCACGAGCCGCGCACATTCTTCGGGTTTTGTGACATCGGTGGCGACCGCCGTGGCGCGAACGCCGAGAGCGCGGCATTCGGCGGCGGTTTTCTCCAGTGCGTCCAGCCGGCGCGCGCCGAGAATCACGTTCGCCCCGCGGCGCGCCATTTCGAGCGCCGCGGCGCGTCCGATGCCGCTCGACGCACCAGTAATGACCACGGTCTTACCCTCGAGATCCATGTGCGTCGCGCAGTGTATCGGGAGTCGGGCGGCACCGGTCGTGAAGGCTTGAATCGCAGGGACGTCGGAGATATGGTGGGGTGACGCGACGGTTGAGCCGCGCGCCCGGGAGAAGGAAACTCACGTGATCACAATCGCCAACCTGTCGGCGCAAAGGACTCCTCCGTATTCGCTCGACCCGAAAGACATCGAGTTCGGGCGGACCTGCACGCCGAACTTCTTCGTCGCGGAGTATCGCGGCGGCCGGTGGCACGATGGAAAGATCGAGGCGCTGCACGGCTTCAACCTTCATCCCGCGACGAACGTCTTCCACTACGCCCAGGCCATCTTCGAGGGGCTGAAGGCGTACCGCCGCGCCGACGACAGCGTCGGCCTTTTCCGCCCGGAGATGAACGCGGCGCGCTTCAACGACTCCGCCATTCGCATGGGGATGCCGGTGGTCGACGAACAGCTCTTCGTCGAGGCGATCCAGCGGCTCGTCGACATCGAGCGCGCATTCGTCCCGGGCGCGCCCGGCTCGCTCTACATCCGCCCCACCATGATCGGCACCGAGGCCTGCCTCGGCGTCCGCAGCTCCAGCGAGTTCCTCTTCTACATCCTCACCCTTCCCTCCGGCGCGTACTTCAAGGAGATGGTCGCCGGCACCGGGACGATGCGCGTCTTTGTCGAACAGGCTACGTCCCGCGCGGCACCGGGCGGCACGGGCGGCGTCAAGGCGGCGGCGAACTACGCCGTCACGCTCAAGTCGATCACCGACGCGAAAGAGCGGGGCTGCAGCCAGGTCCTCTACCTCGATGCGGCGCGCCGCCAGCGCGTCGAAGAGCTTGGCGGGATGAACGTCTTCTTCGTCCGCGACGGCCAGCTGATTACGCCCACGCTGAACGGGACGATCCTTCCGGGCGTCACGCGCGACAGCCTGCTCGAGCTCGGACCGACGCTCGGCATTCCGGCGCGCGAAGAGGACATCGACATCGACGAGGTCGCGGATGGCGTGCAGTCGGGCTCGATCACCGAGGCGATCGCCTGCGGGACGGCGGCCACCGTGGTCGGCATCAGCGAGCTGGTATTCGGCGACGGCCGGGTGTTGCAGGTCGGCGGCGGGAAGCTCGGGCCGGTCACGAAGCGCCTCTTCGACGAGATCCAGGGCATCCAGTTCGGCACCTCGCCGGATCGCTTCGGCTGGACGACGGTCGTCCAGCCGTCGGAAGTCCACGCGGGCGCCTGATCACAGCAGATCCCTGTCCTGCATCGAGTAGTACCCGTGCGCTCCGATGATCAGGTGATCGACGAGCTCGATGTCGCATGTCGACAGCGAGTACTTCAGCTTCTTCGTGAAGGCGATGTCATCGTCCGACGGCGCCGGACTGCCGGACGGGTGGTTGTGCCAGATCACGACGCCGGTGGCGTAGTTCAGGAGCGCGTCGGTGATGATGTCACGCGTCGACACGAGGGCCGTCTTGATCGTGCCGATGTAGATCTCGCGCTGCTTGAGCACGCGATGGCGCGCGTCGAGGAACGTCGCTCCGAGGCGTTCCTGCCGCACGCGCGCGAAACTCCCGACCAGCGTCCGGCCGAGTATGGCCGCGTCGTACGCGGGCGGTTCGTCCGGGACGCCGTTGACGATGCGGCGCGAGATCTCGAACGCGGCCGAGATACGGGCGATCTTCGCGGGGCCGACGCCCGGGAACTTCTCGAGGTGCTTCGCGTCGCGGTTGCGGAGGCCGGACATCCCTTCGCGCAACAGGTCGCGCGCGAGTTGAATCGCGTTTTTTCCCGGCACGCCGGAACCGAGGAGGATGGCCACGAGCTCCGCATCGGACAGCGTTTCCGGGCCGTGCATCAGCAGACGCTCGCGCGGACGGTCGTCGCGGGGAAGATCGGAAATGACGTCGGTCATGAACGTACCTCCAGCAGTGCGTCGACGATGGCGGGTGTCGCTTCGGCTGCACGGGCGGGAATCGCGAACGTGCAGGAGGAGCTGACGCCGCTCGTCTCCGGGTTGATCTCGATCGACAGCCCTTCGTGCAGCGTCACGAACCCGGCCGCCGGATAGACGACGCCGGACGTGCCGATGACGAGCAGGATGTCGGCCTGGTGGATCGCGCCGACCGTGCGTGCGACCGCCTCCGCCGGCAAGGCCTCGCCGAACCAGACCACGCCCGGGCGCAGCAGCGCGCCGCACGTCTCGCAACGCGGCGGCAGCTCCGCGAACGGCTCCTCGTGCATCTGCGCCGTTCCTTCGCGTACGCAGCGCACGCGGAAGACGTTGCCGTGCAGCTCGACGACGTCCCGCGACCCGGCGCGGGCGTGCAGGCCGTCGACGTTCTGCGTCACGACGACGGCGTCGGAGAGACGCGCCAGCGCCTCGTGCGCCGCGTTCGGCTTCGCGTTCCGAATGAGGCCGCGCCGCCATTCGTACCACTCCCACACCAGCGCCGGATCGCGGCGGAACGCTTCCGGCGTGGCGAGGTCCTCCGCCCGGAAGTTGCGCCATAGACCGCCGGCGCCGCGGAACGTCGGAATGCCGCTGTCGGCCGAAACCCCCGCCCCCGTCATGACGACGACGTTGCGCGGTCTTGCTTCCCGGATCGCTCGAATCGCTTCATCGATGCTGCTCATGCGACGAGACTAAAACGAGGCGCGAAAACAGCGGCGGAAATCTACCGCATGCAGCATCCTCGGTGATCCGAGGGAGCGTTTTTCACGATTTTGCGATACAGGAAGTAGAAAGGGGTGTTAGCGCCTCACCCCTGCGGGATCATCTTGTCGTTGATCTGCACGAACGCATCCTTGCGCAGCGTCTCGATGTACGCCTTGTAGTCGCGCTGGAAGGTCTCGTCGCTCGCTTCCTGGCGGAGCTTGTCCTTGATCGACTCGAAGGCCGGCACTTCGGACGGGAGGCGCTGCTCGACCTTCACGATGTGCCACGCCGACTTCGTTTCGATCGGCCCGATCACCGTTCCGGCAGCGGCGTTGAAGACGGCCGTGTCGAGCTCGGGAACCAGGTCGCCCTTTGCCACCTCGCCGAGATCGCCGCCCTTTTCGCGCGTGCCCGACTCCGACATGGTCGAGGCCAGGGTCGCGAAATCGGTACCGCTCTTGCGCGCCGCTTCGCCGACTTCCGTGGCGCGCGTGCGCACTTCGTCGAGATTTCCGCTCTCCGGCTTCAGCACGACGATCTCGCGAAGGTGGGCCCGCTCGGGGAGGCGGTACGACTCCTTCTCGCGGTTGTAGCGCTCGCGGAGCTCGGCGTCGGTGGCCTCGTTGCGGCCACGCAGCTCGCGGCCGAAGACCTTGTTCGTGATGAGCGTGTCGCGGAGCTGCGCTTCGAGCTCGGGGCGGGTGAGGTTGGAGGAGCGGAGCGAAGACTCGAACTGTTCGTCGGTGGTGATGCCGTACTGCTGCTTGAGACGTCCGATCGCGTCCGTGACCTCGGCCGGCGTGACGCTGATGCCGAGGCGGTCCGCGCGGTCCTTGATGAGCAGCTCGTTGATCAGCTCGTTGACCAGGCCGGCACGCGCTTCCTGCCGCAGCGTCGACACCTGCTCGGCCGGAGCGCCGCGCTCGATCTGCGCGTACACCTCTTTGAGGCGGCGGTCGTACTGCGTGCGGGTGACGATGCGGTCGCCGACGCGGACGACGATCCCCTCGACGACCTCGGCCGAGGCGGTCACGGAGGTCAGGGCAAGTGCAATGCTGAGAATTGTCTTTTTCATGATGGCGCTCGAGATTGAGACGTGCGTTCGAAAGAACAAGTTACAGGGCGGTTTATTCGTCGTCCGACTTCGGGAGGGTTCCTGAGTATCGGAACGGGAGCCGCCTCGTCAGGATGGCGAGATTCGAGTCCCGGCGGCTCTGGGCCACCAGCTTCGCGAGCCGCTGCCGGATCGCATCCTCCCGGAGGCGGGTCTGGATGAGGGGGGCGGCCTCGGCGAGGTCGAGCATTCCGGCCGGCCGGCGCTCGTCGATCTGGAAGATATGGAAGCTCGTCTCCGTACGGATGACGTCGCTGATCTCCCCGGCCTCGAGCCGGAAGATCTCCTCCTCGAACATCTTCGGGAGCTCGCCGCGGCTGACGAAGCCGATCTCGCCGCCGCGCTTGGCGTTCGGCGCACGGGAGTGTTTGGCGGAGAGGTCGGCGAACGAGGCGCCGTTCTTCAGCTCCTCCCGGATCTGCTTAGCGAGGGCCTCATCATTGACGAGGATCTGGCGCACGCGCACTTCCTCGCCACTTTTGAAGTCGCCCTGGTGCTGGTCGTAGTACGCCTGCACCTCGGCCGGCGATACATCCGGCACCTCGGCAGCGAAACTCGCGATCAGCCGTTCGCGGCGCATTTCGTCGCGCTTCTCGATCACGGTGACGCCCGCTTCATTGCGGACGGCGGACGCGATCTGGTCCGCGGGCACTTCCACTCCGTGCGAGGCCGCGTACTCCGAGACGATGATCTCCTCGACGAACTGGTCGAGCATCGCGCTGGCGACCTCCGGCGTGAGCTGGGCGAGGTCGGTGCCGGCGTTGCGGTCGAGATACCGCTTGAAATCGGCCAGCGTGAGCATGCGGTCGTGCACGCGCGCGATCACGTCGGGCGAAATGCTCGGCTTCCGCTTGCAGGCGGTGAGCAGGACCAAACAAATCGGCAACAGGATTGCGACGCGGCGGGCGAGCACGAGCGTGCATGAGTTTAGCAGTGTTTAGATGTCGCGTCTCAGCAGAACGAAAAGGGAGATTTCATGAAACGACGTAGCGTGTTGCTGTTCGTCCTCGTCCTTGCTGTCCCGATGTACGCGCGCAACGCGCGCCTCCCGAAGCTCCGCACCGTGTCTTCCGCATCTCTCCACGCCGAGCGCATACCGAACGCGCGTGCGCGTGCGCTGCACCTGCTGGCGCAACTGCGCGAAACCGAACAGCGGAGGGTCACGCCCTCGGCCATCGTCGTCAACCGGTCGGCGCGTGCGCTGGTGCTCCCGGCCGCCGGTAGCGTTCAGGGTGCGAACGGCACGTTCTTTCGCTCCGACGTCACCTTCGCCAACTACAGCGAAGCAGAACAGGCAATCGGCATCATGTGGCTGCCGAACGGCGATCCGGAAGGGTTCGAGCTGATCGTGATCGTGTTGCCGGAAACGAGCATCGTCACGGCCGAGGATTTCGTCGGCGAGTTCCTCGAGCTGCAAGGGCTCGGAAGCCTCATCTTCCTTCCGCTGGACCCCGAAGCGGGTGACGTCGACCCGGATGCGGCGATCGACATCTACTCGCGCATCTGGACGCCGCAGCCCAATGCCACCGGCACCGTCTCCCAGCCGTTCCCCGGCGTCGAGCCGGAGTACATGACCAACGAATCGGACGGGGTCGTGCTCGGCCTGCGCCAGGACGCGCAGTACCGGACGAACTACGGTCTGCTCAACATCGCTGAAGACGACCTCACGTTCAGGCTCACCGTCCTCGCCGAGGACAATCCGGACACCGAGGTGACCGTCACCGTGCCGTCCCTGAGCATGGTGCAGACAGGGATCCCGGCCGGCAACCACGGACTGCTCTCCCTCTCCTTCGAGGTAACGAGCGTGACCACCACCGACTTCACCTGGGTCGCGTACGGCACCAGCACTGACAACATCACCGGCGACGGCTGGGTGTCGATCGTGGCCAACCCCTGGAACGACGCACAGCTCGACGAAAACGGGCAGTGACTTCAGCTCCACGCTCGCAGGAGACCACCCGGTCTCCTGCGAGCTGCGAGCTACTCGAGCGAGATCATGTGCAGCTTCGGGTTCGTCGCCGTCGTGGCGCGTGTCAGCTCGACCTCGAAGTAGTAGGCATACGAGGAGAAGTCGAGTGCCCCCTGGAACTCATCGCACGGCTGGCAGAAGTGCAGCGAGGCGTTGCTCGGGCCGTACGTACAGAGCACCGTGGGCGGGTTCTGCGGGATGCACTGGCCGGCCTGGATCAGCTTCACGGTCACGCCCGAGCCCGAGCCGCCGATGATCAGCGACGCCCAGTCCGGCGTGTCGTCCCCGGCGGGGAAGACCGGATACCGCGCGACGATGGTGCCGACCTGACCCGTCTTGAACTCGAGGTCGAACTGGTTGAACGCATAGAGGCTCAGTGAGCTCTCATCGATGATCCCGACCGAGCCGACCGCTCTCCATGCGCCGGTCTGGGCGAACAGCGGCATCGCGGTGAACAGAAGAAAGAGAGAGGCGAATTTCAGCAGTGTTTTCATGCGTCCAAAGATGGGATCGCATGCGCGTAAAGAGTAGAGACACTTAATGTTCCGCTACGCGGCTAGCGATTGTTCGTTTGGAGTTCGGTGACCGCAGTCACCGCTTTTCCTTCGGCAGCCGCAGCTGCCGCATTGTGCGTGCGCCGTCGCAGGCGCAGAGTCAAAGCGGTGACTGCGGTCACCGCACTCCAAACTGGCGCTACGCCGCGATCGTTTGCAGCACGCCTTCAATGGCGTTGATCACTTCCGCCCCCTGCTCGCGCAGGGGGAACGACAGCACGCCGGCGGGGGAGAACTTGGCCTGCGGGTTTTCGCTGATGAAGATCAGCAGCTTGTTGGGGTCGATCTTCGCGTTCTGCGTCAGCTTCAGGACGCCGCGGGCGCCGTCGCGGGTGATGGAGATGACGCCGAGGTGCCTGGCGAGCCACTTCACGCGGACGAAGTTGAAGAGGTTGTCGACGTTGGCGGGCAGCGCGCCGAAGCGGTCGCGCATCTCGTTGCGGATGTCGGTCAGCCGCTCCGCGGTCGAAGCAGACGCGATCTTCTTGTAGAAGGTCATGCGCAGGTTCTCTTCGCCGATGTAATCGCGGGGGATGTAGATGTCGACGCCGAGGTTCATCGAGGTCTCGACCTCCTCCTCGATGCGCTCTCCCTTCATCTCGCGGATGGTCTCGTCGAGCAGTTTCGTGTACATCTCGAAGCCGACCGCCGCGATCTGGCCGGACTGCTCGCCGCCGAGGATGTTGCCGGCGCCGCGGATCTCGAGATCGCGCGCCGCGATGCGGAAGCCGGCGCCGAGGTCGGAGAACTCCTGGATGGCCGCCAGGCGCTTGCGCGCGTCGCCGGAGAGAACGCGGTCCGAGGGGACGAGCAGGTAGCAGAACGCCAGGCGATCGCTGCGTCCGACGCGGCCGCGGAGCTGGTACAGCTGCGACAGGCCGAAGCGCTCGGCGTGGTTGATGAGGATCGTGTTGCAGGCCGGGATGTCGATGCCGTTCTCGATGATCGTGGTCGCCAGCAGCACGTCGTACTCGCGGTTGATGAACGCGAGCATCGCCTTTTCCAGCTCGCGCTCGTCCATCTGCCCGTGGCCGACGATCACACGCAGGCCGGGGACGATCCTCTCCAGGTACTCCTTCATCTGATAGATCGAATCGACTCGGTTGTGGACGAAGAAGACCTGCCCGCCGCGGTTCACCTCGAACTCCACCGCCTCGCGGATGAACTGCTCGTCGTACGGCACCACCGCGGTCTGGATGGCGAGACGATCCTTCGGGGGAGTCTCGATCACGGAGATGTCGCGGATGCCCACCAGCGACATGTGCAGGGTGCGGGGAATCGGCGTCGCCGACATCGCCAGCACGTCGACCGACTTCTTGATCGACTTCACCCGCTCCTTCTGGGCGACGCCGAAGCGCTGCTCCTCGTCGATGACCAGCAGGCCGAGGTCCTTCCAGGCCACGTCCTTAGACAACATGCGGTGCGTGCCGACGATGACGTCGATCTCGCCCGTCTCGACCTTCTTCAGGATCTCTTTCTGGTCTTTCGCGGAGTAGTAGCGCGTCAGCAGCTCCACCGTCACCGGGAACGACGCGAAGCGCCGCAGGAACGTGCGGTAGTGCTGGAATGCGAGCACGGTCGTCGGCGCGAGCACCGCCACCTGCTTCCCGTCCATCACCGACTTGAACGCGGCGCGCATCGCCACCTCGGTCTTGCCGTAGCCGACGTCGCCGCACAGCAGCCGGTCCATCGGCGTCGTGGCTTCCATGTCCTTCTTGATGTCCGCGATCGACGTGGCCTGATCCGGGGTCAGCTCGTACGGGAACGCGCTCTCGAACTCCTCCTGCCAGTGTGTGTCGGGCGAGAAGGCGAACCCGGCCACGGCCTTGCGCTGCGCGTAGAGCTTGAGCAGCTCCTCCGCCATGTCGCGCATCGCCTTCTTGACGCGGGTCTTGGCGCGATCCCACGATGCGCCGCCGAGTCGATCGACCGCCGGCCGCGAGGCGCCGGTATACTTCTGCACCAGGTCGAGCCGCTCGACGGGCACGAACAGCTTGTCGTCGCCGGCATAGCGCAGCTCGAGGAACTCCTGCATGCTGTCGCCGACGCCGATCTGCTTCAGCCCGACGAACATCCCGATGCCGTGGTCGACGTGGACGATGAAGTCGCCGACCTTCAGATCGCGAAGGTCGGACAGGAACGCTTTGGTCGCGGCCCGGCGCCGCTCGGGGGCGCGGCGCTCCTCCTCGAAGACGTCCGCCTCCGCGTAGATCTGGAGGCCGGCGTCCGGCAGCCTGAACCCGCGCGACAGCCCGCCGACGGCGACGAGGACAGCCGCATACCGCGCGTCTTCCGCGCGCTCGACCGGGACCGCGAACACGTCGTATTCCTTGAGCACCTCGATCGTGCGTTCGGCCCGGCCCGGCGTCGCCGCCACGAACAGCGTCGTTTCCCCTTCGTCGCGGAGCCGGCGGATGCTCGCGACCCAGTCGGCGACGCGGCCCTTCATCTCGATCGCGGGCTGGCTTCGGACGTGATGCGCGGGGAGATCGACGCGGGGCTCGAGGTTCGGGATTCGGGGCTCGGGGGCGTCGTCGTCGAGCCCGAGTTGCGCGAGCTGCGTGGCCTGCGCGAGCCGCGATTCGACCAGCTCCACGGCCGCAAACAGCTCCGGCGGCGGTGGCGCGTACCGCTCCTTTCGGCTGAGCGCCTCTTCGTAACTGTGCTGAATGCTCTCGAACAGCTTGGTCGCATTCGCGGCGACTTCATCCGCTTCCGACACGACGATCCGCGAGTCCCTGGCGCGCGAGAGGTAGTCGAATACGGTCGCCGATCGATCCTGCTCGTCGCTCGACCGGCTCACCACGAGCGAGGGGTCGCCCGCTCGTCCTGAGTCCTGGGCCTGGCGAAGGATCGAAGGACGAGCCAGCACGTCGCGGAGCGGCACGATGGCGACCTGATCGATTGGCGCGATCGAGCGCTGAGTCGACGAGTCGTAGGTCCGGATCGTCTCGATGGTGTCCCCGATGAACTCGAGGCGGACCGGGTGCGTTTCGCCCGCTGGAAAAATG
>DASQJY010000034.1:0-68960 GCA_035630815.1 Thermoanaerobaculia bacterium
GTCGGGCGGCGGGATGACTTCGTCACCGCGCAGGTTGTCGGTGATGTCGAGCATGCCCCGCAGCAGGGTCTTGTACGACTCGATCCCTTCCTGCTGGAACGTGGCGCGGTCGGTGGACGGATTCTTGACCACGAAGCCGCCCTTCGAGCCCATGGGCACGATGACGACGTTCTTGACCATCTGCGCCTTCATCAGGCCGAGGATCTCGAAGCGGAAGTCTTCGCGCCGGTCGGACCAGCGGATGCCGCCTCGAGCGACCCTGCCGCCGCGGAGGTGGATGCCTTCCATCCAGGGCGCGTACACGAAGATCTCGTACATCGGCCGTGGCAGCGGCAGCTCCGGCACGGCCCCGGAGTCGAGCTTGAAGGAGACGTACAGCTTCCGCTCGCCGTCCGCGCCGCGCTGGAAGTAGTTCGTGCGCAGCGTCGCCTCGACGAGGCTCACGTAGAGGCGGAGGATGCGGTCTTCGTCCGGATTCGTGACGCGCTCCAGCGCGTCCTCGATCTGCGAACGGATGCCGAGCGGCGTGCCTTTACGTCCCATGCCGGCGTCGCCGATGGCCGGGTCGAAGTAGTTCTTGAAGAGCTGGATGATGTTACGCGTGATCTGCGGATGCTTGGTGAGCGTCTGCTGGATGTACCCCTCGGTCAGCGTGACGCCGACCTGGCGCAGGTACTTCGCGTACGCGCGCAAAACGACGACTTCTTGCTCCTCGAGACCAGCGCCGAGCACGAGGCGATTGAAACCGTCGTTTGTGGAGAGATCGGTCGTTGTAAAAGCGGAAGCAGCCGTCGAATCGCTCGTCGGGATAGTGACCTCGTGAATCATCTTGCTGTGCCGCTCTCGCTCACGGTTGGCCCGTTCGGTCGATTGCTTCGCGGCGGACACGACCTGCGCGATTCCGCTTGACCAATCCGTCGCAAGATCCACCCACTGAAGGTCATGCAACGTTTCGCCACCGCCAATAGATCTCGGCGGTACTTCGCCATCATCAATGCGTACTGACACGAACCATGCGCGGTTTGTCGACCGAAGACGCAATTCCTCTATTGCCAAAAGAATCTCTTCGTTCATGTGCGACTTCTCGCGAAGCGTCGACGCTCGGGAGAAACAAGCGACGAAAAGCGCTCCAGAGTGAATCGCATCGCGAATTGCTTCGCGCCATCTCTGGCCGGGGCTGATCTGCTCACGATCAAGCCATACGTCTACACCAGCCTCTTTTAGAGCTCGCGCGAACTCGTCGACGCGACGCACGTCGTCCCGGACATACGAGATAAACACGTGAGACATCCATCGTAGCGTAGCATCCGCCGTGGACGCCCCCGCAACTGGGCCCGGTATCCTTCCATCCAGTTGCACTCAGCTGAGATTCACTAGCCGGCCGGTGGTCCCGGGAAAGCGGTGGTGCTGCGTCGACGGCGCGCGAAAGCGAAATGAACGCATACCCGCCCACCCAAAGGTTAGCAAGAGTTCCAACGGAGTCGTAGTTCAGTGGGTGGCCCTCCAGCCTGTCACGCTGGAGGTCGCAGGTTCGAGCCCCGTCGGCCCCGCCAAAACCTAATAGCCGCGCCCTTCGTCCAGTGAAGTACGCCTGCTACTTCCGCCAGCTACCGCGGTGTCACGCCAATCACTTCACCGCTGTCTGCGTCTCCATCTTTTCCACCGTCCCGGTGAGCGATTCCAGGAACGCCTCCAGGTCCGACTTCTCCCGTTCCGTGAGGTCCAGCTTGCGCAGCAGCGGGGACTTCGGCCGTTGTCCGCCGCCGCCGGCGTTGTAGAAGTCGATTACCTGCCGCAGCGTGGACACGCTGCCGTCGTGCATGTACGGCGCGGTCATCGCCACGTTGCGGAGCGTCGGGGTCTTGAATGCATACCGGTCGGCCTCCACGCCCGTCACCTTGAAACGCCCCGTGTCGGCGCCCCTGTCGCTGCCTGCGATGCCGAGCGCGTGGAACTGGTCGTCGGCGAAATTCGGTCCGCGGTGGCACATCGCGCAGTCGGCTTTGCCGACGAACAGCACCAGGCCGCGTTTCTGGGCCTCGGTCAGCGCTCGCTGATCGCCCGCGGCATAGCGGTCGAACGGCGAATTCGGCGTGGTGAGCCTGCGGACATAGGCGTCGATGGCGAAGGCCACCCGCTGTTTGGTGGGAGGTCCGTCGAACACGTCGCGGAACTGCGCGCGATACTCCGGCACCGATTCGAGACGGGCCACCAGGACGCTCTCGTTCTGCATGTTCATGTTCCGCGGATTGGCCAGCACACCGAGGACGAGCTCGGAGATGTTCGCGAACTTGCCGTCCCAGTTGATGTAGCGGTAGTACGCGGAGTTGAGCACCGTCGGGGTGTGCCGCGGCATCGGCTGCCCTCCGGCGCCCTCGGAAAGAGGCGTCGCGTCGGCATAGGCCATCTCCCGCGGGTGGCACGACGCGCAGCTGAGACTTTCATCTCCGGACAGGCGCGCGTCCTCGAACAACTGCCGTCCCAACTCGAACTTCGCCGGTGTGATCGGGTTCTCCGGATCGTCGGGAAGCGCGGGCAGCTGTCCCAGTCCTCCCGGGAGCGAGCTCACGGAATCGACCCGAACCCTTCCGGCGCGATTCCAGAGTCCGGCCCGGACGTCATGGGACGAGAGCAACGCCGCCGCAATCGCGGCGAGAACGAAAACGCGGTTCCGCATCATGGTTTCCTCAGCAGGCCCGCCAGCTCGTACCGTACGAGCACGTCGAGGCGGGTGTGATTTCCCATCACCAGCTCGTCGTCCAGCGCGCGGGTCACGAAGACCTGCAGCGACACGTCGTCGGTGAGCGCGGTCGTGCTGGTGAGGGAGAAGCGCCGTCCGCGTCCGTAGCGATCGCCGTTCACGGGACGGTAATGATCGTCGACCGAGGCGAAGGATGCCGCGAGACGCGTCCGCCCGAACGGCCTTTCGACGGTGATCGCGCCACCCCTGCCATGCTCGCCGCTCACGCGCTCGTATGCTTCGAGACGGATCAGATCGACGACGCCGCTGGGACGAAGCACCACTCCCTGCCGGAGCGTCCGTTCTCCGTCGTCCGAGGTGAAGTCGGCGGTAGCGGTCAGGCGATCGGTCAGTTGCTTCTTCACCAGGACCTGGCCGTAGTTGACCTCGGAGAGGCGGTGCAGGCGGCGGGTGACGCTCGGGTCCCGGAAGTCGCCGAGGTATCCGGCCGTCACGGTGAGCTCGTCCACGATGCGGGTAGCGGAGAGCGCCAACCGCTGTCCCATGAGGTAGCCGTCGTTGTCGTACGAGGTGATCTCGCTCGACTCGCCGCGAACGAGCGCGAGGCCGCCGTACCGGAACTCGGCGCCCTCGAACGGCTTGCCGGTGACGTAGAGCTGCTTGACGAACAGGCGGTTCGACGACTGCCCGTCGCGCACGCCGCGCAGGTTCCAGCTCCCCTGGAACGAATCGCCGTTGAAGGCCACCGCGGTCAGCGAATACCGCGCCGTGCGGTCCAGCCTGAGGCGGAGCTTCAAGCCCTGATGGTGGTCGCTCCAGTTCTGGGAGCGCGAGCCGAGCTGATTCTCGAGCATCCGGTAGCGCAGTCCGAACGTCACGGACTGCAGCTCCAGCCGCGGCGTCTCCTGCGCGGCGGCCCGCCCGGCAGCGAGACAAAGAACGACACAAGATGCCAATGCGATACGGGTCACGCCTGCCTCCATCGTGGTTGTTTGGAGCTGAAGATGGCGTGCAACCGGTCGTATGACCGGAGGAAACTCAGGGGAAATCGAGGAGAAATCGAAGTCGCGCCGAGACGCCCGAGCCGGCAACGACTTTTACGCCCCGATCGACGAGGTCACTCGGGTCACCAACCCGACTCACCGCAACGGCGACGTGATGAATCGGGTCACCAACCCGGCTCACCGCGACGATGACGTGGTGAATCGGGTCACCAACCCGGCTCACCGCGACGACGACGCAATGAATCGGGTCACCCAAGCCGAATCACCGCGACGATGACGCAATGAATTGCGTCGTCGTCGCTGCGCGTCGCGAGCGCCTACTGCTCTGCCCAGAAGAACCGCGGCAGCGGCTGCTCCGTCGGCCAGACGCGCGCGAGCGTCTGTGCGTCGTAGACCTCGCCGTTCTTGACCACCATCGTGGCGCGCGTGCTGTTGTGGATGTCCTGCAGCGGATTCGCGTCGAGGACGATAAAGTCCGCGAGCTTGCCTGCTTCGATCGACCCGAGGTCCGGCGCGAAGCCGATCTTGTCCGCGGCGTGAATCGTCGCTGCCTTCAGCGCCGCATGCGGCGTGAGCGCGTTTCCGGAGCCGCCCTCTCCCGCCATCGCCCACAGCTCCCAATGCACGCCGAGCCCCTGCAACTGACCATGTGCGCCGAGCGAGACGTTGCCGCCCGCTCTGGCGATGTCGGCCACGCCTCGGGCCACGGCCGGGAAGTGATACTCCGACGGCTCGATCCACAGATGGCGGCGCGTCCGCTCGTCGAGGAAGAAGTGCGGCACGAAACGGCGCAGTTTCGGATCATCGTGCGCGCCGGTCTGCGTCTGCCAGAAGTACTGCTCGCCCCACGGCCCGCCGTACGACACGAGCAGCGTCGGGGTGTAATGCGTTCCCGACTTCGCAAACAACCGCACCGCATCCTCTTCCAGCTCGATCGGCAGCGAGTGCTCGAACGCGGTGTAGCCGTCGATGGCCATGGTCATGTCCGTCGACAACTCGCCGGCCCCTTCGGCGGTGAGCAGCATCTTCTCGTCGCGCGCCGCCTCCGCGAACCAGAGACGCTGCGCGCGGCGCGGCTGCTGATACACCTTGATCATGCGCGCGCCGTACGACTTCATTCGCCGCACCTGCCGGCGCGCATCCTCCAGGTCATTCACCTCGGCGAAGACATCGGCCTGCTGGCCGCCGTACAACACGTCGCCGGATGAATAGATCCGCGGACCGACCATGAGGCCGGCCTCGACCATCTCCGCCTGCGCGAACACGTCCAGCGACGGCGCGGACGGGTCGTAGGTCGTCGTGACGCCGTAAGCGAGATTCGCGGCGTACTCCCACTTCGTCTCCGGGAAAATCTCCAGACCGGAGTAGTGCAGGTGCGCATGGGTGTCGATGAGGCCGGGGATGATGGTCTTGCCGCTGCCGTCGAGCTCGCGCGCTCCGGCCGGGACACTCACCTTCCCGGCTTCACCCACCGCGGCGATGCGGTTGTTCGTCACCACGACGTCGCCCCGCTCGAGCACTTCATCGCCGCGCATCGTGACGATGCGCGCGTTGCGAACGACGAAGCTGCCGGACGGCACCGACCGCGGCCGCGTCAAAGAGATCGCGATCGCTTCCGAACGCGGTACCTTCAGCTTGGGCTCGTCCGTCGCCTTGTCCTTGCTCTTCTTGTCGTCTTCTTCCCCCGCCTTCGCCTTCGCCTCGGCTTTGCGCCGCTCCTCCTGCACGAACGCGATCGCGCCCTGCAGCGGCAGGCGATGGAACGTACCGCCCGCGGTCCAGGTGATCGTCTTTCCCTGGTCCGCCCAGTCGACATAGCCGCCGGCGTTTTCCGACAGACGCCATACCGGCACCGACCCTTCCTTGAGGCCGACCTCCGGCGGATCCTTCATCACCAGGTTCGGCAGCGCGGCGACATAGACGTTGTCGCGGGACGTGAACGCCACCCACTGCTCATCGGGTGACGGCACGAGATCGCCGATCGCCGGGAAGCGCAGCAGCCGCTTCCTGTCCGTGCCGTCGAGCCGGACGGAGACGAGCTCGTTTTTCGGATCGTCCGCCGGTTTCGCCGGCTGGATGTAATCGCGATAGAAGACGCGCGATCCGTCGCGGCTCCACCACGCCTGCGGATGGAAGCGGAACGTGCCCGCGATCTTCACGTTGGCGATGAACTGCGCGTCGCCGCCCACAGCAGGCAGCCAGCGGATGTCGAAGAACTGCTCTTCCTCCGGCTGACGGCCGCGGAACTCGAGACCGCTGCCCTGGATGAGCACGAGGCGCTGTCCGTCAGGCGACCACTCCGGATTCGCATAGTGGCCGGGGATGGTGGTGAGGCGTACCGGCGCGCTGCCCTTCCCATTCAAGCTCGTCTTCCAGACATGGCCGCCCTCGGCGTCACTCCACGTGACGTACGCGATCCACTGTCCGTCAGGCGAGACGGACGGCGAGTATTCGCGACTCGGACCGCCGTCGCCCGTGATCCGCCGCGGCTCGCCGGCAGCCTTGCCGCCGGAGATCCGCTGCATCCAAATCCGGCCGAATGCATCGAACACCACCGCGCTGCCGTCCGGCGTCTGGCTCGCCCACCGCAGAATGCGCGCGCGAACCGGTCCGGTCTCCACCTTCTCCTGCCACGCCACGCGCGGGGCGAGGTACTGCTCCACATCCGCGGTGAACGCAATCTGCTGCGTCGCGCCGGACGCCACATCGAGGCGGGTGATCTTTCCGCGATTGGCAAAATAGATCGAGCTGCCGTCGCGCGAGATCGCGTACGGCGGCCACAGGTCCTGCTGCGCGAAGCCTTCCTGCTCGTCGCGCGTGACGTCGCGCGTTACGATGCGCTCCGATCCGCGCGCGAGGTCGCGCACGACGAGCACCGACGACGCATCGCGGCGGCTCACGAAGACCATCGACTTCCCGTCGGGCGAGATCGCCGGCCGCACCGCACCGCCGTAGCCGGACGTCAGCTGAATCGTGTTCCCCGTCTCCCGGTCATACCGGTAGATCTGCCACAGACCGCGAGATACGTCCGGCGTGTAGCTGAATCCCTGGTTCCGGCCGGAGAAATAGATGTAGCGGCCGTCGGGCGAGAACGCCGGACCGGACGCGTTGTTCATCTCCTCCATGTTCGTCAGCTTCACGCCCGAGCCGCCGTGGACGTGGTACATCCACAGCTCCACGGGCGGGATGCCGCCCCGCTTCCCGGTCCCTTTCCTCGCCACGAGGTAGTTGCCGTCGGGCGACCACATCGCGGAGCGGACGTACTCATCCTTCTCCGCCGTCACCGAGCGGGGATTCTTGCCGTCGACATTCATCAACCAGAGGTTGTCGATCCCGTTGCGGTCGGTCGTGAAGGCGATCGTCTTCCCATCCGGCGAATAGCGCGGATGCCAGTCGAACGCCGGCCCGCGCGTGACCGCCGTAGCCTTTCCGCCCGCCACAGGCACGGTGTAGATGTCGCCGAGGAGATCGAAGAGGAGGGTGGTGCCATCGGGCGAGAGGTCGACGGACATCCAGGTCCCCTCGCTGACCGTGAAATTGACTTTCCTGGCATCCGCCCGCGGCTTGTTGATGTCCTCGGCCGGATCGAACTTCTTCTTCGCTGCCGTCTGCGCTGAAACGGAGATCGTCAGAAACAGCGCGGCGATGAGCAATCTTTTCAAAGCGGGCTCCTCCGAAGCCGGAGATTATCCGCATCTCCGCGGCACTTCGGACGAAACTGTTCGTAACACGTCGTACTGGTTCAGGCTCTGATCTCCAGCCCGCGTAGCGGGCGGCAGATCATGTGGGCGTATAGTCGTACCGATGACATGGATTCGAACGATTCCGTACGCCGAGGGGAATGAAGAGTTGCGGGAGGCGGTCGACAAACAGCGGGCGCTCTATCCGCCCGAGTACGCCACGCCGGCCGTTGCGAACCAGGTGCCGGGGACGAGCATCGTCGACGCGCACAGCCTGATCCCCGACGCGCTGTTTCACGCCTTTGCGACGTTCGGTGTCCTGATGTCGCCGCATCTGCCTCTCGAACGGCGCCAGCACGAAATGATCGCCACGGCGGTCTCCGCAACGAACCGTTGCCAGTATTGAATCACCGCGCACGCAGAGTTTCTGCGTAGGGTGACGCTCAGCGACGAACTGGCAGCAGCAATCCGTCACGACTTCCGTACTGCACCCGTGTCGGACCAGGATCGCGTCATGCTCGATTACGCGGTCAGGATCAGCCGGGACGCCACGGAAATCCAGCCGCAGGACCATGAAGCGTTGCGCGCCGCCGGATTTGACGATGTCGCCATCCTGCAAATCACGCTGATCGCATCCTGGTTCAACTACATCAACCGAGTCGCCGACGCGCTCGGTGTCGGTCGTGAATGAGTGACTGCGGCAATCACGCGACGCTCTTGCCGGATTCAACGATGAACCAAGTCAGGAACTGCCAAGCAGCTCGACGTAATTGGTGACCTTCGGAAAGGCAGCGAGCGCGTTTACGAGTCGTTCGTCCGCGGTGATCAGGCGGGTTTCGAGCCGAATTGCCAAAGCTACATACATCGAGTCGTAAACGGATCGAGATGTGATCAACGCGAGAGCGTGCGCATCCGTCGCGAGCTCGCGGCACTGAATCGTTTCGACCGCAATGCGCTCGATGTCGGCGATCAACTGGTGACTGTCAGTGGCGGTCAGCTCACCTCGGAGAGTTTTCTTCCAAATGCTGTTCGCCACTTCCGCGAACAGAAGATCGGGAGCCACGAACTGGTGGCCGGAATCGAAAAGCCGAAGCGCCGCCTCGGTGCCGTTCTCACGGACGAACCACTTGATCACGACGCTGGCGTCGACGACGACGACGCTCACCTGCGGTCGCGATCTTCGCGGATGAGCGCGACGCTATCCGAGTGCGGCCCGCGCAGCCGTTTCAGCCATCGCGCGGATAGGCGACGTGTTTCAACGAGATTCCGCGTACTTGCCTTGCTCAGAGCATCATGGATCTCTGCCTGCAGGGATCGTCCATTGGCCTGCGCGGTCGCCTTCAGCCGTTTCAGTACGTTCTCGTCGAGATCTCGGATGAGCACATTTGCCATGACCAAACCTGATATCACAATGATACCGTAGAGGTGTGGCGTCGACAACCTTCTTACGAACACCGTCGGGGAGCCAAATGAAGAAGCTGAGCGTGGCATCGTATTCGTGACGGGTTAGACCTCCGGCTGTCACGCCGGAGGTCACCCTCTACAACGCCCTCGGACAAGGCGACGAGGCGCGCGAGGCCTACCTCAAAGATCTCGCGATCGCCGAGCGCCTGGCCCAAGCGGAGCCCGATCGCGCCGACTACCAGCGCGACCTCTCCGACTCCTACAGCAAACTCGGCAATCTCTACACCGCCCTCGGACAGGGCGACAAGGCGGGCGAGGCCTATCTCAAAGGTCTCGCGATCTCCGAGCGGCTGGCCCAAACCGAGCCCGATCGCGTTGACTATCGGGTGGACCTCGCCGTGTCCCTCGTACAAGTCGGTATGACGATCGCAGGTTCCCGCGAGTTCGAGCGGGCGCTTGCGATCCTTCAGACGCTCCACCGAGACGGACGACTCTCGTTGGAGGACGAGCCGAAGATCGCAGCGCTGGAGGAATTGCTCAGAAAACTCGGATGAGCGCAACGAGAAGGAGGCGATACGGTCGTGCGCGAGACGTGGCGTAGTCCAGTCTGCTAGAACGCCCGTCTGTCACGCCGGAGTTGCGGTTCGAGTCCCGTTGTAACGTCACTGACAATTCTTTGCGAGAAGGGCGCTGCACCCCGACAGGGAGGGCGGCGCGTCGTGCCGCCCTCCCTGTCTGTCACTTCACGGCTCGGTGGAGCTGTACGCCTGCCCGTCATCGGTGCACGTGGAGTTGCCTCCCTGGTCGTGTGGAACGCAGACGGAGACGCTGCCATTGGCGGACGCGCCGCGGGAGTCGGTGGCGGTGAAGGAGATGACGTAGACGCGGCCGTTGCCGTCGCCGTCCCGTTCCGCGCGCACCGAGGCCGTGGCGGTGCCGACGCCGGTGGCGTCGGGGTCGCGGCGGCCCTGGTTCTTCGCGTTCACCGGTTCGTCCTGCGTCACGCCGGTCACGCGGATGGTGAACGGGTCGCCGTCGGGATCGGTGATGTTGGAGATCGCGACCGGCACCATCCGGTTGCTGGCCGGCCAGATGGGGGAGGGCGTGCCGATCGCGCTCGCCGCGTCGGGCGGGCGGTTGACCGGCGGCTGTTCCTCGCCGATGTCGCCGACGACTTCCAGCAGCTTGTTGACGATGTCGTTCACGGAGTAGGTCGCGGAGTAGACCTTCCCGCCGGTGCCGTCGGCGAGCTGCGTCAGCGCGTTGCGCGCGTTGACGTCGCCGCCCACGACGATCCCGTAGATCCGGATCGGGTTGCCGGCGTTCACCTCGATGGCGCTTGGACGGCGAACGATCGACTCCGCGTTGCTGCCGGTGGGCGAGCCGGCCGGGAGGCCGGCGGGGAGGGAGATGCCGCCGGCGTTCGCGGCGGCGATCACCGAGGCGGCGGTGTAGTTCGTGATTGGCTCGGGATTGTGCGGCGGCGCGTCGGTCATGATGATGATCGACTTCTGCGCCCCCGCTCTCCACGGGGTGATGCCCACGGCGTTGATCGCCCCCATGATTCCCGAGTACTGCGACTCCGGCCAGTCGTTGCCGCCGCGGGCCACGAGCATGTTCAGCCCCGCCTGGATGACCGCCTGTTGGCTGGAGAAGGGGGAGTCGGCGCGGTAGGGGAAGTCGGTCGCGTCACCGTACGGCGAGACCGGATGGTCCTTGAACTCGGTGACGGCGATGCGGAAGTCAGCGCCGCTGAGGTTGAGGATCTGCAGCGCGGTGAGGACGCTGTTCTTCAGCGCCGTGATGGAGCTGGACATGCTGCCGGTGGTGTCGATCACGAAGGCGATGTCGGGGGAAGGATTCAGCCGCGCCTCGTAGGTCGCCAGGTACGTCTCGGTGGTCGGGTGGCCGTTCGCGAGGATCAGCACGACCTCCTTCACCGTCGAGGGGCTGAAGTCGTTGATCGTCAGATCGTGCGCGGTGGCGGGGTTCAGGTTATTGAGGCCGGTGAGGTCGTGAATGTCGGGCGGGCCGCTCGGGTGACGCACCACCACCCAGCCGCGGATCCGGCCGAAGCTCGTCGTCTTCACGGTCAGCATCAGCTTTCGCTGCGCCGTCAGCGACGCGTCGGGCAGGAAACGATAGTAGTGCGCCGTCGTACCGGTGATGTTCTTCGGCGACACCGGCACTTGTGGCGAGGAGCTCGTCAGCGTGTGTGTGCCCTGGAAGTTGGTGAAATCGGGGTACAGCGCCGCGTCGAAGTATGAATCCGGCGGCGTCGCGTTGCCGTTCGTGTTCAGGTTCCAGAGAGCGAAGCGCTGGAAGGCTTCGACGGGAGTAGTGACGTACGACGCCAGCACCGTCTCGATTGCGTTCTGGAAGGTCTTCGTCTCGAGCTCGTGCAGGATCTCGCGCAGGATCACCGGCGCCCCGCCGTTGTATTTTTCCATCAGGAACCGGTGGTAGAGCACCGTGTGATACGACATCGAGCCCAGCGGCTCATCGGTGCGGGCCAGGAAGCCGTCGGGCCCGCGGAGATGACTGATGTATTCGTTGTTGGCCGGATAAACGACATCCTCGATGGCCGCGGCCGAACCCTCGCACCACCAGTAGTTGAACAGCATCGCCAGGAGGCTTCCCCCCTCGTACTGCAGCAGGTGGAAGAACTCGTGCGCGGCGCTGATCTGCAGGTACGACGTGCGCAAATTGTTCTGGATGAAGATGGCCGGTCCCGCGTAGCCGGCAATCTCGACGAGCGGGGGAATGGCGGTGCCGGCGACGTTGCAGAAGTCGATCGGCGTCGGGAAGGGGCAGGGGACATTGGCTTTGATGACCACGTCGATCTGGCCGTCGGCGCCGGCCGCAGGTGGCGTGAAGCCGTACGCCTCGACGAGGATCCTGTAGGCCCGTTCGAGAGCGTCGCCGAGCTCGAGCACATACAGGAACGTCGCCTGATCGGCGCCGCTCGTCTCGTAGTGGATCAGGAAGTGAGGGGAGGAGTGCGTGGCGTAGGTCGTGACCTCCGCGCGGCGGAGCAGCTCGCTCGCGACGGCGCGATACTCCCGCGGCAGCGAGCCGGCGTCCGGCATCTCTCCGCGCCGTGAAGGTGGGGTCAGCGCGTAGCGGACCAGCTCCCGGACGTTCGGATCGGCCTCTTCGAGCTCGCCGAACATCCGGAGCAGCAGCTCCGTGCCGCAGTGCGGCAGCTCGCCGCGGTATTGGTCAGGCAGGAGAGCCGGGGCGAGAAATGCGGAGAGCTTGTGGGCGATGCTCTCGTCGCGCGTGATCTTCGCCGCCTGCACGTCTGCGTCGAGGTGGCGTGTGAGACGCGTGTCGGCCTCACGATCGTGACCGAAGGCGGCAGTTGCGAGAAGAGTGACGAGGAGCGCGAAGACACCACGGGCAGGGGATGGGCGAATCATCCTGGACTCCTTTTTCGGTTTATGGGTTAGGCAGTTGCTGAGTTGTGCCGTTGATATAAGTCGCGTAATTACGGCACAAAGGCCCTCACCGAACACGAGAACGGAGTCGTGGGAGAGGAGGAAGCGGAACTACTCTTTCGGCTTCTCGATCTTCTTGTGCGTCTCGTTGACGACCATCATCCCGGCGGAGCCGTACCAGAGCGTGAGGTCGGGGACGAACACCCCGGCCGCGACCGCGGGATCGAGCAGGACCAGCTTCTCCGCCTCTTCGATCGTGGCGACGTTGAAGATGTAGAGACCGCGGTACGCCTTGTCGTTCTTGCCGAAAGGCCCGGCGACGGCGAGCTTGCCTTCATCGGCGAGCCGGCCGATGTTCGCGAAATGACCGGCGAAGATTTCCTTGCGCTTATCACCCGTGACCTCGGCATCCTTCGGCCCGGTCTTGAGGATGCACAGGACGTACATCCTCATCCCGCGTTCATCGGCCCCGAGTTTCTTCGCCAGCTCGGGATCGAAGACCCGTTCCTCCGCCGTCATGACCGCGGCGGCGATGCAAAGGACAGCGACGAGGAGCGGCGAGAATCGGATCGGTCTCATGATCGCAATATACGCGAACGAGGTGCGGGCGCAGTCCGTCGGAAGATCGGCGGAAGGTGTCAGGTGGGCGTTTGGTGCTGGCCAGACGGCGCCGGTCCCGTATCCTTGAACCCAATCAATCGAAACATTTGGAAGCCGCGCTATGCGTCCCTCTGACTCTGCGTACGCATTCATGCTCAAAACTGCCTCCGTCCTGGTCGGATTGGGGATCGCTGCCGCCGGCGTGAAATCGTACTGGCTGCCGCTCTCTGATCCGGTCAGCCGCCTCGCGAAGAACGCATCCGTCGACGCGCGCAGCATCGAGCCGCGAATCACGGGCGGATTTCGCTGGGCACCGCTGCGCGCCGTGAAGCGCGGAGGCGCGGAAGCGCTGGAAGGGCCTTCTCTGGTGCTGACGGCCGCTGCCCTCCAGACGATCCGGGACGCACCGGAAGACGGACATGCAACCGGCATCGCACAACTCCTGATCGGCAACGCGACTGCAGCTCAGTCGGCCCTCGAAGCCATCGGGGGGAACGATGCGAAGGTGTGGTGCGACCTCGCCGCAGCGCGATACACGGTCGCCGTGGCGGAAGACGACCCGGTGCAGCTCACGCGCGCCCTCGCCGCCGCCGATGCCGCGTTGAAACGCGATCCCGGTCTGGCCGAGGCGCGGTTCAACCGGGCCCTGATCCTCGAGCGCCTCGGGCTGCGCGACCTGGCGCGTGAACAGTGGGAGACCTATCTCGCCGCCGACAGCGGGTCGGGGTGGGCCAACGAAGCACGCGATCACGTGCGACAACTCCAACCGATCCCACCGTTCGAGGAGGAGCTCGATCGCGCCTATGAACGGCTGGCGAGCGATCCGGCAGCAGCACATGCGTTTGCCCGCGAGTATCGGCAGGACTCGCGGCGGTGGGGCGAGACCATCGTCCTCGGCAACTGGGCGAGAGCAGAACACAGCGGCGACCGTCCGCTCGCGGCGAAACATCTCCGCGTTGCGCGCGAGCTCGGCGCCGAACTGGCGCGGGATCGCGGCGACCAGATGCTGCGCGCGCTCGTCGCGGCGATCGATGGCGCAACGCCGGAGCAGTACCGGGCGCTCTTGGACGCACACCTCGCGTTCAGCGAAGGGCAGAAGGTCAACAAGGATGGCGAGCCGGGGAGGGCAACTCCTCTCCTGCTCGCCGCCGCGGAGCGTTTCGAGCACGGCCACAGTCCGGGGGTGGCTCTGGCCCGTTACGTCGCCGCGACCACCCAGTTCACTCAGGGAGAGATCGAAGCAGCCCAGGCAGCCCTGGCGCGCCTCCTCGCCGAGAACCCTCAGGGCTTCATGGCACAACGCGCTCAGGTGCTCTGGCAGCTTGGTCTCGTGCAACTGGCGCAAGGGCGCTGGGGACCTTGCATTATCACGCTGACGGAGAGCACCACCATCTTCGATCGCCTCGGCGAAGAGTCCATGGCCGCGTCCGTGCGCGAGATCCTCGCCGAAGCGTACGACCGCGTCGGAAATTCGTCCGCGGCATGGGAGAACCGGCTGGTCGCCCTGCGCGTCCTCGGCCGGACGATGACCTATCGTCTCCAGATCGTCATCGCGTCGATGAGCCGGGAGGCGGTGATGAACCGGGACTGGCCGACCGCCGGATCGCTCCTGGACCTGGAGATCGACGTGGCAAAGCACGTCAAGGATCCGGAGTTGCACGTCGAAGCACTGATCCGCCGGGCGCGAGTGCTGGTGGAGACCGATAAGGCGGCCGCAGCGGGCGATCTGCGCGACGCCCGGATGCGCCTCGCTCAGATCGCCGATCCCGGTTTCCGCGTCCATCTCGAGGCGAATGCACTCGCCGTGGAGGCCCTTGTCGCCACCACGCCCCAGGCGTCGATGGACCTCCTCACACGCGCGATCCGGTTTCACAGCGACAGCGGCCGGCGGATGTACCTGCCGGAACTGCTGTTCGATCGCGGCCGGGCGTCGCTGATGTTGAACGACCAGGTCCGGGCGGCCGCCGACTTCGAAGCAGCAATCGCCGAGCTGGAGGCTCATCGCGAGTCGCTCCCCAGCGGCGAAGATCGCGTCGGGATGTTCCACGACGCCGACGAGCTGTTCGACGCCGCGGTTGCGACCTCCATGAGCCGCAACCTCCCCGACCTGGCGTTCGGCTACGTCGAGCGCGCCCGGGCACGCTCGCTCCTGGAGTCGCTCGGCACGGCCTGGAGGACCGTCGATCCCGCGGCGATCGCGCCGCGGTCGATCATCGTCGAATACTCGGTCCACGAGCACGAGGTCGCGATCTTCACGGTGACCTCGCGCGGCATTCGTGTCATCCGGCGCCCGATCGAACAACAGGTGCTCGCCGCCGCGGTCGAGGAGCACGCACGCGCGGCGCGCGAATCCGACGTGCCCCTGCTCCGCAAGACCGGCCGCTCGCTCTACGAAGCGCTGGTCGCTCCGATCGAAGAAGAGCTCGAACGATCGGACACCGTCGTATTCGTTCCCGATCCGGTGATGGCGCGGCTGCCGTTCGCCGCATTGGTGGACGGCCAGGGGAAGTACCTGATCGAAAGCCATCCGCTGGTGGTCGACCCGAGCGCCGCCGTGTACCTGCAACTCGCGCGCAGCCGGCGCCGCAACCCGGACGAACGGGTGCTCATCGTCTCCGGCGCCGATAAAGCCCTCGGGCGGCTGTCCGCCGCCCGGCGCGAGGCGGCCGACGTCGCGGCAGCGTACTCCTACGCGACACCGTTGTCGGGGCTCGCAGCGACGCGCGATGCGTTCGCGCGTGAAGCCGCCAAAGCGGACGCAATTCACTTCGTCGGACACGCTGTCGCTTCGCCCGGAAGCGGGAAGGCAGGATACCTCGTCCTCTCCGGGGCCGCTTCGAACGAGGGTGAGCTCGATCTGAAACAGATCGCGTCGTTGAAGCTGCGCGAGACGTCGTTCGTCGTGCTCGCCGCATGCGCAACAGCCGGCGGCGAACAGCCGTCCAGCGAGGGCACGATCAGCATCGCCCGCGCGTTCGTCGCCGCGGGCGTGCCGAGCGTAATTGCAACGTTATGGCCGATCGAAGATGAGGAATCCGCGGATTTCTTCCCTCTCATCCACCGACATCGTGCGCAGGGACTTCCGCCGGCGGAGGCACTGCGTGCTGCGCAACTCGAGTGGATCCATCGACGTGGCGCTTCCACGGCGCTCTGGAGCGCCGTGCAGCTCATCGGCAATTGAAGAGGAAAAGAGAGGAAGCGTCATGAATGAATACAAAGTGCAAATCGTAGGACTCGCCTATTTCCTGCCCGAGCCGGGACAACGGCACGTGTTGTTCCCGGATGGTCGCAACGTGCCGAACGTCGTGCCGCATCTCGCGACGATCGCCGTCGCTGCCGACGATCTCGCCGGCAACGTTCCACTCACCGGCTGGAGCGACGACCAGATCATGCGAACGCCGGTCAATGCATTCTTCAGCGGTACCGGTGCCGACCGGGAGCTTCTCCAGTTCGTCCTGGACGGCGACTCGATCGAGATCGAGGGGGCCAGCGTCGAAGAGACGGACGAACCGCTGGATACACGCGCGCACGACAATCAGCTCCAGCCGCTGACCCGAGGCGCGAGCGGAGCACGCGTGTCCATTTCCGCGGCCAACGCGAACACGGTCGCCGACGTGCAGATCCGGCGCGGCAGCCTGCATGCGTTCCGGTATCCGGGAAGCAATAACGACGGCACCGGAGCCATCATCTCAGAGCTCCGGGTTCCCTACGACAGGGACACCGTAACCATCACCGTGAGACCGAAACAGGACGAGAAGACCGTCTCGTCGTCATCGGAGGACAATGTCCGCACGATCACGGTGAAGAACGGGAGCGAGATCGCGCTCGTCAATGCCTCCCGTCCCGACCAGAGCGATCTCGAAGACGAGACGGATCATTTCGGCATT
Organism: Thermoanaerobaculia bacterium; assembly: GCA_035630815.1. Classification (GTDB taxonomy): domain Bacteria; phylum Acidobacteriota; class Thermoanaerobaculia; order Gp7-AA8; family Gp7-AA8; genus QHVT01. Next base: position 16,717 of record DASQJY010000034.1, read on the forward strand.
TACGGCCAGCTCGCGCCGGGCCGGCTGAGCGTCGGTACGCCGCGAGCGACGCCAATCCCGTTTCCCCGGTCGCGTTCCGAACATCTGCTGTTCCTGACCCCCGGAGCGATCGGCTCCTCGGTCAAGTGCAACAACACGTGCTGCTGAGCGTGGTGCTTCCGGCGAGGGAGACGTCCCTCGCCGGAACATTCTTCAGACGACCAGCTCGACGCCCAGGCCCCGCTTCCCTGTCACGTGCTCGAAGCGGTTCGCAAACGACAATCCGTTCTTGAACTTGCCGCCGATCGCTGTGTCGGCGAAGAGCAGCCCGACGGGATGGAGGTTGTCCGTATACACGACCGACCCGCTGTCCCCGGCGTTGCTGAATCTCAGCTGTGCGTTGCCGGACTCGATCTCGATCACGTCATTGAACAGCGCCGTGGCGCTGCCTCCGATCGGAAGCGCCACACCGTCGAGATCCCGCACGACCACCTTCCCGCGAGTCACCCCCGTCGCCGAACCGATCTTCCTGACCGGAAGCTCCTTCGTCGGCAGGACCGGTGTCTGCCTGAGCCTCTCCGCGCCTTCGAGCGCGCCCGGAATCGCGGGCACGTCGCCGTTCACGAATGCGGCGAACGCGCAGTCGGCCAGCTTCACCGGGACCGCGGCGTCCGTGAGTTTGGGATACCTGTCATCCAGCGCCAGTTCGACGTCCGAGGGACCGATGATGCGATCGCCGTCCACCCCCCGATCCAGCCGCGCCAGTACGTGATTGCACGACACGATGCCCAATCGCCCATCCTTCTCCGCAAAGAAGCCGAGCGTGCCACCGCCACCCCCCTCGTGCCGCACCCGCGCGCCGATCCTCAGCGAGGGATTCACGTGGGCGAGGGGGAGGGCATCCGCGGTGCTGAAGCGAACAGGCCCGATCACCTGCACGTCCAGCTCGTTCCGGGCGGAGCGCAGAGCTCTCTTCACCGCAGGTCGCAGCAGTCGAAACCACGCTTGCCGGCTCGGGACTCGGATGGCGAAACGGTACACGCCCTCCTGCGGCGTCAGGCGGGCACCGAACGCGAAACCGAATCCGGACAGATCGATGGGCAGAACCTTCATAACCCCATCGAGAAACGCGCTGCTCGTCGCAAACGCGTGACGCATCTCATCCTTCAATGTGCTTACATCACTCAGATTCATGAAGCACCTCCTCGACGGAGTAGAAGGACACGCGCTCGATTTTTCGGACCGCGAACGATTCCACCGCGTGACAAGAGAGAACCGACGAGAGGCCTCCGGCGGGCGGGCGTGGCCGGCAGCACTGGTTGCCCAAGGCTGAACGCATGCCTCTCGCGTCAGGCGCCGTCCGTGCGCAAACAGATGCCGCCGGCCACGCCGGCCCGCCGGAGGCCCCCGGTCGGTCTCTCTCGTGTCACGACAACTGCACGTCGGCGAAGCGCACGTGGCCGGCTGGGCTGACGTAGACGTTTTTTACCCTGCGCGTGCGCACTGCCGTTGAGGAGCCGTAGACGAGCGGGACCAGGATCGCCTCGCGGTCGATCATCTCCGTGATGGCCTTGCGGTTGGCGGGGGAGGGATCGGCGCGGTAGGCGGCGAGGGCCGCGTCCATCTCCGGGCGCCGCCAGCGAGCGAGGTTGGAGAGGTACTGATCGCGCGTCGACACCTGCGTGGAAGAGAGGAGCGACTCGTAGAACTCCGACGGATCGGGATTGTCGGCCACCCAGCCCGCAAGCGCCATATCGTACTCACCGCGAGCGAGGGTGGTGAAGAAGTTCTCGGCGCTGGTCGTGACGATGAGCTCCACCCGGATTCCGTACGCGGCCAGCTGGCGCGCGATCTCCTGCGCCGAGAGCAGCGGTTTGAGGATGTAGGGGCGCGGCGTCCACGGCACCACCAGGGTCAGGACCGCCGGACGGTTCGGATAGCGGCGAAGCAGCTCCTTGTCGCGCGCTTCGATCACGCCGATGGCCTTTCCCATCAGCGGCGGGATGATGTCGCCGGCGGTGAACGCGAGGTGGTTGCGCTCGTAGTTGATCTGCGCGATAGGCGTGGTGTCGATCGCGTGCCGCAACGCGCGGCGCAGCGCGACGTCGGTCAGCGGCGGGCGCTCGCTGTTGAAGTAGAGGATGCTCGTGGAGTTGCTCGGCTGCTGCATCGGCTGGTAGCCGGTGAGGTTGTAGCGGGTGACCTCGTTGACGGAGAGGTTGAGCGAGATGTCGATCTCCCCGCGCCGGGCGGCCTCGATGAGCGCGAGCGCCGTCCCGTCCGGCTCGGCCGGATGCACGGTGAAGAAGAGGTCGTCGATGTGCGCCGTTCCCCAGTACCGCTCGTTGCGCAGGAGGTGCGCGGCGCCGGACTGCTTCACGCTCTGGATGGTCGTGCCGGCGGCCAGCACGTAGGGGCCGGTGCCGAGGAGCGCTCCGCGCTGTTCGAGGACGATGGCGGTGTTCCACTGCGTGAGCACGTGCTCGAAGCGCGGGCTGGGGCCGGACATCGTGAAGACCACGCGGTCGCCGGAGGCGGTGACGGTGGCGCGGCCGCGGATCGCTTTCGTCCTCGCGAGCGACGCCGCCGCGAGCGCGGCCGTGAAGGGCGTGCCGTCGGAGAAGACGATGCCCGGCCGCACGGCGGCCGAGTACACCGGCTGCGCTCCCGCGCGATCGAGTTTGAGCTTCTCCGCGAACAGCCACGGCTCGATCTCGCCGGAGGGGAGGACGGTGTACGGCGACTCGAACACCTGCTCGAGGATGATGGCGGTGATCGTGTCGCCGGCCTGCCGCGGGTCGAGCGAGCCGATGGCGCTGAGGATGCCGATGCGGATCGACTTCCGGTCGGCAGCAGGTGTCTGTACAGACGAAGTCCCGGGGTGGTGCGCAGTGGTCACAGGCTCTCCTTTTGGAACGAGCCGTAGCGTAACAGTGGGAGGGGAGCGGGGTGTTACCGCGCCGTCAACATTGATGCGGGTACCGGCGGGGTCAGAGCCTCGCCGGTACGTGAGCGGCTATTGCTTCGGGAAGCCGGGGTCGGCCTTCACTTCGTCGATCTGCAGCGTGTGGCGCTCGCTGTGCGCGGAGAGGAAGAGGAACCAGCCGTACGAGTCGAGGTCGCCGAGGGCGAAATGCTTCGCGCCGTGGGTACGAAGATCGACGTCGCTCGAGGCGAGGGCGATCGTTTCGGCGCGTTCTTTCTCGTACGCCGCGATGGCCGCGGCGGGTGTGCCGAAGCGGTTGGTGGGCATGAGCGGCTCCGGCGCCTTGAACTTCGTCGAGCGGTCGACGAGGAAGGTGAGGATCTTCTGATCCTGATTGGTGCTGCCGGCGGCGTCGGCCGCGAGCTCCCCCTTCATCGAGTCCGCGACCATCTTGCGGATGAACGACTCGGCGGCCGTGATGTGCTCCGCGCACTCAGCGACGGACCAACGCTCCGGGGACGGCTTGTAGTTCCACTGCCCCTCGGACAACCCTTCCACCGACGCGAGAAACCGCGCCCGCGTGCGCTCGAGCTGCGCGATGAGCGCCTCGCGATCGCCGGCCGCGGGCGCATCCGCCGCGAACGCCGCGGCGGCGATGAACAGACAGATACCGAGGGAGATGAATCGAACGTTCATTGGACGCCTCCTGTGGGGGGAAGTCTATGCGAGATGGGGACGGCTGACGCGACCCCGGGCAGTTGCAGGAGTCGCTGCGATGGTCCGCCGTGCGTGGAGCGCTGTCCGGCGAAGAAGGAGTGACGATGATCGGAACCATGATGAAACTCGGCTGTGCGGAGCGCATGCCGGACCGAACGCCCGGATCACACGCCAGGATGTCTGGAAGAGCCTCGCCGTCACCCTCGGCGGAACGCTGCTCCTCACCGCCCTCTGGATCGCACTGCACAGCCGCCTCCGCGACCGCACGTACGTCGATGCTTTTTCAGCGATGGCGTTCCTCGTGCCTTATCTGTTCAGCATGTTCCAATGACATGGGTGGATATCAATGCGCAGAAGTTTTTGGGTTCCGAACCCAGGGTCGAACATACACGATCGTGCGGTGTCCAGATTCCGGACCGGCACCGGTACCACCGATCTCCGAGAGCAACGCGCCTGAAACAGCGACTCTGTCATACCGCCGTAACAGCGAGCGTTCGAAAGTCGGACGCATGGCGTCGTTCCACATTTGGCCACGCGGACGGCACCCGTAACAATTCGAGCGTTCGCCCTAACGATGTGCCGTCACTCCCACCTGCCGGCAGTACTCGAGGACCGGGCACGTCGAGCACCTGGGCAGGTGTCCCGTGCAGACGTGTTTCCCGAACGGCACCAGCAGCCGGTTGATCTCGATCCAGTATTTGCGCGGCAGCTCCTGCTCCAGCGCACGCATCGTTCCTTCCGGCGAGCTGGCCGCGACGTAACCCCACCGGTTCGTTACCCGATGCACGTGGATATCCACGCTGATCCGCTCCGCACCACAGGCCACGCCCATGGTCAGGTTCGCGCACTTCGGGCCGACGCCACGGAATGACGTCAGCACCTCAAAGTCACATGGAAGCTCGCCGCCGAACTCGTCTACCGTTTGCCGCGCGATCTCGCGGATCTGGGCCGCCTTCGCCTCGTGAAAGCTGCTCGCACGGATCAGCGCGTCGATCTGCGCGACCGATAACTTCGCCACCGCGGCCGGAGTTGCCGCGCGCTCGAGCAGCTTGATGGCGGTGGGCAGACTCACCTCGTCTCGCGTCCGGATGGAGATGATGCACGCGACGAGCTGCTGAAAGACGCTCTTGTAGCCGCGATTGGCCAGCTCGAACATCGCTGCGTCCGCGTGCTCTGTCACCGCCGCGCGGATGCGGCGCAGCACGATCCGGACGTCGAACGGCTTCTTGCGTCCGGTCAGCGCAGCCGCCCGCGGTGCCGTCGCGGCTGTTTTTCTCGTCCTCGGTGCCATGCATATCTCGAGCGCAGAAGCGCTGCCGCAAACTTTTTGAGCTAGGCTCTCCTCTTGCGAAAAGGAGGGACCGGTCCATGGCCGTTCACCACATCCCCGAGGGATACCACAGCGTGATTCCGTACCTCGTCGTCGACGGCGCCGCGGAGGCGATCGAGTTCTACAAGAAGGCCTTCAATGCGACGGAGCTGATGCGCATGCCGCGGCCGGACGGCAAGGTCGCCCACGCGGAGATCAAGATCGGCGACTCGCACATCATGCTCGCCGACGAACATCCGGAACAGGGTCACGTCGGCCCGAAGACCGTCGGCGGCACGCCGGTCGGCATCATGATCTACGTACCCGACGTCGATGCGCGCTTCGCCGCTGCCATCGCCGGCGGCGCCATCGAGAAACGCCCGGTCACGAACGAGTTCTACGGCGACCGCATGGGCGGCATCACCGACCCGTTCGGGCACAACTGGATGATCGCCACGCACATCGAGGACGTCTCACCGGAGGAGATGGAGCGAAGGATGAAGGAGATGGGCGGGTAGGCCGGGGGGCCGACGATCCTCTTCGGGTCTGACGCCCACCTTCCCCGAAAGCCCAGTGACGAATCTGGACATCGCCGTAGCGCATCACCGATGTATGCTCCGCACTTACCCCAATTTTGGAAAGAAGTCAGGAGAAGTGTGAATGCGTAAGAACGTGATCCTTGGCGTCCTTTTGTCCCTGGTCTCTGTCTCGCTCTCGGCCGCGAAGGCCCAGTACGAGTACCACGTCGTCGGCAGCTCGGCCGACGTCACCACCTCGACCACGGCCGGCACGGTCCTGGCCGGCGGTGGCGCGGATGTCGCGGCCGCTTTCCAGTGGATGATCGCCAAGTCGGGCGGCGGCGATTTCGTGGTCATCCGCGCGACGGGCACCAATGCCTACAACTCCTGGATCAACGGCCTCGGGACCGTCAACTCGGTCGAGACCCTCATCATCAAGACGCGCGCGGCGGCCTCCGATCCGTTCGTGGTGGCGAAGATCCAGAATGCCGAGGCGGTGTTCATCGCGGGCGGCGACCAGTCGGACTATGTGAACTTCTGGAAGGGCACGCCGGTCGAAGACGCCATTCATTACGTCGCCAACGTGAAGCAGGCGCCGGTCGGTGGTACGAGCGCCGGTCTGGCGATCCTCGGGCAGTTCCTCTACAGCGGCCAGAGTAGCTCGGTGACCTCGAGCCAGGCGCTCGCGAACCCGTACCACAGCTACGTCACGCTCGATCGCGACTTCCTCACCATCGCCAACCTCGGCGGTGTCATCACCGACTCGCACTTCGGCGCGCGCGATCGCATGGGACGCCTCCTCACGTTCCTCGGCCGGATCATCAAGGACGGGTGGGCTTCGTCCGTGCGCGGCATCGGCGTCGATGAAGCGACGGCCATCCTCGTCGAGCCGAGCGGCTCCGCCACGCGCGTCGGCACCGGCGCGGCGTACTTCGTCTCCTCCAACGGCATGCCCACGACCTGCGTGTCCGGCACGCCGCTGACCTACACCGGCCTCGCGACCTACAAGGTGAGCGGCGCGGCGACGTTCAACCTCGCCACGTGGACGGGCAGCGGCGGCACCGCCTACACGCTGAACGTGAACGCGGGAGCGGTGACCGCCAGCAACGGCTCGATCTACTGACCTTCGTCGCCCCGGGCGTTTCGGCGCCCGGGGCCCATGGAGCCCTGTGGCGCGATGTATACTGCGATGTATGATTCGCAAACAGGTCTACATCGAAGAGCGCCACGACCGGTTGCTCAAGCATCGGGCCAGGCAGCGCGGCGTCACCGAAGCGGAGATCATTCGAGAGGCGCTGGATCGCGCTGGCGTTGGTGACAGCCGCGCCGGTCACCTCAGCGATCCCGCGGCGGGCCGCAAAGCGATTTCATTCATGCGAGCACTGGCCAGGCGGCGCCGCAAAGCTCCGGCCGATCGCGGCTGGACTCGGGAATCGCTGTATGACGAACGGCTCGGTCGATGGCAGAAGTCCTGATCGATACCAACATCCTCGTGTACGCGCACCAGCCTGCCGAAAAAGACAAGTACACGGTGGCGCTTCGCACTCTCGAACACCTGCTGGAAAGCGGGTCCGGTCGCCTGAGCGCCCAGATTCTGGGTGAGTTCGTGAGCGCTACCACTCGCGGCCGCAACCCAATCCTCACCGTCAAGGAAGCTCTCGATCAGGCAACTCGCTTCGCCGAGGCGCTCCCTGTGCTCGACACCACCGGACTGATCGTCCTGGAGGCGGGCCGCGGAGTTCTCCGGCACGGAATGAGCTACTACGCCGCTCAAATCTGGGCAACCGCTCGTTTGAACCAGATCCCCACGATTTTCACGGAAGACTTCGAGCACGCGCGTCGCGTGGAAGGAGTGCAGTTTCTCAATCCTCTGCTCCCCACCTTCGATCTCACGCCATGGTCCTGATGAACGCGAGCGAATCCGCAGCGAGAACGCTGGATCGTCCGCCTGCTTTCTCCGCGGAGCGGCCGGTATCGTCGCTATCGCGATGATTGTCATCTCAGAGGCTGTGAAGAATCACCTCTCGGGATGCCGGTATGGAGTGCGGTAACGCGAGTTACCGCTCTGACTGCTTCTGTTCGTGCAGCAATCCGTGGCCGGTGCAATCTCGCCTGGTGGCACGAGCAGGCGTGGCTGTTTCCGGACGAGCCATTTCCGGCCCGCTGAAGAGACTGCCCTTAATGTTCAATCGTCGCTAGTAGCGCGCGTACCTCGCGGACCCTTTCGCGTGTCTCGTCGTTCTTCGCATCGAGCCGCGCAACTTCCTCATACCCCTGCAGCGCCAGCGCAAGTTCAACTCTTGCGCGCTCCCGTTCCCCCACGTTCTTCGCCAACTCCTCCCCGAGATACCGCCTCCACCCCGCCTGCTTCGTGCGAAATAGCACCCGATCAGGCGCGAGCGTTACCGCTCTCTGCACGTCAATCAAACCGCTGCGCACCGCGTTCTCCCACCCCGCCGCCCCGAGGTTGCGGCGCACCTTGCCCAAGCCGCATTTGGCTTCGGCGAGGGAGAGGCGGTAGTCGGGGTTGGTGGGGGCTCGTTGGACGAGGCTGTCGGCTACGACGACGGCTTCCTGCATCAGGCCGAGGGCGGCTTCGTTGCTGGTCCTGTTGTTTTCGGCGATGAGGGCCTGGGCGAAGTTGTTGCGGGAGGCGAGGAGGTTGTTGTTTGTGGCGCTCTGGGCGGAGTCGGGGGCGAGCCAGGCGGCGATCTGGGCGGCGTGCATGGAGGCGCTGAGGGCCTCGAAGCGGTCCTCTTTCCGGCCCAGTTTTTCGTCGGTGCGCTGGAGCCAGTCGTAGACGTTGCGGAGCTCGTCGTAGGTCTCGTACGAAGCGGGGTGGCGGCGGGCGGCTTCGCGGTAGGCGGATTCGGCGGCGTTGAGCTCTCGGGTGGCGGCGGCGGGATCGACGAGCCGGGAGCCACGGACGACGTGGGCCATCCCGCGGGCGCGGAGGGCGGCGGAGGCGGCGACGTGTTTCCGCGAGAGGGCGTCGAATTTTGCGGCCGCTCGCTGCTCCTCCACGGATGCGGCGGCGGCGCCTCTCGGATCTCCGGCTCGGGCCGAGAGCACGGCTTCGCGTGCCCATGTGGAGGCCAGGGTGTCGAAGTAGAGTGCGTTGACGGGATGAGCGGCGACCAGTTTGGTGGCGCGATCGATCGCTCGGCGGAGCGTCTCCCGTGCTTCGGGAACCTGGCCGAGCTCGAGGAGAACCTCGGCCTCTTCGCGGAGGAGGTGCACTGCCGTCTGTTCGGCGCGGGCGTCGTTCCGGTCGCGCACGGCCTGGTCCTGGATGCGATGGATGTTGCGGATGATCGAGAGCCGCTCCTCGGCGTGACCTCCGCGCCCCGCGAGGATCGCGGAGCGAGCCTGGCCAGCGCGGATGAGATCGTCCTGGAGCGACATGTTCGACGCATCCGCGGCTGCCAGGGCACGCAGGGCGGCCGTCGCTTCCATCACGAGCGCCTCGGCGTCGTCGAGGGAGGGCATGGGGGTGCAGGAGCCGGGCTTCTGATTGCACGCCACGATGCCGGTGCTCACGAGCAACTGCGAGGCCGCGCGCTCGCGCTGCCAGAGACGATCGTTCGGATCGGATCGCCGCAGCTCTTCGGACTCCGCGAGCACTCTCCGGTAATCGGCGAGCGCGGCTTGCGGCGACGACGCGCGGCGCACGTTGCCGCGCGCGGTGAGCGTGAGCAGCGCGGTCTTGCGCGCCGAGATCGACGAAGGCCGCAGCATGCGTGCCTGCTCGGCGAGTGCCTCGGCTCCTTCATGGTCTTCCGGCGACAGGAAGATGACCGCGTGTGCGAGCGCGGCGCGGGTGAGGGCCTGCATGACTTCCGGATCGGGATAAGGCGCGGCCTGCTCCCTCATCCGGCCGCATTCGGGCGGTGCCTGGCCGCGGCCGAACATCAGCTCCGACAGGATCGTGAACGTCCTTTCGAGATCGGCGAGCGCGCCCGCCGCGTTTCCCATCCGCGTCTTCAACTCGACGGTTGCCACGAGGCTTTCGGCCATGCTCGTGCAGTCGGCACGCACCACGTCCGCCGGCCCCGGCCTGTTCGCGACGATGCGCCAGTACTTGTCGGCCGCCTCGATATGGGGGACGGCCTCGGTGAGTTTTCCCTGGCTCACGAGCACGCTGCCGAGGCGGTCGTGGGCGCGGGCGATCTCGCGCGGAGCGTCCGGGTTGTCCCGGGCGCTCTCGAACGTCTTCAAGGACTCCCGGAAGAGGGCCACCGCCTCGGCGACCTTCCCCTCGGTGCGCATGATTTCTCCGCGATTGCGGAGGGACAGTCCGCGGTTCAGCGCACTGCGCATCCCGACGCCGCGGCGGTCGACCTGCTCCTGCACCTGCAGCAGGAGCGTGCTCCGGCCGACGTCACGCACTTCGCCCATGAACTGTTCGCCAAGGAGAAACCCGAGGAGGTTCTCGGCGCTGTCGCGTTCTTTCTGGACCGTGTTGTTCGAAGCGACCAGCACGCCCATGACCAGCAGCGCCGCGACCAGCACCACCGCCACCAGGGCGCGTCGCACTGACTTGGGCAGCTTCTCGCTTCGCGCGGCAAAGACCGACTCCGCGAGACGGTCGTGGCTCAGCTCGTAGAACGTGCTTTCCAGCCGGCGCTCCTCGCGCACGAGGCGCTCGCGGCCCAGCACCTCGAGCGTGCGCTCGGAGATGCCGTAGTCGCTGAGGATCTGCTTCTTCTCGAGCATGAGCCGCTGTCCCGACGAGCCGAGCAGGCCGTCTTCGCACAACGCCGCGGCCCGTCTACGCTCGGCCGGAGAGGAAATCTGCAGCAGCACGTCACGATAGAAATTCGTGAGGACGACCGCAAATGCGTTGTTGCCCCTGAAGTCGTTCAGGGTGAGCGTGACAGGCTCGTTCTGTGTTGATTCCTTCCGCTGCGCGATCCCCTCGGCATGCCGGCAGAGCAACTGGAGCTGGAAGGTCTCAATGACTTCGGAGCGCCCCATCAGATACGCGAGCATGCTGTCGAGCACCTGCTCGTCGTAGGTGAACGGCTTCGACCAGTACGGGGGCTCGCCGGCCTTCGCTTCCAGCTTCGCCGGCTGGACGACCGCGTCCCGCGCGTCGCGCTCCGACAAAGGCTCCAGCCGCAGGCGCTCCTGAAAGAGCCTCGGGATGCTGGCGCTGAACTGCTCCAGCGCGCCGAGGTGCGTCTCCTTGAGACTGATCAGCACCTTCACGTCGGGACGGGGGAATCGCACTCCGCGCAAGCGCTCCGGCGGAGCTCCGGTAGCCAGCGCGCCGAGCTCCGCCGCGAGCTCGTCCCTGAACGCCTGGTCGCGGAGGGTGAAGACCTCCTCGAACTGGTCGAACACCAGCACGGGCGTCAACAACAGGTCCTCGCGCCAGGCGGTGGTCGTGACGAGCAATTCCCACAGCCCGGCAGGGGCGGCGCCGTCGACGTCGACTCCTTCGTTCACGACGCTTTCGCGGATCGACCGTGCAACCGCATCCGTCAACGACTCGCCCGGATCGTTGAGACGGATCATGACAGAAACGGCCTGGCGCGAAGCATGGGAAAGAGTCCCGCCTGCAGCAGCGATGTCTTGCCGAGGCCGGACCTGCCGAACTGCAGCAGCAGCGGGACGCTCAGGGTGCGGAGATAGAGCTCCTCCGTCTCCCGGTTGCGGCCGAAGAAGAGTGCCGCATCCTCGGGTCCGAAAGGACCTGTGCCGGGGTACCTTCTGCGCGATTCGGCGGGAGGGACCGGGGAGTACCAGGAGTCCCACTTCTCGAAGCCCGCACTCATCAGGCGACTGCCTTCGAACGACTGTTCAAGGCCGCGCGTCTCCGCCAGTCCTCGAGGATCGAGTCCGCGAGCGCGTCTTCGCCGCCCGGCGCATCGATGTCGATCACGTGGCGGTCCTCGAGCTCGCTGAGAATCCCGCACGCGCCGCACTGGACGGGGATCAGGAAGCGCAGTTTCTCCCCTTCGTACTCGGCCATGCCCCACTGCCGCACTTGCGCTTCCCTGATCTCGCGATGGAACACGCCTTCCGTTCGCGACAGCATCTCCTCGGTCTGCAGGACGATGACGTAATCGACCATCTTCTGGATCACCCGGATCAGTTTCTGGTTCCAGTCGTCCCCGGCCCGGAGGTTCTGCCGGTCCTGCCAGACGTTGATGCCGCGCGCCTGCAGCTTCGCCATCAGTGCCTCGACGCGATCGCGGTTTTCGCTCGCGTAGCTGATGAACGCCAGCGGCGCCTTCCCGGCATATTGCACGGGCGCGGGCTCGGGCGCCGGCGTGGAAAGCGCCCGCTTGCGGCCGCTGGTCTCGTACGCTTCGGCGAGCTGCTTCGCAAACGTCTCCCAGTGCAGCGGCCGGAACTCGATCAGCCGGTCCCCGGAAAAGAAGCCCACGACCTGCTGGCGCTCGGGATGGTCGAAAAAGTGCGTGTCTTCGAACGCGATGGCCTTGCTCTGATGCCCGTAGACGTTCATCACCTGGAGCAGCACGCGCAGATACCAGTTGTGAAATCCGAAGCCGATGAACAGGAACGACGCCGCGGGATCGGCGAGCATCGCGCGCACCTGATCGGGAACTGCCGGAGCTCCTCGAACGATGGCCACGAGGAACTCGATCAGGTCTCCTTCGGTGAGCACGAGCGACTTCGCCTCCTCGTAATGGCCGAAGAGGTGATAGACGATCGGCCGTTCGGCCGTGGGCCGCGAGAGACGCGGCGTGTCGATGGAGCGAAAGCCGTAATAGCCTTTCTGCGGTGCTTTTCCTTCCGTCGCCGCGAACGCGTTGAGCATCAGGCTGTCGGGGGACGCGGAGATGCAGAGCCGGAACGGCAGCTTCGCGAGGTCGCGGTGGAAGTCGGTCGTGGCGCTCGCTTCCCGTTCGTAGAAGTCCTGCACGGCGACGTCGAGCTCCACCCGGTCCTGGCGGGTCCGGTAGTAAAGGTCGGCTGCGCGATGGAGGTTCGCCGAGGCGGCTTTGTCTTCGGCTGCCGGGACGCCGAGGGACTCGATCAGTTCCCTCGCCAGGAGGTTGTCGAGCGGCTGGCGCTCGGGATCATCGGGACGAACAGCCACTCGCGGGCCGAGGACCAGCACGCAGTCGCCGCGGTTGATCCGCTCGACCAGCCCGCGCAGCTCGCGCACCTCACGTTCGTTCTGTCGCGTCGTCTCCACGCGCACACTCCTCCCACGGGTTTACTGCTCCGAATGATCTGGGGCCGCGGAGAATCATCTTACAACCAGGGTGGGCGGGTGTCGGCCATCCGCCTACGGGAGAGAGACCGACCGGGGGCCTCCGGCGGGCCGGCGTGGCCGGCGGCACTTGTTTGCGCACGGACGGCGCTTCGTGCGAGAGGCGTGCGTTCAGCCTTGGGCGACCAGTGCTGCCGGCCACGCCGGCCCGCCGGAGGCCTCTCGTCGGTTCTCTCTCCCGTTGGTGGAGCGAGCGGCTCAGTACTGCTCGACCTTGTCCACTACGTTCTCGAGCGACTCGCCGGCGCGGAAGCGGCGGAGGTTCTCCATGAAGAAGCTCATCGCCCGCGCGTGCGCGTCGGCGGTGTGATCGGCCGTGTGGGGGGAGATGAGGACGTTGTCGAGCCGCCAGAGCGGGTGGTCGGGCGGGAGCGGCTCGGTGTCGAAGACGTCGAGGGCAGCACCGCGGATGCGACCGGTCCGCAGTGCCTCCACCAGCGCGTCCTCGTCGACCGTGCCTCCTCGGCCGACGTTGATAAAGACCGCGCCTGGTTTCATGGCCGCGATCCGTTCGCGCGACAGGAGGTGGCGGGTGGATGGGGTCAGCGGCGTGCACATGACGACGTAGTCCGACTGCGCGATGACTTCCTCGAGCGACGGGTCGCCAAGCTCGCTCCGGCGGCGGTAGGTCAGCACGTGCATGCCGAGGGCGGTGGCGCGGGAGCCGACGGCGTGGCCGATGCCGCCGTAGCCGATGATGCCGACGGTGCGGCCCTCCAGGCGCTCGACGTCGTACGGCTCCCAGCGCCGCTCATCCTGGTTTCGGAGCAGGCGGCGCAGGTCCTTCGCGAACCAGAACATCGCCGCGATCGCGAATTCGCCGAGGGCGTCGGCGTAGAGCCCGCGTGAATTCGTGACCACCACGTTGCTCTCGCGGAGCAGCTCGAAGGGGAGGGACTCCACGCCGGCGGCGAGCGTGTGAATCCAGCGGGCGTTGTCCAAGGTCGGCCACAGCTCGACCAGGATCGACGCGTAGCGCGGCGCGATCAGCACGGCGTCCGCATCACGCGCCGCGGAGCGCAGCGATTCGACGTCCGTCCCGACCGACAGCTCGACGTCGGGCGCTTCCTGCCGGAGCAGCTCCAGCGGCTCGAAGGCCGCCGGGGCGATGACGAGGAGGCGCATCAGCTCTCCGGCACTTGCATCAGGTACGACGTCAGCCGCTCGATCAAGCCGCCCTGCATTTCGAAGACGTCGCAGAACACCAGATGGATGTGCTCGCCCGTTGCCTTCTGCGTGCGCACGCGCCCTTCGGCGACGACGACGCCGTTCTCTTCCGTCAGGCGCGTGGTGGTGATCGCGGGCTTGCCCATGAACTCCGCGTTCTCGATCTCCTTGTCGAATGCTGCTTTTCCGTGATGATGAAAGACGCCGGGGAGTACCCACTCCACGTCGTCCGTGAGGCAGGAAAGGATCTCCGCGTGGTCGCTCCGGCCGAATGCCTCCATATACTTTTCAACGGTTCGTTTGTTCTCTGTCATCGCAACTCCTCGAGTCATTTTTTCGGGCGATCTTTGGCCGGTCCGTCGCCGCGGCGCAGGTTCTGCGCGGTGTTGATCAGGCCGACGTGGGAGAACGCCTGCGGAAAGTTTCCGAGCTGGCGACGGGCCACGGGGTCGTACTCCTCGCTGAGGAGGCCGACGTCGTTGCGCAGCGAGAGGAGCCGCTCGAAGATCGCTCCCGCTTCGTCGTAGTTGCCGGCCAGCGCCAGCGTGTCGGCGAGCCAGAACGTGCAGAGGAGAAACGCCCCTTCTCCCGGTGGCAGCCCGTCCACGTGCGGCGCGGCGGGATAACGGCGCAGCAGGCCGTCCGTCTCGAGCTGTTTGCGAATGAGGGCGATCGTGCCGGTCATGCGCGGATCGCCGGGCGCGATGAATCCGAGGGCAGGGAGCATCAGCAGGCTGGCATCGGCATCCGTGGAGCCGTAGAACTGGACGAACGCATGCAGCTCAACGCTGAATCCTTTCTCGAACACCTCGTCGCGGATCTCCTCCCGAATCGCGCGCCACCGTTCCACCGGGCCCTCGAGGCCGAAGTGCTCGACGTCGGAGATGGAACGATCGAACGCGACCCAGGCCATGACCTTCGAGTGCGTGAAGTGGCGGCGCGGACCGCGCACTTCCCAGATTCCTTCGTCCGGCTCTCTCCACCCTTTCTCGAGGAAGCGCATCAGCGCGAGTTGCACGCGCCAGGCGTCTTCGCTGGGAGGCAGTCCCAGGCGGCGCGTCAGGTGCAGCACGTCCATGACTTCGCCGTAGACGTCGAGCTGGTACTGCTTGAACGCGGCGTTGCCGACGCGCACGGGCTTCGAGTTTTCGTATCCCGGCAGCCACTCGATCTCCAGCTCCGTGAGATGCCGCTCTCCGCGGATGCTGTACATGATCTGCAGCTCTTCCGGCAGCCCGGCCGCGGCGCGCAGGAGCCACTCCCGCCAGGCGATCGCCTCCTCGGTGTACCCGCCGCCGAGAAGCGCGTAGATCGCGAACGTGGCATCGCGCAGCCAGCAGAGGCGGTAATCCCAGTTCCTCACGCCGCCGATCTGTTCGGGGAGCGAAGTGGTGGCGGCTGCGACGATCCCGCCGGTCGGCGAATAGGTCAGCGCCTTCAGCGTGATCAGCGAGCGCATCACCGCGTCGCGCCAGGGGCCTTCGTAGGTACAACGCGCCGACCAGTCGCGCCAGAACTGCTCCGCCTCCCGCAGCATGACGGCAGGATCCTCGCGCTGCGGATGCGGATCGTGGCTCTCGGTCCAGGTCAGGTCGAACGTGAAGCAGTCGCCGGCCGCGACTTCGAATTCGGAGACGGTGGTGAACCCTTCGCCACGCATCGGCACGTCGGCGCGGAGGTACACCGTGTCCGGACCGGCCACCGCGCGGATGCTGCCGTCGATCGCGCGGACCCACGGGACGATCGAGCCGTAGTCGAAGCGGATGGCGAAATCCATCCGCATCGGCACACGTCCTTCCACCCCCTCGACGATGCGGATCAGGTCGATGGCCTCGGAGCGCATGGGCATGAAGTCGACGATGCGCACGCGCCCTTCGGCGGTCTGGAACGTCGTCTCGAGGATGAGCGTGTCGTCCCGATAGCACCGCTGCACGTCGACGACCTCGCCGGCTGGTGCGATGCGCCAGCGGCCATGCTCCGGAGTGCCGAGCAATGCCGCGAAGCAGGCCGGCGAATCGAAGCGGGGGACGCACATCCAGTCGACCGACCCGTCGCGCCCGACGAGTGCACACGTCTGCAGGTCTCCGATGAGCGCGTAGTCCTCGATCCTGGAAGGCATTCCGGCTCCTGAATATCACGACTGCGGGCGTATCATCGTCGGCGTGAAGCTGACGATCGTCATCCTCTGCGCTGCGCTCGCGTCGCCAGCCGGCGCGGCGGAGAGCAACCCGTTCCTCGACGGCTCTGCCGCCGGCCAGCTGCAGGTCCAGGTGCTGGAGCGCGTCCGCCAGGCGTCCACCCCGCCGGTCATGCCGCGCGCGGCGACGGAGCCGAGCCTCGAACGGATCACCTCTCCCGACCCTCCGGGCACGAGGCCCGATCCGGTGCTGCCGGCCACCTGCCGCGGCGCGTGCATCACCCGCGCAAAGTGGGCGCGGGTGGGGATGCGCGTGCTGGTGGAGATCGCGCGCGGGATCAGCCGGTAGGCAGTCAAAGCGGTGACTGCGGTCACCGCACTCCAAACTGTGACCCGCTATCCTCTGCCGGTGCGGCTGCTGTTCAGCGTCGGGCTTATCGTTGTCGTCGCCGCGGTTGCGGTCTCTGTGACGGCGCAGCCGAAGGCTCCTGAGAAAGACAAGCGGTTCGAGGTGCAGATCACCGACGAGATGCTGCGCCACAGCCGGTTGCGGGAGGTGCTGTACTTTGCCGGCGTCGGGTGGTCGGCGGCGGTGATGCTCGGGCTGCTCTTTACCGGCGCATCGCGGCGGATGCGGGACGTGGCCGCGCGAGTGACGAAGAAACCGTTCCTCGTCGCGATGGTGTACCTGGTCCTCTTCATCCTCGCCACGACCCTCATCAGCTTCCCGCTGTCGTACTACTCCGGGTTCCACGTACCGCACCAGTTCAACCTCTCGAACCAGAGCCTGCCCGCGTGGCTGGGCGATGTCGCGAAGGGGGTAGCGGTCAACCTGGCGATCGTGCCGGTGGTCGGCGCGCTCGCGCTGCTCGGCATCCGCAAAGCGAAGAACTGGTGGGCGGTGCTGTGGGCGTGCAGCGTCCCGCTGACGGTGCTGCTGGTGGTCATCCAGCCGGTCGTGCTCGACCCGATCTTCAACGACTACGAGCCGCTGCGGGACAAGGTGTTGCGGCAGAAGCTCCTCGACCTCGCCTCGCGCGCGGGCATCGAGGGCGGCCGCGTCTACCAGGTCGACGCGTCGAGGCAGACCACCACCATGAACGCGTACGTCAACGGCCTCGGTCCCACCAGCCGCATCGTCCTGTGGGACACGATGCTCGCGAAGCTGGACCACGACGAGGTCCTCGGCATCATGGGCCACGAGATGGGGCACTACGTGCTGAACCACATCTGGAAGGGAGTGGCGTTCTCGGTCGCGCTCTCGTTCGCGGGCTTCTTCGCCGCGCAACGCATCTACGACAGCGCCCTGCCGAAATGGGGTTCGCGGTGGGGATTCAGCGCACCGGGCGATCCGGCCTCGGTGCCGTGGCTGCTCTTCATCGCCGGCGTGCTGACGTTCGTCACATCGCCCGTGATCAGCGGCTACTCGCGCCATGTGGAGCACCAGGCGGACGTCTTCGCGCTCGAGCTGACGCACCTCAACGAGCCGGTCGCGACCGCTTTTCGTAAGATGGCGGAGGATTCGAAGCGCGACCCGAGCCCGCATCCGCTGATCGAGCTCTGGAGCTACTCGCATCCGCCGATCGCGAAACGGATACCCTTCGCGCTGTCGTACAGGCCGTGGGAAAAAGGGGAGGAGAACCGGGTGTGGAAGCCGTAGTTCGAATGATGATGCGGATGCTCGCGCTGCTGATCGCGGCGTGCGTGGTGATCGTGATCGTGTTGCTGGCGCGTTCCGGGGTCTCGCGCCTGCGTTCCCTCAGCCAGGCAGGCCCGCTCGGCATCCTCACGCTCGTGAACTGGGGCGTGACGCTGCTCGCCGGGCCGTTCGCCTTCGTGCAGTTGATCCGTCTGCGCAACAGCGGCCGTCTCGCCGGGGCGCTGGTCTTCGGCGTGATGACCCTCTTCTATCTCGCGGCAGCGTTCCTCTTCCGCGATCCGGGCGATCCACTGCTGCCGATCGCCTTTACCGCGCTCGTGACCGGCGTCTGCACGGTGATGCTGCTGATCCCGGCGGCGAAGCAGGCGTGCGTGGATGCGGGGTGGACGGCGGTGGACGACGGAACGTGAAAGTGGTGTCAGGTGTCAGGTGTCTGGGGGTTGTCGGCTGGCGGCGCGGATCGTCCAGGCTGCAAACACCAGACACCAGACACCAGACACCTGATACCTGACACCTGATACCTGACACCTGATACCAGACACCTGATACCTGACACCTGATACCTGACACCTGATACCTGACACCTGATACCTGACACCTGATACCAGCGTCCTCACACCCGCCGCGACAAATCCCTCAGGCGTTCCACCAGCAGCTCGCTCATCGCTACGCTGAACTTCGCCAGCAGCTGCGGGTCGAAGGCCAGCGCCTCGGAGAGGGTGCGTTTGTCCCAGGCGCGGACGGTCGTCTCCTCGCCGGCCTTCACCGAGACCGCGCGCGGGGAGTCGTCGATGAACGACACTTCGCCGATCACGTCGCCGGCGCCGACGGTGGCGAGCACGGTCTGTTTGCCGTCGTCGAGGCCGATGATGTCGAGGTGGCCGTCCTCGATTGCGAACAGCGTCGAGTCGAGCTCGCCGGAGCGGATGAGATACGCCCCCTCCGCGATCCGTTTCACTTCACCGATGTTTTCGACGCGTTCCCGCTCCGCTTCCGTGAAGTAGCGGAAGAGCGGGTGGTCGGATTCCGAGGAAAAGATCTTGTTCATTCAACTCCATCGTAACTGCCATTCGCAGCACGCGGCCCCTTTGGCGGAGCACTGCGTCTGCTCGACTTTGATGTTCTTGACTCCGGTGAGCTCCGCCATCCGTTCGATCCAGCCGGTCACGCGCGAGCAGCCCGCGGCCTCGGATGGGAAGTTCGTCAGGCGGATGCGCGCGCTGTTGCCGCTCTGGTCCTCGACGCGCAGCTCGCCGCGATTGTAGAGCGAGCTCCACATCTGCGAAGCCTTGCCGAGGAGGGCGGTGGGGGTCATGACGAGCGCGAAGAAGCGGTAGATGCCTTTCACCGCCTCGCCTGCGGCCTCGCGTCCGGCGCGGCGGGCGAACGCCTCCACCGCTTCCCCCTTCGCGTTCGCCGCCTCCTGGGTGAAGAGGTTGAGCATGTGCACCGGTACCGTCTCGGTAGCGAGCACGGGCGAGCTGAAGCGCTTCGCATACTCCGGCGGCAGCCTGCGCAGCACGGCCTCGCGCTGTTCGGGCGTCAATTCCGCATCGACGAACTTCTGCAGGCTTCGAACGGGAGACCCTTTGACCGTGACGCTCTCGTCCACCATGTCGCTCACTCCTCACGAAGCGGGGATGTGGTCCGAAGTTGTTGGCGAGCGACGAGTATAATCCGCTTTCTTCACGCGCCGCCCGGCGCAACCGCAGGAGGAGATCTCGATGCAGGACCCGACACCCGGCAGCACCGCAGCCGAAGGTGCCGCGGCGATTTCCGTCGCAGAAAACAGCAACCGCCCCCTGGTGGGGAGGAAAGACAAGCTCGAAGAGCTGTGCGTCAACACGATCCGCTTCCTGGCCGTGGACGCGGTCGAGAAAGCGAAATCCGGCCATCCCGGCACCCCGATGGGGATGGCGGACATGGCGTACGTGCTCTGGACCGAGTTCCTCCACCACGATCCCATCGACCCGCACTGGAAGAACCGCGACCGCTTCATCCTCTCGGCCGGTCACGCGTCGATGCTGATCTACTCGCTGCTCCATCTCACCGGCTACCCGGACATGACGATGGACGAGCTGCAGCGCTTCCGGCAGTGGGGCTCCCGCACCGCCGGCCATCCCGAGTACGGCCACGCCACCGGTATCGAAGTGACGACCGGCCCGCTCGGCCAGGGCTTCGCACACGGCGTGGGCATGGCCCTCGGCGCGAAGATGCTCGCCGCCCGCTTCAACAGCGACGACCCGTTCAAGCCGGTCGATCACTTCATCTACTCGATCTGTTCCGACGGCGACCTGATGGAAGGCATCAGCAGCGAGGCCGCCTCGTTCGCCGGCCACGTCGGTCTCGGCAACCTGATCTACCTCTACGACGACAACAACATCTCCATCGAAGGGGAGACGCGCCTCGCGTTCTCCGAAGAGGTGAAGAAGCGCTTCGAGAGCTTCGGCTGGCACGTACTGGCCATCGACGGCCACGACCGCGCCGCGATCCGCAAGGCCATCAAGCGCGCGCAGAAAGAGACCGCCCGCCCGTCGCTCATCATCTGCCGCACCATCATCGGCTGGGGCAGCCCGAAGTTCCACGGCACCGCCCGCGCCCACGGTGAGCCCCTCGGCGCCGATGAAGTGAAGGCGACGAAGCTGGCGCTCGGCTGGCCCGAGGAGCCGACGTTCCTCGTGCCGGCGGAAGTGCGCGCGGAGTTCGAACGGAAGACGAAGAAGCTCGCCCGCGAGCGCCGCCTTTGGGATCGCGAGATGAGCGCCTGGCGCGCGCGGCATCCGGAGATGGCCGATGACTGGGACCGCTACTGGTCGCAGAGGGTGCCGGACGGATTCGAGCTGCCGCTACTCGATGCCGCGAAGTCGGACAAGGCGATCGCCACACGCGCGCTCTCCGGTCAGGTGATCCAGAAGCTGGCCACCATTGCGCCGTTCCTGGTCGGCGGCTCCGCCGACCTCGCGCCGTCCACGAACACGCTCATCAAGGACGGCGGCAGCATCCAGCGCGAGAAGGGCTCCGAGAAGACGGCACCGATGCCGGACGTGTTCCGCGGCCGCAATCTGCACTTCGGCATCCGCGAGCACGCCATGGGTGCGATCGTGAACGGCATGACCCTGTACGGCGCCTGGCGTTGCTACGGCGCGACGTTCCTGATCTTCTCCGACTACATGCGCCCCTCGGTGCGCCTCGCCGCGTTGATGGGCATCCCGTCGATCTTCGTCTACACGCACGACTCGGTGTTCCTCGGCGAAGACGGTCCGACGCACCAGCCGGTCGAGCAGCTCTTCTCGCTGCGCCTGATCCCGAACATGACTCTCTTCCGCCCCGCCGACGGCGCGGAAGTGGCGATGGCCTGGGTGCACGCGATCCGCTCCACCACCGGTCCGACGCTGCTCGTGCTGACGCGGCAGAAGCTCGACCCGATCGCGCGCCCGCTCGAGTTCGATCCGCAGCGCATCCTGCGCGGCGCGTACGTTCTCGACGGCTACACGGACGGCGACGTGACGATCGTCGCCACCGGCTCCGAGGTCGCGCTGGCGATCAAGACCGCCGAGCTGCTGAAGGGTGAAGGACGCAACGTGCGCGTCGTCTCCGCGCCCTGCCTCGACCTGTTCGACCGCCAGCCGGCGGAGTACCAGGACGAAGTGCTCGGCAACCGCAGCAACCTGGTCTGCATCGAAGCCGGCCGCAGCGACGGCTGGTTCAAGTACGCCAACCGCGACGCCCTCGTCATCGGCATCGACCGCTTCGGCGCCAGCGCGCCCTACGAACGGATCGCCGAGGAGCTCGGGTTCACGCCGGAGAAAGTCGCGGCGCGGATTCGGGAGTGGCGGAGCTGATGAAACGAACGCTGGCGCTGTTGCTGCTCGCGGCAGTGCCCGCGTTCGCGGCCCACGCCGCCAATGGGGACGCGGTCATCACGGGTCTGAAAAACCTCACCGAGGTTCAGCGTCTGGCGGCGTTCTGCGAGCTGTCGCGGCTCAGCGGCACGGCGCTGAAGCCGACCCTCGATCCGTGGGGCACCGCGTATCGCGTCGAGATTTCGGAGACGGGCTCCCTGGTCGCCTCGGCGGGCAGCGATCGCAAGTTCGATGAAACGGAGTGGAAGACCGTCGAGCAGTTCACCGGACTCGAAGGCGACATCGTGCTCGTCGATGGAAAGCTCACTCGCTCGAACCGCAACTGGTTGCACGCGCAGATCCCCGAAGGCCCGTCGGCAGCCCGCACCGCGCTCGACGAGTTGCGCCACGCGGAAATGATGGTCATGACGTCGCGGAATCCGGTCATGCTCTCGGTCATGGCCGCGCGGGTGTCGGCTTCCGGGCTCGAGCTGCTCGCGCGGCATCTCGTAGCAGGCGGCGGGATCCCGGCAGTGACAACCGACGCGTGGGGCACACCGCCGCGCGTCGAGCGGAACGGCGACAAGCTGCGTCTCGTCAGCGCGGGTGCGGACCGGAAGTTCAATCCGGAGAGCTGGACGCGGAAGCCCTCTCCGAGCTTCGACGAGGACATCGTTTACGAAGACGGGAAGATTGCGCGTGCTCCCGCCGCCATCGAGATCCTGATGACGCACGAGCCGCGAATCGAGCCGATCCCGCAGCCGCCGGATCCGCCAGCCGGAGGGAGCGAGTCGCGCCTTCGCGTCGGCGGTACTGTGGTCGCGCCGAAGGTCGTCAGGCGCATCGAGCCGGAGTACGACGAGAACGCGCGGCGCATGCGCTTCTCCGGCGTCGTGATCGTGGAGTGCGTGATCGACGAACGCGGTGCCATCGACGACGTGCGCCTCGTCAAGAGCCTCGTCCCGGATCTCGACATGGCCGCGGTGAAGGCCGTGCGTCGGTGGAAATTCGAACCGGCGACCAGCGAGGGGAAGCCGGTGGCGGTCGTGTTCAACCTGTCGATCAACTTCAAGCTGAAGTAGGTTGAAACCGCGGCGACGTAGAGGACGAGCACTAAAAAACACGTCATCCCTCGCTCGACGCTCGGGATGACAGCCCTATTGGCCTACGAGCACCACCGCCCGTTCGCCATCTGGTAGGCGCTCAACAGCCGGCACTTGTTCTCGTTCGGCTTGTTGGTCGTGCCGCACGCGGCGCACATCCAGTAGCCGCCGTTGTGCGTGTAGACGTCGTAGCACGGCTGGCTTCCGTTGAGCGAAAAGCAGCCCTGATACGTCCAGCCGGACGACTGCTGCGGCTGAGGGGTCGTATCGACGGCCGGCGCGGCGCCGAGCAGCAGGAACATGGAAAAGACGAAGAGGATGGTCCGTACTTTCATCTTGCATCACTCCTTTTTGACTGAATGACGGACAGCCTATCGCACCCCTTCCGCCATCATCAACCCGGAGGCCTCGTCGAGCACGGCGATGATGGCGCGTTTGCCGTCGGGGGAGATCGCGTAGGTGTCGGGGGCGGCGTCGGGATCGGAGGGGGTGAGCTGGCGCCGCGTCGCGCGGGTGTCTTCGCCGGGGCGGAAGTCCTGGGCGAACAGCGCCACGCTGCCGGATTCGTCCACGCCGCGGTAGGAGATGGTGTGCGTGGCGCCGATCCAGCGGGCGCGCAGCAGGGTGGGGCTGGAGATGCCGCTGATCAGGGTGAAGACGCGGCCGTCCGAGACGCGCGCCACGTCGATTCCCCAGGTGGTCTGCGTCTCCGGATGCTGGTAGACGACGTACTCCCCATCCGCCGACACCTCGGGGTGCATCGTCTCCGCCGCCAGCACGAGCGACGGCGTTCCTCCGGCGCGCGGGATGCGCCAGATGCCGTCCGTCTTCGGATTGCTCGAATCGTAGATCAGCCATTGCCCGTGCGACGGGAGCGACGGGTTCTCCGCGTCGACGCCGTCGCGCGTCACCTGCCGCGGATTCGCTCCGTCCAGCGCCGCGGTCCATACTTCGAAGTGGCCGCCGCGGTTGGAGCTCCAGAAGAGCGCTTCGCCCGCCGGCTGCGGATCCCAGTCGATGCCGGCGTGATCGGTGATGCGGCGCAGGCTCCCGTTCTCGAGCGTCAGCTCCCAGGCGTCGACGCTGCCGCCGCGGTCCGATGCGAAGACCACGCTGCTCCCGTTGCGCGCGTACGACGGCTGCCGGTCCACGCTCATCCCGCGCGACAGCCAGCGCGCCGGTTTCGAGCCGTCCAGCGTCACTTCCTGCAGGCTCTGGCGCGTCAGGTCTTCGGTGAAGACGAGCCGGCCATCGCCCGCAATGTCGATCGTGTCGGCGGCGCTGTGCGGATTGCGCAGCAGCACGCGCGCGTCGCCGCTGTCGACGTCGTGCCGCACGATGACGCTGCTCCCCCGGCGGCGGGGGAGGCCGGCGCTGGTGAGCGCTTCGAGCTCGGCGTAGATCAGTGCTTTGCCGTCGCCGGTCCAGGCGGCGGCGGACAGCCCTCCATGCGGCTCCTTGCGCGACAGCACGCGCTTGTTGCCGGAGACGAGGTCGATCACCAGCAGCGAGCCCGCCGCCGTGCCGCGCGGGGAGCGCGAGATCGCGATCGAGTTTCCATCCGGCGACCAGCGCGGCGCCGCCAGCTCCTCGGTGGCGGTGGCGACGATCTCCCGTGCTTCGCCTCCGTCGATGGAAGCGATGCAGACCGTCGCCAGCCGCGCCGGCGTGGCGCGTCCCCGGATGAACGCGATCTGTTTGCCGTCCGGCGACCAGTCGCCGTCCGACGCGTTGTCGATCAGCTTGCGCGGCTCGCCGCCGACGGTGGCGACGCGATACAGCGCGGTGCCGCCGCGCTGTATCGCGCGCGTGAAGAGGAGCGAGGAGCCGTCTGCGCTGAAGCGCGGCAGGGAGTCGTCCGGCCCCGCCGTCACGGCCGCCTCGGTGCCGTCGCCGAGCTGCTTGAGCCAGATGCGCCGGCGCCCGTCGCGCGAGGAGACGAAGGCGATCAGCCGTCCGTCCGGCGAAGCCGCGGGAGCGGTGTCACGGCCGGAGTAGGTGAGCGTCCGCAATCGCGGCGGCTCGATCGCGTCGCTCTCCATCGAGCGGCGCGAGAGCAGGGCCGCGGCGATCAGCGCCACGACGCCGAGGCCGAGGAGGATCGTGCGGATGCGATTCGCCCGCGGCACCGCCGGCGCGTCGACGGTACGCCGCCTCGCCGGTGAGGGCGTGGACGAAGTGACCTGCTTGGCCGCGCTTTCCAGCGCGAAGGCGAGATCGTGCGCCGAGGAGAAGCGGTCCGCCGGCTCTTTCTCCAGGCAGCGGCGCACGAGCGCCTCCACGTTGTCCGGAATCCCCGGCACGAGCTCCGCCATGTCGCGCGGCTCCTCGGTGAGGATCGCGTTCATGGTCTCGACCGCGGAGCGGGCGTGGAACGGCACCTCGCCGGTCAGCATCTCGAACAGCACGATGCCGAGGGAGAAGATGTCGGAACGGGCGTCGAGCGGATCGCCGCGCACCTGCTCCGGCGACATGTAGTGCGACGTCCCCATGATCATCCCGGGGTCGGTGCGCATTGCGGTGGCCGTCGTCTCGGTGCTCTCGGTGGTCAGCGCGAGGCCGAAATCGAGGATCTTGAGGAGATGCCCGCCGGTGATGAAGACGTTGTCCGGCTTGAGGTCGCGGTGGATGACCCCTTTCGCATGCGCGGCGGCGAGGCCGGAGGCGATCTGCGCCGCCCACGCCAGCGCCTTGCGCACGCCGAGGCGGCCGGTCTGGAGGCGGTCGCGCAGCGATTCGCCCTCGAGGAGCTCCATCACCAGGTAGGGGACGGTCGCGCCGGACTGCGTCAGCTCGCCGATGTCGTAGAGCGCGCAGAGATTCGGATGGCTGACCGAGGAGACCGCCCGCGCCTCCCGCTCGAAGCGATGCTTGACCTTGGCGTCCGTCCAGCGGTGCTGGGGGAGGACTTTGATGGCCACGGCGCGGTCGAGACGCGTGTCGGTGGCGCGAAAGACGTGCCCCATCCCCCCGGCGCCGATTTCGGCGTCGACACGATAGGGACCGAGACGCGCGCCGCGAGCAAGAGGCATCGTTGGGGAACGCCCGCGATGGTAACAAATGCGGGAGAGGTGTCTCTTAAATCGCGCAATTGGGGAGGAGAACGCCTCATTTGGAGTGCGGTGACCGCAGTCACCGCTTTCGCTGTGTGCCTCACGGGTGACGCTTGGTGCACGCAGTCAAAGCGGTGACTGCGGTCACCGCACTCCAAATGAAAGCCGGTGGGCTGCGCCCACCGGCTCGGGTGAGCGCTTACTGCTGGGCGGGTGCGGGGCTGGTGGTGGTCGCGTCCGTGGCCGTCGTCGCGGCAGTGTCGGTCGTCGACGGGACGGCGGTCGCGTCGGTCGTGGTGACGGCGTCGGTGGTGGTGGTGCTCGTCTCCGTTACCGTGGCGGTGTTCTCCACGGGGGCGGGTGCGGGCGTGTCGGACTTGGTCTCGGTGCAGGCGATGCTGCCGGCGACGAGCAGGGCGATGGCGGCGAACTGGGTGAGCTTTTTCATAGTCAGTCTCCTTACGATGCTCAAGATCGGTCATCCGGCGGCGGGAGTCTTGAACAGGCCGTGGGAGAGTTCTGGGAAAGTTCTGGGATGAGGCTTCTCTTCGGCGACTGCACGTTCGACTCGGATTCGCGCACGTTGACGCGGAACGGAGAGAGCGTGCGCATGACCGGCAAGGCCTTTCAGCTCCTCGAGCTGCTGCTGGCCGCGCGACCGAACCCGATCGAGAAGACGGAGCTCTTCTCGAAGCTCTGGCCCGACACGTTCGTCTCCGAGGCGAACCTGGCCAGCCTGATCAAGGAGATCCGCGCCGCCATCGGCGACGATGCGCGTGCACCGCGCTTCGTGCGCACCGTGCATCGCTTCGGCTACGCCTTCAGCGGCACGGTCACGGAGACGCCGGAGCGGAACACGATCGACTCCATCGCCGTGCTGCCGTTCGCGAACCGCTCCGGGCTCACGGATCTCGACTACCTCGCCGACGGGCTGGCGGAATCGCTGATCAACACCCTCACCACCATCGACGGCCTGCGCGTCGCGCCGCGCGGCTCGGCCTTCCGCTACAAAGAAAACGACCTCCCCGCGCTGCGCCGCGAGCTGAACGTGCGCGCGGCGCTCACGGGACGCATCCGGGTGGCGGGCGACGTGGTCCATCTGCAGGTCGAGCTGAACGACCTCGTGCGCGACGCGCAACTGTGGGGGAGGCAGTTCCAGGCGCCGCTGAGCGGCATCTTCGCGCTGCAGGAAGAGCTCTCGCGCGACGTCGTGACGGCGCTGCAGTTCCGCATCACCGGCGAGACCGACCGCCGCCTGCGCAAGCGGTGGACCGGGAACGCGGCCGCGTACCAGCTCTACCTGAAAGGGCGGCATCACTGGAACCGCCGCACGGTCGAGGGGATCGAGCGGGCCATCTTCTTCTTCGAGTCCGCCATCGATACCGATGCCTCGTACGCGCCCGCGTATTCAGGGCTGGCGGACTGCTACATCGCGCTGGCCAGCCGCGACCTCTATCCGCCGCTGCAGCTCTTCCCGAAGGCCGAGACGGCGGCGCGGCGCGCGCTGGAGCTCGACGCGGAGCTGGCCGAGGCGCACGCGTCGATGGGCGCGATCCACGAAGTCTTCCACTGGCGCTGGGACCGCGCGCAGGAGGAGTACGCCACCGCGCTGCAGCTCAACCCCGGCTACGTCACGGCGCGGCAGTGGTACGCGCTCGCGCTCGCGCACCGCGGGCGCTTCAACGAAGCGCTGGCGCAGATGCTGGTGGCGGCGGAGAACGACCCGCTGTCGTTCATGCTCAACGCGAACATCGCGGTCATCCACTACCTGGCGCGCGATTACGAGGCGTCCGAGGAGTTTTGCCACCGCGCGCTGGAGATCAATCCGCACCACGAGCCGGCGCACTTTACCCTCGGGCTCGTGCAGCAGCAGCGCGGACGGCGTGACGAAGCGCGTGCATCGCTCGAAAACGCGCTCGCGATCTCGCGCGGAGAGCCGCACGCCGTAGCCGCCCTCGGCGCGCTCGACGCCGACCCGTCCGCGCTCGGCAGGCTCGCCGAGCTCTCGCTCACGCGCGACGTCTCTCCGGTGCACTTCGCCACCGTGCACTGCGCCCTCGGCGAGACCGGACGCGCGCTGGAATGGCTCGAAGGAGCGGTAGCCGCCCGCTCCGGCTGGCTGGTCTACCTCCGCACCGAGCCGCGCTTCGACCCGTTGCGCGGCGACGCGCGCTTCGAAGAGTTGGTGGCGCGGGTCGCGCTTTAGAATGCGCGCCATGCGCTTCGTCTTCGTGCTCCTGCTGCTCGCCACGACTGCTCAGGCGAGCTACCGCGACTTCGCCGCGCTCCCCGCCGACGCGGCGCTCGAGACGAAGCTCCGCGCGGCCGCCGACGCGACGCTGGCGGCTTATCCGAAACTGAAAGCGGACGACCTCGCGATCAGCATGATCGACGTCGCCGCGCTCACCCGCGCCGACTATCACGGCGAGACGCCGATGTATCCCGCGTCGGTGATCAAGCTCTTCTTCATGGCCGACGTCTACCAGACCCGCAAGGAGAAGCTCGGCGACGTCGACCGCGCGCTGCGCGAGATGATCGTCGTCTCCGACAACGACGCCACCGCCTACCTGGTGGACATCCTGGCAAACACCGTCCCCGGCCCGCCGCTGCAGGGACGCGCGCTGCGCCGCTACATCGACCGCCGCCGCGACATCAACCGCCGCTTCGAGCGCCTCGGCTACACGGACGTCAGCGCCATGATGAAACCCTGGAGCTTCGGCCCGTATGGGGTCGATTTGCAGGTCCTCGGCGAGAAACGCGTCAACCGCAACAAGCTCACCGCCAACGCGACGGCCTCACTCCTGCTCTCCATCGTCCGCCGCCGCGCGGTCGGTGCGGAGGCGATGATGACGCTCCTCGAACGCCCGCTCTCCCGGGTGCGCGAGGAAGAGAACCAGGTGAAGGAGTTCATCGGCGAAGCCTTGCCGACGACGGCCCGTCTCTGGTCGAAAGCCGGCTGGACCAGCGAAGTCCGCCACGACGCCGCCTACATCGAGCTGCCGGACGGGAAGAAGCTCGTGCTCGTGATCTTCACCCGCGGGACAGCGGAGGACGTGACGCTGATCCCGGCGATCGCGAGGAACGTACTCAACGCGCTCTGACATGGAGTGCGGTAACGCGAGTTACCGCTTTGACTGCTTCTATTCGTCCTGAAAACGCGAGCAGGTCCAGTCTCACGAACAGAAGCAGTGAGAGCGGTAACTCGCGTTACCGCACTCCATACTCCGTCGCGCGTAGCACGCTGAACGAAAATGGCCCCCGGATTCCAGCCGGGGGACAAGCGTGCCCTTGGGAGCAGACCGTGTAGCGGGCGACAGATCACGGATCGCCTGTTGAAACGGAGACGTTGATCAATTTCTACAACGCGGGCAACGACCGAAATCGCTGCTGCGGAGCCTGGACTTTACGGAACGGGAGAAGCGGGACGGTTTGGTGTAATACCTTCTTCTTCCGACGGAAAGCGAAGGCGACCGGCGTGGACACGCTGCCGTAATTCATGTACGGCCCGGTCATCGCCACTTTCCGGAGCGTCGGGGTCTTGAATGCATAGCGGTCCGCCTCCTCGAGCGTACATGGAGAGCTGTAGGGCATTGCCGGGCCGGAGCTCGCGGCTTTGAAACGCGAACCCGCAATTAGAGTCATTATGTGACATCAGTATTGACTGCCGGTAGTTAACAACCGATCTTCGAGCACGGAGGCTTTCCATGAGCAGACATTCACTCAAATTGTTCGCAGTCGTTCTCCTCTCTATCGCTACCGCCACCACCGCATTCGCCGCGGATGACGGCAATACGCAGCCGAAACTGACCAGCGGCGGCGTCGGCGGCGGCATCAGCTCGCCGCAGGACATCGTCGGAACGACGAACGGCGCCGGAAATGTCAAAGGCGTCCAGTGCTCGAGCCCGTCGTCCGCGAATCTCTGGTCTGCGGCGATCAGCATTTACGTCAACGGCGGCTCGGCCCAGACGCTGGCTCTCTCGAACACTCAGGTCCTGCTAGACAGCGCGTCGAACTACTACACGATGTACATCCCGATGAACGTCCGCTTCACGAGCAGCATCCGAGTATCCGTGGCAGGAAGTATGTCGGGATCGTACGTCAGCTGCACGGTCAGCTGGGCGCTCGATTGAGACCTCACTCGCGTGCAGACCTCGCGAGAGGCCTGCACGCCATTCCGTGTCACCGTCGTCGTGTTGGCCGAGTAGCTCCGCTGAAGTGAGCTCCGTCAACCTCAACGACGATCATCAAAGCGTTCGACGAGTAGTGGTCTCCGCGGCAATCTGCGGCAGTCACACCATCCGCTTGAAGACTGCTCATGTTCGGCCGAGCGCGACGTGGGCGATGTAGACATCATGCCAGATTCTGCCCGCGCAACTCGCGGAGCGATCAACGAGCGATCAACGAGCGAGCATCGTCGCGACAAGCCTCCGGCCGACGTGCACGTCGATGTAGGAAGATGGCGGATGCTTTCGACGGTGGCGGGATCGAGCACTACATCCGCTAGAATCGCCAGGTGGCGAAGGCTGAACTGACGCTGCTCGAGCCGGGTCCGGACCCGATCATCGAACGTTACAAAATCGATGTCGACCGGACGCTCATTCGCGAGAACCTCCGTAAGTCGCACGAGGAGCGCATCCTGACGCTCCAGCGGATGCAGGGATTCGTCGACGAGCTCCACGCAGCGGGAAAAACGACACGACGTCCACGATGATCGAGTTTCGCAATCTTCTTGAAAGTCTCGATCGTAACGAAGTGGCTTTCGTGATCATTGGGGGGATCGCTGCGACATTGCACGGCTCCGCCCGCCTGACTTTCGATCTGGACATCGTCTATGAGCGTGCGCCCGACAACCTGGAGCGGCTCGTCGCGGCGCTGACGCCGTTCGCGCCCTATCTTCGCGGCGCTCCGCCAGGCCTGCCGTTCAGGTTCGACGTGGACACTTTGAAACGAGGGCTGAACTTCACCCTTACCACGTCGGACGGTTCACTCGATCTCCTCGGGGAGGTCAGTGGCATCGGGAACTACGCCGTGGCACGCCAGCATTCGGACGCAGCGCACATGTTTGGCGGCACCTACTACTTTCTTGATCTCGATGCATTGATCATCTCGAAGAGGGCCGCCGGCCGTCCGAAAGACTTTGAAGCGATTGCCGAACTGGAAGCGATCCGGGACGAGCGCGAGCGGTCCACGTAGGACGAGTCTGGCGTCGATTCCCCCCTCTACCCTATCGACGCACATGCCCGCACGTTCGCCAGCAGCTGGTCGATGTCGAACGGTTTGCGGATGACCGTGTGCACCTGGCTCTCGTCGAAATCGCGGAGGGTGGCGTGTGAGGCGGCGGTCAGGACGATCACGCGGGGGGACATGGCGGGGCGTTCGGCGTTGAGGAAACGGATGATGTCGAAGCCGAACTGGCCGGGGAGCATCAGGTCCAGGAGGATGGCGTCGTAGTCCGCGTTGCGGAGGCGGTCGACGGCGTCGTTGCCGTCGGGGGAGAAGTCGCAGGTGTAGCCGCTGTGCGACAGCAGGGTGGCGAGGAAGGCGCGGATCGCGGCGTCGTCTTCGACGACCAGGACTCTTTTTTCGGGGGTCATGGGCGGAGGGTAGTTTGCCGCCTGATGTTATTTATGTCTGTACGGGTGCGTACGGTGCGGGCGGCGCCGAATCTTCGCCGGCGGACCAGACCCGGACGCAGTTCCGCCCGGCCGCTTTTGCGGCGTAGAGGGCGCGGTCGGCGTCGCGCAGGAGCGTGTTCCAGGACTCCGCATCGCGCGGGACGACCGCGGCCACGCCGGCGCTGGCGGTGACGTGCACGGTGCTGCCGGTGAGCTCGATCGGAAGGCGCTCGATGCCGGCCCGGAGCGTGTCGGCGACGCGCATCGCCTCTTCTTCCGTGGAGCCGGCCAGCACGAGCGCGAACTCCTCGCCGCCGATGCGTGCCACGAGGTCTTTCGTCCGCGTGAAGTCGCCGCTACGCCGGCTGCGCCGCGAGAGGTGGCGGGCCACGCGGATGAGCGCCGCGTCGCCGGCGGCGTGGCCGTAGCGGTCGTTGAGCTGCTTGAAGTAGTCGAGGTCGAACAGCACCAGCGCCAGCGGTTGCTGCTGTTCGTGCGCCTGCCGCCAGTCCTCCACCAGCGCGCGCTGGAAGTAGCGGCGGTTGGCGATCCCGGTCAACTCGTCGAGCAGCGAGAGCCGTTCGAGGTTCGCATTCGCCTGCTGCAGCTCCTCGGTGCGCTCTTCGACGAGCTCCCGCAGGCGTTTTGCCTGGCGCGTCAGCGCGGCGGTGCGCAGCCGCACGATCGCGGCGATGGCGATTGCCGCGAGCAGCAGCCAGCCGGCCAGCGCCGCCCGCGTGCGATACCAGGGCGGCTGCACGGAGAACGACCAGCGCGTCTCGCCGCTGGTCATGCCGGCGGCGTTGCGAGCCCGGACCCGGAAGGTGTAGTCGCCGTGATCGAGGTTCGTGTAGTCGATCGACGGCTGTGCGGTCCATCCGCTCCACTTCGTGTCGGCGGGGTCGAGGCGGTATTGATAGACCACGCCCGGGCGGTACGACGCCGGCGCGAACTCGATGCGCACGCGCCCGAAGGACGGATGCAGCGGCGCGAGCACCGGCTTGTCATCCCCCGTCACGGCGCGCCGGATCAGCGGTGGCGGTTGCGGAAGCGCCGCGGGAGGCCGCGTCGCTTCGTAGCGATGCAGCGCATCGGACGAGATGAGCCAGACCACGTCTCCGTCCGGTTTGATGAGCTGGATTTTCGGCACGTCCACGCCGCTGATGCGGGTCGGGTCGGCCGCGTAGCTCCCTTCGCCGATCCGGCGCACGAGCTGGGGCGGGACGGCGTTCGTCCAGACGTTGCCGTGCCGGTCCTGGGCGATGAGATAGAACTCGTCGCGGAGGTGGCCGAGTGCGGGGTGAGGGATGAGGCGGCCATCGCGCGGCTCGGAGATCGTGTGGTGATCGGTGATCACGGCGCGGCCGTCGATCTCGGCGACGTGCAGCTCCCCCGCGCCGTAGCGCCGGAGGACCGGCGGCGTCGACGAGAGGTCGACGTGGATGGCGCCGTCGAAGACGGTGGCTGCCCAGAGACCGCTCGCGACTTCGACCAGCTCGTGCGTGTGCGGCGGCGAGCCGGGCAGCACTCCTTCGTAAGACCAGCCGCGTGCATCGCGGCGGATCGACGCGAGCCCCTTCTTGGTCGCCAGCCAGACCCGGGCCGGATCCTTCTTCGAGCGCAGCGCGCTGTAGGCGACGACGTTCTCCGTGCCGGCGATGCGGCGCGGGATCTCGTCGGCGCCTCGGATGAAGACCCCGTCACGCGTGCTGACGAGCAGCTCGTCGCCGAGACTGTCCACGTCCCAGGCCGGAACCGGGATGCCGCCGATTGGCGTGAACGCGGCGCTGCCGTTGCTGACGAAGAGACCGTGGGAGGAGGTGATGTAGAGGCGCCCCTGATGGCGGTCGACGGAGTTCGGCGAGCCGCGCAGGCCGTGCCTCGCGTCGATGAGCGTGATCGGGGAATCGAGCTCGAGCCGCGCGATCGAGCCGTAATACGTCAGCCAGAGCGAGCCTTCGCGATCGACGGTCGAGGCGCTGAGCACTTGGCCGGGAAGGCCGGCGCCGGAGTCGAGGCTCTGTTCGACGGAGCCCTTGCCGTCGACGATCAGCACGCCGTCTTCGCGCGAGCCGATCAGGAACCGGTTGCCCGGCAGCGCCGCGGCGGTGGTGATGATCTTGCCGCGCAGCCACTCGTTTGCCGCCGACTGGAATGGCGCGTTGCCGGCGTACAGCCCTTCGCCGCGCACGACCACCAGGTCGCGACTGCCCCAGGGCAGCACCGCGTCGATGGTCTTGCCGTCGAAACCCGCGCTCACGAGCGTCGATGTGCTCTCGTCGTAACGATGCAGTCCGGTATCGAGCGCCACCCAGGTCGTGTTGCGGCTGCGGAAGCAGCGCGGCATCTGCGCCGGCCGCGCGCGCAGGTCGGCCACGATGCGCGGCGCGCCGCCGCTCCAGGCCAGGACCAGCTGCTCGGCGACGTAGAGGAAGCCGCTGCCGGTGGTGCAGATCGCGCGCACGTCGCCGACGTGCCGCTGCTCCGCCGGCAGGAAAGGGCGGAGGGAGTGAAAGACCAGCGCGCCGTTCGGATCGGGTGCGACCCAGCCCAGCTCATCGACCGCGCCGACGGCCAGCTCCGGCCCGCGTCCGCTCTCGATGCTGAAGACGGCCGACTCGTTCGGCAGCGCGATCGAGCGCCACCAGGCGCCGTCGTACGTGGTGACCCCTTTGAGGCCGCCGAAGTAGAGCATGCCGTCCGCCGCCTGGGTGACGTCGAACACCTGCGCGCCCGCGCCGTGGCGGCGCTGGTCGTGGATCTCGATGAGCGGCAACCCGCGCTCGTCGGCGACAGCGGCGGCCGCGAGCGCGAGGAGCAGCGCTGTGGCGATGAATTTCATGGACAAACCGATGGCGGCAGCTTGCAGGGAATGGACGGCGTTGTCCAGTCCCGGTCCGGTTCTTGCCTCGCACGACCGCGCGTTGTCGTTGCTCAGAGTTGCTGTCGGTCGGGCAGATCGCGCGCGTCGGCACCGGCGTCGGTCCCGGCGAGATCCAGCGCCTCGACCGCGAGCGCGTCGTGACGGTCGGCGCGAACGCGGAAGGGCGCGCCCTCTCCGCCGTGATCGGCGACATCCAGAAGGCCATCGCCGCCGTCCCGCTCCCCGCCGGCTACTCCCTCGGGCAGGGGGGAGAAGGGGAGGAGCAGCAGGAAGTCTTCGGCGACATGATCGCAGCCATGGGGATGGCCGTCCTGCTCACGCTCGTGATCCCGACCATCTATGAATTGATGGACAAGATGCGCGACAAGGTCACGGGGCTGGTGAAACGCGGGACCGGTCCGGCCGCGCCTGCTAAGATTCACGAAGGATGAAACGGACTTTCAACTGGCAGCTCTGGCTCGGACTCGTGCTCGCGATCGTGGCGTTCGGGAGCTACTTCGCGTTCTTCTATCAGTTCCCGATCACGCGCGACGTGCCGTGGGCGTCGTTCGCGCTGTTCGCCGTGGCGATTGCACTGCTCGTCGCGGGCTGGCGCCGCGCGCCGCGAAAGATCCTCGCCTCGATCGTGACCGTGCTCGGGTTGTTCGTGGCCGGCGCGTTCACCTGGATCGTGACCACCGGGACGAAAGACCTGCCGGTCGCGGAGAGCGCGCCGGCGGTCGGACAGAAGGCGCCGGACTTTACGCTGGCCGACACGCAGGGGCGGCAGGTGTCGCTGGCGGGGCTGCTCGGGCAATCGAACGGCGTGGTCCTGATCTTCTACCGCGGCTACTGGTGACCCTTCTGCAACTCCGAGTTACGGAGTATCCAAGAGCAACTTCCTGAGTTCGAGCGCCTGGGCATCCGCCCGGTCGCGATCAGCGTCGACACGCCCCAGCTATCCGCCGACCTCGCGCGGAAGGCCGGCTACACGTTCCCGATCCTCTCCGACCCCGACGGCGCGGTGATCCGCCAGTACGACCTCCTCCACGAAGGCGCCGGCATCAACGGCCAGGCCGTCGCCCGCCCCGCCGAGTTCCTCCTCGACAAGAGCGGCACGGTGCGCTGGCGCAACCTCACCGAGGACTACCGCGTGCGGGCGCGGCCGGAGGCGATGCTGGAGCAGGCGCGTAAGTTGGGGCGGTGAATATGGAGTGCGGCAACGCGAGTTGCCGCTCTTACTGCCGTTGTTCGTTCCTGTGTCGCAAACCGCACCCCTCAGCGGAGCACCTTCCTCGCAGGAGGCACGCACAACAGCAGTCAGAGCGGCAACTGGCGTTGCCGCACTCCATATGACAGACGGCACCGCCCTTGCGATATGGATCTGCATGGCAATCAATGAAAACGAAGTCGAAGGCAAGGGACGCAAGGCGATTGGCGCGATCAAAGAGACCGTTGGCAAAGTGACCGGGAACGAGGACCTCGAGGCGCAGGGCTCGGCGGAGAAGACGGCGGGCGGCTTCCAGGCCGGCGTCGGGAAGATCTCGCGCAAGGTCGAGGAAGCGGTCGACGACGCGAAACGCGAGCTGAAGAAGCCGTTGTAAGCTCTCTGCATGAGCGACCGGCCGCCCTTCCAGCGATTCGACTTTCTTTCGACCAGTGAAAGCGGTCTGAATTACGTCCGCGAGCGCAAAGGCGGTGTGACGCGCGTGCTCACGCCGAGCGAGCTCGACGACTTCCAGCACGACCCGAAACCGTGCGACGAATGCGGCGAGCAGTTCGGCTGCGAGCACTTCAACTGCGCCGGCGAGCCGCTGCTCGGCGAGGCGGAGCTGGAGTCGATCCCGGCGCAGTGGATGGCCTTTGCGAAGGAGTACGGCATCAGCCGCAACGACCTCGAGCGCCTGCAGCACGTCGAGATGCACGAGGACGAGTGGCGTGTCGTGCCTGGAACGAACGCGGACATGCGCGCGCAGGAGCTCGTGATCCTGCTGAACGAGTTTCGGTAAGTGACCCTGTCATCCTGAGCGAGGGTGGGGTGCGGTGGGAAGCGAAGGACCCCCTTCCGACAGCGCGAGTTTCGTGCACCGCGGGGGGCCTTCGCTTCACACCCGCCCGGCCACCTCGCTCAGGATGACAGATCAAACTCCTTCGCGATCAGCTCGTACGACCTTCGCCGCGCGTCGTGGTCGTACGTGATCGTCACGATCATCACCTCGTCGGCCTCGTACTCCTTCGCCGCTTCCTCGATCCCGCGGCGCACCGTCTCCGGCGACCCAAGGATCGAGCGGCGGCGAGGTGCGCGCGGATCGGCGGGTGGTTGATCGCCCAGGAATTGCAGCGCCTTCTCCACCGGCGGGATCGGGATGAGCTGGCCCTGGAAGAAGAGGGTGAACATCATCTTCGAGCTCGAGGCCAGGCGCCGCGCTTCCTCGTCCGTGTCGGCGCACAGTGCCCAGACCGCGGCCATCGTGCGCGGGTGGTCGAGCGACTTCGACGGCGTGAACTTCTCGCGGTAGTACTTCGCGATCTCGGCGCCGTTCGGGTTGATGAAGTCGGCGAACGAGTACGGCAGGCCGAGCTCCGCGGCCCAGAGGCCGCTCTGCGGGGAGCTGCCGAGGAGCCAGAGCTCGGGCGTATGCGGGAGTCCCGGCAACCGCGTCAGGCGCCGGAACGGATGATCGGCCGGCATGTCGTCCTCGAGGTACGCCATCAGCTCGACGAGCTGCTGCGGGAAGTCGTCCGGCGAGGCCTGGCGCCGGTCGCGCTGCAACGCGAACGTGGTGGTCGGATCGGTTCCTGCCGCGCGCCCGAGTCCGAGGTCGATGCGATCGGGATGCAGTCCGCTGAGCATGCTGAACGTCTCCGCGACCTTCAGCGGGCTGTAATGCGGCAGCATCACGCCGCCGCTGCCGACGCGGATCCGCGACGTCGAGGCCGCGATCGGTCCGATCAGCGCCTCGGGGGACGCGCACGCGAGGGCCGGCGTGCCGTGATGCTCCGCCACCCAGTAGCGGTCGTAGCCGAGGGACTCGCTGAAGCGCGCCAGGTCGACCGAGTTCCGCAGCGCCTGCGCGCCGCTCATCCCCTCGGAGATCGGCGCCTGATCGAGGACGCTCAGGCGCAGGTCACCCAATCTGCACCGTCAACATTGAGATCGAGCCGCCGTCGACGCCTTCGACCGGGAAGCTCACCCGGTCGTCCTCCTGCTGCGTGCCGAGGATGTAGAGGAGGGGGAGATAGTGATCGGGCGTGGGGGCGGAGAGTTGCGCGTCGCGCCCGAGGGTCTCGTAATCGATGAGCGGCTGATGATGGCCGCTCGACATCCAGTCGCGCGCCTGGCTCTCGAAGCGCACCGCCCAGTCGAACGGCTCCTGCGCGTGGCGTCCCCACGCGTACGTATGGAGGTTGTGCACGAGGTTGCCGCTGCCGATCACGAGCACTCCTTCCTCGCGCAGCGGCGCGAGCCTGCGCCCGAGGTCGTAGTGGAAGCGCGCGGGCTGCGTTTCGTCGATGCTCACCTGGATCACCGGGATGTCGGCATCGGGATAGACGTGCACGAGCACGGACCACGTCCCATGGTCGAGTCCCCAGCGCTGGTCGCGCCCCACTTCCAGCGGCGCGAGGAGCGTCTGCACGCGCGCCGCGAGGGCGGGGGCGCCGGGAGCGGGATATTCGACCTCGAACAGTTCCCGCGGAAAGCCGCCGAAGTCATGGATCGTGCGCGGCTGCTCCATGGCCGTGACGAGCGTGGCGGGCGGATACCAGTGCGCGGAGACGCAGACGATCCCTTTCGGGCGCGGCAGCTCGCGGCCGAGCTTCGCCCACCCCTCGGTGTACTCGTTGGTCTGGACGGCATGCATCGGGTTGCCATGGCCGAAGAAGAGAGCGGGCATTCTCATGTTGGTAGTCATAACGTTGGTGTCGGGTGTCGGGTGTCAGGTATCAGGTGTCTGCGGTGCTCCGGCTTACGGCAAATGCCTCGTCAGCCTGAAATCCCCAGACACCTGACACCAACTCCAACAGCCCAACAGCCTCGCGTTATGCTCGATCCGTGCGCACCTCGATCGAGCTCCTGATCCCCGCCAGGCCGGCCGCACTCGAGCTCGACGGGCCGACGGTGGGGCGGGTCCTGCCGTACGTCCGCCGCCGCATGGTCGGCCCGTTCATCTTCTTCGACCACATGGGGCCGGCCACGTTCGAAGCCGGCCGCGGCATGGACGTCCGCCCGCATCCGCACATCGGGCTCGCGACCGTGACCTACCTGTTCGACGGCGAGATCAACCATCGCGATTCCATCGGCGTCTTCCAGCCGATCCGTCCCGGCGAGGTGAACTGGATGACCGCCGGCCGCGGCATCGCTCACTCCGAGCGGACTCCCGACGAGCTGCGCGTCACCGGCTCGCATCTGCACGGCATCCAGCTGTGGGTGGCGTTGCCGGAGGAGCACGAGGAGCGCGAGCCGTCGTTCGATCACTATGCCGCCGGCGACATCCCGCAGTTCGAAGTCGACGGAACCACGGTGCGCCTGATCGCAGGCACCGGCTGGGGTAGGAACTCGCCGGTCATCACCTTCTCACCCCTCGTCTATGCCGAGCTGCACGTCGAGACAGGCGCCACTCTGCCGCTGTGCGAGGAGCACCGCGAGCTCGCCGGCTACGTCGTGGACGGCGCCCTCGAAGAGTTCCCCGTGCGCCAGCTGATCGTCTTCAAAGACAACGAACGCCCCACCCTCCGCGCAACAAAGCCCTCCCACGTCATGCTCATCGGCGGCGACCCCCTCGGCAAACGCCACATCTGGTGGAACTTCGTCTCCAGCTCGAAAGAACGCATTGAAGTGGCGAAGCGGGACTGGCGAGAAGGGAAGTTCGCGAAGGTGGTGGGGGATGAGGTGGAGTATGTGCCGTTGCCATAGCGGCTGTTTTGCCTGGACCACGTTCCTCGGCATCCAATTCGCGTAGCGTGGAGCGGGCGTCATTGGTGTCGGGTGTCAGGTGTCTGGGGTCTTTCGCCCGGGCGACACCCCCCCAGATACCTGACACCTGACAACATCAAGGAGTACGAGTGCAACAACGACAACTGGGCAACTTAACCGTCTCACAGCAAGGCCTCGGCTGCATGGGCATGTCCGAGTTCTACGGCGCTTCGAATGAATCGGAAGCCATTGCCACCATTCATCGGGCGCTCGACCTCGGTGTCAACTTTCTCGACACCGCGGACATGTATGGGCCGTTCACCAACGAGAAGCTGGTGGGGCGGGCCGTTCGCGATCGCCGCGATGGCGTGGTCGTGGCCACGAAGTTCGGGAACATGCGGGGAGAGGATGGCTCGTTCCTCGGCATCAGCGGCGCGCCCGAGTACGTCCGCAAGGCCTGTGACGCGTCGCTGCAGAGGCTCGGTATCGACGTCATCGATCTCTACTACCAGCACCGCGTCGACAACAAGACGCCCATCGAGGAGACCGTCGGTGCGATGGCGGAGCTGGTGCAGGCCGGGAAGGTCCGTTATCTCGGGCTCTCCGAAGCCGCGCCGGCGACGATCCGGCGCGCTCACGCGACGCATCCGATCACCGCGCTGCAGACCGAGTACTCGCTCTGGAGCCGCGACCCCGAGGACGAGATCCTGCCGACGGTGCGCGAGCTCGGGATCGGCTTCGTGGCCTACAGCCCCCTCGGGCGCGGGTTCCTGACCGGACGCTTCAAGTCGGCCGAGGACTTCGATCCGAACGACTACCGCCAGAAATCACCGCGCTTTGCCGGGGAGAACTTCCGGAAGAACCTCGATGTGCTGGAGCGCATCGAAGAGCTCGCGCGCGAGAAGGGTGTGACGCCGTCGCAACTCGCGCTCGCGTGGGTGCTGCATCGCGGCGGCGACATCGTCCCGATCCCAGGCACGAAGCACGTGAAGTACCTCGAGGAGAACGTGCGCGCGTCGGAGCTCGAGCTGTCGGAAGAGGAGCTTCGGCGGATCGACGAGGTTGCGCCGAAAGGCATCGTCGCGGGCGACCGCTATCCCGACATGTCGACGGTCAATCGCTGATGGCGCGGCGCACGGTTTATACGGTTCTCGGCGCCGCCGCGGCGTTGTTCGGCGGCGGCGCACTGATCGGGTGGCTGGTGTCGGCGCCGCGGTATCGCGGTGCGAAGACGGACCACTTCGACGGCAAGCAGTTCCACAACCTCGAGCCGACCACGCACGCCGGCTTTCCCGAGATGGTGAAGTGGATGTCGAACCGCGACGAGGGTCCGTGGGACGAGTGGCGCGAGATCACTCCCACGAAGCCGCCGCGACGGGTGGAAGGGCTGCGCGTGACGCTCGTCAACCACGCCACGCTGCTCATCCAGACGCAGAATGTCAACATCCTCACCGACCCGATCTGGTCGGACCGCTGCAGCCCGCTCTCGTTCATCGGCCCGAAGCGGCATCACGCGCCCGGCATCCGCTTCGAGGACCTCCCGCCGATCGACGTCGTGATCCTCAGCCACAACCACTACGACCACATGGACATCCCGACGCTGCAGCGCCTGGCGCGCGAGCACAACCCGCGCATCTACGCCGGCCTCGGCAACGGCGCGTTTCTCCGCTCGAAGAAGATTGAGAACGTGACGGAGCTGGACTGGTGGCAGTCGGCGCCGATCGCCGACGGCGTACGCCTGAACGCGGTTCCGGCGCAACACTTCTCGTCGCGCGGCCTCGCGGATCGCGACGCGAACCTCTGGTGCGGCTACGTCCTCGAGACGTTGGACGGCCCGATCTTCTTCGCCGGCGACACCGGCTGGGGCTCGCACTTTGCCGCGGTGAAGGAACGCTTCGGCCCGGTGCGCCTGGCGCTCCTGCCGATCGGCGCCTTCCGCCCGGAATGGTTCATGTGCGCCGTGCACATCTCGCCGAAGGATGCCGTCCGCGCCGCGCAGGCGCTGGAAGCGCGCCTCTCCATTCCCATGCACTACGGCACCTTCCACCTCGGCGACGACGGCCAGGACGAACCGGTGGAAGTGCTCCGGCGCGAGCTCGCGAGTGCGCCGAGGGTGCGGTTCGAGATCCTCGGGCCGGGCAAGGCGCACGCGGAGTAAAAGCGGTGACTGCGGTCACCGCACTCCAAATTTGACCCTTGCCGTTCCCACCTCTCCAACCTAACTTACTAACCAGTTGGTTAAAACAGTTGGTTGGATGGTGAGATGAGTCCCAGAAAGCCTGTCAATGAAGCGGATGCCCGGGCGCGGATTCTCAAGGCGGCAGCAGAGGTGTTCGCCGAGATCGGGTTCGCCGGGGCGCGGGTCGACGAGATCGCACAGCGTGCCGGGATCAACAAGGCGATGCTGTACTACCACGTCGGGGACAAGGAGCAGCTGTACAAGAACGTGCTGGTCAGCACGATCGACGGCACGGTGGCGCGGCTGCTCGCGGCGACGGAGAAGGCGGCCACGCCGGGGGAGAAGGTGCAGTGCATCCTCGACATGTTCGCGGAGCTCGGTACGACGAACCCGCACCTCGTGCCGATGATGCTGCGCGAAGTCGCCTCGGGCGGCGCGGCGCTGCCGGACGAGATGCTGCTGCGGATGGCGCAGGTGTTCCGCGTGGTGGCCGACGTGCTGGCGGAAGGGGCGGCGTCCGGGGCGTTCCGGCCGACCGATCCGCTGCTCACGCACGTGTCGCTGGTCGGCAGCATGATGTTCCTGATCGGCTCCCAGCCGATCCGGGCGCGGCTCGGCAAGATCGCCGGCGTCGAGGCGCAGCACTCGCTGCCGGACCTGGCGCGCCACG
This sequence comes from Thermoanaerobaculia bacterium, assembly GCA_035630815.1. Taxonomy (GTDB): domain Bacteria; phylum Acidobacteriota; class Thermoanaerobaculia; order Gp7-AA8; family Gp7-AA8; genus QHVT01. The sequence goes on from DASQJY010000034.1 coordinate 58,619, forward strand.
TCGGCAACCTCTTCCTGAACGGACTCGAGGCGAAGAAATGAAGAAGCTTCTGATCGTCGCGGTCCTCGTCGCCGCGGCCTGTAATCGAAACCAGGACGACACTACGGTTCACCTCAACGGGCGCATCGAAGCTCCCACGGTCGACCTCGGGCCGAAAGTGCCCGGACGCGTCGCGGAAGTGTTCGTGCGCGAAGGCGACCGCGTCAAGGCCGGCGCGCTCCTCGTGCGGCTGGACCTCGGCGAAACGTCGATCGCGGTCGAGCGCGAAGCGGCCGGCGTTCGTTCCGCCGAGGCGCGCGCGCAGGATCTCGAGGAAGGAAGCCGCGAGGCGGAGATCGGCGTCGTGCAGGCGGAGGTTGCGGACCGCAGGGCGGCGGTCGCACTCGCGCAGAAGGAATCGGAGCGGCAGCGCTACCTGGTCGAGCGCGAGGTGGGTACGCAGCAGGACTACGACCGGGCGCGTACGGAACTCGAGCGCGCACGTGCCGCATTGACCGCGGCGCAGGAACGGCTGGAACTGGCTCGCGAAGGGACGCGCCGCAACCAGACAGCGGCCGCGCAGGCGGAAGCGCAACGCGCACAGGCCGTGCTGAAGCAGAGCGTCAGCGTGGCCCGCGAAGGGGAGATCCGCGCGCCCGCGGACGGCGTGATCGTGCATCGCCTCGCGGAGCCGGGACAGCTCGTCGGAGCGGGACAACCCGCGGTGACGATGGCCTTCGCGAACCGGCTGTATGTGCGCACGTTCATTCCGGAGACGGCGCTCGGCCGTGTGCGGATGGGAATGCCGGCCAGCGTGACCGTCGATGCATATCCCGGCCGCCGGTTCGCGGCACGTATCAGCGAGATCTCCCCCGAGGCGGAGTTCACGCCGAAGGCGGTGGAGACGAAGAGCGAGCGGGTGAACCTCGTCTACGCCGCAAAAGCCGATCTCGATCGCGGCTGGAACGAGCCGTTGATGCCGGGACAGCCGGCAGAAGTGACGGTGAAGACGCAGTGACGGACATGATCACAGCCACCAACCTCACCCGCCGCTTCGGCCCGAACGCCGCCCTCAGCGACGTCAACCTGCGCGTCGAGGAGGGGGAGCTGTTCGGCCTCATCGGCCCGGACGGCGCCGGCAAGACCACGTTTTTTCGCATCGTCGCGGGACTGCTCGCGCCGACGTCGGGGACCGTGCAGGTCGCGAAGGACGTCACGTTCGGCTTCGTGCCGCAGCGCTTCGCGATGTACGAGGACTTGTCCGTCGACGAGAACCTGACGCTGCGCTCGCGGCTGTACGGCGTGCCGGATGCGGTGGCGAAAACGCGGGCGGCGGACCTGCTCGAGCGCGTCGGCATGGACCGATTCCGCAAGCGGCTGGCTGGTGCGCTGTCGGGGGGGATGAAGCAGAAGCTCGCGCTCGTTGCGGCGCTGCTCACGCAACCGCGCCTGCTGCTGCTCGACGAGCCGACCACCGGTGTCGACCCGGTGTCGCGGCGCGAGTTCTGGCAGTTGCTCAACCAGCTGCATCACGACGGGCTGACCATCGTCGTCTCCACGCCGTACATGGACGAGGCGGAGTACGCGACGCGCATCGCCTTCCTCGATCGCGGGCGCATCTCGTCGGTCGGGACACGGCAGGAGATCATCGGCACGTACGACCGACCGCTGCTCGAGATCCGCACCTCCAACCGTCTGCAGGTGCGCGAGCTCCTCGGCCCGATGCGCGAGCTCGACGACCTGTCGCTCTTCGGCACCGTCCTGCACGCGCGCGGTGCCGCCGGAACGGGGGAGGAACTCCTGACGCGTGTTCGCGCAGCCTTGCAGGGAGTGGTGGAGGAGGACGACGTGCGGACGCTCGCGCCGTCGCTCGAAGACGTGTTCGTGGTTGCAGGCGAAAGCGCTGCAACCATCCCGAGCGAAGCGAGGGATCCGGGTGGTGGCGCGCTCGCGGGCGCCCCTCCCGCCCAGATCCTTCGCTTCGCTCAGGATGACGCAAGCGTCATTTCCGTCCAGAACATCACTCGCAAATTCGGCGCGTTCACCGCCGTCGACAACGTCTCGTTCGAGCTGCCGCGCGGGAAGGTGTTCGGCTTCCTCGGTCCGAACGGCTCCGGCAAGTCGACCACCATCCGCATGCTGGCCGGCCTCCTCGCGCCGACCTCCGGCCGCATCACCGGCTTCGGCAACCTCGACGTCACGAAGAACACCGAGGCCTGGAAGTCGCGCCTCGGCTACATGAGCCAGAAGTTCTCGCTCTATCTCGACCTGACCGTGGAAGAGAACCTCCGCTTCTTCGCCATGATCTACGGCCTCTCCTCGGAGCAGTCGAAGGCGCGCATCGACGCACTCGCGTCGCGGCTCAAGTTCGACAGCATCCGCGCCAGCCTCACCGACGGACTCTCCACCGGCCTGCGCCAGCGCGTCGCGCTCGCGGCCGCGCTGCTGCACGAGCCGGAGCTGCTGTTCCTCGACGAGCCGACCGGCGGCGTCGATCCGCGCGGGCGGCGGCTGTTCTGGGACCTGATCTACGAGCTGGCCGCCGATCGCGGCATGACCGTGCTCGTCACCACGCATTACATGGACGAGGCGGAGCAGTGCGACCGTCTCGCGTTCATCCTCGACGGCGCGCTCATCGCCGACGGCTCGCCGCGCGAGCTGAAGCGCGACCTGCGCGGGCGCATCCTCGAAGTGCGTCCGGACGGCGATCCGTTCGACGTCGTGAAGAGCCTCGGGCGCGATCCGTCGCTCGAGGACGTCTACCTGTTCGGACGCACCGTGCGCGCCGTCGCCGGCGAAGGCGGGACGCAGCGCGTGCGGCAACTGTTGTCTTCGTGGGGCTCGCCGTCGGAGGCGGAGCCGTCGCTGGAAGACGTGTTCGTGTCGCTCGCGCGGAAGCGCGTGCAGACGAAGGAAGCGGTGCAAGCATGAAGCGCCTTCTGGCCCTGACCTGGAAAGAGTTCCTGCAGCTCAAACGCGACCGGATGACGCTGCGCATGATCGTCATGGTGCCGGTGATGCAGACGCTGATCTTCGGCTACGCCATCAATTACGACGTGAAGCACCTGCGCACCGTCGTGCTCGACGAAAGCCGCACCTACGAAAGCCGGGAGCTGGTGGCGAAGATGACCAGCACCGACTACTTCGACGTCGTGAAGCACGTCGATTCGTTGGACGAGCTGCGGCAGGAGATCGATGCCGGCAAGGCCTCGGTGGGCGTGGTCTTCGACCGCGACTTCGGCAAGGACCGCCATCGCGGCAGGCCGGCCGAGGCGTTCCTGATCGTGAATGCGAGCGACACGACGACGTCGTCTCAGGCGATGTCCATCATGGCCGGGATCTCCCAGAGCATGTCCATCCAGATGCTGGCGCGGCGCGCGAACTGGAGTCATAAGCAGCTGCCGGTCGACGTGCGCGTGCGCCCCTGGTACAACCCCGATCTGCGCACGGCGCGCTTCATCATCCCCGGCCTGATCGCGATCATCCTGACGTTCACGCTGATCCAGTTCACCGCCATCGCCATCGTGCGCGAGCGGGAGCGCGGCACGCTGGAGCAGTTGCAGGTCACGCCCGCCACGCGCGCGGAGCTGATCCTCGGCAAGATCCTGCCGTTCATCGTCATCGGCTACTTCCAGTTCACGTTGACCGTGCTACTGATGCGGTTCCTGTTCAAGATCGAGATCGTCGGCTCGGTCCTGCAGCTCTACCTGGTCGGCTTCCTCTTCATGGCCGCGGTGCTGGGTCTGGGGATGCTGATCTCGACCATCGCCCAGACCCAGATGCAGGCCACGCAGATGTCGATGTTCTTCCTGCTCCCGTTCGTCTTCCTGTCGGGCTACGTCTTCCCGATCGAAGGGATGCCGCCGATCTTCCGCTGGATCTCGAACGTGATCCCGGCCAAGTACTTCATCGAAGTGATCCGCGGAATCGTGCTGCGAGGCGCGTCGCTGACAGAGCTGTGGCGCCCGACCGCGCTGCTCGCGCTCTACACGTTCGCGATCATCGCGCTGGCAGTGGCGAGGTTCAAGAAGACGACGGCGTAGCTGGTGTCAGGTATCAGGTGTCAGGTGTCTGGGGCTTTTCGCCCAGGCGAAACACGCAGATACCTGACACCCGACACCACCTGCGAAGCAGGCCAACAAACTCACAGCACCGCCCTCACCAGCTCCTCCGCATCCCCCAGCTCGCGCGACACGAGCAGCCGCGTCAGCAGCGCTCCGATCAACAGGTCGGCCGTGAGGTCCGGGTCGCGTGTGCCGTCGCGGGCGATCAGCTCGCGGATGCGGGCGTGACGCGGCTGGACCACGGCGCGGATGATGTCGATCGCTTCCCCGTCCGGGTTCGCGAGCAGCCGGAGCACGGTGGCGGTCTCGCGGAGGATGGCGGCGATGTCCTCAGATTGCGCGACGCCGTTCATCGGCGCGATGGCGGCGGCGGCCAGCTCTCCTTTGGAGGGGAAGCGGCGGTAGATGGTGGTCTTGGCGATGCCGGTGCGCTCCGCGATCGCGTCCACCGTGAACTCGCGGTAGCCCCGGTCGCGCAACAGCTCGCGGGCCACGGTCAGGATCTCCTGGTCCGCTCCTTCGCGGCGCGGGCGGCCGCGGCCTCTCTTCTGCGTCGGGTCATTCGTGATGGGTTCGATCATGGCACCTTCAGGTCGGTCTTTCCACATGATGGTGTCGGAGGAGCGAGGCCCTGTCGACCGGAATGGTACGAGTGGGCGGATTTCGGGGGCGAACTCCGTATTACGCGTTGCCGGACTCGAACGCGGTGGCCGCCCGTTCGGGCCGCGCGTAGAAAAACCCCTGCGCGAAACGGGCGCCGATGTCGTGCGCCGCACCCGACGTCGCGGCGGTCTCGATGCCCTCCAGGACCACCTCGCAGTCGAAGTCGTGCGCGAGCGAGAGGATGTTCCCGATGATCTTGCGGCGGGTCGGATTTTTTTCGAAGTCCGTACCGAACTCGTGGCTGACCTTCAGATACGACGGCTGCACGCATTCGATGCGGTCGAGGTGCGAGTAGGCGATGCCGACGTCGTCGAGCGCGAACTCCACCCCGGCCGCGCGCAGCGACTCGAACGTGTTGCAGACCGCCGGTGTGACGGTGAGCTTCTCCTGCTCGGTGATCTCCAGCACCACGTTGCGCAGCTCCACGCCGTTGTAGGCCGCCTCGGTCACGAGCGTACGCGTCAGCAGTTCCCCTTCCTGCAGCACGTGCGGATGGAGGTTGATGAAGAGCTTCGCCCCGTTCGGCAGCGCGCGCGCCTGCCGCAGCGTGCGGCGGAGGCAGGCCAGCTCGAGCTCCGCGGTCTTGCCGGTCAGGCGGGCGTAGTCGAAGAGGAACTGCGGATCGCAGAACTCCAGCGCCCCGTCGTCGAACCGCGCCAGCGACTCGTATCCGTAGCCGCTCGGGCTGTCGCCGCCGACATCGATGATCGGCTGAAAGGCGGGACGCAGATGCGCGCTCGCAATCAGCTCGTCGATAGTCGGGATGTGCAGGATCGTGCCGCTCGCCGCTGTCGCACGCGCACTCTGCTGGTACTTCGGGCAAATGATCTCCGTCGCCCCGCGGCGCGTGGCTTCCGCACGCCAGGAGCTGGTGAGCTCTTCGCTGGACGTGAGCACGATACTGCACGAAGCAGCGCGCTGACGCGCGTCCGCGACGAGGTCGAGCACCGCGAACGAGAACGGCCCGTCCAGCTGCGCATCCGCATGCAGGGAGCTGATCGGCATCCGCGCCAGGACGAGCGAGCCGACCGCGGCATCGGAGCCGGTCAGCACCAGCCGTCCGGAGCGCGCGAGCCGCGCTGCTGCGGCCGCGGCCGCTTCGCGATCCCGGTCGAGGACCAACACTGTCTCGTCATGCTTATTTGTAGTCATCGTGTGACCGCTCCTATCGCGAGATCGATGCCCGATGGCACCCGCGCGGAAGTCACATCGATTGTGGAAGATGCGCTCAGAGCGAACGCGGCGGGAGAGAGGCGGTTTGTCCCAACGAATGGACGATGTGTCAGTCCCCGGAGCCGACGAACACCACCTCCGCTCCAGGGTGATCGAGCCATTCCGTCGAGTCGAGCTGGACGAAGCGGCGGTTCCGGAAGCGCTGCTGGAGCGAGGGTGGAAAAGGCGTGGGCAGGGTCACGTGTAGCTCGAGATCGTCGAAGAGCTGCTCCTGCAGATCGGGTGGCTGGAGGAGGCCCCAGGCGACCGGGTCGGGGTTGGCGATCGTGACGATGTAGTCCGCATCCTCTTCGATCTCCACCTCGGCCGCGACCGGGTCGTCCTGCTCGAACCGGTCGACGTGCCACCGGAGGTGTGCATGCGTGCCGTGCGTGGCGATCTCGTAGGTGCCGGTGGCGAACGGACGGGCGGCAGGGAGATGGCGGAGGCCGCGGGTCTTGGTGCCGTAGACCTGTGCGCCGAGGGCGGCGTGCATGTCGTAGTGGGTAAGGACGAGGTCGACGAAGCCCCAGAAACGGTCCCTGCGGGAAGAGCGCGGCAGGCGTTTGCGTCCGACGGCGATGGTCCGCTCGAACGTCCCTCCCTCGGGGCTCAGCAGGATCAGCAGCCGCTGTACGTCCGCAAGCTCCTCGGCGTGCTGTTCTTCGACACGCGGGCGATAGAGAAACGTGACGGTGCCCTGCTCGATCGTCTCGGCGGCCTCGAGTGCCGCTGTACGGGACATGTTTACAGTCACTTCAAATCGCGCGCCGGTAGGGCGCTGCGCGCGGGTGTCAGGTGTCAGGTGTCTGGGGATTGTCGCCCGGGCGAAACACCCCGGATACCTGACACCTGACACCATCAATCTCCGGCGACGAACGCGTTCATCAGCCACTGCCCGCCGGTCTTGTTGAATCCCGCGCGATACCCGACCGGGCTGCGGACGTGTCTCGCATCCACCCAGCCCACTTTCCCGTCGGCGGTCTTCACCTGGCGCAGCTCTTCTTCGGAGATCACGAGCGTGACGATGTCGTAGGCGAGCGTGGCCACGACGGGGGAGGCTGCATCCTTTGTCTCGCGCAGCGGGACGTTGTCCTCGATGACCGCGAGCGACTCGAAGGCGTCGTGCCGGTCGGGCCAGGCGCTGTAGACATAGGGGGCCCAGAACGAGCGCGATTCGCCTTCGCCCTGGAACGTGCCGCCGCGCGAGAGGACCAGCGCCAGATCCTCCAGCACGCCTTCCTTCGCCAGCGTCTTGCGAAACTCGTCCGTCCCGCCGCCGTTTCCGAACGAAGTGCGGATCTTCGGGTCCACCAGCGCGGCCACGGCCGCGGCGTCACGGCGGCGCACCGCGTCGAGCAGCTGGTTGCGATAGGCGACCAGTGCGGCGTCCTGCGGCGCGTCGTCCACCGGCATCAGCTTCGGACCGTTCACCCCCGGAGCGGTGGACGTCGCCACCGGAGGTGCCGCCGGCGGTACGGGTGCGGCCGGCGCGGGCGCGGTCGTGCTCGCGGTCGCATCGTTCGTGGTCGTCGTGACCGACTCCGGCGCCACGTTCTCCCGGCAGGCGAGGGTGAGGAAAAGCAGGACTGGCAGACTTCGTCTCATACGCCCGAGCGTGCTTGCGACTTGCGCGCCGGATGCGTCCAGATTCCGTGCACCTGTCGCAAATCGCCGCGGGACGGAAAAAAGACGCAAATTCGTTAACCTCTGTCCTGTCGGGACTTGCACGTTTGGAGGAATCGGCCGTCACTTTGCACGACCGCGTGCGCACATGCCTCACGTGCTCGTCGTCGATGACGACCCCTCCTACCTGACCATCCTCGAACGCCTCTGCGCCGGCTGTGGCGCCACCGTCATCACCGCACGGACCGCGGATGAGGCACGGGTGGCGCTCGCCGCGCACGAGTTCGACCTGCTGCTGCTCGATCTCCAGCTCGAGCGGCAGGAGGGCCCGCAGCTGATCGCGGAGGTGGAGCAGAACGCGGACCTCGCATCGAAAGCAGTCATCGTGACCGGCTTTTCCGTGCTCGCGCCGTTCTTCACGAAGCTACCGATCGTGGACAAGGGAAGCCTGACCGAGCTCGCCGAGCACCTGCGCAGGATGCTCTGCGTGGCCGAAAACTGATCCCGCGGTTAGACTGCGCCGCCCATGCCGTACGCCGCCCGGATCGCCGCCGAACTGAACCTCCGTCCGCAGCAGGTCGAGCGCACGCTCGAGCTGCACGCGGAAGGCTCCACCGTCCCCTTCATCGCCCGCTATCGCAAGGAAGCGACCGGGAACCTGGACGAGGTGCAGATCCAGGCGATCTTCGACCGCGCCGCGGAGCTGAAGGACCTCGACGACCGCCGAGCTACGATCCTGAAGTCGATCGAGGAGCAGGGGAAGCTGACGCCGGAGCTGTCCGCATCCATCGCGCGCGCGAGCACGCGCCCCGAGCTCGAGGACCTCTACCTGCCGTACCGGCCGAAGCGCCGCACGCGCGCAACGATGGCGAAGGAGAAAGGACTGGAGCCGCTCGCCGATTTCGTCTGGGGCACCGGCCCGCGGGTCGAATGGACTTCGGACGACGATCTCGCCGGCGCGCGCGACATCTGCGCGGAGCGCGTGGCCGAGGATGCGGCGCTGCGCAAGTACGCCCGGGCGATGGCCTGGAAGGACGGTGTCATCACCACGGCCGTGCTCTCGGAGAAGAAAGAGACGAAGAGCAAGTTCGAGCTCTACTACGACCACCGCGAGCCGCTCGCGCATGCGCCATCGCACCGGTTGCTGGCGATCTTCCGCGGCGAGACCGAGGAGTTCCTCAACGTGCGGCTGCGCTTCCCGGACGAGCAGATCGTGGCGGGGCTGAAGGCGCGCATCAAACAACCGACGCCGCTGGCGCAGGAGCGCGACAAGGCGGTCGAAGACGGCTGGAAGCGGTTGCTCTCGCTGTCGCTGGAAGGGGAGCTGCGCGCGGAGCTGAAGCAGCGCGCGGACGCCGAGGCCATCGAGGTGTTCGGGCAGAACCTGCGCAACCTGCTGCTGGCGCCGCCGGCCGGCAACCGGCGCGTGCTCGCGCTCGATCCTGGCCTGCGCACCGGCATCAAGGCCGCGATGCTCGACGAGACCGGCAAGCTGCTCGAGACGGCCACGCTCTACAGCGAGAAATCGGCGAACGAGCGCGCGAGCGCGCAGAAGGCGCTGCGGCGCCTGATCGACACGCACAAGCCCGACCTCATCGCAGTGGGCAACGGCACCGGCTCGCGCGAGGCCGAGACCTTCGTGCGCAGCGTTTCGCCGGCCGCGCCGGTCGTCTCGGTGTCGGAGCAAGGAGCATCCATCTATTCGGCCTCCGAGGTGGCGCGGGAAGAGTTCCCGGAGCTCGACCTGTCGCTGCGCAGCGCGGCCTCGATCGGACGGCGCTTGCAGGACCCGCTCGGCGAGCTGGTGAAGATCGACCCGAAGTCGATCGGCGTCGGGCAGTACCAGCACGACGTCCATCAGCCGCTGCTGCGCAAGAAGCTGGGCGAGACGGTCGACTGGTGCGTGAACCTGGTCGGCGTCGACGCGAACATGGCCTCACCGCAACTGCTCGAGCATGTCTCCGGCATCGGCCCGGTGCTCGCGCGCCGCATCGTCGACCATCGCAACACCGGCGGCGCCTTCCGCTCCCGGGCCGCGCTTCTCGAAGTCCGCGGCCTCGGCGCGCGCGCGTTCGAGCAATGCGCCGGTTTCATGCGCATCCGCGGCGCGCATCCGCTCGACGACAGCGCCGTGCATCCGGAGCGCTACGCGCTGGTCGAGCAGATGGCGCGCGATCACGGACTGGAGCTGAAGGCGCTGGTCGGCAACGCGCAGGCGGCCGACCGCATCGACTGGAAGCGCTACGTGGCCGGCGATGTCGGCGAGCCGACCTTGCGCGACATCGTCGCGGAGCTGAAGAAGCCGGGACGCGATCCCCGCGGCTCCTTCGAGCCGCCGAAGTTCCGCGAGGACGTGCAGAAGCTCGACGACCTCCGCGCCGGCATGCAGCTCGAAGGGGTGGTGACGAACGTGACCGCCTTCGGCGCCTTCGTCGACATCGGCGTCCACCAGGATGGCCTCGTGCACGTCTCCCAGCTCGCCAACAAGTTCGTGCGCGACCCGCATACGGTGGTGCGGGTGGGGGATAGGGTGAACGTGCGGGTGGTGTCGGTGGACCTCGACCGCCGCAGGATTGCGTTGACGATGAAGTCATTTGGAGTGCGGTGACCGCAGTCACCGCTTTCACTCGTTGCCACGGAGCTGGCACGTTTGCACCAAGGAAAAGCGGTGACTGCGGGAGGGTGTGTCAAAACCCAAATTCGCGAAATTCAAGTGGGCGAAACGCTGCGTTACACGACGTTTTTTACACTCGCAGTGGTCAATGCCATCAATTTACGCCGGCTTATTCGCCTTGCAG
>DASQJY010000035.1:0-18959 GCA_035630815.1 Thermoanaerobaculia bacterium
CGCGTCGCCCTCGAACTGCGGGACAAGCAACACCTCGTCTTTCTCTGCGGCCGCTACGAAGGCTTCGATCATCGCGTTCACGAGGCGCTGCAGCCGGATGAGATCTCGATCGGCGACTTTGTCGTCTCCGGCGGGGAATTGCCGGCGATGCTGATGGCGGACGCGGTCGGGCGGCTGGTCGAAGGGGTCGTCGGCAATGCCGGCTCGGTCGAGGAGGACTCGTTCTTTCGCGGGCTGCTCGACTACCCGCACTACACGCGCCCCGAGGAGCTGCGGGGGATGCGTGTTCCCGACATCCTCCTCTCCGGGCACCACGAGAACATCCGCAAGTGGCGGAAAGAACAGGCGCTTGGGGCCACGCTGGCCAAACGGCCCGATCTATTGGAGACGGCCGAGCTCGACGAGGAGGCGCGGGAAATTCTTTCCCGGCTCGGTAAGTTCTAGCCCCCGCCTCACGAGAGGGCAGCGCCCTTGCGCTCTCGGTTATACTGACCCGCTTTTCAGAATCTACTGGAGTTACGTCAATGGCAGAAATCATGAAGCTCGTCGAGTCGCTGGCCATCAACCGGACCGACATCCCGTCGTTCGCCCCGGGCGACACGATCAAGGTCCACGTGAAGGTCAAGGAAGGCGACAAAGAGCGCATCCAGGTCTTCCAGGGTCTGGTGATCTCGCGCAAGGGCGGCGGCACGCGTCAGATGTTCACGGTCCGCAAGATTTCGGGCGGAGTGGGTGTGGAGCGCATGTTCCCGCTGTACTCTCCGACGATCGACAAGATCGAGGTGGAACGTCATGGCCGGGTCCGTCGCGCGAAGCTCTACTACCTCCGGGATCTCCGCGGCAAAGCCGCGCGCATCGAAGAAAAGCGCCAGCGGTAAGCGGCTTCCCTCCGAGCGTCTCTACGATTCTCTTTTCGCGGAGCTCGCGCGCGTCGCTGAGATGTCAGCGGTCGAGCGCAGGCTCCGCGATTCTGGTTTTCGCTCCATCGCCGGTACGGACGAGGTCGGCCGCGGCTGCCTGGCCGGACCGGTGGTCGCCGCCTGCGTCATCCTGGACTGCGACCCGACGCTCTTCGGCGTCAAAGACTCCAAGCTCATCCTCGAAGCCGACGAGCGCGTCGCCGTCAGCCGGCTGATCCTCTCGTGCGCGCGCGCCGTCTCGATCGGCGTCGTCGAGCCGCGCACGATCGATCGGATCAACATCCTGCAGGCCAGCAAGCTGGCCATGCAGCACGCCGTCGAAGACCTGCACGTCCGCCCCGACGTCCTGCTGCTGGACGCGGTCACGCTGGAGACGCTGCACATGCCGCAGATTCCGCTGATCAAGGGCGACCGGCGCAGCGTTTCGATCGCCGCGGCCTCGATCGTGGCGAAGGTCTATCGCGATCTGTTGATGGAGTCGTATCATGAGCGTTACCCCGTTTACGATTTCAAGCACAATCGGGGATACGCGACCGAAGGTCACCAGGCTGCGTTGAAGATGTACGGGCCCAGCCCGATCCATCGAATGTCGTTCGAAGGGGTGGAGGAGCCGAGGCTGCTTTTCGGCACTAGCGAGGAAGATGGCGGTTCAACGCGATAAAGTCATCGCCAGCGCGGAAAAGCTGGTCGCCAAGGGCAAGATCGAGCCGGCGATCAAGGAGTACGAGCGGCTCCTCGAGGACAACCCGAACGACGTCAACACGCTCAATCGGATCGGTGACTTGTGGGTACGCATCAACCGCAGCGATGAGGCGGTGAAGGTCTTTTCCAAGATCGCCGGGCACTATTCGAAGGATGGCTTCTTCCTCAAGGCCATCGCGATCTACAAGAAGATCAACAAGCTCGACCCCTCGCAGCTCGACATCTACGCCAAGCTGGCCGACCTCTACGCGAAGCAGGGGCTGGCGATGGAGGCGAAGAGCCAGTACCAGGTCCTCGCCGACTACTACATCAAGCACAGCGACCCGGGGAACGCGCTCGCGATCTACCGCAAGATCTCGGAGCTCGACCCGCAGTCGATCAACGTCCACGTCAAGCTGGCCGACCTCTACTCTCAGAACAACCAGACCGTCGAGGCGCTGAAGGAGTACGACCGCGTCGGGCGGATGCTGCTCAAGCGCGGCATGCTCGACGAGGCCCAGCAGGTCTTCCGCAAGGCGTTGAAGATCGACCCGCGCAACACCGAGCTGGTCGACTCGCTCGTCACGGCGCTCCTCGAAGCGAAAGACTTCGACAACGCGCGGCAGATCGTCGACACCGCGCTGGAGGGGAACGCCGACAGCCCGCGCCTCCTCGCGCTCCTCGGCAGGATCCAGCTCGGCCGCGGCGATACCTCCGGCGCCCTGACGACGCTCGAGCGCGCCATTGCCGCCGATCCGAACGAAGCGACGGTCCGGGAAACGCTCGCGGAGCTGTACCTCAAGCAGAACGACGCCGACCGCGCCCTGGAGATGGTCGGGCCGCTCGTCGAGCGCGCCCTGAGCCGCGGCGAGCGCGGCACGGCCATCGAGATGCTGAACCGCATCATCCGCGTCGAGGCGGGCCATGCCGGCACGCTCGAGCGGCTCGTCGCCGTTTACACGCGCCTGAACGAAGAGACGAACATCCTGGCGTCGATGAACAGCCTCGCCGAGGCGCACATCGCCCGGATGCGCTTCGACGAAGCGTCGAAAGTGCTCGACAAGCTGATCCAGCGCGAGCCGCAGAACGCCCAGCACCGCACCAAGCTGCAGTTCGTCCGCTCGCAGATGGGCGGACTGGACACGCTGCCGCCCCGCGCGCGCACCTCGCCCGGCCTGCCGCCGATGGAGATCGAGGAGCCGGCGCCGTCGTTCGACATGGGGGACGACTCGACCTCGTTCTCGCTGGACCTCGATACCTCCCCGCCGCTCGAGCTGGAGATGGATCTTTCTCCCGAGCCGCTCGCGCCGGCTCCCCCGCCGCCTCCACCGCCTCAGGCACGCCTGATCCCGGCGGTCGAGCTGGCCGCCGCCGATCTCGCGAACGACCTCGGCGGTGCAAACGACGATCTCGATTTCATCACCGAGCACCTGACCGAGGCCGAGGTTTTCGCCAAGTACGGCCTCGCCGAGAAGGCGGCCGAGCATCTCCGTGCAGTGCTCGAACGCTCCCCGAAGAACCTCACCGCGCACGAGCGGCTGTTCCGCATCCTCCTCGAAGAAGGGGAGAACGACGCCGCCCGTTCCGCGGCGCAGGCGTACGTCGCCGTCCTCGAAGAGAGCGGCGACACGGTGACGGTCGATGCCGTCCGCAACGAGTTCACCTCGCGCGGCCAGAGCTTCGCGCCGCCGGCCGCGGCAGCGCGTGCAGCAGCGCCTGTGCGTGCTCCGGAACCGGAACCGGAGCCGGAGATCACGCTCGACGACCTCGCGGACACCGGCGAGTTGAGCTTCGATCTCGACGCCCCGTCCGAGCTGGAGTTCGAGCTGGAGCCGCCCGCTGTCGAGCCCGAGCCGCTGCCGGAGCCCGAGCCCGAAATCGTTCTGGAGCCCGAGCCGATGCTCGAGCTCGAGCCGCTTCCGGAACCGGAGCCCCTGCTGGAACCGGAGCCCGAGCCGGAGCCCGAACCAGTCCTCGAGCTGGCGCCGGTCGAAGAGCTGCCGGTGGCCGAGGAAGAGCCCGAGCTCACGTTCGCCCAGGAGCTGCCGGCGGAGGAGGAGTTCTCCGCAATCGACGACTTTTCGGACGTCGAAGAGCTGTCCTTCAGCGATGAAACGCCGGCAGACACGCTGTTCCAACCCGAGCCGGTGGAGTCGCCGATCTCCGAGCCGCTGCTCGAGCTGGAGCCGGAACCGGCCTTCGCACCTGAACCGCAGGCCGAGCCGGAGCCGGTGGCCGAGGAACCGTTCTTCGGCACCGAGGCGAGCAGCTTCGATCTCGAGGACCTGCCGCTCGAAGAACTGGGTGAAGTCGACTTCTACATCGAGCAGGAGCTCTATGACGAAGCGCGCCGCAAGCTGGAAACGCTCAGCGAGCGTTTCCCCGGCAACGCCGATCTCGAATCGCGCCGCGAGCGCGTCGAGGACGCCGCGACGGCTGCTGCCGCGGCCGCGGCGAGTGCGGTGGCGGCCCGTCCGTCCGTGCTCTCGCGTGACGAGATCGAGAACGAGCTCCTCTCCGCCATCCCGGACGACGACGACGACTTCGGCATCCCGATGACGGCACCCGCGCCCGCGGCCGCAACGCCCGAACCTGCACCCGCGTTCAGCGCGGCCCTGGTGCAGGAGGAAAACCTCTTCGCCGACGAAGACAACTTCTTCGACCTCGCCGCGGAGCTCGAATCCGAGCTGGCGGACGAAGAGGAGTCGATCTCCCTCTCCGAGGAGGAGCAGTCGCTCGAGGAGATTTTCAAGGAGTTCAAGAAGGGCGTCGAACAGCAGCTCGACTCCGAGGACTACGACACCCACTACAACCTCGGCATCGCCTACAAGGAGATGGGTCTCATCGACGAGGCCATCGGCGAGTTCCAGCTCGCCTCGAAGGACCCCAAGCGCGCCGTTGAGTGCGCCTCCATGCTCGGCCTCTGCTTCCTCGAAAAAGGGATGCCCCAGCTCGCGATCAAGTGGTACCGCAAGGGGTTGGAGATGCCGGAGATCACCGAGGAAGAGCACGTCGGCCTCCTGTACGACCTCGCCTCCGCATACCAGGAAGTAGGCGACACCGAGAACGCGCAGAAAGCGTTCATGGAGGTGTACGGGATGAACTCGAACTACCGCGACATCGTGAATCGGATCAAGCAGCTCGAAGACTCGCGGCGGTAGCGCGCTTCGCGCGGGTGTCGGGTATCAGGTGTCCGGGTATTTTCGCCCGGGCGAAGCACCCCAGACACCTGACACCTGATACCCCGCCGAAGGCGCGGAACCTTTTTCGCGCTCATGCGTCCTTCACTACGAATGAACGACGACGCGCTGATGCAACGGGTTCGTGAGGGCGATGACGACGCCTTTGCCGAGATCGTCGATCGGTACAAGGACTCGCTCGTCAATTACCTGACTCACCTCGTCCGGTCCCGGGACCGGGCCGAGGAGATCGCCCAGGATGCGTTCGTCCGGCTGTACCGCAATGCAGCGAAATACAGGGAGCGGGAACGGCTGGGGCCGTATCTCTTCCGCATCGCCACGAACCTCGTCGTGTCCGAGGTCCGTCGCCAGAAGCGGTGGAGCCTGCTCCTGCCGCGGCTTCACGCCAGCACGCGTCAGAGCACACCGCCGCCTGACGCCACCCTCTTCACGGACGAGATCCAGCGGCAGGTCTCCGCGGCACTCGAGCAACTGCCCATCAAGTACCGCGCGCCGCTGGTCCTGTTCGAGATGGAGGAATGGTCGTACGACGAGATCGCGAAGGCGCTCGACGTCGCGTGCGGCACCGTGAAGTCGCGCATCTCACGTGCGAGGGAACTGCTGCGCAGGCACCTCGCCCCCTGGTGGATCGGAGGAGAAGGTCATGAACGAAACACAACTCCGCGGCTGGATGCGAGTCCTGCCGCGGGCGAAAGCATCGCCCGCCTTCACGTCTGACGTGATGCGGCGGGTCCGCGGCCAGGAGCGGCACCTGCCGTTCGTCTGGCGGCTCTCCGCCGCCTTCGCGATGGCGGCCTGCCTCGCGCTCCTCGTGCACGGAGCGCTGACGGTGCACGCGCACCGGCAGCACGTGGCCGAGCTGCGCGTGGAACGGCAGAAGCTCGTGGCGGAACTGCAGGAGGTCAAGAAGATCGCGGACGAAGCCGAACCGATGCTCGTGCTCGAGCACGACGACGGGACGCGCGTGATCATGGACCTCGACTCCCTGCAGCAGCCCAACACCATCCAGCCCGCGTCTTACAGAACTTTCGATTGATCGCTTTCCAGTAACGGAGGAACCATGAAGATTCTCACCATTGCACTCTCCCTGTTCATCACCACCGCGCTGGCCGCCCAGACGCCGCCCTCACCCCGCACCCGCACCCGTACTGTGGTCGTCAAGGACGGCAAGGTCATCACGGACGACGGCGATGCCATCCCCTTCCGCCACGAGCTCTTCGGCGGCAAGCGCGCTCACCTCGGCGTCAGCCTGGTCGACCTCACGCCCGAGCTGCGCGACCACTACGGCGCGAGCAAGGACGCCGGCGTGCTGGTCGGCGCGGTGGAAGATGGCAGCCCGGCCGACAAGGCAGGCGTGCGCGTCGGCGACATCATCCTCTCCATCGACGGCAAGGGAGTCGATTCGTCGATGGACATCCGCACAGGCCTGAACGAAAAGAAGGAAGGCGACAGCGTGCGAATCGAAGTGCTGCGCGGCCGGAACCGTCAGGCGCTCGTGGCGAGCGTCGTCGAGAAGGAGGGCGTCCGGTTCCTGCGCGGTGCGGAGCTGGGCAACCTGCCGATGCTGCTCGACAGCCCCGAGTGGCGCGCGCGCCTGCAGACCATCGGCCCGTCGAACTGCGACGACCTGCAGGGCCGCATCAAGGAGCTCGAAGGACGGCTGAAGGAGCTCGAGAAGAAACTGCAGCGGTAACGCCGCAAAAGCATCGCGCACCACCGAACGGGCGGCCACAAGGCCGCCCATTTTCGTATACTTAGCCGCGTGAACCGCTCGATCGAATCGGCTCTGCGCATCGTCAACCTGACCTCGGCCGGGCTGCTGGCCGGATCGCTCGGCTTCGGTGAAGCCGCGCTCGTGCCGGGCTGGAAAAACGAGCTGCCGCGCGAGGATGGACCTTCCTCCACGGTGGCGAGCTGGTTCGACGCGATCGGTCCCGTGGCCCTCGGCAGCGCGGTGACGCTGGCGATCGCCGCCCCGCGCGGCGACAGCCTGGCGCAACGCATCCTCGACGCCGCGGCGGCCGTCGGCCTGGCGGGGGTGCTGGCCGCGACGGTCATGGTGACGGTGCCGATCAACAAGGAGCTGGAGGCGAATCCCGCCACCGACTACCCGAGCGACCGCTCACAGTTCCTCGTGAAGAACTGGGGGCGCGCCCACGCGGTACGCACGACCCTCGGCATCGGCGCGTTCGTCTGCGCCGTCGCCGCGTCGAACCTCAACCGTCACGCGAAGTGATCGAAGCCGCCCGCCTCCAGCGGCCGCGCGATCCCGTTTTCCTTCAGCAGCACTCCACGCTCTGACGTGATCCGTCCGATCGCGTAGACCGGCCGCCCCAGACGCGCGCTCAATTGCGATTCGGGCAGCGACGCGGTGAAGAGCAACGCGTACTCCTCGCCGCCGTGCAGCACCGCGTCGCGCACGCGGATGCCGAGCTTCGGGCCGTACGCCAGCAGGTCGGGGAACATGGGGATGCGCTCTTTCTCGATCTCCGCACCGCAGCTCGAGGCGTCGCAGAGATGATGGAGGTCGGTGGAGAGTCCGTCCGAGACGTCGATGCACGAGGTGACTTCGGGGATGGCGGCCAGCGCAACGCCGAGCGCCAGCTCCGGCTCCGGGTCGAACTGCCGGCGAATGGCCGACTCGACGAACTCGCGCTCCGCGTAGCTGTCCGCGCTCTTCTCGAGCAGTTGCAAGCCCGCCGCCGCGCCGCCGATCGGTCGCGAGAGGTAGATGCGGTCGCCGCGCTTCGCGCCGCTGCGCAACAGGGGACGGGTCACGATCCGGCCGACCGCGGCTACGGAGATGGTGAGGTTCTCCGCGCGCGAGAAATCGCCGCCGATGATCTCGACGCCATGCTCCTTCGCCGCGCCCGCGTATGCGGTCAGCAGCTCGTCGGCCTGCTCCCGCGCCCACTCCGGCAGCGCCAGCGACAGCAGCGCGAGCTCCGGCTTTGCACCCATGGCGGCGATGTCGGAGAGGTTCACGGCCAGGCTCTTGCGCGCGACGAAACGCAACGGCGTTGCACGTGTGAAATCGACGTCTTCCACGAGCATGTCGGTCGTGTAGACCTGGTCGCCGACAATCGCGGCGTCGTCGCCGATTCGCGCGGAGAACAACTCGCGCACGCGGGCAACGAGTTGCGCCTCGTTCACCGCTTTCTCCGGGCGAATGACTCCACCGGCACGATCGGTACGAGCGGGCGGTCGAACGCCTCCCCTTCGTACGTGACCGCTTCCAGAAAGAGCCCGGACGGCGGGGCGGTCGGCTGCCACGGCTCCCCCTTCGCGTGCAGGCGCTGCTCGATCCCCCGCTCGTTGCCGCGCCCCACTTCCACGAGGGAGGACGTCAGCTTGCGCACCATCTTCCAGAGATAGTGCGACGCCGCGATGCGGAAGAGGATGAGGTCCCCGTCGCGGACGAGCTCCGCCCGCTCGACCACCACGATCCGGGAGTCCTCTTCCTTCAGCCGCTTGTCGGTGAAGGCGGAGAAGTCATGGCGCCCGGCCAGCGCCGCGGCGGCTTTCTGCATCGCCTCGAAATCGAGCCGGTCCTTGATCCACCAGACGAACGGCTTCGCGAATGCCGTCCGCCGCGTCGCCACCTGGTAGAGGTAGACGCGCGAGGTCGCGTCGTGGCGCGCGTGGAAGTTGTCGCGCGCACGAGCCACGTCGAGGACGCTGATGTCGTGCGGCAGGAGGTCGTTGAGCTTGCGCGCGAGCTGCAGCGGATCGTGCGGTTTGTGCGAGCGGAGATGCGCCACCTGCGCGGACGCGTGGACGCCCGCATCGGTCCGTCCGGCACCACCGATGTCGACGTCGCCGAGGACGTCGCGCGCGGCGCGGAGCAGGTGGCCCTGCACCGTCTTCTGCGTGTTACCCTGCGCCTGCCAACCGGAGTAGCGAGTGCCTTCGTACTCGATGGTCAATCTATAAGTCGGCATGCGCCCACGTTCATACCAGATTCTCGGTGATCTCTTCGTCGTCGTCTGGGACGACGGCCACGAATCATACTACCCGCTCGAAGAGCTCCGCCGCGCCTGCCCCTGCGCCGTCTGCTCCGGCGAGCCCGACCTCTTCGGCCGCATGGCCGGAGGCCTCCCGCAACGCTACCGCCCCGAGTCGTTCGTTCTACAGTCGGTAGAACCCATCGGCAACTACGCCCTCCAGCCCAACTGGGCCGACGGCCACACCTACGGGATCTGGACCTTCGAACGCCTCCGCGCCCACTGCGCGGATTGCCCGAATCAGTAACACCGAGGTAGCCTCGGGGCGTGCAATCGGACCGCTTCGAATGGGACGACGACAAGGCAGAATTGAACCTGCTGAAGCACGGGGTCGGCTTCCCCAAGGCGACCTACGTCTTCGACGATCCGTTCTCCATCACGTTCGAAGACTTCGATCACTCCGACGGTGAGTTGCGCGAGATTACCTACGGGTGCACATTGTTCAACGAGTTGCTCGTCGTGAGTCACACGGCGCGCGAAGAACGAATCCGCATCATCAGTGCACGGCATGCGACGAAAGCCGAACGTCGAAAATACATGAGCAAGAAGAGCGACGAGATCCGCGATGAGGACGACCTCCGCCCCGAGTACGACTTTGATTTCGACAAGGGCGTCCGCGGCAAGTACTACCACCCGAGGAACACGCAGACCGTCCTGATCCGCATCGAGTCGGACGTTTTGGTCCACTACTCGACGGCCGAACAGGTAAACGACGCTCTCCGGACGCTCATCGCCGAAGGGCGCGCGCCGGAACCGCGACACGAGTGACCGGCGCGCCGTCACGGCACGATGACCGTGCCGTCCTTCCCTTCCAGCGCTTCGCGCAGCACTTCCACGTCCGTGATCAGCACTTCCTGCTTCGCTTCGCGGACGAACTGGAGGGCGCTGTCGATCTTTGGGCCCATGGAGCCGGCGGGGAACTGGCCGTCGGCCATGTGCTTCTCCGCCTCGGCCACGGTCATCCGGTCGAGGAAGCGCTCCGTCGGCTTGCCGAAGTCGATGGCCACCTTCGGGACGCCGGTGAGGATGATGAAGCGGTCGGCCTTGAGGTCGGAGGCGAGCTTGGCGGAGGCGTAGTCCTTGTCGATCACCGCCTCGATGCCGCGCCAGGCGCCGTCGCGGCCGCGGACGACCGGGATGCCTCCGCCGCCGGCGGCGATCACCACCGCGGCGGTGTCGAGCATGTGCGCGATGGTGTTGATGTTGAGGATGCGCAGCGGGCGCGGCGACGGGACGACGTGGCGCCAGCCGCGGCCGGAGTCTTCTTTCATCGTCCAGCCGAGATCGCGCTCCAGCGCCTCGGCGCGATAGCGCGTGAAGAACGGGCCGATCGGCTTGGTCGGACGCTTGAACGCGATGTCGTTCGCATCCACCTCCACCTCGGTCAGGATCGTCGCCACCTCACCGCCGACGCCGATCGACTCCAGCCGGTTGCGGATGGCCTGCTGCAGCATGAAGCCGATCGAGCCCTCGGTCTGCGCGACGCAGACGTCGAGCGACTGCGGCGGGATCTTCGTCGACGCCTCTTCCGCCTGCACCAGGATGTTGCCGACCTGCGGGCCGTTGCCGTGGACGACGATCAGCTTGTAGCCGTAGCGGACGATCTCCGCGAGCCAGCGCGCCGCCTGTTTCGCGCGCGCGATCTGCTCTTCCTGCGTGCCGCGGTCCTCGGGGCGAAGCAGTGCGTTGCCGCCGAATGCCACGACCGCGAGCTTTGCTCGTTTCTCACTTGGAGCTGTCATTTGTTGTCAGTTGTCGGTTGTCAGTCATCCGCGCCGTTCGTCCAGGCGCAAAAGCCCGGACAACCGACCACCGACAACCGACAACAGCTTTCAGAGCTCCTCGCGTTCGAGCGGCATGGTCATGCAGCGCGGACCGCCGCGCGCGCGCGACAACTCATTGCCCGCGATCTGCAGCGCGTACTTTTTGTCGGTCCACGTCTCGAGCTCGGTCCTGCCGAGGAGCAGGTCGTCTTCGTACACGATGTGATAGCCCACCTTCGCCAGCGCCTCCGCGGTGCGGACGTTGCGCTCGTACAGGAGGATGATCCCGGGTGCGAGCGCGAACGCGTTCGCTCCGTCGGTCCACTGCTCGCGCTGCTGGTCGATGGCGCTCTTGCCGCCGCAGTAGATCGGCTCGAGGTCGAAATCCTGCTTTTTCAGCGCCGCCAGCAGCGACTTCTGCGGCGAGTAGTCGAAGCCGCGCTTCTTCGTCAGGTCGACCATCGTCACCTTCGCCGCCTGGCTGCCGCTCGGCAGGAGCACCGGCGGGTAGAGCAGGCACTCGTGACGGTTGATGAACGTGAAGATCGTGTCGAGGTGCATGAAGGAGCGCTGGCGCGGGATGTCGACGACGATTGCCGTCGTGATGCCCGCCTTCGCCACGCGCAGCGACGTGAGCAGCGCCTCCACTCCCGCCTTGTTCGTCCGCTCCGTGATGCCGACCAGGATCAGGTCGCGGCGCGGAATCAGGATGTCGCCGCCCTCGATGGTCGGCATGTTGCGCGGCATCGGCCGTTCCGGCTCGCTCTCCATGAAGTCGACCCAGAACGGCTCTTCGCGCTTGAAGTGCGGGTGGTTCTCGAAGACGTACTTCGAGAGCAGCGACTCGCGCCGGCGCGCCTGCGTGGCCATCGCGGAGACGACCACCCGGTCGCCGATCACGACCTGCGGGTCGCGCATGAAGAAGAGGTTCGGGATCGGGTAGAGATCGAACTGCGGCAGCTCGCCCGATTCCGTTTCACGCGCGATCCCGGAGATCAGCACCTCCGCGAGCGCGGCCGGCGGGGTGTCGAGCAACGTGCCGATCAGCTTCCGCTTGAGGCGGTTCCGCTTCCCGAGGTCGCGGATGATGTGATCCTTCACGTCTTCGTCTTCGAGCACTTCCTCGAGCAGGTCCTGGAGGTCGAGGACGTCGTCGGCGACGAAGCGGATCAGTTGCTGGAACCGGCGATGTTCCTCGCGCGCGACCTGGCCATAGAGGATGTCGTCGAACAGGAGTTGGGCCATCATTGGCGGGACCATCAGGTCGATTTCCCGGCCGGGCAGGTGGACCAGCACACTCTTCAGCCTGCCGATCTCACTGGTTACATTCAGTCGCATGCGGGCGAGATTCTATCCAACATCGGTTCGTCGTAAGATTCGCCCCCGTCCCATGCGCACGCTCGTTGCCGCGCTGTTGCATCTCGCTGCCGTCCCGCTCCTGCTCGCGGCGCCGCCCCGCCTCGTCTTCGAGCGCACGCTCCGGGCGGTCCACGACCTCGGCCCTGTCGAGGAGCTGGCGATCGTGCAGGTGAAGGGCGACACGGAACAGGTGGAAGCATTCGTGGACGAGCTCCTGCGCGACCTGAACCGCGGCGGCTTCCACGCGCGCGACGTCCGCTTCACGACCGGGCCGGCCGAGGCGCACCTGGACGTGAAGACGCTCATCTGCACGACCGCGGTGCGGGAGGGGGAAGGGAGCGCGCGCGACGTCGACGGAAACCGGGTGAAGAAGCGTTACGCGAGCGTCGAGGCCACCTGCAGCGCGAAGATCGACGTGCTCAACCGCTTCATGAAGCACCAGTCGACGTTCTACGCCTCCGGCTCCGGCGTCTCGCCGCGCGTCGACGTCGTGACCGTGGAAGAGCGCGAACGGGCTCTCGAGCATGCGGCGCGGCATGCGGCGAGCGAAGCGGCGGATCGCATCACGCCGCGGCGCGTGCGCGAGTCGATCGTGCTCGATGACACCGCGCCGGCTTTCGAGGAAGGGTTCGCGATGATCGAAGCGTCGCGGCTCGCGGAAGCAAAGGCGATCTGGGAAGGGGCCCTGCGCCGCGGCGGCGCACGCTCCGCCGCGCTCCGCTTCAACCTCGGCGCCATCACCGAGGCTCTGGGAGACCGCCGCGCAGCCGAGCTCCATTACAACGCGGCGAAACAGCTGGCGCCGGCAGAGACGCGATACGCGGTGGAATTGAGGCAATTTGCGCGACGGGCTCAGTGAACCGCGTTCGGAAATCTTTCCTCTCCCTCTCTGTTGATCCGCTCGCATGAGCGCCGTACTTGAACAACCTGATGACGAACTGGTCCGCGAGGTCGCGCGGCGGCGGACGTTCGCCATCATTTCGCACCCCGACGCCGGGAAGACCACCCTCACCGAGAAGCTCCTCCTCTACGGCGGTGCCATCGAAGAGGCCGGCTCGGTCCGCGCGCGCAAGGCGCAGCGCCACACCACCTCGGACTGGATGGCCATGGAGCAGAGCCGCGGCATCTCCATCACCTCCACGGTGCTGCAGTTCGAGTACGAAGGCTCGATGCTCAACCTGCTGGACACGCCCGGCCACCAGGATTTCTCCGAGGACACGTACCGAACGCTCGCGGCCACCGACAGCGCGGTGATGGTGCTGGACGGTGCGAAAGGGATCGAGCCGCAGACGCGGAAGCTGTTCGAGGTCTGCCGGATGCGGCACATCCCGATCCTCTGCTTCATCAACAAGTTCGACCAGCCGGCGCGCGATCCGTTCGAGCTGCTGAGCGAGCTGGAGCGCGAGCTCAACGTTTCCGCCGTTCCGATGAACTGGCCGATCGGCGACGGCCCGACGTTCCAGGGCGTCTTCGATCTCCGCCATCAGCAGGTGCTCCGCTTCGAGCGAACCAAGCACGGCGCCTCCGTCGCCCCGATGACAGTGAGCGGCCTCGATGACCCGACCCTGGCCGAGGCGATCGGGCCGACGGCGTGGCAGGACCTGCGGGATGCCGCGGAACTGCTGGAGGGCGCCGGCTCGTCGTTCGACCGGAAGCAGTTCGAGTACGGCAAGGTCATCCCGGTCTTCTTCGGCAGCGCGGTCAACAACTTCGGCGTCGAGCCGTTCCTTCGCGCCGTGATCGAGTTCGCACCGCCCCCTTCGCCGCGTCACGCGAAGAAGAACGGCGAGGATTTCGAGCTCGAGCCGACGTCGTCGACCTTCACCGGCTTCGTGTTCAAGATTCAGGCGAACATGGACAAGCGCCACCGCGACCGCCTCGCGTTCATGCGCATCACGTCGGGCGTGTTCGAGCGCGACATGCCGGTGCAGCACGCGCGGCTGAAGCGCGAGGTGCGCATGACCCGTCCCCACCGTCTCTTCGCCCGCGAGCGGGAGACGATCGACAAGGCCTATCCGGGCGACGTGATCGGGTTCGTCAATCCGGGGCTCTTCCAGATCGGCGACGCGGTCTCCTCCGATACGCCGATCGAGTTCGACCGCATCCCCCGCTTCGCGCCGGAGCATTTCGCGACGCTGCGCGCGAAGCAGGTAACGCGGCAGAAGCAGTTTCAGAAGGGGTTGGAGCAGTTGGAGGAGGAAGGGGCGATGCAGGTCTTCGTCGTCCACGACGGTCTCCGCTCCGAGCCGATCCTCGCGGTAGTCGGCGAGCTGCAGTTCGAAGTGTTGCAGTCGCGCCTGGAGACGGAGTACGGCGTCGAGGCGACGATCACCAGGCTCCCCTACAAGCTCGCCCGCTGGGTGGACAAGGACGTCTCGGAAGTGGCACGCATGACCCTTCCCTCACGCGCCCGCGTCGCCACCGACAGCAATGAGAACGCGGTGGTCCTGTTCAGCTCCGAATGGGAGCTCGAATTCGCCCAGAAAGAGAACCCCGGCGTCGAGTTCAAAGTCGCGAACTGACCGGGGGGAGACGACGAGGGGCCTCCGGCGGGCCGGTGTGACCGGCAGCACTTGTTGCCCAAGGCTGAACGCACGTCTCTCGCGATGAACGCCGTCCGTGCGCAAACAAATGCTGCCGGTCACACCGGCCCGCCGGAGGCCTCCCGTCGTCTCTCCCGGTCAAGCTCAGCGCATCGACTCGGCGTCGGCGCCGCGGGAGGCGCACCACTCGCGATAGGCGAACGGAGAGATCTCGCTCGGCTTGATCTCGCTGCGGCCGCCCCAGAACACGTTCGTGTACGACACCGGGATGCCGATGCTCTCGAGATGCTCGTCGATGGCGCGCTTGTGCGCGAGCACCAGCTCCTTCTCGGTCCCGTGGGCGACAGCCATGATGTTCACATTGCGGAACTCCGGGCCGCCCTCGCGCCAGTAGCAGTGCGTGAGGATGTGGAAGCGTCCCACCTCGCGGCCTGCCTCCAGCTCGCGGCCGGGCGGCACGGCCCAGTGGAAGAGCGCGTTGAAGCGCGTCACCCGTTCGCCCTGCACCGGCTTCACGTGCTCGAGGAACGTTGAGAAACGTCCCACCACGCCGCGCGCGTTGAGATTTTCCGCCACCTCCAGGAACTGCTCGAGCGGCACGCCTGCCTCGCTCGCGCGGTGCTCCCAGAGGTCGCGCGTCACCTCGTCCGGCGTCAGCTCGCGCTTCACCGCCGTCAGCACCTGCCACTCGAGGTCGGAGAGCTCGACCTTCGCCGTGTCCTTCACCACCGCCAGCTCGTCCGACTTCGAGCCCGGCTCCATCCCCTTCCGGCGCACGTGTCCGACACCGAGTGCAAAGATCCGCTTCGCCGGCATCACCCGGAAATGCTGCGCGCCGGTGAGCGACGCGAGAAACGCGCAATGCTTCTCGACCGAATAGCCCTGCGGCACTTTCACGGTGGTCCAGAGGCGGTAACTCGAACCGGGCGTGGCGGCGTCGGTGGAGCGGATGACGACGTGGCCGGAGAACGGATCCTGCTGGAACATGAAGTCGAACGCCTCGTCGAGCTTCTCGTTCGGGAACTGCCACGCCACCAGCGCCCCTTCGGCGAGGTTCGTCGCCATCAGCGTCTGCCGGACGCGCCGGATCGTGCCGGCGCGGAGCATCGCGCGGATGCGCTCCATCACCAGCTCGACGTCGAGCCCCGACTGCTGCGCGATCGTGCCGAACGGATCGCGCACGAACCCTTGAATGCGATCCTCGGAGACCGCAAGGATCTGCGCGTTGAGCGGGTCGGTGTGGGCGATGGGCGTGTCGGTGGCGGTGGTCATCAGGAAGATCATAATGGACGGCATGAATGCGCGTCTCTTCGCGCTGCTGCGGTCGGTCTTCTTCGCGGCGATTTTCGTCTCGATCTGGACCTGGTTCCTGCCACGCGCCTTTGCGCGCGGGCCGCTCGAACCCCGCTGGAGCGTCGCCGCGGTGGCCCTGATGATCGTCGGCGGCGCGATCATGCTGCGCTGCGTCTGGGATTTCGGCTGGACCGGTGAAGGGACACCGATGCCGCTCGATCCACCGCGCCGCTTCGTGGTGCGCGCCCTTTACCGTTACGTGCGGAACCCGATGTACCTCGGCATGGGTGTGTTCCTGGCCGGCGAAGCGCTGCTGCTGCCGGCCATCACCCGGCCGATGCTGGCCATGCTGGCGGTGCTCATCGTCACGGCGCACGCATTCGTCCTGCTGTACGAAGAGCCGGCGTTGCGCGAGCGGTTCGGCGATGACTACCGCGACTACTGCCGTAATGTCCGGCGCTGGTTGCCGCACCTGAAGCCGTTCGACAAAGGGCCTGTTTGACAACGGTGCAGGTGCGCATTACCCTCCCTGTACCTGGACTGATTTGGGGCGCCGCTTGCAACCAGGATAAAAAAAGCTAAAGAGCCGGCAGTAACCGACGATGTCCACTCGTAGCCCCGCGAGGATTCTTGCGGGGCTTTTTCGTTTTTGTCCGGAGATGAGCGATGGCACGACCTGACCGTACTGAAGAGCTACGAAGCCTCCTCTCGCAACGCATCCTCGTCCTCGACGGCGCGATGGGAACGCAGTTCCAGACGTACGGGCTGAGCGAAGCGGACTTCCGCGGCGAGCGTTTCGCGAACCATCCGCGCGACCTCAAGGGCGCCAGCGACGTCATGGCCATCACCAATCCCACGGTGCTGGACGAGGTCCATCGGAAGTATCTCGCCGCCGGCGCGGACATCATCGAGACCAATACGTTCAACGCGCAGGCGATCTCGCTGTCCGATTACGACCTGCAGCCGTTCGTCTACGAGATCAACAAAGCGGCAGCGGAGATCTGCCGCAAGGCGGCGGATGACTTCTCGACTCCCGAGAAGCCGCGCTTCGTCGCCGGCTCGATGGGCCCGACCAACCGCACCGCCTCGCTGTCACCCGACGTCAACCGCCCCGGCTTCCGCGGCGTGTCGTTCGACGAGCTGGTCGACGCGTACTACGACCAGGCCCGCGGCCTCGTCGACGGCGGCGTCGACATCCTGCTGCCGGAGACGACCTTCGACACCCTCAACCTGAAGGCGGCGCTGTTCGCGATCGAGAAGCTGTTCGAGGACACCGGCATCACGCTCCCGGTCATCGCCTCCATCACGATCACCGACGCCTCCGGCCGCACGCTCAGCGGCCAGACCGTCGAAGCGTGCTGGAACTCGATCTCGCACGCGCCGCTCCTCGCCGTCGGAATCAATTGCGCCCTCGGCGCCGAGGAGATGCGCGCGCACGTCGAGGAGCTCGCGAAGCTCGCCCCGATCTTCATCTCCTGCTATCCGAACGCCGGCCTCCCGAACGCCCTCGGCGGCTACGACGAAACGGCCAGCGAGATGGCGGCGGTCCTGCGAGACTTCGCGGCGCAGGGGTGGCTGAACATCGTCGGCGGCTGCTGCGGCACCGGCTTCGAGCACATCCGCCTGATCTCCGAGACCGTGGCCACGCTGCCGCCGCGTATCCCTTCGCAGCCGGAAAAGCATCTCCGCCTGAGCGGCCTCGAGCCGCTGACGGTTACGCCGGAGTCGAATTTCATCATGGTCGGCGAGCGCACCAACGTCACCGGCTCGCCGAAGTTCGCGCAGCTGATCAAGGGCGGCGATCTCGACGCGGCGCTGAAAGTGGCGCGGCAGCAGATCGACGGCGGCGCGAACATCCTCGACGTCAACATGGACGAGGGGCTGCTCGACTCCGAAAAGATCATGGCCGAGTTCCTCAACCTGATCGCCTCCGAGCCCGACATCGCGAAGGTGCCGATCATGGTCGACAGCTCGAAGTGGTCGGTGCTCGAAGCCGGCCTCAAGACGCTGCAGGGGAAGTCGGTCGTCAACTCGATCTCGCTCAAGGAAGGGGAAGAGGTCTTCCGCCACCACGCGCGGCTCTGCAAACGCTACGGCGCCGCGGTGATCGTCATGGCCTTTGACGAGCAGGGACAGGCCGACACCGTCGAGCGGAAGGTCGAGATCTGCTCGCGGGCGTACGACATCCTGGTGGACGAAGTCGGCTTCGATCCGACCGACATCATCTTCGACGTCAACGTGCTCACCGTCGCCACCGGCATGGAGGAGCACAACGCGTACGGCGTGAACTTCATCGAGGCCGTCCGCCGGCTGCACGAAAAGTATCCGCTCATCAGCACCAGCGGCGGCATCTCGAACGTGTCGTTCTCCTTCCGCGGGAACAACATCGTGCGCGAAGCGATGCACGCGGCGTTTCTCTATCACTCCATCCGCGCCGGCCTCACCATGGGCATCGTCAACGCGGGGCAGCTCGGCATCTACGAAGAGATCCCGAAGGATCTCCTCGAGCTGGTCGAAGACGTGTTGCTGAACCGCCGTCCCGACGCCACCGAGCGCCTGATCTCCTTCGCCGAGACCGTCAAAGGAAAAGGAAAGGAACAGACCGCGAAGGAAGAGGAAGAGTGGCGCCACGGCACGGTCGAAGAGCGCCTCTCGCACGCCCTCGTGAAAGGAATCGTCGACTTCATCGACGCCGACGTCGAGGAAGCGCGGCAGAAGTACTCGACCGGACTCTCGATCATCGAGGGTCCGCTCATGGAGGGGATGGACATCGTCGGCAACCTCTTCGGCGCCGGGAAGATGTTCCTGCCGCAGGTCGTGAAGAGCGCGCGCGCGATGAAGCGCGCCGTCGCGTACCTGGAGCCGTTCATGAAGGAGGCGGATGAGGCCGCCGGCGCCGCCCGCCAGACGGCCGGGCGCGTGCTCCTCGCCACCGTGAAGGGCGACGTCCACGACATCGGCAAGAACATCGTCGGCGTCGTGCTCGGCTGCAACAATTTCGAGGTGATCGACCTTGGAGTGATGGTCCCCTGCGAGACGATCCTCGAGCGGGCCGACCTAGAGAACGTCGACGTCATCGGCCTTTCGGGCCTTATCACGCCGAGCCTCGACGAGATGGTCCACGTCGCGCGAGAAATGAAGCGAAGGGGCGTGGCGCTTCCGCTACTGATCGGTGGCGCGACCACCAGTGCCAAGC
>DASQJY010000036.1:0-202730 GCA_035630815.1 Thermoanaerobaculia bacterium
GCACGTGGTTCGCGCATCCACTGCAAGGCGAATAAGCCGGCGTAAATTGATGGCATTGACCACTGCGAGTGTAAAAAACATCGTGTAACGCAGCGCTTCGCCCACTTGAATTTCGCGAATTTGGGTTTTGACACACCCTCCCGCAGTCACCGCTTTTACTACGCGCCTGCGACGCCGAGCGCCCAAGGCGGCAGCTGCGGCTGCCGAAGGAAAAGCGGTGACTGCGGTCACCGCACTCCAAATTGCTCGCGAATGACGCGAAGCGAGGATGCGCGCTGCTCTGGAGTGCGGTAACGCGAGTTACCGCTCTTCCTGTTTTTGTTCCGTCCTGCAACGCGTGCAGGTCCACCCTTCGCTCGTGCCACCAGGCGAGATTGCACCAGCACAAATTGCAGCACGAACAGAAGCAGTCAGAGCGGTAACTGTCGTTACCGCACTCCATATCCACGCTTCAGCAGGCGCTCACAACCGCATCCGGCGCACGGAGTCGATCGAAAAGTCCCGCAGCAGTTCCGCCACCGGCATCTTGAACGCCCTGCTGATCCGCAGCACGATCGTGAGGCTCGGGACCTTCGTTCCCCGTTCCAGGTCGCTCGTGTAAGTAGTCGTGATCCCCGCCGCTTCGGCGAGTTGTTCCTGCGTCCAGCCGGCGTCCGTTCGGAGCTGACGCAGGCGCTTCCCGAAGATCTCTGCCTCGACTGCCACTGGCGGTTGATCTTCAACTACCGTTGATGTAACCTCCATCGTCGATAGTTGATATCGACGCACGCCCTGAAGACAAATAAAGGAGTCGCACGAATGGCTACCGCCGCCACGATCCGCACCCTCTTCCTCCACCCCCGCCCCACCTACTCGATCGCTGAAGCCGCCGCGCTCCTCGACCTGAGCTGGCGGGACGTGCGGGCGTGGATGGAGGTGGGCGAGTTGGAGGGGGTGGATACCGAAGAGGGGCTGGTGCTGCCGTGGGCGGAGCTGGTGTCGTTCGGTATGGACTTCTGGTCGCAGGAAGCAGTGGAAGAGGCGCTCGGAGCGGAGCTGGCGGAGGCGATCCCGGAATTGTTGCGGCAAACGTACCTGGAAGTGCGCATCCCGCGCATGGAGGTCGTGGCGCTGGAGCGGGTGGCGGCGCGAGCGGCAATCGGTGAGTCAGGTGCTCGCGCGGGAGTTGCGGGACTTCGTGTCTGTGCACTCCGAATGGCTGTCGAATGAGGTGCCGGGGTTTGCCACTGCGCTGGCGTGGCCGGAGGTCACAGGGGGATAGCGCCGCGGCGATTCGATCGTCCGCATGCACAAGCCGTCTCGCGACAACTCCCGACCAGCATGCGCGAAGACCCAAGCAAGTACAGGCAAGCGCCAGCAACGTACGCTACAACGTCGCGCAGATCTGACGTGGAGTGCGCATAGGTCGGAGCGACTAGCTCCCAAAAGACCGCCGCCGTCAGCGTCAATGCCATGGCGAATGTGGGACGCATAAAAGCGTTCGGGAACGGACTGCGCAACGTGAGCAGATTGGCAAAAGCCAATAGCACCGGCATCGCTAGAATGTCTGTGCCGTGATTTCGCCAGAGCGGGTGGAGCACGCTGTATACGGCGACGAGCTTCAGCGAGGCGTACCCGACGATGCTGAAGCCGATGATTGCTACATTCAGAGCACCGACATCAGGATGATAGCGACCACGATTCCTAGCGCGATGACTAATATCCAACTGCACGCTCCCATTCCCTGCGCGGCGGTAATTCTCCTCCCGCAGTTCGGGCATGTTGGCGCTTGACTGGATACGCTGTGCCCACAGTCGGGGCATTGAATCAGTCCCATTCGCTCATCTTTCTCGCCACTTCTCGCGAAGCAGAGAGATCATCCTATCAGACTGGCTCGACTGCTACTCCTGAGTCAACTTATCTCGGCAGTAGGCCACCCATGTCGGTCAATCAGGCCGCAACAGGGCCAAAGTAGAAGTAATTCGTATACTGCCCTGGATCGAGCGCCGTCCTAACTCTCTCCAACAGTCCTGACCAGCCGAGGAATGCGTCGTCATCCCAATCGGGAAGCACAAGAATGGTCGCATCAACGTCGAGAGACACGCCCTCCGCAGCTACGAGCGTGACACATAATCGCTCAAGTCTGCCCTCAAACCTGCCTTTTCTGGTGGTGACCGGCACCTTCGGCCCGGTACCGTTCAGGAGATTAAGCACTTCGCAGACTTCGCTCGGCAAGATCGACCATGCCGCACCAGTATCGAGTTGCGCCAGCAACTCAATCCCTTCAACGCGAATCGGGACGTACACCTTCGCACTTCCTTCGCGCTTGTGGGTGCTAGAGTCGAGGAATCGCGCATAGCCGATCGTGAAGGCGGTACCGTTCAGAAATAACATAGGGTCAGCGGATCTTGTGGACGAGCGGCTTTGAGACTAATCGCAAGTCACTCACCGCCCCTAGAAGCTCTCGTAGAGTTCTTGCGTGCGCCACGAGCTCACCGCCCGCAATCGCAACCCACTCTCCGCGATAATCGAGCGCATACTTCGCGAGCCAATCATATTCGGCTGTTCGATCACGTCCATGATCTGCCGCTGGAACTGCACGCGGTTCCGCAAGTATCCTGCTCCACGTCGCTAAGTCACCGGTTCGTAGAGTCGTCGGCGCTTCCCGGGCCAGTAAAGCTCGAGCAGCGTTGATGCGTTCATCTTCTACTAGCTGCCGCACGGAATTTAACAACGGGAGATGATGCGGCATTTGGGAACTTGTTTGCGGTAAGTACGCGAATACCGGAGCATCCAACCTTGATGCTTGAGATGATTGGTCGAGCAGCGATGGCTGCGTGCCGCGGAACGCGCGCGCGCCCACGAGCAGGGCGAACACTTCGACCGACCGTCTGGCCTGAGTCGTAAGGTCCTGCACAAACTCGCCGCGAGCGACATCACGACGACTCATTTGTGACGGCGCGGCAAAGCCGGTTTGCTGAAACACAGACCCGTTCACGTTCACGGCAGATCAACCCCAAACACTGTTAACGCATGCTCAAGATACGCATGATCGGCGACTTGAAGCTCTTCCAGTCGCTGCTGCTGCGAATCCCAGACCGCGACCAATCTTAAATAGAGACCGTCCTGCACCGCGTTCGATGGCTCCAACGTGATCGATGACATGAGGCGCGCAGCGTCTGGCGCGAAGTAGTACGCAACGCCAGCACTGAGAACAGCTCCAGCCCGCTCCGGCGCGTCTTTGACAAATTCCGAGATATAGCCGGACGTGCTGTTGCCCTGAAGTTTCCCGTGAAGGGCGGTGGTCGAGCCAAATGACCGAAAACCTATGTCGGTGGCGTGCTCCGCGACTGCGGTCGCCGCAGATCTCAACGCCTCGAACATCTCGGATCGCTTGGACGTATCGAAGGTGCGGATATCGACCCGGTCGGGACGAACATGAACTTCGGCTAGCAGTGAGAAGATTGAGCAGGTGATCTGGGCGTCAGCGTAGCTTGGATCACCTCCCTGAAACTTGAGATCGGCGAGCCTAACCCCATGCGGAGAAAGGTGTTTAAACAACGAGCCGCCAAGCGCTAGCATATTGCTGAACAGCACAAATGACGGCTCCGTGAAATCGATCTGAGCCGTGATCTCGCCCTGCTGTGGGATAAGCGTGACAGCCATGTTCCTGCTCCCGTGGACATCGTAACCGATGCTTTCCGTTCAGCCAACGCCATCCTCTAACAGATCTCGCGCTGGCGTGCCAACGCGCGTCCTCACGGATCAACTCCTGTCGCATGCAGCAGGTGCCCTCGAATGATCTGTCGGAGTTCCTCGTCCGTTTCCAGCGCCGCCGTTTCCTCCGCGATAACGCCATCGTAAGTCTCTGTTGGCGTCTGAATCGTAAACGTCGGATTGCGATCACTCGCTGAGATTGGCTTCATGTGCACGTCTACTGACGTGAGCTGGAGCTCCGATAGCTCCTCGGCGAACATTCGCTGCACGCGACGGCAAGTGTCGTCAAGACCAGAGACTGGATCCCAGTTGCTCGTCATCTTGCGACTTTATACGGCTCGTTACGCTCCGGTTTGCTGCACGCTGGCTTCATCACCACCTAAATCGTTGCCATTTCGTTGGATCGCGCGCGTTCAACTCGGTCGAACGCGAGGACCGAACGCACTGATTTGAGAAAAGATCGCGGGCGCGTCTCACGACGCGCCCGCGATGGGTCTACCTGGGAATCCTTGTTACACCTGCGGTTTCACTTCCGGCTCCGCCTGCGCGGCCGTGGCCGCGGCGCGGGCCGCAGCCTTCGCCGCACGGGCGGCTGCCCTTTTCGCCTGGACCTCCGGCGACGGCTTGCGGCCGCGGTTGAGGGCGCGGCGCATGTCGGCGACGTGGGGGGCGAGGTAGGCGGTCCGGGGGCGTTTCGAGAGGCGTACCGCGAGGGCGTAGGTGGTGAGGGCCTCGTTTCCGGCGGTGTTGCGGGCGGCGGTGGTGCTGTAGCGGACGAACTTTGCGAAGGCCTCCAGTTCGTCGGCCAGCGGACTGTATGCATCCGCGTAGGCCGCCAGGTCGCGGATCTCGTCCGGCGTCAGGGCTTCGACGCGCACGAGCGGCTTGTTGTTCGCGGTGGCGATGCTGGTCAGCTCGATGAACTCGGGCGGAAGCGAGGCCGCGGTGCTGAGGCGCTGCATCGCATCCGGGGTAGCCGGGATGGCGAAATGCGGGATCTGGTCCCGCCAGCGGCGCAGCTCCGCGATGCGCTCCTGCGCGGTGGTCGTGTAGCTGGCCACCGGGACCGGGGCCGGGGTGGTTTCAGTGGATTCGAGTACTTGGCTTGTACGCACGGGTAAATCTCCTTTTCTTTCTTTCTCGATCTCTTGTGGATGGTTGAGAGGGGCGAGATCAGAACGAAGGAGGAGCGCGGCCGCGGAGGCTGCGTTGGGGAGCCCGGACGGCGGCCGGACGGGGCGTCCGGCGGCGCCGTCTGAGGATGGGGGCGATGCGGTCGACGACGCGCGCCTGCCGGCGAAGCAGGAAGGCGCGGAGAGGGACGGGGCGCCGGGCGAGCTTGATGCGCGGGCGGCGCTCGGCGGGCTGCTCCGGCACGAGGGTGCCGCTCTGGAGGCCGAGCAGCACGTTCTCGTGCAGCGAGAAGAGGCCGTCGGCCGTCTTCTGCAGCCAGGCCGTGATCTCCAGGCAGCGCACCGCGTTGTGGACCAGGAGCTCCGGCACGAGGGCCGCCTCTTTCTCCTCGGGACCGAGGCTCTCGTGCGAGATCGCGAGCTCCTGTGCCGCCCGCACGAGTCGTGCGTGCGCCTCGCGCAGCCGGGCCGAGGCTTCCTGGAGGGTGCGTGAGGTACGTATCGGACGGCGGTGGGCGCAACGCTCGGAGCGGGCCACCGTGCGCTCGGTCGCGCCGATCAGCCGGATGGAGGCGTCGAGGGCTCGCGCGGCGCGGCAGAACGGACGCATCCACGCCGGCAGGCGGTCCTGCTGGCGGCGCCGTTTCGCGCCGCGAGGCGCACGTGCATGGTTCGATCGTGCCATCAAACGTCCTCTTTGGTCCCGGGAACCGATCAGCCTGTTCCGGAAACAGTCTTATTGGGTACGCGAAACAGATCGAAATGGTTCCCAGGACCCACCGATCGGTTCCTCGGACCGATCGAACGGTTCCGCGAACAGATCGATCCAGGTCCTCGAACAGTTCCACTGTTTCCCAGAACAGATCGACCAGTTCCCGCAAACAGATCGGCCGGTTCCCCGGGCGGATCGATTAGTTCCCGGACCAGATCGAACGGTTCCGCGAACAGATCGATTGGTTCCCGGAACTCTCGCGTCAGATTCCTCCCCCCTCACGGCTCCATCCCGGTACTGAAACCGAGAAGGAGGCTTCACGTGATGCGATCGATGGCGGCAGTCTGTCTGGCGGTCGTGGCGGCGCTCCCCGCGTTCGCCGGCAATTTCACGATGATCTCGCAGAACCTGTTGCATTACGGGTGGAACCAGGGGGCGGTGAACCGCAACCTCACCTTCAGGGTGGAGTTCCAGAATGCCGAGGTGGTGGTGGTGCAGGAGCTGATGAACCCCGCCGCGCTCAATCAACTGAACCCCGGCGGCTATACGGCGCTCGCGTCGGGGCTGCTCGGCCGCACCACGTACTTCGAGGCGTACGGCTTCCTCATCGCCGGGGCGCTCAACCCGCAGGCGCTGCAGCAGTATCCCGATCCGAACGACGACTTCGAGCGTCCTCCCGCGTTCGTGCAGATCCGGCCCGGCGGCGGGCGGGCGCGGACCTGGATCGGGAACATCCATCTCATCTTCGGCAGCCGCGGCGTGACGGCGCGCTACCAGGAGGTGGCGGCGATCCAGGCCGCCGCGCTCTCGATCACCGGGCCCGGCGCGCGGCTGGTGATCGGCGGTGACTGGAACCTCGGGGCGACCAGTCCCGGATTCAATCCTCTCTATACCGCCGGATTCGACGTCGAGCCGAACGACCGCACCTCGGTCAACACGCGCGGACGGCTGGTCAGCCGCTACGACCACTTCGTCTGGTCGGCGAACGTCACGTTGAACAACGCCGATTCGATCGTGCCGCTGAACCTGCTCACCTGGCGCAACAACGTCTCCGACCACATCGGCATCAGCTGCGACGTCGACGACTGAGCGGGCGGCATGCTTCCGATCCTCCTCCTGCTGCTGACCGCGGCGGTGCCGTTCACGGACCTGTTCGTGGACGGCACCGGGCGGCGCGGTCCGGCCATGATCCCGGTGGCGCCGCTCACCTTCGCCATGGGCAGCCTGCCGCACGAGTGGGCATGGCGCGAGGCGCAGCGGCGGCACCGCGTGGAGCTCTCCGCGTATGCGATCGGGGAGCGCGAGGTGACGAACGCCGAGTACTGCGAGTTTCTCAACGACGAGGGAAACGGCACCACGCGCGGAGTCCCCTGGCTCGGCGCGGCGCCGCACGCGCTGATCGAGCAGCAGGACGGCCGCTTCGTGCCGAAGCGCGGCGTGGAACGGCGTCCCGTAGTCGCCGTGACCTGGGAAGGAGCCCGCGCCTACTGCCGCTGGCTGACGAAGCGGACCGGCTTCCGGTACGACCTGCCGACGGCCGCGCAATGGGAAGCGGCCGCGCGCGCCGGCACGCAGAGCACGTGGCCGTGGGGAAACGAGGACGACCCGCGTCGCTATCACGGCCAGGCGCAGGGCAGCACCGACACCGGCTCCTACGCGCCGAATGCGTGGGGGCTGCACGACACGCTCGGCAACGTCTGGGAGTGGGTGCGCGACTGCTACGAGCACGACGCGTACGACCTCTCCCCGCTCCGCGACCCGGTGATCGAGCGGGAGGACTGCCTCAACCCCGAGGTGCGGGGCGGGAGCTACAGGGACGACGGGCGGTATTGCCGGCCGGGATATCGAACGAACTTCTGGGCCATGGCCGCGGCGGAGAGCGTGGGCTTTCGCGTCGCGCGGTACGGCCCGGTGAAAACGAGGTGAACGCATGAAGAGATGGCTGGTGCTCCTGTCCCTTTTTTTCGCGGCGGTGCCGCTCATGGCGAAGACGATTCGCATCAGCGGCACGATCGAAGGTCCGTACGACCCGCCGCTCACGGTCCGGGTCGGGTCGGGTCCTCCTGCGGCCGCGGTGCTGCGGCGGCTCGGCGCGCCCGACGCCTATGGCCTCGGCCGGACGGACGGCAGCGTGGCGGGGATCGAGATCCCGCCCTCGCCGTCCCAGTGGCATTCGGCAGCTGTAGACGGTGCGCGTTTCGTCAGTGACGCCATCGACGCCGGTAAGTCCCCGGTGCTCGTGGTGTTCGACGCGAACAAGCGCCTGCGGATCGTCGACGTCGCGGTGCCGCCCGACATTGCCGACGGCGCGACCGTCGACGCCGGCACCTGGACGCTGGAGCCGACGCGGAGCGTAGCGATCGACCTCGAGCTGCCTCTGACCGACCTGGCGATGGTCTTCCTCCTCGGCGTCCCGGAGGCGCGGGTGAACGACCGCGACCGCGCGGCCATCGCCCGCCAGTTGAGCGTGCTCGATCAGGTCGCCCCGCGGACGTTCGACCTGCTCGCGTCGGGCGACGCGCTGCCGTTGCCGGACAGCGGGCGGACGGTCCTGGAAGCGCTCCCGCCGTACGAATCGCTGCGCATCGCCATCAGCTCCGCCGCGGCGGACGTGGAGGTGCTGCGCGACGTGCCGCTGACCGCCGGCGCCGCGATGCGCGTGGCGCGCGCGGAGCTGACGCCGCGGAAGTTCGCCACGCGGCGGATCGCCGGGAGAGTGGTCGACGGCGACGAGCGTCCGGTGCGCGGCGCGACAGTGGTGGTCAGCGACTTTCCCAGCCGCCGTGAAGCGACGACCGACGCCGCGGGGCGGTTCGTCGTGCGCGCGATGCTGAGCGGCCCGAGAGCGAACTTTCTGGTGGACGCAGACAACAAGGGCAACACCACGCTCGCGCGCAACGTCGCGGTCGACGAGGGCGACGTCCACCTGCGCGTCGCTAACGTAGGCGCATTGCCGCAGACGTTCACCGCGCTGGCGAATCCCGCTCGCGGGAACCTCATCACCCGCTGCCTGGAGGACCTGCAATATCCCGCCATCGGAGGGGTCAGGAACTTCGGTACCTCGAGCGAGGGGTACGGCTCGATCGAGGTCGAGGAAGTGAGTCCCAGCCTGCCGGCCATCGACGTCACCGTCAAGGATGGCGGGCCGTGGCTCTTCATCTGGGCCGTCGATCCGTTCCAGGTCGTGCAGGGCACGCACACGTTTCCGTCGGGAGGCGGCAACGCCACGGTGATGATGGCGGCGCCCGGTCCCACCGTGCCGCGCGCGCTGCAGTTCGTCGACAGCTCCGGCAAGGCCATCCCCGACCTGACGGTCTACCTGACCAGCGTCATCGGCGGCCCCGACCCGATCACGCTGATCACCGACGACAAGGGCACCATCGAGCTCGACTGCGTCAACATCCCGTGGCTCCAGGTCGTCATCGACGACGACCCCTGGACGTTCGACGGCGACGTGAAGCTTGCGGGCGCGATGACCATCGTGCCGGTCGGGAAGGCGTCTCCGACCTCCGAGCCCGCCGCAAAGCCAACCACGCGCAAGCGGCTGAAAAAAGAGTAACGTCCGTCAGAAGTGAGGGGCGTCCGTGCTCCTCCTCAGCGAGTCCAATCAACGTCCGAGGAAAAAGGAGAAACACCATGTCGCAACAGAGCAAAGATACGTCCACAGGAGCCTTCGCCGCGGCCAGCACCGTCCCGGTGTCGGTATTCAACGCGAACAACTCCGCCGTAAACGTGATCGTCAACAACGGCCCGTCGTTCCAGATCGCCGGCATCTCGGGCCCGAACTACCAAGCGCAATTGGCGAC
Organism: Thermoanaerobaculia bacterium; assembly: GCA_035630815.1. GTDB lineage: Bacteria > Acidobacteriota > Thermoanaerobaculia > Gp7-AA8 > Gp7-AA8 > QHVT01. The sequence continues at coordinate 9,348 of DASQJY010000036.1, forward strand.
CTCCGGCGCGCCCGGCTTCACGCCTGGCGCCCCGCTTCCCAACACGTTCGGCGTCGGGACGAACCAGGTGTCGATCACCCCGGTCAACTCGATCATCAGCAACACGTTCACCATGACCCTGCCGTCGAGCGTCCAGTACCAGTCGCTGCAGCTCTACGTCTTCTTCGCCAACATCAACCAGGTGAGCTGGGTCCTGCTGCAGAACGGCCAGATCCTGCTGCAGAACATCTCCATCAACTCCTGACCCGGACCTCAATCCAATGAACGGCGGGACATCGCTCGAACAGGTCATCCCCGGTCTGTACCTGATCGGTGTCTCGCCGTCGCCGGCTTCCCCCTCCTCCCCTTCCAACGCCACCTACGCGTACTACCTGACGCAGACCGATCCCCCGCAGGCGCCGACGCTGGCCGAGACATGGCAGAGCGCGAGCCTGCCGGGGTGGTACGTCTTCCTGACCGAGGCCATCGGCGATCCGGTGTCGTTCGTGCCGAACGCGCGCACCGGCCTGCCGATCTGGGCCGCCGGGACGCTCAACCCTCGCGCGATCGTCTGGCTCACCTCGGAGACGGCGGTGAGCAGCGCGAGCTCGATCATCCTCACCTTGATCTCCCCCGCGTTCGGCACCAACACGGTGCCGGCCACGTTCAACTGGAATCCGCTGCAACTGTCGATCGGCACCGGCGTGCGGGTGACGTTCGACACGGCCGCGGGCGTCTTCACCATCGCCACGTCCACCAACAACTTCACCACCGTGCAGTTGTCCTACGGCACGGTCACGCCCATCGCCGCGCCGTATGTCGGCAACGGCACGCAGCCGCAGTGGAGCATCGCGCTGCCGCTGACCGGCGCGGGGGCTGGGGCGCTGGCCACCACCGTCGCGCTCGACCTCGGCTACATCGTGCAGAGCTTCGGCTGCGGCTTCCGCTACTTCTTCGACCGCGGGGAGGAGCTGGCGGACCTCTATTACACGTTCGTGCCGCCGCGGGCGATCTCGACGACGTCGAGCGGCTTCCTCGCGTTCGCGCCGCAGCTCCATCCGATCCTGCCGGCGGATCCGGCGGCGACCTTCTTCGCGCTCGACCTCGGCGGCGAGAACAGCAGCCCGCCGAACCTCTGGCAGACGAACAGCGCCGCGTTGCAGGCGCCGTTCTTCCTGACCACCGAGGGGGGCTCGTTCACGCTCGGTCCGGCGGCGGTAACGGGCGACGAGCTGCTGCAGCCGGGGTTCGCGTTCGGCATCGCACCGACGCCGGCCGGCTCGCCGGCGGGCTCGCCGCTCGCGCAGACGTATTACCTCACTCCCACCGGCACCTGGCAGGTCGCGTCGATGCAGACACCGGCCGGCTCGCCTGCCACGACGGGAAGCCAGTGGCTGTGCGGGCTGAACGCACAGGAGAGCCTCGAGCTCGCGACCGGCGACCTCGTCGCCTTCGCGGCCGGGATGCCCGCATACGCGCCAGCGTTCGGAAGCGGCTCCAGCCCCGGCGGCACCGCGCTCGATCCCACCTTCACCACGGCCTGGCTGCAGTATCCGGCCGGACAGGCCGCCGGCGCGTACTACGGCATGCCGGGCAGGTCGATCTACTACGCCGCGGTCGGTGACGAATTCTCGGCGCCGGTCGCGTCGCGGCTCTCGACGTTTCCGGAGCCGGCGGTCTTCCCGGTCGTACCGTACGGCGGCATCTACGCGAGCGCGAGCGCCTCGCCGCCCGTGCCGACGTTCAACGGCGGTGTCGAGGCGGCGACGTTCGCCGCGTTCGAGTCGCTGATCCTCAGCGGCGCGCGCCACGAGCAGGCCACCCTCGGCACGACCGGTCCGGTCTTCCAGCTCCCGAACGAGACGCGCGCCGCGGTCGCGGCGTTCGACGCCGCCACGCCGCCGCCGATGCCTTCCGCGCTGACGCCGCAGGGCTTCGTGGCGGACCTGAACGACGAGGGCACCTGGAACCGCCTCTATCTCGCGCGCAGCCCGCAGGTCACTGCCGACTCGCCGCCGCAGTTCCTCAGCTTCGACGCCTCGGAGAACGGCGCGGTGTTGCCGGCGGTCGCGAACATCCTGCTGCAGGACCAGCTCTTCCTCGTGGCCGGCGATGCCGCGAGCCTCGGGGCCTTCTCGAACCGCCTCAGCATCGAGGGGTTCAACTTCACGCTCGACGTCGGCGCGACGCTGCTGATCTTCAAATACAACACCTCCACCGCGCTCATCGACCTGGTGGAGCGGCCCGATCTCTGGAACGGGAAGGAGACCTTCACCGGCGACGTCGCCGCGGCGCAGCAGACCATCCGCAACGCCATCGAGACAGCGGCGCCGACCGGCTCCGTCTCCTCCCCCGGCGGCGGCGACGCGTTCGCGAACTTCCGGCAGCTCATCGCCGATCCCTCCTGGACCGGTATCCTCGCGCTGAACTGCGCCATCGACGGCAACGGCATGCCGCCCGACTTCCAGATGCTGCTGGGCGGCATCAACGGCCAGCTCCGCGCGCATCACCTCGGCGTGGCGCGCAACCGCGTGCGCCGCGTGCCCGGAGCCTCGGTCTCGCTCGACGAGAGCTCGCTCTTCGGCGTGATTCACTACCCCGCCGAGCTGCAGCCGCCTCCTCCGGTCAGCAGCGCGCCGCTCGACTACGAGGTCGAGACGCTGACCGTCGTCTTCAGCAACTCCAAGATCACGAACTTCAACGTCGTGGTCGGGCTGACGGTCAACCAGCTCTTCGGACGCGAGGTGGAGCTGCTGGCGCCGGGCGGCAGCATCGCCTCCCCCTCGAACACGCTGGAGATCGCGGGCCAGTACCAGGTCCGCGGCGGAGTGGGCGTGGTGCTGTTCAACACCAGCGAGCCGTTCGTCTACCTCTATCCCATCCCGGAGGGGGCGACGCGCGTGCTCGACCGGGTTGTGTTCGAGAGCGCCTCGCTCACGCCGATCTCGTCCGTCCAGTCGTCTCCGGACGGCACCACGGCCATCGACGCGCGGTTCGCGCTCGCCGGAGGCCTCTGGTTCCAGGCCAGGCCGTTCCCGGCCAGCGGCGAGCTCGATCTCTTCTCGTACGGGCACACGGACTCGCCGAACGGCGGCCTCGGATTCTCGGAGATGACGGTGAACATCGCCTTCACGCTGGACGCCGAGGGGGCGATGACGTCGGGGTCGAAACAAGTGACCTTCGACCCGTCGCCGCTGCAGGTCAGTGCCTCGCCAGCGGCGGTGAGGCCCGGGAGCCTGCTCGACGCGCTGCCGCTGCAGCTCTCGAGCTTCCTCTACTCCGACTCCGGCTTGAGCACGAGCGCGCTCGGCGCGACGCCGATCCACGTCCTGCAGCTCGAGGCGCCGGAGCGCAGCGCGTCTCCCGCGATCTCACCGGAGGAGGTGGAGCTGATCTTCCCGCCGGCCTCGTTCCTGCCGGAACGCAACGTCGCGCTGGTGCGCTCGCCGGCGTCGCCGCCGGCCGTGCCGGGGCAGTCGCCGAACGTCACGGCCGCGCCGCAGTTCGCGCTCGAATACGACCTCCCCCTCGGCTCGCTCGGCTCGCTCTCCAGCGTGAACGCCGGCATCAACGCGAAGCTGCTGGTGGGGTGGGGCCCGTCGCGCCTCGTGCCGGGGAGCGACGCGGCGGCGGTGCTCGTGCAGTTGCCGCAGCTCTCGGCCGGCTACGGCGGCTTCGAGCTGCAGGGGATCCTGAAGACGACGTTCGGCGACGCGAACCTGCTGCAGGTGGACGTCGACGGGCGTCCCGTCTACGCGATCCTGTTCAACAACATCCAGCTCAGTATCTTCGGCTTCACGTTCCCGCCGGGACTGATCATCGACTTCCTCATCTTCGCGGGCAAACCATCCGAAACGGCCGCCACGAACACCAGCAACATCGCCTGGTTCCTCGGAGCGCGGCAGGAGGGATCGCCATCGTGAGCTCTCCGCTCGACGTCAACGGCCTGTTCGTCTGGCTCAACACCGCCTTCGGCTGGACGCTCCCCGTGCAGCCGCTGCGCGGGGTCCTCGCGAAGTTCAACGCGTTGTGGGACCTGCTGCTGGCCGGACCGGTCCCGGTCGACGAGCCGTTCCCCTGGATCATCGCGGTGGAGGGCTCCTGGAACCCTCCGGTGGGGGGGACGATCGTGCTCTCGAACATCGAGATCCGGATCGGCGAGGCCGCCAGCCCGCCTTCGTTCGCCGGACGGATGCGCGACCTCGCCGCGAGCGCGGTCAAAGCCGCGCGGCCGAAGCGGCGGAAGCGAAAGCAGACGCGCCGCGGCGCCAGCCTCTCCTGCCGCGATCCGGCCACGCGCGCCTGCTGAAGCCCGCTCTCACGTCCATTACCCGCCCGCGTGACTTCGTCACGAACAGGAGATCTCCATGCCTTCACCTTCGTCGCCTCCGGCCGGAACCGCACTCTCGGTCGCCGCAAACGTCGCCTTCAGCGGCCAGCAGATCACGATCAACTCCGGCGACATCACCAAGGGCATCAGCAATCTCGTCTTCTCGCTCTCGAATCCCGTGGTCCTCGGCTCGATCGACAACTTCATCGACGGCCTGAACACCGAGTTCGGCGTGCCGCTCACGTCGGCCGACATCACGAATGCCATCAACAGCATTCCGGCCACGCCGGCGGTCCTCGGCCGCATCCGCGACGCGCTGATCGCGATCACGACGACCGACCTGATCATCACCATCCTCAACATCAACGTCGCGGCCGGCTTCTTCCAGATCGGCGTGTCGTTTCCCGTCTCCATCCCGATCACGAGCTTCCTCTCGTTCGAGGGCATCGGAATCCTCGTCACGAAAGGCGGCTCCACCGGCAGCCCCTCCAGCCCCTAGCAGCGGCGCGCGCGGAGAGCATCGGACATGGCCACCACGAACCTCATCCTGAAGCTGAGCGGCAGGCTGTTCGGCGTCGACCTCGACGCCGACATCCAGGTCATCGGCGGACCTCTCTCGTTCCGTCTCGCGCCGCGCAACGCGATCAGCTTCGGCGACATCTGGGATGCGATCGACGAGCAGGTCCAGGACCTCGCCGGCTTCAGCCTCCCGGACGTGAAAAACGGGCCATGGAAACAGCTCTTCACCGCCACCACCGTGCTGCCGACGCTCTGGATCAGCCCTTCCGGAGCGTCGGCAGGGGGGCAGGCCACCGGCGCGTACCTCGAGCTGGCCTTCAGCGAACCGGTCCACGTCGGCGGCGAGATCGACATCGGCGGCGGCCTGACGATCTCGATCGAGCCGAACTTCAGCGTCTACAGCCTCTACTTCGGATACGACGAATCGGCGGGAGGCCTCGACTTCCGCGCCAAGATCTCCCAGGTCACCACCAGCACCGGCGGTGGCGGCAACCTGCTCGGCGCGACCTCGCCGGCGGGCGTGAAGACGCAGATCGTCACCTACCCGTTCCCCGTGCCCGCGCAGCCTGCGGACAACGCGTTCAAGCTCCACTACATCGGCCTCGGCCAGCGCGTCGGCCCCGACGTGGTGGTGACGGGGCAGGACCCGATCGCCACCATCTTCCGGCAGCTCGAGACACAGCTGATCGGGAACGACCCGCAGACGATCCTGACCACGCTCGCCAACCGCTTCTACAAACCCGACCGGAACTGGTTCATCGCCGCGGACGTCGAGTTGCGCGGCTTCCGCGTACGCGTGATCTTCAACGATCCGACCATGTACGGCGTCGAGATCACGGTCGACCCGAAGTCACCGACGTTCTTCGCCGGCCTGCTCTTCGAGATCCTCTACCAGAAGCTCGGTCCCAACCTCGGCGTCTATTACGGCGCGCTCACGCTCCCGGAGAAGTTGCGCAAGATCCCGCTCGAAGGCTTCTATCTCATCCTCCCCGGCTTCTCGATCTGGGTCTACACCAACGGCGACTTCCGCGTGAACGTCGGCTGGCCGGTGGGACCGAACTCGGCCGGGATCCAGGTCGGGCCGCTGGTGGGCGCGGTCGGCTTCTACTTCGCGCGGCTCCGCAGCGCGGACAACCCGGGCGCGCAGCCGAGCGTGAACTTCAACCCGATCCTCGCCTTCGGCATCGGCGTGTCGCTCTTCGTGCAGGAGTCGTTCAACGCCAGCATCTTCAGCGCCTCCATCGCCGTCTCGCTCACCGCCACGTTCCAGGGCCTGCTTGCGTGGGCGGACGGGAAGGAGATCAGCGACCCTCCCGATCACTACTGGTTCGCCGGCACGGCCGGGATCTCGGTGCTGATCGAGGGGGTGGTCGACTTCTCGATCATCAAGGCCTCGGTGACGATCAGCTTCACCGCCAACGCCGGCATCGCCTTCGAGACCGGCTACGCGACGCTCATCGACGTGAGCGCCGAGGTGCGGGTGGCGGTGAGGGTGAAGATCATCTTCTTCACCATCAGCCTCTCGTTCCACACGTCGATCAGCAAGACGTGGACGATCGGCAACGGCACGCCCGCCTCGGTCAGCGGCCCGCTCGATCCGGACCTCACCTTCGTCACGGGCGGCAACCAGCAGGTGCGGCAGCGCGCGCTGCAGGCGGCCGGCCAGCTCATCGACCGGTGGCGGGTGCCGTCGCGCTTCGACGCCCTCGCGCCGGCGATGCTCCAGCGGCCCGCCGCGCTCGACTTCTTCAGCGAACCGCCCGCTCCGGCGCTTGCGGAGCCGCTGGCGCGGCTCGACGCCGCCTCGCGCGCCGCCGGCGCTGCACCGGTGCAGATCGACCTGCAGTTCGTGCTGCAGCCGACGGCGGTCTACGGCTCCCCCTCTGCGTTCAACGCCATCGCCTCGCTGGTGATGGCCACCACCGCGCCCGGCTCGCCGGGATCGCCGGCCGCGAGCCGTACGCCGTTCGAGCGCCTCCTCGTGGCCACCGTCACCTGGCTGCTGAACATGTACCCGGGCGGGAAGATCAGCGAGCGCTTCGCGCGGATCGTCGCGGCGCTCGGCAGCGGCAGCGACGAGCCGTTCGGCAACTGGGACCTCTGGGCCTCGCGCCTGCGCGCGTTCCTCCAGAGCGCGCTCACCTTCAGCATCAGCGAGATCCACAGCGACTCGCCGTCCAGCGGCAACGACAACGCGGCGGTGATGCCGGTCCTCGACGTGCTGCGGCTGCAATACGTCGACGCGCACGGCGAGGAACAGACCATCGACTTCAACTCCTTCGACCCGACGCCCATCGACTACCGCGAGGCGGTGAACCTCTACTTCGAGGACGTCGCCTGGGGCGGCTCCGCGCCGCGGACGCAGACGCGCACGTTCGGTGCGTTCGCCTCGCCGGAAGGCGGCCCGTCGATGGCCTCCTTCGTCCTGCTCGACTACTTCCTGATGCTCGCGCGCAACGCCGCGAATTCGCTGCTCACCGCCGCGCAGCAGTACGAGCAGGAGGCCACGGCGCGCTTCCTCTCCCGCATCACCGGCTCGTTCGAGCGCAACGGCGACTGGGGTTGGGAGAGCTTCGACCACGTCTCCAGCTTCGCCGCCGAGGTCACCGGCGACGACGAGCTCGAGACGCTGCTGGCGGAGTTCGACTACTCGAGCGCTTCAGGCATCGGCTCGCGCTTCCTGCTCAACGGCCTGCAGCTCCCCATCCCCGCGCTCGTGCCCCAGCCGCCGACGCGGGAGAACATGGAGACTGTCCCGACCGACGGGCTGTACAACCTGACCGGGCAGCAGTTCGCGGTCGCGAACGGCGCCACGATCGCGGCGGCCACGCTCCTCGTCAATCCGAACGCGGACGTCCCCGCGGGCTGGATCACGTTCGGCGCGAGCCCTTCGTCCGGCAGCCCCGACTCGGTGACGTCGTCGGTCGACCTCCCGGCCGCGCTGCCGCCGATGCCCGCGCCGCCATCCGACGTCCTGCCGCTGCCGCCGGTCACGTCGCATCCGCTGTTCGTCTCGCTGCGCGACCAGATGCTGTGGGTCTCGCCGGTGCCGCGCACGATCCTCACGCTGCCGACGTCGCTGCAGGCGCTCCTGGCCGCCCAGCCGCTGCAGATGGAGGTCACGGCCACGCCGCCTCCCGGTTCCCCGACCGGCACGTCGCCCGCGTCGCCCACGGTACCGATCGACACGCTTCCGGCGCTGCTGATCCGGCTCACGCTGACGCAGGTGCCGTCGAACCGCTCCACCCAGGTGGTCGGCGGCTCGCCGTCCTCGCCGGCAGTCGGCGGCGCCTCACCGTCGTCGCCTCCCGCCGGCACGTCGCCGCAGTACCTGCCGCACATCTACGAAGTCGGCGGGACGGACGAGGCCACGCGCGACCTGATCTTCGCCGCGCTGAACGGCGATCTCTCCCAGGCGTCGATCTCGCTGCTGTACACCGCGGCGACCGGCTCGCCGCTCGCGCCGACCGGCGTCGCTTCCGACGACCTCAGCGACTCGGTCCTGCTCACGAAGACGAACCTCTCCACGCTCAACCAGATCCCGGGTGTGGTGATGGCATTCGCCGACGCGGCGCTGAGGTTCTCGCAGGACGAGACCGTCATCGCGCCGGTCACCGACGTCGAAGGCTTCCTGCAACTGATCTGGGAGCTGAGCGTCGTCAACGCCTCCGGCTTCTTCCTCTATTACGAGACCGCGGACGGCGGCGACCTTCCAGCGTCGCTCTTCGCGCAGACCGGCAGCAGCGGCGGCACGGCGCAGTTCGACGTGCTCGTGCAGCTCGCGCCCTCCTCCGCGACGGTCGCAGTCCCGCAGTACGCCAATGCGCTCGTGGCCGGCGAGCCGCTGCGCGACGCCGTCTTCGCCGGCATCTCCGACTCCTCCGGCACGCCGCTGCTCCGGTTCTTCCCGACCTACCCGGCCGGCAACGTAGGCTTCATCCTCGAGCGCGAGCACGGCGAGCCGAGCCCCGGCACGCTCGTGCCGGTCGACGACCTGTACCAGCTCATCCAGTACCAGGTCCTCGGCACGAACGGCTACGAGCCGTCCGTCTGGAGCCTCCCGGTCGGACCGGGCGACAGCGACGATCCCGACGCACCGTACAAGTACCTCCGCAACGTCCCGGTCTATCTCTTTTACAGCACGACCGGGCCGGACGGAGTGCCGAACCGCTACTCGATCATCGGCAACTCCGTGGAGCTGGCGCTGCGCGTGGTCGACCTCTACGGCGACGCGCTGCCGCAGCAGAGCGAGGAGACGTTCCTGCCGCTGTACCAGGACCCGATCATCTCCGTCGCCTCGTGGCAGGGCGTCTTCACCAACTACCGTTTCCTCCCCGGCAGCCCGGGGACGGCGTCGCTGCAGATCGCCCTGACGTTCGACCCCGAGGCGGCGGTACCGCCGCCGGCGTCCCCGGCGTCGCCGTCGTCGCCGACGACGTCGGCCGCGCAGCAGTGGAGCACGGTCCTGGCGAACTACGCGCTGATCGTCGACCAGCTCTCCGACCCGAACCTGACCGCGACGATCGCCACCACGCTCGCCAGCGGTGCAATCGACGCCGGCACGGCCGGAGCCGAGCTCCTCTCCTTCGCCACGGCGGTGCTCGAGTCGATCGTCGCCGGCACGGTGACGTCGCCGGCGTCGGTCGATCCGGTCACCCGTCTGCTCTCCTTTGATGTGCCGCTTGCCGCCGTCGAGGCGCTGGACATCGACATCTTCCGCGTCGGTGTCTCCATCGATCTCGCGCGCGCACCCCGTCTCGTAGACCCTGCTGCCGCGCGAAACCTTCCTGAGGCCACTGCCGTTTCCTACGACATTCCGGCCGACCTGACGGGTGACACCTCGTCCCCGGACGTGACCGGATTCGCGCGCGACTTCGAGCAGGCGTTCACAGGCTTCGACGGCGGCAACGGCATCATCAAGCTGGCGGAGCGCGCCGGCGTCACGACCGGCTCCACGACGCCGGCGCGCGACTCCTTCTGGGCAATGCGCTGGAGCCGCACCGCCGGCGTGTCGGTCACCCTCGGCGACGACCTGGTCTACTACGCCCTCGCGCCGCTCACCACCACCCCGATGAGCGGCAGCGCGGCCGGGCGGACCTTCTCGAACGTCGACCTCGACGTCTGGGCCCGTGAGTTCCTCTCGCAGTTCGACAACTTCCTCTCCCCGCAGATGGCGGTGGCGATCTCGCTGCTCGACCTCGCGGGCGGCACCTCCGCCTACGACGACCTGATCGCCGCGAAACGCTCGCTGGCCGAGACCGTCCCGACCGGCCTGACCACGCTGCTCCAGTCGCAGAGCGGCGGCGGCGACGCGACCGGCGCGCGCCAGCGGCTCACCGAGCAGATGCTGACCACGCTCGGCAGCGCGTTCACGGTCACGACCGTGGTCCAGGTGCCGGCGCAGGTCACCGTGGCCGGGAACGCCGAGAGCCCCGGCCACCCGATGCCGCCGCAGCTCTACGGCGCGATCGTGGCGCCGAACGCCCCCGGCTCTCCAGGCACCGCGTCGTACAACCTCTCGCCCGGCGAACTGCCCCTGCAGAGCGGCTCGCCGTCCCTGCCCTACATGACGTCGCTCCTCACGGTCGCGCAGCCGGGCGACCAGGCCAGCCTGACCCTCGACCTCGGCTACGCGGTCAGCTACCTGCAGCACGACTTCCAGACGGACGAGCAGGAGTTCGGCTACACGCCGTCGTCGTGGCTGAAGTTCGTCCTTCCGGACGAGCCGCCGCTGCAGATGCCGATCGGCGAGGGGGTCACGATCCCGGTCCCGCTGATCTTCGAGCCGGTCACGCCTACGCTGCAGGGACAGAACGGCACCGGCGCCGAGCTGGCGTCGCCGCCGGTCTCGCCGCAGGGCATCGCCGAGGAGATCGCGGCGGCGCTGCAGTGGATCTACACCGTCCCGATCGCGACGCAGCTCGCGCACCAGGACGAGCTCTTCTTCGACGTCCATTACAACGGGAGTCTCTCCGCGCTCGACTTCCTCCGCGCCTCCGCCGGCTCGCGGCAGAACCTCTTCAACGCGCTGGCCGAGTACCGGGTGTGGTACGCCGAGGCGTCGCCGCGCTTCGGCGAGATCATCGCGGCCGCCTTCCCGTCCGGCAGCCCCGGCTCGCCGTCGGCAGCGCGGGAGCTGATCGACGGCTTCAGGGACGCGGCGAGGAACGTCGCCGACGCCTGGGCCGAAATGAACTTCGAGGCGGCGTTCGTCACCGGCACCGAGGAGATCATCGACAGCTTCCGCTTCGAGCTCGGCACCGGCTCGCCGAACAGCGTGCACCTCTTCGGCGTCAGCAACACGGTCGTCAGCGGCGACACGAACCCGGTGTACTGGCCCACCATCGTCACGAAGGACGGCCAGAGCTGGACGCCGGACCGCGCGGAGGCCGTGCAGCAGCCGGATGGGACGTGGGAGCTGAGGCACACGTTCGCGACCGCCCCCGACCTGTCGGTGATGACGCTGAGCTTCGGCCCGATCAGCATGATGGACCGCCAGACCGCCGTCCTCGGCGCGTACGTCCGGCGCAACGCGAACCTCCTCGCCGGCGAGGCGACGAATGCCGACTTCGTCTACACCACCGAGACCGTCACCTTCGGCGGCCCGATCGTGCCGCTGATCGAGCGCGGCACTCTGAGCCCGCTCACTCCGGCGGCCACGCTGACGGCGACCATCCACGAGATCATCACGCCGCTCTCCTCGCTCGAGGCCCGGCTCACGACCTACCTCCGCGTGACCATCGGCTACGAGTTCGAGATCACCGCGCCGGTCACCGGCCCGGCGCTCATGGCCGCCAGCGCCGTGCGGCTCGGCGACGACATCGATCTCTCCACCAGTCCGGGCGGCACCGAGACCATCGCCGCGAACATCGCGCGGGAGATCGCGGACTGGTTCTTCGCCAACAATCCGTCGACGAACGGCGCCGTGCTCACGCTCGGCATCACGCTCTTCGGCTCCGTCGCGGGGCAGGAGCTGCCGATCGTGCAGATCGCCGAGATCCCGATCGAGGTGGGCGATGTCGCCCCACAATGGTGGCGCTCGTGAGGATCCGCCGCGACCGGCCGCTGCCGCACGCCCTCGCGGACTTCCGCTACTTCCACGAAGGCGCGACCATCGTGGTGTGCGGATGCGGGACGTCGCTCTCGTCGTTCACGCAGCCCGAACGGTTCATCACCATCGGCGTCAACGACGTCGGCCGGCTGTTCGACCCCGACTACCTGGTGGTGCTCAACCCGCGGCAGCAGTTCCGCGGCGACCGGTTCCGCTACGTCGAGGAGAGCCGCGCCGGCGCGCTCTTCACGCAGCTCGTGCTGGGCGTCCAGCACCCGCACATCGTCCGCTTCCGCCTCGGCCGGCGCGGCGGCGTGGAGCTGGACGATCCGAACGTCCTCCATTACACGCGCAACTCCCCCTACGTGGCGCTCCAGCTCGCGATGCACATGGGGGCGAAACGCATCGGCCTGATCGGCGTCGACTACACCGACGACCACTTCTTCGGCAAGAGCGGGCGCCATCCGCTGGCGCGCGAGCTGCCGCAGATCGATGCCGAGTACAAGCGCCTCTACGCCGCCGCGCAGCGCCGCGGCGTGGAGATCTTCAACCTCAGCGCCGCAAGCCGCGTGACCGCCTTTCCGAAGGCCACCATCGAGGAGCTCGAGCGCCTCGACCGCGGCGCGGACCCGCTGCGCCTCGTCTCGTACTCGACGTCGCCGGTCGCGGGTGTCGCGCCGGTCCTCGCGCGGGCCATCGCCTCCTCCACGCCCCACGAATGCCGTGCCGTCTGGGCCACGAACGACTACGGCAACGGGGTCTCCTTCACCGGCGACGTCGAGTACACGCGCAGGCCGGACGAGGCGCGCGCGCTGCTGGAAGCGGCCGACGCCGTGATCCTGCACAACGGCAAGGTCGATCCGCGGCACGCCGCGCTGCTCGCCGGCAAGCCGGCGGTCACGCTCGCGCACAACTATCTCTGGAACGTCGACCACCGCCGCGTCGACGCCGGCGAGCCGGGACTGGTGGTGGCGCAGTACCAGGCCACGCTGCCGGAGTTCGCCGGCTGGACGCCGGTCCCCAATCCCATTCCGCTGTGGGAGCCGGAGTATCAGCCGGAGGCGAAGGGAGACGTGGTGACGATCTCCTACACGCCGTTCGGCAAGTACGAGCGCTTCCCGCGCGACCACCGTCTCTACTGGCATTCGAAGGGCTACCACTCGACGCTGCGCACGCTCGAGCGCCTGGCCGCGCGCCTGCCGCTGCGCCTGGAGGTGATCCGCAACCGCCAGGTGCGGCACGCCGACTCGCTGGCCATGAAGCGGCGCTCGCACATCGTCATCGACGAATGCGTCACCGGCAGCTACCACCGCAACAGCCTCGAGGGGCTGGCCGCCGGCTGCGTGGTCGTGAACGGCGTGGGCCTGCTGCCCGGCGTAACCGACGTGCTGCGCGACGTGAGCGGCAGCGAGGTGGTGCCGTTCGTCCGCGCGTCGCTCGACGACCTCGAGCGCATCCTCGAGGAGCTCATCGCGCGCGGCCCGGAGGCGCTCGCCGACGACGGCCGGCGGAACCGCGCCTGGATGAAGGCCCATTGGGATTTCGGGACGCAGTGGACGCGCTTCTGGGAGCCGGCCGTGGCCGGCGCGATGTCGCGCGCCACGCAGCGGCCCGCGCAACCGCGGGTAGTTCCCCGTCCGGCGGCGCCTGTACCAACGCCTGTACGAACGGAGCCGGCGGACGTCACGGTGGTCATCCCCTTCGGCGGCGTCGAGCGTCTCCTCAATCTCGAGGCCACGCTCGACGCGATCAAAGACGCCGGCGTCCGCGAGGCGATCGTCGTGGAGATGGATGCGGCGCCCCACGCGCGTGCGGCGGTCGAGGCGCGCGGCTTCCGCCATCACTTCATCGCCGCGGAGGAGTTCCACAAGGCGCGGGCGATGAACGAAGGCGCCGCGCTGGTGACGGCGGACCGCTTCCTCTGGCTCGACGCCGATCTCCTCGTGAGGCGCGCGTTTCTCGACGCCGCCGTCGCCGAGCTCGACGCGCGTTCGCTCGACGTGCTCGTGCCCTGGACCACCATCCGCTTCCTGCGCGAGCACGACTCGGCCGCGGTGCTCCGCCACGAGCGCGATCCCTGGTCGCTCGCGCCGGGTGCGACACACGTGTCGCGCCGCAGCGGCCGCGGAGGCGCGGTGCTCGTGCGCACCGCGTTCGTCCGCCAGTACGGCGGCATCCCGGAGGAGTTTCGCGGATGGGGAGGAGAAGACGACGCGTGGTTCGCAAAGGCCTCGCTCCTCGGCAGCGCCGGGATCACCTCGCGCGACGATCAGCACGCCGTGCATCTCCACCATCCCCGCTGCGCCGCCGATGACCGCCGCGGCGCGATGGCCTCCAATCGCAACTACCGCCGCAACGTCGCGCTGCTCCGCGAGCTGCGCGCGCTCGCGACGCGGGAGCAGTTCCTGGAGCGCTTCCCTCCGCCGCTCCCACCCGATCCGCCGAAGCACGCCCCGGCGCGCCTCAACCTCGGCTGGATGAACGGAGCCTGCGCCGGCTACCGCAATGCCGCGCGCATCGCGGCCCCGGGAGTCGACGAGGTCGTCGACCTTGCCGCGCCGTGGCCATGGCCCGACGACGCCTTCGACGAGATCCGCGCCTGGCACGTCGTCCCCCATCTCGCCGACAAGCTGCAGACCATGAACGAGCTGTGGCGCGTGCTCCGCCCTGGCGCAAGCGCGGAACTGGTCGTGCCGACCACCGAGGGGGAGGGCGCCTTTGCCGACCCGACCAACGTCTCCTACTGGAACCGCCGCACCTTCCACTGGTTCGAGGATGGGAACACGATGCGCGAGCAGCACGCCGGCGCGTACGGCATCCGCGCGAAGTTCCGCGTCCTCGAAGAGAACGTCGACGCCACCGAGAGCGGGCCGCAACTGAAGATCGTCCTGCAGGCGGTGAAGCCGTGAGCGCGTTCGACGTGGTCATCCCCTCCGCGAACGCGGCCAACGTCATCGGCTGCGTCGAGAGCCTGCTGGCGAACGAGCCGGAGCTCGAGCGCTCCTCCATCTTCGTCGTCGACGACGGAGCGCGCGCCGGCGCCGAGGGACGGCTGCCGGGCGTACGGTGGGTGGAGGGCGTGAAGCCGTTCGTCTTCGCGCGCAATGCGAACCGCGGCCTGTTCGCCTCCGCCCGCGACGTGGTGCTGCTCAACGACGACGCACCGCTCCTCACGCACCGCGGCCTGTCGCACCTGGCGGCGGCCGCGCACGCGCACTCGAGGGCCGGGATCGTCTCGGCCACCATCCGCGGCGCGGTCGGGAATCCCAACCAGCGCGAGCGCGCCGGGGCTCCGCTCCGTCCGGAGACGCACGTGCTCTGCTTCGTCTGCGTCTACCTCCGCCGCGAGCTGATCGACACGATCGGCCCGCTCGACGAGCGGTTCGTCGGCTACGGCTACGAAGACAACGACTACTGCCGCCGCGCGCGCGCCGCCGGATTCACGCTGGCCGTCTCCCCCGACTGCGTGGTCGACCATACCGGCAAGCTGCGCCCGACGTTCCGCAGCCGCCGCGACTTCCCCCACCTCGTCCTGCAGAACCGGAGGCTCTACATGCAGAAGCTCAGCGAGAAAGGCGATTCGACAGCCGGAGGGGCCCGCTATGGCGTCTGACAAACCCGTGCTGCTCCATACGTACCAGGTCGTCGACGACGTCATCCCCATGGTGGACCTGAGGGTCCCGCGTATCGCGCCGCCTCCCGTCCCGCAGCCCACGCAGTGGACGCTCGACTTCTACAACTGCAGCGACCAATCCATCGTCTCCGTCTCGATCGGAGGCGGAGTGGTCGGCAATGGAGAGATCAAGCCGCTGCTGCCGCCCGGCGGCGCCACCAGCATCCCGATTTCCGCGAAAGTCACGACGGGCGGCTTCACGCTCCTCGTGCAGTTCGCCGCCGGCAGTTGGGACGCGCAGGTGGACATCAGCAACGTCACCGCCAACCCGCGAATCAACCTCTGGTGCTTCACGAACGGATTCTGCCTCGCCGCTTCCAACGGTCGGATGCGGCAGATCGCCACCGCCGGGGCGGTGGCGAAGTGAAAGGACGCGACGTGCTCAAACGAATGAAGAACGCCCTCACCCGCGGCAGCGCGAAAGCGGCCGCCGCACCCACGATCCCGGTCTCGGTCTTCAACAGCGAGACGGGCAACATCCAGGTCGTCGTCAATAACGGCGCGAGCTTCATCATCCCCGGGACGAGCACGGCCATCGATTTCATCCCCCAGATGCCGCCCGCCTCGGTCGCGCCGACGTTCTCGTTCACCGGACCGGCGCCGAACACGTTCGGTCCCGGCCTGAACTTCCTGACCGTCACTCCGGTGGGCACGATCGTGACGAAGACGTTGCAGCTGACGCTGCCGACGAACGCGCAGTACGTCTCGCTCCAGTTCTATGTGTTCTGGAACGGCGTCAATGCCGTCAGCACGATCGTCCTGACGAACGGGCAGTTCCTGGCGCTGCTGACATGACGCAGATCCTCGACGTGGTCGGCGTACGCCCCGGCACCCGCATCCGTTTCCGCGTGGAGCATCCGCCCGACGCCGTGTCGGTGTACTCGATCAACACGCAAGCCTTCTCGGCTCAACGCACCGACGACCTCGACCGCTGGCTCCCCGAGGAGCTCGAGCAGGAGGGAGGCACGCTGGTCGTCGAAGGCGGCGCGTCGTCGTACTCCGTGCTGCTCGCCGTCCTCATGGAGGACTCCGCCCCGGAAGTGACGCTGAACGTGCTGGTCGACTACCAGCCCGCGCCGCCGCCCGACGAGTCCTATGCCATCCCTCTGCTGGAGAGCGTCAGCGCCTACCAGTGGGTCTTCATTGTCACACCGCGGGAGAACGTGAATTGAGGCCAATTCCGAGGTAGGGATTTACCACTTTCCGGACTCACCTCATACATAGGAGTTCGCCCGCTACTCCTGCCCTCACGCCGCTGCGCGTCGGGAGCTCATGCGCTCTCGATTCGAAGCGAAATTTTCCGATGCTGAACTCTCACTGCTGATCCAAACGGCAAGACGCCAGGCGGCCCGATGGTGCGGATCTGCCGCCGATGCGGAGGACATCGCACAGGAAGCCGTGCTGCGTCTCATCCGCCAGGCACAGACTCCCGACAACATCATCACCTGGCTCTTTGTCGTCACGCGGCGTCTTGCACACCGGCGCATGCTCCGGGAGCGCACGCGCACCGGCGCCGAACAGGCGTTCAGCGAAACGCACATGACGAACGGCCTGCGCGTGGAGCTGGTCCTCGACGTCGGCGGCATCCTGTCGCGCCTCAAGGAAAAAGACGCCAGGCTCCTGACCGACGTGGCCGAAGGAAAGAGCTCGCTCGAGATCTCGGCCGGGTTCGGTTGCTCCATCGGCAACGTCGGCCAGATGGTGGCGCGCGCGCGCGAAAAAGCACGCCGTCTCCGCGACGAGCACAAGCGGCGTGAATGACGTCAGAAACCTCCTCACTCACGGCTCCTAATGTGTGACGGCCGCTCACAGGGTCCGAGGGTCGTGACAAACAACGGAGGAGGTATCCCCGACGCCCATCGCGCTTGAGGATATTCAGCGGGCAGCGCGCGGCCGGGATACGGCCGCGCGCACATTACTCATCCAAGGAGAACCCCAGGTGATTCGAAGACTGAAGCGTCAGTTGCAGTTGGCAGTGAGCTTCATCGCGGCGCTCGGCAGCACCGCGTCCGCCGCGCAGGGTCAGGAAGTGGTCCAGGTCGTCATCGCGTCGGCGCGAAACTGGACCACCGACATCGTAGCCATCGATGACGGCACCGATACGTCCAACGACATCATTCCCCTCAGCGACTGCACCGGCGGCAGCGTGAGCGGGCTCCGCCTCACGCCCGGAGGCACCGACATCGCGCGCGACATCGCCAGCGGCGAGAAGCTCTGCGAGCTGCGCGGCCGGATCGGCATCCTGCCGGTCGTCAATCCCGGCGCGATCGAAAGCCATCTCACCCTCTTCGATCCCGCGACCGGCCGCACGTCCTTCCTGCTCGTCGGCGCGCTCGACACGGCGTTGCAGAAACGGGGCGACCGCGTGCGCATCCCGCTGATCTCGAACGCGCGCGGCGAACGGACCTGGATCGTCGTCTTCGGCGATCCCGGCCCGTTGACGATCCAGGCGTACAACAACCAGAAGCAGCTCGTCGACATCAGCTTCGTCGACGCGGCCCAGTTCCAGCCCGCCGGCTGGCGGCTCCTGCTCTACCCGTTGCCCGGCACGGTCGACATCGGCGAGGTCATCGTGACCGAGGGGCATACCAGCATCCCCAATCAATCGATCCCGGACCGCACGTATTACGGGTTCGCGTTCGTCGCGAACGAGGACGGGACACCGCGCTACGTACGCCAATGGCAAACGATTCCGCAGTGATCCCGCGATCGCGGATTCCGGTCATCATCATCTGCCATAACGTCCTGACGGACCTCCTCCGCCTCATCGACTGGCTGGAGCGGACGGGGCACGAACGCCTCGTGCTGCTCGACAACGCTTCCACGTACCCACCCTTGCTCGAGTACTACGGCAGGACGGCGCATGACGTGATCCGCCTGCCGCGGAACGACGGGCAGCGGGCACCATGGCTGTCCGGCCTCGCCGCGAGGATCGGACGCTCGTCCCCTTTCGTCGTCACCGACCCCGACGTGCTCCCCGACCCCGACTGCCCGCCCGACGCCGTCGAGCACTTCCAGACGCTGCTGCTGCAGCATCCGCGCTTCGACAAGGCCGGCTTCGGCCTGTGCATCGACGATCTTCCTCCCTGTTATCCGCATCGCGACGCGGTGAGGCGCTGGGAAGCCGCTTTCTGGCGCACGGAGATCTCGCCCGGCGTGTATGCAGCCCCCATCGATACGACGTTCGCGGTCTACAGGCCTCGGACCCCGTACAAGACCACCGGCTCGCTCCGCACCGCCGCGCCCTACCTCGCCCGCCACCTGCCGTGGTACCGCGACCCCCGGCAGCCGGACGAGGAAACCCGCTACTTCCTGGAACATCGCCGCAACGACGTCGGCTGGTGGAACCGCGCCGCCCTGACGCCCGACATCGCCCGCCGGACGGGGGGCGGGTAGGATGCGAAGACTTGGCGCTGACCTGTCAAGGTGACAGGAGCCGCGCAATCAACCAGAAAGTGCGTACCGCTTGAGCACTGCCGAACAGAAAAAAGGTGATCGACGCGAACCCCAACGTAACCGTGGTCTTGAAAAGGCGGTCGGATCGTTCGAGTAGATTGATCCTACTGTAGACATTCGTCAGGAAAATCATTCCGTACGCCAGCACCGCCAGGAACGTGCCCACAATAAACATTGCTAACGCAATGACAAGACCGTTCACGCCTTCACGCGGGACAATGCGGTTATCCACGAGGTGTCCGATAAATGTCAGAAATGCCAATATGGCACCACCGTTCAGCGTCAGCAGAGCATTCAGAGCGGATTGTCCACTGCTCACCACGGTGTCATATTTCTTTTCCGCGGCGACTTCGGGTGGGAGCTCAGGCAGCATCATGATCGTCATCTCCGCGTATTGCCAGGTAACTCCCCATATCTTTCCCTCTACGAGCAGTAGGGTCGCGCTTGTGGAAGGGTAGAACGAAGCTTTGTCCCCGGGCAAATACTCCTCGCCCCAATGGGGCCGTTAACTTACGGTAGATCGCGCGACCCCTCACCCCGCTGGGCGCCTGGTCTTCTGCATCGTTACTCTCGATTTCGGACCTCGTTCGACACCACCGCGCGCAGGCGCCCATCTCCCTCTCCCCTAAAGGGGCGAGGGGCTACAAAGCAACGCGTCCCAAGCGTGAGGTTTGTAGCCCCTCGCCCCGCGTCGAGCGGGGAGAGGGATGCTCGGCACCTGCGCGTTCCGGCTTGCACCTCAGGTGAGGTCTGCGCGAAGGGCGTTAGAAGACCAGGTGCCGGGCCGGGTGAGGGGCGTGCCGGAGTCAAAGCGGTGACTGCGGTCACCGCACTCCAAACTACGCGACTTTCAGCAGCCGCCGCAGCTTGTCCACGAGATCGCCCGCCTGGAACGGTTTTACCAGGTACTCCTCGGCGCCGAGGGCGGCGGCGCGGCGGCGGTCTTCGTCGCTCGACTCCGTCGAGATCACCATGATGGGGATGGAGCGGTAGACGGGGTGGTTCTTGAGGAAGCTCACCAGTTCCAGGCCGTTGATGTCCGGCATGTTGATGTCGGTCAGGATGGCGTCGAACTTGTGGTGAGGGAGGGTCTTCAGCGCTTCGAAACCGCTGGCTGCCTCGACGATCTCGAGGTCGTAGCTTTCGGTGCCCCCTTCGATGACGGTCGTCAGGTACGCCCGCATCGACGAGGAGTCTTCCACTACCAGAATCTTCATAGGCTCAGCGCCGCCCTGCTCTCTCGGATGCGAATACCGCGTTGCCGAATGCGAACCCCGCCTGCGAGAGGAAGATCTCCAGGCCCGTCATGCTGTCGATGGGAGTCCGATGCTCCGCGTTATCGCCGTAGAGGATACCAACAGCGCGATCCGCGTGCATGATCGGAAGTGCAACAACCTCCGTCGGCAGGAGCCCGCCGAGGCGGTCGATCAGGTCGACGTTGGCCGGGGTGCGGCGCATCTTGCCGCGGTGCGCCCCATGCTCCTTGACGACGTCCGCGAGCACCGAGGGCTGGTCGCGCGGGATGCGCAGCCTGCGGACGCGCGCGTCCATCTCCTCGCCGGCGCCGGTGATGCCGAAGCCGCCGAGGCCGACGAACTCGCCGGCGGCGGCCATGAAGAGCGCGCCGCGGTCGAGGTACTCCGCCGACAGGCGGAGGATCGTGGCCGACACCTGCCCGATGTCGTTCGGGTTCGAGAGCTCGTTGATCAACTGGCGCAACAGGCCGAACGAGCGGTCCATCGTCTCTTTCGAGGCCTGCTCGTAGAACCTCTTCCCCGCCTCCACTCCGCCGCCGGTGAGCTGTTCCCACTGCGCGAACGAGCGCTCCGCGAACAGCACCAGCTCGTCCGCGAACAGCGCCAGCTCTTCCTCGGCCAGGCCGGGCTGCAGGCGCGCGGGCGTCGGCTTGGTGACGTAGAGATCGGCGCCGGCGCGCAGCAGGTCGTGGCGGCGGCGCAGGTCGGTCTCGCTGTCGACGACCACCACCGGCAGCCGCGGGTTCTTCCGCTTGACCTGCTGCATGAGACGCACGGAGCTGTCGTCGTCGGTGAGCTCGAGGAAGGTGACGAAGAAGCTGTTCGAGCGGAAGAGCTCCGTCATCGCGGCGCGCACGGCGTCGAGCGAGCCGTATTGCGAGATCTTCACCCCCAGCTTCGTGAACGCGCGCCGCGCCGCGACGCGCACCAGCGGGTTGCGCTCGAAGAGCACGACGTTCCGGTACAGCGCCTCGGGGGATTCGACTTCGAACAGCCCTCCCGCGACCTTGAACTGTCCGGATGAAGCGCCCGAGACGGCGATCCTGCGATCGGGTTCGGGCTCTTGGGAATGCGTCGGAAAGTCGGGGGGACGGAGCTGCTCGGTCGGGAACGGCAGCTCGTCGAGCGGCGAGAACTCCTCGCGCGTCGGGAACGGCACGACGTTGTCGCCGGTCGCGGACGGCGCCGTGCCGGGCAGCTTCGCCGGAGCGGGCGGCGGCGCGATCGACTGCCCGAGGCCCAGGTTGAGGGAGGCGGGCGTGCTTTCCGCGGAGGCGGAGCCGCGCAGGAGCGCCTTGCCGACCTTCAGCGATTCCTCGAGGCCGCGCAGGGGCTTGATCTTCTCCCCTTCGCCCGTGCCGAGGAGCTTGCCGGGAGCGAGTCCGCCTTCCTTGAATACCTGATCGGAGTCGTACTCGGTGTCGACGACGCTCATCGACTCGCTGAGGATGAAGTTGAACTCCCCTTCCTTACTCTGCAGGAGCGGCGTGACCACGCCGAGGATGCGCTGGTGGATCGCCTCGGCGAGATCGTCCGGCGAGAGGAGGTTCATCTCCAGCACCGCGGTGCCGTGCGGGATCCCGCTGTCCTCCATCTGCCGCACCACGCCCGCGTTCTCGCGGGAGATGAGCGACTCCGCGTACAGATACGAGACGAGGTCGGGATGCTCCGGCGAGGCCGCGTTCACGACCAGCCCGTGCCGGAACATGACCGTGTGCCGCCCGCTGTCGTTGATGATCTCGAGCACGCCGGTACGGCGGCTGAGATAGACGATCTGCACGATGTCGGTGAGGGAAAGGTCTTCGAGGCGGCCGAGCAGACTCATCGCACCACCCGCCTCACGTCACGATTTCGACGTTCGTTCTTCCGCACCGGCGAGATTGTACCGTTTGAGTATCCCGTCGAGGATGCCGTTGATGAACTGGCTCGACTTCTGGGTCCCGTACTTTTTCGCGATCTCGATCGCTTCGTCGATGATCACCAGCTTCGGGGTGTCGTCTTCGTGCATGAATTCGTAGATCGACATGCGGATGATGTTGCGGTCGACGGCGGCCATGCGCGAGAGGCGCCAGTTCTCCGCCTGGTTCTGGATCATCTCGTCGATCTCGCCCATGTGATCGACCGTGCCGCGGAAGATCTTCGTCGCGAACTCGCGCGTGTTCGGCTTCGACTTCTGCAGTTCCTCGAAGGTGTCGATGATCTGGTCCGGCTGGTTCCCGGACATGTCCTGCTGAAACAGCATCTGCAGGGCCAGTTCTCGTGCTTTACGGCGGGCTCCCATTCACTTCTCCCCGGTGCGAAGCGCGCGCCAGAGGTTGGCCATCTCGATGGCCGCGAGCGCTGCTTCCCAACCTTTGTTGCCGGTCCCGGGCGACGAGCGCTCGACCGCCTGCTCGTACGTGTTGCACGTGATCACACCGAACGCCACCGGAAAGCGCGCCTCGACCGCCAGGCGCGAGAGCTCGTTCGTCACCTGCGCGGAGATGAAGTCGAAGTGCGGCGTGTCCCCTTTCAGCAGGCAGCCGAGCGTGACCAGGGCGTCGAACGAGCCATCGGCGACGAGCTTCGCCGCCAGGGTCGGAATCTCGAACGCGCCGGGGACGCGGAACAGCGACACGTCGCCGTCGTTCGCTCCGTGACGGGAGAGGCAGGTGAGCGCGCCTTCCAGCATCCCGGAGACGATCTCGTCGTTGAACCGGCTGGCGATCACGCCGATGCGAAGACCGGCGGCGCTGAGATCTCCTTCGAAAGAACGAGGCATTGCGGGCGCGGATTATACGCGCGACGGATCGGGCGCCCGGGGAGAACCGACGAGGGGCCTCCGGCGGTTCTCTCCGGGATACCATCCGAGAACGTGAGACTCGCTGCCGCCGCGCTGATCGCGCTCCTGGCCTACGGAGGCGTGCTTGCCGTGCTGCTGCGGAAGCACGAGGGGGACGTCTCGCTGATGGTGATCGCGGGCGGGGGGCTGGTCGATCCGTCGCAGACGCCTCCCGGGCTGACGGTGGATCCGAAGAGCGGCGGGTACGACGGGATGATGTTCTACCGCCTCGCGCTCGAGCCGTTCACGCGCGTGCGGACGGCGTACGGCATCACGCTCGACGAGCCGTCGTACCGGCAGCAGCGCATCCTCTATCCCGTCATCGTCTGGATGCTTTCCCTCGGCAACGCGGAGTGGGTGCCGTGGCTGATGGTGGTCGTGAATCTCCTCGCGATCGGGTTCATGGCGCTGGGCGCGGGAGGGATCGCCCGGCAGTACGGGATCGCGCCGCTCTGGGGCGTGCTGGTGCCGCTCTATCCCGGGTTCCTGATCTCGTTCTCGCGCGATACGGCGGAGATCGTGGCGGCCGCGTTCGCGGTGTGTGCGCTGTGGGCGTTCGGTGCGTCACGCTGGAAGACGTACACGCTGCTGCTCTGCTGCGCGGTGCTGACGCGTGAGATGTGGCTGCTCGTGGCCATCGCCATCGGGGTAGTCTGGCTTTGGCGCCGAGCGGCGCCGGTCTACACGTTCATCGCTCCCGGGTTGCTGTACATGGTCTGGCAACTCGTGCTCAGCAGCTGGTGGGACAGGATGCCCCTCGCGGCCGGCACTCCCGACGGCATCGTCCCCTTCGCCGGGTACATCGGTGTGTTCGCCGACTCGATGGCGCGGCGGACGGTGCTCGACCGGACGCACTTTGCGGAATGCATCTTCCTGGCGCTGCTGCTCGTGACCGTGATCGTCGTCTGGCGGCAGTCAAAGGCGCGCGCCGAATGGCGGTTCGCGTGGCTGGGCTATCTCGCGCTGGCGGGGATGCTCGGGCGCGACATCTGGCTCGAGCACTTCGGCTTCATGCGCATCATCTGCGACTTCTACGTCCTGACGATCGTGCTCATCCTCGGCGCCCGCAGCCCGGCGCGCTGGACCACCTGCGCGATGGTGGTGGGGCTGTGGCTTTACATCGCGAAACACCTGTGAGATGAGGTTCGCTCAGCAGGCTGCTCTGCCGCCCGCTACGCGGGCTCGATGATTGATCGAACCCATTCCACCGGCTGAAGCCGGTGGCTATTTCCTGAAGCCCGCTACGCGGGCAAGTCTGCCGCCGTAGGCGGCTCCAGGAAATAGACCCCGGCTTCAGCCGGGGTTGGTACGTGCCACCTATCGAGCCCGCGTTAGCGGGCGACAGATACGGGAGTTTCCTGGAACCTCCAGCGAGAAACGCGACCGCCTGTTCGCGGCTGACGCTCGGGAAGTTGTCGAGGAAGACGTCCAGGCTGTCGCCACCCTCGATGTAATCCAGGAGCGTACGAACCGGGACGCGCGCGCTACACGGAAGAATACGACAACCTACCGCGAAGCGCCTCGCGACGCGAGCACGGCCGGACCCTTCTTCTCTTCCCGCGCGGTCGCGTAAAAATCCACGATCCCCTGGTACATCGCCTCGGCGAGCTGCTGGCGGTACTTTTTCGTGCGGATCAGCTCGCGGTCTTTTGGATTGCCGAGGTTGCAGACCTCGAGGAGGAGGCGGGTCGGGATCATGTTGTAGCGGATGATCGCGGGCACCCATTCCTTCTTGCTGCGGATCACGTTGTCGCGCACGGGATCGAACGGGTGCACCTTCAACCCCTTGCGCGAGAACGAGGTCATTATCGACTCCGCCAGGTCGCGCGAAAGTCCCTCGGCCAGGAGCGAGCCCTCGCGCGAATGGGTCACACTCGGCTGCTCGCGCACTTCCGCGTGCGCCAGGTAGATGTCGCCCCGCTTGCGGTAGGAGCCGGTCACGAAGCTGGCGCCCGGGATGTACGCCATCGCGCCGCGCAGCGACGGGTGGAGCGAATCGGCGTGGATGGAGAGGAAGACCACCTTCTCTTTCTGCACGCCCGACTTCATCGCTCGACGGAAGATCGAGTTCGCCAGGTACCAGCGCAGGTTCACGCCGACGATCGCGTCGTCGAGGAGATACGCGGGCGTGGTCTGCACCACGTGATCGCTCGCGCCGGCGAGGACGTTCTTGTCGGGAATCGAGAAGCCGTGCTTCTTCGAGCGCGTGGTCATCGAGACCTTCGCGTCCGACTGCTTCTCCAGGATCGCGCGCAGGCGGCAGGCCACGTCGTAGACGTACGTCGACTCCCAGACGTCGTCGTGCTCGGTGCCGACGTCGCGGCCGCCGTGGCCCGCATCGAGGATTACGTGCACGCCGGCGAGACCGGCCGCGCGCGTGCGCTTGGCCACCTTGGCGCTCTCGCGCCGGGTCGCTTCACGCGCCACGCGGGCCGGATCGTCCTGCGGCAGGAACTCGGGGAGCAGCAGGTCCATCGGGATCTTCACCGGATAGCCGACCGGGATCCGCGACACGTCCGCGATGTCGTTGTACTTCACGAGGCGGTCGAGGACATCGCCCACGTCTTTCGCGTAGACGCGGCCGGTGAAACGGATCGCGACCGACGAATAGAGCGCTTCGCCTTTCTGCAGGCGATAGACGGCGTGAGGCTCGGCGCCGGAACGGTCGTAGCTCAGCGACGGTTGAACAAGTGGCGCGACCGCTGTCGCCTCCGGAACATTTTCATCCGCTGCTGCACGCTGAATCGCATCGTCCGGTTTCCGAACCTCTGCTGCCGTCTTCGGTGCATTCTCTTCCTCCGAGCCCCCGCCGAATGCGGCGGTGAGCAACCGTTTTGGAACGAGGATCACGTCACCTTTGCGGGTCGAGAGTCCCTGATGCGGATTCGCGTCGCGAATCAGGGTGTAGTTGGCGCCGTCGCCGGTGAGCCACTCCGCGATGTTCCAGAGCGACTCCCCTTCGATGCCGCGCGAGCCGACGACGACGTGCTTCCAGCCGTCCGGCGTGGCTTTGTCCTGGGGGAAGAGTGTCACGATCACGTCGCGCTGCAGGTTCGGACGCAGCAGCGTGAACGGGATGCGCACCCAGCGGTGCGTCTTGAGAGTCTCGTCGGCCTGGTTCAGCGAAGCGAGATCCTCCCAGTTCGCGGCGTCGCCGGTGACGCGCTTGGCCAGCCGCGTCCAGGCATCGCCTTCATGCGGCTTGACGGTGATCTCGAGGCCGTAGTCGCGCGCGAGGGTCGCGCGCAGCGCGGGAGTGATCTGGGCGGTGGCGATGGGAGCGTCCGGCGCAGCGAATAACGCTGCAGCCTGGAAAAGAAACAGCACCCACACCCACCCACGACGCACGCGAAGAATTGTACACCCGTCACCGGGTGGAGCACCCCGTGTTCGCGACGCAGCGCGTGAACGCCGGCTCGCCGGGACAATGGATGGTCACCAGATCGAGCCGCGGCCCGCCGCAGTCTTCGAGGGCGCACGCAACACGCCCGGTCTCGCGGCAGACTTTGGAGTTTCCGCTCGGCGTCAGCGTAGGCTTTCCCGCCCCGCCGGCGCGTCCCGGCTCACCCGTCCCCGGATGCGGCTCGACGAATACCGGCCGGTAGGCACATCCAGCCAGCAGCAGCACGCAAACGATCGACGCTCGACGCATGTGCACCTCTGGAACATTACAATACGCCTGAAACGCCGCGCTGTCATCGACAGCCGCGTCATTCGACCTTACTGTAAGTCCATGCTTCTCGCCGCACTGCTGCTCCTGGCGGCCGACGCCGCCCCCACTCCCCTCGTCGATCCCGACGAACGCATCCCGGTGATGGCCGTGATGGCCAACTCCCTCGGCGTGGCCTGCACGTACTGCCACGAGACGGACTGGAAGTCGGACGCGAAACCGGCCAAGCAGGCCGCGCGGCAGATGATCGTCATGACGCGCGCGATCAACGAGACGCATTACGGCGGCAAGGTCGTGGTCACGTGCAACACCTGCCATCACGGCAGCGTGGCCACTTCTCCGATCCCGCCGGTCGCGAACGCGGGCTGGAACAAGCCCGCCACGGTCGCACTGCAGCCTCCCCTCCCTCCTGCCGCACAGTTGTTCATGCCGCAACCGCGCGCGAGGAGCGGCATCGGCGTCGTCAGCGCACGGAGCGGCCGTGGCGACCCGAAAAGCGCACCGTTCGAAATCGCGGACGGAGCGCTCACGACGGAGCTGAAGTACCCACCCGAGGCGCCGCGCGGACTGGCCATGCTCGGAACGTATGAACGGCTGACGACGACAGGGATCACGGAGCTGCGCGGCCGTACCGCGTACGTCGTCGAAGCGATCCCGAAAGACGGCTCGATGCCGGAGACGCTCGCCTTCGACGCAAAAAGCGGCGTGCTGCTGCAACGCCACCGCGAGCGTCCGACCAGCGTCGGCGTGCTGGCCGAGGAGTACGATTTCGACGACTACCGCACGGTCGACGGCGTGCTCGTGCCGTTCCTCGTGCAATGGTCGCGCGCCGATTACCAGGTCACGTATCGCTTTGCGAGCGTGGGAGCGGTGCGGCGGGAGTAGTCACTCCACGTCGGGCATCTCGTACGGCATTTCGCCCCAGTACGCGTAGAACGCGTCGTCGAGCTTCTTCCACGCCGCCGCCATCGCCGGCTCGTTCTCCTCGACCCAACGGACGAAGTGCGGCCTCGTGCCGTCCGCGTCGTCGACTTCGTATTCGTCGCCGAGGTCCCACGACGCAATGACACGCCCGTTCTTCGTGGCGACGTTCGGGTCGGCGGCCAGTGCGGCGATGCCGCGGCCGACGAAGAGCGGCGTCTCCGAGGCGATGAACGATTTCGTCTTCTCCGCGGCATCGCGCCAGTTCGCCTCGGTGACGCCAAAGTGATCGAGCATCCATTCCGAGCGCAGAAAACCGGGCGTCACCGCGACCGCCGTCACCCCGCGGCCCTTCAGCTCCTGCGACAACGCGAATGCCATGCGGATGACGGTGGTCTTGACGAGGTCATAGAAGAAATGTCCTCTATAGAAATAGGCATCGCCGTCCGTGATTTCGACGACGATTCCGCCCGGCCGGATCCGCGGCAGGCCGTGATAGCTGGTGATGATGTGGGTCTTGATCGCGCGGTCGATCAGCGTCAGCCCGTCCTCGAGCTTCGTCTCCCACAGCTTCTTCCCCCACTCCACCAGGTCGTCGCCGCCCCAGATGTCGTTGATGAGGATGTCCAGCTCGCCGACCTGGTCGAAGAGGCGGGCCACCTGTTCAGGATCGGTGTGATCCACCTGCACCGCGATCCCGCGCCCTCCGCTCCTGGTCACGAGCTCCGCGGTCTCATGGATTGTCTCCGGCCGATTCTTCATCCCCGGACTCCCGGCCACGCTCCGGCCGGTGCAGTAAACCGTCGCTCCCGCCTCCCCGAGCGCCGTGGCAATGCCCCGCCCCGCCCCCCGCGTCGCCCCGGCCACGACTGCGACTTTTCCTTCCAGTGGTTTCATCGACTTCCTCCGCGATGCATATCATCGCGCGCCACGGGGAGCGCAGTCACGTCTGCGCTAGACTACCGACCATGACACGCGATGCGACCGCGCTGTTGACTGACGCCCTTCGATTGCCCGAACACGAGCAGATCGAACTGGCGGCACGGCTCCATGCGCAGAGGCGCGTCCTGGCGTTCGGTGAATGAAGCTACTGCTCGACGAGTGTGTCGACTGGCGGCTGCTTCGCGACCTGGCGTGCGCCTCCTTACCGCGGTTTCCTGAGCGCCTCGATCAGATCTGCCGAGGCCTCGGCGAGGGTTCGCTCGCCTCTGACGTAAGGGCGCCAGGTGCGCTCGAGCGCGTCGCGATACTCGACCCACGAGTCGCGTTTGAAGATCTCGTAAAGCATCGGTGTATAGCCCGGCGTGCCGGCGTCTTCCAGGATTCGGCGCACGGTCTCTCCCGTGGTGTAGAACAGCACTAAATGCCACAGGTCGCCGGGCGGACGGAAATCGGCCGCGCGGGCCGCGCTGTCCAGAGCCTGCCGTACCGGATCGGGACGGTCCATGAGGATGTGCGAGGACTCGTGGAACACGAGCTCCAACGCGGCAGGACCCTGCGGCTCGCTCGCCAGGAGGATGTGCCCCTGGCCGGCGTCGGACCACGCCGTCGTCGCTCCGCTCCAGTTCACGGTCTCGACGACATCCATCAGGATCGGCAGCACGGGCCAACGTTTCCCGTAGAGTTCCTGGAGCCGCGGAGCGATCTTCTCCTCGTGTGCGGCGAGAAGCGGCTTCAACTCTTCGAGCCAGCGACGGTTCTTCGCGTCCTGCGCCGTCCAGCGGCACGCCCGGTAAGCCGGCGCTGCCGCAGCTCTGACATGTCCGGCGATGTCGGTGAACTGCCTCGCACCGGCGTCCTTCGATGACTCGTCGAACCCCGCCAGCTGCATCCGGATCAGGAACTGTTGACGCGCGTTCCACTCGACAGGAGCGATGATCTCCGTGTAGTAGCTCACCGCGCCATTCCAGGCAGCGCGCGCGGATGGAGGTAATTTGTCGAAGCAGACCGCCTCGTCCCCGGACCGGAACAGCTCCCCCTTCCCACCCTTCCGCGCGACCCCCGCCGCGATCAGCGCGTCATTCAGGTTGGTCTCGAAGTCACTGTAGAACGCGAAGCGTGGTGTCGTGAGAACCGGGGTCCGCTCCGGGGATTGCGCGAGCGCCGCACCCGCCATCGAGACGAGCATCGTCACGCGGAGAATGACCTCGAGTTTCAGAGTCTTCGTCATCATGTGCATCCCTCGCGCCCCATCTGCTCGCCGAGCGCACTCTCCAAGTCTGCCGTGACCCGGGCGATTCTCTCCTCCAACTCGTCCATGGCGGGAGTTTAGCGCCCTATCGCCAGGTGGCTGCGGGTGGCGGTTGCTGCTGAAGGCGGCGACATCGCTCGTTAGCCGCCCTGTGCGTAGAGCCAGGCCACTTCACCGCCGAGGGCGAAGGCCCAGAAGATCAGCAGGCCAATGGAGAGGCGTTTCATGAGGACGAGTTGGCGGAGGTCCGCCTGATCGGTGGAGGATGAGGAGGCGTGGCGGTGGAGGGCTTTCGTGGCCACCCATACGGCGACCGGCGCGACGACGATGCCGAAGGCGATCGACGCGAGGACGAGGCCCTTCATCCGGCGTACGGTCAACGCGAGCTCGTGGTGGGGAAAGCGTTCGGTGTGCTGCGGCGGGGTGACGGGATTGCAGTTCCTGCAGATCATCCCTCCGTCGGGGATGTGGCGGTCGCAAGCTGCGCAGATCACGCGCTCTAGTGTACGGCCGGCGACCTGCGCCAGTAGCCGGTTTCGTTCTCGAAGAACTCCGCGGCACGGAAGAGGGCACGTTCGGCAAAGTGCGGTCCCATGATCTGGAGGGAGAGCGGGAGGCCTGCGGTGCTGAATCCCGAGGGGACGGCGATGGCGGGGATGCCGACCAGGTTCGCGGGGGCGGTGAAGATGTCGGAGAGGTACATCGAGAGGGGGTCGTCCGACTTGGCGCCGATCGGGAACGCGGGCTCGGGAGTGGTGGGGGTGATCAGGTAGTCGACGCTGGCGAAGGCCGACGTCAGCTCGTGACGGAGCTTGGCGCGGACGCGCTGGGCGCGGCCGTAGTAGGCGTCGTAGTAGCCGGAGGAGAGCGCGAACGTGCCGAGCATGATGCGCCGCTTCACCTCGGGGCCGAAGCCCTCGCCGCGGGAGTCGAAGTAGACCTCGTCGAGGGTGCGGGCGCGGGTGCTGCGGTGGCCGTAGCGGATGCCGTCGAAGCGGGAGAGGTTGGCGCTCGCTTCGGCGTTGGCGACGATGTAGTAGACCGCGATGGCGTAGCCGATCGTGGGGATGGAGACTTCCTCGATCGTCGCTCCTCCACCGCGGAGGACGTCGACGGCGTCGTCGAAGTTGGTGCGCACCTCCCCTGCCAGACGGTCGAGCGCCTCTTTCACGAGGCCGAAGCGGAGACCTTTGACGCCTGCGCCGAGGTCCGCGGTGTAGTCGTCGACGGGCGTCGTGCTCGACGTCGAGTCGAGCGGATCGTGGCCGGCGATGATCCCGAGGACTTCGGCGCAATCGCGGACCGTCTTGGTGACGATGCCGATCTGGTCGAGGCTGGAGGCGAAGGCGACCAGGCCGGAGCGGCTCACGCGGCCGTAGGTCGGTTTCAGTCCGACCACGCCGCAGAGCGCGGCGGGCTGGCGCACGGAGCCGCCGGTCTCGGAGCCGAGTGCGACCGGCACGAGGCGCGCGGCGACGGCCGCGGCCGAACCACCCGAGGAACCGCCGGGGACGAGCGTGGGATCCCAGGGATTGCGCGCGGGGCCGAACGCGGAGTGCTCGTTCGAGGAGCCCATCGCGAATTCGTCCATGTTGGTCTTGCCGAGCAGCGACGCGCCGCGCGCGCGGAGGCGGGTCACCACCGTGGCGTCGAACGGCGAGTGGAACGTACCGAGGATGCGCGAGCCGCAGGTCGAGGGCATGTCGGTGGTGACGATGTTGTCTTTCAGCGCGATCGGCAACGCCCCCACGGCTGGCTCACGGTTGACGTGCAGGAAGGTGTTGAGCGAGGCGTTGGCGTCGATGGCGCGGAGGCAGGCGTCGACGTATTCACGCGGCGAGACCTGCTCGCGCGCTTCGGTCCACGGCAGCTCGAGCAGTTCACTCACCGCCGATCACCTTCGGCACGACGAACAGGCCATCACGCCAGGCGGGGGCGTTGCTGGCGACGAGCTCCCGGTCGGCGGACCGGTGCGGCTCGTCGTCGCGGAACGGGGTCACGGTCGCGTTGCGCTCCTCGAATCCCTGAACGTCGACCTCGCGCAGCTGATCGATGTACGTGAGGATCGTGGTCATCTCCGACGCCATCCGGTCGAGGGCCGGATCGTCGAATTCGAGGTGCGCCAGCGCGGCGACGCGGCGCGCTTCATCGCGATCGATTTCCATGGGGGCGAACTATAACGGGGTTGTCCGTTGTCACCGCATCGCGGTGAGGAACTTCGCGGCGAGGTCGGCGTCGAACTGGCTGCCGGCGCCACGGGTGATGGCGGCGCGGGCGGCTTCGGGCGATTCGGCGGGCTGGTAGCTGCCGGAATCGGTGATGGCCACCCAGGCGTCGCAGAGCTGGACGATCCGCGAGAGGAGCGGGATCTCGTCGCCGGAGAGGTTGTTCGGGTAGCCGCTGCCGTCGACGCGCTCGTGGTGGCAGAGGACGGCGCGGGCGATTTCGGCGCCGAGGAGCGGCTCGACGAGGGCGGCGCCGACGGACGGGTGCTCGCGGAGGAACCCGAGCTCCTCCTGCGTCAGGTCGTGCTTGCGATAGAGGCGGTCGTAGTCGAGCAGGCGCAGCCCCACGTCGTGCACCAGCGCGACGATGCGCGCGTTCTCGACCTCGGCCGGCGGGAGGCCGAGGTGGCGCGCGAACGATTCGCAGAGCTTTGCGACGAGCGCGCTGTGGCGCCGCAGCGCGGGATACTTCGTGAGCGCCGGCTCGACGAGCTGCTCGGCGGCGCGGGCTCGGAGCGAGGCGAGCGCACCGCGCTGCAGCGATTGCTCGAGCACGAGCTGCAGGTGGCCGTGCATGACGCCGAGGAGCTCGTGCGCCACGCGATCGGGCGTGGCGGAGAAGGCGACCGTGAGGTACAGACCTTTCAGCGTGAGCACGGTGAGCGGCGCGGTGAAGACTTTCTGGATCTCGGCGGCGCCGATCGGAGGCGCGGACGTGCCGAACGGCGTCAGGACCGCGGTCTGGATGTAGCCGCCCGCCTCCCCTTTCTTCGTGAGCCAGACGTTCAGCTTCGACTGCAGGAGGTTCTTCGCTTCCTCGGTGAGCGTGGAGCGGGCGGAGATCTCCTGCACGCCGCCGAGGTGGCCGTAGGCGGAGAACGTCGCCGCGGCAGTGCCGGGGATGAGCAGGATGGAGCGGAGCAC
The DNA here is from genome assembly GCA_035630815.1 of Thermoanaerobaculia bacterium. Classification (GTDB taxonomy): domain Bacteria; phylum Acidobacteriota; class Thermoanaerobaculia; order Gp7-AA8; family Gp7-AA8; genus QHVT01. The sequence goes on from DASQJY010000036.1 coordinate 42,364, forward strand.
GTCGCGTGCGGCGGTCAGCTCGGTCTCGGTCAGCGACTCAGGGAGAGCAGCGGCAACGCGGGACGCCGCGTTGCGGGCGTCGATGATGAGCGAGGCGAGACTCGGGCGCGCGGGCTCGGGTTGAACGGGAGGCGGAGCTTGTGGAGCGACGGGCGCCTCACCCGCCGGCGCGTGCAACGGAGCGGGGGTTTGCAGGTTGGCAGTATCGGGGCGCTGCGGCGGCACGCGGCTGGGGGGCGAGGCGCCCCCCGCTCCACCGGTCGTCGCCTCCGGCACGGGCGTAGCGTGGGCGCCGCTCAGCTTCGACAACGCGATGAAGCGGTGGCCGAAGATCGGCTTGTCGGCGAGCACTTCCACCAGGCGGTCGGCGATGTGCTGCGCTTTCGGGACGTCGGCGGGCTCGAACGGCGCCTTCCCGGCCTTGTCGCGCATGTCGATGAAACCGATCAGCTTCCCGCGCGAGTAGAGCGGTGCGGCCAGCAGGCGGTCGGTCGCGGAGGCGTACAGCAATTCCGACAGGCGCGGCTCGGCGCCGACGCCGTTGACGAAGAACGCCGTGCGTCCGCGTCCGCAGCGGTCGACCAGCGCATCATTGAAGTCGGCGCTGGAGCGGACCGTGCCGCGGAAGCCGTACTCGATCACCAGTTCAAAACGGCTGCTGCCGTCGAAAAGATAGAGCGCGGCCTTCGTCGCGCGGATGTCCACCGCGCAGTCGTAGAGGATCTCCTTGAGTTTTGGTCGAAGCTCCTCGACCTCGGCTTGCACGGCGCGATTGTAAGCGCGCCTATTGCAGAGTGCGCACCTTCTCCACGATTTCTGACTCCGTGGGGAAGCGCCCTTCCTCGCGTTTGGAGAAGAGCGTTTCGTTCGCATAGCTCACGATGAAAATCCCGCCGCTGCCGCGGACGAGATCGCTCTCCACGCCCAGTGTTTTCTTCAGCTCGGCCGCCAGACTGGAGGCCCGGGGTAGGTAGTTTCAAACTCCGCAGTAGTCGATTCGAACGCGCATGGGTCCTTTATGTCGTTTCCACGAGGACGGCCGTGACGTTGTCCAGGCCTCCCCGTTCGTTCGCGGCGTCGATCAACTGCTGACAGGTCTTCTGCAGGTCGCCTTTGTTCGCCGTCACGATCCGCAGGATCTCACTTTCAGGAACCATACCGGTCAGGCCGTCCGAGCAGAGCAGGACGACGTCGCCCGGCTGCGACTCGATCTCCGAGGCGTCGGGCGTGACCTGCAAGGCACCGCCGAGGGCGCGCGTGATCACGTTGCGGAGCGGATGCTTCTCCGCCTCGGCCTCGGTGAGCATGCCCGCCTGCACCTGCTCGAAGACCCAGGAGTGATCGTTGGTGACGCGGGAGATCTGCCCTTCGCGGATGAGGTACGCCCGCGAGTCGCCGACGTGCGCCACCGAGACCGTGACATCGTCCGCGAGGCAGGCCACGACGGTCGTGCCCATGCCGCGCAGGCGCGCGTCCTTGCGCATGGCCTCGAGCACGCGGGTGTTGGCCATGCGCACCGCGGCCATGAGCCGGTTGGTCGAACGCTTGTAGTGCTCGTCGTAGGCGTGCGGCCAGGTGCCGTCGTCTTCTTTCGTGTGGACGATGAACTCGTTGATGGAGTCGACCGCGATGCGAGACGCGATTTCGCCCGCCGCGTGACCGCCCATGCCGTCGGCGACGAGGAAAAGCTTCGCGTCTCCCTCCACGAGGAACGCGTCCTCGTTGTGTTGCCGCTGGCGGCCGACGTGCGTGAGACCGAATGCCTTGACTTCCATGCCGATCAGCGCTTCCCGAAGATCGAGAAGCCGCCTTTCCCTGTCTCCTTCGTCTCACGCAATTCCGCAAGGGCGGCCTGCGCCTCGACGTTCGACGCATCCCACTTGAGGACTTCTTCGAAATAGCGTTCCGCTTTGGCGAGCAGGCCGGCACGCTTGCAGATCTGGCCCGCGTCCCTGAGGAAGAGCGGGTTCATCGGCTCGCGCTGGACGGCGGTCTCGATGGCCTGCACGGCCTGGCGGGTATACGACGGAATGCGTGCGGCTGCCATGGCCAGGTAATGAAACGCCTTCGCATCCTGCGGATTGTGCTTCGCGGCCATGTCGAAATTCTCGTATGCACCGCGCATGTCGCCGTCTTTGTAGGCTTTGACGCCCTTGCCGAGGTAGGCCTTGCCGATCTGGACGTTGTCGACGGCCGCCTTGGCCACACCGCCGGTCAGGCCGCTGTCGTGCTGCCGCCGCTTGTCGGCATTGGTCAGGACGTTGACGGCCTCGGTGAGGGTCTGGAACTTCCGCTCCGCGCCGGCCTTGTCGTCGCCGCGGTAGCGGTCGGGATGATTCTCGCGGGCGAGCGCCCGGAAGCGGTCGCGGATCTCCTGTTCGGAGGCCGTCCGCTCGACGCCGAGAATCTCGTAGTAGTTGACCTTCATTAACTTTTTTTGGTGCGCATGACGTAGGCCTTGCGAGCGAGGTCGCGGACGACGTGCTGGACCCCCTTGTCGTCCTTCAAGCCTTTCAAATCACGCAAGGTTAAACGATTGATCAACGGCAGGACAACCCCCACCGGAGTCTTCGGATTGCGGAGCAGCGCGAGCATGATGTTGTACTTGCTCATCCAGTCGCGGCGCATGCCGACGAGGCGCAGGACTTCTTCCTCCACATTGCGCATGCCGGCGATCTGTTCCGCTTCCTGTTCGGTCATGCGCGGATTGCGCATCACGCCGGCGCAAACGAGCCTGTTGCGGTCGCGGACGAGCAGCATGCGCGCGGTGCGATCGCCGCGGAACGCGAGCTTCACTTTCTCGGCGATGGTCATGAAGCTGACGCGCGCCCAGAGCGACTGTTTCTTCGGGTCGGTGCGCTCGCTGTCCATGAGCGGCACAGGCGCCGCTTCCGGGTCGTTCTGCAGCTCCGCCGCTTTCTCGAGCAGGTCGGCGATGGCGTCGAGCGGCACGTCGAGCAGCTCTGCCTCTTCCTCCGCTTCTTCCTGCAGCTGCAGGCGCGCCCGCTTCTCGAAGAACTCTTCCTTCGTCTCGAGCGCGCGGCGGCGGGCGTCGGCCGAGAGGTCGGGATTCTCGAGCAGCGCGTCGAGGATCCCGGGGGCGCGGAGGATGCGCGCCTGGTTGATGACGATCACTTCCTGCACGCGCGGCTCGGCGTGACGTGCGAGCTCCGCGACCACCGCGTCGGGAACGGCGCGATTCCGGATCAGCGCCTCCACGATCATGTTGTCGCCGGTGAACCGCAGGAGACGCGACAGGTGCTCGGGATCGAGCTGCTCGTTGGTGGCGTACTCGAAGATCGCGCGCGCCGGCAACTCGGTGGCGAAGGAGTCGCGGGCGTACTGCGCGATCTCGGAGTCGTCGCTCAGCGCGAGATATGTGAGCACGCCGATCATGTCCTGCTGCGAGAGCGGGAGAAAGCCGCGCGCGATCGTGGCCACCACGTCGCGGGGATAGGTACCGGCTTCGATGAGGCCGATGACCGTCGTGGCGGTCAACTCGCCGGAGGAGGTCGTGCTCATGACCGCGTCTGCACGGGAGCGTCGGCGCGGATCTTCTGCAGCGCTTCGCGGTCGAACACGCGGTTCTTCACCACCTCGCCGACCTCGCCGAGCGGAGGAACGGCGGCGCCGTTGAGCGTCAGCCGGATGCCAGCCGCGTTGCCGATGGTGCGGAAGCGAAACGCCTCCGCTGCTTCGAACGTCCGCCGCTCCCCTGTCAGCATCTCCGCGTTCACGACGGTCTTGCCGTCGGCTTCGAGCACGACCCATGAGTTTTCGACCACTTCCACCGCCAGGCGCAGCTTCGAGTCGTCGTTCGGATTCTCGGGCGGCGGCAGCGGCGGCGGGACGATGGCTTTGGTCGCCACCGGCACGGTCGTGGGATCGGACGGTTCGGCGTCCGTGCTCTGTCCGCGGTATTGCACCGCCCAGTATGCGACGCCGCCGAGGGCGAGCATGATCAGGACGGACCAGATGATGTTGCGGTTGACGCGTGCGTAGACCGGCGGGATGCCGCGCTTGGCCGGCGGCTTGGGAGAGATGTCGCGGACGGGTGTCTGCGGGTACTTTTCGATGTGCGGCGGCTTCTCGATCCGGTCGTCGCTCGCCACCGCGTAGTTGTAGCGGTTGACCATCTCCTCGGAGCTGAGGCCGACGTAGTGGGCGTAGGCACGCACGAATCCGCGCGTGAAAGCGGGCGCGGGCAGCGTCCGGTGGTCGTTGCGCTCGATGGCCTCGAGGAAGCGCTTGCTGATCTTCGTGGCGTCGGCGATCTCCTTGAGGGAGATGCCGCGAATCTCGCGCTCGCGTCGAAGCTCTTCCCCGAAAGAGGCGAGCTCCGAGGCGCCCCCCTGCCCCTGCGGCTCCTGATCAGGCATCCGGGGCGATATTGTAGAGTCATTCCCTCCGCATGACCGCCGAAAAATCGTCCGGGCGAAGCCGCTCGATGCAGCGGCGCACGTAGACCGTCGTTCCGGGGCTGGCGTGGATGCGCCGGAGATCGCCTCGCGACATGTGTCTCAGCTGCGACGCGGCCGCGGCGCGCGGGGTAGCGGGATTCATGACCAGCGCTTTCCGAATCGCGTAGCGGTACGACCAGCGCGTGTCGTGCGCGAGCATGAGCAGCTGGTCGGGAGTGGCGCGGTCGGAGTTGGCGAGGACGAGCAGGTCCTCCTCCCGCAGGCGCTTGTTGACGAGCAGCGCCGCGAAGACCTTCGGCTCGGGGTCGTAGAGAAAGATGTTGATGAGTGCCTGGCTGCAGCGGCGCGCGGACGCGACCTTGTCGCCGGTGGTGAGGTTCTCGACCTTGATCATGAGCAGCGTGTCGATGGCGCGGCGCACCGGCGCCGGCACCTGGACGTCGATGGAGAGCGCCAGCAGGTCGAACCAGTAGAGGTAGTGGACCAGCTTGACCGAGTGCGCCAGCGGCGTCTGCCGGTGCGCCACCAGCCTGAAGCGGACGGAGTAGTAGCCCGTGAGCCGCGCGGTCTGCGCGATCTTCCCGACGATCTGGGTGGTGACGTTCGCGTTGTCGAGTACGGCGAGCGTCTCTTCCTCGGAAAGGACGCTGGCGTTCTCGAGCACGAACGCGATCAGCTCCTCACGGGCAAGCGATTTGACCCTGAGCATGTGACGGGGAGGTGAACCGATCGAGGGCGGGATGTCATCCCGCATGAGGATTGAGGAGACGGGATTGAGGAGGACGGGGAGCCGGCGACCCAATCCTCAATCCTTCATCCTCAATCCTCAATCCCGTACCCCATCCCGTACCATGACGCGCCATGAGGCGTGACGACGACGTACCGCTGGCGAGGCTGGGGAGCCGCATCGCCGATCTGTCGGAGCGCTACTTTCCCGACGCCTTCGTCTTCGCGCTCGCGGCGGTGCTGGTGGTCTTCGCCTTCGGGCTCGCGCTCGGCGAACGGCCCGGCGCGCTGGTCACGGCGTTCGGCGAGGGGTTCTGGGTGCTGGTCCCCTTCACGATGCAGATGGCGCTGATCATCATCGGCGGCTTCGTGGTCGCCACCTCGAGCCCCTGCGCGCGGGTCATCGACCGCCTGGCCTCGATCCCGAAGACGGCGCGGGGCGCAGTGGCGTTCGTGGCCCTCTTCTCGATGGTGAGCTCGCTCGTGTCATGGGGCTTCTCGCTCATCTTCACCGGCCTGCTCGTGCGCGCGGTGGTGCGGAGACTCGAGCGCGTGGACTTCCGGGCGCTCGGCGGCGCCGCGTACCTCGGCCTGGGGAGCGTCTGGTCGCTCGGCCTCTCCTCCTCTCCGGCCATGATGATGGCCACCCGCTCCACGATCCCGCCCGCGCTGCTGCCGGTCACCGGCGTCATCCCTCTGACCCAGACCATCTTTCTCTGGCAGAGCCTCCTGCTCGCGGCGCTGCTGATCGTCCTCTCCGTCGCCGTCGCCTACTTTTCCGCGCCGGCCGGAGAGCGCGTCCGGACCGCGAGGTCGATGGGCGTCGAGTTCCAGGACATGACGGCCGAGGAAGAGGCGCCGCGCACCGCGGCGGAGAAGATCGAGCACAGTCCTTTCCTGACCATCGCCGTCGTCGCGCTGATGCTCGCGTTCCTCGGCCAGCAGATCGTGGTGAAGGGATTGGCGTCGACGCTCGACCTCAACAACTTCAACCTGCTCTTCCTGGCGCTCGGGATGCTGCTGCACTGGCGGCCGCGCGCCTTCCTGCGCGCGGTGTCGGGAGCGGTTCCGGCCACGGCAGGCGTGCTCGTGCAGTTCCCCTTCTACGCCGGCATCTTCGGACTGATCTCGAAGAGCGGCATCCAGACCGTCCTGTCGGACTTCTTCATCCGCATCGCCACACCCGACACGTTCAATCCGATGCTGACGGTCTACTCGTTCATCCTCGGCGTCTTCATCCCGTCCGGCGGCGGCCTGTGGGTCGTGGAAGCGCCGTATGTGATGGAAGCCGCCAACGCCCTGCGCATGCACCTCGGCTGGACCGTGCAGACTTACAACGCCGCCGAAACCCTCCCCAACCTGCTCAACCCTTTCTTCATGCTCCCGCTCATGGGCATCCTGAACGTCCGCGCCCGCGACCTCGCCGGCTACTCGATCCTGCAACTCCTCTTTCACACTCCGCTCGTGCTGCTCTACTGCTGGTTGATGGCGTACACGTTGCCGTACGTGCCGCCGATGGCGGGAGGGTAGGCGCGAAACGCTCGGTCTTACAGACGCATCGTCCCTCATCACGCTCTGGCTCGGTTCGTGCCCGTACATGGGTCCGTCATGCCGACGCAGAGCGAGATGCGGCGCGCACCGCCGCCGATCGGCGAGTCGCTTCAGGAGTATGGGCGCGGGCTCGCGGGCGGGCTGCTCTTCAGCCTTCCCCTCCTCTATACGATGGAGGTGTGGTGGACCGGGTTCATCGCGCACCCTCACCGGCTGACGGGACTGCTCGCCTTCACGTTCGTGCTGCTGCTCGGGTACAACCGGTTCGCGGGCATGCGGCACGATGCGGACTGGCTCGAGGTGGCGATCGATTCCGTCGAAGAGCTCGGACTCGGCCTGGTCACCTCCACCGCGGTGCTGTACCTCCTCGGCCGGATCGGTCCCGGCATGTCGTCGGGTGAGGTCCTGGGGCAGATCGTGACGGAGGCGGCGGTCGTGGCGATCGGGTTCTCCGTCGGGACGGCACAACTGAACGCCTCTTCCGAGGATAACGTCGGCGAAGGGAACGAGCCCCGTTCCGAGGGCCGCTCCCCCCGGTTCATCCGCGAGCTGGTAATCGCCTTCTGCGGCGCCGTCCTCTTCGCGGCCAACGTCGCACCGACCGAGGAGATCGTGGTGATCGCCGTTGAAACGGGACCGTTCCGGCTGGCGGCGCTGGCGCTGGTCTCCCTCGGCATGGGCAGCGCCATCCTCTATTTCACGAACTTCAAGCGCGCGGACACACTGCTGCATCGCGGATCGAAGACCGGGATCGTGCTCGGCACCACCGTGACCTACGCGGTCGCGCTCGCCGCGTCCGCGATCATTCTCTGGTTCTTCGGCCGCTTCGACGACGTCGCCGCCGACGTCGCGGTCAGGCAGGTCGTGGTCCTCGCGTTTCCCGGCGCGCTCGGCGCTTCGGCCGGGAGGCTCTTGCTCGGACTATGAAACAGCGCAAGAACATGCTCGAGTGGGTCGTATTCGGCGTCAGCGTCGTCGCGATCGCCGCCGTCGTCGCGGCGCTCCTCACCGGCAGACACGCCTCGGGCGAAACGCCTCCCCGATTGGAAGTGCGTACCGGCGCTCCGGTGGCCATCGCCGGCTCGTACCGCGTTCCGGTGACCGTCGAGAACAGCGGCGACCGGACCGCCGAGGGCGCCCACATCGAAGTCGCTCTGACCAGCGGCGAGGAGATCGTGGAACGGGGGGAGCTCACGATCGCATTCGTCCCCCGAGGATCGACCCGTAACGGCTGGGTGACCTTCCGCAACGATCCACGCCGTTTCACGATCGTCGCGCGCGCGACCGGTTTCAACGAGCCGTAGGGATGCGTTCACACACTCTTCATGCCGACCGGCACGTGATTGGCAGGGCGGGACTGCCGTCTGTAAATGGAGGTTTTGTGATCAAACGTTCGCTCCTCGTTCTTTCTCTTCTGCTTCTTCCGCTCGCCGCCGCCGCCCAGAGCAACGAGCTCGGCATCTTCATCTCGACGTCGCAATTCGACGACAGCGAGCTCTCCGACGGCATCGATACCGTCGATGTCGAGTTCGACGAAGACATGGGCTATGGCGTGCTGTACAACCGCTACTGGTTCGGCGGCTTTTCGACCGAGTTCGCGTACCAGCGGCTGGGCGCCGATCTGACGGTGTCATTCGAGGACATCGCGGCCGATGCGGGCGACCTCGACCTGGACATCCTGTCGGGAACCGCACAGTTCCATTTCGCCCGCGGCGGCCTGATCAGCCCGTACATCGGCGGCGGAGTCGCCTACATCAGCGGTGAAGCCGGAGCCATCGATGAGGAAGAGATCGAGTCGGTCGATCTGGAGAACGAGCTCGAGTTCCTGGCCAACGCCGGTCTGAACCTCAACCTCGGCCGCAGCTTCGGGCTCTTCCTCGACGGGAAGTACATCCTGTACGAGGCCCGCGGCGAGGGCGATGACGAAGACGACGCGCTCGACATCAACCCGCTGATCATCTCGGGCGGGGTGAAGTTCCGGTTCTGAGATCGCGAGAACTCGCTAGGGGCCGAAACGAGCCGGAGTGACCGCCGTCACTCCGGCTGCACCGGGAGGTGTGAAAAGATCGGAGCGAACGGTCGGAACAGCAGCGGCTCGCATCATGCACCGAAATTTGGCGCTTTCGCGGACCGTTCGCGCACCGTACACTAGCAATACCGGGTCAAACGGTCCGACTGACCAGCAAAAGGAGCTTCTCAATGAATCGGTTCAAGCGCAGCATCACTGCTGCTGTCGTAATGATCCTGCCTACGATCGCGTCCGCACAGTGGGCGACAAACGGCACCCACATCAACAACACGAACACGGGCAACGTCGGGATCGGTACAGCCAACCCGACGGTGACGCTCGAGTTGCGCTCGAACACGCGGCCCTTCTTCCTGATCCGGACGGATTCCGACTGCAGTGCCTGTAATCCGGCCTTTGCGTTCTCGCTCACCGGCGTGATCCAGGCTTACATCGGTTCGGCTGGCCGCCTCAACGGGGGCATCGCCGGCAATCAGGTGGGCGACCTGTACTTCCGCTCGCAGAACAAGAAGATCCGATTCTCGACCGACGGCGGCCTCTCGACCAGTTTCCAGATCGATGAGACGGGCAACACCTCGTTTACCCACGACGTCACCGTCGCGGGGAACATCGCCGCGAAGTACCAGGACGTCGCCGAGTGGGTTCCGACGAGTGAAGCCGTCACGTCCGGCACGGTCGTCATTCTCGACGTCGAGAAGAACAACCACGTGCGGGCGTCGCACACGTCGTATGACACCCGCGTTGCGGGCGTCGTCTCCGTGAAACCGGGCCTGATCCTCGGCGAAGCCGGTCCGGACAAAGCCCAGATCGCCACCACCGGCCGCGTGAAAGTCAAGGTCGACGCCAGCAAAGGCGCGATCAAAGTCGGTGACCTGCTCGTCAGCAGCGACCGTCCCGGCTTCGCGATGAAGTCTGTTCCGCTCGACCTCGGCGGGGTGGCCATCCACCGTCCCGGTACGATCATCGGCAAGGCGCTCGAGCCACTCAGCGAAGGCGAAGGCGAAGTCCTCATTCTCCTGTCGCTGCAGTAAGCGCCGCCGTATCCGGTCTTTCCCGAGCCGCGGGTGCCAGACAGCTCTGGAATCCGCGGCTTTTTCGCGCGCTGTTTCTTGGTGTCCCTGCCCGGAGCGCTTGGTCAAATAATTTGCTTCGCGCTCTCGCGCACCATATACTATGCCCCGTTCACACAACGAGGCTGAATCCTGCGGATGCTTTCACAGTTGAATCGGGCGTTTCTGCACTTCCTGACGCGAAATGCTGGCGTGCGTGTGCTCGTGCTGTTCGCGTTTCACGCAACGGTGTTCGCCGCCTGTTACGCGCTGGCGTACATGCTCCGCTTCGACTTCAACGTTCCGCGGAACGTCATCCCGATTTTCAAGTGGAGCTTCCCGGTCGTGGTCGGAACGCAGCTCCTGATCGGTGTCTTCTTCGGGTTCTACCGCGGCTGGTGGCGTTACGTCGGGATCGCGGACGTGCTGCGCCTCGTGGTTGGACTCTCCACCGCCACCTTGCTGCTGTTCGGATTCTGGTACGTCGGAACGATGGCCGGAATCGAGCCGCGTTACGTCCGTTCGCCCCGCGGCGCACTGCTGATCGACTGGGCGTTCGCGCTCCTCACCCTCTTCGGCGCGCGGATCTGCGTCCGCCTCGGACGAAGCCACCTGCTCGGCCGCGACGCTGTTCCGGACAAGCCGAGCCGCGTCATCATCATCGGTGCCGGCGACGCGGGTGAAACGCTCCTGCGCGAGGTCGAGCACCGGCCGAGCCTCGGTGTGAAGGTGGTCGGCTTCGTCGACGATCACCGCGCGAAGTGGGATGCAGTCATCCGCGGCATCAAGGTCACGGGGCCGATCGCGGACATCGCCGCCATCGCCGATCAACTCGGCGCCGACGAAGTGCTCATCGCGATTCCGAGCGCCTCGGGTAAGCGGCTTCGGGAGATCATCCACCACCTCTCCGAGGCGGGGCTGCCGTTCAAGACCATCCCGGGCATCGACCATCTCGTCAGCGGCAAAGTCCATGTCACGCAGATCCGTCCCGTGAACGTCGAAGACCTCCTCCGCCGCGATCGCGTGGAGCTTCCCGGCGACCCGGTGAGCGCGCTGTTCCGCGGGAAACGGGTCATCGTCACCGGCGCCGGCGGAACGATCGGCGGCGAGCTGGCGAGCCAGATCCTGCAGTTCCAGCCCGAGCGTCTCGTGCTCGTCGAGCGCTCCGAGTTCGCGCTCTACGACATCCGCAAGCGCCTGACACGCGAAGCGCCGGAGCTCATCTCGTGCGTGACGAATGCGCTGGTGGACGTGCAGCAGAAAACGAGCGTCCGCAACCTGATCGAATCCGTCGAGCCGCAGATCGTGATCCACGCCGCGGCGCACAAGCACGTGCCGCTCGGCGAGGAGAACCCGGCGGAGTACGTCCGCAACAACGCGCTGGCCACGCGCGAGCTCGCGGAGATCTGCGACGAGTTTGGCGTCTCCCGTTTCGTGCTCATCTCCACGGACAAGGCGATCAACCCGACCAGCGTGATGGGGGCGAGCAAACGCGCCGCCGAGATCCTGCTGCTCGACGTCGTCCGCCGCAGTGCGAGCATGAAAGCGACGGCGGTGCGATTCGGGAACGTGATCGGCTCTTCGGGCAGTGTGATCCCGTTGTTCATGGAGCAGATCGCGCAGGGCGGGCCGCTGACGGTCACGGATCCCGACGTCACGCGGTACTTCCTGCGCACCTCCGAGGCGGTTTCGCTCGTGCTGCAGGCGGCGACGCTCGGCTCGGCCGGCGACGTCTTCATGCTCGATATGGGCGAGCCGGTCAACATCGCCGAGCTGGCGCGCGACCTGATCCGCCTGTCGAACCATACGGAAGAAGAGATCCCGATCGTCTTTACCGGCCTCCGCCCCGGCGAGAAGCTGTTCGAAGAGATCCGCCTGCATGGCGAGTCGGTACGGCCGACCGTGCATCCGCAAATCGTGGTGACCGGCGCGGAGCAGCCCGACAGCGCTGTCGTGACGCGCTGGGCCGCACGTGCGCGAGAGGCATGCGCGCTTTACGGCGCCGCGCCCGCCGTTGCGCTGCTGCACGAGCTCATCCCCGAGTACACTCCAGCCCTGGAGCACCTGGAAACCGCGGCCGGGCCGAAGCTGCAGGTGCGCCGCCAGAGCGGAAGTCTCCAGGTGGAGACTTCAGTCCAGAGGCTGAAGGAGCGGAGCATTGCGCAAGCGACGTCATGACGCCGCCACCCTATCCGAGATCCAACCTGAATCTGCTCTCCCTCCCCCCGGCGCGCCGCCACGCGTGCTGCGCATCCTGGCGTACATCCTCCTCGCCGGCGCGTTCCTGACGCCGCTGGTCGTCAGCCTCGACGGCCACGATCACTTCCGTCTTCCGAAGCAGCTCGTGCTCTATGCGGTCGCGATCATCGCCCTCGCCGTGACCGCAATCGCGCTCGTACTGGAGAAAGTGCAGCTCGATAGGAACGGACGCCTGCTGGCCAAATTCGCCGCCGGCGGCCTGGCGTGGGCGCTGGTCACGGTGGTGCTGTCGACGAACCGCACCCTGAGCGTCGAGGCGTTCGTCTGGGCCGCCGCGCTGACGGCGGTGTTCTTCGTCGCCGCCATCTCGTTCCGCGACGTCCGCGTGGAGGTGGTCGCGATCGCGGTGCTGGTGCCGGCGGTCGTCAACGCCGTCATCCTGACCCTGCAGACGTTCGACGTCTGGAACCCGTGGGTGTTCCCCACCTCTACCTCGACCCGCGCGACGCACAACGCGCTGCTGGGCAACCCCGACGACGTGGGGGGATATCTCGCCTTTCCGCTCCTCTTCGCGTGCGCGCTGATGCTGTATGCGAAACGATGGCGGCTGCTGTACGCCGCGGTCGTGATCGTCCTCGGGCTGGCACTGCTGATGACGCAGACCATCACGGCCATCGGGAGCTTCGCCATCGCGTTCGCGGTCATGGGAATCCGCTGGAATCCGCGCACCGGGACGGCCGTGGCCGCTGCCGGAGCGATCCTGCTGCTTGCGGGCAGCCTGCTCTACGACCCGCTGCAGGTGCGGCTGCTCTATCTCGCGGGCGCCGTCGAGCGCGGCGAATGGGGCCGCGTGGTCAGCGGCCGGCTGGTGCCGTACGCGACGGCGTGGCAGATGTTCCTCGATCACCCGGTCACGGGCGTGGGGCCGGGGGCGTTCAAGTTCCACTACCTCCCGTACGTGTTCAAGGTGGAGACGGCATCACCGACGCTGGCGAAGCTCTCTGGAACCCAGCGCGTCAACTTCCACCAGGCGCATAACGATCATCTGCAACTCCTCGCCGAGACCGGCGTCCTCGGCTACCTGGCGGTCCTCGCCGCCATTTTCTACGTCGCCACGGTGTGGCGAAGGACGCCGCGATCGGACGACGAGCGCGTGACGGTGGCCCGGGCGCTCGCGTTGCCGCTCTGCGTGCTGCTGCTGCTGGTGATGGTCGCGCAGTTCGTACTGCAACTCGCCGCCCCCGCCTACGCCTGCATCCTCCTCGGCGGAGCCTGTCTCGCATGGAGCAAGCGCGATGTGGCGTAAGGCGGTGGCAGCCGCGATCGCCGCCGTGGCGGCATGGCTGTTCTACGATCTCGTGGCGATGCGCCATCACTGCAACGTCATCGAAGGGGAAGTCGCGCGCAGTGTCGAGACCATTCCCTACGATCCCACCCAGATGTTCGCCTATCGCGGTCGCGCGGCGAGAAACGTGAAACGGATCGAGGCGTGCGCCAAGCGTTATCCCTCCGATGTGAACCTGCGCATGCTCGCGGCGTCGAACCTGACCATCCTCGGCAGACACGACGCCGCCGCCGCGATGCTGCGCCGCGCGCTCGAGTTCGACCGCCGGCCCGAGCTCTACCTCGCGCTGGCGATGGCCGAGATCGAGCTCGGCGAGCGCGCCCAGGCGATCCAGCATGCGGCGCTCGCGGCGGAGTTCTCCGGTCTGGCGCGGCTCAAAGAGATCAGCGACGGGATGGTCCGGGTCGAGGCGCAGAAGATCGCCGGCACACGCCTCGAACGCCACCTGATCGCGCGCGGAGACTTCGATACGACGAACCGGCTCCTGAACGGTGATTTCGCCGGCGGCAGGACGCACTGGCGCGTCACCGCGGCGCCGCACGCGCCCGTCACCGTCACGGTGGTGCCATCGACCCGCCGCGCCGGCGCGAACGCGCTACGCGTGCTCGCGTCCGGGGGAGATGCCGGCGTATTTCAGTTGTGGACGAAACGGCCGGTGCCCCGCGCCCGCACGACCGCGTGGGTGTACGTCGTGCGGGGTCAGGTTTACGCCGGTACCGGCAGCGGCCAGCCGCCGATGCGCAACGTGCTGTCAGCCGGAACGGGACGCTGGGAGAAGCTGGAGGCGGTGAGTGAAAGCTGCCCGGCAGACCGCACCGTCATCTTCTCGGCATCACCCGAAGGGGCGGAGTTCATCCTCGATGAAGTAACGGCCCGCGAGACCCTCGCCGCCCCGCCGTGCTGACGGCCGAGACAACCGATCAACGGCGCCCGCCGAGGCGGGAGAAAAGGACGGAGGCCGTCTGCTGCACGACGGCGAGGTCGCTGCGCCACGTCCGCCGCTCGAGATATTCGATCTGACGGTCGAGCTTCCGCGGGAGGAGGTGCTGCCGGTAATACTCCTCGCGATCGCCGGTGACGGACTGCAGGATCGCTTCTTCGTCGAGCAGGGAGAGCGTGGTCGGGTCGGTCAGGCCGGGGCGGACGGCGAGCACTTTCTGCCACCGCGGCTCCGCCTGCAGGTCGACGTACCTCGGCGCTTCGGGGCGCGGTCCGACGAGCGACATGTCGCCGATCAGCACGTTCCAGATCTCCGGCAACTCGTCGAGCTTCGTCCGCCGCAGGATGCGTCCGATGCGCGTGATGCGCTGGTCATCGCCGGCCGTGACGAGCGGCCCGGACGAACCGCTGACCATCGTGCGGAACTTGTAGAACGCGAACGGCCTCCCTTGCCGCCCGACGCGCTGCTGCATGAAGAGAACAGGACGGCCGGAGCCGAGGAGCACGAAGAGCGCGGTGACGAGGAGCACAGGGCTCAGGACGATCAGTGCAGCGAAGGCCAGCAACGCCTCGACAGGACGCGGAAGGCCGCGTCCCGTCACCTCTGCTGACCTGCCGTCGCCGCGACGCGGCTGTGCGATTCGCACAGCGTGCGAATCACTCCCACCACGCGCGCGAGCTCGGCATCGGTCATCCCGGAGAAGATGGGGATGCTGATCAGGCGCTCCCATTCGCGCGTCGCGACGGGGCAATGCTCGCCGCTCCAGCCGAACGTCTCCTGGTAATACGGATGGAGATGCAGCGGGCGCCAGTGTACGGAGCAGCCGATCCCCTCGGCGCGCAGAGCGTCGAAGAACGCATTGCGGTCGATCGAGAGCCGGTCGAGATGCAGCTTGATTGCGTAGAGGTGCCAGGAGTGAATGCGATTCGGGTCGGAGGGGGGCAGCTCGAGCTCGTCGACCGAGGCCAGCTCCTCGTAGTAGCGCATCGCCACGCGCTCGCGGCCCGCGCGCATCTCTTCAGCGCGCGCGAGCTGATGGATGCCGATCGACGCGGCGACGTCGGTGAGGTTGTACTTGAAGCCGGGCGCGATGATCTTGTAGTCCCACGCCTTGCCGCCCGAGTAGCGCGCCCATGCGTCGATCGAGAGTCCGTGCAGCGACATGATCCGCATCCGCTCCGCCAGTTCGGTCGAGGGCGTGGTGGCCATGCCGCCCTCGCCGGTGGTGATGGTCTTGTTCGCGTAGAACGAGAAGCAGGTCACGTCGGAGGTATCGGTGCCGCAGCGGACCCACTCGCTGTCCGCGCTCGCACGCCAGCTCGACGGCAGCGAGTGAGCCGCGTCCTCGACGAGCCAGAGGCCGTGCTTCTTCGCGAAGGCCTTCATCTCCGCGACATCGACCATCAGTCCGGCCACGTGCACCGGGATGACGCCGACGATCGGCGCATCCGCGGGAATGGTGGAAAAGCGGCCGGCGCGGACGTCCGCGATCTTCTGTTCCGCATCGGAGAAATCGATATTGAGCGTGTCCGGGTCACAATCGACGAGCAGCGGAATCGCGCCGAGGTAGCGGACCACTTCCGCGGTTGCGGCGAAGGTCATGGTGGGGACGAGCACGACGTCGCCGGCTTTCACCTCCAGCGCTTCGATGGCCAGGTGCAGCGCCGCGGTGCAGGAGTTCAGCGCCAGCGCGTGCATCGCGCCGACGAACTCCGCAAACTCGGTCTCGAACCGCTTCACGCGCGGACCGCTGGTGAGCCAGCCGGAACGCATCGTGGCGACGACTTCTTCGATCTCTGCTTCGCCGATCTCGGGGCGGAAAAAGGGGACTGCGGTCATGGCGGCGATGATATCAGCGCGTCGGCGGCGGCGCTGCACGCCGCCAGCGGTGCGCGAAGCGAACCAGCCCGAGGAGAAAACCCGCACCGTAACCGAGGTGGAGCGTGGCGAAGATCAGCGGCAGCTTCAATATATGACTCCACCCTGCCGTTGCCGCCACGACCACCGCCGCGGAGAGCGCCGCCGCAACATAGGCGCCGGAAAGCAGCACCAGCGGCCAGACGGTCAGCGGCGCGATCGCGGCCGCCGTGACGAGCGACGCGACGAACAGCGGCGGCACGAAGTGGCGCCAGCGCATCTGCAGCGGGTGTTTCTGCATCACGCGCACCTTCCAGTAGCCATACCAGAAGTACTGGCGCGCGAGCGTCCGGAGCGAGGAGCGGCTGTGGTAGCGCGACCGGATGGAAGGGACGAGCAGGATTCGCCCGCCGCGGCCGCGCAGACGGTAATTGAGCTCGTCGTCCTGATTGCGCACGAGCTCTTCATCGAGCGGACCCAGGGCATCGAGCGTCGCTCGCCGATACGCGCCGAAGGCGACGGTGTCGACGTCGCGCAACTCGTCGCGGACCGTACGGAAGGCCACTCCTCCGACGCCGAATTTCGAGGCCATCGCCAGCGCGATCGGCTCGCTCGCCGCATCCATCGCCACGGTCTCGATGAAGCCGCCCACACAGTCCGCGCCGCTCGCCTCCAGTGCCTTCACCGCTTCAGAGACATAATCGTGCGCGACGACGGTGTGGCCGCCCATCATCACGATCACCTCCCCGTCGGCGGCCGCGACGCCGCGATTGAATCCGGTCGAAAAGATCCGTTCCGGGTTGTCGATGATCCGCAGGCGCGGCGCCGCCTGTTCCCTGGCAAGACTATCCAGGATCTCCCGGGTCGCATCGTCCGAGCCGCCGTCGGCGACGATGATCTCCAGGAGCTCCCCCGGATAATCCTGCTGCAGCAGCGCGCCCGCGGAGTGGCGGATGAACGCTGCCTCGTTCCGGACCGGCATGACCACGGAGACCCGCGGCTTACTTGAAGTCGTCATACGGCCGCGTTCCGGACGCGAGCTCCGGCGGCAGCGGGGCCTCCTCGTCCAGGTCGAGGCAGCGCACCACGCCGTCGGTCAGGGCGTAACGAAAGCCGCTCTCCGGGTCCACCGCCGTGCCGTTGCTGAACTGCAGGCGATGGCCGTGACGGCTCATCCAGCCGGCAGAACGTCCCGGGACGCCGATGACCAGCGCGTAGTCCGGCACATCCCTGGCCACGACGGTCCCCGCACCGACGAAGGCGTACCGTCCGACGGTGATCCCGCAGACGATGGTGGCGTTCGCACCGATGCTGCACCCGCGCCGCAGGCGGGTCGTTTCGTACAGGGAGTGCCGCACGACCTGGGAACGGGGGTTCGTGACGTTCGTGAGGACGCAGGAAGGGCCGAGGAACACGTCGTCCTCGATGATGGTGCCGGTGTAGATCGAAACGTTGTTCTGCACCTTCACGTTCGACCCGATCGTCACGCCTCCGGCCACGAAGCAGTTCTGGCCGAAGGAGCAGCGCTCGCCGATGACCGCGTCGCGCGAGACGTGGCAGAAGTGCCAGATCTTCGTACCGGCGCCGATCGAGCTCGGCTCGTCGACGATCGAAGATGGATGGACAAAAAAGCTCGTGGACATGGTCACGTCTACTTTCAGGTGCGTGATCCTAAATGAGTTTGCGTCCGAGGTGTAGAATTCGGCCATGCGTGCGTCCGCCCTCGTGGCGCTTCTCGCGGTCATGCCCGCGGGAGCGGAACAGTGGCCGGTACGGGATACGGCGGCGATCGAAAAGCGGGATCCAGGCCGCGGACCGAAGTCGTTACGAGCCTATCAGCAGCGCAAGTACGGGGTAATCCGTAGCCATTCGTACGGCCTCGAAAACTATCTCTGCCGCGGTTTCGACGCGATCCCGGCCGAGAGCACGGCCACCAGCGTCGACGCGGTCGGCCTGCCGATGCGGGCGCACCTGAAGGGTGCCTACGATCACCCGATCATGACCGCCCGCGTTGCCTTGTACAGCGCCACGGCGTACTCCGCGACAGCGAACCCGGCGTACCTCGTATGGATGAAAAGCGGGGCCGACAAGCTGCTCGCGAGCATGAGCAGCTCGGGAGCGCTGCGATACCCGGTGGCCTTTCCTCTCTACTATGGACCGCAGCTGCAACCCGGCTGGACGAGCGGCATGGCGCAGGGGGTCGCGCTGAGCGCGCTCGCACGCGCCTATCAGCTCACGTGCGACGAACGGTACCGCGACGGAGGCCGCAGAGCGCTGCGCCACCTGCTGATGCCGATCGAGCAGGGAGGAACCGCGACCAATCTGCGGCACCTCCATCCATCGCTGGAGCGATACGTATGGTTCGAGGAGTATCCGAACCCGCAGAAGCCGGCCTACACGCTCAACGGCTTCATGTATACGCTCCTGGGGCTCTACGACTGGTCGCTCGTCGATCCCACGAGCGACGCAGGCCGGCAGTTCGCCGCCGGCCTGCAGACGCTGACCAAGGTCCTCCCCTACTACGAATACGACGGATTCACCGCCTACGACCTGGCGCCGCTCGTGTATGGCTGGAAGGCGAATTTCAATCCGCACTATCACGCCGTGCACATCACGCTGCTCTCCGCGCTCTACGCGGCCACGGGCGAAAAGATCCTCCGGGACTATGAAACGCGGTGGTATGCCGCCGTCGGCGGTCCGGTCGTCGAGTGCGGCGGCCCCGGACGTGCGAAAAACGCGGCCGTGCCGGGAGATCCCGGCCCTTGAACCGGGACAAGCTGCACAAGCTCACGCTGTACTTCGAGTCTGACCCCGGATACTGGCGGCTCAATGACCAGCGCCAGCCGACGCGCGCGGACGGCGGACCGCTCGGACGTCATCCGCTGCGTCTCACCGACCGGCTGGACGACGGCCACTTCGACCGGTTCGACGAAGAAGGCCTTCCGCTCCGCGGTGCGGGGGCGGGGATCCACGGCTATACGACCATCGCCGCGTGGGGACTCGCCAACTGGGACCGCTACCTCGACACAGGCGACGCTCTTCATGCGCAGCGCCTGCTGACCGTCGCGGGCTACTTCCTCCGCACCGGCCACCCGCGCGGCGAAGGGCTCGAATTCCGCGCCGACCTTCCCGGCCGCGGCCACACCGGCGCGCTGTCCGCGATGGTCCAAGGGCAGGCGATGAGCGTGTTCTGCCGCGCCTGGCTGTCGACGCGCGAGCAGCGATACGTCGATGCCGCCGCCGCGGCGCTCGCACCGATGCTGGTGCGGGTGGAAGACGGAGGTGTGCTGGGCCGGATCGATTCCGCGAACGTGTCGTGGCTGGAGGAGTGGCCGGAGATGCCCGGACACCACGCGTTCAACGGAGCGTTCGACGCTCTGTGGGGCGCGAACGACCTCGCCCTGGTGAGCGGTCACGCCGGGGCGAAGTCGGTGTTCGAAGAAGCGGTCGAAAGCGTCGTGGCGGTGCTCCCTCTCGTCGACACCGGCTTCTGGAGCTCGTACGGCGTGAGAGACGGCGGCCACGCCCACATCGCCAGCGCCCAGTACCACAACAAGCATGTGTGCCTGCTGGAAGCACTTGCGGCGCAGACGGGAAACAACGAGCTCGCGGATGCCGCGCGGCGGTTCGCCGGGTACACGCGCAATCCGCTCTACCGCATGCGAGCCGCGGCGGTGCTGGCGCGGACGAAGCTCGTCAGGAGATTTCGCCGGACCGCTTGAACGCCGCGCGTTCGCGCAGGTCGGCGTAAACGCGGCCGATCGCGTCGCCGTAGCGGGAGGCGTCGAAGTTCCGCTCCACGTGCAGCCGCGCACGAGCGCCCATCGTGCGGACGTGCTGCGCATCCCGCGCGAGCGTCACAAGCGCCGCCGCCCATTCCGCGGCCACGCCGGGCGTCAGCAGCAGCCCGGTCTCGCCGTCGACGACGATCTCGGGGATTCCGCCGACACGGCTGGCCGCGACGGCGCACCCGCACGCCGCCGCTTCCACGGCGATGTTCGGCAGTCCCTCGTTCATGCTCGCGACCAGCACGGCGTCTGCCCGGCGCATCTGCGCGGCCACGGCGTCAGGAGCGATCGGGCCGAGCAGGGTCACCGCCTCCGGGTCGCGCAGGGATCGTCGCCAGCTCTCGACGCTGCCGCCGGCCGCGCCCGGCCCGGCGAGCACGAGAGTCGCGCCGCGGGCCGTCAATTCCTCTTCCGCCATCGACCAGGCGGCGCAGATCGTCTCGCCGCCTTTCTCATTCTTCCCGTACGGCGAGCCCTCGTACGAGGGAAACCCGCCGGCGAAGAAGAACCTCACGCCCGCTCCCTGGCGAGGCTCGGGAGGCGGCGAAAACCTGACCAGGTCCGCGCCGCGGTACGCGACCGCGGTCACAGCTGCTGCACCGTAGAGCGATCGCACCTGCTCCCGCAGAGCCTCGCTGTTGCACAGGAACGTGTCGACGTTCCGCTCCCAGCCTCGGATGGACGGCCATTCACGGACCGAAGGAAGAATGACGTTCGCGTCGCGCCCGATCACCTGCGCGACGTGCGGAACGCGCGCGCGGCGGCTCCAGTGCGCCGCGAGCACGCCCGCGTATGCGGCACCGACCGAGTGGACGACGTCGAATTCCGCGAAGCGGCCGCGCACCAGCAGCCACCCGAGCGCGCTCGAGGCACGAATGCTCGCGCTGGTGCGCCACCGCGAGAGATAGATCCGTCGCGACTGAGGCAGCCATAGCGTGGTCACCGGGAGGCCGTTCTCGACCGAGGTACGGCTGAAGCGCGAGCCCGGCCTCCACGCCCGAAGGTGAAAGACGTCGACGTCATGCTGCCGCGCGATGGCCTGCGCGGCGCGGAGCGTGAAGACGCCGGAGCTCGGTTTCTCCGCGGTCGGAAATCCGCTGACCACCAGGGCGACGCGCATCTTCAGAGCGACTTCCAGTACGACATCGTGTCGCTGCTGGCGCCCTGCAGCGGATTCCATCCCCGCCGCTCGTAGAGTGCGCGGGCGGGTGCGTTCGACGGGTAGACGGTGAGACGGACGGTCCGCGCGCCGAGGCGGGACGCGGCGCGCTCGAACTCTTCCACGAGGGCGGCGGCAACTCCGGCGCGGCGATGGTGGCGCGACGTGCCAATCGCCACCAGCGAAACGAGCGGCGGAACGAGCACCTCCGGCATAGACGCGGCCGGCGCCGGCGTGCGGCGCCACAGACGCAGACGCGCCTGCATGGCGCGCACGATGCGGCGGTCGAACAGCAGCCATGGGCGCACCAGCATCGCCAGTGCGGCGACGCGCCACACGGCGCGGCTCAACGCGTAGCCGTAAGCGCCGCGGGCACCGACGACATAGCCGAGGACCGCACCGTCCTCGCTCACCGCGGCCAGCGCGATGGTGTCTTCACGCGAGGCGAACCAGCCGAGGAAGCGCCTCGCATACGGGACTCCGAGACGAACGTTGGGATACGACGCGAACGCGTCGCGGTGGACGGCCACCACCGAGTCGAGCAACGCTCCTGTGATCGGGATGATCTTCATCGTGCGGCCGCCGGTCCTGGTGTTCCCGCGGCGAGCGGGCGAGCCGCGGCGCCGGAAGGAGCGGCCACGCGGCGGATGCGGGGAGTGGAGATCGCCAGGGCCAGGATCAGCCAGGAGAATTTCCGGTTGTGGTACGAGTTGGCCATGTTCGCCAGGAAGAGGGTCGCGACGAGGCCGAGCATGACCGTCCCGCGCCCGACGTGGCGGGCACGGTCTGCCTCGCGAACGGCCAGCAGGGCCGCGATCATGAAGGGAAGGAATGCCAGGAGGCCTCCCTCGTTGAGCACCCAGAGGAAGAGATTGTGCTCGTCCATGCGCTCGGCGTTCATGCGGGTGCCGAGCTCCCGGACGTGCTGCTCGGGGCCCCAGCCGATGATCGGCTTCTCACGAATCATCTCGAAGACCAGAGGCACGATCTGCTCGCGCCGGGCGAAGCGGCCCTCCTCGAAGGTCTGCTGGATGCGGTTGCGCGCGGTCTCCGAGGAAGAGACGACCAGGAGGAACCCCGCCAGCAGCGGAATCGCGACCAGAGCGGCCTTCATCTTCCCGCCGAAACCGCGGCTGCGAACCGTCATCACGAGAAGGCCGGCCACCAGCGCGAGCATGGCCGCGCGCGAGCCGGTGCGCACCAGCTCGACGGCCATGGGGACACAGACCGCGAGGAGCACGATGCGCAGCCACCCTCGCACGAGCGTACGCGCCAGGCCGATCGCCACGACGAGCGCGATGGCTAGGAGCGTCCCGATGGTATTCGGGTTCTCTCCCATGGTCGTGACGCGCTCGCCGAGGCCGGTGCGGATCGCGACGCCGCCGGCCGCCTGGACGAGCGCGAGCCCGGCGCACGCGCAGGCGAGCAGCACCAGCGTCCGGCGCCATACCGGCGTGGAGCGGAGCACGTTGCTCGCGATCCACAGCAGGGCGATCATCTGCACGATCTGCCTTACGTACTCCCACGACATCGGAGCAATCAGCGGGTCCTGAAACGGGATCCGTGCCGCCACCAGCGCGATCCACAGTCCGAACCACCAGACCGCGGCGTGCGGCTTCCGCAGCGCTGTCCGCGGGTGAAGGAGCGCGGCAAAAAAGAGAAGCAGACCGGCGGCGCGTGCGAGCGAGAAACGGCCCGCGAGCACTTCGCTGATCGGAAGCGCCTCGAACGGAATGGAGATGACGAACAGGTACAGCGTGAACCGGACCATCGCCGGCGGCAGAACGTCGAGGCGTCTGCGCAGCGGCGTCGACCCGGCACGTGCCGGAGGGCGCAGCGGCCGGGGCGCGGCACCCGTGGACACGGCGTCGCTCATGCGCGTTTGCCTCCGCCCGCGTAGTCGCGCAACACCGCGGCGATGGTCTCCGATGCGCGGCCGTCGCCATAAAGACGTGCTGCCACGTCGTGGCCCGGCCACTTTGCCGCTGCTGCAGCGGCAAAGATCGCATCCGCGTCCGAGCCGGCCAGACGATTGACGCCGGCCTCGAGCAACTCCACCCACTCGGTCTCGTCGCGCAGCGTGACGCACGGCACGCGATGAAAGCAGGCTTCCTTCTGCAGCCCGCCCGAGTCGGTGAGGACCAGGCGGGCGTTCATGACCAGGGCCTGGGTCTCGAAGTAGGGCTGCGGATCGAGCAGCGTGACATTCGGGAGGTGCAATTGCTTCGCGCGCTCCCGCACCCGAGGATGCACGAGCCACAACACCGGCACGAGCTCGCGTGCGACGCGCGCAATGCCGGCGGCGATCGACTCCCAGCGCACTTTGTCGTCGGTATTTTCCGCGCGATGGACGGTCAGGAGCGCGTAGCTTCCCCGCTCGCGGCCGAAGCGCGCCGGCACCTGTGCGGCCTCGGCGCCGACTTCGCCGGCGAACAGACGCGCCGCGTCGAACATCACGTCGCCCGTGCGGTGGACTCCTTCGGTGATCCCTTCGTTGCGCAGGTTCGCCACCGCGGCATCGGTGGGCGCGAACAGCAGCGAGGAGGCGTGGTCGGTCAGCACGCGGTTCAGCTCCTCCGGCATGCGGCGGTTGAACGAGCGCAGCCCCGCTTCGACGTGCGCCACCGGAACGTGCAGCTTCGCCGCCGCCAGCGCGCCGGCCAGCGTCGAGTTCGTGTCGCCGTAGACGAGCAGCAGGTCGGGGGACTCGGCGAGGATGGTCTTCTCGATTTCCTCGAGCATCCGTCCGGTCTGCGCGCCGTGCGGCGCGGAGCCGACGCCGAGGTGGTGACGCGGAGATGCGATACGCATGCGCTCGAAAAAGACGTCGGACATGACCGCCTCGTAGTGCTGCCCGGTATGCACGATCACTTCCTCGCAGCCGCCTGCCGCGAGCGCGCGAGAAACGGCAGCGGCCTTGATGAACTGAGGCCGCGCGCCGACGACGGTCAGGATCTTCAACGGGAGCGGGTCTCCGTCTTCACGAGCCGTGCATACACGTCGCGCAGCGCGTCTCCGGCCGCTTCCCACGAGCACTCCGCGCGGGCGAGGGCTTCGACCGAGCCGCGGACAGCGGCAGCGGTTTCAGGGTTGCGCAGCAGGGCGGTCACGCGCCGCACCTCGCCGGCGGTTCCTTCCCGCAGCAGCAGTTCGGGGTCGATCCGGCGCATCACGCGGCCGTTCTCTCCCCAGTCGTTCGTGAGCAGCGGGATGCCCCGCGACATGGCCCGGCCGAGCGCGTTGCTCGCTGAGTACTTTCCATAATGCTCATCGTCCCTGTAGAGGTAATACAGCGCATCGACAGCGTTGAAGTAACGGTCCGGCTGTTCCGTGAAGCCGATGAACTTCAGCCGTCCGTGCGTCGCGGCGCGCTGGCGAAGGTCCTCCGCCTGGTCTCCCGAGCCGGCCACGAGCGCATACAGGCGCTCGTCGGCGGCGGCGGCCTCGATGAGCGGGCCGAAGTTCCGCGCATGCGGCAAGCCGCCGATATAACCGACCACGAAGGCCTCTTCGGGAATCCCGAGCTCCGCCCGCACCACGCGCGCCGCCTCGGCGTCGCGCGCCACGGGACTGTACCAGTTTCCCACGATGACAGTGTCGCGGCGGACCCGGGAGAAGTAATCGCGCGCGATGTGCGACACCACGATCGCGACGCTGGCCATGCGCATCGCGAACCGCTCCAGCATCGAGATCACGCGGATCGCGAGCTTCGGCATCCGTCCCACCTGCATCTCCGCGTACAACTCGTGGTTGTCGAAGACGAGCGGGACGCGCAGCAGGACCGCGAGCACGAGCGCGGCCGGAAACGTGTCGAGGTCGTGCGCGTGGAGGACCTTCGGCCGGAGCGCGAGTCCGCGCCGGACGAGCCACAGCCAGAAGCCGATGAATCCGCGGAGCTGCCGCAGGCCCGAGCCGAACGAGCTCCGCGCGGCCATGCGCTCGATCTCGAACGCACCCTCTTCGAACGCCGGATTCTTCCTGCTGCGATCCCAGGCAAGGACCCGGACCCGATAGCCGGCGGCGGCAAGCGTCTCCGCCTCCTTGATGACCCGAGGATCCGAGGTGCAGGCGTTGCTCAGCAGCATGAGGCTGTCGATCCGGCGGCTCATGCGGTGCGCTCCCCCCGCCGTGGTCGAAGGTATGGCGTCATCACTCGGAACCATCGACGGTCATGCGCAGCCAGAGCTCGAGAATGAGCAGCGTCCAGACGAGATAGTCGCCCCCCTGCCGGGCGCGCTGGCGCGCCACGATCGTCTGGAGGGCGTCGCGGCGGAACCAGCCGCGCCGCTCCACTGACGGGCCGAGCACCACATCGTCGACCAGGTCGCGCCAGCTCCCGCGCAGCCAGCCTCCCACGGGTGCCACGAAGCCTCGCTTCGGACGGTCGATGGCAGCGGGCGGTACGTGACGGCGAGCGAGCTCGCGCAGCAATCCTTTCGGCTGGTTCCGGCGGAAGCGGATGCGCGCCGGGATGCGCATCGCCAGCTCCGCGAGGTCGACGTCCAGAAACGGTGCGCGCCCTTCCACACTCGCGGCCATCGTGCCGATATCAGCCTTGGCAAGATAGTCGTCCTGCAGGAGCGTCTGCATCTGAACCTCCATCATCCGGTCGACGTCCGTGAGCGCCCGCGAACGTGCCAGGGCGCTCCGGTAATGCGCGATCGGATCATGCCCGCTCAACCGCGCCCATGCCTCGGGCGTGAAGAGTGTCGAGCGCACCGTCTCGGGCAGTTTGCGCCCGAACGGCAGGAACAGCTCCTCCGGGTTTGCGCCGGCCATCGACAGCAGCGTACCCGCACGCCGCATCGGAGCCGGCATCCGCTGCAACGTCCCGCCGATCAGGCGCAACACCTTCCGCGACGGGACGACCCGCCGGACGCGCTCTCCGAAGAAGGCCGACAGGAAGTGCCGGTAGCCGCCGAAGAGCTCATCGCCTCCGTCGCCGGTCAGCGTGACGATGACGTGCTGCCGCGCCACGCGCGAGATCGCGAAGAGATTCGCCGCGGAAGCATCGCCGAGCGGCTCCCCCATCGCGGCGACGAGCTGGGGCAACGTCGCACGGACGTCGGCATCGACCACCAGCACGTGGTGATCGGTCCCGCAATGCGCCGCGACCATCGCCGCATAGCGGCGCTCGTCGACGGCCGGGTCGTCGCTTCCGACGGCGAACGTCTTCACCCCGCCGGTGAGCTTCGCCGCCAAGGCCGTAATGAGGCTCGAGTCGACGCCGCCCGACAGCATCACGCCGAGCGGAACATCGGCAACCAGCCTGCGCTCGACCGCCCGCGTCAGCACCCGCTCGATCTCGCGCAGCCAATCCTCTTCGCCGAGCGAGAAGTCGGGTTGCGAGAAGTCCGGCCGCCAATAGACGAGCTCACTTCGTTCGCCGCGCGCGTCGAACGTCACGGCATGCCCGCCGGGCAGCTTCTCGACTCCTTCGAAAATCGTCCGCGGCCCGGGCACGTACAGGTGCCACAGGAGATCGTGGACGGCGGTGATGTCGACCTCGGGCGCGCGCGGAAGCGCTTCCGCGATCGCGCGCGCAGACGAAGCGAACATGACTTCGCCCGCCTGATGACGGAAGTAGAGCGGCTTCTTGCCGAGCGGATCGCGCGCGAGATGAATCTCGCCGCGCCGCTTGTCGATGATCGCGAACGCGAACATCCCGCGGATCCGCCGCAACAGCCCTTCCAGCCCCCACTGCTCGAAGCCGTGGATCAGGACCTCGGTATCGGTGCGCGAGGCGAAGCGGTGTCCGGCCGACTCGAGCTCGGGGCGGAGCTCGCTGAAGTTGTAGATCTCGCCGTTGAGGATGATCTCGACCAGCCCGTCCTCGTTTCGCATCGGCTGGTTCCCGGCCGCGGAGAGGTCGATGATCGCGAGGCGGCGGTGACCGAACGCCCACCCCTCCCCTGCTGCGAAGCCGGCCGAGTCGGGGCCGCGGAACGGCATCGAGTCGCGCATCGCCAGGACCGGAGCCGGATCGATTGCCGCGCCGGGGCGGAAGATGCCGCAGATTCCGCACATCAGGCGTACCTCTCGCCGGGGCTTGATTTCGTCCCCAGCACGTTCCGCAGCAACCCATCCAGGCGGCTCGCGACCGCCGGCCACGCGTGCTCGGGCGGTGGGGTGTAGCGGGTGCCGCGGTGCCGCACCGCATTCCGGAAAAACGCCGTCATGGCGTCGATGTCGTGTCCGGCGACGTGCTCGACCGCATTCCCGGCGATGTCCACGGCATCGCAGACAGGCGGCGCAATGAGAAGAGCGGGCGTGCCGCTTCCGATGATTTCATAGAGCTTCCCGGTCACCACACCTCGGTCGGCAGGTGTCTCGTTGCCGAAGATGGACGTAATCACGACCGCGGCATCCGCCCCTTTCACCGCGGCGAGTGAGCTGGTCCGCGCGACGCGTCCGTGCAGCCGGACGCGGTCCGCGATCCCGAAGCGCTCCGCCGCCGCTCTCACGAGCTCGCCCGCGCCGCCGAAGTAATGAAAGGTCCATCCCTGCACGTCCGTCATCCGGGAAAGCGCCGCGAAGACGGGATCGATGACGATCTTGGGGACATAGAAATTGCCTGCATAGACGAATGCCGCATCTTCGAACTGCATCGGCACGGCGGCGTCGAGCTCTTCAGGATCATACCCGTTGGTGAGCACGTGGACGTTCGTCGCGCCGTACGCACGTTCGAATCCTTCGCGCATCGACGGCGAGACGACCGTGACCGCGGCCGCGTTGCACACGAGGCGCTTCTCGAGTGCAGCGTAGCGCGCCGGTGCGGGCGTAGAGGCGAATGGATTCAGGGTCCACGAATCGCGGTAGTCGAGGACACACGGCACTCCGATCCGACCTGCCACTTCCTCGGCGAGGAAGAGCGAGCCGAAGGGCGACGCGGTTGCGAGCACGAGGTCGGCGTCTCCTCTTCGAAGACCGGACAACGCCGCTCTCGCCGCGCTCACCCATCCGGACTCGGCTTCGATGCGGAGCTTTCGCGCGGCGAATCGCATCGCTTTCCCTGCGATGCGCGCTGGCAGAGAATCCGCCGACCGCGTATATGCCGGAGACAGGAGGCGGCGGCGGTACCCGGTCTCGATTCGCGTGATCCCCGGCTGCGGTTCGACCTCACTCCGGAAGGACTCGCGCCAGATGCCGGCGGCCGGAGTGACGACCTGGACGTCCCATCCCGCTCGTGACAGGTACTTGGCGATGTTCCACGCCCGGACGCTTCCCATCGAGTTCACGGGCGGAAAATAACAAGCGAGGAACAGCAGGCGCGGCTTTCCCGGCGCCGCGGTCATGGCTGTGCCTCCGCAAGCCCCAGCTCGCGGCGCATGTTCGCGACGGCGTGGGGCTGGAAGTAGTAACCGGAGATCGAGGGCGCCAGGCGCATTGACGGTTCGGCCATGAGCTCCACGAGTTTTTCCGGACTCATGGCGAGAGCGGCATGTCCGGCTGCATGGAGCGGCAGCACGATTTCATGCATTCGCAGTCCGAGGATGATCGTCGGCACACCGACTCCGATCGCATCGTAATGGCAGGCCGATGAGATGCTGGCATGAGCGTCGGCCTCCATGAGCAGCTGGAACGTCGACGGCTCCTCCCCTGCGCCTACCACCCGTACTTCCTTCATCGCGGCGAATGCCGTGCGGTACACCTCGCCGGCACCCTCGTAGGTCGGATGTGCCTTGATGACCACATTCATCCGCACGCCGTTCGCGCGCGCGTGCTCGAGGCTCCGCACCAGGAACGAAATGAGGTTCTGCACGTCGATTCCCTGCGTCGTCACGAGCAGCGTCCGGGCGGCGTCGCCGGCGGTTTCCGCGCCCACGCGCCGGTACCGGTCGTGCCGCGGACTGCCGACCACGCGCAGTGCATCACCCCAGAACCCGTTCGCGCGGAGCTCCTCGGCCCAGTAGTCGCCGTAGACGAAGATCCGGTCAGGAACGGGCATCCTCTCTTTATAGGGAAGCGCGTAACGCGGCCACGAGTACGCGCTGAACGAGCCGCGCATGATGCCATGCTGAAACTCGACGACCTGGATGCCCTCGTCGCGCGCGGCCGCGACCAGTGGCGAGGCCACAGCCCACTCGATCAGCAGATATCGCGGCCTGATCCGCCGGAGAAAGTGGCGGTAGACGGCGCGCGAGGCGCTGAAGCGCTGAACTTGCGACTGCATCTTCTCGCGCGCGGGAGCAGTTTCGCCGAGCTCGCGCGCCAGCTCGCCGTGCAGCGCAGCGGCTGCAGCGGCCGCGGACTTTGACGGTGCCAGCCGGCGCACGACACCGGCGATGCGCTCGAATCCAGCGATCGTCGAAGCCGCGGGCAGCGCCGCATGCCGCCGGCGTGGCGCGAATTCCGGATTGTTGATCGCGTCGAGCTTCACGAACGAGCCGATGCTGGCAAGCAGGTCGTCGAACCAGATGTCCCGGTAAAGATCGCCGTGCTTTTCGGACAGCCCCGATGCCTGCGTCCGCACGACGTGTCGGACGCGCGGCGGCAGCAGGAACGTCCGGAGGCCCGCAACCGTATCGCGCAGCACCTCGGCTCGAGAGAGGCGGCCGCGGGAGGCCCCACCGACCTGATGAGCGGCAACGGTTCGCAACACGTCATAACGGAACAACGGCCAGATGCAGCAGCCGTCTACTTCGAACCGAAGCAGGTCGCGCCCGGACTCGACCTCACGGACGCGCTTCTCGACGGCATCGATTCCGAGCGTCAAAGCGAATAGATCTCCGAGATCAGCCGCATTGTCTCGATGGCGTCGTCCAGAGTAGGAAGCTCCGTCTGCTCCCCCTTTGCCGCGCGGACGGCGAGAGCCGCCTGATGGCGAAAACCGGCCTTGTACTCGACGTCCGCGGCGTCGACGTCCACCTGGTGAAGCTCCCGTTCGCCACGGCGCTGAAAGACGGCCCGTTCGAGCGGCCTCAGCTCCCACCGCTCGTCAGCCGTGGTCACGGTCACGGCCCACGGCCCGGGAGCGTTCCAGATCCCGACGTACAGGCCGGCATCTCCGGACGCGAACCGCACCGCCGCGACCACGGGCCCGGGATCGGCGGGATTCCAGCGGCTCACCGTCTCGACCGCGGTGATGCGTCCGCGTCCGAAGACGCGCAGGTAATCGACGAGATGGATCGAGTTGCCGAACATCCAGTTCTCGACGATCTTCGGCGGATGGCCGATACGGCGCGCGACGTCGAGGTCCTGCTGGTCGTGGACGGTGATGAACCTCGCGCCGGGAAGCATGTCGAGCCGTTCGGCCGCGGCGCGGGTGCTGGAGTACGAACGCCGGTTCAAGGCCACATGGACGCGGCGTTTCTGCTCGCGTGCGCTCGCGGCGATCGCTTCCGCGTCGGCGAGGTCGTAGCCGGGAGGCTTCTCGAGCATCACCATCGCACCGGACAGGAAGCATTGCTCCGCAACTTCGCGCATCACCAGCGGCGGCACCGCCACCACGATCAGGTCGGGATTCGTTGCCGCGCTCATGGCGGCCACCGAGTCGAAGACCTCTCCGATCGCGAGCTCGCCGGCCAGCGCCTCCGCTTTCGCGCGCGTGCGGCTCGTGATGCCGCACAACTCGGCGTCCGGAAGCGACGCGAAGGCGCGCGCGTGCTCGCGCGCCATCGCACCAGCGCCCGCAATCGCCACGCGGATCCCGTTCATGCCCAGGGGAACCTCCTCTCGCGAGCCTCTTCTGCCTGCTGCAGCGTCACGGTCGCGCCGCCGGCTTCTGCAGAGAGATGACAGGCGACGAGCGTCAGCAGCGCGAGGCGGCCGTCGGCGCCGGTCGGATAGTCGCCGCCGTCGAACATCGCGCGAAGCACTGCCGCGGAAGCTTCGACCGGGCCGCTCTTCCCGGCCGCGGCCGTGCCGGTGACCGCGGGCGTCGCGTAACGGGTCAGCGGCAGCTCGCGGTCTTCCAGCCGGCGGCACCACCACTCCAGCGACGCCTCGATGGGGTCGACGAGGATCTGGCCGAAGCGCGCGCCGAACAGGACCTTCAGTCCGTGACCCTGGTCGGCACCGGCGTCGATGTACAGCCGCTTGCCGCCGACGGTCTCGACGCGGCACGAGCCGGCGCGATCTTCGAATTGCGGACCGCGCGGATTCGCCACCCGCTCCTCCGAAAACCAGGCGTTGACGCTCGATGGCTCTTCGTCCGTGATGAAACGCAGCAGCTCGAACAGGTGCGTGCCGATCATCGCCAGACCGAAATTGCCCCCGGTCACGTTGATGCTGCCCACCCCGCCGAGCTCATTCGAGGCGAGACGCCGCTTCGCCTCCGCATAGACCGGAAGGACCCGGAGCTGATGGTTGACGGCCAATCGCGCGCCGTTGCGCGCGCACGCCTCGAGCATCCGGTCGCATTCGGCGATCGACGTCGCCATCGGCTTCTCGCACAAGATGAAACGCACGCCTGCTTCAGCCGCGAGGACGGTCAGCTCGCAGTGAGCCGGCGCGGTCGTCGCGATGACCACGCAGTCGGGAGCGGCTGCCGCGAGCATTGCGCGCACGTCGTCGAAGAGTACTTCGGGAGAAAGGGCGAGTTGCTCCGCCGCGCTCTCGAGGCGGGTCCGGTCCAAGTCCGCCACGCCGGCCACCGTGCCGCCGATCGAGAGCGCCGCCTGCAGGTGGCGCACGCCCATCGGTCCCGCGCCGATCACCGCGATCTTCATCTGCCCGCTCATGCTTTCACCACCGCGGGGCGGCGCTTCCGTCCGATGACTTCCGCAATTGCGTAGCGGCGGTTCAGCAGCCACATCGGAGGAAGCCACAGCAGGATCCCGAACAGCACCTGAGCCGCGAGCAGCCGGCCGACGTGATTCCCGGCAACCGCGACGCTCGCCGTGGAGACGATCCACGCACCGGCCAGTGCGTAGAAGAACGGCAGCGCGACCGCGCCGAAGAACGCGAGCCGTATCCGCCGTTCGGGAATCACGAACCGAGCGGCCCACCAGAGCACGAAGCATCCGTAAAAGACATATGAGGCGGTGGAGGCCATCGCGACGCCCGCGATCCCGAGACCGAGCCGGATGAGGAGCACCGCGCCTCCGGCTTCGACGGCGATCGCCGCGAGCTGGATGAAGATTGCGATCCGGCGCTGCTCCGTCGCGATGAGGTGCAGATTCAGGATGTTGTTCGCCGTCAGGATGATGCCGAGAAAGAAGAAACCGGGGACGTACCAGTAGAAGGCGTCGATGCCCGGAATGTACTTCGGCAGATACGCGCGGACGAGCGTCGGCACGCCGATCATGAGAGCCGACATGAGAGCCGCGCCAGCGTATGCGAAGACGATGGTCGGCGGCCGGAGAAACCGGTCCAGCGCGCGCAGATCGTCACGGCTTCGCCCCATTTCGGCGACGATGTGCGGAGACAGCGCGCCGCCGGCCTGACGCAGCAGGCCGAACAGGGCGTTTCCGCCCAGCGTGGTCAGGCCGTAGTAGCCGAGCGCCACCGCACCCAGGAGCGAGCCGACCAGCGCGCGGTCGATGGTCTCGATCACCGTCCCGCCGATGGCCGTGACGAACAGGGGAAACCCGTTGCGGAACGTTTCCGTCGCCGCGTCTTTGGAAAACGCGAACCGCGGCGCGAAGTTCGACCGCCGCAGGTAGACGGCCCAGGTCACGACCCAGGCGGCCAGGACGCCGGTCATGAGCCCCCGCAAGCCGAACTTCCAGGTGAGCGGCACGACGAACGCAAACGTGACACTCTGCCTCAGGACGCCCATCAGCGCCGGCCTTCGAAAGTTCATGTGAACCGCCGTCTCCCAGCGCGTCAGGAAGCTGAGCTGCTGCTCGAGCAGGATGAGCAGCGCGACCACGAACAGGCCGTACCTCTCGACGCCCTGAAAGCGGTTCGAGAACGTGGCGAAGAGCGCGACGGCGGCCGCGGCGGCCGCGGCGATCAGTGTCCACAGGACGAAGCTCGTCCCGGCGATCAGCTCGACGCGCGCCGTGTCGCCGCGGCCGCGGTGATACGGGAGCCGGATGGCCATGCCGTTCTCGAGTCCCGCCTGCGCGAGCGTTCCGTAGCGGAGCACAACGTTCACCGCCACCCAGACGCCGTACGTGCGCGGCTCGAGCATCTTCAGCACGATCAGCCCCTGCAGGAAGACGAGCACCTGGCTGACCAGCGAGCCCGCATTCAGGAAAAGCGTGTCGGTGATGATCTTGCGTCGGAGCATCAATCAGGGTGCGGCGATCGCTGTCTCGACTGCCTCGGCGAACAACTGGTGGCCGGCAGCGGTGATGTGGTGACCATCACTCTCGTTGATGCAGCGCGTCAGCTCCGCGGCGGAGGACGAGAGAATCCGGTGTACGTCGACGACCGATGCGTTCGGCACGTCCCTCACCGCACCGGCGATGAGGTCGTTGAATGTCTCGATGCTCGCGGTGAGGCCGGGTGAATGCTGCTCCGTCTCCGCGGTCGTGGGGGCGATGTTGATCACGAGAATGCGCGAGCACCGCGGCGCCGCGTGGCGCAACCATCCGTCGAGCACGGCCGCGAAGCGTGACGGTTGCGTATAGCGGAACGAAACGCCGCGCGACAGCAGTGCAGCACGTTTCCGGTGCAGGAAAGAAACGATGGGAGACCTGAGAGCAGCAGGCAACCGTCCCACGACCTGGCGCCCGCGCCTGGACAGCGGCCGCGGAGCACAATCGACGATGCCGCACTGGATGATCAGCACCTGCCCCGGAGCTTCGCCGATGTAGCCGAGATCGTTGCGGTAATCGCGATACAGCTCGTCGATCGTCGCTCCGCCGCGCGAGCGGTTGAGGACCGTCGCCGCGATCCCGCGGACGCCGAGGCGGCTCCGAAGCAATTCGGCGTACGTCGCTTCCGGCGGGATCGCGTCACCTGCCCGCGGGAGGCTGAGCGAGTCGCCATAGATGCTGATGAACGTCATCCGGCCGGAACACTCCTGCCGCTGTCGAACATGAACTGGACGAACGCGAAATCGGTCTCCGTGTCGATGTCGATCGAGCGCTCCTCCGGCATGACGTACAGCGCGGTGTCATGGAGGAAAGGCGTGAGGCCCGAGGAGAGGAGCGCATCCCGCCGCCAGGCGTAGACCGAGCCGTTCATGTCGTAGACCTTCGGCGCGTCCTGCCGCCGGACGACCGCGGCGGGCAACGGTTTCGACAGCACGGCCACCCCTTCGGGCGTGAGCTCGACCATGTTGAAGTACGGCGAGCGGCGGGCCGGCATGGCGGTGATGACGTTCGAGACGCCTTTCTCCTCCAGCAGCCGCACCACTTCGGCGATGTCCGAAGGCAGGCGCAGTGGCGACGTGGCATCGAGATCGACGAACGTGTCGAACGCGATTCCGGTGCGGCGCTCCACCTCCGCGACGCAATGCTGGATGGCCGGCATCTTCGCGGCGGAGTCGGTGGCCATCTCGTCGGGACGGCACACCACGAGGTCCGCGCCGGCAGCGGTGGCGGCGGCGAGGATCTCATCCGAATCGCTGCTTACCGCAACGAGGTCGAACAGCATCGACGCCCTGGCCTGGAGGACTGAATGCGCGATCAGCGGCCGTCCGCCGATGATGCGTACGTTCTTGTTGGGAACGCCTTTCGAGCCGCCGCGGGCGCAGATCGTACAGAGGCGCTTCATGGCAGCGGCAGCTCCATGCTGCGCGCGCGGAAGACGTCGGAGAATTCTTCCTTGGCCCGCTCCAGGTCGTCGAGACGCCCGATGTCCAGCCAGTACTCGCGGATCGGAAACGCCGACACTTCTCCCCCGCCGTCGCTGGCAAGCTGCAGGAGGCTGGGCATGTCGACCGTGGTGTTGGGCTCCACGTACGCCAGCGCTTCGGGCTGCAGGACGTAGACGCCGGCGTTCACGAAGAACTTGTGCACCGGTTTCTCGTCGATACCGGTCAGGCGATGGCGGTCGAGCTTCACCACGCCGTAGGGCACCTGCAGGTCGTACTCGCGCACGCACACGGTGGCGATGGCGTGGTGCTCGCTGTGGAACTCGAGCAGTTGCGCGAAATTCACTTTCGTCAGAAGGTCGCCGTTCATGACGATGAACGGATGCTCCGGGCGCTGCGGCAGGAGGCTCAGGCAGCCGGCCGTCCCCATGCGCGTGTCTTCCTGCAGATACGCGATCTCGACGCCCCACCGCGAGCCGTCGCTGAAGTACTCCTTCACCATCTCGGCCTTGTAGTTCACCGAGATGTAGAAGCGGCGGAAGCCGTGATCGATGAAGCTTTCCAGGATCGTCTCGAGCAGCGGCTTGTCGCCCACTTTCAGGAGCGGCTTCGGGCAATCGTCGGTCAGCGGGCGAAGGCGGGTCCCGGCGCCGCCGGCCATGAGCACGACGATGTTCGGGCGCTCGGCGCCGCCGAGCAGGTCTTCGAGCAGCACCACGTCGACGAGATGCCCCCCGCTGTCGAGCACGGGGATCTGCCGCAGGCGGCGCGCCTTCATCGTCGCGAGCGCCTCGGCCGTTGCATCCGCGGTGCGGATGGTGATCGGCGACTCGTTCATGATCTCTTCGACCGGGGCGTCCAGCGCCACGTTCCTGAGAATGCCCCGCCGCACGTCGCCGTCGGTCACCGTGCCGAGCAGGCGCAGGTCAGGCGCGGCGACC
Organism: Thermoanaerobaculia bacterium; assembly: GCA_035630815.1. Lineage (GTDB taxonomy): Bacteria > Acidobacteriota > Thermoanaerobaculia > Gp7-AA8 > Gp7-AA8 > QHVT01. The sequence goes on from DASQJY010000036.1 coordinate 78,017, forward strand.
AGCGCGATCTGCACCGAACCGCTGTCGATGATCCGCAGTGCGTCGCGGATCGAAGTCGCGGGCGGGATGACGATTTCTTTCCAACGTCTCATTTTCTGGTCCTCGCTGGAACGCCTGCCGCGTGCGAGCGCGGCGGAAGGTCGCGCACTACCACCGCCCCTGCCGCAACCAGGCTCGCGTCGCCGATGGTCACGTCCTGGATCGCCGTCGCACCGGTGCCGATGTGGACCATCTCGCCGATCGTCACGTTGCCCGACAGCGTGACGCCGGGAGCCACGTGCACGTGCGCACCGATGCGGGCGTCGTGGTCGATCGACGCGCGCGTATTCACGATCGTATTGCGGCCGATGCGGGAGCCGGTCTGGATGACGGCACCGGCCATGACCTGCGCCCCCTCTTCCAGCAGCACGTCGCCGGCGATCACGGCGGAGGGATGCACGAGCGTCGCGAACGTGTAGTTCCACGCCTTGAACTTGTCGAAGATCGCCCGCCGCGCTTCCGGTACCCCGGCGGAACCGACCGCGTTCACCAGCTCGACCTCCGCCGGATCGAAGGTCCGCACTTCCCCATCGTCCGGAAGGTGCCGGATCCCGTTGAACGAGTGCGGACGCGGGTCGGCGATGGCGATGATGGTCCGGCCGGTCAGGCGCAACAGGTCGACCAGCACGCGCGCGTGCCCTCCAGCGGCGATGACGATCACGTCTTTCACGATCGTGTCCCGAGGAGCTCGTCCGCGTCGTAATCGCGGTCGGCGGTCCTGCCGATCCACTCCCACAGCTCGAACGGCGAGAGGCCGGTGCCGGGTCGTTTCGCGCCGATGTTGGCGTGGGTGAACGCCGTGCCGCGTGCGATCGGCTCGAGCGCGACGAGACTGCGGCGCGCGACGGCGGCGGTGGCGAGCTCCGTGTCCGTCGGGAGCTTGCGCGCGCTGCCGAGGGCGAGCTCCACCTCGCGGATGGCCGCAACCATCGCCTTCAGCTCGCCGGGCGCGAGCGACGCCTTGTGATCGGGGCCGGGGAGTGACTTGTCGAGCGTGAAGTGCTTCTCGATCACGGCCGCGCCGCGTGCGGCGGCAGCGATCGGCACGGCCAGCCCGACCGTATGGTCGGAGAAGCCGGTGGCGAGGCCGAACGCTTCGCGCAGCGTGTCCATCGCGCGGAGGTTCACATGCTCCGGAACACACGGATATTCGGACGTGCACTGCAGGAGCGTGACGTTGGCGCGCAGCGCCTCGCCTCCTTCGGCCGAGGCGTAAGCGCGCCGGAAGGCGTCGAGGGACGGCTCCCCGCCGCCGATGTAGCCGAACGCGAGGACGCCGAGGGCCAGCTCGATGTCGCCGAGAGTGCCCATGCCCGTCGAAAGGATCACCGGTTTCTGCGAACGCGCCGACTCGAGGAGCAACGGCGCGTTCGTCAGGTCGCCCGAGCCGATCTTCAGGAGGGCGACCCCGATCTCGTCGACGAGCAGGCGCAGGCTCGCGGAATCGAAGGGCGTGGAGATGAAGCCGATACCGCGCTCGCGGCAGGCGGCCACGACTTCGTGATGCGCCTCGACGCTCAACTCGAGGCGGCGCAGCATCTCGAACTGCGACGCGTCGCCGGTCGCGGCGGCCTGGTATTGCGCCGTCGCCGCGGAGCGCGTGACGAGCGATTCGGCGCGGAAGGTCTGGAACTTCACGTAATCCGCGCCCGCATCGGCGGCCGCGGCGACGAGCTGCAGCGCGAGCTCCGGCGAGCCGTTGTGATTGACGCCCGCCTCCGCGATGACGGTGACGCGGCTCATCGGATCTCCCTCAGCAGCATGAACGCCTCGGCAGCGTGGCAGCCGGACGTGCTGCCGCGGAACTGCGCCAGTGCGCGGATGGCTTCGACGCTGCGCGGGAACGGAAAGGCTGCCAGCTCCGATTCGTACAGCTTCGCGATGCGCAGCTTCTCTTCGAGCTGCGCGGAGATGTCGACGAACACGTTCGGCTGGAAGGGCGCGCGGGTGGGATCGACGCCGAACTCCGTCTCGGAGATCACCTCGTAGCAGAGGACGCTCTTGACCGAAGGGAACCGGAACCATTTCGTGCACGCCGACGCCGCGTCGAATACGACCCGGTGATCGGAGTGGACGTCGCCGGGAAACGGCAGCAGCAGCTCGCGCGGCTGCAGCTCGCGGACGACCGGCGCGATCGCGCCGACGATGTCCCCGAGTGGGAGCTCGTCGAGACGCGTGGTCGGCAGCCTGAGCCTGTGGACGCTGTCGAAGCGGAACTCGCGCGCCACCGCGTCCACCACGCCCTCGCGGCGCTCGTAGTCCGCCTCGCGATAGAGCGGGCTGTCCTTCGTCGAGGTCACGACCAGCCAGTGGATCGGCGTGTTCTCGTCGCGGGCACGCAGGAGCAGACCGCCTGCGCCGACCGTCTCGTCGTCGGGATGCGGGGCAATGACCAGCAGGCTCATAGGTCGAGTGGGTCCTCCCGCTTTTCGATGAACTTCTCGAACGGCAGCGTCGTCAGCAGCTCGACCGTCCGCGTCACCGAGTCCCCTTTCCCGTACGGCGACTCGACCGAGCGCAGCACGCCCGCGAACTCGTCGGACGTGACGCGCCGGATCGCCTGTGCGATCGCGTCGACGTCCTGCGGCACGAACACGACGTTCGCCGCCGCCAGCCGCCCGGTCTGGCGCGAGCCTACGTTGATGGCCGGGAGCGGCACGAGCGGAGCCTCGATGATGCCCGCGCTCGAGTTTCCGATCATGAAGCGGGCGTGGCGCATGAGGTTGATGAACAGCGTCCGGTCGAGAGTCCGGTAGAAACAGAAGTCGGGATCCGAGCCATAGCGGCGAATGACGTCCAGCGCGAGCTTGCTGCCCGGATCGGTGTTCGGATACCCGACGAACGTGCGCACCCCTTCGCGCTTGAGCGCCACCAGCACCTCTTCGAAGTAGACGTCGGGCGCGCGCTCTTCCCGGAGCGTCGGGTGGTGAATCATGAGCGCAAAGTCCGTCCAGTCGGGCCGGCCGAGCTTCGAGGCGACCTCCTCTTTCGACAGCCGCGGCTCGCTGACGAACTTGTCGAGCGCCGGGCTGCCCACGAAGAAGATGCGGTCGGCCGGCTCGCCGATCTTCCGCAACCGTTCGACATGGCGCTCGTGTGCGACGAAGTGTGTCGATGCGATCTTCGACGTGGCGTGCCGGACGGCGTTGTCGATGTTGCCGTCCGTGGTGTGGTCGCCGCCGAAGAAATGGGCGGTCGGAATGCCGAGATAGCCGCCGATGAGCGCCGCGGCGATCGCGTCCTCGCGGTCGCCGGCGAACGTGATGACGTCGGGCGCGAAGCGCAGCACATCGTGCAGGCAGGCGTGCATCAGGTTGGTCGCGGTCTTCAGGCGGGCGGAGCCGGTGTCGGCGTCGATCAGCGTCTCGATCCGGGCGGCGATCGGGATGGAGTCCGCTTCGACGTCGCGAACGGTGAGCCCGTACGTCGGGCTGAGATGCGCGCCCGACACGACCAGGCCAACCTCCACGCCGGGATCGCTGCTGAGGCGCCGGTAGATGCCGCTCATGAGGTCGTATTCGGACCGGCAGGAGGTGAACCCGAGGATGCGTCTAGAAGACATCGGAGTCACCCATCTGCACGAACCAGTTGGAGTACGAGGAGAACGCCGCGGCGTCGGCCGGCTCGATGAACGGCCGCGCGCCGAAGTACGCAATCGGCTCGCGCTTCAGGAACCCGGCGCGCTGACAGAGCACATGCATGAAGTGATGGCGCGGGGCCCAGCAATTGATGCCGGTGCGCCCCTCCCCCTTCGCATGCGCGATGGCCTGACGCAGCAGTTCCGCCCCCTCCTCCGGGCTCGCGGCCTGGAAGTCGACGATGTCGACCGAGTCCTGATACGCCTTCAGGACACAGAAGGATGAAACGTCGTCGCCGGCGGCGAGCACGAGGTTGCGGTACTCGTTTGCGGGATGCGCCGCGTACCGCCAGCGAAGCCAGGTCGCATCCTTGACCACATGGATCAACGCGCCGATCGGCGGGGCGGTCCGGTACCGGAGGTCGAACGCGTCGTCGTACCTGCTCGTGACGGCGGATGCGGCCGTGCCGGCGAGCTCCAGCCGCATGGTCGGGATCTCATAGATGTCCGTCCACGCGAGCTTCTTCGTGAACGGATAGTGCGAGTTCGGATTCGGGAACCCGTACGTCATCGCGTAACCGCTCTCGCGCATCGCGTCGTAGCAGGCGGCGGTGAGCTTCGTGAACAGGCCGCGGCCTTCGTACGCCCGGTCGGTCATCGAGGTGGTCGCCAGGCCGGCGCGCACCGCGGTGCCATCCCAGCTCACGAGACATGGAGACGTACACGCGCTCGCGACCGCGCGGTCACCCTCCACTTCGATCGCGACGAAGACGTCTTCGTACGGGTTCGTCCCGAAACGCCAGGCGAGATAGCCCGCCGGCAAGGTGCGGGAGAACGCGCGCGCGAACAGGTCCTCCAGCCGGGGAACCCACTGGAGGTACTCGCCGGCGTCGCGGATCAGGATCATGGAAGTAGCGCCCATGTCAGACGCGCACCGCCACCGGCTGCGGATCGCGCACGAGCGCGGCGCTGCTCGGAACATTGATGAGCCGCGCGTGGAGGTCTTCGGTTGCGGAGAGATCCATCCGCGGCGCGGCCGAGTACATCGGCAGTTGATGCATCGGCGTCCACGCCGGGCGGGTCATGATGCCGCTGTCGTTCGTGAGCGCCAGCAGCTCGTCGCGGTGCGCCGCGTGCTCGCGGTCGAGCAGGACCACGTTCAGCCAGTAGTTGCTGTGCGCGAACGGCAGCTCGCGGAAGAACCGCACCCCGGCCACGGGCGCGAGCTCCCGCTCGTACGCTTCCGCAAGCGCCCGCTTCGCGGCCAGGAAGCGCGGCAACTGCTCGAGCTGTGCGCATCCGAGGGCGGCGTTGAGGTTCGGCAGGCGGTAGTTGAACGCCACCTCGTCGTGCGCATACGCCCAGCGGTGGGGCACCTTGGCCGTGGTGGTGATGTGCTTCGCGCGGGCGCCGAGCGCGGCGTCCTGCGTCAGCACCGCGCCGCCGCCGCCGGTAGTGACGATCTTGTTCCCGTTGAAGCTGAGGGTGCCGATGCGGCCGAAGCTGCCGGTGTGCCGTCCTTTGTAGTACGTGCCGAGCGACTCCGCCGCGTCTTCGATCAGCGTGATCCCGGTGCGCGCGCAGAGCTCGAGGACCGGGTCGAGATCGACCGGCTGTCCGAACGAGTGCATCACGATCAACGCGCGGATCGCACGGCGGGTGTGGCGGTTGACGAAGACGCCGCCGCGGCGCTCGCCGATGTCGTCGAGGTACGCGGCCAGCTTCTCGGGATCGACGCCGAGGGTCCGCTCTTCGACGTCGGCGAAGTGCGGGACCGCGTGGCAGTACGAAACGGCGTTCGCGGTCGCGATGAACGTCAAAGCCGGCAGCAGTACTTCGTCGCCCGGCTCGACGCCGGCCAGGATCAGCGCCACGTGCAGCGCGGCCGTGCCGTTCGCCACCGCGACGGCACGCCCGGCACCGGTGAATTCCGCCAGCTGCTGTTCGAAGCGGTCGACGTACGAGCCGACCGAGGAGACCCAGCCGGAATCGAGGCAGTCCTTCACGTACTCCCACTCACGGCCGGCGAACTCCGGCTCGTGCAGCGCGACGCGCGGCATCTCCGGGGGAAGCACGCGGCGGACCGCGGCGGCGACGGACTGCAGATCGAGCTCGCTCATTGGTTGTACACGTCCGGACGGTAAGCGCCCAGGTTCACCGGATCGGTGAACCAGGCAATCGTTTCGGCGAGGCCGCGGCGCAGTCCTTCGACGCCCGCATACTCCGGTTCCCACCCCGCCAGTTCTTTCGCTTTCGTGTTGTCGGCGTAGAGGCGCTCGACCTCACTGTTCTCGGGACGCATGCGCTGCGCGTCCGTTTCGACGTCGATTTCCGCCCCCATCTGTCCGGCGATCAGTTTCACCGTGTCGCCGATCGTGATCTCGAAACTGCTGCCGACGTTGACGACCTCCCCCACCGTCCGGTCCGATTCCGCGACGGCAATGAAGCCGCGCACCGTGTCGGCGACGTAGTTGAAATCGCGCGTCGGATGGAGAGCCCCGAGCTTGATGGTGCGCTTCCCGGCCGCGATCTGCGTGATGATCGTCGGGATCACCGCGCGCGCCGACTGCCGCGGACCGTACGTGTTGAACGGCCGGATGATCGCCACCGGCGTCTCGAAGGAGCGGTGGAAGGAGATGGCCATCTGATCGGCGCCGATCTTCGACGCCGAGTACGGGCTCTGTCCCTGCAGCGGGTGCTCTTCGGTGATCGGGACGAACCGCGCGGTGCCGTACACCTCGCTGGTCGACGTATGCACGACCTTCGAGACGCCGTGGCTGCGCGCCGCCTGCAGGACGTTGAGCGTCCCTTTGACGTTCGTGTCGACGTACGTGTCGGGGGAGTGATACGAGTATGGGATGGCGATCAGCGCCGCCAAGTGCAGGACCACGTCGCAGCCGCGCATCGCCTGCGCGACGCCGTGCGGATCGCGGATGTCGCCCGCGAAGACCTCGACCTTCCGGCGCAGCTCTTCCGGCGAACGGTCGAGCCAGCCCCATGAGTTGAACGAGTTGTACAGGACGAACGCGCGGACGTCATGTCCCCGGCGTACCAGTTCCTCGACGAGGTGGGAGCCGATGAACCCGTCCGCTCCGGTGACCAGTATTCGTTTTCCCGACAGCTTCAATTTCCATCCTCAGGCGGGCTTCGCCCCCCTCGGTTGACAACCGACGAGGACGTTGCTCCGCCACCGTCAGGCGGTGACGGATCCTTGGTCCCCACCCTCTTCCGCGATCACCTCGGCGCGAAGCGTCTCGATCTCGGAGGCGAGCAGGTCGTATTCGGCAATCTTTCGCTGAAGGAACCGCACCGCGAGCGACACACGCTGCTCCACGCCCGCGGGGGTGAGCAGGTAGAGGTAAGCCGACTTGCGGCGGCTGTTCTTGAAGTTCTGCACCTTCACCCACCCCTTCTCGACGAGGGCCTGGACGCAGTAGTTGACCTTCCCGACGCTGACGCCGAGGTGCTGCGCGAGATCGCGCTGGCTCGCCTCGGGGTTTTCCGTGAGGAATTTCAACAACTTGTAACGAACTTCGTCCGAGATCGCAGTCATTCGTTCAACGATTGAACGCAGTGATATCACAGCGCGTGCATGCGCGCAAATGCGGACGGCAGGTGAGCCTGAAGCCCTACGCGGTCTGCTCGCCGCGCACGATCGGGTGCGCATCCGCCAGGTCGCTCGTCAACGCACCCGTGCGGATCTGGTGCACCAGCTCGATCGCCGGACGTGCGTCCGCGATTCCGAATCCCTGCCCGGCCAGCGTCCGTTCGTAGACGCGCGTGTGGAGATCGGCGAAGCCTTCCGTGAACTCCAGCTCCGCGCCATCGACGGTGATCGAGCGATAGGTCATGCGCACGCCCGGCTGTACCGGGAACGGCAGGTCGCCCGATTCGACCGAGAGGAACCAGCGCACGGTGGCGTTCTCGAGCTCGAGCAGCCCCCCCATCCGCCGGGTCTCGCGCAGGTGCACCTCGGAGCGCTGCACGCCGCCGAAGAGCCAGATCAGCATGTCGAAGAAATGAATCCCGATGTTCGCCGCCACGCCGCCGGAGCGCTCTTCCGAGCCTTTCCACGACACGTCGTACCAGGAGCCGCGCGCGGTGATGTACGTCAGCGTCACCTCGCGCTTCTTCCGCTCCGTCTCCTGCGCCAGTTGCTCCTTGAGCGCGACCAGCGCCGGATGGAGGCGCAACTGGAGGATCGTGTAGACACGCTGCCCCGTTTCCTGTTCGAGCTCTTCGAGCGCGTCGAGGTTCCAGGGATTGATGACCAGCGGCTTCTCGCAGATCGCGTCCGCGCCGGTGCGCAGCGCGAGCCGCACGTGGGCATCGTGCAGATAGTTGGGGGAGCAGACCGTCACGTAGTGCACGCGCGACTCCTCCGAGCCCCGCTTCAGCCGCTCGAGAAAGCGGTCGAAGCGCTCGATCTCGCGGAAAAAGCGGACCTCGAACGAGTAGCGGTCCAGGATTCCGACGGAGTCGTTGGGATCGGTTGCGGCGACGAGCCGGTTCCCCGTGTCCTTGATGGCGGTCAGATGGCGCGGGGCGACGAAGCCCGCGATGCCGATGACGGCGAAGTTTTTCATGGATTCAAACGCCTGTTTCTATGGTGCTCGCCCAGGAGCGGTTCTCAACGTACCACTCCACGAGACGGCGGACGCCTTCGCGCAGGTCGACCTGCGGGCGCCAACCGAGAAGTTGCTCGGCTTTGGAGATGTTCGCCCAGGTGGCGCGGACGTCGGATTTGTGCATCGGCAGATGGTGTACTACCGCGGTCCGGCCGACGAATTCCTCGACGGCGGAAAGCGCATCGCGCAGCACGACCGGCGCGTCGGATCCGAGGTTGATGATCTCGTACTTCACCGGACGCAGCGCCGCGACCACGCCGCGGGCGATGTCGTCGACGTAGGTGAAATCGCGTGACTGCTGCCCGTCGCCGTAGATCGGGACCGGCTTCCCCTCGCTCACGAACTGCACGAACCGGAACAGGCTCATGTCCGGACGCCCCGCCGGCCCGTACACCGTGAAGAAGCGCAGCACGGTCACGTCGGTGCCGTACAGATAGTGATAGGTATACGCGAGCGTCTCCGCTGCCTTCTTCGAGGCGGCGTAGGGAGAGAGCGGGCGGTTCGTGTCGGCGGTCTCGCTGAACGGCATCTCGTTCTCCGCCCCGTACAGGCTGGAGGTCGAGGCGAGGACGAACTTCGGGATCCCGCGGGTACGGCAATGCTCGAGGAGGTTGAGCGTCCCGGTGGTATTGGCGTCGTAGTAGACCCACGGATTCTCGACCGACTGCCGCACGCCCGCCCGCGCGGCGAGGTTGATCACGGCGTCGATCTTCGCGTCGCCGAGCTCGCCGAAAAACGCATCGACCGCGGCCCGGTCGGAGATGTCGCGCTGCACGAACGTGAAGTTCGGCTCCCGGCGCAGGTTCCCAAGCCGCCACTCCTTGAGTCGCACGTCGTACGCGTCGCTCATGTTGTCGACGCCGTACACGCGGTGTCCCTCGGCCAGCAGCAGCGCCGCGACCCGTGACGCAATGAACCCCGCTGCGCCCGTCAGAATGTACATCCCCATCAGTTCACGTCCACCTTGGTGTTTCGAATCGGCGCGCGATTGTACCGGAGGAGGGCCGAGGGCTGAGGGTTCGCGGGGATTGGTGTCAGGTGTCGGGTGTCTGGGGTTTTACGGCTGACGAGACAAGTGCTGCAAGCCGCAAAGCCCCGGACACCTGACACCTGACACCCGACACCAATCCCCCTCGCCCCCCGACCCTCGCCCCTCCTGTGGTTTAATCGTCCGAAGATCAAAGGAGTCGTGCCAGAACCACATGACAGACGTCGATTATCTTGAAGACGAGCTCGCGCTCGCCGAAGAGCAGCAGCAGGAGCGTACCCGCGGTTTCACTCTTTCCTCGATCTTCCAGGCGATCCGGACTCATCTCGTGCCGATCCTGCTGACCGTCCTCGCCGTCGCGATCGGCTATTTCCTGCTGGCAATGATCTACACGCTGCTCCGGCCGGTTCAGCGGAACTCCACCCTCGCCTTCCGGCTCGAGTTCGCGGGCGCCGACAACGGGCAATACCCGAACGGCCTCGCCTTCAGCGGCAGCGACATCATCGACACCCCGGTCCTCCGCACGGTCTACGACGCCAACCAGCTCGGACGCTTCATGTCGTTCAGCGACTTCTCCCGCTCCACCGTGGTGCTCGAATCGAACGCGGCTCTCGAAGCCCTGGCTCGCGAGTACGAGGCGAAGCTCGCCAACCCGCGCTTGACCGCCGTCGAGCGCGAGCGGCTCGAAGCGCAGTTCCAGCAGAAGCGCGCCAGCCTCCAGAAGAACGAATACGCGCTGAACCTCGCCACTCGTGAAGGGGTCACGCGCATCCCGGCCAGCGTGACCTCCAAGGTCCTGTACGACATCCTCCGCACCTGGGCCGACTTTGCGGCCAGCAGCCGCCAGGTCATGGTGCATCGCGTCCCGCTGGTCACCCAGCAGACAGTCGGCCTCTACGCGACCGCGGGCGACGATCTCCTCGCATCGCTTCTCTACCTTCGGATCACCGCGAACGAGCTGCAGAAGAACATCGATGCCCTCAACGGGCTCCCCGGGGCCGAGATCATCCGCTCGAACACCCGGAAACTGTCGCTCCCGGAGCTCGAGCTCGCGCTCACGCACCTCCAACGTTCCGGCATCGAATACCTGATCAATGCCGCCTCGAGCAGCGGCGGCACGGAGCGCGGCCGCGCCATCGCGGTCCTCGAATCGCAACTGGCCTACGACACGCGGAGCCTCGCCACCGCCGAGGACCGCGTGCGCGTGCTCCGCAACACGCTCGACGACTACCTCCGGAAAACGGCGGACACGCCGCAGCCGACGCCGGACCGGGGGACCGCAACGACCACCCCCGAGTCGATCGTCGTTACCGACACGTTCCTCAACAACATCGTCTCTCTCGCGCAGAACGCGTCCGATCTCCAGTACCGGCAGCGTTATGTCGACGACATCCGCGGCGCCTCGCTGGCGACGATCCCGCTGCGCGAGGCGGTCGAGTACGAGCGCGACCTGCTCGCCAGAATCCAGCGCGGCTCCGCTGCAGGCGGAACGTCGCTGACCGGCCTGCGCGCGCAGCACGGACAGGTGATTGCTCAGCTCAAACAGATCGCGAACGATCTCCAGGAAGTGCGGGGGATTCTTTCCCGCAGCCTCACGGCGTCCGGGCAGATGTACACCGTCGTTTCGCCGCCGGTGAACATCGCCGAGCGCGGCGTGTCGATGTTCAAGCTCGGCCTGGGCGGCATCGTCGTGATCGTCGTCGCCGCGCTGCTGGCCATCCTCGCCGCGGTCCTTCACTGGCAGTTGCGCAACGGCCGGCAGACCGCCGCGGCGTAGAATCGACGACGTGACGGCCCGACGCGCGCTCATCACAGGCATCACGGGCCAGGACGGCTCGTATCTCGCCGAGCTCCTGCTGGCGAAAGGGTACGAGGTGCACGGTGTCGTGCGCCGCTCCTCGTCGTTCAACACCGCGCGCATCGACCATCTCTACGAGGACCCGCACACGCCGGGGCGGCACCTCATCCTCCATTACGGCGACCTCAACGACGCGTCTTCCCTCAACCGCCTCCTGCGCGTGGTCTGCCCCGACGAGATCTACAACCTCGGCGCGCAGACGCATGTCCGCGTCTCGTTCGACACGCCGGATTACACGAGCGAAGTGACCGGGCTCGGCGCGCTGCGCCTGCTCGAGGCGGTGCGCGAGCTGCAGATCCGCCCGCGCATCTATCAAGCCTCCTCTTCGGAGATGTTCGGCAGCGCTCCCCCGCCGCAGAACGAGCTGACGCCGTTCCATCCGCGCAGCCCGTACGCGATCGCCAAGCTGTACGCGCACTGGATGACCGTCAACTACCGCGAGGCCTACGGCCTCTTCGCGGTCAGCGGCATCCTCTTCAACCACGAGTCGCCCCGACGGGGCGAGACGTTCGTCTCCCGCAAGGTGACGCGCGCCGTCGGCCGCATCCGGGAGGGCCTGCAGGAGCGCATCTACCTCGGCAATCTCGACGCGCAGCGCGACTGGGGCTACGCCCGCGAGTACGTGGAAGCGATGTGGCTCATGCTGCAGCAGGCCGAGCCCTCGGACTACGTGATCGCCACCGGCGAGACGCACAGCGTGCGGGAGCTCTGCGAGCGCGCGTTCGCCCGCATCGGCATCACGCTCGAATGGCGCGGCACGGGCGTCGAGGAACAGGGATTCGACGCGAAAGACGACCGCGTGCTGGTCGAGATCGACCCGCGCTACTTCCGTCCCACCGAGGTGGACGTCCTCCTCGGCGATGCCTCGCGGGCGAAGCGCGAGCTCGGCTGGGAGCCGAAAGTCTCGTTCGGCGAGCTGATCGACCTGATGGTCGACGCCGATCTCACGCTCGCCGCGAACGAGGCCAGGCTGCGATGACCTTCTGGCCGGGGCGCCGCGTCCTGCTCACCGGGGGCAACGGCTTTCTCGGTTCGATCCTGCGGAAGCGCCTGGCCGAGCTCGGCGCGACCGACGTCCTCACCCCCCGCGCCTCGGAGCTCGATCTCCGCGACCCGCTGGCCACGCGCGAGTACGTCCGGCACCACCGCCCCTCGCTGGTGATCCACGGCGCGGCCGTGGTGGGCGGCATCGGCGCGAACCGCGATCATCCCGGCCGTTTCTTCTATGAGAACGCCATCATGGGGCTGCACCTCATCGAAGAGGCGCGGCTGGCCGGCGTCGAGAAGCTCGTCTGCATCGGCACCGTCTGCGCCTACCCGAAGTTCACCCCGGTGCCGTTCCGCGAGAGCGCGCTGTGGGACGGGTACCCCGAGGAGACGAACGCGCCGTACGGACTGGCCAAGAAGATGCTGCTCGTGCAGTTGCAGGCCTACCGCGCGGAGTACGGCTTCCGCGGAATCTTCCTCCTCCCCGCCAACCTCTACGGCCCGAACGATAACTTCGACCTCCACACCAGCCACGTCATCCCGGCCATGATCCGCAAGTTCGCCACCGCGGCGGAGCGCGGGGACGACACCGTCGAGCTGTGGGGCGACGGCACCCCGACACGCGAGTTCCTCTACGTCGACGACGCCGCCGACGGCATCGTCCGCGCCGCCGAGCGCTACGACGCCCCAGCCCCGGTGAACCTCGGCTCGGGCGAAGAACGCTCCATCGCCGATATCGCTACGCTCATCGCGCAAAAGACCGGGTTTCAGGGGAGCATCTCCTGGGACGCAACCAAGCCGAACGGCCAGCCCCGCCGCAAGCTCGACACGAGCGCGGCGGAGCGCGAGTTCGGGTTCCGGGCGGCGACGAGTTTCGAGGAAGGGCTCAGCCGCACGATCGAGTGGTACCGAAGTTCCTGGCGCGGACGCTGATCGCCATGCTACACCCGCTTCGACTACACCCATGGACGTGACGTGGTCGCATAGGACTTATCCTGATTACACCCACGGGTGTAGTGACGTCACATTAACGTGACATCGCTACACCCGTGGGTGTGGTCTATGGACTCGTGTCGTTGCCGCTGCCGCCAGTCTCGCGACTTAGCACACCCAAGGATGTGATTCGCTATGGATAAAGCGATCTGTGTCACCGCCAAGGATGTGGTGTGCGCGCATGAACTTGCTGCGGTTACACCCATGGACGCCCATCCAGTGCGTTCATCCCCGAATGGACGTGGTTGATATCGCCAGCGGCGAGATCGACATCGCCCCGCGGCATACCGGTTGCAGTCTGGCCGCCTCGTGCGAATAACTTCCCCGCGTCTCGCACTGCTGACGCTCGCCCTGCTCCTGCCGGTCACCGCTGCCGCCGAGTACTACATCCTCCCCGAAGACAGGGAAATGCTGCGGGACGCGGACGCCATCGCCATCGTGAAGGTCACGGGGATCCACAGCGCGTTCGCGGGCGAGCGCGAGATCGTCATGAATATCGATGTCCAGCCGGAGCTGGTGCTCAAAGGCTCGATCGATCCCGCCGCCACCCTCCGCGTCGTGGAGCCGGGCGGCATCGTCGGGACACAGATCATGCTCGTATCCGCTGCACCCGGCTACTGGATGGACAATCGCGCGCTCGTCTTCCTGCACCGCACCGACGCCGGTGAGTGGCGCACCTACGGCGCCGCCCTCGGGAAGTTCGACTTCGTGCGGGACGCCGCGGGGCGGCAGCTCGCCGTCCGCTGGACCGCGGAACACGGCGCGACTCCGTTCTGGACACCCGAGGGGCAGCCGAAAGAGGACAGGGTCCGGGACGCACAGCTCTTCATCCGCTTCATTCAGCGCCTTTTCTCGCCGGACCAGGTGATCGATCGCCGGCAGCTGATCCGGTTCACGGACACCAAGACAGAGCCGGAGGCGGACTACTTTGTCGAGAACCCGTCCCCGGCCGTCAGCTCGCCGCACGCCTGGGATCCGGCCGCGAATGCAACCTTTCCTCCCTCCGCGTACACGCTCGGGACGTTCCGCTGGGAGGTGTTCGACGACGGCGGCTCGGTCAGCTTCCGGATCAGCGGCACGCAGCCCGGCTACGACTCGGTCGGCGCGGCGCAGCGCGCGCTCGCCGCCTGGACGAACGACACCGGCTCGAACGTCCGGTACACCTACGCCGGCACGTCCACCGCTGGCTTCGACAGCGACGACCAGAACACCATCGTTTACAACAACTCCACCGACGTCCCCGCGGGCGCGATCGCTTACGCGCGCTGGTACGGCGGGAGCACGCATACCTACAAAGGGGAATCGTTCTACAGCATCGTCGAAGGCGACGTGGTCGTGAAGTCGAACCTCACGGTGAGCGCGAAGGTCTTCGACGAAGCGGTCACGCACGAGCTCGGCCACACCCTCGGCTTCCGCCACTCCGACCAGGGAACGCCTTCCTCGACCCAGGCGGTCATGAAGACGTCGCTCAGCGGCAATTACGGCGCCACGCTCGGTCCGTGGGACATCGAGGCCGTCCGCACCGTCTATGAGGAGACCGTCACGACGGCCCCGCTCGGCGTGCCGTCCAACCTCGTGGCCACCGCCACCAGCACCTCTTCGATCGGCATCGCCTGGAGCCCCGCCGCGAACGCCACCGGCTACCAGCTCGAGCGCAGCTCGAACAACAGCGCCTTCGCCCTGATCGCCAGCCCGAGCGGCACGAGCTACGTCGACACAGGCCGCGCGGCCGGGACGACCTACGTCTACCGCGTCCGCGCGACGGGCGGCATCGGTTCCGTGCCGTCGGCCTACAGCAACCGCGACCACGCCACGACCATCATCTTCGTGGACGATCCGATCGTCCCCCGGGTGACGCAGATCAAGGCTACGCACCTGGTGCAGTTGCGCCAGGCGGTGAACGCGGTCCGCGCCGCAGCCGGCCTCGCGGCGGAGTCGTGGACCAATGCCTCCCCCACGGGTGTGGTGATCCGTGCGGTGCACATCACCGAGCTGCGCGAAGCCCTCACGCCCGCCCTCACGATCCTCGGCAAGACCGCGACGTATACCGACCCCAGCCTCAGCCCCGGGACGCCCGTCAAGGCCATTCACTTCCAGGAAATCCGCAACCTGGTGAAGTAAATCCGGCGGAATGTGCTCTGGCTCACAGCCAACTTCGCGCTGAGGGAACTACTTTCTCCTCGGGTTAGTTACACTTGCGTCCGTGGTGCGCGCTACGCGTGCGCCACCGTCCAGCAATAGGGTCCGAGGAGCAATTGATGATCGGTACGCGCGCTAAAGCTGCGTTCATACTTGTTTGTTCGCTGTTTTCCGTGCAGCTCGCTCAGGCGGCTGTCGTCACGAAGGTCAACACCGACGCGCTGGCGCCACTCCGCGAAGCCAGGACGCGCCGCGTACGTCTCGACCGAGTCCCGCTCTACGACTCATCCCGGTCTGTGATCGAGCTCGAGGAGTTCGACGTCTGGACACCCGGCGCAAAAGTCGCGATTCACAGCCCGGATGGCGTCGTCAAAGTCGATCCTCCGGCGATGCGGTTCTACCGCGGCCGGGTGAATGGTGACGTCGAGTCGTTTGCCTATTTCTCAGTCGACCTGAAGACGCAACACGTCGAAGGGCTGGTCACGACGCGCGACGGACGCTATGCGATCAACAGCGCGCGCCGGCCGGGACAGTCGCCTCGCGGGAAGCAGCAGGACTTCGATGATTTTTTGACTGAGGTCGATGGGACGGATCTCATCCCGGGCCAGACAGAGGGTTGGCAGTGTGCTGTCGACAGGATGAGGCTGCGGGCACCGGAAGAAGAACCGGAGCAGGCGCGCGCGGTCGATGCCGAAGGTCTCATCCCGACCTCGCAAGGCATCACCGGTACTCAGTCGTACGCGATTACGCTCGGCATCGAGACCGACTTCGCGTTCTTTCAGAACGCCGGCAGCAACTCGACCACGGCGACGAACTACGTCACGAACCTCACCGGCGCATTAGCCACGATCTACAAACGCGACCTGGACATCGAAGTCCGCTTGTCTTACGCCAACATCTACACGACTGACGGAGTGGATCCGTGGAACGCGACAGACGCGTTCACCGGTCTCACCGAGGTCGGCGATCAGTATCACAACAACATCCTCAACGCCGTGACCGGTGCGGCGACGCTTCGCACCACCAGCGCGGTCATCGTGCTCAGTGGCGAAGACGTAGGCAGTGGCATCGCATGGGAAGGCGTCATCGGCGGCAATGACTTCTTCCAGGGTGGTCACTGGGGCGGCCCTTACTCATGGTGCGGTGGTATCGGCCGCTTGTTCGGGGACACAGGCCTCGGCACGATCCCGAATCCGGACGGGAGCAATTCTCAGGGGACTCAGTACGGCAATACCTCGGGTTTGCAGAACTACTGGCCGCTCGTCCAATACGCTCACGAGTTGGGCCACACGCTGGCCGGACACCATACGCACTGCAGCCAGATTTCGGACGCCGAGCGGATTGCTGCCGGCTTCACCGACGGTAGCCCCGCGACCTACGCGTCGAATCAGATCGACCACTGCTTCGGCGGAGAAGGTATAACGAACTGCTTCAGCGGCGCGAACTACCAGGCAGGCTCACAATCGATCTTCAAAGGGACGCTCATGAGCTACTGCCACAACGTGTTCCAGTCGTCGGTGCCGCAGAGCCGTTTCATCTTCGGCGTTGCCGGCGAACCGAGCATCCATGAGCTCAACGATTACATGCTCCGCAGCGGCGGTCCCGTTCAGTACGCTGCAAACGACGGGCGCGACGGCGGCTCGCGCAATATCGTGAACGCGGTCGGCACCTTCACGTCGTCGATCAGCGCGCCGGAGACCGTCACACCGGACAGCACCGGCAACGTTGCATCAGTCACGGCTGCTCCATCGACGGGTGCAACATACTTCTGGACTATCGTGAACGGTTCCATCACCGCGGGAGCGGGAACGAACTCCATCACCTTCACCGCCGGGAGCTCGGGCGCCGTCGAGCTCACCGCGACCGCGTACAACGACAAGCGCGTCGGCATCATGGAGTCTGTCGAAGTGACAATCGTCGACGCCACGGTCGATACGCCGACAGGCGTCGTCGCTACGCCGACCGCCGCTACCTCGGTGTTGGTCACGTGGAACGCGGCGGCTGGTGCGGCGTCGTACGACGTCCTGCGCAGCACGGGCGGCGCGTTCACAGTGCTCGGCTCGACAACCATCGACCTGTTCTTCAACGACAACACCGCCGCCGCCAATACCGCCTACCGTTACGCGGTGCAGGCTCACGGTGCAGGCGTGATCGTCTCCGATCTCAGCGTTCCGGACGTCGCGACCACCACGTCGTTCACCGATCCGACCATCACGGCGCTTTCGACCACGGCGAAGGTCATCCACTTTACGGAGTTGCTCACGGTCATCAACTCGCTGCGTTCGCTGGCGGGCCTCTCCCCCATCAGTTTCACGGCTCCGGGTCCCGCTCCGTTAGAGACGGTTCGGCGCCAGCACATCCTCGATCTGCGTGCAGGCCTGGACGCGGCACGCACGGCATTGGGCATGAGCGCTCTCACGTATACAGATCCGACGCTCACCGCGGGGTCGACGAAGATCAAGGCCGTTCACGTGACCGAGCTTCGTGCCGGCGTGAACTAAGCCTCACCTCCCATCCCACGAGAGGGCGCACCACGGTGCGCCCTCTTTTATTTTCTGTTACGAATTGGCGACTGTGAGCAGGATCACGAAGCTCCTGCCGGGCTGTCCCGTACCGTTACATTCCATGATCGTCCGGTTTCTCCGCTTCACGTTCGGCGTGAGCCTCGCCGTTTCACTCCTGTCTTCCTTCACCGCCGATGCGGCCGTGCAGTACCGCATCGACGATGCGTCGATGGCTCCGCTCTCCCGTCCGAACAGGGTCGGCGCAAGAGTCAGGGTCTCGAACGTCCCCCTCACCGACGGGGTGGAGTCGGATCTCGAGGTGGAGCGCTTCGAGGTCTGGGCGGACGGCGCCGAGATCAGGATCTTCGGCGCGGACGAGGAAGTCCTCGAGACGATCGCTCCGCCGGATGCGAAGTACTACCGCGGCCGCGTGGCCGGGCAGGCCGACTCGCTCGTGTTCCTCTCCGTGGTCGGCCGCCGTATCGAAGGCATCGTCTACGCCGGCGACCGCAAGTTCGCGCTCGGCTCCGAGGGGAAGGGGCGCGGCCGTGAAGGGATGAACATCGTGGTGCAGGAGTCGTCGGTCCTCGACGACATGCCGCCCGAGGGGCAGGGGTTCGCGTGCGGCGTCGAGAGCAGCCAGCTCAGCGCGGCCGTTCGCCCGCACGCGGTCACGAACGCCTTCGGCGAGCCGGTCTCCAACGTCGCGCCGGCCGGCACCCAGCGCTCGGTCATCAACCTCGCGGTGGACACCGATTACGAGCTGTTCGACCGGGCCGGCGATACCGCGGCCAACGTCACCACGTACATCGGCAACCTGATCGGCGGCGTCTCGACGATCTACGAGCGTGACCTCCGCACGGAAGTGCGCATCTCCTACCTCGGCATCCAGACCAATGCCGCCGACCCGTTCACGGTCGTGCCGGCGAGTGGCGGCCCGACCACGCTCGACGCCCTGCTCGAGCTCGGGGACCGCTGGCACAACACGCCCCCGAGCACGAAGGCGCGCTCCGCCGCGACGCTCATCAGCGGCAAGAGCATGTCCTCCGGCATCGCCTGGGTCGACATACTCTGCGCGGGCGACCTCTCCTACAACGGTCACTGGGCCGGCGCCTACTCGTACAACGGCGGCATCGCCCCTCCGGCGAGCCTTTCGGTACCGAACCCGGATGCGAACGCGAGTTACGTCGCGCCGAGCTCGAACTACTGGCCGCTGCTCGAGGTGTCGCACGAGCTCGGCCACAACGTCGGCAGCAACCACACGCACTGCATCTCGCTCACCGCCGCGCAGAAGACCGAGTATGGCGTGATGCGCAACTACGTCGACGAGTGCTACAACGGCCAGGCAGGCTGCTTCAGCGGCGCATCGAGCACTCCCGCGGAGAAGGGCTCGATCATGAGCTATTGCCACCTCGCGGGCGGCGGCGGGAACACCCGCTTCACGTTCGGCAAGGATGGGGAGACCAGCGAAGTCGCACTCAACGGCATGCTTGCGAAGATGGCGGCGCGGACGCCGGGCATGTCCTCCATCACCGCACCGCCGTCGCTCGAGCTCGGCATCCTCGGCGGCGCATCGGTGGCGAGCGTCGGCGGCCTCACCTACTCGTGGGAGATCGTGAACGGCACGTTCAACGGCGGCGGCACGACCGCGACCGGCGCCAGTGTCTCGTTCTCCGGTACGGTGAATCCCGTCCTCCTCACCGTCACCGCCACCAATGCGAGCGGCTGCTCGGTCACCGATACGAAGAGCGTCACGATCGACGACGAAGGCGTCGTGGCGCCGCCGGCACCGGCGAACATCGTGGCCACCGCCACCGGCGCCACGAGCGTCGCCATCACCTGGAACGCGAGCTCCGGCGCGGACGAATATGACGTCTGGCGCAGTGCCGGAGCGGGCTCATTCGCCGTGGTCGGGAACGCGGGAGCGAACACCTCCTTCACCGACACGACCGCACTCGCGAACACGTCGTACCGCTACGTCGTCCGGGCCGCGACGAGCGGCCAGTTCTCGGCGTTCAGCCTCAGCGACGTGGCCACGACGGTGGTCTTCACCGACCCTACCCTCACGGCCGGCTCGACGAACGCGAAGCTCGTGCACTTCACGCAGCTCCGGACCGCCGTCAACGCCACGCGCACGCTGGCCGGCCTCGCGCCGATCGCGTTCAGCGCGCCCGCGCCGACGACCGCCCTCACCGTCCGCCGCCAGCACCTGCTCGACCTGCGCACCGGCCTCGACGCCGCCCGCGCCGTCCTCGGCCTCAGCGCAATCCCCTACACCGACGCCACGATCACCGCCGGCACGACGAAGATCAAGGCAGTCCACGTGACGCAGCTGAGGGATGGGGTGAGGTAGGCGCCTGCCTCTTCGTCCCCCGTGTTCTCCTTCACGTTGACAGGGGCCGCGCCTTCAGCTTCCTGTCGAAGATCCTGTACAGCAGCGCGATGAAGGCGCCGAAGACGAAACCGCCGACGTGAGCCCACCAGGCGATGCCGGCCACTTCCTGCGTGAGGCGCGCGGCTTCCAGGGAGAGGAAGCCGTTGAAGAACTGCATGCCGAACCAGACCGGGAGGAAGAGCAGCGCCGGGATCTCCGCCATCGCCCAGTAAACGACCAGCGGAAAGAGCGTGACGATGCGCGCGTGCGGCCGCAGCACGAGGAACGCGCCGAGCAGGCCGGCGATGCTCCCCGAGGCGCCGATGGAGGGGATCTGCGACGCGGGGAAGAGGAAGGTGTGCGTGAGGCTCCCCGCCGCTCCGCAGGCGACGTAGAAGAAGAAGAAGCGGACGTGCCCCATCACGTCCTCGATGGCGCCGCCGAACACCCAGAGGTAGATCAGGTTTCCGAAGAGGTGCACGAACCCGCCGTGCAGGAAGAGGGACGTGACGAGCGTGATCCCCACTTCCCACGGCGCGTAATGAAACGCCTCCGGGTTCACCAGCCGCGCCGGGATATAGCCGAACGTCAGGATGATCCGCTCGGTCATCCTCCCCATGAACAGCTGCGCCACGAAGATGACCACGTTTGCCGCGACGAGGACGCGGTTCACCAGCGGCGGGGCGGTGCGTTCGAGAGTGTGCCGGAGAGGGATCATTTGTTCGGCGTCGGGTGTCGGGTGTCAGGTGTCTGGGGTTTTGCGGCTTGCGGGGCATGTCTCGTCAGCCGCACAACCGCAGACACCTGACACCTGACACCAGCTCGCCGCTATCGCAGCGCCTTCGCGATCTCGCGCACCACTTCCGCCACCTGCTCCTCCCTCAGCTCCGGGAACACCGGAATGGCGAGGGTCTGCTCGGTGCAGAGCTCCGAGTTCGGGTAGCGGTCCTTCGCTCCGGGGACGTCCTGGAAGCACGCCTGCTGCGGGAGCGTCAGCGGGTAGTAGACCTCGCAGCCGATCTGCGCTTCCTTCAGGTGTGCCATCACGCGGTCGCGCGTCTCCTTCCCTTCCGGGAAGCGGACCACGTACTGGTTGTAGATGTGGCGGCGGCCCGGGAGCTCCTCCGGCAGCACCACGCGCTCCCCCGTTCCGGCGCTTGCGAACTCGCGGCGGTAGAGGTCCGCGTTGCGGCGGCGGCCTTCATGCCACGACTCGAGCAGCGGCAGCTTGATGTGCAGCATGGCGGCCTGCAGGGAGTCGATGCGGAAGTTGCCGCCGACGTAGTGGTGGAAGTAGCGGGGCCGCATGCCGTGCACGCGGAAGTCCACGAGCTTCTGCGCGAGCTCGTCGTCCATGGTCGTGATCGCGCCGGCATCGCCGAACGCGCCCAGGTTCTTGGACGGGAAGAACGAGAACGCGCCCATGATGCCCATGGTGCCGGCGCGGCGGCCGCCGTAGTCGGAGCCGACCGCCTGCGCTGCGTCTTCGATGACGTGCAGGTCGTGCTTCGCGGCGATGGCCAGGATCTCGTCCATCGGCGCGCACTGCCCGAAGAGATGCACCGGCATGATGGCCTTCGTGCGCGGGGTGATGCGCTCCTCGATGAGCGTTGGGTCGAGGTTGTAGTCGGCCAGGTCGATGTCGACGAAGACCGGCACCGCGCCGAGGCGCGAGACGACGCCGGCGGTGGCGAAGAACGAATACGCCGGCACGATCACCTCGTCACCGTTGCCGATGCCGAGGACCATCAGCGCCTCGAGCAGGGCGTCGGTGCCGGAGGAAACGCCGAGCGCGTGCTTCGCGTGGCAATAGGCGGCGAAATCGCGCTCGAAGTCGTCGACGCGTTTCCCGAGGATGAACAACTGCGAATCGTAGATCTCCGCGGTGACGCGGAGCGCCTCTTCGCGGATCGTGGCGTACTGCTGTTTCAGGTCGAGTAAGGGTATCGGCATGCGGCGCGAAGTCTAATTCAATAGACGGTTGCGCGTCGCGCCGCGTATCACTGGCGCCGCACCACCCTCATTTTCCCGCCTCTTAATCATCTACATTTTCCCTTAGACATATCCGCCCAAGCCTCCGTACCAACGGCCACTAACCGCAGTCGTTCAAAAGGAGGCAGTTCCCCATGAAGCTCAGAAACATCATCACCGCCGCGGCCCTCGCCGCGATGCCGTTCGCGGCCCAGGCCGCAACTCTCGTCGTCCCCGCCGCGGGCACCGGTCCCGGCGCCAACGGCAGCCAGTGGCAGAGCGAGCTGACGCTGCACACCGCCGCTCCCCGCCCGCTCACGCTCTCCCTCTCCCTGCATCAGGGCGCCACGGTCCTCGGGCCGGTGAGCATCACGCTCGAAGCGCGCGAGACGCTTTCCATCCAGGACGTCGTGCGCTCCGAGTTCGGCGTCACCGGCGGCAGCGGCGCGCTGGTCATCGAAGCAGCCGACCGCGACGCGCGAACGCTCGCCGTCACCTCACGCACCGTGAACACCTCGTCCGAGGGTGAATTCGGCCAGGACATCCCCGCCATCGACGTGAATGACGCCAGCGGCGCCGGCGACGTCACCGCGCTCACCGGCCCTTCCGAAGGCGCCGCGAGCCGCTTCAACTTCGGCCTCTATGCCATCGACGCCACGAACGTGAAGTGGGAGCTGATCCGCGCCGACGGCACCATCGCCGGCACGCAGGAGGTCACGTACGTGGCCGGCCAGCACGCGCAGCACAATGCCGGCATCCAGGCGGTCTTCGGCGCCGCGCCGGAGGACAACGACACCGTGCACGCCCGCGTCCTCAGCGGCCGCGCGATCTTCTACGGCAGCGTCGTGAACGCGACCGGCGACCCGAGCTTCGTCCCCGGCATCCGCACCCGTGAAGACATCGTCATCCACTTCGCCGGCCTCGACCTCGACGAGAACGGCACGGTCGACGTGGCAGACGCCGACGGCGACGGTGTGCTCGACGCGCGCATCGACATCGTGACGTCGATGTTCGGCGAGTTCTTCCGCATCGTGGCCGAGGGTGAGTTCGGCGAGGAAGTGGAGTACGAGATCGTCTCCACCCCCTCCGTCGAAGCGTCCCTGCTCGACGGCGCTGGCCGCCTGCGCGTCCTCGCCAGCGGCGACGTCAAAGGCACCAACGGCGAGCTACGCATCCGCGCCATCAGCGGCGACTCGTCGACCGTGCTGGTGATTCCGGTGCGGTACCGGTAAGCGGTTGGTGTCGGGTGTCAGGTGTCGGGTATCTGGGATGTAGCGGCTGGCGGCACATTCCCCGCCAGCCCGAAAACCCCAGACACCTGACACCAGACACCCGACGCCACTTATCTCACCCGAACGTGATCTTCGCGAACCGTCTCTTCCCCACCTTCAGCAGATAGCTCTTCCCCGCGGTGGCATCGAGCGTCTGTTTCGGCGAATCGACCTTCACGTCGTCGACCAGCACGCCGCCCTGCGCGATCAGCCGCTGCGCGTCCTTGTTGCTCTCGGCGAGCTTCGCCAGCGTCACGATCTTGCTCACCAGCAGCGGCTCGTTGCTCGCCTCGAGGGTCGTCTCCTCGATGTCCGTCGGCGCCTGGCGGTCGCTGAAGACGCGGCGGAACTCCGACTCCGCCGTCTCGGCGGCCGCCTCGTCGTGGAAGTCGCGGATGATCGACTTGGCGAGCTCTTTCTTCGCCTCCATCGGATGCTTCCCCCCCGACTCGACGCTGGCGCGCAGCTCGTTCACCTGGGCGGGCGTGAGGTCGGTGCAGAGGATGTAGTACTTCCACATCAGCGCGTCGGAGATCGACATGATCTTGCCGAAGATCTGCGACGGCTCCTCGTCGATTCCGATGTAGTTGCCGAGCGACTTCGACATCTTCTCGACGCCGTCCAGCCCTTCGAGCAGTGGCACCGTCAGCACGACCTGCGGCTCGAGGCCGTACTCGCGCATCAGGTCGCGTCCGACCAGCAGGTTGAAGAGCTGGTCGGTGCCTCCCATCTCGACGTCGCATTTCAGCGCGACGGAGTCGTACCCCTGCGCCAGCGGATAGAGCAGCTCGTGCAACGCGATCGGCTGCCGCGCGTCGAAGCGCTTGCGGAAGTCGTCCCGCTCCAGGATGCGCGCGAGCGTGTATTTCGCCGCGAGCTTGATCATCCCGTCCGACCCGAGCGCGCCCAGCCACTCCCAGTTGAAGCGCACCTCGGTCGTTTCGGGATCGAGGATCTTGAAGACCTGGCGCTTGTAGGTCTCGGCGTTGGCGAGGATCTCCTCGCGCGTGAGCGCCGGCCGGGTCGCCTTCTTGCCGGTCGGATCGCCGATCATCCCGGTGAAATCGCCGATCAGGAAGATGACCTTGTGGCCGAGTTGCTGGAAGTGGCGCATCTTGCGGATCACGACCGTGTGCCCGAGGTGGATGTCGGGGGCGGTCGGATCGAAGCCGACCTTGATCGTGAGCGGCTTCCCGCGCGCGATCTTCGCCTTCAGGTCCCCCTTCTCGATCAGGTCGACCGAGCCTTTGGCGAGGTATTCGATTTGTTCGTCGAGAGTCATGGTGCGGCGGATTGTAACGGGGGAGCTTCGTCCAGCCACTGCTGGAACATCAGCAGACGCCACAGCACCTGCTCAACGTCGTACACCGGGCCGCGATCCCACACCCGCCGCACGCTGGCGACGTCGAACCACCCCTCGCGCGCGATCCGTCGCTCGTCGACGAGGGACTCCGCCCAGTCGCGCAGCGGACCGTTGAGCCAGCCCCTGAGCGGGAGGCCGAAGCCCCGCTTGCCGGAATCGATGAGCGAGGGCGGAAGGTACTTCGCCAGCAGCTTGCGAAGGATCCACTTGCCGCCGGCGTCGCGCATCTTCATCGACAGCGGCAGAGACCAGGCGAATTCGACGACGCGGTGGTCGAGCAGCGGCTCGCGTGCTTCGAGGCTGACGGCCATGCTGGCCCTGTCCACTTTCGCGAGGATGTCGTCCGGAAGGAAGCTGATGGTGTCGAGGTACATCATCAGCTCCGTCGCGCTGCCGACCTGCGGACGCAGCTCCGTGACCGGGACGCCGCGCGGCTGTGCATCGAGCACGTCGACGAGATCCCGCGCGATCTCGCGCGTGAAGCGGGCGATCGGATCGTCGAGCACCAGCGCTTCGCCGAGACCGCGCAGGCGGTCGCGCAGATTCGCGGTGGAGGCGATGCGCGAGAGCGCTTGCGCCGCGCGTCCGGCCGGACGGCGCAGCCTGCGCGGCACCTGAGCGACACGTGCGTCGAGCCGCTGCCCGAGGAAGTAGCGGTGGTATCCGCCGAAGAGCTCGTCGCCGCCGTCGCCGGACAGCGCGACGGTCACGTGCTGCCGCGCCAGCCGCGACACGAGAAACGTGGGGATGGCTGAGGAGTCGCCGAACGGCTCGTCGTAGATCGAGCCCATGAGCGGGATCGCATCCAGCACATCCGCCCCGCTGATGATGGCCTCGGTGTGGCGCGTGCCGAGGTGACGCGCGATCGCCCTCGCCTGCGGCACTTCGTCGGACAGCCCTTCGAAACCGATCGTGAAGGTCGCCACCGTCCCTGTTTCGCGCGTCATCAGCGCGGTCACGAGCGGCGAGTCGATCCCGCCGGAGAGAAACACCCCCAGGGGGACGTCGGCGATCAGCCGCAGGCGCACGGCATCGGCGAGGAGCGTCTCGAGCGCGTCGATCGCTTCCGTTTCCGAACCGCGGAAGCGATTCGCGGCGGCACGCTCCGCGACGCGCGCGGAGTCCCAGTACGCGTGCAGCTCGCTCTCGCCGTTCGCGTCGATGGTGAGCATCGTTCCCGGCAGGAGCTTGGCGACGCCGCGAAAGATCGCATGCGGCGCCGGGACGTAGCCGTAGCGCATGTAGAGCGCGAGCGCGCCGCGATCGATCTCGCCGCGGCCGAGCGCCTTCAGCTCGGACGCGAATGCGACGCCCCGCGGCGTGAGGGCGTAGTAGAGCGGCTTGATGCCGAGGCGGTCGCGGACGAGCGTCAGCGTGCGCCTGCCGCGATCCCACAGCGCGAAGGCGAACATGCCGATGAAACGCTGCACCGCCCCTTCGATCCCCCACGCTTCGATGCACGCGAGCAGCACCTCGGTGTCCGAATGTCCGCGCAGTTCCCGGATCCCGAGCTCGTCGCGCAGCCGCTGGAAGTTGTAGATCTCGCCGTTGAAGACGATGACGTACCGCCCGCTCGCCGAGACCATCGGCTGCGCTCCCGCCTGCGAGAGGTCGATGATCGACAGGCGCCGGAACCCGAGCGCAATCCCGGCCGCGGCATCCACCCAGACGCCGTCGTCGTCCGGGCCGCGATGCTGCAGCGCATCCGCCATCCCCGCCGCACGCGCGCGCAACTCTTCTCCCGCCCCACCGCCGAATTGCCACAAGCCCGCGATTCCGCACACGGGGCGCATTATGGCCGGGAAATCAGGAGGGCCCCAGAGGGCATTGTCCCGACACGCGCCAGCCGTTTGGAGTGCGGTGACCGCAGTCACCGCTTTTACTCGACGCGGAGGGGCGAGCGTACCTCGAGCTGCACGCGTGTCGCCTGTTGCGCTCGCCGGCTCCGCCGGCAGTGAAAGCGGTGACTGCGGTCACCGCACTCCAAACCGTTGGCGAGCTTCACGCGGGCGGCGGACCCCAGACGTACGTCATGTCGATCTCGATCGCTTCGAACGGTTCCGCGCGGACCGTCTCTCCCGCGGTGAAGATCGCGATGCCGGTCCATTTGCCGTTCTCCAGGCGCTTCACCTCGAGGTACTGCTCGTCGACATCCAGAAGCCAGGCGTGCGTGACGCCGTGTTGCGCGTAGACGGGCATCTTCTTGGCACGATCCAGACGCGCCGTCGAAGGGGAGAGGATCTCGCAGATCCAGTCGGGTGCAATTTCCATTGCAGCCAGATCGGGGAGCTCGGGTCCGATCCGCTCGATCCGCCAGGCGGCGATGTCCGGGACCAGCACGTCGTAACCGAAGTGCAGTTCCGGCTCGGCAACAATGTGTGATCGGTAAGGATCTGAGGATCGGCGGTCGAAAGCGGAACTGACAAACGTCAGCAGCTCCGATTTTGCCGCGGCATGCCTTATCGCCGGCCGCGGTGATGCGAACAGCTCCCCCTCGATCAGCTCCGCCACCATGTTGTCAGGCACCTTCAGCAGGTCCTGATAAGTGGCGTGCTCGCGTATCCGCGCGGACATGTCTCAATTATAGTTCCCGTCCATGTTGCGCACCTTGCTCGCACTGGTTGCACTCGTCGCCGTTCCCGTCC
This sequence comes from Thermoanaerobaculia bacterium, assembly GCA_035630815.1. Taxonomy (GTDB): domain Bacteria; phylum Acidobacteriota; class Thermoanaerobaculia; order Gp7-AA8; family Gp7-AA8; genus QHVT01. The sequence goes on from DASQJY010000036.1 coordinate 105,354, forward strand.
GCGCCGCGGAGCGGGTGGACATCCTGATCACGGGGGGCACCGTCGTCACGATGGCGGGGCCGAACATCGAGCGGGGCTCGGTGGCCATCCGCGACGGGGAGATCGTCGCGGTCGGGACGTCGAGCGAGATCGATCGCAGGTATGACGCGAAGACGGTCATCAAGGCGGGCGGCCACGCGGTCGTGCCCGGTTTCGTCAACGCGCACACGCACGTCCCGATGACTCTCTTCCGCGGCATCGCGGACGACCGGGAGCTGATGGACTGGCTTACGAACTTCATCTTCCCGGCCGAGGCGAAGAACGTCGACCGCGAGTTCGTGAAGTGGGGCACGCGGCTGGCCGCGGCGGAGATGATCCGCTCCGGCACCACCACCTTCGCCGACATGTATTACTTCGAGTCCGACATCGCCCGCGAGACGAAAGCGGCCGGCCTGCGCGGAGTCCTCGGCCAGACGCTGATCGACTTCCCGGCTCCCGACAACAAGACCTGGGACGCCGCCATCCAGTACATGCGCGATTACGCGCGCCAGTGGAAAGGCGACCGCCTGATCACCCCCGCCTTCGCGCCGCACGCGCCGTTCACCGTCTCCACCGAGCACCTCAGGCAGGTGCGCTCGCTGGCCACGGAGCTCGGCATCCCGATCCTCATCCACGTCTCCGAGACGAAGGACGAGCTCCGCCAGGTGGCTGAGAAGCAGAACGGCATGACGCCCGGCGCCTATCTCGACTCCATCGATTTCCTCGGCGACGACGTCGTGGCCGCGCACGGCGTGCACCTCACCCCCGCCGAGCTGCGCACGTTCGCCGCGCGCAAGACGGGCGTCGTGCACTGTCCGGAGTCGAACCAGATGCTCGCCTCCGGCGTCGCGCCGGTGGTCGAGATGATCGCGGCCGGCATGGAGGTCGGCCTCGGCACCGACGGGCCCGCCGGGTCGAACAACAACCTGGACATGCTCGAAGAGGCGGCCAGCGCGGCGCGCCTGCAGAAGGTGATGCGCAATGACCCGAAAGCGATCAGCGCACGTGAAGTGCTCCGCCTGGCCACGATCGGCGGCGCACAGGTCCTCGGCCTCGCAGACAAAATCGGCACGTTGGAGCGCGGCAAGCGGGCGGACGTCGTGGTGATCGACCTCCACCAGGCGAAAACGCAGCCGGTCTACTCCGTCGAATCGGCCATCGTCTACGCCGCCTCCGGCAACTCCGTCGTCACGACGATCGTCGACGGCAGGATCCTGATGCGCCGCGGCGAGCTCCTCACGCTCGATGAGGACGAGGTGATCGCGAAAGCGGGCGAGTATCGGGACAAGGTGTTGGCCTCCCTGAAGAAATGAGCTCCCGTTCCCTTCCCATCCTTTTCACAGCTTTCGTTCTCTCCTGTGCGCCGGCGGCCACATCGCCGCAGCACGTCGAGCCGCCACGCCCCCGGTTCGCCGCCACCGCAGTGGCGCGGCGGGTGGTCCTCCTCTCGTTCGACGGCCTCGGCGCGGACGCGCTGGCGCGGCAGAAGAACCTCCCCGCGTTCGAGCGGCTCGCGCGCGAGGGGGCCTCGGCGCGCATCATCAACGTCAACCCGACGCTCACCGCGCCTACGCATGTCTCGATCCTGACCGGGGCCGATCCGCAGCGCACCGGCATCGTCTCGAACCGCTTCCACCTCCCCGGCACACCTGTAGAACAGGAGGCGCGCGGCCTGATGGTCGATCCGGACGTGGAGACGCTCGTGGAAGCGGCGCGCCGGCAGGGAAAGCGCGTCGGAGCGGTGTCGTTCCCGACCATCGACAACCGTTCGCCGCGCCGCACCGCCGACTTCGGCATGGCCTGGGGGATGCCGATGGTTCCCGCGCGCCTCGTGGAGCTCACCCGCGACGACTTCCGCCGCGAATGGGTGCCGCCGACTTGGACGGAGCGCCCGCAGCGCCGGCGGTCGTTCAGCCCGATCATGCGTGCCCGCGTGGAGTGGAGCGTGCCGCGCGTCACGCGCGCCGACGTCGACGTGGTTGCGTACGACACGACCGACGACCGCACCACGAACTACGACACGTACTTTGTCGAGACCGGCGAGCGCGAATTCGATGTGCGCGACTGGTTCGCGATCTCCAGCCGCACGACGAGTGGACTGCACGGCTCCTGGTCGAAAGTCCTGCGCACGACGCCCTCTCTCGGCGTGACGATCTACTGGGGAGCGATCTCCCGGAACCAGGCGTGGCCGGAGTCGTTCCTCGACCTGCTCGACGAACAGGTGGGCTTCTGGCCCGGCGCACCGGAGGAGGGGCTCGAGGTCGAGCCGGCGATTTTCATCGACCAGTTGCAGCGCCTCGCGGCGCACTACACCCGCGCCCAGACGCTGGCCATCGAACGGATGCCGTTCGACCTCCTGCTCGCCTACCAGCCGCAGATCGACCAGGCCTCGCACCAGTACCTCGGCACACCCGACGCCGACCGCGTGATCGGCACCGCCTTCGCGGCCGCCGATCGCGGGCTCGCCGCGATCGGCGAGGCCCTCGACCCTGAAGACGCACTGATCGTGACCAGCGATCACGGACTGATCGCCATCGAGCGCGAAGTGTTGATGAACCGCCTCCTCGCCGAGAAAGGCTTTGCTCCGCGCTGGCGTGCGTTCAGCTCCGGCGCGATCGCCCATCTCTACCGCTTCTCCGGTCCGGACGACAGCAACGCCGTGGTCGACATGTTGACCGCCACCGGCCACTTCGAAAAACTCGAAAAGAAGAGCACGACGTCCCATCGCAACAGCGGCGACATCATCGCCACCGCATACCCCGGCATCGCACTGTCGAGCGCAGACGAGCCCGAACAGCCGCACGGCCACCACGGCGCGCTGAACACGCACCGCGAGCTTCACCCGGTCCTCTTCGCCTACGGCACCGGCGTCACCCCCGGCCCCCTCGGCGAGATCTCCCAGACGCGCATCGCCCGCTACGTCGCCGGCCTCCTCGGCATCACTCCGCCGGCAGCCGCGGAGTAGAGTTTGGAGTGCGGTGACCGCAGTCACCGCTTTCACTCGCAGTAGCACGACCTGCGGCTCTCGGGAGTGAAAGCGGTGACTGCGGTCACCGCACTCCAAACTCTAACTCCGCGTTACGATGCGCGACGATGTTGCGCAAGGCCGCGCGGGAAGCCGGCGTCGTCCTGTTGTACCTCGCGCTCGCGATCGCGATGACGTGGCCGCTCGTCGCGCACCTCTCCACCGCCCTCCCGGACCTCGGCGATCCCCTGGTGAACATGTGGATCGTCGACTGGGTCTCCCACGCGCTCACGCACGAGCCGTGGAACCTCTACGACTCGCCGCTCTACTACCCCGGCCGCCTGACGCTCGCCTACAGCGAGAACCTCATCGGCGTCGCGCTGTTCGTCCTCCCCTTCCACCTCGCCGGCGCCCATCCGATTGCCGTCTACAACATCGCCCTCCTCCTCGGCTTTGCCTGGTCGGGCTACGGCGCCTTCGTGCTCGCGCGCGTCGTCACCCGCTCGACCGCGGCATCGCTCGTGGCCGGAGTCGTCTTCGCGTTCGTGCCGTTCAAATGGGACCACCTCTCCCACATGCAGCTGCAGTGGTCGGGATGGATTCCGCTGCTGCTCGCGGCGGTGATCGTCTACTGGCGCACGCCGTCCACGCGCACCGCGCTGCTGCTGACCGGCGCGTTCGTGATGAACGGCCTCACGAACGTCCACTACTTTCTCTTCGGCTCGTTCACCGCCGTCATTGCCGTGATCGTGCTCGCCATCGCGAACGAGCGCCGCGACCGCCGCTTCTGGCTGCGCCTCGCCGCGGCCTTCGTCATCGGCGGGCTCGTGCTGCTGCCGTTTCTCCTCCCCTACCGCATCATCTCCAAAGAGCTCGGCGCCGTGCGGACGGAAGGCGATGCGATCAGCGGCTCCGCGCCGCTGAAAGCCTGGCTCGGCGCGACGCCGCGCAGCATCTGGTACGGCCGCCTCGGCGGCGACGAGCTGCACCGGCACGAGTTCCAGCTCTTCCCCGGACTGGCCGCGATCTTTCTGGCTCTGATCGGCGCAGTGAAGACGGCACGCGTTCAGGTCGAGCTACCCACACGCCCGGCGCGCCGCGCGCCGTTCCTCGACGCGCTGATCATCGTCCTCGGCATCCTCACCTACATCGGCGCCGTCACCGAGCGCACCGAGCTCGCCATCGGGCCGCTGCGTCTCCTTGCGCTCGACAGCGCCGAGACCGTGGCCACGCTGCTCCTGATCGCGCTCGTGGTGCGCTATCGCGAGACGCTCCGCGACGCGATCGCACGCTCGCGCTTCGACGCCGCGGCCTGGATCGCCGCCGTTGCCATCGCCGTCGGTGTCATCGGCTCCCTCGGCATGTCGGCGTTCATGCACGCGTTCCTCTTCCGGTACTTCAGCGTCTTCCACGCCATTCGCGCACCGGTGCGCTGGGCCATCATCGCGTATGCCGGCCTCGCCGTCTGGGCCGCGATCGGGGCGAAGACGCTGATCCGCGGACGCGCGACCGCCGCACTGCTCCTCGCGGTCGTGGCCCTCGACCTCTGGCCGCGCCTTCGCTACGAGCACGCCGTTCCGAATACGGCGCCCGTGTACCGCTGGCTGGCGCGCGAGCGGGTCGCGCCGCTGATCGAGCTCCCGACCTCCGAGGGGGGCATCAACACGCGTTACCTCCTCGGGTCGGCCGTGCATCGCCTGGCGCAGCTGAACGGCGTCGAGAACATGGGCGTCCCCGACCTGAGGCGCATCCGCATCAAAGGCGACGCGCACGAATACGACGACGAGCTGCTCGCGCTCCTCGAGCGCAACCAGGCACGCCTGCTCGTGGTGCACGCGCACGCCTTCAACGCCGCGGGCCGCGCGTGGCTCTCGCGCGAGCTGCAACGCGGCCGCCTAGCCTTCGTACGCAGCTTCGACCACGACGTCGGCGGCGATTTCGTCTTCGCCCTGACGAAGAACCTGCGCGACTGGCAACGCCTGCGAGGTCCGGAAGCACCCGACGGCGCGGGACACCTCCCCGAACAGAAGCTCGCGCGCATGCTCCGCGGCGAGAGCGTCCACAGCGACGCGATCCTGGCGCACGTCGAGACGCCCGGCTACCGCGAGACGGTGAACGGCACCCTGCGCGTCCGCGGCTGGACGCTCTCGCCATTTCCGATCAAGCGCGTGACCGTACGCATCCACGGCGGCCGGCTGCAGCTCGACGTGCCGCTCGTCGAACGCCCCGACGTCAAGGCCGTCTACCCCTGGTACTACTTCGTCCCCCGCCCCGGCTTCGACGTCTTCATTGCCAAGCGCCCAGACAACATCCCCCGCGAAACGGAGCTGCAGGTGGAAGTCGAAGACGCCGAAGGCCGCGTGATGAGGACGGCAGATGTACTCATCGACTGGGACTGAACGTCAGAACTCGTCGTAAATCTGCGGAAACTTCCACCGTGCTTCGCGGATCTCTTCCTCGATGACGTCCTGCTCCGCCGCGCCGGCGAGCTGCGGCACGTCCCAGTTCGAGAGCCACATCGGGTTCATGTACGGGAGCACGGCCACATGCTCGAGGCGGTAAGGCAAGCCGCGCGCGGCGAAGCGCTCGTTGAGATAGGCCACCACATCCTTCGACGTTGGGATCGTGCTCATTCGATCTCCAGCTCTTTCATTTTCGCGGCCAGCGTGCGCACCGAAATGCCGAGCGTTTCCGCCGCGGCGTTGCGGGAGTCGGTGGACTTCAGCGCGTCCGCGATCTTCATCCGTTCCACCAGCTGCGACGCGCGCTCCGTCGCCTCGTCGAGCGTGCCGGTGAGATCGAGCGCCTCGCGGAGCGCGTCGCCGGAACCGTGTGCCGAGAGATGCAGGTCGTGCCGCTCGATCGTGTTCCGGTCGCAGAGGATCGCCGCCCGCTCGATGCAGTTCTGCAGCTCGCGGATGTTCCCCGGCCAGTCGTAACCGCGCAGCAACGCACGCGCCTCGTCGGTGATGCGCAGCCCGCCGGGACGGCCGAGCTCGCGCGCGAAGCGCTGCAGGAAGGAAACGACCAGCGCGTCGATGTCCTCGCGCCGCGCCCGCAGCGGCGGGATCGTCACCGGGAAAACCGCGATGCGGAAGAAGAGATCGTCGCGGAACCCGCCGCGCTTCACCGTTTCCTCCAGGTTGCGGTTCGTCGCGCAGATGATGCGCACGTCGACGTCCACCGTGCTCGTCCCGCCGATGCGCTCGAAGCGGCGCTCCTGCAGCACGCGCAGCACCTTCGACTGCACCGCCAGCTCGAGCTCACCGATCTCGTCGAGGAAGATCGTCCCCGTATCCGCCATCTCGAACTTCCCGAGCTGCCTCGCCGAGGCTCCGGTGAAGGCCCCTTTCTCGTGGCCGAACAGCTCGTTCTCGATCAGCGTCACCGGGATCGCCGCGCAGTTCAGCGCCACGAACGGGCGGTCGCGGCGCGGCGAGAGCTGATGGATGGCGCGTGCGAACAGCTCCTTCCCGGTGCCCGACTCCCCCTGCAGCAGCACCGTCGAATCGGTCGGAGCGACCCGCTGGATGGCGTGCGACACCTCCACGATCCGCGGCGACTCTCCGACGATCGCCGGCAGGCGGTACTGCTTCTGGAATTCCTCCTTCAGCAGCAGGTTCTCGTGGCGCAGCTCGCGGTGCTCGCGGCAGCGGCGCAGCAGCAGCGACAGATGGTCGACGTCCACCGGTTTCTGGATGAAATCGTACGCGCCGAGCTTCATCGCCTCGACCGCGTTCTCGATCGTCCCGAACGCCGTCATCACGATCACCGGGCAATCGGGATCGCTCTCCCGCGCCTGCCGCAGCACGGCGATTCCGTCCGCTCCCGGCAGCCGCAGGTCGGTCAGCACCGCCACGTAGCGCCGCCCTTCCGCCAGCCAGCGCATCGCCTGCGACCCCGTCGACGCGACGTCGGGCTCGAAGCCGTCGGCCTCCACCGCCTCGCGCAGCATGTGCGCGAGCGATTCCTTGTCTTCGACGATCAGCAGGCGTTTCATAACCCGAAATATGCGCGGATCTTCGAGAGAATGGTCCGCTGTTCGTCCGCCGGTGCATCGCTGCGCGCGGAGTCGAGCGACCCGCGCCGCTCCGCCACTTTCGCCGAGATCGCCGCGGCGAGCGCCGGGTCGTCCAGCACCGGCTCCAGCGCATCTTTGGCGATCTCCACCGCTACCACGTCGGTCACCGCGATCACGTCCGCGGTGCGGCGCTCGCCGGTCAGCAGCGCCATCTCACCGAAAAAGTCCCCCGGCTGCAGGCGCGCCACCTCCGCGTCGTCGACCCGGACCGACACCGTGCCCTCGTGAACGATGAACATCGAATCCCCCTCCGCGCCGAGGCCGATGATGGTCTCGCCGCGCGAGAAGACGTGGACACGCGCGGCGTTGGCGATGGTCTCGTGCGCCGCGCGTGAAAGCGGCGACAGCACGTCCACATGCGCCAGGCGATGGAGGATCTCCGCCGCGTCCGGCTGTTGCTTCTGCTCGGTCGACTTGTATCGCTGAATGGCGCGGATCGGAAGCGGGATGGCGATATTGTTGCGGCGCAGCGCGTACCACACCGCCTTGCGGATGTCCGCGTCGATCCGGTCGCGCTGCGAGTAATCCTGCATGTGGTACTTGATCTCGTAGACCATGGCTGACTCGCCGAAGCCGCCGATGCGCGCGAACGCCGGGATCGCGTGCGCCACCCCTTCGACGTTCGACGCCGCCTGCACGAGCACGTTCAACACGGTGGCGGGCGGCACGTTGTAGTCGACGTTGATCTGCAGAACGCGCGCGTTCAGGTTCCCGTTCGGGAAGACCTCCAGGCGCTCGCGCGCGAGCATCGAGTTCGGGATGATCAGCAGGTTGTTGTTGAACGTGCGCAGCCGCGTGCCGCGCCAGCGCACCGCCTCCACGATCCCGAATGTCTCCCCGGAGCGGATCACGTCGCCCGGCGCGAACGTGCCGTCGAGATGGAGGGCGATGCCGGAGAAAAGGTTGCCCAGCGTCTCCTGCAGCGCCAGGCCGAGGATCGCGGCGACCACGGTGCCGGTCGCGAGGATGGCCGTCACCTTGTACTCGAAGATCGAGGAGAGCGCCCACGCGATCAGGACCGCGTAAAGGATCACGGAGACCAGCTCGCGCAGGAGGAGCGGCGCCTGCACCTGCCTGCGGCGCGAGACGACGAAGTCGAACGCGACGAGATCGATCACGCGGACCGCGAACATCATCAGCGGAAGGCAGGCGATGAAGAGGAGCGCGCCGAGGATGCGCTTCTGGTCGGCCGGGTCGCGCGGCAGGAGCTCGCGGTTCCGCGACGCGAACCAGTGCAGCGCCAGCAAGCCCAGCCCGGCCAGGAGCCAGCCGACGCGGGAGCGCCGCATCACGGCGCAGCACTCCCACGCCGGGAGCGGACGATGCGCAACAGGTCGCGGATGCCGATGAGGAGATGCAGCAGGCCGAGCCCGGTGACGAACCCGCGCACGAACGGATTATCGGCAACAGACCCGATCGAGATGCTGCTGTGCAGCAACGGGTTGAGCGTCCAGATCGTCGTCCACGGCACGATGGTGAAGAACAACCCCGCCTCTACGCAGTAGAGGGCGAAGAAGAGAGGCACCGACATTCGCGCGGGATTGTATGGGAAGTGCGGAACGGCGTCTCGGGTCGGGCAGTGTTTGGAGTGCGGTGACCGCAGTCACCGCTTTCCCTGCGTCAATTGCGCGACGACCGCCGCGACGAGTAACAGCGGTGACTGCGGTCACCGCACTCCAACCGGTGGGTGGGGCACGACCGGAAACGAAAAGGGCCTCCGAGGAGGCCCTTTTCTCTCTACCGTTTACTGGTCGCGTTTCACGCGGCCACCGCCGCCGCTGTCGTTGCTGCGGCCGCTGCTGTTGCTGCCGCCGCTCTCACGACGGCCGCCGGCGCTGCCGCTGCTGCCCGAGTTGCTGGGCGGGGGGCTCTGGCGGGTCGAGCTGCCACCGCTGCTGCTGCCACCGCTGTCCCGGCGGGAACCTCCGCTGTCGCGGACGGTGCCGCGGTCGCGGCTGCCGCTCTCGCGGGAGGAGCCGCTCGACGAACCAGTGGACGAGCCGCCGGACGTGCTGCCCTCGCGCGGCACGACGCGGGCGCCGCCGATGCGGTCGATCACCCGGCGTGGCACGTCACTCGACGAGCCGCCTGCAGAGCTGCGGTCGGAACTACCGCTGCTGCGCCGGTCGCTGGTCGTATCGCTCGAGCCTTCGGTCCGGACGCGGTTGCGCCACGAATCGTTCCGGCCCGACGGGCGCGGCGTCGTGGTCGTCGAGTCGCCGGGCGTCACCTGACGCTCCGGACGATCCGCGCGGCGCTCGCCGATCCGTCCACGCCACGACGGCGCGGCAGTTTCACCTGTAGCAGGCGCAGGAGTCGCGGGAGTCGCACGAGGAGTAGTCCCGGGCTCGCGGCCGATCCGCCCTTCGCCGCCACCGGCGCGGCGACGGTCGACGCCACCCGTAGCCGGCGTCGCAGCCGAGCCACCACCACTGCGCGGCAGCGTCGCAGGCGCACCCGCGACAGGCGTCGGGGCCGCACCACGCGAGCGGACCACGCGGTCGCGGATCGTGGTGCCGAGGTCCGTATCGCGGCGGACGAACGGCGTCATGTCGGCCGGAGGCGCACCCGTCTCGCGGCCCGTCATCCGGCCGTCGATGCCGCGGCGGCGAATCGCCTCCGCCGGGTCGCGCACTTCCTCACGCGTGAAGCGCGCCGGACCGCCGGTGATCGGCACGAAGCCATCCTTCGAGCGGCCGAGGCGGTTCTTCACGGCATCCGTCGTCAGCGCGGCGCGGTCGATGCGGTTCGAGATCAGAGTGTTCGAATCGACGAACGTCCAGGGACGGAGGTCGAACTCACCGACGCGCACGCGGCCGTTGAACCCGAAGCCGAAGTTGCGCGCGCCATAGTTGCGGTACGGGTGGTACGCCCAGTTGTAGTACGGGCGGTAGCAATCCCAGTAACCGGCCGGCGCCCAGCCGATGTAGCCGCTGCCGTACGACCAGTACACCCACGCGGGGGAGTAGCCGTAGCCCGGGACCCAGAACCAGCCGCCGAAGCCGGGATCGAACGCCCAGCGTCCGTAGTGATGCGTGCCCCAGCCCCAGGGATCGTAGGAGACCCAGACCAGCGAACCGCCGCGGCCGTGGTGCCAGTACCCGTTGTAGTACGGGCGCCATCCGGCCGACACATACGGGCGCCAGCCCCAGCCGATGCCGGTCACGTGCACCCAGCGGCCGTGATCGTCGAGATCGTCCGCCCAGTAGCCGAGGCGGCGGTCGACGTAGCGATTCTGATAGTTGTCGAAACGGTCGGCGCGCTTGAGGAACCAGCGCTCGAAATCGTCCGCCGAATCGCGCTGGTCGCCCGCGAGGTCGTACACACCGCGGTCGTCGACCGTCGCGGACTCGCCCGAGCGGAGGCGGGTCGTGCGCGACGGCGTCCGGACCTCGATCGCGCCGGCGAATACCGTCACGCGGTCGCGGCCGTTCGAGTCCGTCTCGACCGAGTACACCGACAGGCGCTCGGCAACGTAGCTCGCGCTGCCGGTATCGAGGCGGACGTGATCGCGGCCGATGTCGGTGCGGTGCACCGCGATCTTGCCGTAGCGCAGCTCGACCACCGTCTCGTTGGCATCGGCTTCATACGCATCGAGGACCGACGTCACGCGCAGGGCGGTGGTGCGGTCGATGCCGATGATGTTGCCGTCCGAGAGCCGAACCTCGGCGCGGCCGCGGCGGGCGGTGACGATCTCGTCGCCGGGATAGATCGGGAGGTTGCGGTGCGCTTCGATTTCGCGCCCGTCCTCGCCGGATTTGACGATCGTTCCACCGTCGTCATACGAGAGATAGGACTGATGGCGCTCGTCGTCCGCGAAGGAAGACACTGCCGCCAGCAGTGTGAGAAGAGAAAGGAGAAAGGCTTTTTTCATGGGGCTCTCCGTGCAACGTCTTGCCGCGCTTCGGTTGCGGCGCACATGCCACGTACAGTTGAGTATTCCGCCTGTCGATTCAACAACTTAGCTGCTGCGCTCGGACGGCTGTGTCCTCGAATGGGGAACGGCCGTCCTGAAACGGCTACGTCCCGTACGACAGGCGGCTGGCGAGGATCTCCGGCAACCCCGCCTTCAGGATCGAGGACTGCGTCCTGGCGATGTCGTACGGCACCCGGAAGAACTGCGCCGTCCGCTTGTCGGTATCCAGGATGATGAACGCCGAGTTCGGATTCCGGTCGCGCGGCTGCCCGACCGACCCGGGGTTGATCAGGTAGCGCAGGTGCGGCGCGAGCTTCACCGTCGCCTCGTCCCGCACCGCGAACCCGCTCACGTTCATGTCCTCGTCAATGGAGAACACCGCCGGGAGATGGGTATGCCCGAAGAGGATGAACGGCGCCTGGTAGAGCGCGAGCACCTGCGCCGCGTGATGCACGTTGAAGACGTACTCATCCTCGTCGTACGGCGAGCCGTGGCAGAGCAGCGCATCCTTGTGCATGAGCGGCCCCTGGATCAGGTCGCGCAGGAAGCGGCGGTTGGGCGCACTCAGGTGATCGCGTGTCCAGAGCGCCGACGCCTTCGCGGCGTTGTTGAAGCCGTTCGCATCGCCGAGGCCCGACGCCACCCGGTCGTGGTTGCCGCGGATGAAGACCTTGCGCGTCTTCAGCGTACGCATCGTGTCGAGAACCTTATTCGGATGCGCGCCGTAGCCGACGAAGTCGCCGAGGCAGATCACGGTGTCGAACTTCTTCCGGCGGACGCGCTTCAACACCGCCCCGAGCGCCTCGGAGTTCGAATGCAGGTCGCTGACGACCAGCGCCCTCACCGGACCGCCCTCCAGCTCGACCGGCGCGCCGACTCGAGCGCCGTCTTCGGCAGCTCGAGCACGAGACGCTCCACGATCTCCGTCGGCGTCTCCTCCTCGCGGATCTCGATGGTCACGTCCGAGGTCCGGTAATAGCGGATGCGGTTCGCGTACAGCTCGTGCGTGGAGAGGTCGTCCGTGAAGAGCGGCCGGTCGGCGACCTTCGTCTTCGCGATGCGCGCCCGCAGGAGGGCGTACGGTGCGGAAAGGTAGACCGAGAGCCCCTCGGACTGGATGAACTGGATGTTCTCCTCGAACGTGAACGTCCCGCCCCCGGTCGCGATCACCGCCGCGTCCAGGTTGCGCGTCGAGCGGAGCAGGTCGCGCTCCCGCTTGCGGAAATACGGCTCTCCCCGCTGCGCGAAGATCTCCTTGATCGACATCTGCTCGGCCGACTCGATCAGCTCGTCCAGATCGAAGAACGGCGAATCGATGCGTGCACCGAGCTCGCGGCCGATGGTCGTCTTGCCGGAGCCCATGAAGCCGACGAGGTAGATCTTCATGTTGGGATGGAGGAGGTTAGCACGCGAGGGGGTGTGTTGTCGGGTGTCAGGTGTCTGGGGTTCCTCGGCTGACGAGACATGTGCCGTCAGCCGCAAAGCCCCAGACACCTGACACCCGACACCTTCTACATCGTGAACTTGTCCATGAACCGCGTAGACAGGTCCCCTTTGATGAACTGCTCGTTGTTCAGGATGGCGCGGTGGAGAGGGATGGTCGTCTTCACTCCCTCGACCACGAACTGCTCCAGGGCGCGGCGGCCTCGGGCGATCGCGTCGAGGCGGTCCTTTCCGCGAACGATCAGCTTCGCCAGCAGCGAGTCGTAGTGGGCCGGGACGACGTAGTCGCGGTAGATGTGCGTGTCGACGCGCACTCCCGGCCCGCCGGGGAGATGCAGCTCGCGGATCTTGCCGGGGTTGGGGGCGAACGTCACCGGATCCTCGGCGTTGACGCGGAACTCGATCGCGTGGCCGCGCAGCTTGAACGGTCCCTCGGGGACCGAGAGCTTCTCCCCTGCCGCGACGCGGATCTGTTCCTTCACCAAGTCGATCCCCGTCACCTCCTCGGTGACCGGGTGCTCCACCTGGATGCGCGTGTTCATCTCCATGAAATAGAACTCGCCGTCCTGGTACAGGAACTCGATCGTGCCGGCGTTGACGTAGTTCACCGCCTTGCAGAGCCGGATCGCCGCGTCGCCCATCCGCTGGCGGAGCTCCTCGGTGATCACGGGCGACGGCGACTCCTCGATCAGCTTCTGGTGGCGGCGCTGGATCGAGCATTCCCGCTCGCCGAGGTGCACCACCCGGCCGTGCTGGTCGGCAAAGACCTGGATCTCGATGTGGCGTGGGCGCTCGAGGTACTTCTCGAGATAGACCGAGCCGTCACCGAACGCGCGCTCCGCTTCGTTGCGCGCCGTGTCGAACTGGTTCGGCAGCTCCTCGGCGTCCCAGCAGATGCGCATGCCGCGTCCACCGCCGCCTGCCGCTGCCTTCAGGATGACCGGGAAGCCGATGCCGCGCGCGACGTCCAGCGCCTCCTCGACCGTGCGGATCGCCCCCTCGCTGCCGGGGATGATCGGCACGCCCGCCTTCTGGGCGGTCTCACGCGCGCGGGCCTTGTCGCCCATCAGGCGGATCGCCTCGGGGGGCGGCCCGATGAAGGTCAACTGACACTCGCCGACGATCTCGGCAAAGTGCGCGTTCTCGGAGAGAAACCCATAGCCGGGATGGATCGCGTCGGCGCCGGTGATCTCCGCGGCCGCGATGATGCTGGAGATGCTGAGATAGCTCTGCTTCGAGACCGCGGGGCCGATGCAGACGTCGTCGTCGGCATAGCGGACATGGAGCGAATCGCGGTCGGCCTCGGAATGGACGGCCACCGTCTTGATGCCCATCTCCTTGCAGGCCGCGATGACGCGCAGGGCGATCTCGCCGCGATTGGCGATCAGGATTTTCGAGAACATGGAGCGCGCCTACGCCTTCACGGCGAACAGCTTCTCGCCGTATTCGACGGGCTGGCCGTTCTGCGGGTAGATCTTCACGAGCGTGCCGTCGATCTCCGCCTCGATCTCGTTCATCAGCTTCATCGCCTCGATGATGCAGAGCACCTTCCCCTTCGTGACGCGGTCGCCTTCCTGGACGAACGGCCCCGACTCGGGATTGGGCGAGCGGTAGAACGTGCCGACGATCGGCGAGGTGATGATGTGCAGCCCGACTTCGCTCTCCTCGTCGAGGCGCTTCTTCTCTTCCGCCTTCGTCTCCACCGGCTGCGGCGCGGCGTAGATCATCGGCGGTTGCGCGCTGTCCTGCTGCTGTTGCGGCGCGGCCATCACCTGCTGCTGCGGCGCGGGCTTGCCCTCGATGCGCACCTTCGTGCCCGCCTGCTCGACTTCCACCGCACCGATTCCGCTCTCCGAGACTTTGTCGATGAGCTCCAGGATTTCTTTGAAATTCAAGTGGCTACCTCTCAGATCAACTCGTCGCGAAGCAGATGCTTCGCTTTCGACAGCTCGAATCGCGCGCGGCCGTAATTGCCGTCCGGCTGCAGCACGAGCAGGATGTAGTACTCGGGCGTGACCTCCGACAGGAACGTCACGTACTTCTCGGTCACCAGGGCGAACTGCAGCACCTCGCCTGTATCGAGCTCGGTGTTGGTGTTGCGGATCGACTTGACGAAGCCGCCGAACTCCGCGCCGAGGACGTCGAGCGCGACGCGGCCAGCACCGATGGTCTCGACCGCGATGCCGTCGAGGCCGATCAGGCTCACTGCGATCGTCCCTTCGACGCGCTCGCTCAGGCCCGTGAGTACCGCTCTAAAGACCACGCCCCACCTCTCTCCTCAATACCTTCGCCAGCCAGCGCTCCAGCGCGGCGACCTTCGGATTCACGCGCGGGGAGATCGCCTGCAGCTTGCCGCGCACTTCGGCGTTGCCGGGATCGCGCGCGAGGATGTTCTCGTAGATGTGCCGTGCGTCCTCGAGCAGCCCCTGACGCACGTAAAGGTCGGCCATGGTGATCGTGCTCGCCGCGTCGTCCGTCTCGGCCGCGGCGGAGGGAGAGGCCGTGTCGAAAACGGGCGTGGAATCGACGGCCGGCAGCTCGTCCTCGACGAAGGACGGCACGTCTGCCGCGAGCGGCGCGGAGACGATCTGCATCCCGAGCGGCGCCTCGATCTCCATCGCCGCGGCGGTGAAGCCTTCCACCGGCTCTTCGAACGGCGATTCGTCGTGCTCGCGCGACATCGGCTCGACGTCCGCGGTCTCGTTCTCGACGCGCATCTCTTCGCCGAGCGACTGCTCCGCTTCCTCGAACGGCGGGAGCGTGCGATCGAACGGCGACTCCTCGAACACGGACGGTTCCGGCTCCGGCTCCGGCGTCTCCTGCGGAGCCACGGGCGCCTCGCCCGCAGATGCCTGGGACTCGGGAGCCTCAGGCGCCGCGGCTTTGGGAGCTTCTTCGAATGCCGGCACGTCCGCGGCCGGTGGCGCGATCGCCGGCGGCGGGCCGAGCTCGCGATCGAGCTGCTCGATCACGCCGCGCAGCTCTTCGTCGGCGGCCGGGAGCAGCGCCTGCACGAGCTTGTACTTCTTGATCGCCTCGAGCTTCTCGCCGAGGGCCGCGTAAGCGTCGGCCAGGAGTCGCGCGGCGACCACGTTGCCGGGATCGAGCTGCAGCGCCTTGCTCAGCGCCTCGACCGCGCTGGCGTCGTTCTTCTGCTCGCGCAGCACGCGCCCGAGGCTCACCCACGCCGCGAGATACGTCGGGTAGGAGAGGAGGCCCGTGCGCAGCACGCCCTCGGCTTCGGCGAACTGCCCCGCCCTCCGGAGCTCCTCCGCAAGCTGATAGAAGAGACGGCTCTTCGGATCCGTCTTCAGACGGAACCGAAGCTCTTCGATTTTCGGATTGATCGCCGGTTGAGCCATTCGCGGACCTGAATTCTTGCTTACTACGCCGGGAGGTGCAACCGCATGAGACACGAACCGCCCCGTGGAAGGGGCGGTTCGCACAATCGATGAGCGGAAATCCTAGGTGCCGTTGCCCTGCAGGCAGACGATGATCGTCCCCTCGTCAGGGTCGTTGGTGGTGAACGAAACGCTGCCGTTGCGCGCGCCGACGTCCGAGGGATCGAACGTCACGGTGAAGTCCTGCGACGTCCCCGCGGCGACGGTTCGCTGCGCCGGCGTGATCGTGAAGTCCTCCGCGTTCGCGCCGGTGACCGTACCGGCCGTCACCGTCAGCGGCGCGGTGCCGCTGTTCGAGAACGTGATGGTCGCGACCGAGGTACCCGCCGCGGCCGCCTGGTCCGGCGGAACCGCACAGCCGGCGCCGTTCGTCGGGTCGACCGTCATCCCCGCTTCCGGCGACGGCGGCACTTCGCAGGCGCCTCCCCCTTCCGGCAGGATCGTCAGCGCATCCGCCGCTGTGTCGGTGCAATCGGTCGAGGCGTTGGTGTACGTGACGTCGACCTGGAACGCGATCTCGCGCTCGCCCTCGACGCCGTTGATGCTGCAGGCCTCGGTCGGGAACTCGAAGTTGACCGGGACCGGCACGGTATAGACCGCGACGCCCGTCTCCTCGTCGAACGTGACCGACGACGGGAACACCGCGCGGTCGCCCAGCTCGACGCGGACCACGCCTGCCTGCGCGTTCGCAACCGTGATGAAGATGTTCTCACCCGGCTCGACCGCATTCGGCGAGACGTTCGTGATCAGCGGCGAGGTGACGAAGAAGGTGAACGGAGGACCTTCTGCCTGATCGCCGTTCTGGACGTTGGTGACGATCAGATCGCCCGTGACGTCTTCGCAGTTGTCGATGTCGATCGCCGGAGTGATGGCGATGATCCTCGTGCCGCTGACCGAGATCGGCTGGAGCGAGAGATCGCCGTCGCCGGTGCGGACGTTGATGACGACCGGGGCCACGAAGCCGGTGCCGTCGATCGTGACGCGCTGGCCGCCCGTGAACGGGCTGCCGCCGGGGCCGACCGCGGTGATGGCGATCTGGTTCACATAGCGGAAGGCGTCGTCGACGAGGTCTTCGGTCTGCGAGTTGATGTTGCGGACGAGGATCGGGACGAAGCCGGTGACCGGGAGGTTGCCCGTCTCGGACGTGTCGCGTCCGGCCGGAGCCTCGACCATGATCTTGCTGAAGTCGACCGTGATCACGCGCGCTTCGGCCGCGCCGAAGAGCACCTGCACAGGCGCCTGGAAGCCGTCGCCGAAGATCGTCACGATCGTGCCGCCGGTGATCGGTCCGGAGTTCGGAGTGGCCGTCGAGATCTGCGGCTGCAGCCGTTCGTTGCGGTACGTGAACGCGCCTGTGAGCTCCACGCGCTGTTCGGCAGCCGTTCCGGCTTCCGTCAGCACGATGATGTCGGCGATGAGCTCCTGGGCCACCGTGATGTTCACACCGGGGGTGATCACTTCGATGGCCGTCGGCGTGACGGAGACGACGGTCGCTTCGACCGGCAGCGCCGCGCCGACGTCGAAGAGCACACGCACCGGCGTGCGGAAGTTCGTGCCGGTGATGCGGATGGTCTCACCACCGGAAGGACGGCCGATGGACGGAGTGACCGAGGTGATGGTGGGGGTCGTGTTCGGCGGAGGCGGCGTGACCGGGCGCGTCTGGAACGTGACGTCGATCGAGCGCTGCACGTTGTTGACGATCGCGGTGACTCGCGCCAGGCCCGCGGTCGCCGAGGTCAGCGTCACGGTGGCGAGACCGCTCGTGGTCGTCTTGATCACGGCCGTGGCCGTCGTGTTGTCGAACGAACCGCGGGTCGTCGAGAACTCGACCGCGGTGCCGTTGGGCGCCGGCTGTCCGTTCTGCGTCACATTGGCGGTGATCGTGACGGTCGAGTCGACGAGCGGATTCGCGTTCGTCGAGGTCAGAGTCACGTCGATGCCGGTCGGGGTGGGATTCGGGTTGCCGCCGCCGGGAATGCCGCCGCCCGAAGGGGGTGCGGTCGGCGATTCGCCCTTGCATGCGCCGAGAACCAATAGCAGCGCAAAAAGCGCGAGCAGAGTCTTGCTGTTTCTCATCGTTTTCATGTCAGCTCCCGTACACGCGTCGCCGCGCTTCTAGCTGCACCCACACCCGTAGCAGAACTCGAACGGGATCGTCGTCGAGTCGTAGACGTTGTCGCCGGCGAGCGTTTCACCGAACACCTCGAGAATCACTTCCATGCGCACGAACGGGCGCAGCGTCTCGGGATCGCGCCCTCCGCTCGTCGGCTGCAGCGACACCAGCGGTGCCACGTTCAGCACGCCGAGCTCGAAGAGGCGGAACACGGTGCTCGAGCCGGCCGGGCCGACCAGCGTATCGATGGAGCGGACGAACGACGGCGGGACGATCGTGCCGCCGTCGGTACGGCGGTACGAGACGCGGTAGCGGTTCACCCGCACCTGCACGCGCGGACCGGTGACGGTCGAGTTCTTCGGCACCGTCAGCATGTTGATCGTGCCGAGCTCCTCCTCGCAGTCCGCGTCGTCGGTCGGACCGACGTCGATGACTCCGATGGCCGCGGTGTGCGTGACGACCAGTTCGACCGGCGCCGCGTTATCCGTCAGCTCTGAACTGCAGCTCAGCGACCCGACGGCAACGAGCAACGCGACGGCAAACAGCTTGATGTTCTTCGTGATCATGATCCCGCCCCTTAAGTTTCTCACTCTCACCCTCTCACGATACGCGGTGTGATGAAGATGAGCAGTTCGTCGTGAGACGTTTCCAGACGGTGGCTGCGGAACAGCGCCCCGACGATCGGAATGTTGTGGACGAACGGCACCCGGCTCACGGCGCGGTTTTCCCTGCTGGAGAAGATCCCCGCGATGACGGCGGTCCCGCCGTCACGAACCATGAGCCGCGTGCGTGCCTGCCGCGTCGTGAGCGGCGTTCCTGCCGCACCTTCGATCGTCAAACCGCTCACCGGCTCGTTCTTCTGCACCGAGATGTCCATGATCACCGTTCCGGCCTCGGTGATCTGCGGCGTCACCGACAGGCGGAGCGTCGCATCGAGGTAGGTGACGGTGGTCGTGAAGTTCACTCGCGTCTGATACGGAATCTGGAAGCCGCTCTGGATCTCCGCGGCCTGGTTGTCCTGCGTGGTCACGCGAGGCGCCGAGATGGTCTTCGACCAGCCCAGGATCTCCGTCGCGTGGAGCGCCAGGTTCAGGTCGAACGTGCCGAGCACGTCGAACAGCGTCAGGTTGAAGATGCGCGTCCCGGCCGGCGCGAAGTTGAACGGTCCCGCGTCGAAGCCGACGCGGTTCGGGAACACCAGGCCGGTGCCGGTGCCGAGCGACGGATCGAGGTCGCCGCCGAACCCGAAGTTGAAGCCCCAGATCTGCTGGAACTGCCGCAGGCTTTCCACGATGCGCGCTTCGATCATCACCTGGCGCGACGGGATGTCCACGGTCACGATCAGGTTCTGCATCGTCCGCAGCACTTCCGGGATCTCGCTGACGATGAGCTGGTTCGTGCGCTGGTCGACGATGATGCGGGCGCGCGGCGAGGCCATCTCGCGCAGCAGCGCCGAGACGTCCGTGGCCCGCGCGTACGACAGCTTGAAGCTGAGCGTCGTCAGCGGCACCCGGAGCCGTTCTTCTTCTTCGAGGCGGCGCGAAGCTGCCGTCTCCGAGGCGATGCGATCGATCGTGCCGATGCGCATCACGTTTCCTTCGAGGGTGAACGTGAGGTTGTTCTGGCGCAGGATCAGGTCGAGCGCCTGGTCCCACGGCACGTCGACGAAATCGACCGTGACCGAACCGGTCACACCCGGGTCGATCGCGATGTTCAGGCCCGTCAGCTCCGCGAACGTGCGGAGGACGTCCTTGATGTCGGCATCCTTGAGGTTGAGCGAGAGCGGCTCGCCGTTGAACACCCGCGGCCCGCCGCTCAGCGTGCGCGAGCCGGAGAGGTTCTGCGCCGCCGCGGTCTGTGTCGAGACCGGCTGCTGCGCCTCGGCCGCTTCACTGAAGACGTCCTCGCTCGCGGGCGGACGCTGCGCCGGCGCCTGGTCGATGGCTGGCGTGATGCGCGAGCGCGCTCCCTTCGAAGCAGGCTCCGGCACCGACCACGACTGCTCTTCCACCGGCCGCGGCGCGGCGGCCACACTGCCGGACGCAATCGTCGGGACCTGCTCCGGGATGCTCATCCGGGCCGGCTTCTCGGCGACCACGTCCACTTTCGCGCTCTGCACCGGGGCCGGTTTCTCGACCGCGGGAGCTTTCTGCGCCGTTTTCACGGCGGGCGCCGCAACCACCGGAGCCGCCATCTGCCCCGGAGCCTGGAGCGAAGCGCGCGCGGACGGGCCGAAGGCGATGCGCACTTCCTCCCCTACCGCGGCGATGTCGTATTCGGCCTTGCTCGCCAGGTCGACGACCACGCGTGCGACGGTCGGCTGGAACTGCGCCACGCGGACGCGCTTGACGACGTCGTCATCGACGGTCACGGCGTTCCGGACGGCCGAGTTCTTCACGCCTTCCAGGTCGATGACCAGGCGCGACGGATTCTCCAGGCGGAAGGCCTTGTACTCGAGCTGTCCGTCGCCGGAGATCCGCACTTCCACGCCGCCGTCGTTCGCCACGGCGTCGATGCGCTTGACCGAACGGGCGCGCGGCAGCGGAATCTCCTCGACGCGCGCCACAGGCTCGGCCGCTTCTTCGATCACTTCTGCCGTCGAGGCGGCGACTGGTTCGATGGCCGGCTCGGCCACGGGCTCGATGCTCGTGACCGGCTGTTCGAGTAACGCACCGGCCTGTTCGATCGGAATCACGACCGGCAGCGACTCGGAGCTCTGGATCGGGATCGCGGTCGCCGGGATGGTGACGACCACCGCGTTGTTGATGGCCGTGACTTCCGGCATCAGGGGTTCGGAAAGGCGGAAGGTGATGCGCGTGAGCGCGCTGCCCATCTCGACCACTTCGTCCGCGGCGATGGAGACCACCGCGGGAGGAAGCGCCGCGGGAACGACCGCCGAGTTCTCGCGGCTCGTGCCGGTCAGGTCGACGATGAAGACGCCGGGAGCCGGACTGTACGAGGTGAAAGCCGGGGCGCCGTTCGTGCGGAGCAGGACGCGCGAGCCATCGACGTCGACCGCGCTCAGCGCAATCGCGCTGACCGGTGCGGCGTCGGCCGCCTTCTTCGTCGCCTCTCCCTTGCGTCCGAACAGTCCGGCGTCGGCGATGCTCGCCTGCACCAGGAGCACGCCGGCAACCAGCAGGATTCGCTTGGTTCTTTTCATACTCGTACCCTTCACCATCTCGCCCTCCACTCGCAGCCCATGAACCTGCACCACTTTCACCTCACCTGTTCGCGGCGGTCGACGTCGGGGCCAGGTCCTTCACGACTTCGCGGTATCGCTCGATGCGAGTCGGATCGTTGACTTCCTGCCTGAAGACGACGGCCGTGGCCGTGATGCGCAGCACCTCTCCGTCGAGCACCTTGTCGCCCATCCGGAGGAGGTGGCCCTTGTTGTCCGGGCCGTTCACCATCGCCGTCAGACCCTGGCGTGTCTTGAAAATACCCTGCAGCTTCAGCTCGTCGATGAGGAACCCCGGGACGCCTGCAGGACGCTGTCCCGGCTCCAGCTTCGGCGTCGGGCCGATGAGCGAGCGGAACGGATCGCGGCGCCCCTGCGGGTCGTAGCGGTACGTATCGGTGGTGGTCGGCTCCTCGAGGATCTCCTCGAGCGACTTCTGCACGTCCGACGCTGTCGACGTCGCGGCCGTATCAGTGGATGTCGCCGTGCCGGCCGGAGGTGTCTGTGCGACGACGCTCGCGACGGCGGCGATCACGATCAGCAGTGAGTATCCGAATGTGTTTCTCATCAGCGCTTGCTCTCCACCCTACTCACCGCCCGGCTTCGCGGCGCCGTCGGCTCCCGCGGCAGCTTCGCCTTCGGCCGCCTCGTCCTTCGGCTCGACGTAGACGAACGTCTTCGCCACGAACTCGGCGGAGACGGTCTTCGTCTCCTGGTTGCCCAGCGCGGCGATCTTGATGTTCTCCACATTGATGATGCGCGAGAAGTTGCCGAGCCGGTTGAAGAGGATCGCCAGGTCGTGATAGCGGCCGTCGACCGCAACCGCGATCGGCCATTCGGCGTATGTCTCGGAGCCGCTGCCGAGCGGCGGGAACGACAGCCGGCGCAGCGTGAACTCCCCCTGGTCGACGAGCGACTTGAGCTTCTTGATGATCTCCTCGGTGTTGCGCGTCGACGGCAGGATCCGGCGCAGCTTCTCCAGCTCGAGCTCGAGGCGCTTCACTTCCTCACGGAACTGCGGCAGCTTCCGCTCCGCCGCCTGCCCCTGCTGGATCTTCTGGTCGAGCTCCGTGATCTTCTGCTCGGTCGCGGCGATGCTCGCCTTCATGTCTTTGACCGCGAGCGTCTCGGTGCCGTACAGCACCGCTCCCGCCAGCCCCAGGCCGACGAGCAGTCCCACGTACCACGGTTTGTCGTCCAGTGTGATCGCCATCGACTTCTCCTGCTACTGCGTGGCCGTCGCGGTCGTCGTGGCCGTGGTATCCGTCGCGCCGGTAGTCCCGGCCGGCGTCGTACCGCGCGGCGTATACGTGAACGCGAAGTTCATGTCGAATCCGTAGACCAGCGGCACCGCGGACATCTGCGTGACCGATCCCACCTGCGGCTCCTCGAAGTACGGATCGTTCTTCACGTTCTCGATGAAGAGGGCGATCGCATTCGGGTTGAGGCCGCGTCCGGCCAGCGTGACCCGTCCGGCGGTGATGTCGAGCGAGTCGAGCCAGACCAGGTCGGGCAGATCGCGGCTGATCTGGTCCATGATCCGGACCGGACCTTTCTGGTTCTGCTTGAGCTGGTTGATCAGGTCGATGCGCTGCTGCAGGCTGTCCTTCCGCTTCTGGTAATCGTCGACTTCCTTGATGATCGACTCGAGCTTCTGCGCCTCGGCTGTCCGCTGCGCCGCCAGCTCTTCCTGCTGCTTCAGCTCGCGCCTGTTGATGTACCAGTACGCGAGTGCCGCGAGCACACCGATCACCAGGCACGCGACGATCAGGATGTTGTTGATGTTGGCCGCACCCGGTCCCATGGCAGATGCTGCCGCTGCCGCGGGAGCTGCTCCTGCTCCCCGGACCGCCCGCCCTTCCCGCACCAGATTGATCTTGATCAAGCGTCCCCCAACTTCCTCATGGCGAGTCCTACGGCGATCGCCATACTCGGCGCGATCTCAGCCAGCTCCTCGGGGTTGAATTGGCTCTCGTCGACGTTGATTTTCCGGAAGGGGTCCATGATCGCCACCGGGATGCCGAACTTGTCGCGGAGGATCGCGTCGAGGTTCAGCACGCCCGAGCCGCCGCCGGCGAGGACGATCTCGTCGACGCGCTCGGCGCCCGAGGTGGCGGTGAAGAAATCGAGGGTCTTCCGCAGCTCCCCCGCGAAGTCCTCGGAGACCGAGTTGAGGATCGGGATCACCTGCTGGATGGTGTAGTCGGCGACCGGCTTCCCCCGCTTGAGCTCCTCGGCCTGCTCGAACGAGAGGCTCAGCTCGCGCTGGATCGCATCCGTGTACTGGTTGCCGCCGAAGGTGATGTCGCGCCAGAACATCGAGGTCGAGCCGGAGAGGACGTTCACGTTCGTCACCGACGCGCCGACGTTCACCAGCGCCAGGACCTTCCCGTCGTCGATCTCGTAGTTCACCTCGTAGCAGTTCTGGAGGGCGAACGCGTCGACGTCGACCAGCACCGGCAGCTTGCCGGTCTGGCTGATGACGGAAGTGTAATCGTTGATCTTCTCTTTTTTGACGGCCACGAGGATAACGTCGATGTTGTCCCCCGCGCCGGGCGCGGTGAGCGGGACGTAATCGAGGTTTACATCGTTGATATCAAAAGGGATGTACTGCTCGGCTTCCCACTGGATGGACTCGGCCAGCTCCTCCGGCGACATGGCCGGAAGGGTGATCTTCTTGATGATCACCGAGTGGCCCGAGAGGGACGTGGCGTAATTGGAATTCTTGACGCTCTGGTCCGTGTTCAGGCGCTGGATCGTATCCACGACCATGGACGAGTCCATGATGGATCCGTCGACGATGGCCTCCGGCGAGAGCCGCTCGGTTCCGAGCTTCACGAGCGAGTAGTTCCCGCCCTTCTTCTCCTTCAGCTCGACTAGTTTGATTGCTGAGGAGCCGATATCAAGGCCTACAACATTTTTGCTCTTTGAGAAGAACACCGCTCACCCCATCCATCTCACTCACTTCTCACAGGCACCGGCCGGATGTAGAAAGGTTGAGCGAAATTACATCGTTTAATTTCATGTGTCAACTCTACCGGTTTTAGATAAGTAGAGGCCTGACGCACATTTATACCGTGCCGGCTTGCGTCGTCGGGACGGGCTGAATACAATCCACAGCCTTTCGGTTCAGATCATAGGGAGTCAACATGGCAAAGATGTGCGAAGTCTGCGGCAAGGCACCGGTTTTCGGAAACCGGGTGAGCCACGCTCACAACGTCTCCAGCCGCCGCTGGATGCCGAATCTGCAGAAGATCCGCGTGATGGTCGGCTCGGCCGTCCGTCGCATGCAGGTCTGCACCCGGTGCATCCGCTCGGGCGCGATCAAGAAAGCGGTTCGTTAGGTTCATGGAGGACGGGCGTCCTCGCCTGTCCTCCACCATCGCCCTGGCCAGGGCGCTTTCCATTCTCGGCCACCCCTTCCTCCTCATCCCCCTCACCATCGCGGCCCTGACCGGGAGTCTCTTCTGGACGGCCGTCATCGCCGCCAGCACGACCGTTCCCCTCCTGGCCGTCATCGCCCGGAAGGTCCGTCGCGGCGCCTGGAGCGACTTCGACGTCTCCCGCCACGAGCAGCGCGCCGGCCTCTACTACGCCGGCATCCCCCTGCTGGCGGTGTGCGTCGTGCTCCTCTACTTCCTCGGAGCCCCCGCCGGCATGATCCGCGGCGCCGCCGCCGGCGCCGCCATGTTCCTGGCCGGTCTTTTAGGCAACCGCTTCCTGAAAATCTCGATGCACATGATGTTCGCGGCGTTCTGCACCGTCGCCCTCTCCCGCGAGTACCCCTGGTCCCCCGCCGCGACCCTCCCCCTCCTCGCCGCCATCGCCTGGTCCCGCCGCTACCTCGACCGCCACACCTGGGCCGAGATCGCGGTGGGCATCGTGATTGGCAGCGTCTGCGCCCTCGCCGCGTAGATATGGAGTGCGGTAACGCCAGTTACCGCTCTCCATATCACCCCCGCCCGCCCCACCGTGATTCCCGCACCCACTCCTCGAGCTCCGCGCATGAGATCGCCGAGCCGATTTCCCCGGCGCGCGCGGCTTCGCGCGCGATCAGGTATCCCGGCCCTTCGAGGTTGAAGGTCCGATGGAACTGCTGGGCGGTGATGGCGTTGAAGACGACACTTCGTTTCTTCGTCATTACTTGCTCCTCCCCGCCGGGGCCGGGGGTCCTGCTTCGTTCTTCGGTAGGGTGTCCGGGCGAGCGAGAAGAACGAAGAACGAAGGTGGGCTCGCTGCCGCCACCTATCCGTTCGGAACGCTCAACCTCGACCGGGCGGGGCCTCGCGCCTCGCCAGGCAGGAAGTCTCGTCTCAGCACGACGGTACCTCGGCGTCGGGCGGGGCGAGGTATCTTTCCGATGCCCCACGGATGCTCCCCAGGAGATACGCCGGGAGGTTCTCCACCTCGTAAGCGTGCATGAGGTACCCCATGAAGATCCCCTGCACGATCTCGACGGCATCGGCTGACGGAACCCCCATGCTGATCGCAATCCGATACATTTTCGGCGCGTAGCGATGGTACGCAGCCATGAACGAGTCTTCCTCGTCGTCACGGGATTCCGGCATGTTCTCTTCTCCGTCGAGTGCTGCTGAATGTTGCCTCACGAGACAGCGAGAGACAAGGATTCAGGAGAGAAGAACGAAGCTATGACCCCCATCTACCTGTTTGCTTGTGATGCATCGCCTGACGCCCAGGCAGAGAGTCACAAGCAACGAACAACCAGTAACCAGCAACAACCTGCTACACCTCGATCCCCACGCTCCTCTTTTTGTCCTACATCTGTCCTACATCCCGATCCCGAGTCGCGCCGCACGACTCCCGAGTCTCGCCGCGCGACCCCCGAGTCTCGCCGCGCGACCCCCGAGTCTCGCCGCACGGCACTCGAGCCGCGCCGCACGACCCCCGAGTCTCGCCGCACGACTCCCGAGTCGCGCCGCACGACACCCGAGTCTCGCCGCACGACACCCGAGTCTCGCCGCGCCACTCTCTTCGTTCGTTCCCTTGGCGGTGCTGAGCCATTTCCCAAACGCTGCTAAACGATCTCCAGAGATGCTCAACCGTAGATATGGAGTGCGGTAACGCCAGTTACCGCACTCCACATCACCCCCGCCCGCCACCCCACCGTGACTCCCGGACCCACTCCTCGAGCTCCGCGGCCGGCAGCGGTTTGCTCATGTAGTACCCCTGCGCCATGTCACAGCCGAGGCGCTTCAGGGCCTGCCACGAATCGGCGGTCTCCACCCCCTCGGCGATCACGACCAGCCCCATGTTGTGCCCGAGCTCGATCGTCGAGCGGACGATCACCAGGTCGTCCGAGGCCTTCTCGCTCAGGTTCAGCACGAACGACTTGTCGATCTTCAGCTCGTCCACCGGCAGGCGCTTGAGATGGGCGAGCGACGAGTACCCCGTCCCGAAGTCGTCGATGGCCAGGCAGATCCCGCGGCGCTTGAGGTCCGCCAGGATGCGTTGCGCGTACGCCGCGTCCCTCATGATCGCGCTCTCGGTGATCTCCAGCATCAGGCGCGCGGGCGGCAGCGCGGCATCGGACAGCAGGCCGCTGATGAACGTCGGGAGCTCGGAATCGAACAGGTCGAGCGCCGACAGGTTCACGGCCACCGTCAGCTCCAGCCCCCTCTCCCGCCACTCCGCGCACTGCGCGATGGCCTTGCGGATCACCCAGCGCGTGATCAGGCCGATCCTCCCCGACTGCTCGGCGAGGGGGATGAACTCGTCCGGCCGCATGATCCCGTGCTGCGGATGGTTCCAGCGCACCAGCGCCTCCACATGGACCGCTCGTTCGCTCCGGACGTCGATCTTCGGCTGGTAGTGGAGCTCCAGCTCATCGCGGGCGATGGCCTGGCGCAGCTCCATCATCAGCGACAGCCGCCGGACGCTGTGCTCGTCGCGCCCCGTCTCGTACAACGCCACGCCGCCCTGGTTCCTCTTCGCGTCGTACATGGCGATATCGGCGCGCTTCATCAGCGTGTCGGCATCCTCGGCGTGCGTGGGGAACAGCGCGATGCCGGCGCTCGCGTCGACCTCCACGACCACGTCGCCGAGGAGGTACGGCGCCGTGAAGGCGCTCTCGACGCGCGCCGCCTCGTCCAGGGCCTGCTTCGCGTCGCGGGCGAAGAACATCACCGCGAACTCGTCGCCGCCGAGGCGCGCCACGATGTCGCGCGGGCCGGCCGTCTGCGTCAGGCGCCGCCCGATCTCGATCAGGAGTTGATCGCCGAAATGGTGGCCGAGGGTGTCGTTGATGTCCTTGAAGCGGTCGACGTCCAGCATCATCATGCCGAGCGAAGGGCCGCCGCGCTTCGCCGCCGACACCGCCAGCGAAACGCGCTCGAGGAACCGGTTGCGGTTCGGCAGGCCGGTCAGCGCGTCGTGCGTCGCCTGGAACGTGATCTGGTGCTCGCGCGCCGCGATGGCGGACTGCATCTCGTTGAACGCGGTCGCGAGGTGCCCGATCTCGTCCTCGCGCCCGACCGTCACCGGCGTGACGTAGTCGCCGCGCTCGATGCGTCCCGCTCCCTCGGCCAGCGTGAGCAGCGGACGGCTGATCGTGCGCGCGAACAGCACCGCCGCGACGAATGCGGCCAGCAGCAGCAGCGCGGAAAGGGCGTAGATCTGCAGCTCCATCGTGACGAACGGCCGCCGCGCCTCTTCGATGGAGCGCTGCAGCACCGTGTTCACGCGCGAGTCGTCGCCGGTGCGCAGCGGCTCGAACAGAGTGGCGTAGCCGGTGTCGCCGAGCTCCAGCGTCGTCCCGTCGCTCCCCACCCCTCGGGGTCCGGTCATGTGCGCGATGAGATCCTTGCGCTGCTGCGGCGGCAGGGTCGATCGCAGTTGCGGCGCAACGCCCGCGGTGCCGCTCCAGATCGAGACGTCGACCGACGTCAACTGCCGCACATCGGCGAGCACGCGATCGTCGATCTCGAAGCCGGCGCAGACCCACGCGATCGGCTGCGGAGCCAGCACGGGCCTGATCACGAACTGGTACGGCCCGCCGCGGAACGAAACCGTCTCCAGCGCCTCTCCCCGCTCCTCGGCCAGCCGCAGCATCGACGCGAAGGGGAACGGCCGGCCGATCATCCGCCCGTTCAGCGTGTCGGCGGTCACGGTCCCGTCGAGGCTCACCAGCACCACCGCATTCGCCCCGATGCGCGACCCATGGTTCGCCAACACCGACGTGATGGTCGGGACGTCGCCCGAAGCGACCAGCTCGCGGAACGGGAAATCGAGCGACAGGACGCGCAGCGACTCCGAGAGCTGCCGCGCGCGCGTCTCCAGGATCCAGTCGAGCACGCGCTTGCCGGTGTGCAGCTCCTCCGCGAGGGCGTGGTTCAGCGCCTGCCGACCGGCCAGATGCACCGAGATGACCGTTCCCGCCTCGAGCAGCACGAGGATCGCCACCAGTAGATAGAGGAGGCGGGCCTGAAAACTACGGATGGCCATGCATGTGAGTTGCCGCCGGACCACGCCCGGCCACGAACGTCAGGCTGGCCCGTCCGTCCTCGCTCACCGTGATGCTCTGCGCCTTCGGCTCCTCACGCATGTCCGGATACCACACCCGCACCGTGTATCGCCCTCCCGCCAGCTCGCTCAGCGTCGTCTTCCCGCCAGCCGGGGTCTTCGCGAAATGCGGCGTGTCGACGATCACGATGTACGCGCTCATCTGGTCGTGGATGTTGCACCCGAGCGTCACCACGCCGGCGCGGTCGAACAGCTCGGGCGTGGCCGGCGTCCCCTTGTACAGCGGAAGCTGGAACGGCTTGGCGGGAGAGAAGGAGTAGACGTGATGCCGGATGTCGTCGCTGTTCGGGAACGTCACCTTCGTCCCGGTCTGCACCGGCAGGACGTGCGGGATGAAGGTGCGGTTCTTCTGGTCCATGACCGCCGTCCTGTTGCGCGCCG
The DNA here is from genome assembly GCA_035630815.1 of Thermoanaerobaculia bacterium. GTDB lineage: Bacteria > Acidobacteriota > Thermoanaerobaculia > Gp7-AA8 > Gp7-AA8 > QHVT01. The sequence continues at coordinate 134,392 of DASQJY010000036.1, forward strand.
GCGCGGCGGGCCGCCCCTCGAGGATCGCGTACACGACCGCGTCCTTCACCCCGGCTCCGCGCGCGTCCTGGACCCGCACATCCAGAGTGGCAGCGGCGAGAGGAACTGAGACGGCGGCCGCGAAAACGAATCCGAGGAGGGGGCGCATGGAGGCCGGAACGCGCGCGCGGGCGGATGTCATCCCTTGCCAGCAGGCACGGAGGTGCGATGATGCCCGCATGCGCCTGGTGCTGGTGGTCGGGCTCGTGCTCGCGGCACTGCCGGCGTGCGGTACGGACACGCTCGACTGGAGCGGGTTCGCCTTGCTGCGCGGCGCGGCCGGCTCGAACGCATTGCCGCTCGACGATGACGACGTCTCCGCGCAGGTGCAGCTCGGAATCGACTGGCGCCCCTCCCCCACCCTCGGCGCGCACGTGCACCTGCTCGCGCGCAACGACGAAGACGGCGGACGCCGCGGCCGCGCCGGCATCGTGGAGGCCTATCTACAACAGGCGTTCGAGCGCGGCGAGCATCGCCTGCGGCTGCTCGAAGGAGCGTTCTTCCTTCCAGGCTCGCGCGAGAACGTGGACGCGCTCTGGGAGTCTCCGTACGCCATCACCTCCTCCGCCCTGAATGCCTGGCTCGGAGAGGAGCTGCGTCCGATCGGCATCGATGCGACGTACACGCTCCGCCGCCGCTGGAGCGCGGCCGTGACGCTGTTCCGCGGCAACGACACCCTCGGCTCGACGCCGGCCGACCGCGGCTGGAAGCTGCACGACCGCTGGACGCTCCTCGGCGAGCATGTGCGTGTCGACGACGAGTACTTCACCTCCGTCTCCGCCGAGACCGACGGCCGCCTCGGCTGGGCCGCGCGCGGCCGCTGGAACAACGACCGCACCGTGCTGCAACTCACCCACATCGACAACCGCGCCGACGCGCTCGAGCACGGCGAGCTGCTGAACTGGAACACCCGCTTCGACATCGCCGCCGCCGACTTTACCTCCGGCGACTGGACGGTCGCGGCGGAGTACGGCTGGGGAAAGACCATCGTCATCCACGAAGGCGAGTCCTTCTCGAACGACCTCCGCGCTGGCTACGTACTCGTCTCCCGCCGCCTGGGCCCCGGCCGCGCCTCGCTGCGCGCCGAGGAGTTCTACACCCAGTCCGTCCAGGAAGGCCACGCCTTCACGGCCGCTTACCTATGGACCGCCCGCCCCAAGCTGCGCGCCGGCGCGGAGATCATCGCCACCGGCGAAGACCTGCGCGCACAACTCGAGCTCCGCTACAGCTTCCCGTAAGACCAGCGCACCCCATGCCGCAGCACCTTCCCCGGCCGGTTCTTCGTCACCTTCCCCTCATCGACGACGAACACCCCGTTCACCAGCACGTGCGCGACCCCCTCGGCGTACGCATGCGGATTCGTGTACGTCGCCTTGTCGATGATGCGGTCCGCGTCGAAGACCACCACGTCCGCTTTCATCCCCGGCCGCAGCAGCCCGCGGTCGAGGATGCCCACGCGCGCCGCGGGATACGAGGACATCTTCCGGATCGCATCTTCGAGCGTGATGACTTTTCTCTCACGCACGTACACGCCGAGGACTCGAGCGAAGGTGCCGTAGCTGCGGGGGTGCGGCGCATCCTTGCCGAAGACCGGCACCTCGCCGTCAGACGCGATCATCGTCGCCGGATGGCGGAGGATGCGCACCACGTCCTCCTCGTCCATCATGTGGAAGATCGCCCAGACCTCGCTCTTCTCCATGAGCTCCATCGCCAGGTCGGCCGCACCCTCCACCCTCGGCTCGACACCGCGTGCGCGGAGGACGTCTGCCAGCGTCTTTCCGGCGAGTGACGCGTCGTGCGGCGCCGCCGCGATCTGCACGTTCTTCGGATCGCCGCCGCCGCGGTCGTACTGGATGCTCTCGATGATCGCCTCGCGGATCCTCGCGCGCGTCGCCGGATCCCCGAGCCGCTCCAGCATCGCTTCACGGCCGCCCTCGAGCGCCCAGCGCGGAAAGAGCGCGTTGAGGCCGGTCCTCGACGCGGTGTACGGATACTGATCCGACGTGACGTCGACGCCGCGCCCACGCGCCTCATCGAGGAGCTTCAGCGTGTCGGTGCTGCGCCCCCGGTTTCGCGCACCCGCGATCTTGTGATGGGTGATCTGCGTCGGCAGGCCGCCCTCCTCGCCGATGCGGATCGTCTCGCGGACGCTGTCCGTCACCTTCGCCATTTCATCGCGCATGTGCGAGGTGTGAATCCCGCCGAGCTCCCCCGCCACTTTCGCCAGCTCGATCACCTCCTCGGTGGACGCGAAGCTGCCCGGCACGTAGAAGAGCCCTGTGCTCAACCCGAACGCACCGTCGTTCATGGCCGTGCGCACGAGCGCTTTCATCTGCTCGAGCTCCGCCGGAGTTGCCGCGCGGTCGACGGAGCCCATCACCTGCTCGCGCACGCTCCCGTGCCCGACGAAAATCGCGAAATTCGGCGACACGCCCTGCTTCTCGACGCGCGCCAGGAACGGCGCGACCGGCAGCGGCGACGAACCATCCGGCCCCTCGAAGATCGTCGTCACGCCCTGCAGGATGAAGTTGTCCGCCGCAGGCACGTCGAAGATACCGCCCCGCGCGTGCGTGTGCAGGTCGATGAACCCGGGCGCGACGACCTTGCCCGTCGCGTCGATGACCCGCCTCCCCTCCCCTTCGATCCGCGGCGCGACCGCCACGATGGTGTCCCCGTCGATCGCGACATCCCCCCGAAACCACGTATTGCCGGTTCCGTCGACGATGCGTCCACCGCGGATCACGATGTCAAAGGTCAGGGCGAGAACGCTGGCGAGCATGAACGAGTATCCCGCGCCATTCCCTCCGATGTCGAGGAATGACATTCAGCCACGCTCGTGCCGAACGACATTGAACCCTTCTTCCACCGCAGGAGGCTCAAAGTACGCCGTCACGGCCTGGAACTCCGCTTCGCTCGTCCATCGACTCTCCGCCGGCAGATCCTCGCTTCGCTTCCTCAGCTGGCGCATGCACAGCGCGTCCGAGGCGTCGATGAAGTGGAGCTCGTGCTCCGCCCCGGGATCGTCGATCAGGCGGCGAAACCACGCTCGCTGCCTCCGCGTGTTCCCCGGGAAATCGAGGACCACCGATACGCCAATCGACAGCAGCGAACGGATATGCGGCCCGAGCGCCTCCCTGATTCGGGATGAGCACCTGACGTACGCGGCAAGATCGGCAATCTCGCCAGGGAACAGCCGCTCGAGAAACTCGTCCTCGACCAGCAGCACCGCGGACTCCTGCAACGCCAGCTCCCGCGACAACGTCGACTTGCCCGCGGCCATCTTTCCGCAGAAGAAAATCAGCTTTCCCTTTCCCTCTGACATTCGCTGCCCGGCGGCTAACTCACTTCGGCACCAGCTTGCGCTCTACCCTGGCGGGCTCCAGCTCCCACATCGCGCCGGTCATGGCGTCGATGCCGAATCCAATTCCGCCGGCCAGTGCACCGACAAGGAAATCGACGAACGCCTGGTCCGACTGCCGGGTCGCACCGACCGTCCCGCCGGCGATCGGCCCGGCGAAGTTCGCCCAGAGCCAGACGCTCGAGCCCGACTCGAACACCACCGTCTCCGGCTGAAACCCTGCGCGCGTCAGCACGAGCGAACACTGCTCCACCCGGCGCGGCAGACGAACCGTCGCCGGCGTCACCGCCGCCGCCTGCGGCTTCCCGCACCGAACCTCGACGTCGGCACCGGCCGGATCGCTGACGACCTCGATCTCCTGATGCCGCCCATTGTGCAGAGTCGCACACCCCTGCGTGAACATGACTACCACTACGAAGGCCCTGAGGTTCATCCCATTCGCTCCTTCGCTCGAGGCAACGATGCTACCAGTCGCAGCGGGCGAATCGTCATATCCAGCACGCCGAGACGAACCGGGATGGTATGGCTGCTGCACGCACCCGCTTCCATGCCGCCTGACGACTATCGCACCGCCGCCGTCCGCGCCAGAGAACGCGTGACGGAGCTGATCCTTTCGGGAGCGCCCCTGAGCGAGACCCTCGAGGCCCTCGTCGGGATCATCGAGAGCGCAACGGCCTCCGGCATGCTGGCGTCGATCCTGATCCTCGACGAGGATGGCCGCCACCTTCTGCATGGTGCCGCGCCGTCACTTCCCGACGCGTACAACAAGGCGATCCACGGGCTGGCGATCGGGCCGGAAGTCGGGTCCTGCGGCACGGCCGCCTTTCACAACAGGACGGTCTCGGTGTTCGATATCGCGAACAACCCCTTGTGGGCAAACTTTCGCGACCTGGCGCTGCAGTTCGATCTGCGCGCCTGCTGGTCGACACCGATTCACGGCTCCGACGGGAAAGTGCTCGGCACGTTCGCGAACTACTACCGCGTCGTGCGCGACCCGAGCCCCGTGGACCGAGAGCTCACGGAGATGATCACCCAGGCGGCGGCCACGGCCATCGAGCATGACCGGCAGACCCGCCTCGCAAGCGTGTGACCCCAGCGGAGGTGCGCGATAAAGTCACTTTTTCAACCTGCCGACCATGAGGAAGTGATCGCGCGTATTGGTGCGCTTCAACCCGAATCCGCGCGCGTGTGGGGAAAGATGGATCCGTCGCAGATGCTCTGTCATTGCGCGCGTCCACTCGAAACGGCGACGGGTGATCGGCCGATGAAGCAGAAGCTGCTGGGCAGGATTCTCATGCCGTTCCTCCGCTCTTCAATCCTCGGCGAGAAGCCATTCAGCAAGAACGGCCCGACCGATCCCACGTTCGTCGTATCAAAAGCCTGCGACTTCGGCGCGGAACGCACCCGGCTGGTAGAGCTCATCAACCGTTTCGTCGCCCGAGGTGAGATCGCGGCAGGCAAGGAGACGCACCCGTTTTTCGGGAAGATGACCGGCCAGGAGTGGGGCGAGTTGATGTACAAGCACCTGGATCATCATCTCAGGCAATTTGGCGCCTGATCCTGCCGGATCGGTTGCGCGTGTGGGAGAGAAGAACGAAGCTGTGATCCCGCTTCGCCAGGGTCCAACATCGGCGCGCGGTAAATTACCGAGCGACTACTGGGAACCTCTGAAACCTAATAAGCCGACCGTCGCGACAACTGATCTCATATAAAATCCCTGAAACAGCCACTGCTAACGGCGGCTTGTAGGGTCGGTCGGCGAATAACGTTTTGCCGGTGTACTCCCAATCGAGATTTGTAGTAACGGTAAGGCTTTTGGCCAGGTTCGCGGCATCCGCGCCGGCGCCCGCTGCCGATTCAATGCCCAGGGTATATCGCACCTTTTCTGCAGAATACACCTCGTCGACACGGAGAAAGAACAAGCTATGTCTTTTACTCCGGTCCGGACCTACTTTGTCACGGTACTTCTCTAGCGGATAAACAAGTGGGTCGAGCATTCGGACGCCATTGAGTTCTACAATTATATCTCGCGGGGCAGACGGCGCACGGAGCTTGCTGACGTCGTCGAAACCAAGCTGAATCGTGTCAGATAACGACGCGTTAGCGGCGATACCGTATGGAAGAGCTGCAACACCTAACTCGCCGCTGGCGGCTGCGCGTCGGTCGGTGATGAAGTCTGGCAACAGTGCACTTGTCGCCCACAAGTCACCATCGGAGCCTCGCGCGATAACATCAAATGGAATGCAGGCGTTTGAGGGCGTCTCCCACCCTCGGGACAGTTGCAGCTCGAGTATGGTGTTGGGCAAGATTCCTTGCTGCGGTGGATAAACAGGAATGAAAGTCTCACTCTCACCCGCAACGCCGCGGCAATACGTCTCAATCGCACGCGACGGTTGTTGTGACCCAATGTGGGTACAACTCACCAAAAGGGGCAGCAGCAGCCACCGCATTTCGTTGCGCATCGCTGACCTCCGGTTATTTGCCGTATTTACACATTATACTGCACGCCGCACTACGAGTGCAAGTCACACAGGGCTACCGGGGAGTGACGGCGCATGTCCGTTTGCGAAGATAGGTTCGCACCTCAATTTGCGGTACTACCGCTGAGAAAAACGTCCCACACGCGGTCACTGCCTGGAACTCCTCTTCGCTCGTCCATCGACTCTCCACCACCAAGCCCTCGCTTCGCTGCCTCAGCGACGCATGCCGTCGGCGGACAACTTCATCCTGCAGGGCATCGCGATTTTCGTCGGGCAAGCCGTTTTGTTGCCCGAGGTGAGATAGCGGCTGGAAAGACCACACACGCGTTTTTCGGGAAGATGACCGGCCGGGTTCCGTTGACCGCGCTTACGGTGCTCCACCCGGCGAGGATGCGCCGCAGATGTAAGCCTCGCCGCGTTGTACCGAGCCCGATGTGTTCGTAGTAGATGTACCGATGAACACGGTGTCCGCGCCCATCGCGGCCGCGTTGTTACGCAGACGGCGATTCGCATTCTCTTCCGCCGAACCCTGTCCCATGAATCCCCCGTTCATACGGTCAGCACCCTTCACCTCGCCAATGAACTTACATGGCTTTACCACGTCTGGATTTGACGTGATCCGCACCTTCTCCCCGCCAGGCGTCACATTAGTGGTCACGCAAGCGGTGCTGGCGACGACGGCGGCGATGATGAGCACACGGCGAATGTTCATGTTCTCTCTGGTCCTGACTGGCGATGGCACTCGTGCGTGGCCGGCAGGAGTTCGAATGCATTCCACCGCCATGCCAACCTCTTCCAGTGGGCAAATCGACTCGGGCTGTACTCCGCGGAGGGTGTTTTTTCGTGCCGGGAGAGGCTGTGCGAGCCCACCGCCGCCACCCTCCCCACCCGTCATCCCGAGCGTCGAGCGAGAGACCTGGGTGCGTGGGGACGCGAAGCAGTTGCGGTGATGAGAGAGGACCAGCCGGCATCGGCCACCGGTTCGTCGGTCGCGATTTTGCGGCCCGCCGCGCCTCGGCTCGGTGTTACGTTTCGAAGTCGGCCAAAATTGGAATGCATGCAAGCGTCCGTTTTCCAAACGCTCGCTGTTACGGAGCGGTTACACGGGACCGGGTTCGGACGCTTTCCTCTCGAAGGAACGTCGTCCCGCCTCTGTCCGGAATTCAAACACGGCACGTTTCGGAGGGGTGCTCCCTTGGGTTCGGACCCCTCGGGGTCTGGGTTCGGAACCCTCGTGTCAGGTTCCGAACCCACGCGGCAGCTCACGAAGGGCTCAGAAATGCCTTTCGAGGCTTGCGGAACGGGTTCGGAGGCCTGCCGGCAGTCTGGACTGCTCTCCGGGTTCAGGAGACTCGCCGCAAGTCTGTCATTGACGGTTTCGTAACCATCGAACCCCGCCTGACTGGGTTCGGCAGGCTCGGAAGAGGCCACCGACCCCTGCGGCGAGCCTCATGTGTCCAGAAGTCGGACATTCCGGGCCCTGGAGCCAATTCGTGATGGCACGAACTCTGGGTTCGGAACCCACGAGGTCAGTCCTCCGACCCCAACGCCCCAGTCCTCGGAACCCACGTCCGGAGGTTCCGTAGGCCTCCGGGCAGCCTTCCGCGGACAGATCGAAGGCTCCGATGGCCGCGTCGTGGGTTCCATGGGCACGCGAATGGGTGTCGCACCGATCGCGTGCGGGTTCGGACCCGATGGAGCTTGTCCCGGGGACCCTGCGGCGAAGGGTCGGACTCCTCGTGCGTAGGTCGCGACCTCATTTCCGTGGGTTCGGAAACCTGGTCCGAGGGGTGCGGGGCCATTTTGCAGTCCTCGGAACCCAGACGCATGGGTTCAGCGGAATGTCCCATTGGCGCCAGTTCACAGTCTTCCTCAGCCCGCCGACACCCATCCCCACCATGCCCATGTCGCCGCGACGATGGCCGCTGCGTCCACGGCGTACAGAAGCCACGGCTTGCGCGACCGGAATCGCGGAGCGGCCAGGTCGCGCGACTCGGTACGCGCGATGGGGCGGACGAGGAAACGGAGCCAGCGGCTCTGCATGTGGCTCCGTTCGAAATACTCGCTGTGCGAGAAACTGAACTGCTCCTGTTCGAGACGGGGGTGCGAGTCGGAGAACCCGCCGATCCCTGACGCGCCGGTGCCGTTGACGAAGAGGTCGACGATGCCCGTCCAGGTGTCCTCAGCGCCGTATTCGTTCCGCACGGCCTGCACCTGCCCGCGCTCGAGGATCGTCGACCAGGGAAACGCCGTCGGCAGGATCGAGCCGCAGAGAATCACCTTATTGAAGCGGAGATATGGATAACGCAACAGCGCGTAGCCGAGAATGTACGTGCCGAAGCTGTGGGCGATGATCGACGGCAGCTCGCCATTGGTGCGGTCGAGCACGAGCTCCGGAAACTCCTCCTGATACGTACGGCGGAACCACGCGATCCTGCTCCAACGCGTCCACGGGATGATGAACCGCAAGGTTGAGAAATAGCCGAAATTCCACCGATCGAGATGGCAGGCCAGGTTGTGCTCGGCCGCCACTTCGGAGAATGCCCTCTGCCACTTCGCATGGGTGCGGATCCCGTGCAGCGTGACCACCGTTCGAGAGCGCGGGATGACGACGCGTTGCATCGGCAGCAGGTCTTCCATCGCTGCCTCGAACGCGCCGGTCGACTCATAACGCCGCTCGAGATCCGGCTCGAGAGCCTTGGCCACCACGTCGCGTACGCGGGGCGGCACGTCCTGACACTGCTCGAGACGCGCGATCATTTTTCGGACGTCGAGCGCCGTCGGAGCGGTGCGGGTGAGAAGGAAAAACAGGACCGCACCGAGCGAGAAGACATCGGAACGCTGCTCCGGCCGTCCTGCCAATTGCTCCGGCGCCATGTAATTGATGTCCCCAACGACGCTGCCGGCGTGCGTGACTGAGCTCGGGTCCGACGACTCGGGACGCGCGATGCCGGAGTCGAGCAGCAGCGCCTTCATGGTTTCGCGAATGACGAGGATGTTCGACGGCTTTACCTCGCGGTGGAGGACGCCCTGCGCGTGCACGTACTTCAATGCGCGGCAGATCTGCACGACGAGGAGGATCTTCTGGTCCAGCGTGAGCGGCGTCTCCGCGGCAAAGCGGTCGAGCGTGACGCCGTTCACCAGATCGGTGACGATCAGCGGCCCGTGATCCGGACCGGCTTCGCGCACCTCGTGGATGCGCACGATGTGGTCATGCACCATGTCGAGCCACACACCAGCCGACTTGTGCATCCGCAACTCATCCGACTCGGTATCGGCAGCGACGAGCTTGAGGCCGATCAACCGGCGCCGCATCGGGTCCCACGCCTTGAACAGGCGGCCGCTCTTGCCGCGCGCGATCTCTTCGAGCAGGATGAAGCGGCCCACGGTCTTCGGCAGTACGGCAGCAGGTGCAGCTTCTGCCGACGGTGGTTCGGCGACCGGCTGCAGCCGGCGCCGCCGCGGCGGTTCGTCGTCCAGCTGGTACTGCTCCCGCGAGCTCTCGGGCTGGATCGGTTTGTCCACCGTCAGGTCTCGCGGACCCACCTGCGTCGACTCCCCGCCCTCGACAGGCGCCAGAGCCGTGATCCCGGCGGGTGCACGCGAAGATGGTAACGGAGCCGTTTCGTCCGACAGGGTCGGTAAGAGCATCTCCAGCGCCTGCGCGAATTCACGCGCGGTCGCGAATCTAGCGTTCCGATCCTTCTCCAACGCGCGCGCGACGACGGCCTCCAGCTCGCGGCTTGCGGTGATGCGGGGGTTCACCTCGTGCAGGCGTTTCGGGTGCTGCGTGCTGTGCATCACCAGGTACTCGTGTGGCGAGTTGGCCTGGAACGGCGGGACGCCGGTCAACATCTCGTACAGCACGATGCCGAACGAGTAGAGATCGGCGCGCCCGTCGATTCTCTCGCCCTGGGCGAGGAAGCCGAGATGTTCGGGAGAGCAGTATTTCCACTTGCCAACGAACATGCCCGTCTTGGTGTTGTTCAACTCGTCGGAGTCGGCCCCCTTGGCGATGCCGAGGTCGATGATCTTTACGCGCTCCTCGGCATCGTCATCGGTCTCGCGCGTGATCATCAGGTTCTCGGGGCTGATGTCGCGGTGCACGATGCCGGCGCGATGGATCGCGTCGAGCCCCATCAGTGCCTGCACGGCCAGTGTCGCGGCATAGCGCGGCGAGAGCGGCCCGCGATCGGCGAGCAGCTCGTGCAGGTTGATCCCCTCGATGTACTCCCACACCATGTAGTGCGAGCCGTCTTCGAGCGTGGAAAAGTCGAACAGCGCGGCCACGTTCGGATGTTGGATCTTCGTGGCCAGCCGCGCCTCGCGCAGGAAGCGCTCGTTCGCACCGGTGTCGCTGGCGAGCTTGGTGCGCATCAGCTTGATGACGCGGACCGAATTCAGGTGGATGTGGAGGACCTTGTAGACCTCCCCCATCCCGCCCACGCCCAGGCGCGAGAGGATCTGGTACTTACCGTCAATCGGATTCTCGAGATAGCGCCGGAGGAAATCGGTGATCGCCTCCCCGCAGAAGGGACAGGCCTTGAACTTAGGGTCGATCTCCGACCTGCAGTGAATGCAGAAAAAGGCCATGAACGAACCGCCGGCTCACGGAATTAATGCGCGACCGCGCCGGCCCGGGTGAGGTCGTTTCGGCCGCTCCTCGCGGTGCCGATCCTGCCGCCCAGCCAGGCCATGGGCAGGTACGCCAGTACCAGATCGCAGGCGATGAACCACAGAGGGCCGCCGACCATGCTGACCGCCACGATCCCGCCCACCAGGAAGATGACACCGATGACCAGGGCGAACTTCATTTTGTGGCTGGCCGCGATCAACGCCGCCGCCAGCGCGCCAGCGAGGGTCCCCAAGGCATGCGCGAGAAACGGCGTCAGGAAGTGAAGGGGGGTCATTCGCGGCATCGCGGCGCGCACGCCCTCGGCGGTGGTCATGTCCGCTCCCTGGGGCGGGGCGATCACGAAACCGCCGCCCATGACGATGACCATGTTCACGACGGAACCAACCACCAGGCCGGCGATGACGGCCAGCACGTTTCTCAGTAGTGGGTTCATGATTTTCAGCCCCCGCTCAGAGTAGCACGGGCTCATCGGCATCGGCAGAGCGGTGCATCAACTCCAGTCTTTCCTCTGGCGCCGGAACGGGAGCGCGAGGATCTTGCCGAGCGTGACGTCGCGAGGGTCGTCGTATGCGGGGACGCCGATCGTGATCCGTTCGTCCGGGACGTCGAGGCGAAAGGTCCGGTGCAGAAAGTCCCAGATGGAGAGCAGCGACGACCAGTTGCTGTTCGTCTCGTCTTCCCGGTCGGAGTGATGGATGCCGTGCATGCGCGGGGTGACGATCAGCCGCACCAGCACGCGTTCGAATGCCTGCGGCAGACGGAAGTTGGCGTGGTGGAAAAGGATCGATCCGAAAAGGATCGTCTGCCAGAGCCAGAGGCTGAACGGGTCGACGCCGATCGCCACCATCTGTGCGGCGCGCACCGGAACCGAGAGCGCCAGCTCGCCGAAATGGAAGCGCAGCGCGGTCGAGGCGTCGAGGTCGCGGTCGACGTGGTGCACGAGGTGGAACCGCCAGAGGAACGGGACGCGGTGATTCGCCCAGTGCCACCACCAGAGCGTGTAATCGAGGAGCACGATCGCGAGCAGCGTCTCGGTCCAGCGCGGCCATGCGACGCTCTGCAGGAGCCCGATGCGCTCGCGCACGATCCAGGCCGCGACCGGCTGCAGGAGAGGCGCCTGGACGAGCGTCATGAGGGCGAGGGAGACACCGCCCGCCGACAGGTTCCTGACGACGCGCCGGAACTTCGACTCGACGGTGGGCCGCAGCGGCGCGAGCGCTTCGGCGAGCAGCATGAGACTCGCGACGACGATGATGACGGTGGCGGTGATGGAGGAAGGTGATGCGGAGCGGACCCGCTCCCCGAGGTCGATTCAGGCGGTGCACATGTGCATAGGTTAACGCGTTCCGCAGTTTCACCGCGACCTCGGAACGGTTCGGCTCCGCTAAAAACGGACACCCAGCGAGACGCGCACGGTGCGTGGGCGTTGATACGCGAGGTCGTTCAAGGGCTGGCCGAAATTCGGGGCGAGTTGGTAGTGCGTTCCCTCGACCGGCGTCTCGGTGCGCGGGTCGAACGGGAGGAGCGTCGCCGAGTTCGCGGCGGTGTTGACCGTCGTGCCGAGACGCTGCGGATCGGCGATGCCGTCGCGATTGAAGGCGTTCAGCAGGTCGCCCTGCGCGAACCATTCGAAGGCGCCGGTGCGGAACGACGTGCGCAGCGCGAGATCGGTGGAGTGGATGTCGTCCGCGCGCAGCTCCCCGCGGCCGCTGAAGTAGTAGAGGCCATTCGGGACCGTCGCGTAGCCGGGATTGGCCGGCGCGCCGCTGTAGCGGGTCAGGTTGATCGGCCCCGCGATCGAGTACGGCAGCGCGGAGTCGAAGTTGTGCAGCAGCGAGGCGGAGAGCGTCGTGCGCCCCAGGTCGAACGTGTAGCCGGCCCACGCGCGGACGCGATGGCGCTGATCGCCCGGCAGGTACCCTACCGGCGTGGCGCGCTCGTAGTTGAAGAACTCCGGATAGAACAGCGAGCGGTCGATGTTCGCCACGGCGCCGCTGGTGGGGCTCTCCCCTTCGTCGTTGCCGCGCAGCGTGGCGTACGTGTAGTGCACGCCGGAGTCGATGCGTCCCGGCGACCACTGCGCCTGCAGTTGCAGCGCGCGGTACTCGCGCCGGACGTCGTCGCTGTTGCGGAGCAGCGTCAGGTCGACCGGGATGCCGAGCGGCGTGTTCTCGCGGCGCGTGCCGGTGGTGACGCTGGCGGCGTAGAAGTCGCGCCAGTCGCGCGCGATCGCATCCGCGCGCACGTACCCGTTCGCTCCCAGTTGCACGCCATACCCCATCGTCACCTCGGAGACCGACGGCGACACCAGCGAGCCGTCGAAGTACGTGGCGTAGCCGGGGATCGTGCGGGTGCCGTTCGGACGCAGGTTGTTCGCGGCGCGGTTGTCCGTGCCTCCCTGCGTGGCGTTGAAGTAGTCGAAGACGGCGCGGATCACGTCCGCGGTCGGCATCGTGAGCGCGTTGGCGTTGATGGCCGGCCCGCGGTACGCGAAGTCGATCGACGCCGCGTTGCCGGCGGCCTGGTTCGACGAGGCGATGCTGTCCGCGATGCGCGACGCGTACTGCGCGAACGACGCGCTGAAGAACTGCCGCCCGTCGCCGCGCAGGTCGTACTGCACGCCGAGGCGCGGTGCGAGCTTCGAGTCGTTCGCGCTGACCACGCCGTCCGCGTCGACAGCGTGATTGCGGTCCAAGCGCAGCCCGGCGGAGAACTGCCAGCGCCGCCCGAGGGACCAGGTGTCGTTGACGTAGGCGGAATCGGTGCGCAGCTCGTTGTCGCTGGCCGGCACGAGGACCGGATTCCAGCGGATGAACGTCCCGCCGCCGTTCTGGTTCGTCGGCGTGATGACCGGATAGAGCACGCCGTTCACCGACTGCACCCGCGTGACGAAGAGCGAGAAGTCGCTGCCGGATTGATGATTGTTCGCGTAGCGCGACTCCGTGAAGCGATCGACGCCGGCCACGACGTCGTGCGTCCCGGCGCGGCCGCCATCGAAGAACGCGCGGCCTCGCAGCAGCCAGTCCTCGTTGTCGCGCCGCTCCACGTCGCAGACGCCGCAGAGCGTCGGCGCGTTGAAGCGCGTGTTGTTGTTCGCGCGGTCGAGGAGGACGGTCCCGTTCACGACGTCGGTGGCGAACGCGCCAGTGCGGTCGGAGAAACGCCGCGCCGAGTACTGTCCCTCGACGAGCACGTTGCTCGCGAGCATCCCCTGGTACAACAGCGCGGCGAGCGACTCGGGGTCGTCGCGCGTGGTGAGGCTCGCCTCGTCGTAGATGTTGTTGTTGAAGCGGACGTTCGTCCCCTGCGTGTCGATCGTAAAGTACGAGCCGACGAGGTTGTGCCGCGAGCCCGCCTGTGCGGTGAGCTTTCCCTCGAAGCGCTTCTGGTCGTTCGCTTCCGCGTAGCTGATCGCCTGACCGGCCGGCGAGGCGGGATTGGCGAACCCCGGCACGGCCACGGTCTGGCGCGCGGTGTCGTTCTTCGCCCACCGTCCGGCGGTGAAGAACCAGAGCCGGTCGCGCAGCACGAACCCGCCGAGCGTCCCTTCCCACACATGACTGAGCGTGCTCTCGCGCTCCTCCCCCGCCGGCGTCTGCGCCGACCAGCGCGGGCTGCTCAGCGAATCCCGCAGCGACGCCGCGAGCTCGTTGCCGCCCGAGCGGGTGATCGTGTTCACCACCCCGCCCGTGAAACGCCCGTACTCCGCCGAGATCGCGCCCGTGAGCACGGTCGTCTCCTGGATCGCATCCTCGACGTACATCGGCCGGATCTGCCCGCGCGTGTTCTCCGTGACCACGACCCCGTTGACCAGCACGAGGTTGTCGTATCCCGGCCCGCCGGAGATCTGGAGCTGCCCGTTCGACACCGCGTTGGCCGTGACTCCCGGCGCGAACTGCACCGTGGCCAGCTGATTCCGCTGCAGCGGCAACCGCTCGATCATGGCCAGCGGCAGACTGGTGGAGACGCTCGGCGACTCGAGCACCGAAGGCGCCGGCGCGTTGACGATGATCGCTTCGATCGCCACATCCGCCCGCGCCACCTGCGAGAGCCGCAGCGTCGCCTCGACCGCCGCGTTCACTCCCTCGCCGCTGAACACTGCCCGGTACTCGCCCGGAGGCAGCGCGGGAAAGAGATACACCCCCGCCTCCCCGGTGACCGTACTCCTCGTCCCCTGTAACGCCGGCGACGAAACGGTGACCGTGACGCCGCCCAGCGGACGGCCGCTCACCGTCACGCTCCCGGTGAGCGAGGCAGTGGTCTGCGCCCACAGCAACCGGGCGCCGAGGAGCAGAGCTAGCGCGAAGATTTTGTATGTGAAAGTGATGGAGCGATGTTAACCGAACTCGGCGGCGGTGCATCCACGATCTGGCGCGGTCGCGAAAGGAGAAATGACGGGAGGCCTCCGGCGGGCGAGAGCACGCAGGTTGTCAGGTGTCGATACCCGACACCTCGCTCCTCAATACCCGCCCGGATTCTTCACGAACCGCCACACGATCTTGCATCCCACCGCCCAGCTCCGCGCCTGCCGTTCGACGTGTTTCGTGATCCCGTCGAGGGCGGAGCGATCGTAGAGGTTGCCGTTGAAGAGCACGGCCTCGATGCGTTGCGTGTTGCGGATGTCCTGCAGCGGATTCGCGCCGAGGAGGACCAGGTCCGCGATCTTCCCCCGCTCGACAGTGCCGTACTGCGGCTCCAGTCCGAAGTACTGGGCGGGAGAAAGGGTGGCGGCGCGCAGCACGTCGGCGTTCGAAAGACCGGCTGCCGCGAGTTGCTGAAGCTCGCGATGCAGGTCGGCGCCTGCCACGATGTAATCCGTCCCGGCCAGCACCTTCACCCCTGCCCGGTGCGCGGCGCCGGTCAGCTCCAGCCCTTTGCGATAGAACTGGCGGTGCGTCTCCCGCGCGGCCGGTGAAGGATCCTCGGCCAGCACTTCGTCGAGATCCTCCAGCCACTGCCGCTTCAGCAACGGATGGAGGTAGCGCAGGAGCGGATCCTTGCGCACCGAATCCGCCTCCGCGTACGCATCCGACCAGCGCGTCAGGTGCGTCGGCACATACCAGGTGCCGTGCTCCTTCATGGCCGCGAAGATCGCCTGCGCCATCGCCGGATCGTGCTCGTTCAACATCCGCCGGCGATCTTCGCGCCACTGCCCGACTCCGGCCCGTCGCAGCTCCGCGCTGCCGGCATACGACTCGTGCAGGATGAAGCGCGCGTGCTCGATGCTCTTCTGGTTCGCCGCCGCCTCGATCGCGCTGACCGCGCGCGGCCGGTGCCCGACCGCATCCATCCCTGCCTTGCGCGCCTCCTCGACCAGCGCGAAATAGGCGTCGCGCGGGATGCGGTCGTAGACCTTGATCGCCTCGACCTTCCCGGCGAAGTGACGGACGAACTGGCGCGCCTGCTCCGGCGTGGCCGTATCGAAGTACGCCGGCACGTCCCCGAGCCGCGCCACCATCCCCGGCCCGTTCGCCATCCAGCTCGTGGTGGACACCACCCGCGGCCCGACGCGCGTCCCCGCCACCGCCTCGGCCGTCCAGCGCCGCTTTTCCTCCGGACAGGCAACGAACGGATCGCCCGGTTGCGGGCACCCCTGCATGTCCCGCACGTTCGTCACGCCGTACGCGATGTACAGCGGCAGGTCCAGCAGGGGGCTGAACGCGAAGACATGGGTATGCATGTCCCAGAACGCCGGCAGCAGATACTTCCCGCGGCCCTCCACGATGCGCGCGCCGAGCGGAACCGCGCTGTCCTTCCCCACCGTCGCGATCCGCCCGTTCTGCACGATGACCGTCTGATCCGGCACCGTAACGCCCGCCCGGACGTCGACCACATTCACATGCACGATCGCAATCGGCACGGCAGTGCGAACCGGCTCCACGCGCGCCTGTGGCCACAGCACACCGACGGTAAAGAGCGCCACCAGCGCAATGAGCAGGAGCAGAGCGATCGCGAGAAAGCGCTTGATGTATTTCATCGTGGGAAGCGGGATCGCGGCGAGTGTAGCTCAGCCGCGTGCCGCGGAAAGAGGGATGCCGGTCGGAGGTCTCGTCGTCTCTTTTCCCTGTAACGATTACGACCTTCGCGTCACTACTGGTCAAAGGGAGTGAAATCCGCGGCTTGCGGCCCTCTCACCAGCATCGGTCAGGAGGTCCAATTGACGGTCCAGCCTCTGCACTCGACGACGAGATGTCTGCTCTGTGCGACGGTTCTCGATCCCGGCGCGCGCAAATGCCTCAAGTGCAGCGCGTATCAGGACGGCCGGGAATGTGTCTCCTGCGGTGCCACGATGCCGAACGGCGCGGCTCGCTGCTCCGCGTGCAAGACCCTGCAAACCGGCATTCCGTGCCGAGTCTGCGGCTCCACGATCGAAGAGGGGTGCCGCCGCTGCAGGGACTGCGGCGAGTGGCAGACTCGCCGCCGCTTCATCCCCGCCAGCCAGGTCACGCTCGCGCTCGCCCTGTCGCTCCTGTCGGTCCTCAGCGCCACCGTCCCGCCGGTGATGGCGTACTTCGGCAACCGCTCGCAGACCTACGTCCGCATCGTCGGTGAAGCGCAATACGCCGAAAACGCCGAAGACGTCCCCGAGCAGGCCATTCGCGTGCTGGTGGTCAACAACGGAAAGCGGCCCTCAATGGTGAAATCGGCCGTCATCTCCTTCCCGGGACTGGCCGCCGAGGACACGCCACTCGTGGTCCTGAATGCCGCGGACGCACTGATCCTCCCGGAAAAGCACGCGTACATCCATCTCTCCACCGGCTCCGTGCGGCGGAAAGGAAACGCCACGAAACAGGAGATCCTCGACACGCTCGTCAACGGCAAGGCGCGCATCGACCTCAACGTGGAGGAAACCGACCGCAATGGCAACTTCTACGATGCGGCGCCGCCGCCGCACCACACCATCGACGCTGCAAAACTCACGGAATGGATGAAAGCCCATGTCTCGTCGCCTCCGAAGTAGCATCGTCGTCGCGCTCGCGGGCGCGGCCCTGTTCGCAACTCCATCCGCCCTCGCCCAGGCGTGCTCGCTGAACGCCGAGACGAAGACCGTCTTCGTCACGTTCGAGGGGTGCTCGCAGTCGCAGCCCGGCAAGCAGTTCGACGTCGACGTCGGCGGCGAGATCATCACCGTCACCAAACAGCGCGACGCGGACCTCTACTGGCGTGGCACCACAGCCGAGACCTTCAGGATCGGCGACCGGAAGCTCACCATCGACGCCTTGGCCGTGCCGAGGGCGCGCGTCACGTGCAGCGTCTCGGCCATTCCGCATCCGGCAGGGGCTTGCGTGGCGTTGTATCGCGTCCGTTGCGCGCAGCTCTGGCTGGTCAACGTCACCACCGTCCCGAAGCTCCCGCCGAAGAAGATGACCGTGGACCGGATGCCGCCGACGAAGAACACGATCATCAGCTGCTCCAGAGCCATGACCGCCGGCGAGGACCTCGAGCTCGCGGAGTTCGAAGAGCTGAACATCCAGTTCGACAGCCCGGCCGTGCGGATCCCGCTCACGGTGAAGACGTTCGGCCGGAAGAGCACCCTCACCCTGAAAGAAGTCCCGGTGCAGGTCGTCTCTGCGAACGCGGTGATCTCGAACAGCGACGCCGGCGACGAGCTGGCGAAAAAGAAACTGCAGCGCGTGGTCAGTGAAATGCGAATCACAAAAAAAGTCCCGGTGGTGGAGTGATGCGCGCCCGCATCGCCGCCGCCGCATGCCTGGTCCTGCTCTGCGCGTGGAACGCCCGCGCGCAGGAGCTCGACGTCTTCGACCCGACCGACTTTCTCGATCCCCGCGAGCGCGGCGCCGTCTTCCGCGACGCGCACTTTGGCGTCTCCGATCCGGGCTCCCCATTCGCGCTCGTGCGCGTCTACGGCGGCCGTGTGACCGACTACCAGTGGCGCACCGTCACCACCGAGGGAGACCTCTCGTTCGTGCACGCCACGGCCAACTTCTATCGCGGCGACAAACAGCTCAACCTCAAGCTCACCACCTTCCGCCCCGACAGCGACACCACGCTGCCGAACTGGCGCGCCACAGTGCAGGTCGGCCAGTACATCCTCGGCAAGCCGGTGCAACTCCTCCCCTCGACCGAGCCGGTCCGCGTGGCGGGGCGCGTCCTGGCCACCTGGTCCGTGGAACAGAACCCGTACCGCGACGACCCAGATACCCAACGCTCCGATCCGCTCAATCACGAATTCGGTCTGCAAGCCGACCTCCGCGTCCCGCTGCCGCGGCCGATTGCCGGCCTGCAGAAGATCGACGGTTCGTTCATCTGGATGCGCCGCCGCCTCGACGCCGGCAACTACGTCGATCGCGTCAGCTATCTCTACCGGATCCGGGAGCGCCTGCGCAGCAACCATCGCCTCGAGTTGAACGCCGCCTTCGGAGCCGGCGCCGAGCGCTCCGATGCCGCCTGGCACTGCTGCGTCGGCCGCGCCGTGCTCACCGCCAGCTTCGCCATCCCGTGGATCGACGCGTCGCTCAACGTCGCCGTCGCCCCCACGTACACCACTCGCGACACGCGCCGCGTGCACACCGAGTACGCGATCTACCTCGACCGCACCGTCATGGCCAGGCTGACCGACCTGGTCGCCGCGAAGTAGCCCGCCCCTCCCGGAATCCGGCTACGCTTTAACCATGACCTACGAGACGTCGCGCTGGCGGCAGCGGCTGCACACCGTCATCTTCGAAGCGGACACGCCGGCCGGACGCGCGTTCGACGGCGCGCTGATCGTGTGCATCCTCCTGAGCGTGACCGTGGTCGTCCTCGAGAGCATCGCTTCGATCGACGCCCGCTGGCACCGCGAGCTGTTCGCGGCCGAGATCGTGTTCACGGTCCTGTTCACCATCGAGTACATCCTCCGTCTCGTCGCCGTCCGGAGGCCGCTCGCCTACGCCCGCAGCGCGCTCGGCGTGATCGACCTGCTGGCCGTCGCGCCGACGTGGCTGACGCTGTTCATCCCGGGAGCGCAGTTCTTCCTCACCGTCCGCGTCCTGCGCCTGCTGCGCATCTTCCGCATCCTGAAGCTGACGGAGTACCTCACCGAGGCGGGCGTGATCACGTCGGCGCTGCGCGCCAGCCGGCGGAAGATCTTCGTCTTCCTCTTCGCCGTGGTCACGCTCGTGGTCCTGATCGGCGCGCTGATGTACATGATCGAGGGGCCGGCGCACGGCTTCAACGACATCCTCACCTCGATGTACTGGGCCATCGTGACGCTGACGACGGTCGGCTACGGCGACCTCTCCCCGCAGACCGCCCTCGGCAAGCTCCTCGCCTCGGTAGTGATGGTGCTCGGCTACGCGATCATCGCGGTGCCCACCGGCATCGTGACGTCGGAGCTCACCGCCGCCCGCGGCCGCGGGCAGTCCCGCCAGTCCTGCCCCGCCTGCGGCCGCGAAGGCCACGACGACGACGCCACGCACTGCAAGTACTGCGGGAGCGCGCTGTAGGTATACTCGAAACCATGCTGAAACGATCGCTCGGTGTCGTGTTGCTGCTCATCGCTGCCACCGTCCCGCTGCTCGCGGAAACGGTCAAAGGCCGGTCCGAAACGCCCGACGGCGAGTTCACTTGGGAAATCGTCCTGACCCCCACCGCGCAGGAGGGCGTCTACAACTGCAAAATCGAAGTGACGAAGACCTCCACGAACGAGCTCGTGTTCGCACCCTCGATCACGTTCGAAGCGGGCAAGCCGGTCACCGCGAACACCACCGGCGAGTACACCGGCAAGGTGACGGTCAACGCCGATCCCGCAACCGGCACCGCCATGATCGACCTCGAGCTCCGCAAGGGAGCTGTCGATCTCGTGGGCGCGCGGACGCAGCTGGCGCTGAAGTAGTCCAGCATCCGTGGGCGAGGCCACGCCTGTTACGCGCATCGAGGGACGGCGCGCGGCGCCGGGGAGGCAGCCGGCCAAGCCATCTCTGCCATATATGGGGATTCATACAATTCCGGAATTGAATTGCCATTGATCCCGTTCCATCGGCGCAACCAAAACTAATAACTCTGGCCGACAGGAACTCGTAATGGCGCAGCTCTGTGTAAAACGTGGCGTGGTCGTCGTGTGTCTTCTCCTTCTCTCCATGGCCGTCCAGGCAGGAGAGTTCACCCTCCCTCCTCCGGCGGAAGGCGTCATTCGCGGCCAGCAGGCCGTCGTGATCTGGCCGGCCGACGAAGCCG
This sequence comes from Thermoanaerobaculia bacterium, assembly GCA_035630815.1. GTDB lineage: Bacteria > Acidobacteriota > Thermoanaerobaculia > Gp7-AA8 > Gp7-AA8 > QHVT01. The sequence goes on from DASQJY010000036.1 coordinate 155,081, forward strand.
GTACGCTGCTCGATCCGGCAGGCTGCGAGGTTCATCTCACTCCGAATGACCGGCTCGCTGACGACCTCGTCTATCCGTGCGGCAAGTGGTTCCAGCCGCCGAAAGCAGGGCGCTACGACTTCTGGCTCGAGCAGGGCGACGAGGTCAGCCCGAGCCAGAGCATGTTCGCGTACGTCCCGGGTGCGAACGCCAACAACGGCTTCCGCTCCACCGCCGTGCTCACGCCCGCGGGCGTGATCAAGCCGGGTGCGCCGCTCGCGGCGGACCAGACGTTCCGCGTGGTGAGCCTCTCCAGTCCGGGCCTCGGCTTCGAGCGGAGACTGGTCGCGCGCACCGCCGCCAACGGCGTCCGGGTCCCGGCGGGCCAGGTCCTCGGCGGCATCTTCGACGCCCAGGGGAACGCCGTCGCGCTGGCGCGTCCGGCGGACCTCGGCCAGGGGGAAACATTGAGCCTGCGCGCCGTGAAACCGAAGGCCGGCATGTCCGACGTCCTGGCCGTGCTCAGGAAGCACGGCAAGGAAGACCACGTGACCGCCTCGGAGATCCGCCTCGAGCTCGGGAAGACGCGGCGTGCGCCGGACGTGCTGCGCGTGACGCAGACGCGCGTCTTCGCCGTCTGGTACGGCGTCCCGGCCGGCACCGCGCGCGTCCAGGTCGCCGCGCGCAACGTCGCGTACGACGGCGCGCCGGTCACGCTCGTCGCCAATGAAGTGGCGACGGTGCGCGGCGCCCTCGTGTCGCCGGCAAAGTAGACAGATGCCGTGTCGAACAAAAAATCGAGTTCGACGGATGTAGAAGGAGACTGGATGAAGAATTACATGCGGTTGGTTGGTCTCATGCTGTTCTGTCTCACGCTGGCACTGCCGGCACTGGCGCTGCCGCCCATCATGGGCGACTGCGAGGAAGCAGATCCGGAATCGGGAAGCCTGATGTGCGGGTACGTCTGCAAGTCGACGTCGCTCGGCAGCAGCTGTGGTACCCCGACCACGCCGCAGCCCAGCGGCTCGTACTGCTGGCAGGCGTACCTGTACAACACGTCCTACGAGGCGTGCCATCAGGGGAACTACGACGAGTGCTGCGACACCGGCGGGCAGTTCTGATTTCGCGTCTTGCGATCGCAGTCGTGATCGCGACCGTCGCGATGGGCGGGGCCGCGGAGCCCCGCCCATCCGATCTGGCGACCTTCCTCCCCGAGGACGGCGTCACCGGCGGCTGCTCCGCGCATGTCCGCGGCGATGACGGTAAAGAAGAGGTCTTCCCGTGCGGCGAGAGCGTGCGCCCTCCCGCGCGCGGCGTAGTCTGGCTGGAGCGGGGCCGCTCCATCACCCCCGCGCAGCACGCGCTGCAACAGGGCGAGATGCGCCTGCCGCTCGTCCCCGCGGCCACGCTCTCCATCGACGCCCCCCCCGGACTGCGCATCCGCCTGCTGCACCTCGGCGAGCGCGGTGCGCGGACGGCGTTCATCCGCGATGTGAATCCATCCGCTCCGGTCCTGATGCCGGCCGGGCGGCTCCTCGCCGTCGCCACCGATACCGGCGGACGCGTCGCCGCGGTCTCCAGACCGGTCAACGCGCCGGCGAACGTCGAGACGAAGCAGCGGCTCGAGGCCTTTCCCGGCGAAGCGAGCGTTTACGCGGTCTTGTCCGGCGGCGACAGCACCGGCCTCGTGCCGCAGGTGACCAGCGAGTCGCTGGCGAAGCAGGCCGACGTCCTGATGCGCATCCCCGATGCGCTCATCGCCGTCTGGTATGCGGTCGACGCGCGTACTGCGGAGCTCGCGGCCGCGAGCGAGACGATGATGATCGTCCCGCAGCAACTGCGGCTGCGGCCGGGCAGCGTCACCGAGGTGCGGGCGGAACTGCGCGAGCTGCCGGGCATCACGGTCGAGATCGCGGCGGAGAGCGACGCCGCGCGCGAGGCATTGAAGAACGGACGCCTGCGGCTGACGGCGATCGACGACGAGACGGTGCTGCGCGAGTTGCCGGTCGGCGGCGAGTCGCGGCATCGCTTCGACAGGATCCGTCCCGGGATCTACACGGTCGTGCTCGCGCTCGAGCGGTGGAGTTACGTCCGGCGCGCCGAGGTGAGCGTGCATGGGGACGCGAGCGTCGCCATCGCCGCCCGGCCCCTGGAGATCAGCGGCACCGTCACCCGCAACGGCTCCCCCGCACGCGCGAACGTCGCGCTGCGCAGCGGCCGCAACCTGGTCGCTGCCAGGACGGACGAGCAGGGCGCGTATGAGCTGCACGTCTGGCAGGCCGGCCGTTATCAGCTGGAGATCGCGCCCGACGTCGAGCAGATGGAGCCGTTCATCGAGATGGTCCGCATCCGCGGCGACGAGACGCTCGACTTCGATTTTCCGGACAACGAATACACCCTCCGCGTCTCCGACAGCGTCACGCGGGAGCCGGTGGCCGGCGCGAGCATCTCCGTCCTGACGTCGTGGAACGATGCGGACGGGGGGGAGCGACGCACCGGGCGGAAGGTGGTCGTCGACGAACGTGGACTGGCCGCGCTTCCGCCGCTCTTCGTCGGCTCCATCGAGCTGCACGCGCGCGCGGACGGCTATTACGACGCCGAGCCGCGGACGGTCCGGATCCCCGCCGGCGCGCAGGGCGCGCCGCAGCTCATCGACATCGCTCTCCGTCCCGTCTCCGACGGCGTCACGCTCACGCTGCTCCTGCCGGACGGCAGGCCCGCGGCAGGCGCCGAGGTGTTGCTGCTGCGCGACACGTCGGGCGCGGTGATCTGGGGCGATCGCGCGGACGAAGCGGGCGTGGTCCGCGTCCCGAATTCGCCTGGAGCCGCGGTCGTGGCGGTCCGTCACCCGAACGCGGCCAGCATCGTCCGCGCCTGGCAGAGCGGGAGCGACGAGCTACGCTGGCCGCTGCCGCCGTCCGCGCCGCAGCCGCTCGTGGTCAAGGCCGAAAGCCGCACCGGCGAGCCGCTCAGGAACGCGCTCGTCGTCGCGTGGATCGGCGACCTGCGCGTGTCGGAGCAACTGCTCTCGTTCGTGACCTGGTCCGGCTCGTTCACCGACCGCGCCGGGCTCTGGACAGCGCGCAACCTCCCGGCCGCCCCGCTGCGCCTGCTCGTCGTCTCCAACCGCGCCGACCTCTCCGTCGCCGGCACCGGCGGCTACGACGGCTCGGCCGAATGGATCCAGCATCCGTGGGCGACGCCACGCCTGTTACGCGGCATCGAGTGACGCGCGCGGCGCGTTCCGAGAGCCACGCACCGGCCGGATGAGGGGTCGCGCCACAGGCGACATACGGCGCCTTCAGCCCCTACCGCCGCCCCTTCGCCGCCCGGAACGCGTTGACGAACCTCGCGGCGTCCGTGGCCGAGATGTCGCGCGTCAGCACGAGCGCGCACGTCGTCAGAGTCTTCATGCCTCCTTAATACGGCGCGCCGCCGCCGCGGTTGCAGGGACGAAGCAGGACGCTTTCGTTCGGCCGACGGAGGGGAACCGACCAGAGGCCTCCGGCGGGCCCCTTACCCGGTCGAGCGAAAGCGCCCTACACTCTGCCGCATGCCCGAAGCGCGCGATCAGGCCCTCCGCGATGACGTCCACCTCCTCGGCGAGCTGCTCGGGCAGACTCTCCGCGAGCAGGGTGGCAACGACCTCTTCGAGATGGTCGAGCGGGTGCGCTCTCTGGCGAAGAGCGGGCGCGCCGGAAATGGCGAAGACTTCGATCGCCTCGCGGTGATGCTGCTCGGCGACGTTGGCGAGGCTGAGAAAGTGCGCGAACGCGCGGAGCTCCTGGCGGCGCGTCCCACCGCCGAGACCTTGCCGGTGGCGCGCGTGTCCGCCGGCGGCGCGACTACCAGCGCGACCCGGAGGCGCGGCCGCAGCCGGGATCGTTCGACGAAGTCATGGCGCGGCTGCGCGAACAGGGCATCGGGCAGGAGCAGCTCTTCGCGAGCATCGCCTCGCTGCGGATCGAGCTCGTGCTCACCGCCCATCCCACCGAGGTGGTCCGGCGCACGCTGCTCCAGAAATACACCCGCATCGGCGAGCTGCTGGCGCGCCGCGACCGCGCCGACCTGACCATCCCCGAGCAACGCGAGACCGTCGACGAGCTGCGCCGCGAGATCACCTCCGCGTGGGAGACCGACGAAGTGCGCCACACGCGCCCCACGCCGCTCGACGAGGTGAAAGGGGGCCTGTTCATCTTCGAGCAGACCGTCTGGGACGCGCTGCCGCGCTACCTCCGCAGCCTCGACGGCGCGCTGCGCACGCACACCGGCCGCGCGCTGCCGCTCGACGCGGCGCCGATCCGCTTCGGCTCGTGGATCGGCGGAGACCGCGATGGCAATCCCAATGTCACCGCCGCGGTGACGGGCGACGCCTGCCTGCTGGCACGCTGGGTCGCGGCCGACCTCTATCACCGCGAGGTCGACGCGCTCCGCTCCGAGCTCTCGATGAAATCCGGCTCCGGCGAATTGCCTCCCGTCGACGAGCCGTATCGCGCCGTGCTGCGGGAAGTGCGCGACCGCCTGCTCGCCACGCGCGACTCCATCGAAGCAGCGCTCGCACAACCGGACGGCTGGCAGAACTGGGGAGGCGACGGCGTATCGCTCACCGACCGCAGCGAGCTGCTCGAGCCGCTCCTGCGCTGCCATCGCTCGCTCCACGACACCGGCAACGGCCTCATCGCCGACGGCCGCCTGCTCGACGTCATCCGCCGCGTGCACGCCTTCGGCCTCACGCTGGTGCGTCTCGACGTGCGCCAGGACTCCTCGCGGCACACCGCGCTCCTCGACGCCATCACGCGCGAGCTCGGTCTCGGCAGCTATGCCGAATGGAGCGAAGAGCAGCGGCAGGCGTTCCTCCTCCGCGAGCTCGCCTCCCGCCGCCCGCTCGTGCCGCACGACCTCGCGCTCGACGACGACGCGCGCGAAGATCTCGACACCTTCCGCGCCCTCGGCACCATCCCCCGCGATTCGCTCGGCGCCTACGTCATCACCATGGCCGGCAACCCCTCCGACATCCTGGCCGTGGCGCTCCTGCAGAAAGAGACCGGCATCGCCGAGCCGCTGCGCGTCGTGCCGCTCTTCGAGACCATCGCCGACCTCCGCCGCGCCGGCGACACGATGGCAAAGTTGCTGGACCTCGACCTCTACCGCGCGCTCATCGACGGGCGGCAGGAAGTGATGGTCGGCTACTCCGACTCGTCGAAAGACTCCGGCCGTTTCACCGCCGCCTGGGAGCTCTTCCAGGCGCAGGAGCAGATCGTCGCATCCTGCCGCGACGCGGGAGTGGAGCTGACCCTCTTCCACGGCCGCGGAGGGAGCGTCGGCCGGGGAGGCGGACCGACGTACCTGGCCATCGCCTCGCAGCCTCCCGGCTCCGTCGATGGACGCCTGCGCGTGACCGTGCAGGGCGAAATGATCCAGGCGGAGTTCGGCCTGGTGGGCATCGCGCTGCGGACGCTGGAGGTCTACACCACGGCCACCCTCGACGCGACGCTCGCCCCCTCACCGCCGCCGCGCGACGAGTGGCGCGCGGCGATGCAGCAGATGTCCGGCGCCTCGGCGCGCGGCTATCGCGCGCTGGTCTACGAGACGCCGCGCTTCGTCGACTACTTCCGCGCCGCCACGCCCGAGGTAGAGCTCGGCGAGATCAACATCGGCAGCCGCCCCGCGCGCCGTGGAGGAGGAAAGCAGGGCGTCGAATCTCTGCGCGCCATCCCGTGGCAGTTCGCCTGGACCCAGAACCGCCTCCTGCTCCCCTCCTGGCTCGGGGTCGACGACGCGCTCGAGGCCGCGGATGCAGACACGCTCGCGTCGATGATGAACGACTGGCCGTTCTTCCGCTCCACCATCGACCTGCTCGAGATGGTGCTGGCCAAAGCGGAAGCGAGGATCGCCGCCTACTACGACCGGCTGCTCGTTCCCGACGAGCTCCGCGACCTCGGCGAGACGCTGCGCGACCGCCTGATGCGCACCGTAGAGCTGGTCCGGGAGCTCACCGGCCACGAACGCCTCCTCGAGACCAACCCCTCCCTCCGCCGCTCTATCGACGTCCGTAACCCCTACGTCGACCCCATCAACGTCGTACAGGCCGAGATCCTCCGCCGCCTCCGCCGCGCACCGGACGACGCATTGCGCGACGCCTTCATCGCCACGGTGAACGGGATCGCGGCAGGGATGCGGAATACCGGGTGACGGTGCCCCGCAGCCCTGCCGGGCACATTACGCCGCGACGGTCTCGCCGAGGCGGCGCAGCAGCTGCGCCCCCTCCCCTTCGCGGCCGCGCCACGAGCTGCCGTGCATCACGGCCAGCGTTCGCGGATTGGTGGCGGCGAGCTTCTCGATGTTCGTCCGCGCGTCGCGAGTGACCGCGTACGAGTCGGGGAAGCCGGTCATCTGCGAGAAGCCGGTCCGGAACTCCTCCGCCGGCACGAGCAGGTCTGTATCCATCAGCGGGGCCGCCTTCGCGCCGCCATGCGTGAACAGGTCGCCGCAGAACAGCGTGCGCGTGGTGGACTCGAACAGGTAGCCGGTCTCCCAGCCGTGCGGCAGGTGCGGCGCGTCGATCCACTGCACCGTCCGGCGCCCGATGGAGAGCCGCTCTCCATCGCCGAGGGCGCGCGGAGCGCGATCGGCGAAATCGGTCAGCGACGTCAGCACCGCCACGCGGCTGGCCATCGGCACGGCGTCCGGCGCGGCAGCGAGGAAGAGATTGAGCGCGCCGCATTCGTCGGCCTCGTAATGGGAGAACGCCACGCCGCGCAGCCGCTCGAGCGGCATCACCGCGCGAATGGCCTCGCTGACCAGCGGAAAATGCGCGCGCATTCCGGTGTGGAACAGCAGCGGCTCCTCGTCCACGATCAGGAACTGGTTGAATTGAAAATCGGCTTCCGGGACGGGCACGCTGATGCGGTAGATCCCATCCTCGATTTCCTCGATGCTGGTACTGCTCCGGGAGTCGGTGATCATGAATGTCTCCTTCGTTGTTCGGGGTTCCGCGCCGCACGCCCGCTGCGCCGGCGCGATGGGGAAAGAAGCCAGGTCAGAACTACTTCGGACATACGCCCCGCCACCCGCTCCGCCGCCATGCCGCCGCGCACCAGGCTCGCGTACACCGCGGCGTCCACGAGCGCCGCGATCGTGCGCGCCTCGTCCGCCGTGCAGCGCGCCGCCGCCCGCGCGAGCTGTTCGAACGCCCGCTCGAGCCCGGCCATCGACTCCTCCACCGGCGGGTACAGCGACCGCTCCGCGCGGATCCGTTCGAGCCAGGGATTCGCCTCGTACCACCCGCAGAGCGCCCGCACGAACCGCCGCACGCGCTCCTCCACCCCCTCTACGTCCGCGAAGACCTCTTCGGACGGCAACGGCAGCGTGCGCGCCGTATGCGCGGCACAGGCGCGGACCGCATCGAGGTACGCCGGAAAGTGGTGATACGCCGTCCCCACCGAAACCCCCGCCCGTTCCGCGATGTCGCGCAGCGACGTCCCGGAGATCCCCCGCTCCCAGTGCAGGAGCTGCGTAGCCTCCACCAGCCGCTGCCGCGTGTCCGCGGCCGTCTCGGCGCGGCGTCCCAGGGTGTACGTGCGTTTGGTGCTCATCGAACAGACTTATATTCAATGTAAGCTTGTTCGACGAATTGTCAAGGGGGCGGCGCGCGCTGGCTGTTCAGGGGGGTTGAACGGCCGGGCTTGCGCGGTCCGGTGAGACCTTTGTACGATTCGCGGCGGAGCGGTGACCACGGATCCGAGTACCGGCGTTGAGATCTTTGTGCCGGGGCGTCAGGATTGCTCACTGAGCAGTATCCCGTTTACGGGAGCGCCTATCTCCTTTGTCGGCGCCGCTCCACTTCCTTCCCTGCGAACCGAAGCGAGGCCTGAAGGTCTTCGGTCTCCAGGTCCGGCATCTCCTCGAGGATCTGCTCCTCGGGCTCCTCGAGCGTGGTGCCGTTCGTCGGGTCGGCGGTTCGCACGGGCTGAACCAGCTACCATTCTCGACCGCATGAGAATGGTATTGCTCTTCCTCCTCTTCTTTGTCGCGACTGCACGTGCGGAGTTGACTCGTTACTGGACCGGGAACGCGGACGACGTCCGGCCGCGGCTGCATGGACCTCTGCTGATGCTGGCCGGGGGTGGCGGGGATGTGACCGTAGGGATGCAGGCGGCCATCGACCGGGTGCGCGGGTGCACGGAGTGCGACGCGAAGCTGGATGTGGTGGTGCTGCGGGCGTCGGGTGCCGATGGGTACAACCCGTATTTCATGGAGATGCGAGGCGTCGACTCCGTGCTGTCGATGGTCATCACCGATCGCGAGTCGGCGGCGCGGCCGGAGGTCGTGCAGGCGGTGCGGGAGGCGGAGCTGGTGTTCTTCGCCGGCGGCGATCAGTGCAACTACATCCGCTGGATCAAGGGGACGCCAATCGAGCGGGCGGTCGAGCAGGTCTACAAACGCGGCGGTGCGATCGGGGGGACGAGCGCGGGGCTGGCCATCATGGGGGAGCTCGTCTACGACGCCTGCCCGAGCCAGAGCGCGAAGTCGGCGGAGGTGCTGCTCGATCCGTTTCACGTGGACGTCAGCGTCTCGACCGGCTTCTTTGAGTGGGCGTCGATGCGCGGCGTGGTCACCGATACCCATTTCCAGCAGCGCGACCGCCTCGGGCGGCTGCTCGTCTTTCTGGCGCGCTCGCATGGACGCGCGCCGGTGAAGGGGCTCGGCGTGAGTGAAGGGACGATCGCGCTAGTCGACCGGAACGGCGCGGGGGTGGTACACGGAGCGGGTCCGGTGCATCTCGTGGTCGCGGAGAAGAAGCCGGAGCTCGTGGCGCGAGGGAAGCCGCTCACGTATCGCGGGCTGCGGGTCTACCGGTTCGAGGCGGGAGAGGCGTTCGACCTGCGCCGGCCGGCGGGAACGCGGGTGAAGGCGATCGAAGTGGTGGACGGGCGCGTCAGCAGCGAGCCATATTAGAGGAGATGGAGGACAGGCACGATTGCCTGTCCTCCACTACTGAGTCGCTTAGAACCTGACTCGTGCGCCGAGGCGGAAGATGCGCGGGCTCTGCATCTCCTGGATGGCGGTCTCGTCGGATGCGCCGCCGCCGGCCGGTGCCACGACCTCGTAGTCGCGCCAGAGGACGGTCCGCTCGTTCGTCACGTTGAACGCGTCGACCGACAGCTCGACGCCGAAGCCGCCCGGCATCTGGAACTCCTTCCCGGCGCGGAGGTCGAGCTGGAAGAGGTTCGGGAAGCGGTGGTCTTCGAAGTCGTCGATCACGTAGCGGCGGAAGACGCCGTCGAACCGCACCCGGCGGTGGAAACCGTTGATGTAACCCTCGCGGCCGGTGACCACGGCGCCGAGGTTGATCTGCCACGGGGCCTGGTACAGGCCGGTCAGGCTGTAGGCCCAACGTGAGTTGATGTAGCCGTCGGAGCCGCCGTTCGAGGCGACCGCGGAGCCGTCGCAGGTGTAGCAGCCGTCGCCTTCCAGCAGCGGGCTCGGGTTCTGGATGCCGCCGCGGCCGACGTGCTGCTTCCAGTCGGAGAGCGTGAGCTGGCCGCGCATCGACCAGCGGTTGTTCATGCGGCGGGTGGCCATCATCTCGACGCCGTCGTAGGTCTGCTCGTAATCGGGACGGTTGCGCGAGGCGTAGTACGTCGGACGGGGGACGCCCGCCTTCAACACGTACACCGGGATGGAGTACGACGAGCCGTCGGGCATCGTGCCGGTGATCGGCGCGCCGAGGACGTAGTCGTCGGGGGTGTAGAAGTCGCCGCCGCCCTGCGTCTTCTCGAACTGGGTCCAGATGAAGTTCTCGCGGATGCGGTGCGTGTAGTTGATGCCGACCGCCCAGCCGGGGACGAGCTCGTGCTCGACGCCGAGGATGAACTCGTCGGTAGTGGTGGGATCGCTGTTGTCGTAGTCGACGCGGCCGACGGAATCGGCGCCGCCGCCGAGGTTGGCGGGGTTGACGCGGACGGCATCGACGAGGTCCGTGAGGTCGACTTCGTTGCGCTGCACGATCTTGTCCCCGTTGGCATCGGCCCAGGGATAGTAGAGGATCTGGTGGTCGTAGAAGGGATTGTTCGCGCCGGCGTCGCTGGCGCCGAGCTGGTCGGCGTAGCGGCTGTAGCTGGCGCGGACGAGCGTGCGCTTCTCGGCGCCGAGGGCGTAGGTCGCGCCGAGCTTCGGCACGAGCGTCTTCCACTCCAGCTTCCGGTCGTCGCCCTCGTAGCGGGTGGCGATCAGGATGTCGGGGATGACCGGGTTCTCCGGCACGTCGCTGGCCTTGTTGTAGGCGCGCTGCAGGTCGTAACGGAAGCCGCCCTGCAGGGTGAGGTCGCCGAACGACACGGTATCTCCGATGTACGCGTCGAGGTACTCGCCGACGTAGAGCGGATGCGCGGCGCGGGTGAACGCGGCCAGGTTGTCGGCCGGGTCGGTGTAGAACTCACCCCAGGTCTGATTGCCGGGATACAACACCCACCACTCGGTGGCCTGGTCGCGGTAGCCGGCGCCGAACTTCAGCTCGTGGCTGATCGTGCCGGTGCGGAAGAACGTCGAGGCATCGCCGCGGTAGTTGTTCTGCTGGATGGCCTGCTCGGCCATCGAGTAGGAGCGGTGCCAGCCGCGGTCTTCCCCGTTCAGGCCCTGGGTGTTGACCCAGTACGTCGCGGTGTCCATGCCGCCGCGGGGCACCTGCTTGTAGCCGCCGTCGACGCGCGTCACGAGGCCGGTGACGACGAAGTTGCTGCCGAACATCTGCGTGTCCTCGAGCTTGGCCACCCAGCTCGGGCCGGTCTGGACGCGCGCCGTCTCGGGGGGACGGGTCGCGGCGAGACCGCGCGCGTTCACGGTCTTGTCGCTGAACATGTAGTAAACCGAGCCGTTGTTGTTGGACGCCGGCTGCGCGTTGAGCTTGCCGGTCCAGTTGGTGAGCTCGGTCTCCTGCGGGAAGAGCCAGCTGCTGGTGATGTTGCCGATGGCGTTCTGGCTGTAGGAGCCGAAGAACCACGCCTTGTCGCGGACGATCGGGCCGCTCAGGTCGGCGCCCAGCTCGGTGACGTTGTCGACGCGGTTTCCTTCGCGCAGCGTAGCCGGACCGGAGGCGGTGGCCTGCAGCGCTTCGTCGGACCAGAAGCCGCGCGCGTTCCCCTGCAGGTCGTTCGTGCCGTGCTTGGTGACCATGTTCACCGTCGCGCCCGGCGTCCGGATGGACGGATCGGCGCTGCTGGTCACGACCTGGAACTCGGCGAACGAGCCGAAGTCGAAATAGAAGGTGGAGGTCCCGGTCTCGTCCATCTCCGTGACGTTGACGCCATCGATGTTCCAGGAGGTCTGGTTGCGTTCCGCACCCTTGCTGACGAAGTAGGACTGCTGGCCGCTCTTGTTGCCGCCGACGTTGACGCGGTCGACGAGCACGCCCGGGATCTGCTGGAGCATGACCCAGGGGTCGCGGGCGGTGGGGAGCTGTTCGATCTCGGTCTGGGTGATGGTGTCGCCGGTGCCGGTGTCGCGCGCGTCGAGCAGCGGGGTGGCGGCGATGACGGTGAGGATCTCGCTCAGTTGCGGGGCGAGCAGCAGCGATACGTCTGTGTTCGCACCGATGTTCACCTGCACGTTCTGCGCGCCGGTGCCGAAGCCGGCCAGCTCGCCGGAGACGCGATAGTTGCCGGGGGCGAGGCGGAGGAAGCGGAACGCGCCGTCGGTCTCGGTGACGAAGGTCTGCTGCATGCCGCCGGAGTTGATCGTTACGGTGACGCCGGGAAGCGCCCCTCCGTTCTCGTCGACCACCGTGCCGTAGATGTTGCCGGTGGAGGTCTGCGCGAACGCGGAGAGGGCAACCAGGAGTCCCGCGGTGAAGGTCATGATGAATTTCACGTATCGACGGGCGCGCTGGTAGTTACTCATGGAGCCCTCCTCGTTGTCGGCGCGCTTTCCGCGCGCGACTCGCTCATTTTGGACAGTGCGGAAGGGTGGACCCGCGACGCTCCGAAGTCAATCGCCTTTGTGCGCTCGCTCGAACTGCGTGGCCGGTTTCGTGATGCGTGTCACATCCAAGCGAAACATCCGCGGGAGCTCCGCGCCGTCGAGCACCGCCCGCGCCACCAGCTCCCCCACCGCGGGCGCGAGCTTGAAGCCGTGGCCCGAGCCGCCGCCGGCGAACCAGATGTTGTCCGCGCCGGGGTGGCGGTCGAGGAGGAGATGTCCGTCGGGACTGTTCTCGTACTGGCAGACGCGCGCCTCGAGCAGCGGCGCGTGCGCGAGCTCCGGGAACCTCTCCGCGAGCAGCGTTCGGGCGCGCGCGATCCCCGCGGCATCCGGCGTCCGTTCCGCACTGGTGGGATCGATCGGTTCGCCGCGCGTGTCGTCCGCGATCTTGAATCCCCGGCCGTCGGTATCGGGGATGCCGTAAAAGATCCGCTCCCCGAAGTCGAGCCAGACCGGCATCTGCGACGGGAGGTAGCGCTGCGATCCGGGCGGCGTGCCGAAGAAGTAGACCTCCTGCCGCGTGGGCCTGATCCACTCCCCCAGCACCTCGGGGAACAGCCGTCCGAGCCACGGCCCGCAGGCATAGACGTACGCATCGGCGTCGATGCCCGGCGCTTGCGGATCGACATGCTCCATGCGATACGTGCCGCCCGCTTTTTCGAACGCATCGCGTACGGCCACGCACGCTTTTCGCGCGGAGAGCGCGCCCGCGCGATGCTCGAGCCACACGGAGCGTACGCCGGTGAAGTCGACCTGCGGGTAGCGCTGTTTCGCGTCCGCGATCGACAGCTGGTCGATCGGAAACCCGAGCTCCCGCAGGATCGGCGCGGATGCTTCAACATAAGACGCGTCCTCGCGGTTGAACCAGAGCGTCCCGGTCTCGACGTACAACTGCTCGCCGGTGGTGGCCTGCAGTTCGTCCCACAACTCGTAGGCGCGCTTCACCAGCTCGACGTAGACACGATCGGGCCCGTACACCGCACGAATGACGCGCGTCTCCCCTCCCGAGCTGGAGCGCGAGTTGCCGGGGCCATACGCGTCGACGAGCACCACCTCCGCGCCGCGCCGCCGGAGCTGCAACGCGATCCAGCCCCCGAATGCGCCCGCGCCAATGACGGCAATGCGTGTCATGCGGGCGGGAGGATACATCGCCCTCGGCGAGTCCGTTTGGAGTGCGGTGACCGCAGTCACCGCTTTGACTCGGTGCGAGGGACGCGAACACGCAAGGCGGCAGCTGCGGCTGCCGAAGGAAAAGCGGTGACTGCGGTCACCGCACTCCAAATCTCAGAACACAAACCTCGTACTCACCCCGATCGTCCGCGGCTGGTTGGTCAGGTAGCCGACGCGGGCGAGGGTGCCGCGTTCCTGGTCGAGGGCCAGGAGGGCGCGCTCGTCGGTGATGTTGTTGACGAAGAGGGCGGTGTCCCAGGTGTTGCGGAGGACGCCCACGCGCACGTTCACGGTGTTGGAGGACGGGAGCTCCGGATCGAAGGTGAACGTGTTCTGCGTGTACGGGCCTCCGATGTTGTTCGGGTCGAAGGCGCGCAGGTTCACGCTGCCGAAGCCGGCGCCCTGATCGCCGATCTGCGTGTAGCGCCTGCCGAGGTGCTGGAACGAGGTGGTGAGATAGCCGGCCATTCCCTGGCTCATGGTCCAGCGATACGAGGCCGCGGCGGCGACCTGGAACTCGGGCACGGTCGGGAAGCGGTTGCCCTGCTCGATGCCGGCCACGATGCTCACGTTCCCGAAATCGTCCGTGGACGTCAGCGTCGACAGCAACTCCGTCTCGATGCGGCTCGCGGAGATCGCAAAGTCCAGGCTGTCGGTCAGTTCGTACTCGAGCTCCACTTCCAGCCCCTGCGCGCGCGAGTCCGGCACGTTGAAGACGACGCGCGACGAGCAGGAGCCGGCCGTCACGGTGGCCTGCAGGTTCTTGATGTCCGAACGGAACAGCGCGGCGTTGAACGAGCCGCGTGTTCCGCCGAGCAACAGCTTCGCGCCGACCTCGTAATTCCAGAGCTCCTCGTCTTCCCACGTGTCGCGTCCGCCGAACGTCACGATGTCGACATCGGAGCAGAGCGGCAGGTTGAGCGGGTCGTTGATGCCGCCGAGGCGGAAGCCCTTCGAGACCTGCGCATTGAGGCGGGTCTGGTCGCTCACCTTGAAGCTGGCCATGACGCGCGGCGCGATGCCGGTGGCGTCGACGGTGCCGCGCGTCGTGCCGGGATCGGCGAAGAAGCCGTCGAACGTCTGCACCCGCTTCTCCTCGAAGTCGTACCAGCGCAGGCCGCCGGTGAGGTCGAGGCGCGGAGTCACGGACCAGGTGCCCTCGCCGAAGACGGCGAGCTGGTCGAACTCGTAGGTGAGGTCGGAGAAGTAGAGCACGTCCTTCGCGGCGCCGAAGTTGCCGCGCGTCGCGAAGCCGGTCGCGTCCTCGAAGCCGTTCACGAAGAGGCTCTGGCCGTAATCGCGGTCGGTGTTGCTGTAGAAGACGCCGGTGACCCACTCCAGCCCCGGACGTCCGCCGGAGAGCCGCACTTCCTGCGTCAGCGACTTCGCAGTGGTGGCGTCGTCGAGCGGCGCGTCGATGGTGAAGACCGACTCCGGCTGGCCGACGGAGCCGCCGGTGATGCTGGCGGTGAGCGCGGTCGCATCGCGAACGACCAGCACGTCGCGGTCGGTGTACGAGGTGATCGAGGTCAGCGTCACGGGGCCGAAGTCGTACGCGACGTTGAGATCGCCGAGGAGGAACTCGTCGGAGAACGGCTCCTCGAACTGGGTGAACTGTTCGCGCTCGCCGAGGTTGACCGCGGGGCGGGTCGTGGTGAAGGGATTCGCGAGGATGTTGAAGTCGTCCACGCGGTTCCAGCCGTTCATCTCCACCTTCTGGAACAGCAGCCGCGGCGTGACCGAGAACCCTTCGTACGGCTGGTAGAGGAACGTCAGGCGCGCGCCGATGCGGTCGCCGTCATTGACGTCCTCGTTCACCTGCAGCGACGGCTGGATGGCGTCGATGAAGCCGCCGTAGCGCGTGTAGTACGCCACCACGCGCATCGCCGCGTATTCGCCGATCGGCACGTTGATGGCCGCCTTGGCGCTGCCGCCGATGCTGCCGTCCGCGACGGTGCTGACACTGAGCTCGCCGACCGATTCGGAGAGTCTGAGCGTCGGCTGGTTGCTGATGTAGCGCACGGTGCCGGAAAGTGAGCCGGAGCCGAACAGCGTCCCCTGCGGCCCGCGCAGCACTTCGATGCGGTTCATGTCGAAGAGGTCGAGGTCGGGAGTGAAGAGGGAGAGCGAGATCACGGATTCGTCGAGGTAGACCCCGACCTGTTCCTTCACGCCCGGCTGGTCGCGCACGATCTGCCCCGCGGAAACGCCGCGGATCGCGATCTGGCTCTGCCCCGGCCCGAGGTTCTGGACCGTGAACCCGGCCACGTTGGCCGCGACGTCTTCGATGTTCTCGGCCCCGAGGTCGCGGAGCTGCGCTTCAGTCGGCGCGGCGACGGACATCGGCACGTCCTGCACCGTCTCTTCCTTCTTACGCGCGGTGACGACCACCACCTCCTCCACCCTCGGAGGCTGCATTTCGGACGGAGGGTTGTCGGGGACGGGAGGGTCGTCAGGCGGTGTCTGGCCGAAAAGTGGAAACGTGGCGACGACCAGAAGGGACAGGAAGAACCGGGCAACGAAGGACTTCATCTCGCGCTCCTCTTCGGCAAGTTGTCTGTAGTGGTGGAATTCTGGCGAGCGGAGCGAGTGCGGTCAACCCACAGTAATGGAAGTATGTAGCGCAGCAACGGGGAGTCATTGCTTTTCACGCCCGCGGCGGAGCATCATCCGCGTAAATCGTTCCGGTCAAATCCCCGGGTGTAATGGAGGAATGACATGCCGTACCTCAGGAACCTCGTTCTTTTTCTTCTCGCTTTTTCCGTCTTCGCACAGGAGACGCCTCCGCCATCCGAGCCCGAGCCCGAGACGGTCGTGCCGCATACGATGGTCATCGAAGTCGGCAGCCGCAGTCCGGAGCGCTCGCGCACCGATACACCGGTGCCGGTGGACGTGGTGGCGGTCGAGGAGATTGCCGATGAGAGCGGGCAGCTCGACCTCGGGCAGCTGCTGCAGTACGTCGCGCCGTCGTTCAATTCGAACCGGCAGTCCGGCTCGGACGGCAGCGATCACATCGACGCCGCCACGCTGCGCGGTCTCGGTCCCGATCAGGTGCTCGTCCTGATCAACGGCAAGCGGCGGCACACCTCGTCGCTGGTCTACATCTTCGGCTCGCGTGCGCGCGGCAACGTCGGGACGGACCTCAACTCCATCCCCGTGAGCGCGATCGAGAGGATCGAGATCCTGCGTGACGGAGCCTCGGCGCAATACGGCTCGGATGCCATCGCCGGCGTGATCAACATCGTGCTGCGCAAGGACACCGGCCTGGACGTGCTGCTGTCCACCGGCGCCTACACCGCGGGCGACGGGCAGAACGAGCAGGTGGCGGTGAACTACGGCTTGCAGATCGGAGAGCGCGGCGCGCTCAGCCTGACCGGCGAAATCCTGAACCGCGACCGCACCAACCGCGCCCTCCCCGGCGAGCCGCGCCAGATCGGCGACTCGGCGAGCGACAACAACACCTTCTTCTACAACCTCGACCTCCCCGTCGGCGCGAACGGGTCGTTCTACGGCCACGGCGGCTACAACGGCCGCGAAGGCGATGCGGGGGCCTGGTATCGCGGCGGCGTCGGGACGGACGACATCCCGTCGCGCAATTCGGCGCAGATGTATCCGGACGGCTTCGTCCCCGACATCGGCTCCGACATCCGCGACTACGCTGCTGCTTTCGGCTACCGCACGCTCCTCGGCAACTGGTCGGCGGACGTGAGCACGAACTACGGCTCGAACCGGATGGAGTACCGCATCCACAACACGCTCAACGCCTCGATCGCCGCGACGAGCAACGGCATCTCCCCGACCGAGTTCGACGCGGGCGGCTTCGAGTTCAACCAGCACACGACCAACGTCGACTTCTCGCGCTACTACAAAGAGCGTTTGCGCGGCGTGAGCGTGGCGGCGGGCCTCGAGTACCGGCGCGAGAACTACTCGATCTTCGCCGGCGAGCCGGGCTCGTACGGCGATTTCGACGGCCCGGGCGGCGGCAACGCCGGCTCGCAGGGCTTCCCCGGCTTCCAGCCGGTGGACGAAGTCGACGAGGGACGCAGCAGCAAGGCGGCCTACATCGACCTCGAGTTCCGCACCACGGAGAAGCTGCTGCTGACCACCGCGGTGCGCGGCGAGGACTACGACGACTTCGGCAACACGGTGAACGGGAAGGTGTCATTCGCGTACGCCGCCACGCCGATGGTGCACCTGCGCGGCTCGGCGAGCAGCGGCTTCCGCGCGCCGTCGCTGCACCAGCGCTACTTCAGCTCCACCTTCACCGACTTCATCGCCGGCGAAGCGGCGGACGTGAAGCTCGCCCGCAACGACAGCGAGCTGGCGCGCCTGGTGGGCATCCCGTCGCTCAAGGAAGAGGAGTCGATGAACTACTCCCTCGGGGTGACGTGGAACCCGAGGACCAGCATGGCGCTGACGGCCGACCTGTACCAGATCGACATCGACGACCGGATCGTGCTCACCGGCGGCTTCACCAGCGACGACGCCGACATCGGGGACATCATCCGCGAGCAGAACCTGGTCGAGGCGCGCTTCTTCACGAATGCCATCGACACGCAGACGCGCGGCCTGGACATCAGCCTCTCGAACGTCTTCGGCGCGCTCACGACCGGCGTGGCCCTCAACTTCAACGAGACCGAGGTGCAGCAGATCAACGTCGCGCCCGCGCTGCAGGGGAAGGAAGAGGTCTACTTCAGCACGCGCGAACGGATGTTCGTCGAAGGCTCCGCGCCGCGGACGAAAGGCACGCTCAGCGCCGACTACCGCCTCGCACGCTGGAACGCGGGCGCGCGGGTGAACTACTTCGGCGAAGTGGAAGCGGGCACGTGGACGCAGCTCGACGACCCCACGGCGCCACCCCAGGTCTACGACTCCCGCTTCGCCACCGACGTGCATTTCGGCCTGGAGCTCCCGCGCAACCTCTCGTTGACCGTGGGCGGCACGAACATCTTCGACGTCGAACCGACCGCGCAGGACCCCAACGAAACCGAGAACGGCGGCCTCTGGGAAAACGTGCAGATGGGCTTCAACGGCGCGGCCTGGTACGTGCGGGTGGGGTGGAGGATGCAGTAGCGGCGGTCGGTTTCAAAGCACGCGCTGCGAGTCCCCGCCCACCCGGGTCCCTCGCTCGACGCTCGGGATGACGGGTTGGTGGTTTTCGGCCTGAATGACGACGCGCGTAACCGCACGGGCGCCGCCCTCCCAACCGTCATCCCGAGCGTCGAGCGAGGGACCCGGGTGGGTGGGGACGCGTACGATCGATTTCAGCGCAACGCCTGGAGCCGGGCGTCGTCGGGAGCTTTGGCTTTCATGGCCGCGATCCGACGTGAGGGGCGACCGAAGATCGAAGCTTTGACCCTCTCTGCCCCGGGTTAGCCGCCGTAGGCGGCGAAAGATCACTAGCCCCCGGCTTTCAGCCGGGGGAACCGGCGTTCAGGTATCGAGTCCGCGTAGCGGCCGGCAGGATTCTTTCGGCCGCTACGCGGACTCAAATGGCGGGGCCCCGATTCCCCCGGCTGAAAGCCGGGGGCTAGTGATCTTTCGCCCGCTACGCGGGTGAAAAGACGCGCAGGGGGGGTACAAAAAAAGCGGCGGGCTTGCGCCCGCCGCTTTCAGTACGCCTGAAGGACGTCGTTAGTGAATGGTGAGGTTCCCGCCGCCGAGGGTTCCGGCGGCTTCGTACACGGTGGCGTTGGTGGTCTTGTCGAAGACGCGGATCGCGAACGTGTCGTTCCCTGCGTCCGTGGCGGTGACCGTGAAGCCGTAGTTACCGGTGCCGTTGATCGTGCCGCTGCCCTGGAGCGTCGCGGTCGTGCCGGAGATCACGAGCCAGTCGTACGAGGTGCTGGCGAACGACGAGCCGGAGACCGTGAACGACGTGCTGCCGGTGGCGGTGCCGTTCTTCTGGTATTTGGCGTTGACGTTCAGGTTGGCCTTCCCCGAGGGGGTCGAGATCCAGCCGCCGCCGGTGATGAAGCCGGCGTTGGCGTCGGTGATGACGACGTTGCCGAGGGTCGACGTGGCCGAGGCGCCGTCATCGTCGGTCACCACGATGGCGACGGTGTAGATGCCGGCCGTAGCGTACGTGTGCGAGGTGCTGCAGGTGCCGGCGACGCAGTTGACCGTCGTCGACGTGCTGTCGCCCCAGGTGAACGTGGCGGTGTGCGTGTCGGCGGTGCCGGCGTCCGTCGCGTTGACGGTGACGGAGACGGCGGTGCCGATCGACTGCGAGCCGGACGGGCCGGTAATGCCGGCGATGGTCGGGCCAGCGTTCGTCACGGCCACGGTGGCCGAGGCGTTCGCGGTGGCGGTGCCATCGGTGACGGCGGCGGAGATGACGTAGGAGCCGTTGTCGTCCGGGGTGAAGCTGACCGCGTTGCCGGTGCCGTTCGCGAACGGCGCGCCGTTTTTGGCCACGGTCCAGGAGATCGTCAGCGCGTCGGCGTCGAGGTCGTCGGCGGTGACGGTCGCGGCGACGGCGGAGCCTTCGACCGAGGACGACGGCGCGTCGAGCGACGCGGTCGGCGCGTCGTTGACCGCGGCGATGGTGACGGCGACGGTCGACGTCGCGCACTGGCTGGTGGTGAGACCGCCGGTGACGCCGTTGTCGCAGACTTCGTAGGTGAAGCTCGCCGCACCGTTGTAGTTGACGGCCGGGGTGAACGTGACCGTGCCGGCGTCCAGGGCGACGCTGCCGTTCGTGGCGCCGGAGACGGCGGTTACGGTCAGGGTCTGGTCGCTCTCGTTGGCCGGGCCGGCGTTGTCGTTCGCGGTCAGCTCAGCAGCGGCGAACGAAAGCGCGGTGTCTTCATTGGTGCCGCGCGCGTCGGCCGTGGCGTTCGGGGCGTCGTTCACCTCGAGGACGGTGACCGTCATCGTGGAGGTGTTCGACTGGCTCGAGCCCTGGCTGACGCGGAACGTGAAGCTGTCGGAGCCGTTGAAGTCGGGCGCCGGGGTGTAGGTCTGGTTCGCACCCGAGCCGCTGAGCGTGCCGTTCGTCGGCTGCGTCACGATCGTGTACGTGAGGGTGTTGTCGTTCGCGGCGGCCGCTTCGAGGGTGAAGGACTGCGAACCGTCCTCATTCAGGCTGATCGACTGGTCGTCGACGCCCGGAGGATTGCTGCCGTTCACGCCCGCTTCGATCGCGTTCTCGACCGCGTCCGCAACCTCGGCGAAGAAGTCGTAGCCGGTGAGCGCTTCGACCGCGTCGACGCTGGTGAGGTAGGTCATCCAGTCGACGGTCCGGATGCCCTGGACGTTGGGCATGATCACGGCGATGGTGCGCGTGGCCGCGGTGACGCGGCTGACGTCGTCGCCCGACTGCTTCGGCAGGACGAGCGCGACTTTCCAGGTCATGGCCGGGACGGTGACGTTGCCGCCGGCGATGGTGTTGACGACGCCGCTGCCGTTGTTGCCGCCCACGCCCCAGCCGCCGGCGACGATGTACACCTCATTCGCCGGGAGGAGGGTGCGGAGGTAGTTCTCCATGTTCGCCCAGGGGCCCTGATTGTTGTCCGGAGCCTGGGGGATCATGTTGGTCATGAGGAACGTGGCCTGGTTGATCGGCGACGAGGTCTCGGGGTCACGGTCGGCGTTCGGTACCATGTGGCCGCGGTCGAAGCCGGTGCCGGAGTACGAGGTGTGGTTGACGCGGAACCATTCCGCCGGGACGGCCGGGTCGGCGCGGAAGGTGTCGAAGCGCTCGAGGCTGCCGATCCACTCGTCCGCGAGGTGCCAGCTCACCCAGTTCGGGATGCCGAGATCGCGGTTGTACGAGAGGGTGAACTCCGGCTTGGCCATCAGGTAGGCGTTCGGGCTGTCGAGGCTCGTCTCCGCAAACGCCGGGAAGCCGAAGGTGGTGTGGACCTCGGGGCCGTACGACGGGGCGGCGCCGGTGGCGATGGTGAAGGTCGCGGAGTAGTTGCCGGTCAGCTGGTCGCTGTTCGGGCCGGAGTCGTCGAGGTCGGAGTCATGGACGAACGCCTTGAGGACCGTGACGGTGCACTGCTCGCCCGGCAGGAAGTTGACGTTCGGGATGATGATCCAGGCGTTCGCGCCGCCGTTGGCAACCGTGGCGCTGTCGTGCAGGCCGGTGGTCACGCAGGAGATCGAGAACCAGCCGTCCTGGACGTCGACCGGCTCGGTGAAGTTGATCGTGATGCTGGCGTCGCGCGGCGCGTTGCTGCCGTTGTTGCGCGGATCGCTGCTCAGGACCGTCGGCGGAAGCTCGACGATCGGCGAGGTGCGGCGCGGGAACGGCGTGCCGGTGATGAAGTCGGCGCCGTTGACGTTCGTGTCGGTGAAACCGCCGTTCTTGCGGAAACCGGCCGTGGCGTTGCTGAGGGTCGGGGCGTTGGTCGCACCTTCGCGGCAGTTGGCGGTCGAGCCGTAGCCGACGAGGTCGACCACCGGGGAGGCGACCACGCAGCCGGAGAGGGGGTCGCCGTTGCTCACGAGCGCGACCTTGCCGTTGGTGCCGCTCAGGTTGAGAGTGCCGTTGATGTTGGCGTCGGGAACGACCGAGCCGATGATGCCGTTCGTGGCGAGCTTGATGAGGTAGTACTCGCCCGGCTCGATCGTGCCGCCGAGGGGCTGGACCTGCCAGGTGGTGCCGGTGGCGGCGCCGTACTGGATCGTCCAGCCGGAGAGGTCGTGTGCGACGTCATCCGGGTTGTAGAGCTCGACGAAATCGTTCTGGAAGGCCGCGCCGCCGTTGCCGCCGCCGCCGTAAACCTGGCTGATGACGACGTGATCGAGCGGCGGCGGGGGCGCCGGGGTGACGGTGATGGTCACCGGATGAGTCACGGCTGCATTGACGCCGTCGGTGAGCGAGACCGTGAAGGCGGCCGTGCCGCTGAAGCCGGCCTGGAGAGTGATGGTGTAGGTGGCGTTGGCAGTCCCCTGCCCCGCCGTGACGACAACGGCCGAGATGCCGGTGCCGGCGGTGGCGCCCCAGGCGTAGACGTCGTCGTCATCCGAGCCGGAGACGCTGAACGTGAACGCGGCCGCGTCCTGCGCCTTGGTGGCGATCGGGTTGGCGAACGGGGTGATGACCGGCGCGTCGTTGGTGCTGGTCGGGGTGACGCCGATGTTGACCGTGCGGGTGGCCGGCGCGTTGACGCCGTCGGAGAGGGAGGCGGTGAAGCTCGCCGTGCCGCTGAAGCCGGCGGCGAGGGTCACGGTGAAGGTGGCGTTCGCACTCCCCTGCCCGCCCGTCACATTGACGGCCGAGACACCGGTGCCGGCGGTCGCGCTCCAGTTGTAGATGCCGCCGTCGTCGTTCCCGGTGAGGCCGACGGTGAACGGCGCCGCGTCCTGGTTGACGGTGGTGATCGGGTTGGCGGGGGCGTTGATGGACGGCGGGAGGTCGGCGACCACGTCGCAGGCTACAGCCCCGCTGCCCATGGTGCGCGGCACGAGGCCGCCCGCGACGGTGGCGACAACGAAGTCGCTGAAGTTGTTGTCGGTGTCGAGGCAGCCGCTGTTCTTGCGGACGGCGCCGTTGGTCGAGTTGAGCGCGGTGCCGTTGTTGACGGGGGTCGTCTCGGCGTTGTTCGAGGACCCGTAGGCGACTTTGTCGAGGATGCGGGGGTCGTTCGTGGCGCAGGGCGTCGCGGTTGCGCCGCAGTTGAGCGCGCCGCTGCTGGTCACGAGCGCGACCTTGCCGCTGCCGGCGGCCATGGTCAGGCCGGTGGTCGTGAAGTCGGAGGTGAAGGTCGCCCCCGCGGCGCCGGCCGGGTTGCCGGTCTTGACCGTGAGGTACTGCCCGGCGCCGAGGGTAGTGCCGGCCGGGAAAGCGAAGATGTTGCCGGCCGACGACCCGAACTGTCCGGTCGAAGAGCCGTACTGGATCGACCAGCCGCCGATCGGCACCGGGGAGCCGCTGGTGTTGTGCAGCTCGACGTAGTCGAGCGTGTAGGCCGTGCCGGCCACACCGGACCCGCCTCCGCCGTACACCTGGCTGATGACCACGTTCGGCGATGCCGCCTGGGCCGGGATGACAAAGGCAAAACAGAGCAGTAGCAGGACGAAGGTACGGCGAAGATTCATTCGGGCGCGCTCCTCGGGTTGTCGGTTGAGTCCAGGGTGGTGGAACCTCTGGAAGGGTTTCTTAGGGGGAGGTATTCCTCACTTTACCTCTTCTTGACGCGATTCGCGAGTCATCCCTACCAGCACCCGCCGCGCGTCTTCGCGGGAGGTGACCGGTTCCGGAAACTGGATGCGCGCTCCCTTCATCCCGGCGGCCGTTTTCGCCCTCACCACGAACCCCAGCCGGTCGCACGAAACCATGGTCGCATCCTCGGCATCCAGGCCGCCGAAATGGCGGGTGATGGAGCGCAGCGCGTCGGCGTGGTCGGCGTTCATGTGCTCGATGATTCCGGCCGCGGCCTCGACGAGCGGGTCGGGCTCAGCCGTGCGGTACTCGTCGACGCTCACCCACCCCATCACCCCGAACCCGCCGACGAAGTAGACGTCCTCGACTTCGAGACGGAAGAAGGAGAAGTCGTCGAAGTCGATCCAGTAGGAGGCGGAGGGATGGCGCTCGAGATAGGCGGCTCGAATGCGTTCGTTCGCCTCGATCTTTTTCACCCAGCCGAGCAGCGTCGCCCGCGGCGATCCGAGCGGATCGGAGCCGGCCCCGCTCTGCATGCCCAGCAGACTGGCCCGCGGCTCGGCGATGAGGTTCTGCGTATGGATGGCCATGCCGCTGATGAGAAAGAGCGGCGACCCGTCGTCGAGTAGCGCGTACGGCATCACCGAGGCGAAGGGATAGCCGGGATGCCGCTGCGACTGCGTCGCCAGCGTCCCGACGCGCTCGCTCACGAGCAGCGTGCGGACACGCTCGGCGTGGGCGGGCTCGAGCCCGGGCTCGGAGGAGGAGGACGTGGCGTGGCGGGTCATGGGGGGAGTATGGCAGTAGTTTGGAGTGCGGTGACCGCAGTCACCGCTTTGCCTTCGTCCCTCGGAGCTGCGCGCGTCGCACTCCAAAGGGACTTCCCGTGAGCAACATCTTTCCTCCCGTAGCGTAATAACTCCTCGTCCGCCATGCTCACCATCTCCAATCTCACGAAGACCTACGCCAACGGCGTGCGCGCGCTCGATGGCGTCACGCTCACGATTCAACCGGGCCTCTTTGGGCTGCTCGGGCCGAACGGGGCCGGGAAGTCGACGCTCATGCGCACGATTGCGGCGTTGCAGGAACCCGATTCGGGGACCATCACGCTCGACGGGCATGACGTCGTGCAGCATCCCGAGGAGCTGCGGAAGCGGCTCGGATACCTGCCGCAGGATTTCGGGGTGTATCCCGGGATCCCGGCGGTGGCGCTGCTCGAGCACATCGCGGTGCTCAAGGGGATCCTGGACAAGAGTGCCCGCGCGGAACAGGTGAATGCGGTGCTGCAGATCGCAAACCTGTACGACGTGCGGAAGAAGGCGGTCAGCACGTACTCCGGCGGGATGAAGCAGCGCTTCGGGATCGCGCAGGCGCTCCTCGGAAGTCCGCGGCTGATCATCGTCGACGAGCCGACGGCGGGACTCGATCCGGAAGAGCGCAATCGCTTTCACAACCTGCTCAGCGAGATCGGCGAGGAGGCGGTGGTGCTGCTGTCCACGCACATCGTCGAGGACGTGAGCGAGCTCTGTCCGAACATGGCCATCCTGGCCGGCGGGCGGGTGGTGCTCGAAGGGTCGCCGGCGCAGCTCATGCGGCAGCTCGACGGGCGGCTGTGGCGCAAGACCGTGGCGAAGCGCTCGGTGGACGAGTACCGCCGCAACCTGGCCGTGATCTCCACCCGCCTCTTCGCGGGCGAAACGCAGTTGCAGGTTCTCTCCGACGCCCGTCCGGAAAACGGCTTCGAGCTGGTGGCGCCGAACCTCGAAGACGTTTATTTCGCGACGCTGTCGGAGCGGATTTCATGATCGGGCAACTGATCGCCTTCGAGTGGCGCTATCACACGCGCCAGCCTGCCTTCATCGCGGCGGCGGTGCTGTTCTTCCTGATCGGCTTCGCGCTGACCGGCAGCTCGTTCGGGCCGGAGAACGTGGCCGTGACGGCGCCGTGGCTGGTGATGGAGGTGCTGGCGTTCGTCTCGCTCTTCTCCGTCTTCGCCATCGCCATCTTCGTGGCCAACGCGGTGATCCGCGACACGGAGCAGCGGATGGCGGAGATCGTCTTCACGACGCCGGTGGGCCGCTTCCCCTATCTGTTCGGACGCTTCAGCGGCGCGTTCCTGGCGGCGGCGACGACGCTGGCGCTGGCACCGCTGGGGATGATGATCGCCTCGCGGATGCCGTGGATCGATCCGGCGCGCGCGGGGACGCTCGACGTCATGCTGTACCTCTGGGCGTTCGCGGTGATGGTGCTGCCGACGCTGGTGTTCGTGACGGCGCTGCTGTTCGCGTTCGCGGTGCTGACGCGCAGCCCGCTGGCGACGTACACCGCGTCGATCGTCATCTACTTTCTCTACATGGTCTGCGCGGCGCTGACGAACTCGCCGCTGATGGCGGCGTCGTCGCCCGGCGCGGGGGGCGGGGCGCTGGCGTCGCTGCTCGATCCGTTCGGGCTGACGAGCTTCTTCGAGGTGACGCGCTACTGGACGATCGCGGAGAAGAACGGGCGCTTCGTGCCGCTGAGCGGAATCCTGCTGGTCAATCGGGTGGTGTGGATCGCGGTGGCCGGGATCGCGTGGGGGGTGGCGTATCGGGTGTTCCGGTTCCGGCTGCTGGGGAAGGCGAAGGGTGGGGCGCGCTGTCATCCTGAGCCGCCGGAGCCGCGGCTTTTTGCGGCGGAGGACGGCGAAGGACCCCCTGCGGTACACGACGAGCGCGCTGACGGGAGGGGGTCCTTCGACCGTCCTGCGCCGCAAAAAGCCGCGGCTCCGGCGGCTCAGGATGACAGCGCGGCGCGGTCGTACATACGCGTTCCACAGACGCCGTCGGGGCTCGCGTCCTACTGGTCCGCTACGAAGATCGAGCTCGGCGCGGTCGCGCGCAGTCTGCCGGCGCGGCTGCTGCTGCTCCTGTGG
The DNA here is from genome assembly GCA_035630815.1 of Thermoanaerobaculia bacterium. Taxonomy (GTDB): domain Bacteria; phylum Acidobacteriota; class Thermoanaerobaculia; order Gp7-AA8; family Gp7-AA8; genus QHVT01. The sequence continues at coordinate 181,234 of DASQJY010000036.1, forward strand.
GCAGGGCTGGCGGCGGCGGAGATCCGTTCCGAGATCTTCGACGGTGAGTACGGGACGGTGTTCTATCCGGCCACGGCGCTCATCATCGGCGTGCTCGAGGCGCCGCTGACGATCATCGGGATGGTCATCGTCATCTATTACGGGTCGGAGCTGTTCTGGCGCGAGCAGCGGTTCCGGATGGCGTCGCTCGTCGACGCGACGCCCGTGCGCGGGCTGGCGATGGTGCTGGCGAAATGGACCACGCTGGTGGTGCTGATCGCGGCCACGATCGCAACCGCGATCGTCGTCGGAATCGTCATCCAGCTCGCGAGCGGGCATACCGACCTGCAGCCGCTTCTCTATCTCTCGCTCTTCTGGTTCGACGGCTTCCCGCTGGCGCTGTACGCGGCGGCGGCGGTGGCGATCCATGCGCTCAGTCCCGGCAAATACGCTGGGCTGGTCCTGGTGCTGCTGTTCTTCGTCGCGACGCGCATGGTGGGGATGTTCGGGCTGGAGCATCCGCTGTGGCGCTACGGCGCGGGGCCATCGGTCGATTACTCGGCGCTGTACGGCTTCAGCGATTCGGCAGCCGCGTTCGGACGGCTGATGCTGCACTGGAGCGTGCTCGCTGCTGGGCTGCTGGCCATCGCCGCCGTGGCGTGGCGGCGGCTGCGCGACGCGGCGCCGGAGCGGTGGCGCGTCGTCGCTCGCAATGCACGCGTGTGGGCTCCCGCCCTGCTGCTCGCGCTGCTGACCGGCGGCTGGGTGTACTACGACGCGCGCGACGTGGAGTCGACGGAGACGCGGCTGCAGTGGCGCGCGGACTACGAGAAGAAGTATCGGCCGATGGCGAGCGTGCCGCAGCCGCGCATCTCCGGCCTGGTGACGAACGTGGCCCTCTATCCGGCGACGCGCCGCGTGCAGATCGCGGGCGATACCACGCTCGTGAACGACACCGGCACTCCGATCACCACCGTGCACGTCGCCACGCGCCGCGATGCCGAAGCCACGCGCGTGAGCATCCCCGGCGCGCGGCTGACCACCGACGCCGCCTTCGCCATGCACCGCTTCGAGCTCGCGAAGCCGCTGCTGCCGGGCGAACGGACCGCGCTGCATTTCGAGCTGACCCTCGAAGAGATGGCGGAGGAGAACGGGACGCTCATGATGAGCTTCCTCACCTACCCCTCGATCGGCTATCGCGTGACGTACGAGCTCACCGATCCGAAAGAGCGCGCCAAACGCGGACTCGGCGCCATGAGCGCGCCGGAGCTCGAAGACCCCGAGGCGGCGTCCACCGGCGAGAGCGAGATCGCGTTCGAGGCCACGCTCTCTACGTCGGCGGACCAGACCGCGATCACCTCGGGACGGCTCGTACGCACCTGGCTGGAGGGGAACCGCCGGTTCTTCCATTACCGCGCCGAGGCGCCGATCCGCAATCTCTTCAGCATCGTGTCGGGGCGCTACGACGTTGCACGACGGCAGGCCGGCGGCGTCGAGGTGTCGGTGGCATACCACTCCGACCATCGCGCGAACGTCGAGGCGGTCCTCGACACCGCTGCGCAGACGCTCGCCTACTGCGATCGTGAGTTCGGCCCCTATCCGCACCGGCAACTGAAGCTCGTCGAAGTGCCCCCCTCGGCACGCTTCGGCGCGTATGCCACGCCCGACACGATCCTGCTCAACGAGAACCGCACCATGCTCATCGACCTGCGCGACAAGACGCGTCTCGATCTCCTCGGGCGCCGCGTCGCGCACGAGGTCGCCCACGAGTGGTGGGGGCACATGCTGGTCCCGGAGTCGCGCAGCGGGTCGACGACACTCGTCGAATCGCTCGCAAAGTACACGGAGCTGATGATGCTCGAACGGCTGCGCGGCCGCGAGCAGGTGCGCGCGCTGCTCGAGTACGAGCTCGATCGCTACCTGGCCGGCCGCTCCGGCGAGGAACAGCGCGAGCGGACGCTCATGACCGCCCGCTCGCAGCCCTACATCTATTACAGCAAGGGAGCGATCGTGCTGTACGCGATCCGCGACCTCATCGGCGAGGCGACGCTCAACACCGCCCTGCGCCGCTTCATCGCCGAGGAGCGGGGGCGCGCCGATGCGACCACGCTCGACCTGCTGCGCCACCTGCGCGCCGTCTCGAACGACGCCCAGTTCGCGCTGATCGACAAGTGGCTGCAGAAGATCGTGCTGTACGACTTCCGCGTCGAAACCGCCTCGGTGCAGCCGCTGCCGGACGGACAGTTCCGGGTCTCCGCGCGCGTGATGGCGGCCAGCTACGAGGCAACGTCCGACGGCACGGAGAAAGAGATCCCGCTGGACGAGCTGATCGACGTGGCGGTGGACGACAAGCCGCTCCCGAAGCAGCGCCTGCGCAGCGGCGCGAACGAGCTGTCGTTCGTGGTGAAGCAGAAGCCGGTGTGGATTGCGGTCGACCCGAACATTCTGCGGATCGATCGGAACCGCTTCGACAACGGGAAACGGTTGTAATTCCGCTAAGATAGATGTCGATGGATTATCGAGAGATCATCACGGTGGAGCCTGGGAAAAGAGGTGGTCAGCCGTGCATTCGGGGCTTACGGATCACCGTGTACGACGTGCTGTCGTACCTTGCCTCGGGGATGTCGGAAGAAGAGATCATCTCTGATTTTCCAGACCTCACGCATGAGGACATCCTCGCCGCGCTCGGCTACGCGGCTGACCGGGAGCGCAAGACGGTGGTTTCACAGGCGTGAAGCTGCTGCTCGATCACAATCTCTCGCATAAAATCCCGGGCAAGCTGGCGGATGTCTACCCGGAAAGCACGCAGACACGATTGCTCAACTTCGGACGGACGGGCGATTCAGAGCTGTGGTTCTACGCCAGGACTCATGGCTACATTCTGGTCACGAAGGATCGTGACATCGCGGAGCTCGCAGTTCTCCGAGGCGCTCCACCGAAAGTCGTATGGCTCCACATCGGCAACTGCAGTGCCGCCGCGGTCAAAAATACGTTGCGTCGACATTACGCTGCGATCGAGGATCTCTCAGCAGACCCGGATCGCGTCGTGCTCGAGTTGGTTGAATGATGATCTTCGCTGACCTCGATCTCGCCCGCCGTCTGGAACGTTGTGAGGCGACGGCCAATGCGGCCATCGTGCGGGCGCGTGCGCGGTTGAATCCGGAGAGTGGAGCGGCGCTGCTCGAGCATGCGGGGGCGTGGGCGTTCTTCGATGGAGTGGGGTCGCACCTGACGCAGACGTTCGGGTTCGGGCTGTTCTCCGCCGCGACGATGGACGATCTGGAGCGGATCGAGCGCTTCCTCACTGATCGCGGCGCGGAGCCGTTTCACGAAGTCTCGCCGCTGGCGGGCGTCGAAGCGTTGCAGTTGCTGGCGGCGCGGGCGTACCGGCCGGTGGAGCTGACGTCGGTCATGTTCCGGGAGATCGGCGACGAGTTCGCCGGGGAGACGCGCGTGCGGACGCGCATCGCCGCGACCGCGGACGACGTCGAGCTGTGGGCGGACACGGCGGCCGAGGGGTGGAGCGAGTTCGGATACGGCGCGTTCATGCGTGAGTTCGCACGCGTCTCCGCATCGAGCGAGGGCACCTCCCCCTTCTTCGCGGAGATCGACGGCCGCGCGATCGCCACCGGCGCGCTGGTGATCTCCGGCGGCGTGGCACTGCTTGCCGGTGCGAGCACCATCCCGTCGGCGCGGAACCAGGGAGCGCAGCGGGCGCTGCTCGAAGCGCGGTTGCGGCACGCGAAGGCGCAGGGATGCGACCTCGCGATGATGGGAGCAGTGCCGGGCAGCGGGTCGCAGCGCAACGCGGAACGGCAGGGATTCCGGATCGCCTACACGCGCATCAAGTGGGGACGGTAACGGCCGCCGAAGTGCGTTAATCCCGACCTTCTGGTAGTGTTCCGACCAATCACCATGAAAATCGCCTTCATCAAGCCTCCCGTCGGAGGGATCCTCGGCCTGGAGATGCTCACCTTCGTCGAGCCCCTCGGCCCGATCTGCGTTGCCGCATGTCTCGAACAGGACCATCACGTCTGCAAGGTCATCGACCTGCGCATCGACGGAGAGAACAAAGGGCTGGCCGACTGCAAGGCGTTCGAGCCGGACATCGTGGGGCTGCAGTGCAACTTCACGACGGAGCGCAACCGAACCATTCGCCTGGCACAGCGCATCAAGCGCGAGATGCCGCGCGCGTTCGTCGTCGTCGGCGGGCATGACGCCTCCCGCGATCCGGACTGGTTCCTCAACGACGCCATCGACGCCATCGCCACCGGCGACGGCGAGGAAGTGATGCCGCCGCTGGTGAACGCGTTGCGGGACGGGCGCGACCTGAAGACGGTGGAAGGGCTGTGGGTCCGCGAGGACGGCAAGTGGCTCTTCACCGGGCACGCGCCGTCGCGCCCGAACCTCGATACCTATCCCCTCCCCGCGCGGCACCTCATCGAGCACTACGCCGACAAGTACTACATCAACTTCCGCAAGCCGCTGGCTCTGATGGAAACGGCGCGCGGCTGCCCGTTCAAGTGCAACTTCTGCTCGGTCTGGAAGTTTCACGAGTCGACGTTCCGCGAGAAGTCGCCGGAGCGGGTGGTGCGGGAGCTGGAGCAGATCTCGGCGCCGAACATCTTCATCACCGACGACATCTTCTGGATGAACGTCCGGCGCGGCGAGGAGATGGCGAACCAGATCAAGGCTTCGGGGATCCGCAAGTACTTCACGGTGCAGACGCGCACCGACATCATCTGCAAGTTCCCGAAGCTGGTCGAGCAGTGGAAGGACTGCGGCGACCTGGCCATCTTCCTCGGGCTGGAGTCGGTCACGGACGAGGGGCTGAGGGCGGTGAACAAGAAGAACACCGCCGACAACAACGTGCAGGCGATCAACATCCTCAAGGACCTCGGCGTCGGCTTCACGCCGAACTTCATCGTCGATCCATCGTGGGACCGCGACGACTTCAAGCGCCTCCGCGACTGGATCGAGACCATGGGCGCCTACAACAGCGGCTTCTCGATCCTCACCCCGCTCCCCGGCACGGACCTGTGGGACGAGGCGAGCCAGAAGGTGACGACGCACGAGTGGGAGATGTACGACATCGTGCACACCGTCCTGCCGACCAAGCTGCCGCTCGAGGAGTTCTACGAGCATTACTCCGGCCTCTGGCGCCACGCGCTGGACGTGCGCTATCGCTACAAGGGGAAGCTGAAGACGTACGTGCAACTCGGGGCGGCGCTGGCCACGCGCAAGGTGACGTTCAAGGCGGTGCGCAGCGGCATGAACATCGCGAAGGTGTTCTCGCGCCCGGAGACGTTTCTGAAGGCGCACGAAGGTTTGAGGGCCGAGGGCTGAGGGCCGAGGGCCGAGGGAAGTACCGCCCTGACCTCGCCTACATTCACCACGCCGGGTTCAGCGACTTTGCGCGCGCCTCGGCTCGCGGCGTCGTTGCGATCCTGGCGAAGCATGGGATCCGCGACGGTCTGTTGCTCGACGTCGGCTGTGGCACGGGCGTCCTGGCGCGCGAGCTCACGCTGGCAGGTTTCGACGTACTCGGCTTCGACGCGTCTCCGGCCATGATCGAGCTCGCGCGCAGCACCGCGCCGGAGGCGCGCTTCGAGGTCGCATCGTTTGAGACCGCGGAGTTGCCGTCGTGCGATGCGATCGTGGCCATGGGGGAGGTGCTCAGTTACGGCGACATTCGCACGTTCATCCCCCGCGCCGCGGCCGCGTTGCGACGGGACGGGGTGCTGCTGTTCGACGTGGCAGAACGCCATTCGTATCCGGCGTACGACGAGCAGCGCCTCGGCGGCGACGACTGGTCGATCATCGCCATCAAGGAAAGCGACGGCGCGAAGGTCACCCGGCGCGTGCTCACGTTCCGCAACGACGGCGGTGAGACGCGACGCGATGAAGAGGTGCACGAGCTCGCGCTCTACGACCGCACAGAGCTCCTGGCATTGCTGCGCAACGACTTTCGCGTCCGGGTGCGGCGCTCTTACGGCAGACGCCGTCTGCCGAAGGGGCACACGGTGTACGTCTGCGTCCGCCGCTGAACCGGCCCTCCCTTTGCACTCGCCGCCGCCGTGACATACCGACTCCAGGCGGTTCTTCTCGACATCGACGGCACTCTCATCGACTCCAACGACAAGCATGCAAAGTGCTGGGTGGAGGCGTTCGCGCACTTTGGCAAGGAGGTGCAGTGGGACGTCATCCGGATGCAGATCGGGAAGGGGGGCGACCTGCTCGTTCCCGATACGCTGAACGCGCGGGAGATGCGCGAGTTCGGGGAGAAGGTGAAGAAGTACCGCGGCGAGCTGTGGAAGCGCGAGTACATGGAGAGCGTCGACCCGTTCCCGGGGGCGATCGAGGCCATCCGCGCGCTGCACGACCGCGGGCTGAAGATCGCCTTCGCCTCGTCATCCAATCCTGACGAGGTCGAGTACTATGTCGAGCTTCTCGGCGCCGGCGATCTCCTCGAGGGAACGACGTCGAAAGAAGACGCGGAAGTCTCGAAGCCCTCTCCCGAAATCTTCGAAGCGGCGCTGGAACGGGTGAAAAGCGATCCGGCGCGCACGCTCGTCGTGGGCGACACGCCGTACGACATCCTCGCGGCACACCGCATCCCGGTGCCGGCCGCGGCGGTGCTGTGCGGCGGCTTCCCGCGCGACACGCTGTCGAAGGCGGAGTTCCTCTTCGACGACCTGCCGCACCTCGTGAAGGAGCTCGACCGGATTGATGAGTATTTCCGCCAGTGACGCGGTGCACCGCCGCGCGATCGTCGTCGACGGCCACTGCGACACGCCGTACCGCCTGCTGCGCCACAACGTCCATCTCGACGAGCACGACACCGAGGCGCAGGCCGACCTGAAGTCGCTGCAGGAGAGCGGGATCACGGCCTCGTTCTTCGCGGCCTACGTCCCGCCGTTCTACGCGGAGCGAGGCGCGGCGCAGTTCGCGCACACGCTCATCGACATCATCGAAGAGGAAGCGCAGCGCCGCCCCGACGCGCTGACGCTGTGCTCCGACTCCGCCGGCATCCGCGCCGCGAAGCGCGACGGGAAGATCGCGCTGATGATCGGCGTCGAAGGAGGCCACGCCATCGAGGACTCCCTCGACACACTGCGCGGGCTGTACGCGCGCGGCGCGCGCTACATGACCCTGACGCACGTCAACACGAACAACTGGTGCGACTCCTCGGGGGACACGGGACGACATGGCGGCCTCACGGACTTCGGGCGCGAAGTGGTGCGCACGATGAACGACCTCGGCATGATCGTCGACATCTCGCACGTCTCCGACGACGCGTACCGCCACGTCCTCGAGACCACGCGCGTACCGGTCGTGGCCACGCATTCCTCCTGCCGCGCCCTCTGCCGCCATCCGCGCAACATGAGCGACGACATGCTCCGCGCGCTCGCGCAGAACGGCGGCGTGTGCATGATCAACTTCTTCTCCGCATTCATCAGCGACGACGTGGCGCAGGTGATCATGAACGCGCAGCGGACGAAGAAGAGCGGCGGCGACCCGACCGGCGGCACCGAGGAGATGCCGGACGACCGCACCGACTGGGATACCTACCTGCAATGGTTCCAGAGCCTCGGCTGCCCGACCGCGACGCTCGACCAGGTGGCGGACCACATCTTCCACGCCGCCTCCGTGGCCGGCATCGACCACGTCGGCATCGGCAGCGACTTCGACGGCGTACCGTCCCTTCCCGACGGCCTGGCCACCGCCGCCACCCTCCCCGCCCTCTCCGCACGCCTCCTGGAGCGCGGCCTGAGCGAGACGGACTTGGAGAAGGTGCTCGGAGGCAACTTCATGCGAGTGTTCGAGGCTGTGGAGCAGGCGCGGCGCTAGTACAATCCCGCCATGCCATCTGAAGTCGAAACGCTGCGCGAGCTCGCCCGCACGTACTGGGCCGGGAAGGTCGTCCACTGTCCGAAGCATCCCGGGGCCACGATGGCCGGCAGCTTCGTGCAGACCACGTTCGCCGATCACATCTTCCTCACCTGCTCGCGCGGGAAGGAAACGATCACCATCGGGCAGCGGCCGAAGCAGATGGAGTTCTACGACCAGCAGGTCGAAGGGATGGTCGAGAACATCCAGCGTGCCGATGCAATCCTCTGCTACCGCTGCCAGTCTCCCGTGCAGACGGACGCGAAACAGAACAACGAGACCGGCGTAACCGACTACACCTTCACCTGCATCCGCTGCTTTTCGTGGGGCCGCTGGGTGGGGAAACCGGAGCTGGCGAAGATCGGGAAGTAGCCTCGCGCGCCACCTTTCCGCAAACGGCCGGGTAGGGAATTCCCTCTCCCCGTCACTCCTTGAGTGAGAGCCCGCTGAGAGAGCCGGTAACAAGGAGTGTCCTGACGTGTCCCTTTCCGCATCCACCGCCGTCCAGGTCGAAGTGCTGGATGCCGGTCCGCGCTGGTCGTACGGCCTGCTCGCCGCGAACTTCGCGCGCGTGCAGATTCTCTTCACCTGGTACGGCGGAAGCCCCGACCGCTATCTCGCCGCGATCGAGAACGGGTTCGAAGATGCCGAGGACCGGGAGTTCGTCGAAGACCTGAAACGCCGGCTGCGTGAAGACCGTTCGCTGCTCGACGACATGCGCCGCATCGTCGGCGAGTTCGCGTCCCGCTTCGCCTCGTAATAGACTCGGCGCCCGATGGCCGACCGCCAACGCATCATCATCCTCGGCGGAGGCTTCGCGGGACTCTACACCGCGCGCGGCCTCAAGCACGTCGATGCCGACATCACCCTCGTCGATCGCCACAACTACCACCTCTTCCAGCCGCTCCTCTACCAGGTGGCGATGGCCGGCCTCAATCCGAGCGACATCGCCGCCCCCATCCGCGGCGTGCTCGGGAAGCAGAAGAACGTCTCCGTGATCCTCGGCGAGGCGACCGCGATCGACGTCGCGAACAAGCGGGTGCAACTCGCCGACGGCGCCTCGCTCGCGTACGACCACCTCGTCGTCGCCACCGGCGCCACGCATTCGTACTTCGGGCATCCGGAATGGGAACGCTACGCCCCCGGCCTCAAGACCATCGATGACGCGCTCGAGATCCGCCGCCGCGTGCTGCTGGCGTTCGAAGCCGCCGAGCGCGAGCCCGATCCCGAGAAGCAGCGGATGCTGCTGACGTTCGTGGTCATCGGCGCCGGCCCCACGGGCGTCGAGCTGGCCGGGGCGCTCTCCGAGATCGCGCGCAAGACGATGATCCGCGACTTCCGCAACATCCACCCGGAGCACGCGAAGATCATCCTCATCGAGGGGAAAGAGCGCGTGCTCCCCGTCTACCCTCCCAGCCTCTCCGAGAACGCGCGCAAGCAGCTCGAGGAGCTCGGCGTCGACGTGATCCTGAACGCGATCGTCACCGACGTCACCGATCACGACGTGAAGATCGGCGACCGCGTCATCCCGACGGGAACCGTCCTCTGGGGCGCGGGCGTGCAGGCCTCGCCGCTGGCCCGCTCCCTCGGCGCGCCGCTCGACCGCGCCGGCCGCGTGCTCGTCGAGCCCGACCTGACCATCCCGGGCCACAAGGACGTCTTCGTCCTCGGCGACCTCGCCGCGGCGAAGCAGCACGACGGCAGCTTCGTCCCCGGCGTCGCACCCGCCGCGATCCAGGCAGGGCAGCACACCGCGCTGAACCTCGAGCGCGCGGTGGAGGGTCAGCCGCTGCGGCCGTTCAAATATCGCGACAAAGGCTCGCTCGCCACGATCGGCCGTGCGGCGGCGGTGGCGGATTTCGGGCGGGTGCGCTTCGGCGGGTTCATGGCCTGGATGGCCTGGCTGGTCATCCACATCTTCTTCCTGATCGGCTTCCGCAACCGCTTCCTGGTCATCACGCAGTGGGCGTGGGCGTACCTCACCTACCAGCGCGGCGCGCGGCTGATCACGGGGAAAACGGACGACGTGCTACGGACGTAGCTGCGGTGGGCGTTCGTCGCCTATGGCGCGGCCCCTCATCCGGCCGTTGGCCACCTTCTCCCCGCTCGACGCGGGGAGAAGGGCTACTAACTTTGCCCCTCGCGAGAGTGAGAATTAGTAGCCCCTCTCCCCGCGGTGAGCGGGGAGAGGGTGCCCGAAGGGCGGGTGAGGGGGCGTGCCACGAGCGAGAGATTGACTACCGCAGCGTCCTTACCCCGTTCTCCCCCAGCGCCGCACCCGCGATCACGCCATCCAGGCGCCGGCGCGTGGCCGGGACCTTCTTCATGTACTTTTCCGTTTCCGGCAGCGTGCGAATCAGTCCGGCGAGCATGCGTTTCACGTTGTGGGAGCCGCCGTTGTAGAGGGCGGCGGTCATCGCTTCGACTTCCTTCTCGCTCTTCGCCAGCTTGCGCGCTTCCTCCGCCTTGCGGTCGAGGTGGCGCACGAGGAAGCGGGCCATGCTCTTGGCGGAGAAGCGGTCGTCGAGGTGCTCGCCGAGGTACTCGCTGGCCTCGTAGGCCATGGTGCGCTTCACCTTCTCGTCATCCATCCCGAAGTGCTGTTCGAGCATCCGGTCGCGCTTGGCGATGAGCGCCTTCTGGTACAGCACCCACGACGCGAGCTGCGTCGCCTTCAGCGCGCGGTACTCCTTGCGCGTCGCATTACGGAACGTGCGGATCTCGGCGCGCGAGCCCTTCTCGAGCAGCTTGCCGAGGCGGCTGAGGGTGGCCTTGTTGTGCGCGTCCATCTTCTCGATGTCCGTGAAGTACTTCTTCGAGGCGAACGGCGAGAGGAGGTCGAGCTCGTCGATGCCTTCGCGGCGCAACTCCTTGGCCGAGGCGAGGAGGCGCTTGGCCTTGCGGCGGACGGCGGGCGTGTCCTTGTCGACGATCATCGAGGTGATGGTGTCGGCGTCGCCGAGGGGCTTCTTCATGATGTAGGCGCGCGAGCCGATCAGGTAGTCGCGCGTGACGAAGAGCTTCCCGTTCATCTTCTCCTGGCGGTACGCCACCGGCGTCGCCTGCGCGAGCCCGACCGCTCCCGCCTCGGAGACGTCGAGGATCTTGCCGTTGGTCTCGGCGTGGGCGATGGCCAGGAGCAGCGTGACCGAGGGGGCGCTGGGCATCGAGCGCGCCGCGTCGTCGATCACGACCACCAGCTCCTCGGGATTGCGCGTCCACATCTCCGCCATCTCGCGCGCCAGCACGTCGATGCGGTTGTCGATCTGCTTCTGCGAGACCTGCACGAGCGTCGGCACTTCGTGCGACGGCTCCGGGCGCGTCAGCTCCTCGACCGGGAACTCGGGGACGAAGACGGGCTTCTTCGCCGGCTTCGGAGGAGGTGCGAACATCGCGGCCTGCTGGACCTCGGCGCCGTCCGCCAGAGGAAGCTTCGCCGCACCGAATGCAATACAGCCGAGCGCTGCACCACCCACCACCCACCACCAGGAATTGGTCCGCATATTGGCCTCAACGACAGGTTAGCATTGGGTCCTTCCCATGAGATGTGAACGTTCGCTTGTTTTTCTGCTTCTGATCGCCACCGCCTGCTCGCAGGAGACGCCCGCGCCGCCGGCGCCTGCCGCACCGCCTTCGTCGCAGCCGCCCGCCGCCGCAACAGCGTCTCAACCGATGGAGCCGGTGCCGGTGGTGAAGGGGACGTACGACGAGGCGATGAACTGGTTCCGTTCGGCGAAGGGATTCACGTTCGTGCTCGACGACGCCGACGTACACGCCGAGGGGCGGATGACGCGGAAGACCGTTGGCGTTGAGTCGGTGGAGTTTCGCGCGAACGGCGACGAGTGGCGCGCCAGCTCCGGCCCCCTCGGCGTGACGTGGGAGCGCCGCACCGGCGGCAAATGGACGAAGGCCGAGACGCCGCAGTTCGGCAATCGCATCTACCAGCGCGTGACGCTCGGCGTCGACCCGCAGAAACAGGGAGGGGCGGCGCAGCTGGCAGGTACCGAGGGGACGTCGACGCGTTACCGCTTCACGAACGCGAATACCGGCCAGGTGCACGAGTTGTGGGTCGCGCAGAGCGACAGCCACCTGGAGCGGATGAAGATCGGCGACTCGGTCGACCTGAAGATCACGCCGTGAAATCCGTCAAGGCTCCCCCGCCCGGCGACCGCCCGCTGAAAACGCTCGAGCGGGTGCTGTCGAAGGCAGGCGTCGGCTCGCGCAGCGAGGCCCGCCGCTGGATCGGCGCCGGGCGGGTGAAGGTGAACGGCCGCGTGGAGGGCGATCCGAACCGTTGGGTCGACCTGGAGCGCGACCGGGTCACGTTCGACGACAAGCCGCTGGAGCAGGCGGAATCGACGTACCTGCTGCTGCACAAGCCGGCCGGCTACCTGACCACGTACCGCGATCCGGAAGGGCGCAAGACGATCTACGACCTCCTCCCGGATCGCGACCGTTATCTCTTCCCGGTCGGCCGACTGGACATGGATACGAGCGGCCTGCTCATCCTGACGAACGACACCGCGTTCGCGGAGCGGCTGACGAATCCCGAGTACCACGTGCCGAAGACGTACCGGGTGAAGGCGACGAAGCCGCTCTCGGACGAACAGCTCGACCACCTCCGCAACGGCCTCGAACTGCGCGACGGCCCTACCCGCCCCGCCGTCGTGAACCGGCTCGGCGCGGCGACATTCGAGATCACCATCACCGAGGGGCGCAACCGGCAGGTGCGGAGGATGGTGGAGGCGCTCGACGCGAAGGTGGTGAAGCTCGTCAGGATCGCCATCGGGGAGGTGGTGCTGGGGGAACTGGAGGTGGGGCAGACGAGGGAGCTGACCGGCGACGAAGTGCGAGCGCTGGTGGGGTGATACGCTCGCGCCATGAAGCGCGCTTTCATCGCACTCCTCCTCCTCGCCGCCTGCTCGAAAGAGCCTGCGCCGCCCACCACGACGGCGGCGGAGCAGCCGAAGACGCCTCCCGCGCCGAGTGCGGAACAGGCGCGCGAGCTGATCGCGAAATCGCCTGACCTCGGGGAGCACCAGTTCACGCACGCCGGGATCTCGATCCCCGTCTCCGCCGCCGCGATGAGCGAGCCGGCACGTCAGACGGCGGCGCAGCTCGCCGCCGCGGGCTGGCTCGAGCTCGACGCCACGGGCGACATCATGCTCACCGACAAGTCCCGCGACGACAAACGGTTCATCCTCCGCCCGAACGGCCTGCTGGACGTGGTCCCGCTCGCGAAGAAAGAGCTCGGCACCGTCAGCGCCGTGCGCGTCGATCCGAACGACGGACAGGCCGTCGCCGACTTTACCTGGCGCTGGATCCCGAACGACGTCGGCACCGCCCTCACCAGCGGCATCGAGCACGACCGCTTCTCCGCCCCCCAGCAGCACTCGACCGCAACGTTCATCTGGGACGGGACGGCGTGGAGTCTGTTGAAGATTGATGCGAAGTAGGTGGCCCACCTGTCATCCTGAGCGAGGGGGCCGGGCGGGGGGAAGCGAAGGACCCCCCTCCGACAGCGCGCGTCTCGTGCACCGGAGGGGGGCCCTTCGCTCCCACCCGCCCCACCACCATCGCTCAGGATGACAGGGGTATTGCCCTACTCCATCTCCTCCACCACCGGCCACGTGCCCTCTCTCCACTGCTCGGCCATCAGCAGGCCCGCGGTGGCGAGGTAGATGCGGATGTCGTTGCGGTCGTACTCCCCTTCGAGGGCTTTGACTGCTTCGCGGACCTGGTCGGCGGTGGGTGGGGTGTAGTCGTCGCTCTCGATGGAGCCGTTTTCGTGGGGGACGTTCCAGCGGTCGAGGAAGGCGGCCATCATGGTGGCCTTTTCATGCGTGTGGTAGTGCATGAGGGCCATTTCGAGGAACTGCTCGAACTCGGGGATGGCCATGCGCGAGGCGAGGAGGTCGGCCTTTTTCTCCGGCGGCATCTTGCGGATCGTTTCCTCGCGGAAGTTCATCGACTTGGCGAGGTGCGACTGCACGACCAGACGGTGGTGCGTGTCGGCGTGCTTCCAGAAGTGCGTGAGGATGGCGCGGCGGCGATCCGCGTCGGCGAGCTCTTTGAGGATTCTGCGGGCGTTCCACATGGCGGGCGCGTTTTAGCACAATTCGCGCGCGATCTCGTCCATCAGCTCGCGGCAGCGGGCCAGCGCCGCGGCGTCGGGCGATCGCAGCAACCCCTCCGCTTCGTCGCCGAGGAGGGAGATGCGCGGAAAGCCGTACGTGCCGCCCATGCCGGAGAACGCGTGGAAGTGGCGCCGGAGCTCATCGACGTCACCGCGGTCGAACGCGGCGCGGAGATCCTCCAGACGCACGCGCGAGCTCTCGAGGTAGTAGTCGCGCAGTTCGTTCACACGCCGAGGATAGCTTTGATCTCCCTCGCCAGCGTGAGCGGATCGAACGGCTTGACCACGACCCCCTTCGCGCCGAGGTCTTTGAGGCGCTGGATCTCGGAGAGCATCGCTTTCGCGGTCAGGAAGACCACCGGGATGTGCGCGGTTTCCGGCAGGGCGCGCAACGCGCGGAAGACGGCGGCGCCGTCCATCCCCGGCATCATCATGTCGAGCAGGATGAACGTGGGCTGTTCGCTTCTCGCCAGCGCAATCCCTTCCTCCCCCGACGCCGCTTCGACGACGGTCATCTGACCGATCCGCCCGAGAGACATCTGGACGATGTAACGGACGTCCTGTTCGTCGTCGATGATCAGGACCTTCATGCGATTTCCCGCACTGCCTCGGCCGTGTTGGCGACGCGGAACGAGAACGTGCTCCCCTCCCCTTCCACGCTTTCGACGCCGATCGTACCGCCGTGCTGCTCGATGATCGCTTTGCAGATCGCCAGGCCGAGGCCGGTGCCGGACTGCGTGCGGGCATCGCTCGAGTCGACCTGGTGGAAACGGTCGAAGATCTTCTCCTGCTTGTCGGCCGCGATGCCGCGTCCGCGATCGATCACCTGCGCTTCGACCTGGCCGTCGAGTGGGCGCGCGCGCATCGTCACGGCACCGCCGCGATGCGAATACTTCACGGCGTTCGAAAGGAGGTTCGCGACGACCTGAATCAACCGCGTTTCGTCAGCGACGACGACGGCGCCGGTCCGCTGCACGTCGATGCGCACGCCTTCCTGCTCCGCAAACGCGCTGACGCTGTCGAGGGCACGGTCGAAGATCCGTTGCAGCGGCACCGGCCGGAGAGCCATCTCCACGTTGCCGTTCTCGAGCTTCTCGAAATCGAGGATGGCGTTGATGAGCGTGATCAGGCGGATGCTGTTGCGCTCCGCGACGGTCACGAGCTGCCGCGCCTCGGCGGTCAGGTCTCCCATGACACCGGAGGCGAGCAGTCCGAGGGAGCCGCGGATGGAGGTGAGCGGTGTACGCAGCTCGTGGCTGACCGTGGAGACGAAGTCTTTCTTCAGCCGGTCGACTTCCTCCCGCTCGGAGACGTGGCGGCGCAGCTCGAGCTGGGCGATGACCTGCCGCGCGATCGCGGTGAGGGCCGTGCGCTGGTCGTCGCTGAGGCTGCGGGGCGTGGAGTCGATGACGCAGAGCGTGCCCAGGTTGTAGCCGTCCGGCGACGTGAGGGGGGCGCCGGCGTAGAAGCGGATCCTCGGCTCGCCGACCACGAGCGGGTTCGCGGCGAAGCGGGGGTCCTTGGTGGCGTCTGGAACGACGAAGACGGTGCTTTCGTGGATCGCGTACGCACAGAACGAGGCGGTGCGCGGCGTCTCCGACGCCTCGAGGCCGAGGCGGGCCTTGAACCACTGCCGGGTGGCGTCGACGAGGCTGATGAGCGCGATCGGGGTGCCGCAGATCGCGGCCGCCAGACGCACGAGCTCGTCGAAGCCGTCTTCCGGGCTGGTATCGAGTATGCCGTAGCGCTCGAGAGCGGCAAGGCGCTGGTGCTCGGTCGCGTCGACGGAAGGGACGATCATCCAATGCCGGAGCGTATGAAAGGAAGATTACGTTGAGGTTACGCAGGGCGGAGGACGTGGCGGCGCTGAATCGGGAGACCTGGTCGCAGCCGCCGACGCTGGCGGAGTTCACCCGCCTCCAGGGTTTCATCGACGCGGGAGAACGGGCGGCGCTAATCGGCGCCGCGCCGCGGGTGCGGGGCGTGCCGGCGCTCGACGTCGGCGTGGGCGCGGGACGCACGATCCCGCTCCTCCGCCTGATGACGGACGATTACGTGGGGATCGATTACGCGCCGGCGATGGTCGACGCGTGCCGCCGCAGCCATCCCGGCACGGACATCCGTCTCGGCGACGCGCGCGAGCTGGAGTTCGAGGATGCCCGCTTCGGCTTCGCGCAGTTCAGCTTCAGCGGCATCGACGGGCTCGATCACGCGGACCGCGGCAAGGTGCTGCGCGAGCTGTTCCGCGTCCTCCGCCCGGGCGGGTGGCTGCTGTTCTCGAGCCACAACTTCGACGGGCCGGACCTGCAGGCGCGCCCGTGGCGCGCGGAGCGGCGGCAGGGAGGCTCGCGCCTCTATCGCGCGGCACGCTGGGCGGTGCGGCTGCCGCTCAACCTGCCGCGCTACCGCCGGCGCTGGGTGAACTGGTGGCGCCACCGCGAGCTCAATCGCAGCGGTGATGGGTGGGAGATGCGCGTCGCGGCACCGCACGACTTCGGCCTGGTGATCCATTACGTGCGCCTGGATGTGCTCCTCGCCGAGGTGGCGGAGGCGGGATTCGGAACGGTGGAGGTCTACGACAGCGAGCGCGGCGCCCGCGTGACCCGCGGCGACGACACGCGGCACGTACACGCGTTTCATGTGCTGGCGCAGAAGCCGAGGGGATAGTTCCTCGAAGTTTGTTGGGGTCTTCGCCTCGGCGGGTGTCGGGTGTCAGGTGTCTGGGGCTTCTCGCCCAGGCGAAACACCCCAGAGACCCGACACCTGACACCAATTCACGTGCGGCGCCGCCTCACCCCCCCACGCGATACCCGAACCCCCGCACCGTCAGCAGAATCTCCGGCGCATCCGGATCCCTTTCGATCTTCTGGCGGATGCGGCGGATGTAGACGGCCACGTTTTTGTCGGAGCCCAGCTCGTCCTCGGACCACAACTGTTCGATCAGAAAGTCGCGGCTGACGGCTTTGCCGGCGCGGGTGGCGAGGAGGTGCATGAGCTGGAACTCTTTCTGGGTCAGGCCGGCGGGCTTGCCGTCGATGAGCGCGTCCTGGAGCGCGGAGTCGACGGTGAGGCGTCCGACGCGGAGGAGCGTGTCCGCGCCGTCGCGGCTCAGCTCCTGCGCTCGGCGGAGCTGCGCCTTGACGCGCGCGACCATCTCCAGCGGCTCGAACGGCTTCACGATGTAGTCGTCGGCGCCGGTGTCGAGGCCCGCCACGCGGTCTTCGAGCTGCCGCTTGGTGCTGAGCATGACGATCGGCATGCGGTGGCGCTCGCGGATGCGTTTGCAGGTGGCCAGGCCATCGCCGTCGGGGAGGACGATGTCGAGCAGGACGAGGTCGTAGCCGTTGCGATTCACCTCGCCGAGGGCCTCGGCGACCGTGCCGGTGGTGGTGACGGCAAAGCCCTCACGCTGCAACAGCTCCTGGAGCGTGCGCCGGGTGAGAAGCTCGTCTTCAACGACCAGGATGGAGGGCATTCGCCGACATTTTAATGAACTTTTTCGCGTCGCCGACGCGCGGGATGTTGTTGAACATGACGTAGCCGTCGGCATCGGGCGGCAGCCAGGCCTGCAACTGGCGCAACTGTTCGTCGGTGTACGCGGCGTAGGCGGAGCCGATGCCGTGCAGGCGCCAGTAGAGCAACTCGGGGGTGAGGGAGGCGCGGACGAACGGGTCGACGGCGTGCACGAGCTGCAGCTCGCGGCAGAGTCCGAGGACGACCTCGTCCGGCCAGGGGCCGCGCGGCTCCCACAGGTATTCGACGCCTTTGATCCGCCCGATCCCGGCGAAGAAGCGGCGCATGTTGCCGATGTTCTCTTCGGTCGGTTTGAAGGACGCCGGGCATTGGAAGAGGATCGCTTTCGCGCGCAGGATGCGGGCGCAGTCGCGGGTGACCTTCCAGCCGTGGAGCGTGGTCGGGTTGAGCTGGAACGCGCCCACCTCCTCTTTATTGACCTCCGACTTCAGCCGGCGGTAGGTGGTGCTGGTGGCGCGATGGGTGATGAGCTGCCACGCCTTGATCGTGAAGACGAAACCCTCCGGCGCCTGCTCGCGCCAGCGGTCCATGGTCAGCTTCGAAGGAGGCTCGTAGAACGTCTGCTGCACCTCGAGCACGTCGAACGTCTCGAAATACGTGGCAGCGCCGATCGTGAAGCCACAAAGGCCGGTCCGGATCATTTGATGGCCGGTACTTCACTCCCTTTCACCAGCGCGTTCAGTGCAGGCAGGTCTTTATCCCAGAGCTCTTTCAACTGCCCGAGCTGGGCGTCGATCTGCGTGATGAGCTGCGTGGCGACGGCGCGCTGCTGGGCGGTCGGGGCAAAGTCTCCGTACGAGGCCGACTCGGCGACGGCGGCGAGCTTGTCGTTGAGGCGGATCGGGTAGTTGAGCGGGTCCTGCGGGCTGCGGTTCTTCGTCTGGTACAGCGTCTCTTCGATCTTCGTCATCTTCTCGTCGAGCGCTTTCGCGGCGTCGAAAACGGGTCCTTTCTCGACGCGCTTCTTCAGGTCGTCGAGCTGCTTGCGCACCTCGCGGATGCGCTCGATCTGCGTATGCGCCTCGGTGAGCTTGCGGTTCGCGGCCAAGAGGAAGTCGAACTGCGACTGCAGGTCCGCCGGCGCGGTGGTGTTGCGCGGGTCCTGCTTCAGCTCCGCGGTCGTGGTGCGCACCTCTTCGCCCACGGTGAGGCGGACGTTGTACGTGCCGGGGGCGACGCGAGGGCCGGCCGTGCCGCCGCCCCACAAGACCATCCCTTCGAACTTCTTCGCCTCCGGATAGCGCAGGTTCCAGGCGAAGCGGTTGAAGCCGGACTTCCAGGCCGGGAGCTTCTCTTTCGAGTCGTCTTTCTCGGTGGTGCTGAACTCGCGGATCACGCTGCCGTCGGTGTTGAGGAAGGCGATCTTCACCGGCGTGTCGCTCTTCACGTCGGATGCGAGCCAGTAGTTGACGATCACTCCCTGCGGCGCGTTCTTCCCCTCCCCTTGCGGAGTCTTCTCGGGCGCCGAGCCGCCGATGCGCCATGCGGCGCGGGGCGTGAAGAGATGAATGCGCGGCAGGGTTGCACTCCATTGCTGCAGCGGCGTGACGTCGTCGAGGATCCAGAAGCCGCGGCCCTGGGTCGCGGCGATGAGGTCGTCGTCGCGCACGGCGAGGTCGGTGATCGGCACGATCGGCAGGTTGACCTGCAGCGATTGCCACGATCCGCCATCGTCGAACGAGACGTACATCCCCCGTTCGGTGCCGGCGTAGAGCAGGCCTTTGCGCCGCTTGTCGCTGCGGACGACGCGTGTGAAGTGATCGGCGGCGATGCCGTTCACGATCTTCGTCCAGGTCGCGCCGTAATCTGTGGTCCTGTAGAGAAACGGCCGGAAGTCGTCCGACTTGTAGAGCGTCCCGGCGAGGTAGGCGGTGCCTTTGTCGAACGGACTGACGTCGATACTGTTGATCATCAGCCACTGCGGCATGTCCTTCGGCGTGACGTTCTTCCAGGTCGCACCGCCGTCGCGGGTGAG
Organism: Thermoanaerobaculia bacterium; assembly: GCA_035630815.1. Taxonomy (GTDB): domain Bacteria; phylum Acidobacteriota; class Thermoanaerobaculia; order Gp7-AA8; family Gp7-AA8; genus QHVT01. The sequence continues at coordinate 200,748 of DASQJY010000036.1, forward strand.
GTGCACGAGGCCGTCGTCGGAGCCGGTCCAGATCACGCCCCGTTCGTGCGGCGATTCCGCGACCGCGAAGATCGTCCCGTAGTACTCGACGCTGGTGTTGTCCTTGGTGATCGGACCGCCGGACGGACCCATCTTCGTCCTGTCGTTGCGGGTGAGGTCGCCGCTCAGCTTCGTCCAGCTCGAGCCGCCGTCGGTGGTCTTCCAGAGATGCTGCGAGGCGGCGTAGAGGGTGTTCGGGTCATGGGGAGAAAAGAGAAGCGGGAAGTTCCACTGAAACCGTTCCGCCGCCCCCTCGGCGCCGTGTCCCATCGGGTTATCGGGCCACGGATTGAGGTCGCGGAACGCGCCGGTGCGGTGGTCGACCATGGTCAGGTAGCCGCCGTAGGAACCGCCGAAGACGACGTCCGGGTTGTCGGGTTTCGCGACGATGTGGCCGCTCTCCCCTCCCGCGGTCTCTTCCCAGTCGCGGAAGCCGATGCCGCTGCCGGTGGACCTGTGCCGGATGCGCACGGCGCTGTTGTCCTGCTGCGCGCCGAGGAGCCTGTAGGGGAATCCATTGTCAGTGGTCACGCGGTAGAACTGCGCGGTGGGCTGGTTGTCCTGCCCGGTCCAGCTTTCGCCGCCGTCGGTGGTGACGTTCGCGCCGCCGTCGTTCGATTCGATCATGCGCAGCGGGTCGTTGGGATCGATCCAGAGATCGTGGTTGTCGCCGTGCGGCGTGTCGATCTTGCCGAACGTCTTCCCGCCGTCCTTCGACTTGTGAAAGGCGACGTTGAGGACGTAGACCGCGTCCTCGTCCTTCGGGTCGGCGTAGATCCGGGTGTAGTACCAGGCGCGCTGGCGGAGGTCGCGCGTGTCGTTCGTCTTCATCCAGGTCTCGCCGCCGTCGCGCGAGCGGAAGACGCCCCCCTCCTCCGCTTCGATGATGGCGTAGACGTTCTGCGGATTCGTGCGCGAGACGGCGATACCGCTGATGCCGAGCGGTGCTTTCGGGAGCCCTTTATTTGCGGAGATGTTGGTCCAGCTGTCGCCGCCGTCGGTCGACTTCCAGAGCGCCGAGCCTTCCCCGCCGCTCTCGAGGCTGTACGGCGTCCGCCGCACGCGCCACGTGGAGGCGTAGAGGATGCGCGGGTTGGTCGGATCCATGACCAGGTCGATCGCGCCGGCGTGCTCGTTCGCGAAGAGGACGCGCTCCCACGTCTTCCCTCCGTCCCTCGAACGGTAGACGCCGCGCTCCTGGTTCGGCGCATACAGATGGCCGAGGACGGCCGCGTAGACGAGGTCGGGATTGCGAGGGTGGATGCGCACGCGCGGGATGTGCCGCGAGTCCTTCAGCCCCACGTGCGTCCAGGTCTTCCCCGCGTCGACCGACTTCCACATGCCGTCGCCGTGGGAAACGTTGCCGCGCACCGTCTTCTCGCCGGTGCCGGCGTAGACGACGTTCGGGTCCCACTCCGACACCGCAACCGCGCCGATCGAGCCGCCGAAGAAGCCGTCCGAGACCGCCTTCCACGTCACGCCGCCATCGGTGGTCTTCCACACCCCGCCGCCAACGGAGCCGAAGTAGTACGTGTTGCGCTGCGACGCGATCCCTTCCACCGCCGCCGAGCGTCCGCCGCGATAGGGGCCGACTTCACGCCACTGGAGACCGGAGAACTGCTTGGAGTCGAAGGGGGCGGCGGTGAGGGTCGTGGTGAGCGTGAGCAGTAGGGCGAGGAGGAGTCTGCGCATCGGCGCGCATCTTACCGTTGGCGCGGACGGTATGGAGTGCGGTGACCGCAGTCACCGCTTTGACTGTGTGCCTGCGACACGGAACGCACGAGGCGGCAGCTGCGGCTGCCGAAGGAAAAGCGGTGACTGCGGGAGGGTGTGTCAAAACCCAAATTCGCGAAATTCAAGTGGGCGAAACGCTGCGTTACACGACGTTTTTTACACTCGCAGTGGTCAATGCCATCAATTTACGCCGGCTTATTCGCCTTGCAG
>DASQJY010000037.1:0-10346 GCA_035630815.1 Thermoanaerobaculia bacterium
CGCTTGCGCCGCGCCGACACGCCGTAGCGCAGCCAGTGTTCCTCGGCGACGATCTTGCGGTCGAGCTTGTGCTGGTCGCGCTCCTCCTCCGCCAGCACCTCGTCGCGCCATGCCTCGAATTCGGAGAACCCGCGCTCGACCCGCCGGGTCTGGCCGCGGTCGAGCCACGCCGTGCCGCGCGACAGGTTGGACAGGAAGCGGCGGTCGTGGCTGATCATGACCAGCGCCGCGCGGCGGCGCTCGAGCTCATGCTCCAGCCATTCGATCATGGTCAGGTCGAGATGGTTGGTCGGCTCGTCGAGCAGCAGGATGTCGGGCGCCTGCAGCAGGAGCCGGCAGAGCGCGACGCGGCGCTTCTCACCGCCGGACAGCGTGGCCACCGGCGTCTCGCCCGGCGGGCAGCGGAGCGCGTCCATGGCCATCTCGAGCTTCGAGTCGAGGTCCCAGGCGCCGGTGGCGTCGAGCTTGTCCTGCACTTTCGCCTGGCGGTCCATGAGCTTGTCCATGTCCGCGTCGGGATCGCCGAAGGCGTTGTTGATGTCGTCGAACTCTTTCAGGAGGTCGAGGATCGGCTGCACGCCTTCCTGCACGATCTCGATGACGGTTTTCGACTGGTCGAGCTGCGGCTCCTGTTCGAGGAGGCCGACCGTGTAGCCGGGGGAGATGACGGTCTCGCCGAGGTGGTCGGTGTCCTTGCCGGCGAGGATGCGCAGCAGCGTCGACTTGCCGGAGCCATTGAGGCCGAGCACGCCGATCTTTGCACCGTAGAAATAGGAGAGGTAGATGTCTTTGAGGACCTGCTTCTTCCCGTGGAACTTCGAGACACCGACCATCGAGTAGATGATCTTGTTTGGTTCTGGTTGTTGGGCCATAAGGGGCGGATTCTATCGGATTGAGGATTTGGGAAACGGGATTGAGGATTGAGGATTGAGGATTGAGAAGATTCGGTCGTCGAATCCCTCGTCCTCCCTCCTCAATCCTCAATCCACCCCCCGTCAGGCTTCCGGCTTCGGCGCCACCTTCTGCAGCGCGGCCTCGACGTCCCCCTTCTGGATCGCGTCTTCGGACGAGACCTGGAAGTCGAACGGGATGCTGGTCTGGCCGGCGGGGAGGGTGACGCTGCCGATCGGGTTGGCGGCACCGTAGAGGTTGAGCACCGTGTCGACGTTGATGGCCGGGCTGACACCGAGCGTGCCGATTACGCGGGGGGAATCGGTGATGACCGTCGCGCCGGCGCCTGCGCGGCCGGCCGGCGCCTGGAACTGTAGCGCGTTTTCCTGGTATCCGAACCACGTCGCCTGCGCGGCGGTCGGGTAGAGCGTCACGGCCGCGCCGGCCAATGCGCCCGGCGACAGGACGTTGACGTAATAGAAGGCGGTGGACGAGGCGCTGCCCTGGGTGGTGACCTGAATGCTGTAGTAATTCACAGTTCTCTCCCTCTCGATTTCGTTATGGATCGGAGGGGAATTCTAGACTCAGTTGACGGTCTCTGCTGTGACGATTTCGGCAAGGCGCGCCGGCTTCGGCAACAGCTCCGCGGCCGCTTCCTCGAATGCGACCACCACCAGGGTCTGGTCGTCTTCCGGCGGACGGTTGCGGGTGAACTTCTTCACCGCGGAGAGGAGCGCTTTCTTGATGTCGTCGGCGGCGAGATGGCCGCTGGAGACGATGGTCTGCTCGAAGCGGTCGAAGCCGAACGGGTTGCCGTCGTCGTCGATCGCTTCGATGAGGCCGTCGCTGTAGAGCACGAGGCGGTCGCCCGGCTGGAACTCGACGTGATGCTCGCGGAACGGCTCGCGGCGCCGCACGCCGAGCGGGAAGCCCCACGACGACAGCGCTTCGAGCTTGCTGGTGGCGGCGCGGAAGACGTACGGATCGAGATGGCCGGCCGAGGAGAAGCGCAGCGTCTGCGCCGACGGATCGAGCACGCCGAAGAAGAACGTCATCATGATCCGCTTCGGCGCGGTCTTGATGACGATCTCGTTCAGGACGTCGAGCACCGCGCGGGGGGAGTGCTCGTGGTCGACCTGCACCATGAGCGCGGACTTGGCCATGGCCATGACGATGCCGCTGGTGAGGCCGTGGCCCGAGACGTCGCCGAAGGCGATGCCGATCTCGCCGGTGGGGAGCTTGAGGAAGTCGAAGTAGTCGCCGCCGATCTCGGTGGCCGCGCGATAGTGCGACGAAACGGTCGCCCCCGCGAACGACGGCGCGTCGAGCGGCAGCAGCGCCGCCTGGATGCGGTTGGCCGCGTCGATCTCCGCTTTCACGCGCTCCCGCTCGACGATGCGCTTCACGTGCGGCGCGAGGTCTTCGTACGAGTATTCGACTTCGCGCCGCGTGAGCAGGCCGATGATGCCGGCGGCGATCGCGAGCACGAGCGGCACCGCGACCGCGACGATCATCTGCCGCTCCATCCCTCCGCCGGCGACGCTGAACAGCGGCGCGAGCGCGACGAGCAGCCCGCCGAAGAAGAGCGCGACCGCGCTGGCGAGGAGGTCGTATGCGAGGAAGACCACGATGGCCGCGACGCCGGCGCCCCACCCGAAGAGGAGCTGCTGGCTGAGCGGGCCGATGGGGGGATGCGCCACGCCGCCGATGGTCATCAGCAGCGCGGCAGCGAGGATGCCGAGCCACAGCATCCGGCGGCGGTGGGCGAAGGCGACCACGAAGAGGATCGCCACGAGCGCCGTCATGATGGCCTGCGAGGCGGAGCTCAGCACGGCCGCGAACGGCCCGCCGAGGAAGAGGATCATGGCGGAGCCGTCGCCGGGGACCGGATGGGCCCACCCGAGCGCCATCGGGATGATGCCGATCAGGAACGCCGCCGCCGCGACGGCCGGGGCGGTAAAGACGCCGTAGAGGATCGACCGTCCGACCGTCGCGTTGACCGGATCGCGGCGCAGGATGGCGTCGAACGATGCGAGCCGCTCTCCCCACCGCTCGCGCGCGTAGCTCTCACCGACCGCCCAGGCCAGGAACACCAGCACCGCCAGCGGGATGTAGACGAAGAGGGTGGTGAAGCCGGAGATGGCGAGCGCGGTCTGCGGCGCGTCGATGCTGCCGAAGTTCGTGCCGTCCGAGGAGGCGGGGGAGATGATGAGCTCGACCGCGAGGGCGATCAGGAGAATCGAGCCGAAGAGGAACGAGGCCGTGCCGACGCCCACTTCGCCGGCGTGGTACTTCCTGAGGAACAGCACGAGCAGCAGGAGCAGCATCACGTACAGCGCTCCGAAGCCGAGGAATGCGCCGGCGATCGGCGGGTCGAAGCGGAACGGCGTGCCGTCCGCGTACTCCTCGATCAGGTCGAACCCGGCGAAGCGGTCGCCGTTGTAGTAGACCCAGAGGTACGTGTCGATGTTGCCGATCGGCTCGCGGGCCATGACCTTGTAGCGGAAGACCCAGTCGGTACGGTTGCGCGTGACCGTCGGCCGGACCGATTCGAACACGGGCGACGGCGCGCCGGCGAAGACGCGCGAATTCACGAACGCGTCTGCTTTCGGCCGCAACTGCGCCTCGGTCAGATTCGCTCCGCGCGCCTCCGGCCGCTCGCGCAGCCGCGCCGCGATGAGCTCTCCCTGCCCGGTGACGTAGATGTGGCCGTACGGCGGGATCTTCTCCAGCCCGCGGCGGTAGTAGGTGATCCTGTAGCCGCCGAGACGGGGGCCGATGACCGGGTCGTCGTGCAGGCGCCGGTAGCGCTCCGGATCCTTCTCGAGGGCGCGATCCAGGAGGGGGGAGCCGACCCAGGTGACGTTCGACCACGCCTTGTCGACCGGAATCCCCAGCTTGCGCGCTTCCTCATCCCCGATGCGCTGCGCTTCTCCGCGGGTGATGTCGACGCGAGGCTGCACCGCGTTGTACCGCGGGATCAGGAGCGCGAGGACGATGAGGCCGCCCACGAACGCCAGGAGAGGAACCAGTCTCTTCATGGATCGTAAGATCATAACCGTGAGTTCATCGTCGGCTTTATTACGTTTTCGTTCCCTTCTGGTTTCGCTAATACACTGACGCGCGTGCAGCGGACCGACCGACGCGCCTCGTACGCACTTGCGATCCTCACGTTCATTAATCTGTTCAATTACATCGACCGCTGGGTGATCTCCGCGGTGGTCGAGCCGCTCAAGCTCGACCTCGGGCTGACCGATACGCAGATCGGCTTCATCGGCACCGGCTTCATCCTGGTCTACGCTTTGACGTCCCCGGTGTTCGGTTCGTTAGGCGACAAGCGCGCGCGGCCGCCGCTGATCGCGATCGGAGTGGCCATCTGGAGCATCGCCACGGCCATGGCGGGGTTCGCGCGCGGCTTCTGGACGCTGCTGATCGCCCGGTCGACCGTCGGCGTCGGCGAGGCAGCCTACGGCACGATCGCTCCGGCGCTGCTGTCGGATCAGTTCCCGATCGAGAAGCGGGGGCGCGTCTTCGCGGTCTTCTTCGCGGCGATTCCGATCGGCTCCGCCGCCGGGTACATCCTCGGCGGGCTGGCCGATCAGCACCTCGGCTGGCGCGCGGCGTTCTGGATCGCAGGCTTCCCGGGGCTGCTGCTCTCGCTGCTGGTCCTGCTGGTGAAGGATCCGCCGCGCGGCCAGAACGACGCCGGCCACACGGTGCGCGTCTCCGGCAACGCCTATCGCGACCTGCTGCGCAACCGGCCGTACATCCTCTCCGTCCTCGGCTACGCGATGTATACATTCGCCCTCGGCGGATTGGGCTTCTGGATGCCGGCCTTTCTCGAGCGTGCCCGCGGGATGCCGCGGTCGGACGCGACGGTGATGTTCGGCCTGATCGTCGTCGCGACCGGCTTCGTGGGCACGTTTCTTGGCGGCTGGCTGGGCGACCTGTTCCTGAAGCGTACGAAGCAGTCGTATCTCTGGGTCTCGGGCATCGCCACGCTGCTCGCCGCGCCGCTGACGTTCATCGGCCTCACGAGCCACAACAAGCCGCTCTACCTGACCATGATCATCATCGCCGAGGTGCTGATCTTCATGTGCACGGGACCGATCAACTCCGCGATCGTGAACGTGGTGTCGCCGCTGGAGCGCGCGACGGCGGTCGGCCTCTCGGTCCTGGTGATGCACTTCCTCGGCGACATCCCTTCCCCTCCGCTGATCGGCGCGATCTCCGACGCGAGCTCGCTCGACCGCGGGATCCTGGTGGTGCCGGTGGCGGTGCTGTTCGCGGGGTTGATCTGGACGTACGCGGCGTGGACGACGAAGGAGGTTCCTTCTGCAGTGCGGTGACGCCAGATGATCCGCCGCCTCGTCACCGCCTTCTTCCGCCTGTGCGTGCGGATCTTTTTCCGGCGCATCGAGTTGCTGGGGATGGAGCGCGCGCCGGATGGGCCGGTCGTCTTCGCGGTGAATCATCCGAACGGGCTGGTCGATCCTTTGTTCCTGCTCTGTTTCGCGCCTCGGCCGGTGTCGTTTCTGGCGAAGGCGCCGCTGCTGCGGTATCCGGTGATCGGCTGGCTCGTGCGTGCGTTCGACACGATTCCGGTCTACCGGAAGCAGGACAACACCACCGGCTCGAACGAGGAGACGTTCTCGCGAGCGCGCGACGTGCTGCAGCGCGGCGGCAGCATCGCGATCTTTCCGGAAGGGACGACGCACGACGATCCGCGCCTGCGGGAGCTGAAGACCGGCGCGGCGCGCATCGCCCTCGGCGCGGACGTGCCGGCGCTGACGGTCGTCCCTACGGGTATCTACTACACCGACAAGCACGTCTTCCGCAGCTCGGCGCTGGTGCTGTTCGGTGAACCGATCCTCGTGCAGCCGACGGAGGTGAAAGGGGAGCCGCCGGTCGAGGCGGTCGAGCACCTCACCGGTGCCATCGACGCGGGGCTCGACGCCGTCACGTTGCAGGCCGACTCGCACGCGGCGCTGGCGTTGATCGCGCGGGCCGAGGACATCTTCACGGCGGACGACGAACAGCCGCTGGCGGAGGAGTTCGACCTGCGGCGGCGGTTCATCGAGGGATACCACTACCTGAGCGCGCGCGATCCGAAACGGCTCGAGCAGCTGCAGCAGAAGATCGCGCAGTTCGAGTCCGAGCTGCGGCGTGCGAAGCTCGACGTGCACGAGCTGCGGCCGCGCGTCGACGCCCTGCGGCTGTTCCGCGTGCTCGTGTTGCTGCCGCTCGCGCTGGCCGGTGCGGTCCTGCACTATCCGACCTACCGCCTGATCGGCTTCGTTGCGGGACGGCTTGCGAAGGGGGAGCGGAACGTCCTGGCCACGATGAAGTTCCTGGCGGCGCTGCTGCTCTATCCGCTGACGTACATCGCCGCCGCGTTCTTCATCGGCCTTTACGCGCTCGCGCTGCCGTTCCTCGGGTATCTCGCGCTGATCGTCATCGAAGAGGTGGACGACGTGATCGGCGACCTGCGCGCGGTGCGGCATCGCATGTTCCGCACGTCCGGTCACGCACAGCTGATCGCGCAGCGGGAAGCGATTCGGGAAGAGCTGATTGCGGTGGCGCGTGACTTATGACGCGGCGCGCAACTGTGTTATTTTGCGGACGGCCCAACTCCACGAAAGGAATTCACTCCCTATGTCCCGTACGGCCCTGCCGTTTGCCGTCGTACTTGCTCTCTGTGTCGCCGCCTCCGCATTTGCTGCCCCTGATGCGACCTACACCGCGCTCCGCGCGATCCGTCCCGATGGCCGCACCCTCGCCGTCAACAACTATGTGTTCCAGAGCGACGTGGTCCGCTTCACGCTCAATGGCAAGCTGCATCTGCTGACGCCGGTCGAAGGGAAGACCTCCGGCGCGGTCTTCATCGGCCAGGGCTCGTACGAGTTGACGCCGGCCTCGGACAGTGAGCGCTACCAGCTGTCGGTGCACACGAACGACGAAAAGCTGGTGTCGATCGGCGACCAGTTCGAGTCGGCCGTGTTCCTCGGGACCGCGCTCGTCACGGACGCGCTGAAGCTCGGGGAGCCGGTTCCCGGCACGCCCGACGCCAAGGCCACCGACCGCTGGAACACCTACATGAAAAAGCAGCGCAAAGACCTGCACACGAACGTGCACGTGCGCCTGCTGCAGGAGCTCGTCGATACGCCGCAGGCTCCGCTGTTCATCGGCTGGGTCGACGGCAGGAAGTATCCGCCGGCGGTCCTGATCGTCGATCCGCTCGGCGCCGAAAGCGTCCGCCTGTACGGCGGCGACATGGGCGGCGAACAGACCGCGATGGTCGTCTCGAGCAATGACAAGGGGGGGATCTGGTACTCGTCGCGCCTGAAGAGCGAGCTCGAAGCGGGGAAGGGGCGGACCGCCCTGCCGCTCGCGGACGCCGAGCATTACCTCATCGACTCCGACATCGAAGGGGCGAGGCTCAACGCCACGACGACGATGACGTTCACGCCGAGCGCGCCGTATCGCGTCCTGCCCATCGACCTCACCGGCACGCTCAGGATCGAGAGCGCCGAGTTTGCGCCCGCCGGTGCGAACCCGGTCTTTACGCCGGTCGCGTTCATCCAGGAAGACAAGGATGAGGATCCGGACGCCGCGGTGGTCTTTCCTGCGCCGCTCACGGCGGGACAGAAGTACCTGCTCAAGATGAAGTACGGCGGCAAGGAAGTGCTCACGAACGCCGGCGACGGCAATTTCATGGTCGGCCGCCGCACCAACTGGTATCCGAACGTCGGGACGTTCTCCGATCTCGCGACGTACGAGCTCCGCTTCCGGACGCCGCAGAAGTTCGAGATCATCGCCGTCGGTGACGAGATCGAGAACCGCGTCGAAGGCAAAGACCGCATCACGGTCTGGAAGGCGAAGAACCCGATCCGCGTGGCGGGCTTCAATTACGGCCGCTTCAAGAAGATGGAGCAGGCCGACAAAGACAGCGGCATGACGGTGCAGGTGTTCACGAACACCGGCACGCCGGACATCATCCGGCAGATCAACGCCGCGCTCGAGTACATCGCCGAGACGGAGGGCGGACCGAGCCACATGACGGTCAACACGTCCAGTCTCGCGCAACACTCGATCGCGGACGGCATCAACACGGCCCGCACGGGGAACATCTTCTTCGGCCCGCTCGCCGACAAGCGCGTGTCCATCACGCAGCAGTCCGAGTGGTTCTACGGACAGTCGTGGCCGACGCTCATCTACATGCCGTATGTAGCCTTCCTCAACGGCACGCAGCGAAACACGCTCGGTCTAGGCGGCGACCTGAAGGACTTCATCGACAACGTCGGGACGCACGAGATGGCACACCAGTGGTGGGGCCATCAGGTGGGCTGGAAGAGCTATCGCGACGAATGGATTTCCGAGGGTTTCGCGGAGTTCACCTCGGCCCTCGTGGCGCAGCAGACCGGCGGGTGGGGCAAGTACGACGAGTTCTGGGAGAAGGCGCGCCGCAGCATCCTGGAGAAGCCGCGCGGGGCGAACCTCTCCACCGACAAGACCGGCCCGATCTCGCAGGGCCACCGCCTCGCCACGTGGCGCAACTGGGGTGCGCCCAACACGATCATCTACTCGAAGGGTGCGTACGTGCTGCACATGCTGCGCATGGCCATGCACGACCACAAGACCGGCGACCAGGTCTTCTCCGCGATGATGACCGACTTCGCGAAGACGTACGCCGGCAAGAACGCCTCGACGGCCGATTTCCAGCGCATCGTGGAGAAGCACGCGCCGCCGAACGTCCGCCTCACGAACGACGGCAAGATGAACTGGTTTTTCGACCAGTGGGTCTACGGCACCCACATCCCGAAGCACGTCGCGAAGTTCGACGTCAAGGACGTCGGGGGCGGCAAGTACAAGGTCACGGGCAGCGTCACGCAGTCCGAGGTGCCGGAAGGGTTCGTCTCCGTCGTCCCGATCTACGTGCACTTCGACAAGGCCTCGTTCGTGAAGCTCGCGAACGTGGTGATGATCGGCAGCCAGACCAAGCCGGTCGACTTCGAGATCCCGCTCCCGAAAAAGCCGCAGAAGATCGCGGTGAGCTCGATGCACGACGTGCTCTCGCGGTAGGTAGAATCTTGGTTTTACGCGGGATGAAAAAAGGGGCGGGCCTTGCGGCCCGCCCCTCGTCACTCGATGAGTGAGTCTTAGTACATGCCGCCCATGCCGCCGCCCATGCCGGCTGCGGGGTTGCCGCCGCCACCCTTCTCTTCTTCCTTGATCTCGGAGATGAGAGCTTCGGTGGTGAGCATGAGGCCGGCGATCGAGGAGGCGTTCTGGAGCGCCTGCTTGGTCACCTTGGCCGGGTCGATGATGCCGTTCTCGATCATGTCGACGATCTCTTCGCTACGGGCATCGAAGCCCTTCGTGCCGCCGGCCTGCCGGACTTCGTTCAGCTTGACGGAACCTTCGAGCCCCGCGTTGATGACGATCTGGCGGAACGGCTCTTCGAGGGCGCGCTTGATGACGTTCGCGCCGACGCGGATGTCGCCCTCGCACTTGACGCTCTTCTCTTTGCCGTCGCGATCCTTGTAGGTGAGGACGCCGGCCTTGATGCCCTTCTCGACGGCGTCGATTGCACGGAGGAGAGCGACGCCGCCGCCGGGGACGATGCCCTCTTCGACGGCTGCCTTGGTGGCGTGCATCGCGTCTTCGACACGCGCCTTCTTCTCTTTCATCTCGGTCTCGGTCGCAGCGCCGACCTTGATGACGGCCACGCCGCCGACGAGCTTCGCCAGGCGTTCCTGGAGCTTCTCGCGGTCGTAGTCAGAGCTGGTGTCTTCGATCTGCGAGCGGATCTGCTTCACGCGGCCTGCGATCGTCTCCTTACGCGACTTGTCGTCGGTGTCGGTGACGAGGGTGGTGTTGTCCTTGTCGATGGCAACGCGCTTCGCATCGCCGAGGTCTTCCCACTTCACGGACTCGAGCTTCACGCCGATGTCCTCGGAGATCAGCTTGCCGCCCGTGAGGATGGCGATGTCTTCGAGCATGGCCTTGCGGCGATCGCCGAAGCCCGGCGCCTTGACGGCGGCCACGTTGAGCGTGCCGCGGAGCTTGTTGACGACGAGCGTGGCCAGGGCCTCGCCCTCGACGTCTTCGGAGATGATGAGCAGCGGCTTGCCCTGGCGGGCGACCTGCTCGAGGATCGGGAGGAGGTCCTTCATCGACGAGATCTTCTTCTCGTAGATCAGGATCTTCGCGTTCTCGAGGACCGCTTCCATCCGCTCCGGATCGGTCACGAAGTACGGCGAGAGGTAGCCGCGATCGAACTGCATGCCTTCGACCACGTCGAGCGTGGTTTCGAGCGTGCGGGCCTCTTCAACGGTGATGACGCCGTCCTTGCCGACCTTCTCCATCGCTTCCGCGATGATCTTGCCGATGGTCTCGTCGCTGTTGGCCGAGATGGTGCCGACCTGGGCGATCATGTTGCCCTTCACCGGCTT
>DASQJY010000038.1:0-37797 GCA_035630815.1 Thermoanaerobaculia bacterium
TTGCATGTGTAAAGCACGCCGCCAGCGTTCATTCTGAGCCAGGATCAAACTCTCCAGTTTTTAACCTGTAAAGCTTGAAACTTAGCTTCAGTCTTAACGACTGTTGCTTATTCGGATACTACTTAGTTTGTTTCTGTTGAGCCATGCCTTGCGGCACGCGCTCAAAGGAATCACGTTTGCCTTCGTTGCTTTCCTATTCAGTTGTCAAGGAACCGCTTTTCGATCGCGTCGGATCAGTGCTGAGGGCGACCTGCTCGCTTCGCCCTCACCGCTCATCCGTCCGATCCCACCGCTTCGCTTCATTGCGCCGGGATCATGTACAACCTGCTGCAACCGCTTGGTATTTCAATGCTTACTGCTTTTCGCGCTACCCCTTTTATCCTTCTTCCGTGCGCCGGGACAGCTGCTAACGGCACGACCGTTCGGCTTATTTCAGCGATCTCATTTTCGTTCGAGCTCGCCGCCTCTGCCTGCCCGCGAGCGTGAGCGCGGATAAGGTAGAACGCCTGGGAGCAATAAACATTCCCGCGGTGGTTTGTATCAATGATCGAGGCCGCTTCGACCTCCCACGTCTCATGGCGCGGACCGAGGATAACCGTTTCCAGGAACATACATTCCCGCTGCCTCGACCTGTCCAGATTCCGGACAATCAGCGGTTACGGCACGGTTACAGGCTCACCCTTCCTCTCGGGGATCGCCCCTTTCGGCTGTCCGCAATCCGGACACCGGTCAATTGTGGATAGGGTCCGGTCGAGGGGTCGGGAGGGTCGTCCGTGGGTTCGGGAGAGTGGGGTGCTGGGTTCGGGAGGGTCGCCCCATGGGTTCGCGAGGGTCAGGTCTTGCCTCCGGGAGGGTCGCTCGTGGGTTCGGCAGGGTCAGGGTTTGCTCCGCGACCCGCGACCGAGCCTTCGCGAGGGTGCGGCATTGCTCTCCGGACACTCAGCCTTGCGTTCCGGGGACCGTCGCCGTGCCTTCGGAACCCGGCGGAACGCGTCGCGCGGGGTGCTGCCGCGGCTCCCGAGGGCACGGACGACCGTGCCGTTGACTGGAGGGTAACCTCCCGAAGGGTCCCGCATGGCTCCGGGAGGCTTGCCGGACCCTCATGTGGCCGGAATCTGGACACCCGGGAGGTCGGGGATTCTTTTTTGATTGCAGGAACTCACTCCTCGGAACCCACGAGCGACCCTACCGGAGGGTCGCCTCGAGCCTCATCCTGCGTCGTCGATGGCCAGCTCGCTGGCGGTTCCTCGGGGTTCCTCGGGTTCCTCGGAGTTCCTCGGGGCCTGGACATTGGCTCCGAGGAACGCGAGGAACTCCGAGGAACCCGAGGAACCGTCAGCGAGGGCGGATCGGCGATCACGCGCACATCGCGGCGCGACCCGCGGCGCGCTATCGTGGCCGCATGCAAAAGGGTCCGCGGTGAGCGCCGCAAAAAAGGTCGTGATCATCGCTGGGCCGAATGGCGCGGGGAAGACGACGTTCGCGCGCGAGTTCCTGCCGTTCGAGGCGGCGCTGCCGGTCTTCATCAACGCCGATCTCATCGCGGCCGGCCTGTCGCCGTTCGACCCGGGTGCGGCGGCCATCCCCGCGGGCCGGACCATGCTCAACGAAATCGATCGTCATGCCGCCGCCGGGAGCAGCTTCGCGTTCGAAACGACGCTGTCGGGTCACACGTACCGCCGCCGGATCGACGACTGGCGCAACAACGGCTTCACGGTGGAACTGATCTTTCTTTCGCTCGGCTCGCCCGAAGAAGCCATTGCCCGCGTGTCCATGCGCGTCCGGCAGGGAGGCCACGACGTTGCACCGGACGTCATCCGCAGGCGATTCGCCATGGGTATGCGAAACTTCATCGACGTCTACCGTCACCGCGTGGACTTCTGGCAGTGGTTCGACAACAGCGGTCCCCGGCCGCGATTGCTGGAGGAAGGAGTGAACCGATGAGCAACGACCTGGAATCGAAGCTGCCGAACGCCGACATGCAGGCTGCGCCGCGGGCGTTGCTCCGTGCGGCGCAGAGAGCACGTGAGATCGCGCGGCAGACGAACACCGCCCTGGTGATCGTCCGGGATGGGAAGCTCGTCGAGGAGATCGTTACGGACAGCGATCGCGACTGACGCGCCGGCGTCACATCCCCATCGGGTGCCAGACCGTCTTCGATTCCTGAAAGTCGAAGATCGCGTAGGGGCCCTGGGAGAGGCGGGTGTCGGTCCAGCCGAGGCGGTCGGCGTCGAAGTGAACGACTCGCTTGACGTTCTCGGCGGCGGTCTGGCGGGCGGCGGCGATTGCTTCGGCGGGGACGCCGGTGGTGTCGATGGCGTTGACGTCCATGTGGGAGGCGAGCCAGAGGACCAGCTCGGTCTTGAGGCCGGAGATCAGGTTGATCACGCCGGGCGGGACGTCGGAGGTCTGGAAGACCTCCCCCATCGTCACGGCGGCCAGGGGCTGCTTCTCCGAGGTCACGGCGATGACCGTGTTGCCGCCGACCAGGGCGGGGGCGATGCGGCTGACGAGGCCGAGGAGCGACGGCTCTTCGGGAGCGATCACGGCCACGACGCCGGTCGGCTCGGGAACCGTGAAGTTGTAATACGGCCCGGCCACCGGATTCACGGAGCCGTACAGCTGGACGAACTTGTCGCTCCAGCCGGCGTAATAGACCCAGCGGTCGATCACCGCGTCGATCTCCTTGCGCGCGTCGGCCGCGTTCGAGCCCTGGCGCTGCAGCTCTTCCGCGAGTTCCGCCGCCCGTGCTTCGCACACCTCGGCGATGCGATAGAGGATCTGGCCGCGGTTGTAGGCGGTCTTGCCGCTCCAACCGGACTGCGCCTTGCGCGCCGCGACGACCGCATTGCGCAGGTCTTTTCTCGAGCCCCGGCTGGCGTTGGCGAGCAACTCTCCCCCTTTTCCACGCACCTCGTAGAACCGCCCCGACTCCGTGCGCGGAAATTCGCCGTTGATGTACAGCTTGTAAGTCTTACGGACCGTGAGACGCGTCATGAAAGCACCACATACGGCGCGAGCCCGTGCAGGCCGCCCTCGCGCCCGAATCCCGATTCCTTGTAGCCGCCGAACGGGCTGGTGGGATCGAACTTGTTGTACGTATTCGCCCAGATCACGCCGGCGCGGAGCTTCGACGCCATCTTGAGGATGCGCGAGCCCTTCTCGGTCCAGACGCCGGCGCTGAGGCCGTACGGCGTGTTGTTCGCCTTCTCCAGCGCCTCTTCCGGCGTGCGGAACGTCAGCACCGAGAGCACCGGGCCGAAGATCTCTTCCTGGGCGATGCGCGACGACTGCGAGACGCCGGTGAAGAACGTCGGCGCGAACCAGTAGCCGCGCGCGGGGAGCGTGCAGGCGGACTGGAACATCTCCGCCCCTTCCTCGACGCCGCAGTCGACCAGTTCCTGGATCTTCTCGAGCTGCGCGCGCGAGTTGATGGCGCCGACGTCGGTGTTCTTGTCGAGAGGATTGCCGACGCGCAGCGTCTGGATGCGCTCGCGCAACTTCCGGAGCACCGGCTCGGCCACCGACTCCTGCACGAACAGGCGCGAGCCCGCGCAGCAGACGTGACCCTGGTTGAAGTAGATGCCGTTGATGATCCCCTCGACCGCCTGGTCGATCGGCGCGTCTTCGAACACGATGTTCGGAGCCTTGCCGCCCAGCTCCAGGGTCAGCTTCTTCTTCGAGCCCGCGATGGCGCGCTGGATGCGCTTGCCGACCTCGGTGGACCCGGTGAACGCGACCTTGTCGACGTCGTCGTGCGCCACGAGCGCGGCGCCGGTCTGTCCCGCGCCGGTGATGATGTTGACGACGCCCGGCGGGAGATCGGCTTCCTGGATGATCTCGGCCAGCATCATCGACGTGATGGGCGTCGTCTCCGCCGGCTTCAGGACCACGGTGTTGCCGGCCGCGAGCGCGGGGGCGATCTTCCAGGCCGCCATCAGCAGCGGGAAGTTCCAGGGGATGATCTGGCCGGCCACGCCGAGGGGCTGCACGTTCCGGTTGGGGAACGCGTATTCGAGCTTGTCCGCCCAGCCGGCGTAATAGAAAAAGTGCGCGGCGGCGAGCGGGATGTCGATGTCGCGCGATTCCTTGATCGGCTTGCCGCCGTTCATGGTCTCGACGACGGCCAGCGCGCGGGCTTTCTCCTGGATCAGGCGGGCGATGCGGAAGATGTACTTCGAGCGGTCGCTCGCCGAGATCTTCCGCCACGTCTTTTCATAGGCCTGCCGCGCCGCCTTGACCGCGCGATCGACGTCTTCGGCGTCCGCTTCCGCGATCTCCGCCAGCGTGTCCTCGGTGGCCGGATTGAGCGTCTCGAACCACTTCCCTGAATGCGGCTCGACGAACTTGCCGCCGATGAAGAGGTTGTAGCGCGACGCGAGCTTGACGTGGTCCGTCGACTCGAGCGACGGCGCGTACTCCCAGAGGACGGAGGAGCTCGCGGGGCCGGGAGTGAGACGTTCGCGTGTTTCGATCTCGGTTGTAGTCATGGCTCAATCCAAAGTGAAGTAATCGCCCGACTGATACGCCCCCGTGCGCTCCTTGCGGAGCTGCATCAGGATGTCGTTCAGGAGCGACGACGCCCCCAGGCGGAACAGGTCGGGGGTCATCCATTCGCCGCCGAGGGTCTCGTACAGCAGCACGAGGTACGCGAGAGCGAGCTTGGCGTTCGAGATGCCGCCGGCCGGCTTCATGCCGATCTTTTTGCCGGTGGCGTGGTAGAAGTCGCGGATGGCCTCGAACATCGCCAGCGTCACGGGCAGGGTCGCGTTGACGCCCACCTTGCCGGTCGAGGTCTTGATGAAGTCCGCCCCCGCGTACATGGCGATGAGCGACGCGCGGCGGACCTGGTCGTAGTTCGCCAGCTCGCCGGTCTCCAGGATCACTTTCAGGTGGGCCGGCCCGCAGGCTTCCTTCACCTCGGCGATCTCGTCGTAGACCTTCTGGAACTCGCCCGAGAGGAACGCCCCGCGATCGATGACCATGTCGATCTCGTCGGCGCCGGCGGCGACGGTCTGCCGCGTCTCGTCGATCTTGATGTTCGTCCAGGTCTGGCCGCTCGGAAAGCCGGTCGCGACGGCGGCGGTATTGATGTTCGTCCCCTTCAGCGCCTTCGCCACGAACGGCACCATGGTCGGATAGACGCAGACCGCCGCGACGTGCGGCACGCCCGGATCCGAGGGATCAGGGCGGATGGCCTTGTTGCAGAGCGCGATCACCTTGCCGCGGGTGTCTTTCCCCTCGAGCGTGGTCAGGTCGATCATGCTCACCGCGAGCTTGAGTCCCCACACCTTCGATTCCTTCTTGAGGGAGCGCTTGGCGAGGGAGGCAGCCCGCTCTTCGAGCGCCACCGCGTCGACGCCGTGGGCCATTTCCAGCGCCTCGGCGAGGCTGCGCCGGTAGAGCGACGGCGGGGTTTTCGTCAACGTTCTCTGAGACGTTCGCTGGGCCGGGGGTTCCGATGCGGTCTGCGACATGAGGAGGGATAAGGTAGCACTAAAAACGAGAAGGACAGGCACCGGGTGCCTGTCCTTCCATCAGTGGCGGTGCGAGGTCAGCGGACCGAGCGGCGCTTGCCGGTAATCAGCTCGAGGAGCGGAGTCCAGGTGGTGCCGTTCCAGGTCCAGGTGTCGGAGTAGTAGAAGCCGTTGGCGTAGCCGCCGAAGAGCACCAGGTTGCCGGAGACCGGATCGTAGCCGAGGGCGCCGTTCTGGCGCGGCCCGGGGCGGTAATCCGGCTGCGCGATCTGCGTCCATCGGGAGGTCGAGCCGTCCCACTCCCACAGGTCGTTGTCGAAGAACTGGCGGACCGAATCCTCGTCGAGCATCTCCGCACGGAGGCCGCCGAAGATGGTGACCTTCCCGTTCGGCTGGACAGCCTGCAGCGGGCGGAAGCGGATGCCGGGCGTCTGGGTGATGGCCATGTCGACCCAGCGGGTGCCGTCGAACGACCACATGTCGGCGAAGCGCTTGACCTTCTCGTTGATGCTGCCGCGGCCGATGCCGCCGTAGAGGATGGTCTTCTGCGCGAGCGGGTCGTACCACATGGCCATCGTGCCGCGGTGCGGCGGACGGTCGTCATTGTCGATGTCGAGCTCGGTCCACTTCGTGCCGTCCCAGGTCCAGGTGTCGTTGCGGTAGCTGTTGTTGAGGAAGCCGCCGAAGAGCACGGTCTTCTTCAGCTTCTGGTCGTACACCATCGCGGCGAAGCGGCGCGAGTTCGGGACCGGGTCGAGGGCCGTGAATTCTTTCCAGGCCGCGCCGTCGAACTCCCAGACGGCGGTCCCCTGGCAGAGCAGGACGAGCTTGTTGCGATCGGTGTCGAGCGCGCTCAGAGGATTGTCGCAGTCGGCGAGAGGAGCGTTGAACGCGTTCGTGCCGGCGTACCAGCGGCCGCCCTGGAAGGCCCAGAAGTCGTGGACGTAGATGCCGGTGAATTCGGTCAGGCCGCCGAACATGACCAGGCGGTCGCGGCGCGGGTCGAGGTCGAACGCCATGAGCGAACGTCCCGGCGGCTGAGCGTGCGTCTCCGCAATCGACAGGAACTCGAGGTCCTGGTAGAAATTCATGAACGAGTTGAGGACGGTCGGGGTCGCGACCAGCGCGCCGCCGAAGATGACCGCACGATTCCTGTCCGGGTCCCAGGTCGTGGCCTGGCCGATGCCGCGGGCGGCGTCGCCGGCAGCGAGCTTGTTCCAGGTGGTGCCGTTGTACTCGAACACTTCCTCGAGGGCGGAGGTGCCGGTCTGGCAGAAGCCGCCGAAGAACAGCAGGGTCCCGTCATTCTGCCGGAAGAGCTGCCCCTCGTGCGCGCAGGTCGGGAACTTCGGCGGGGTCAGCTTGGTCCAGGTCTTCCCGGCCGTGTCGTAGGAGTACATCAGGGGCAGGACGGCCAGCTCGTTGGTGACCCCCATCATGACGACCTTCATCGTGACCGGGTCGTAGACGAGGTTCGGCTTGACGACGGGCGGCTCGTCGGCGACGACTTCCGTCCACTGTCCGGAGGCGAGGTTGAACTCCCAGGTCTCGAAGATGGGAACGAGCTCGTCACCCTCTTCGCCGCCGAAGAGCTGGCCGCCGAAGAGCACGAGCACGTCGCGGTCGCTGTCGAAGGTCATGCTGGCGTACTGGCGCGGCGAGGGACGGACGGCCGAGCCTTCGTCGATCCGGGCCCAGTTGCCGTTCTCCCACAGCCAGAGGTCGTCGAGGAGCGTGGCGTTGGTGTCGTCGTCGAGCGTTTCCTGCCGCCCGCCGAACATGTAGACGCGGCCTTCCTTGCCGGCCACCATGGTATGGACGGCACGCGCGGGAGGAACGGTGGTCGGGAACCGCTGCGCCCAGGTGGCACCGCCGAAGATCCAGGTTTCGTTGCTGGGGTGGGACCCGCCGGTCGCGCCGTCGACCTTTCCGTTGCCGCCGAAGAGGACGGCGACGTTGTTCTTGGTGTCGTACGCGACCCGGGAGTAGACCCGGGGGGAGGGATGGCCCGCAAATGAGTTCGTGGCGAGCAGTGCTGCAACGACGCACAGAAACAGCCGTTTCGGGGTGAGAACGCTCATCCGTGAAGGAGCCTCGTTTCGTAGGTTAAGTGTTGATGCTCCGCGACTTGTCGGCCGAGGCCGGGTTCGGCAGCGTTCCGAACCGCCCCTTCCGAACGCAAATTCCTATCTTGTGTGACGAACCAGCGGACGAAAAGTCACTCAGAAAAAGGAAACGCGCCGGCGGATGCCGGCGCGCGAAGAAAAGGACCGCCGCAGGGAGCTATTCGCCCGGTCGCGGGTGAACGCCGTACGTCTCGGCGATACTCACGAGCTGCTGCTCGGCGTCAGCGGAGCCTCCGATGCTGGTGCGGATCTTCTCGATCTCCTCCATCTCGGCGGCCTCGAGCGCGAAACCGTGCGACTGGAGCGCGTCCTGCGGACTGTCGATCAATCGCCGGCGAAACTCAGGATGCTCGATTGCCCGGCGCACAATGGCGCCGATCATCTCGTTGCGCATGCTTACCTCCAAGCTAGTGGAAGAGCAAGAGGCAGGCCGTCATGGGTTGCAGCAGCCGCCTGGGCGAAAGCCGGCCTCGAGCGCCTCGTCGCGGGTGGCAAAACGGGCCGTGCAGTTCGTGCAGGAAGCGTAACGGCAGGAGAGCGTGTGGAACTTGTTCGTACGCGTGTTGGCGGCATACGCCGGCCGTTCGAGCGCAGGCGGCGGCTCGGGCGCCGGAATCCGATACGTCGTAGTAATGATCGGTGGCTGCATTGGAGGAAGCACCTCCCGGCGCGGCTCCTCCCGCCGCGCCACCAGGATCAACGCCACCACCACGAGCGCACACCAGAAGCCGGCTGCGAACAAGTCTCTGCGCATGCACGCGTAGACACGGTTGGGAGGAAAAGGTGGGTGGAGCGTCTCGCGACCCTCTTCTGGAGTGCGGTAACGCCAGTTACCGCACTCCAGATATCCTGCGGCCCATGCAACCCGCCCCCTTCCTCGGCGCGTGGCGCCAGGTGCGGCCGGATCCGGCGCCGGCTGCGGTCGTGGTTCGCTTCGAGCCGGAAGGGCTCCTCGTCTACTCGATGGCTGGGCAGCACCTCGAGCTCACCTGGCGCGTCGAGGCGGACACGCTCGTCGTCGGCGACGACCAGCGATCGCGCTACCGCTTCCGGTCGCCGACGGTGCTGGTGCTGGAGCGCGAGGGCGAACGGTTCGTGTACTACCGCGTGGCCGAGTAAGTCGCTTCGGGAAGCGGCCTCCCGTGTCCCTCACATCGCTTGTAGGGAAGAGAGGAACGTACATGGAACTCGAAATCGTCATCAGCGGTATCTGCTCCCTCGTCAACCTCGACAACCAGGACGAAACGGTCATCGGTCCGTCCGTGATCCTCCTCAACGCGAATCCGAAGACGATCCCGGCGCACGGAAGGCCGGGACACATCCACCCGAAAGGCGATGTGAAGCACATCCCCTATCTCGCCTTCGACACCCGCCGCGTCCGTGTCGACAACGACAAAGGGTTCAACCCCTTGAAAGATGCGCCCGATTACAAGTTCCTGCGGCTGCACGGCGCGGAGATCGTGGTCGAGAACGACTCCCCCGGAGTTCCGGTCGTCGACGCGACGTATGCAAACGTCGTCAGCAACGATCTCTACTGGCCCGAAGCCAAAGGACGCTGGAACAACGACGTCGTGCCCCTACGCGGAGAACGCCCGGTGAAGTCCGCCGTGAGCTCGATGATGCGGTTCGGCAGCGGCAGGATCTCGGGTGGCCGGCTCTGCCCGTACAAATGGAGGTTCACCACCACCCGCGGCGAGACGATCGCGCGGCACTTCGCGGAGGAGGCGATCTACACGTTCGAAGACACCGAGCGCGACTCGTTCCGCATCACCCTGCGGGACCTCGAGGACCCGGAGCGCGACATCCGCACGATGGAGTTTTGCCCGCAGAATCCGGGCGAGAAAGTGACGCTGTTCCTCGGCAACAACATCGCGGCGGACATGCCCGCCAGCGTGCGCAGGCGGCGGGCGAAGCTGGACACAGGGCCGAACCACCACTTCCTCTTTTTCAACGCGACCGTCGATCCGTTCATCCAGATTCCGCGTCTCCCCACCCCGGTTCCGGTGGCGTCGGAGGGTGTCTTCATGGGCGGCGGCGGAACTGACGGCGGTATCTGCGGACCGAAGAACGGCTGAGTCTCATGTCCGGCCACACAGTGCTTGCCGTTGCGATCCCGAGGAGCGATCAACCCCACTGGTGCTGGGCAGCCGTAGGCCTCGGGATCGCCCAGGCCTACGGCGAAATGCTCGACGCAAAGCAATGCGAAGTCGCGACGCGGGTGCGCGGAGTCCGTTGCTGTCCGGCCGGCAGCTTCGGCGACTGTGACGTGCCGATGGCGCTGGCGCCCGCGCTCGGGACGCACCTGGACCCTCGGCCGGTGGTGGCGGCCGAGGAACGCCAGTTCTCCCTGATCAAAGAGTGCATCGACTCAGGACACCCTCTCGCCGTCGGCATCGGCCGGCCGGATGCGCACAGCGGTCACTTCGTCGTCATCAGTGGCTACAAAGTGCACGACGGCGAGAACCACGTCTATGTCTGCGACCCGGCCACTGGTGAGTGCTCGCTGGTGAACTTCGACCGCTTCGTACGCCGGTTCAGGGACTTCGGCAGCTGGCGGCAATCGTTCCGCATCACCGGCCCCGCCCCGCTGCCGCGGATCACACCCGCCAGCGCACCGTGACCAGGGTCTCCCGCTGGGCCACCGGGCGCAGGGGGGCGGCGATGTCGTGGACGGTGTACTCCGCCGTCACGTCGAAGCCGCGCGGGAGGGCGATCCGCACGCCTGCGTCGAGCTTGGCCCACTCCCACCAGACGCTCGGCGAAGGGAAGATCGCGCCGCGGTAATGCGTCTCCAGGCCGCTCACCCGGAGCGCGGGCTGGATGGACTGGATGGGACCGAGCGTCCAGGGGATCCTGTAGCCCAGCTCCAGCTCCCAGCCCTCTCTCTTCAGCCCGGCCACTTCCTGCGCGGTCACCTGCGCGATGACCGTGGCCTGGTGCCACTCGGCGTACACGCGCACGCCGTACTCCTCTTTCTTCCGCCCGCTGATCGGCAGCGTCACGGCTGGACTCAGCTCGCCGACCGAGAGGATGTCCAGGTCGCCGCCGTAACGCGTCCCGGTCAGCTCGACCGTGTCGGCGAGGTCGCGGCGGTAATGAAAGACGATCGCGTCGAAGCCGAGCGTCTCGTCCTCCCGCTGCCAGCGGTAGCCGAGGGCCTCGCCGATCTGCAGGTTGTCGGTATTGAAGAGGAGGAGGTCCTCCGTTTCGGCGTTGTAGAGGATCGGGAAGCCCGACTTGTACTCCGGGACCCGATTGGTCAGCCGCTCGTCCGTGCCGTTGTCCCCCGCGAGCGCGTTCGCATCCCGGATGAAGAGCGGATTCCCGTTCGCGACCTGCGCGCGCCAATAGAAGTTGCGGCCTACAGTCCCGCCGCCCAGCAGCTGCAGGTCTTCGAAGCGGTTGAAGGCGGTCGCCGCGAGGCCGTAGCTCTCCAGCAGGCGCACCGGCTGCCGCTCCATCTTCGGGAACTTCCCCGCCTGCACGAAGAAGGTCGTCCCCTCCGGCCGCTCCAGGAACTCAGGCTTCCGTCCAAAGCGCACCCACAGCTCGTCGGCGTCGATCTGGCGGTCGTCGGAGGTCGGGTTCCTGCGGTGCAGCGCCTGCCCGTGCACCTTCGCCCGCGCCGCGAACAGCTCGCCGTACCCGACGTCGAACTGGACGTCCGCGACGTTCAGCTCGACGTGATGGCCGGGGTCGACCGTCTCCATCCCCGGCAGCTGCGGCGCCGGCGGAGCCGGTTGCGGCGGGAAGTTGGTCCTGTGCTGCTCGTCCTGCGACCAGCGGTAGTTCCCGCGCAGTTCGAAGCGATGCCCCCAGGACCACTGACTGGCCGTTTCCTGGACAGCGGAGTCCTGTGCGGAAACGAGCGGGCACACGGCCGCCACCGCGAGCGCTGCGAAAAGCTTTTTGTACGGCATCCGTGCAGTTTACCGGAAGCACTGACGGCAGAGCTCGAAGCCGTCTGTACTCTTTACCTCCACCCGCGCGGCGCCGCTGATGCGCTTGACGCTGATGCAGGCAGGCTTGTGCACCTTGCCCGACTTCGCCGAGGCGATGAAGACCACCGTCGGGACGAGCAGCGCGTCGACGTCGATGCGCAGCGGGACGAGCTGCAGCGACGGCACTTCGCCGTCCACGAAGACATATTGCCCGGTGGTCCAGGTCAGCAGCTCGTCGATCTCGTCGACCAGCTTGGCGCGCATGGCGTCGACGAGCTGGCTCTCCTCGATCGCGCCGAGGAGGAGCAGGATGCGCCCGAGGGCGAGCTGCGAGGCGTGCTTGATCTCCACTGCCCGCCGCCGCTGCTCCTCGGAGATGGCGCCGCTGGCGACCAGCCGCTCCGCGAGGAACTTCGCCGGATCGTTCGAGGCGCAGGAGAAGAGGCGCCCCTGGTCGAAGAAGATCTCCTTGTCGCGGCCGTCGTTCGACACGAGGAGCGTGCCGGTGCGCTGCTGCGCTCCGCACTCGCGCAGCACGGCCTCGGCGGTCGTGGTCTCGAGCGGCTGCCACGCGCGCGGCGGCGGCGCCACCACTCCCACCTCTTCCTCTTCGAGCTCGACCTCGATCGCCGGCGGCACGGCTGCCAGCTCGGCGCGCAGCTTCCGCAGCTCTTCCTCGGTCACCTTGCGGCGCTCGATCTCGTCGCGCAGGGCGCTGGTCATGATGCGCAGCTCGTTCATCGTCTCTTCGGAGCTGCGGGCCAGGTCCTCGAACGCCTCCCGCAGCGATTCCTCGGTGCGCCGCTGCTTCTCGAGCTGCGACTTGAGCGGCGTCGTGTCGACGTCCGCGAGGCCGGTGATCGTTTCGATGAATCCTTTCGTGGCGCCCAGCTCGTACGGCGCGATCGCGCAGCGCACCCAGACGTGCGTCCCGTCCGCGCGTACGCGCCAGTCGTTCATCTCCGCCCGCTCCACGACCGCGCTGAGCAGCGCGCCGGTGGCTCTCCCCGCCCAGACGTCCTCGTCGCGATAGAGCTGGCGGCGATTGCGCCCGACGATCTGGGCGCGGCGGTACCCGAGGAGCGACTGGGCGCCGGCGTTCCACCCGGTGATCGTCCCCTTCTCGTCGGAGAGGATGACGGCGATGCTGCCGAGGGAGTCGATGAGCGACGGCGCCGGCTCGTCGACCACGTAGAGCACGAGATCCTCGGCCAGCGCGGTGACGACGTGCATCGTCACGTAGCGGCCGTCCTTGGCCATGATCCGCTTCTCGATCCGGTAGCGGTCGATCTCCCGCGCGACGAGCCGCTTCATCAGCAGGAGCTCTTCCTTCGCGTCGTCCGGATGGGTGATGCCGTGTAGCGTGATCCGCGACATCTCGCCGCGCGTATAGCCGATCAGCGCCCGGAACCGGTCGTTGACGAACATCCAGTGCCCGTCCGGCGTGGTGGCGGCGATGCCGACCGGGGTCTTGGCAAAGACCTCCCGCAGCCGGTCTTCACGCGCCTGTACCGGACGCACGGAAGGAACGGGCTTCCGGACGAGCGACAACACGCGGTCGACGATGGGGATGCGCATTTAGGGAAGGAGAGATCTTATCGTAACTGGTGTCAGATGTCGGGTGTCAGGTGTCTGTGGTTTCCCGGCTTGCGGCATGGTCCAGGCGAAAAACCGCAGACACCTGACACCCGATACCCGACACCAGCCCCTAGTCCGCCTTCCTCAACAACGTCCCCGGCCTCTCCAGATCCTGCCGCCGCTCCCGCCGCGCGACGAAGGCCTCGTCGAAGGCGACCTGGATGATGGCGGCGATGGGGATGGCCAGGATCGCGCCCATCACGCCGAGGAGCGAGGCGCCGATCATGAAGGCGATGAAGACCGCCAGCGGCGAGATCGAGACCTTCTTCGACATCACCCGCGGCACGATGAACCAGTTCTCCGCCTTCTGCAGCAGGATCGCGAAGACGAGGTACGACCAGAACTGCCACCGCGAGTTGAGCAGCGCGATGGCCAGCACCGGGACCGCGCCGACCGTCGGGCCGATCACCGGGATCAGCTCCCCCACCGCCGCGATGATCGCCAGCGGCAGGGCGTACGGGATGCGCAGCGCCACCAGTCCGGCGAAGGTGGTCACGCCGATGATCGCGGAGAGCAGCAGCTGTCCGGAGAGCCAGGAGCTCATCCGCTTCGCGACGCGCATGAGGGTCCGCCGCCGCTCCCCTCGCACCTCGGGGGGGTAGATCAGCAGGAACAGGTTCCGGAGCCGCTCCGCGTCGATGAGCATGTACGCGATCATGAACAGCACCGCGAAGAACGACGCCACCGCGGCAGCCGCGTTGCGCATGTAGGCGAACATCCTCGCGCGCGGCAGCTCGATGCCGTTCGCGAGCTGCTCCCGCACCACGCCTACGGGGACGAAGCGCTCCAGAGGAGTGAGGATGTTCTGGTCGATGAGGCGCGGCAGCTCGCGTCCGAGCTCGCGTGTGTCGGCGACGAACCGCGGCACGACCAGCAGCACGAACAGCAGCACCGCGACGAGGAACGGCAGGTAGACGATCATCACCGCCGCGCCGCGCGAGAGCTTCCGCCGGAAGAGATGGCGCCAGTAGATGCGCACTCGCCGCACGATCGGTGCGATGCCGGCGGCTAACGCCGCGGCGATGACGATGAGCAGCAGGACGTCCCGCGCCGCCCAGAGCAGGGCGATGCCGCCGATCACGGCGGCGATGATCAACACCTTCTTCGTGAAGAGCTCGAGCTCGCTCCGGGGGCGATCGGCTGGACGGGGATAAAGCGCCACGGCTAGCCCAGGTACCGCTGGATCGCGGCCTCGATCTGCGTGCGCGGCACGGCGCCGACCACGCGTCCCGCCTCCACGCCGTTGCGGAAGAAGATCAGCAGCGGGATGCCCTGCACGCCGAAGCGCGACGAGGTGCGCGGGTTGTCGTCCACGTTGAGCTTGCCGAAGCGGACGTCGGTCCGCTCCGCCGCCAGCGCATCGATGACCGGCCCGATGATCCGGCACGGCCCGCACCAGGCGGCCCAGAAGTCGACGACCACGTTCCCCTCACGGATGCGCTCGTCGAACGTCCCGTCCGTCAGCGCGATCGGACCGGCGCTCTCGGACAGCGGCGCCTTGCACTTGCCGCACACCGCTTTCTTCCCACTCCCGACGTCCGGAACGCGATTCGCCTGCCCGCACGCCGCGCAGCGGATGACCTGACCGTCCATGCGACCGGAGCAATTGCGAAATCGAGGCCGCCGTGCGCCTGAACCGGGTTTTCACGCCGGAGGCGTGACAAATCGGAACAATGTTGGTTTAAGACACCCCTCCAGCCGTATCGCTTTCGTCGCGCGTCATCGGTCGAGCCCGCGACCACGCCGAAGCCAGCGCGGACCTGCTGAAGAGTAGAACCACCGCGAGCACCAACTGCACGGCAGCTCCCGCCAGGTCCTCCTGGCGGCGTTCCATCATGTACGTGAGCTGGCCCGTGGTGTCCCAGTCGGGCTGCCGCGCAATCGTGTACACCAGCTCGGCGATGTCGCGCAGTGCGCTGATCGCGAGATACGCACCGACCGCGCCGAAGGCGACGCTCTGGAGCTCGGCCGGCGTGTAGCGCTCGGGAACCGCCGCCGCGTCTGCATCCGTACCCGGATAAATGATGCTCACGATCCGGCGCGCGCCGAGCAGCAGGATCGTGCCGAAAGCCACGACCACCACGGCGCCGAGCGCAGTGGTCATGTGCATATACCGGTTCATCCCGGGATCACCCGTATCGGGTGCCACCGCCAGCAGGAGCGCAAAGCTCGCGAGACTGATCAACCCGCCCAATAACGAGATGAGGCCCCATAACTTCAGCAACAGGATCCCGAGCGTTCGAACGGTCATCAGCTATCTCCAGCCTATCTTGCGTGCAGCGCGTTGTGGATCCGCCTCTCCCGTGGTCCGCGCTACGACCACGGCGGTGAACATCGCCCGTCGCCACTCGGGCGAAGTTCTGCGCCGGTGCTCCCGCATCGCCGGTGACTCGGTCATGCCGAGCTCAGAATACTCCCGGGCTCCAAAGTGCGTATCGTGTCGATTCTGCCCCTCCCCGTTCGTCTACTGAATATGAAGAACATCGCACTCGTCCTGCTGCTCTCGTTCACCGTGGCCGCGCATGCGGTCGAGAAGAAGACCGAACACACCGTGAAGCTGGCCGAGGGGGAGGCGCCGGAGGCGGCGACCGTCGAGGCGATGGCGTGGGTGGCGGGACGCTGGACCGGGCCGGGGCTCGGTGGACAAACGGAGGAGACCTGGTCTCCGCCGGACGCGGGGGTCATGATCGGGACGTTCCGGCTCATCCGCGAGGGGAAGCCGGTGTTCTACGAGTTCATGATGCTCAGCGTGACCGACCGCGGCCTGGTCCTGCGGCTCAAGCACTTCAACCCGGACATGACGGCGTGGGAGGAGCGCGACAAGTTCGTCGAGTTCCGCTACGTCCGGACCGCGGGGAACCTCGTGCAGTTCGAAGGACTCACCTTCCGCCGCGACAGCGACGACCGGCTGACGATCTTCCTCGCGCTGCGCTCGAAGGACGTGGTGCGGGAGGAGACGTTCGAGATGACACGGGCGAAGTGACGGCGAGGAGCCCCGGCGGCGGTGCCGTCGATCCCCGTGCTACGCTCTCTCCTATGAGAAAGACCTTCACAGCCGTCATCGAACGCGATGCGGAGACGGGCTTGTTCGTCGGGTTCGTACCGGGATTCCCCGGCGCTCATACGCAAGGCGAAACCCTCGATGAGCTCAGCGCGAATCTGCGAGAGGTCATCGAGATGCTTCTCGAAGACGGCGAACCGACGGTCGAGGCGGAGTTTGTCGGCACGCAACTCGTCCAGGTGAGTTGATGTGGTCAAGCTTCCCGTCCTGAAGCCACGCCAGGTGATCGCTGCGATCGAACAGCTCGGATTCGTCGAGATTCGGCAGCGTGGGTCGCACAAGCAGTTCCGCCATTCCGACGGGCGAGTCACGACCGTTCCGGATCATCGAGGTCGCGACATATCGCCGAACCTGCTGCGCAAGATCCTTGAAGATATCCGCGTACGACCGGAAGAATTCCTGACGCTGCTCTGAATTCGTTTGCGTCTGGAGATGGCGACGTCCTCGCCACTGCACCGCCGGCGATCGCCGGCGGTGCAGCTAAACCGGCTGTCGCAACTGCTGCCCCGCGTGCCGATCCTTCAGCCCCGGGAAGTCTCGGCGGCCGGCGGAGCCGAGTCCGAGGATCTGCAGGATGGGCTCGGTCTGGCTGAGGTTTCCGACGATCTTGCGCCCGGGGAAGGGGGAAAGGCTCACCAGGGTCGGGGTCATGAAGATGGACTCGGCGAGGGCGCGCTTCGGGTCGAGGAAGACGTCCACGATCTCGATCTCGTGCTGGCCGGCCAGGTGCGTCTCGCAGATCGCGGTGAGGTTGGCGATTGCCTGCAGGGAGTTCGGCAGGTTCCCCGAGATGTACAGCCGGAACGTGAACATCTCGGGAGTCATCGCGTCACGCTCGTGTCCTCGCGCACCTCGTCGGTGCCGCGCAACTCGCGCATCCTGCTGCGGCCGAGCAACAACTCCCGCTCGTGAAGCTCGGCGCTGCGGGCCAGGACCGCTTTCTCGGTCTGCTTGGCCGCCAGCTCGACCTGCAGCGACCTGACTCGTGCCTCGAGCTCCGCCTCTTCGGCGTCGAGCCTGACCGAGTTGAGCGTCGCGGCGACCGCGGCGAGCTCGCTGGCGTGGCGCTCGGCGCTTTCCTTCTCCCAGCGCATCGTTCCCATCAGCACTTCGCCGCCGGCGGCGTAGGTGTCGGTGACGGTGATCCCGGCATCGCTGAGGATCAGCTCGCGCACCTGGTTGGAGTGCGCGGTGCCGCGCGACTTGATGATGGACATGCCGCGATTCCGCTCCCCTGCCTGCACGAGGTAGTTGAGGTGGATCCAGGTGTCGGCGAGCGTCGAGATCTGCAGGGGCGAGCCGGCTTCCGACTGGCTGGCCATCTCGTCGAGCAGGCTCGTACAGACGAGCGTGATGCCTTCGGCTTTCGACCAGTCGATCAACCGCTCCGCCACGCTGTGCGCCGTCAGCTCGTTGCCCGACTTCGACAAGGTCGAGATCGGGTCGACGACCAGGCAGCGCGCCCGATGCTCTTTGGCCAGGGTCTTGATGCGCACGAGGTATGTCTCGGCGCTGCCGGTGATCGTGCGGGCCGAGATCATGCTCAAGGAACCGTCTTCGACGAAGCGCTCGAGCTGGATGCCGACGGAGCCGAGGTTGCGGATCACTTCATTGGAGTCGGAGTCGAAGCTGACGAACATCGTGCGCTCGCCGCGCTGGCAGGCCGCTTCCGCGAACGCGCCGCTCAAGGTGGTCTTGGCGGTGCCGGGGAAGCCCGTGATCAGGACGCTGGCACCGCGGTAGTAGCCGCCGCCCAGCATCGTGTCGATGCGTTGCACGCCGCTCGAAACGCGCTCGTTCGTCACCTCGGCGTTCCCGCGGCCGAGGGTGCGGGTCACCGCGACCTCGAACCCTCCTTTGCCGATGAGAAAGGGGGATTCGTTTTCGTCGAAGCTGGAGCCGCGGTACTTCTGCACGCGCAGGTTGCGCTGCGACACGCCGAGGACCACGCTGTGGTTGAGGATCACGGCGCAGTCCACCATGAACTGCATGAAGCCGAACGGTCCGTTCTCGCGCGTGTCCGCCTTCAAGGTAATGATGCCGGTCAGCTCGTGCGCGAGCAGCCATGCGTGCAGGCGGTAGATCTCCCGCCGCTGCGCCGCGGCATCGGGCAGCAGCGCGAGGATGATGTCGACGGCATCGAAGACGATGCGGCCCGCCTTCAGCTCCGTGACTTTGGCCTCGAGTGCCGCCAGCATCCCGCTGAGATCGAAGCCGCCGGACTGCACGAGGTCGGGATCGGGCTGCGCATCGAGGAAAAACAGCTTGTTCCGCTGCAGCTCCGCCAGGTCCCAGCCGAACGTCTCGGCATTGGCGATGATGCGCTCCGGCGTCTCCTCGAAGGCGACGAAGATGCCCGGCTCGCCGTGCTGCTGCGCGCCATGCACCAGGAACTCCAGCGCGAGGATGGTCTTGCCGGAGCCCGAGCCGCCTACCAGCAGGGTGGTCCGGCCGCGTGGTAGACCACCGCCGGTGAGCTCGTCGAGGCCGGGGATGCCGGTCGGTGCTTTGGTTGGGACTGCAGCAAGCGCGGTGCGGGCGGTCTTCATGTGTTCTCCTTGGCTGGCGATGGGAGGAGCGTTGACCACACCGTGAATTGTCTGGTTGTGGGGACGATGCGTGACTGGAGGCCTTGCGGCTTCACTGCCAAGAATTAACGGCATAGCGCGCGGCGTTGTCCTCAGTACGAGCACTGATCTTCGTTTTTTTCTGTGCGTTTCTCCGAGCGGTCATCGAAGTGCGGGGTTGCCTACGGCGCGCTGATTGCTTAAAGGTAGAGTTCCCCCCACAGGAGAGCGTCTCGATCGTCGTGGCACCCGGCCACCGCGCGAACGGCTCTTCCGCACCAGGAAAGAGAGAAATGCGATGAGTGCAACAGGCGGCTTTCGTGCCCCACCGAAGAGACGCGTCAGGCAGGCGCCGACTGTCGCCCAGAAAGTCAGCGCCGGCATCGAAGTGGCGCGGAAGAACGCGCTGCTCAAGACCGGCGCGCTCCAGAACGCGATCCTCAACAGCGCCAACTTCTCCAGCATCGCCACCGATGAAAAAGGCGTCATTCAGCTCTTCAACGTCGGCGCCGAGCGCATGCTCGGCTACTCCGCCGCGGAAGTGATCGACCAGATCACCCCGGCCGACATTTCCGATTCGCACGAAGTCATCGCACGCGCCGAAGCATTGAGCCGCGAGCTCGGAACGACCATCACACCCGGCTTCGAGGCCCTCGCGTTCAAGGCCTCACGCGGGATCGAAGACATCTACGAGCTGACCTACATCCGCAAGGACGGCAGCCGCTTCCCGGCCATCGTGTCGGTCACCGCGCTGCGCGACGACCAGGCGGGCATCATCGGCTATCTGCTGATCGGGACCGACAATACGGCCCGCAAGCAGGCCGAAGAGGCGCTCGCCGAAGCGGGAGCGCTGCAGGACGCGATCTTCAACAGCGCGAACTTCTCCAGCATCGCCACGGACGCCAAGGGCGTCATCCAGGTCTTCAACGTCGGCGCCGAACGGATGCTGGGCTATTCGGCCGCGGACGTGCTGAACAAGATCACCCCCGCCGACATCTCCGATCCGCAGGAAGTCATCGCCCGCGCCGGAGTCCTGAGCCGCGAGCTCGGGACGAGCATCACGCCCGGCTTCGACGCGCTCGCCTTCAAGGCCTCGCGCGGCATCGAAGACATTTACGAGCTGACCTACATCCGCAAGGACGGGAGCCGTTTCCCGGCCATCGTGTCGGTCACCGCACTGCGCGACGCCCAGTCGGCGATCATCGGCTATCTGCTCATCGGCACCGACAACAGCGCGCGCAAGCACGTGGAAGAGAAGCTGCGCTGGACCGAGGAAAGCTTCCGCCTGATGGTGGAAAGCGTTACCGATTACGCCATCGTCATGCTCGATCCGGAAGGGCGCGTCGTCAGTTGGAACGCCGGAGCGGAACGGATCAAGGGCTACCTGGCCGAGGAGATCGTGGGGCGGCACTTTGCGATCTTCTATCCGCCGGACGCCGTCGAGGAGGGGAAACCGCAACAGGACCTCGATTCGGCCGCTGCCAGCGGACGTTTCGCCGACGAAGGGTGGCGCGTGCGCAAGGACGGCTCGCTGTTCTGGGCGAACATCGTCTTCACCGCCATCCGCGATCAGGGCGGCAACCTCCGCGGCTTCGCCAAGCTCACTCGCGACCTCACGGAGCGCAACAAGGTCGAGAAGGCGATCATGACCGCCAAGGCCATTGCCGAAAAAGCCAACCTGGCAAAGTCCGAATTTCTCTCCAGCATGAGCCACGAGCTCCGCTCGCCGCTCAATGCCATCCTCGGCTTCGCCCAGTTGATGGAGTCGGACTCCCCTCCGCCGACCTCGACCCAGACGGAAAGCATCAGCCAGATCCTGAACGCCGGCTGGTATCTGCTCGAGCTGATCAACGAGATCCTCGACCTGGCCACGATCGAGTCGGGCAAGCTCTCGATCTCCATGGAGCCGGTGTCGCTGAGCGAGGTGCTGCAGGAATGCCAGTCGATGATCGAGCCGCTGGCGCTGCGGCGCGGCATCACGATGAGCTTCCCCGGCAGCGACAATCAGTTCCATGTGAAGGCGGATCGCACCCGCATCAAGCAGGTCCTGATCAACCTTCTCTCGAACGCCGTCAAATACAACAGGACCGGCGGATCGGTCACCGTGGAGTGCACTGCAAAGAGCACGGGGCACATCCGCATCAGCGTTGCCGATACAGGCGCCGGACTCCCCCCGGAGAAGCTGGCGCAGCTCTTCCAGCCCTTCAACCGCCTCGGGCAGGAGGCGAACGGCGAGGAAGGCACGGGCATCGGCCTCGTAGTCAGCAAGCGGCTCGTGGAGCTGATGGAAGGCGTGATCGGCGTGGAGAGCACCGTCGGAGCCGAGACCGTGTTCTGGGTCGAGCTGCTGTCGACGGCGTCACTCACGCTTCCGGCCGCGGTGGAGACGGCGCCCTCCGAGGACGCGGTTCCGATGTTTCCGGAGGGAATGCGTACCCTCCTCTACGTCGAAGACAACCCCGCCAACCTGAAGCTGGTCGAGAGACTGATCGGCCGCCGCAACGACTTGCGCCTCTTGAGCGCCATCGACGGCAACCGCGGGGTGGAGCTGGCGCGCGCCTGCCTGCCGGACGTCATCCTCATGGACATCAACCTCCCCGGAATCAGCGGCATCGAGGCGATGAGAATCCTCCGCGAGGATGTGGCCACCGCGCACATCCCGGTGGTGGCCCTGAGCGCCAACGCCATGCCTCGGGATATCCAGCGCGGCGTGGACGCAGGGTTCTTCCGTTATCTGACCAAGCCCATCAAGGTCAGCGAATTCATGGACACCCTGAATCTCGCGCTCGAATTCGCCGAACAAGGCCATGCCTCCGTCAACTGACCTCCTCGCTGCCAGGATCCTGATCGTCGACGATCAGTCCTCGAACGTCCGCCTGCTCGAGCACACGCTCCGGCGCGGCGGCTACGCCGACATCTCGTCGACGACCGATCCGCGCACGGTCGGGCCCATGCACCTCGAGAATCGCTACGACCTGATCCTGCTCGACCTGCAGATGCCGGTCATGAACGGCTTCGAGGTGATGCACCAGCTGCGCGGGATGGAGGGCGGCAGCCGCGTGGCCATCCTCGTGATCTCGGCCGACCCCTCCCACATGCTGGCCGCCCTCGAAGCCGGCGGCAGCAGCTTCCTCAGCAAGCCATTCAAGCTCCCGGACGTGCTGGAACGGGTGGGGGTGATGCTGGAGAAGAGGCAGGATCCCGCGGCGCGCGCGGCGGGATCCTGCGCCCGGTGACGTCAGACCTCAGGGCCTAGCGCACCTCCTTGCCGTTGCCCTCGGCCGCTGCACGAGCAGCAGACGGCGTCTGCCGCGCAACGCGCTTCTTCCGAAGCTCGTTGCGCAGCTTCTCCACATGGATGGCGATGTGGGTGTTGTTGGGGTTCAGGGCGAGGCGGGAGGCGATGTTGTAGATCGCCAGGGCCGCCCTCCCCGCTTTCGCTTCGCGATTGGAAAGCAGCAGGTCGAGCCGCTTGTGGACCGCGAGGAGATTGCTCATCACGGGGCGGAGCGCCTCGCGGAGCTGCAGCATGTCGCGGCTATCCGCCGTATCCATCTGCCGCACGCCCTGGAGCTCACCGCTCGCATCCACCGCGTCCATGGTCATCCCGACGAACTCCGCCGAGGCGACGCGCCGGCTCTTCACCAGCGACACATCCGAGTAGCCCGGAATGCGGGTGACCAATTGCAGGATGGCGGCATTGAACTCAGCCGCAACCTGCTGATAAGGAGTGAGCGTGCTCGCCGGTACCGGAAGAGGATCGCCAGCCGCCGCCTGAACCACCGAATTTTCGACTTCGTGCATACACAGATCTCCACTGTTTGCACTCCGCGGCGATGCCACACGCACCTCGCGGCCTGCATGTCACCCGTGCAACCCTCGACGGCTGCATGGGCATTGGGCTCGTCCGGAAAAGCCCTCCGTTTTCGACCGGTGCGCTTCCGGTCTTTTCGTGAGACGGATGAGCTACGAGGAGGTTACAGCGTGGTTTCGAATGACGCAGATATGCGTCATTTCGAATCTGGAGTGCGGTAACGCGAGTTACCGCTCTTACTGTTTTTGTTCGTCCTGCAACGCGAGCAAGTCCAGCCTCGCTCGTGCCACAGGCGAGATTGCACCAGCCACGAATTGCTGCACGAACAGAAGCAGTCAGAGCGGTAACTGGCGTTACCGCACTCCATATTGAGTCGTCGACTTCCTCACAGCCTCTGAGCGGACCCCGCGAGCCTGGTGATGATAGGCCGGAGGTTCATTCGGGAGCACCGGAGCTTTCTTTTGATGCTCCCGAGCTTCATTTCGCAGCTCCGGCGCTTCAGTTCGTCCCACGGGTGCTCGCTTTCGTTGCTCCGGCGCCGGGTTTTGGTCCTTCCGAGCTTTATTTACTCGCGCCGGAAGATCGATTGGAACCGCGCGTGCCTGCTTTTGACCCTCTGGCGCTCCATTCGGAAGCTCCGGTAGTTTGTTTTGGAGGTCCCACGCATCGGATCGAAGCTCCGTTGCTTCCGATTCACCCGCCGGCGCCTGGTTTCGAAGCTCGCGTGCTTCCACTCGGCGCCCCAAACCTCATCCTCAGCATCTCCACGGGCGCTGCGTCGCCGCGTCGGGACACCAGTCCCACGACCGAGTAGCCGCGGTGCCAGGCCAAGCAAAGCGTGGCGGCGATTGAGGGCGGGGGCCGTCTCGGCGAGACACCAGCCGGTGAGGAGGTGCGTGATCGGGTTCATGGAAGGTGGACGGATGACGGGGGAGCAATGTTTCTCTCGAATACTTGACATGTAAAGCAATCCAACCTACATTACTCCCAATGGCACGCTCCTCCATCACCGACGAGATCAAGCAGACGCGCCCGTTCCGGTCGCGGTCGCAGGAGGCGACGATTGCGTTGATGCGGACGGCGCACCTGTTGCGGCGGAAGGCGGATGCGCTGGTGGCGCCGGAGGGGCTGACGCATCAGCAGTACAACGTGCTGCGCATCCTGCGGGGGGCGCGGGGGCCGCTGCCGACGATGGAAATCTCGACGCGGATGGTCGAGCCCTCCCCCGGAATCACGCGGTTGATCTGCACCCTCGAGACGGCGGGATACGTGAAGCGCGAGCAGTGGGCGGGGGACCGGCGGCAGGTGCTCTGCCAGATCACTCCGGCCGGGCTGCGCGTGCTCGATGCACTCGAGGAGCGGATGAACCAGCTCGACGATACGACTACCGGCACTCTCTCCTCCGGGCAGGTGGAAGCGCTGCTCGACATCCTCTCGGAGATCCGGACCACGCTTCAGGACGAGTAGTTTTCGAAACGGCAATACTTTACGTGTTAACTAAACAGGAGAACGACATGACTTCACTCAGCCTCGACCGCCACGACAACCTCACCTCCGGCGCCGCCTCGCGCATCGCTTCCGGCCTCCTTTCCACGAGCGATTCCCGCTCCCTCACCTTCCTGCGCATCGTCCTCGGCGCGGTCATGCTGCCGCACGGGCTGCAGAAGACGGTGGGGTGGTTCGGCGGCTACGGCTTCGATGCGACGCTGGGCTACTTCGGGACGCTGGGCATCCCGGCCCTCTTCGCCTTCCTGGCCATCGCCGCGGAAAGCGCGGGGGCGGTCGCGCTGATCACCGGCTTCACGACCCGCATCGCCGCTTTCGGCGTCGCCGCGACGATCACGGTGGCGGCGCTGATGGCGCACGTGCAGAACGGCTTCTTCATGAACTGGTCGGGGCAGCAGAAGGGCGAAGGGTTCGAGTATCACATCGTGCTCGTCGCGATCTCGCTGGTGCTGATGGCCGGCGGCGCGGGCCGCTTCTCGCTCGACCGCCTCTTTACGCGCACGAAGTAAGCGCGGCGTAAGCACTAGAATCGAGGATGCAGCCATGCGAATCGCAGCGATGCTCCTGACTCTCACCCTCGCCTCCTCCGCTCTCGGCGGGGAGATCTTCATCCCGGCTACGTACCGCGGCAACGGCGCGAACGGCTCGGTGTGGCGGACCGGGATCTCGGTCACGAACATCTCGCCGGATCCCGGCTTCCCGGTGCCGACCACGATCACGCTGCACCGCGAGAACGGGGAGCCGCTCTCCGTCACGATGCCGATCGCGACGTACGAGGTGATCTCGGTCGACGACGCGCTGTTCGGCTGGTTCGGCCTCGAAGAGGCGGCCGGCATCGTGCGGGTGACCTGGGACAACGCCAACGCCCGCATCACCGCCAACGCGCGGATCTACAACATCGCCGGCCAGGGGGGGGAGTACGGGCAGGGCGTCCCGGCGGTGCGTCCCGACCGCCTCGTGTCGGATGTGTTTCTCCCCGGAGTCACCGGTGTCAACGGCAACCGTACGAACGTCGGGGTCTCGAATCCGCACAACGTGCACTCGCTGGTGTGGGTCGAGCTGATCGATACGGCCGGCAACTCGCGGGGGGCGTTCACGATCGCGGTGCCGCCGCGCTCCTATCGCCAGCTCAACGACATCTTCAGCTACTTCCAGTCCGGCCCCTTGAACGCGGCGATGGTGCGCGTGACCGGCGTCGACCAGACGGTCTACGCCTACGCGTCGGTCGTGCGCAACGACTCCGGCGACCCGACCTACGTCGCCCCTCCGGAATGACGATCCGTACCGCCACTCCCGACGACCTCCCCCAGCTGCGCGAGCTGTTCGCGCGCGCCAACGACGCCCCGTATGACCTGGCGGCCGTCGCCGAAGAGAAATGCTTCGGCGACGGCATCGCTGGGGCTCCCGTGACCACTCTCGTAGAAGAAAGCGGCCGCATTCGTGCGGCCGCCGTGCGTTGCGGCAGGTGGCTGCGGGTGCTGGTGGTGGAGCGGGATGCGCGGCGGCAGGGGCTGGGGACGCGGCTGCTCGAGGAGGGGATCTCCGTGATCGCGGCGGAGCCGGGGAACTACTTCACGCCGGGAGTGGCGCTGAACGATGAAGGCGCGCGGGCGTTCTTTCGGGCGCGGGGGTTCGCGGAGAAGGCCGTGACGTGGAATCTGGATGTGGAGCTGGGGGGCGACCACGTCTGTCATCCTGAGTCGCCGGAGCCGCGTCTTCTTGCGGCGCAGGACGACGAAGGACCCCCTGCGGTGCACGCGGTGCACGAGGAGCGCGCTGTCGGAAGGGGGTCCTTCGACCGTCCTCCGCCGCAAAAAGACGCGGCTCCGGCGGCTCAGGATGACAGGAACCATAAGGCGCAGTTCCGTCGCCCTTCGCACGACGAGGCCGGCCGCGTGCTCGCGTTCGTCGAACGGGCCTTCGGGCGGATCTGGCGGTTCGAGGCGGCGAAGGCGTTCGAACGGGACGTGCCTCCGGCGTTCATCGCCGAGGAGGGTGGGGAGATCGTCGGGTTCGCGGTGCATGACGTCAACAACCGGGGGCTGGGGTGGTTCGGGCCGACAGGTGTGGATCCGGGGATGCGCGGCAGGGGCGTGGGGGGACGGCTGCTGCTGGCGTCCCTACAGGACCTGCGGCGGCTCGGGTACGCGCGGGCGGTCATTCCGTGGACCGATGCGCTGGAGTTTTACCGGAAGGCGGCTGGCGCGAATCCGGCACAACAATTCGTGTCGATGGGACGCCCGCTGGAGCGCCCGTAAAACGATAGACTGCGCCGCCGTGAAAGAGAAGACCAAGAAGGAACGACAGCCGCTTCGCAAGGGCAAACGCCGCCAGAACTTCCTGCCGCTCGCCATCGGGCGGAGCGGAGGGGTCGTGATCGCCGGGCTCGCGCTCTGGTTTTTCAAGAAACAGGCGGACCACGTGGTGGAAGGGCACGCCGACCGCTACGACGACGCGATCATGCAGGCCGTCCACCAGATCGACCACCCGGCCATCCATCGCACCCTGCACGCGGCCACGCAGCTCGGCTCGCACGCCGGGATCGCCGCCGCGGCCGGCTTCACCGCGATCATGATGCTGCGGCGGGGACGGAAGCACGACGCCTGGACGGTCGCGATCTCGACCGGCGGAGCGATGGCCATCAACACCATCCTCAAGAACATCTTCCGGCGGCAGCGTCCGATCGAGATGGCCCGCCGGATCAAGCTGCCGAAGTCGCACAGCTTCCCCTCCGGCCATTCGCTCCTCTCCGCCGCGACCTACCCCATCGTGGCGCATCACCTCGTGGAACGCCACTCGCTGCCGGTGCAGGCATTCGCCCACACGCTGGCCGGAATGATCGTGATCAGCGTCGGCTTCTCGCGCGTCTACTTCGGCGTGCATTTCCCGTCCGACGTCCTGGGCGGGTTCGCGGCCGGCATCGGCTGGCTCGGGCTGACGTCGCTGTCGCACACGGTCGCCGAAGACACCTCCGTGCGATAGACTCGCCCTCCGCCCGGTGCGAAACGATTTCGCACTTCTATTTGTTAGGAATCTCGACATGTCTACGGTCAAACAGGCCTACGGGGCCAACATCGCTTTCATCGAAGAGCTCCACGAAAAGTTCCTCTCCGACCCGACGTCGGTGAGCGCGAGCTGGCGCGAGTTCTTCGAGGACTACGTCCCTCAGATCGACGAGGAAGACGAACAGGAGGAAGTCGAACAGCGCGTGGCTGCCGTCGGCGGCTCGAGCGTCGCGGCTGCACCTGCACCCGCTGCTCCACGACCGGCGCCGGCGCCCGCTCCGGCGGCACCGCGTCCGACGCCTGTCCCTCCCCCCACCTCCGGCACGCCGGTCGCGCTGCGGGGCGCGGCGTCGAAGATCGTCGCGAACATGGAGACGTCGCTCACCGTCCCCACCGCGACCTCCATCCGCAACATCCCGGTGAAGGTGCTCGAGGAGAACCGCCGCGTCATCAACAACCACCTGACGCTGATCGGGCAGTCGAAGGCGTCGTACACGCACATCATCGCGTGGGCGCTGGTGAAGGCGATCAAGGACTTCCCGCGGATGAACTCCTCGTTCACCGTGCAGGACGGCACGCCGACCCGCATCGACCGGCAGGACGTGAACATCGGCCTGGCGATCGACATTGAGAAGAAGGACGGCACGCGCTCGCTGCTCGTCCCGAACATCAAGCGCGCCAACGCGATGGATTTCGCGCAGTTCCTCAAGGGCTACAACGACACGGTCCGGAAGGCGCGCAACAACCAGCTCGAGATCTCCGACTTCGAAGGCACCACCATCTCGCTGACCAACCCCGGCACCCTCGGCACGATCGCCTCGGTGCCGCGCCTGATGCAGACGCAGGGGACGATCATCGCCACCGGCGCGATCGACTACTCGGCCGAGTACTCCGCCTCCGATCCGTCCGTCCTCGCCGACCTCGGCATCTCCAAGGTGATGACGATGACGTCGACGTACGACCATCGCATCATCCAGGGGGCCGAATCGGGCGCCTTCCTGGCCCGCGTACACGAGCTGCTGATCGGCGCGGAGCGCTTCTACGACGACATCTACCGCGACCTGCGCATCCCCTACGAGCCGGCGCGCTGGTCGAAGGACCGCCATCGCCTGTCCCTCACCGGCGGCACGACCGACGAGATGGTGGCGCGCGAGGCGGCGGCGCTGCAGCTGATCAACGCCTACCGCGTGCGCGGCCACCTGCTGGCCGACCTCGATCCGCTCGAGTACAAGGTCGCGCATCACCCGGAGCTCGACCCGCAGTTCTACGGCTTCACGATCTGGGACAACGACCGCGACTTCGTCTGCGGCGGCCTGTGCGGCCGGCAGGAAGCGAAGCTGCGCGACATCCTGGACACGCTGCGCGAGACGTACTGCGGCCACATCGGCCCGGAGTACATGCACATCCAGGAGACGGTGCAGAAGCGCTGGCTGCAGGACCGGATGGAGCCGTCGCGCAACAAGCAGCAGCTCGACGGCACCGTCAAGCGGCGCATCCTCCAGAAGCTGAATGACGCGGAGGCGTTCGAGCGCTTCCTGCACACGAAGTACGTCGGCCACAAGCGCTTCTCGCTCGAAGGGGCGGAGTCGCTGATCCCGATGCTCGATTTCCTCTTCACCCAGGCCGCCTCGGACGGCGTGGTCGAAGGGGTGATCGGCATGGCCCACCGCGGCCGCCTGAACGTGCTCGCGAACACGCTCGGCAAGTCATACGAGCAGATCTTCCGCGAGTTCGAGGGGGACCTCGACCCGGGCACCCGCGAGGGCTCGGGCGACGTCAAGTACCACCTCGGCGCCGAGGGGACTCACGAATCGCCGAACAGCGAGACGATGAAGCTCTCGCTCGCGTCGAACCCGTCGCACCTCGAGGCGGTCGACCCGATCGTCGAAGGGATGGTGCGCGCCAAGCAGAAGCTGATCGGCGACAAGAACCGCGCCTTGGTCATCCCGGTACTGCTGCACGGCGACGCCGCGTTCGCCGGCCAGGGAGTCGTGGCCGAGACGCTGAACCTCTCGCAGCTCAAGGGGTACAAGACCGGCGGCACGGTGCACGTGGTCATCAACAACCAGATCGGCTTCACGACCGACCCCGAGGCGGCGCGGTCGTCGACGTACGCCACGGACGTCGCGAAGACGGTGCAGGCGCCGATCTTCCACGTCAACGGCGACGATCCGGAAGCGTGCATCCGGGCCATGAAGCTCGCGTACGACTTCCGCCAGCAGTTCCAGAAAGACGTCGTGATCGACCTGATCTGCTACCGCCGCCACGGCCACAACGAGGGCGACGAGCCGTCGCTCACGCAGCCGAAGATGTACAAGACCATCAAGGAGCACCGTTCCGTCCGCAAGATCTATACGGAGCAGCTGCTGCGCAAGGGCGACATCGACCCGCAGGAAGCGGAGGAGTGGCTGAACCACTACCAGGGCAAGCTGCAGGAGGCGTTCGACCGCACGCGCGACCAGGAAGAGCCGCACTCCACCCGCGACCCGCTCTACACGGACGAAGAGGTGACGGGCTACCAGAACGAGCCGTCGCCCGACACGTCGATCACAAATGACGTGCTGGCGAAGGTGGCGGAAGCGATGACCACCACGCCGGAAGGCTTCACGCCGCACCCCAAGCTGAAGCCGGTGCTGGCGAAGCGGAAGTCGGCCATGGCCGGGAGCGACGCGATGGACTGGGCGGTGGGCGAGCAGCTGGCGTTCGGGTCGCTGATCATCGAGGGCTTCCGCGTGCGGCTGTCCGGACAGGACGTCGGCCGCGGTACGTTCTCCCATCGCCACGCCATCCTGTACGACTCGATCACCGGCGAACGCTACGTGCCGCTGAACGCGCTGGCGAACGACAAGAAGTCGCCGGTGGCGGATCCGGTGGTGGTGGACAACGCGTTGTCGCAGGAGACGAACGAGCCGGAAGCGGAAGTCGATTTCGCGGTCTACGACTCGCTGCTCAGCGAGTACGGCGTGATGGGCTTCGACTACGGCTACTCGGTCGCCGACCCGGGCGCGCTGGTGGTCTGGGAAGCGCAGTTCGGCGACTTCTTCAACGTCGGCCAGGTGATCGTCGACCAGTTCATCTCCAGCGCGGAAGAGAAGTGGGGACAGCACAGCGGCATCGTGCTCTCCCTCCCCCACGGCTACGAGGGGCAGGGTCCGGAGCACTCCTCCGCGCGCCTGGAGCGGTTCCTCACTTTATGCGCTGAAGGAAATATGCAGGTCATCGCTCCCACGACGCCGGCGCAATACTTCCACGCGCTGCGCCGCCAGATGAAGAACAACCCGCGCAAGCCGCTGGTGGTGATGAATCCGAAGTCGCTGCTGCGTCATCCGATGGCGGTGTCGACCATCGACGATGTGCTGACCGGCCGCTTCGAGCCGGTGCTGCTCGACGTCATGACCAGCCCGGAAGTGAAGCGGGTGATCATCGCCTCCGGCAAGGTCTATTACGACCTCCGCCAGGCGCGCGACAAGGCCAACGCGAACGTGGCCGTCATCCGCCTCGAGCAGTTCTATCCCTTCCCGCAGCAGATGCTGGTCGACGCGCTGAAGGGCTACCCGAACGCGACGGAGATCGTCTGGGCGCAGGAAGAGCCGCGCAACATGGGCGCCTGGCCGTTCGTCCACGAACGCCTCGAGGCGCTGCTGGGCGACGCGCAGAAGCTGTCGTACGTCGGCCGGCCCCTGGCCGCGGCCCCGGCGACCGGGTCGCATCACAGGCACGAGGAGCAGCAGAAGGCGCTGGTGGAGAAGGCGATCCACGGCTGACGCCGTCCGCGGCATGGAAGAGAGACCGACCGGAGGCCTCTCGTCGGTCTCTCTTCCGTGGCTTACGCAGGCAGCTCGATGTGGGGGAGATCTTTGAACGTCTTCCAGTAGTAGCCGGCGTCGAGGCCATTTTCGCGGGCGAGGTCGGCGTACCGCTTCCAGCGGGGGTCGGACGCCGGTGGCGGCGGCCAGATGATCCTTCCGTCCGGGTGCGCCGGGTAACAGTCGGCCGCCTGCCCCGTACCTGGTTGCCCGTTGCCCTGATGGTTCGACAGCTTCGTCACACCATCCCTCTGGGTGACGATGGTCCCACTCCGGCCGTACGGCTTCACCGTCGGCCGTCCCGAGCCATAGAGCCACTGCTGGCGATCGGCCGTCCGAAAGCCTTCGTTGAATTTGAACGGCGTTCCCTCGCTGGCCAGCTTCGCGAGCACGGCCTCCAGTTTCCCGCGAAACGCCGGGAGCAGCTGCATGGGATCGCGATTGATCGGCGGCTCGACCGCGGCGGCGGTCTTCGCGGTGAGCGTCGATCCCGTGCCGCTCGCAGGCTTCGTTTTGCCTGACGTCTTCTTCGCCGGCTTCGTGGCCGCTTTCTTCGTGGCCACTTTCTTCGAGGTCGCTTTCTTTGCGGGAGCTTTCTTTGCGGGAGTCTTCTTCGCCGTGGAGCTCTTGCTCGATTTGCTTGCGGCCTTCTTGGACGTCGCCATCCGAATCTCCTCTCCTACAGGAGAGACCGGCAGGTCGGATTCCCTACCCTGTCTGACATTGACGTGGCGTCAGGCAACCCCTCGCGGTCGCTTCCGGCGCGGATCTTCAGGCGGACGAGGTCGATGACGCGGAGCACTCGTAGCGTGACGTCCTCCCGGTAGTTCTCTCGTGGGCCGAATGAGAGTGCCTGCTTGGCGCGGCTGTATCATCGCCCCTGCGCCATGTTCCGCCTCGCCCGGATTTTCTTTACGGCCGTGCTCATCGCTTCCGCGGCGCTGGCGCGGGCGGGGGAGCTGCGGCTCGTTTCTCCGGCGAACGGGGAGACGTTGCGCGGGGGGTCGCTCGCAGAGCTGCGATGGTCGGCGGAAGGGCTCCCTGCCGTTGCCGAGGAGTGGGAGGCGTTCCTCTCGGTCGACGGCGGGCGGTATTACGGCTTCCGGGTCACGCCGCACCTCGACATCGAACGGCGGAGCTTCACCTTCACCGTCCCGAACTTCGAGACGGCGAACGCGCGGATTCTCAT
Organism: Thermoanaerobaculia bacterium; assembly: GCA_035630815.1. Lineage (GTDB taxonomy): Bacteria > Acidobacteriota > Thermoanaerobaculia > Gp7-AA8 > Gp7-AA8 > QHVT01. Next base: position 32,131 of record DASQJY010000038.1, read on the forward strand.
CCGCGCAGGCGACGAAGAGCACGAGACCGAATTCGACAGCGAAACCACATTCTCGATCGTCCGCGATCCGAATGCCGCGGCCGAGCCGCCGAAACTCAACGACCTCGAGGGGGGCGAAGCCGCGCGGGAAGGCGATCCCGCCGTGATCGCGTGGACGGAAGGGGAGCGCGACGGCTCCGGAGTCACGGAGGAAATGGCGCCGGTGCCGGCGCCCGCGGCAGCCTCCTGGCAGCCGGCGCTCCGATGCGAAGAGCCGCGGGCCGTCGAGAACGAGGACGAGCCCCGCCCCTCCCCTCTCGCGCAAAGCACGCGCGTCCCGGCGGCCAACCGGCTCGCGCGCCGGCCCGAGTCGCTGCCGGCCGCCGCCATCGAAGTGCTCCTCATCTGCCGCCGGCTGAACATCTAGCACGCCTCTCCGCGGTCCGCCTCCTCCTCCGCACTTCGTCGTACAAGGAGAGAACTGATGGAGAAGTCCGTCTCGGCGACGCACTGGGTGCGTCTGCTCTGGCTTTTGTCCCTGCTGTTCGTCTGCGCCGCGCTGCCGCTCGGCGCGCAATCCCCCAACACCGCCACGATGCTCGTCATCGTGACCGATCCCACCGGCGCGGTCGTGCCGGGTGCCTCCGTCTCCGTCGTCAACAGCGCTACCGGCGCCGTCCGAACCGCCGTGTCGGATCGCGACGGCAGCGTCGCGATCCCGGCGCTCCCTCTGACCGGCACCTACATCGTGAACGTCTCGAAGGAAGGCTTCGGCCGCGAGGAACGTAAAGGCATCGAGCTGCGCGGCGGCGAGACCGCAACGTTGAAAGTGAACCTCGTCGTCGGCGCCGAGCAGGCCGGCGTGACGGTGTACGGCACGACGGAGGGCGTCCGTGCCGATGCGCAGATCGGGCAGCGCTTCGACAGCGACCTGATCGACGAGCTGCCGATCCTCGGCCGCAAGATCACGTCGGTGCCGCTGTTCAACTCCGCGTTCCGCCAGGGGAAAGGGACCGGCGACCTGTTCGTGAACGCGACGTATTTCATCACCGGCGCCGGCTCGCGCCGCACCACCACCTTCACGCTCGACGGCGCGAACAACGACGAGGCGTGGGGCCGGCAGACCATGATCGCCACCCTCCCCCTCGGCGCGATCGAGGAGATGACGGTGCTCTCGAACGCCTTCTCCTCCGAGTTCGGCTGGACGGCCGGCCCGGCCGTGAACATCGTCACGAAGTCGGGCACGAACTCCATGCACGGTGAAGCGGTGGTCCTGCAGCGCCTCGGCGGCTCGCAGGCCCGCACGTTCTCGACCAGCGGGTTCTGTCCTCCGGACGTCGACAGCTGTGTCACCCCCGCCACCCTCGACGCGATCAACCCGGTCGACATCCCGGATGAACTGAGCCAGTACTCCCTTTCCCTCGGCGGTCCGCTCGTGCGCGACCGGACGTTCTTCTTCGCCGCCGCCGACTACACCGCGCAGGACCGGACCACGTTCCTCTCGTCCACCCTCGTCCCGGCGGGCGGCAATCCCGAAGTGGTAGGGCACTACCGGCAGACGCTGTTCAACGGCCGGCTCGATCACCAGCTCACGCCGTCGCAGTCGCTGATGCTGCGGGTGAACTTCGATCGCTTCTACGACGACAACCCGCAGGACGCGGTCGGCGGCACCAACGGGCCGAGCGTGGCCCGCCGTTACTCGCGGCAGTCGCGGACGGCGCAGCTGAATCACACCGCGGTCGTCACCGCGAACCTCTTCAATGAAGCACGCCTCGCCTTCCTGAACGGCGATCCGGTGACGAAGTGGGAAGCGCAGACGCCGTCGACGATCTACACGCGCTCCGGGTCGGCGCCGTTCACGATCGGGCAGTCGCGCCAGTCCGATCTCTACGGACGCCAGCTGCAGTTCTCCGACACGCTCTCCTGGTCGCGCGGCCGCCACTACCTGCGCGCCGGCGGAGGCGTCGTCCGCCACGTATCCGGCGGCACGGGCAACGAGCCGGGCGCGCTGACGCTCGGCACGTTCGCGTTCAAGAACACCACCACGGCGCCGTTCGAGGAGCTGACCCTGGCGGACGTGCAGAGCTACTCGCAGCCGATCAACTTCGGCATCGACAACTACGAGCTGAAGCAGTGGCTCTACACGGCGTTCGTGCAGGACAGCCTCCACCTGGGGAACGACCTCACCGTCGACCTCGGCCTCCGTTACGACCGCCAGACGCTCACCGACGCCACGAACAACCTGGCGCCGCGCGTCGGGTTTGGCTGGCATCCGGGCGGCGACTCCCGTCTGGCGATCCGCGGCGGCTACGGGATGTACTACACGCAGATCCGCAGCAACGCCGTGGCCGGCTATCTGATCAACGGTCTGGATGGCATTGCCAGCTACACCGCCGTCCCCGGACAGCTCGGCTTCCCCACCTGCCTCACCTGCGTGCCTGTGGCGCTCGATCCGCGCACGCTTCCGGTGCCGCCGCGCGACATCACCATCCGCGCCGGGATGCGCGACTTCTACCGCGAGCAGTTCGCGCAGTACGGCCTGAACTTCGACCTGCTGCCGGACTATCCGGACGAATTCGTGAACCCGCGCAGCCAGGTCTACTCCATCGGCGCGGAGCGCGAGCTGACGCGCGGACTGTTCGTCGGAATGGATTACGTGCATCAGCTCTGGACCGGCCTCGATCGCACGGTCGACCTCAACGCGCCGGCGCCGTTCGACCGCACCGCGCCCGGACAGATGCGCAGCGCGGCAGCGGCGAACGCCACCCGTCCCATCCTTCCCGTCGCCGGCGGCGTGCGCCAGGTCAACGTGTTGACCAACCTGGGCGAGGCGGAGTACGACGGCCTGCAGACGCAGGTGACGTACCGCGGCAACTCCCGCCTCTACGCCTCGCTCAGCTACACGCTGTCGAAGGCCACCAACACCATCGAGCCGGACGGCAACGGCATCGCGCCGAACGACCCCAACCGCACCCGGCTCGGCGAAGAGGAGCGCGGCCCGAGTGTGGTCGACCAGCGCCACCGCGCCGTGCTGACCCTCACCTGCCGGCTGCCGTTCAACCTCACCGTCGGCACCGTCGCGCAGTACGCGTCGGCGCGCCCGTTCAACGCCACCACCGGCATCGACAACAACGGCGACGGCGCGAACAACGACCGTCCGGTGATCGACGGGGAGGTGATGCGCAAGTCTGCCTTCCGCGGCACGCCGACGTCCGAGGTCGCGGCGTTCGTCGAAGGACGCCTGCTGCGCAGCCAGTTCGGCGAAGTGCTGCTGCGCGTCGAAGGCTTCAACCTCCTCAATCACGGCAACTATCTGGGCCGCGGACAGACCGTCTACGGCGACACCGGCACGCCGAATCAGACGTTCGGGCAGCTGGCGCCCCTCAGCGGCACCCACGCCCTGCCGGCATTCGCGAACGTCGATCCGCCTCGGATGTTCCAGGTGCAGCTGCGGTTCATCTACTAGGAGCGGACATGCGAAAAACGACTCTTGCGATCGCCTTCGTCCTCAGATCGCGCCGGCCGGCGGGCCCGGAGATGACGTTCAACACCGCGACGACGGTCGATTCGATCACAAATTCGTCCGTCCCCGGCTTCGGCTTCTCGCGTTTGGGCGCGGCGAGGGAGTGAGGAACGAGCAGCGCGACCGGAAGGAGCAGGGCAAGGAAGCGGCGCATGGGCGATTGTGAACACTCTCGCCTGTGGCACGACCCCTCATCCGCCCTTCGGGCACCTTCTCCCCTTCACAGGGGAGAAGGGCTACTCATGTAGCCCTCCGCGAGAGGTTGACTTAGTACTCTATTCGCTAAATTCGCGCACAGGAGTAATCTTGGCGAAGACCAAGCGCGGGAGGGCGGGTGTGAGGTGGACAACGCCATATCGGATTGAGCTCAGCGAGGATGAACGGTCGGCGCTTACGGAACGTGCGCGGTCGTCGAATGCCCCGTATCGACAGGTCATTCGCGCTCGAATCGTTCTTTATGCCGGCGAGGGGATGGAGAGCACGACGATCGCGGCCCGACTTGATTGCACTCGGTCGTTTGTGAGCCGTGTTCGGAAGAGGTTCTTCGAGGAGCGCTTGAATGCGCTCGAAGAGCGACCGCGGCCGGGCCGACCGGCGCGTTTTTCCCCCTAGCGAGATCGCATCGGTCAAGGCCGTTGCTTGCGAACTGCCGGCGCAGTTGGAGTTGCCGTTCTCGCGTTTCAGCATCGAAGAGATCCGCCGAGTTGTGATCGAGAGGGGCGTGGTCGAGGCGATCAGCGCGACCACGTTGTGGGAGTGGCTCCACGACGACGGGCTCCGCCCATGGACCCACCGGCCGTGGATCTTTCCACGAGATCCTGACTTCATGGGCAAAGGATCGCTCGTGCTGGATCTCTACCATCGCCTTTGGGACGGTAAGCCACTCGGTGAAAAGGACTTCGTCATTTCGGCCGACGAGAAGACGAGCATTCAAGCGCGCCGGCGCAAACATCCAAGCACGCCACCTGGCGCCGATCGGCCGGGTCGGTTCGAGCACGAATACGAGCGCAAGGGCGCGCTGGCGTATCTGGCCGCGTACGACGTCCATCGAGCGAACGTATTCGGGCGATGCGACGACACCACCGGCATCATTCCGTTCGGCAAGCTCGTAGACCACGTCATGGAACAGGAACCGTACCGGTCCGCAACTCGGGTGTTCTGGATCGTCGACAACGGATCGTCCCATCGTGGACAGGCGGCCTGTGAACGACTCCGGAAGAAATGGTCGAATCTGATTCTCGTGCACACTCCGGTACACGCCAGCTGGCTGAATCAGGTCGAGATCTACTTCTCGATCCTGCAGAGAAAAGTGCTCACGCCGAATGACTTCAAATCGCTCCAGGATCTGGAGCGAACGATCCTCGCATTTCAGGACAGGTTCTCGAAGTTAGGACAGCCATTCAAGTGGAAGTTCACACGTGACGACTTGCGCCGATACCTCGTCAAGCTTCCCGACCTTCCGCTCGCAGCGTGATCGAAGTTAGCGAATGAAGTACTTAGCCCGCATTTCTCACCAAGGGGATAAAAAAGCCGCCGCCCCGTGCTATTAAGTTGAGTGTCAGCAACAACTTGATGGCGACGGAGGCGGCGGCGTGAGACAGACAGAGTGTAACGGGGAACAGCTGAGTTTCCAAGGGGTGGGCGGGCGGCAGATCGTGGCTCGTTTCGATGGCGGGCAGCTCAGTTCTGATGGTGGCGGGCTGCTGCTGCGAGAGGTCGAGCGACGGACTGGGTTGTTGAGTCAGTTTGCGGCCTGTTTTCGTGATTTTCGGAACCCGTTGTTGGTCGAGCACACCGTGAAAAGCCTGATCAGCCAACGGGTGATAGGACTGGCGCTGGGCTATGAGGATCTGAACGACCATGACCAGCTCCGTCACGATCCGTTGATCGCGACGCTCGTGGAGAAGGCCGATCCGAGGCGGACGCTGGCAGGCAAGAGCACGCTCAACCGGCTGGAGTTGACGCCGGAAGGGAACGGAGAGGATCGGTACAAGCGGATCGTTTACGACCCAGCGGCGATCGATCGATTCCTGGTCAGCGCCTTTCTGCAGTCGTACGAGGAGGCGCCGGAACGGATCGTTCTCGATCTGGACACGACCGACGACGAGATCCATGGTAGCCAGGAAGGACGCTTCTTCCACGGCTATTACGGTTCGTACTGCTAC